>NZ_PVSS01000001.1 GCF_003025005.1 Brumimicrobium mesophilum
TCTTTAGTTTTTAGAATATATTCTTCCATTCCTTGTTGTACGGCAAATGTATCGGCAGAACGCTCTGCTTCTACTATCGATTTCGCAGAAAAAAGATATTTTAATCCAAACCAAACTAGGTTTAATTTGCTTCTGTTTTGGTAATCCATTATGTGTCCAAGTTCGTGACCAATCCACCCAATCATT
This sequence comes from Brumimicrobium mesophilum, assembly GCF_003025005.1. Classification (GTDB taxonomy): domain Bacteria; phylum Bacteroidota; class Bacteroidia; order Flavobacteriales_D; family Crocinitomicaceae; genus Brumimicrobium; species Brumimicrobium mesophilum. The sequence goes on from NZ_PVSS01000001.1 coordinate 187, forward strand.
ACATCTTTTGGGACATCTATTGTTGAAAATTCTTGATCCGAAATTTTAAATTTCTCGCTAATCAGAATTATGTATTCTCGATTCTTCCTGCTTTTAAAGAAACTACCAATCTTAGGTCGAGCTTGCATTGTGGACTTCTTAATGTTCTTTTTGAATCTAATTTCTAGGTTAATTTCTTTTAATTCAGGATAGAAACTCAAAGCTGTTTCAGCCTCACTTATAATTGATTGAGGGATGGAAATTTGAGCATGGTTTGATGAGTTCAGCATAAAGAAATAAAAAATTAATAATGTTCTACGAAGCATTTTAAAGTGTGAAAATTAATAGAATTAATTCAGTTGAAAAACCAAATTATAACATAAAGCTTAAAATAATAATTATTAATTAGCTAGTGGGTGTTTTGGGTGGGGTTTAGTATTTATTAACGCGTTGGATAATTGATAATTTCCAAAAAAACTCTTTGGATTATACCCTTAATTTAACAGTTTTACTATTTCAAATTGTTTCTGACTATGAGCTAATAAAAATAGAGATTCTAATCTCATTTCAATTGCAGAGAGGAATAAGTTCCCACTATTTAAAAACAGAATAAATAACATTATAGAAAAGTTAAAATCTTCAACATTAGATTTAAATTAATACCTTTACAATCAGATGACAGCAATTCGTTATTCCATATCACTTTTATTAATCGTAGGCTATATCGTTGGACTTACCAACAATCTTATGCCTCGTTGTGAAAGCGATTATGAGCATCAACAGCACGTTGTTTCTATTCATACCAACCATTTCCATGATTCAACCAATCCAACAGAAGCACATATTGGACACGAAGCACATGACGATGAAACTTCTATGGTGAATATTCTTCAACATATTTTTGATGATGTAGATGATCCAAAAGAGAAATGTGAATTCGGTTTTTTTGCAAATGTTCATCACCAAAACGTCAATGTTAATTCACTGGCAATTATCGCAGTTTTAAAATACCCTAAGTTTTTTATTCCAGCATTTGAATCTTCCTTAGGATTTGTTGAATATTCAATTCCCGAATATTCTCCACCGGAACTACTGAGCTCACAGCAGCGTGGACCTCCATTTTTTCTTGTGTAAAATAAGAATTGTCTAAACGACAGTTCATTTTGGGCTTTCTATAAAGTCCTTAATCGACGGAATTATACTTTTTTAATTCCATTACATTTTAATTAAATACAAGAAAAAATGATTTATAGAATTATATCATTTTCCATCAATAACAAGTTAATCATCGGGTTAATGACCTTAGCCATCATCGGTTTTGGAATTTTCTCAATGCGCACAATCAACTTAGGATCCGTGCCTGACATTACGAACAATCAAGTTCAGGTAATGACAGTTTCACCCAATTTATCTACAGAAGATATAGAACAATTCGTGACTTATCCTGTAGAAGTTGAAATGGGGAATTTGCCCGGAGTTCAAGAAATTCGTTCGATTTCACGCTTTGGTTTATCCGTTGTAACTATTGTTTTTGATGAGGAAATTGGGACTTACCATGCCCGACAGTTGGTACAGGAAAAACTAATTGATGTACGTCAAAATATTCCCGCGAAGTTTGGAGCGCCAAGCATGGGACCAATCACTACAGGACTAGGCGAAATTTATCAATACAGTATTGAAGTTGAACCAGATTATGATTCACTTTATACTTTAACGGAATTGCGGACGGTTCAGGATTGGATCGTTGCAAGACAACTTACACTTATCGAAGGAGTAGTTGACGTAAATGCTTTTGGTGGGAACGTCAAACAATATGAAGTAAGTATTGACCCAGACAAATTAAAAGCGATGAATGTTACAATTAGTGATGTTTACACAGCTTTAGAGGAAAACAACACCAATACCGGTGGAGCATATATCGAACGAAATAAAATGGCTAACTTCATTCGTGGGGAAGGACTAATTCGCTCTTTAGATGATATTCGCAAGATTCCTGTTAAATCGGAAAACGGAATCCCTGTTACCATTGGAGATATCGCTGAAAACATCGGATTCGGACACCAAGTGCGCTACGGAGCTTTCACAAAGGATGGAAAAGAGGCTGTTGGTGGAATGGTTTTAATGTTGAAAGACGCCAATCCCAACAAAGTAATCACAAATGTTAAAGAGCGTATTGAAAGAATACAATCTTCCCTTCCTGAAGGGTTGAAAATTGTTCCTTATTTAGACAGAAGCCAATTAATTGCAAGAACAACAGATACAGTTGCTACCAATTTAATTGAAGGAGCGTTAATTGTGATTTTCGCTTTGGTGATTCTACTCGGAAGTTTTAGAGGTGGTTTAATTACAGCAACTACCATTCCTTTGGCTTTATTATTTGCTTTTATTCTCATGAAACAATTCGGTGTTTGGGCAAATCTAATGAGTTTGGGTGCAATTGATTTTGGAATCATCATAGATGGAGCAGTAATTATTATTGAAGGAACTGTTTTTGAAATTCAGCGAAGAATCAAAAAAGGGACACTCCATTTCACAAGAAAAGAAATGGATAATGTAGCCATTGAAGCCAGTAACACCATGATGGAATCAGCATTTTTTGGTCAAATCATTATCCTAATTGTCTTTATGCCTATTTTATTTTTGACGGGTGTTGAAGGAATAATGTTCAAACCAATGGCTTATACATTTGGATTTGCCATGATTGGGGCTATTATTTTATGTCTGACTTATGTACCAATGATGTCCGCTTTATTTATGCGACCTATTCAAAACAAGAAAAGTTGGTACGCTAAATTTGAAGTAAAACTTGAAAGATTTAGCAATGCAATTATTGGAGGAATCAATAAGATTTATCACCCAATTTTGGAAGCTGCAATGAAATTCAGATTAATAGTAATTGGAATCGCAGCTTTGATTTTAGGAATGACCATTTTCACTTTTTCAAGAATGGGTGGAGAATTTATTCCACAATTAAAAGAAGGAGATTTGGCGATTCAAGCATTGATTCGACCAGGAAGTAGTTTGGAGGAAATGATTGCCACTTCTACTAAAATTGAAAATACATTATTGGAAAATTTCCCAGAAGTTCTTTCGGCTGGTTCTCGAATTGGGGTTGCGGATATCCCAACTGATCCTATGCCTATGGATATTGCCGATATGTTTGTGATTTTGGAGAAAGACCACAGCAAATGGACAAGTGCTGAAAGTGAAGAAGAATTGATCGGAAAAATGCAAGAGAAATTAGCAGAAGTACTAGTCGGTGTTAACATTGTTTTTAGTCAACCCATCGAATTAAGATTCAACGAATTATTGACAGGAGTTCGAGAAGATGTGGCTATCAAAATTTATGGTGAAGATTTAGACGTTTTGAACGAAAAAGCAACAGAACTCGCTGAATTAGTAAAAAACATCAAAGGTGTAGGAGATGTAAATGCTGAAAGAACATCAGGTCTACCGCAAATTAACATCAAATTTGACAGAGATAAAGTAGCACAATATGGAGTTTCGATTGAACAATTGAACACCTATTTGAGCACAGCTTTGGCTGGTGGCGTTGCAGGAACAATTTACGAAGGTGAACGCCGCTTCGACTTGGTAGTACGCTATGGTGAAAACTACCGCTCTTCAATTGACGATATCCGAAAGTTATTTGTGGATTTACCGAATGGTTCTCAGGTAATGTTAAAAGAATTTGCAACGATAGAATACGAACCTGGTCCAATGCAAATATCAAGGGACGACACTTACCGTCAGACTTATGTTGGTGTAAACACCAGAGGTCGAGATGTAAAATCCGTGGTGACTGACATCCAAGAGAAAGTAAAAAACGAACTCAACCTTCCTCCAGGATACAACATTTCGTATGGAGGGCAATTTGAAAATTTAGAAAGCGCTACAAATCGCTTAATGATTGTTGTTCCAATTGCACTGGTTTTAATTTTCGTTTTACTCTATTTCGCATTAAAATCATTTGCACAATCCATCATGATTTACATCGCCATTCCTTTGGCAGCTATTGGAGGAGTTTATGCATTATGGCTGCGCGATATGCCATTTAGTATTTCTGCTGGAGTAGGATTTATCGTTCTTTTCGGAGTCGCTGTTTTGAATGGTTTAGTACTGATTAATCGATTTAATTCTCTAAAAATGGAAGGTATGATAGATATTAAGGAAAGAATTTTCACGGGAACGAGAGAAAGAATTCGACCAATTATGTTGACCGCAGTAACAGATATTTTTGGATTCTTGCCAATGGCATTTTCCGCTTCAGCTGGTGCTGAAGTTCAGCGACCGTTGGCAACCGTTGTAATTGGAGGAATGATTAGCGCAACAATACTCACATTAATTGTCTTACCTATTTTATACATGTATTTAGAAAAAAGAAAGATGAAAACAAATCGAAATCCTAAACTTGCGATGGGAATCGGAGTATTATTTATTCTCGTTACACCCATGTTCAAAGCACAAAATACACTACAGGAAAGTTGGCAAGAAATTTCAATTGAAGAAGCCCAAGAACAAGCGCTAAAAAGATGGCCTTTGTTGAAAGCAAAACAATTAGAAATTGATCATCAAAATGTATTAAAGAAAACAGCTTGGGATTTAGGAAACACCACTGTTTATACTGGAAAAGAAGAAGCTGGAAATGGCGAAAGTGGAGTTTATACTCGAATAGGAATTCAGCAAAGCAACATCAATTTGTTTGGAATTGGGTCGGCCATAAGACTTCAGAATGAACAGGTTATTTTAGCCGAAAAAGCTTTAGAAATATCTCAAGTTTCCATTCGATATGAAGTAAAAAAAGCTTGGGCTGAAGTTTATACAAGCCAATCCACTTACAAAGTTTATCAAGCTTTGGATTCTGTGTTTACGAAAATCAAAGCCACTGAAAAATTAAGATATGAGGTAGAAGATATTTCAAATTTATCTTATTTATCTACAGCCAATGAAGCGAATGAATTGAGAATTAAAAAGGGCCAAAAGTACCATGATTACATCAAAGCTGTTCAAAAATTAAACCTTTGGTTGGTCAGTGATACAATTTATACGGCACCTTCGATTGATGAGAAAAATTTTATTGACCTCATCGAACTGAACTCTGATTCTATTACAGATCATCCGCTTCTCTCCTATCATGAGCAACAAATCAATATCTCGGACGCAAAAATAAAAAATCAAAATTCGCAGTATTTACCAACATTCAACGGACAAATTGGAGAGCAGAAAATTGGAGCACAAACTGGATTTTACACCTATCAAATTGGCGTGAATATTCCATTGGTTTTCAACAAACAATTGGGACGATCTCAAGCTGCAAAAATTGACAGAAAAATTGCAGCACAAAATTTTCAACAACAAAAAATGGAATTGAATTTAGAAGTCAATTCTGTTTATGAGGATTACTTGAAATGGAAAAATACATGGATTTATTATCAAGAAGAAGCTTTACCCATGGCGCAACTACAAAGAAAAAGTGCAATTGAAGCTTTTAAAGAAGGAGCAGTAGATTATTCAGGATTCTTACAAGCAGTGAGATCTGCAATTAGCATTGAATTGGATGCTTGGAATGCGCTTGACAATTATTTAAAACAACGTTACTTACTTGAATTTTACATCCAAGATTAATAGTTGAGAAAACATAATTATATCGATTTACAAAAATTTAGAATAATGAAATCACACATAAAATATATCGCAAGTTTAATTCTGATTATTGGGCTTTATTCTTGCACAGCAAATGAATCTGCAACAGATGAAGCAACAAAACACGTTGATGATCACGATCACGCAACAAATGAAGTTCATCTTTCAACACAAAAATTCAAAAGTTTAAGAATTGAATTGGATACCATGCAAAAACACACCTTCGAAGGAATTGTATATACCAATGGAAGCCTGGAGGTTCCTCCTCAACACGAGGCAACAATAACATCAATTTTTGGAGGTAATGTGGTTTCAATTGAAGTAATAGAAGGACAAAATGTAAAAAAAGGTCAAACTTTGGCTTATTTGAGTCATCCTAATTTCATCAATATTCAAACTGCATATTTAAAAGCATTTCACAATGACGCTTATTTATCAAAGCAATTTGACAGACAAACAAAGCTTTCTGAAGCAGAAATTGGAGCAGGGAAAGACATGCAAAAATCGAAGTCAGAATACCTCTCAAATAAAGGCGAGATGAATGGTTATGCAGCACAATTGAAACAGTTAAATTTGAGTTTAAAATACATACAAGAAGGAAATTTGTATGATAGAATTCCTGTGAAAAGTCCTATCGATGGGTCAATAGAAGCCGTTGACATTCAAATTGGGCAGTATGTTGAACAACAAACCACAATGTTTAAAATTGTAAATACAGAACATCTTCATGCAGATTTTATGGTATTCGAAAAAGATGTTATGTATGTAAAAAAAGGTCAGAAAATTGAATTCACAGTGGCTACATCTAGTCAACCATTAATGGCAGAAATCATTTCTGTTGGAAAACGTTTTGAAGAATCTCCTAGAGCAGTTCATATTCATGCCGAAATAGAAGAAAAAGATTTTAATCTTGTTGCTGGAATGTACATTAAGGGAAAGATTTATACTCAGGCCAGTGAAATTATGGCTTTGCCCGAATCTGCAATTATTACTGAAGATGAAAAAACGTATATTTTCATTACTACTCAAACTCAGGAAAAGCGAAAAGAGGAATTCGAATTTCAAATGGTTGAAGTGAAAACAGGTAAACAAGAAGGTAATTGGATAGCTGTTGATTTGTTAAAGCCATTACCTGAAAATGCTATGATTGTTCAAAATGGGGCGTATTATTTGATTGCTGAGATGTTAAAAGGAGAGACGGCGCATAGTCATTAATAAAAAATGTTGTGTGGATTTTCGTAGGGGTCTTTTGCAAAATGCCCCTACGAAACCCAACCAACATAATTTGATTTAAATGGTTAGTAATAATTTGATGAATATTGATGTCTAATTAATTGTTATTGCGTTACATTAATCGATTTCGTTCTCACAGTTTCGTTAATTAGCCAGTAGTCTTTTGCACCAATTACTTTCTTGTCGTAGTTTAGTCCAACAACTTGTGCATAACCCGAACCTTGACCTAAGTTAGCTAATTCAGCAGCAGTGAAAGTGTACGATGTATTGTTTCCTCCAACAATCACCAATTTGTCTCCGCTTGAACCATAAACAGCATACAATATTGAATCAGCATTGGCTACAGAACCACTTGTTAAGGTATAGTCACTTGAAACAGATACATCACCTGAAGTAATTGCATTGACTGTTGAAAAACCTTGATTTGTTGAAGTGGAGAATGACTCCCATGTTGATCCAGTCCCTTCCCAATCCACTGTAGAACCAAATGTTAATCCAGTTGGGTTTGTAATTCCTACCATGTAAATATAGGAATTGTTATTTTGTGCAGAAAGCGATTCACCATCAACACTAACTGTACCAGCACTTACAAATGATGCACCTGAATTTTCACTAAACACAGCAACTGCAGTTCCAAATTCAGTATCTACTGGACCAATCGGAGTATCTGTAGTGGTCATTGTTTTGATTGCAATTAATCCTGCAAATTCACCCGAAAAATTTGGCGTGAATGAGCCTGGTGAAGATGGAGTGTTTGGATCTGCAACTATGCAACTTCCATCGTCTTTCTCTGCTTCTGCGTTATAATTTGTTGCTGTAGGATCTGTACAACCTTCCTTTTTACATGAACTTAATCCCAGTCCAAACACCAACGTTAAACTTGAGATAATAATTTTTGTATTTTTCATAACTAATTGTTTTTTAGCAAATTTAGGGGTAAAATACATATTTCACAATACGACATTTGGCGTATATTGTTTTGTTTCATTTTTTTTATTTAAATTGTACTAAACAATCTTCTTATGTCAGGAACCAAAGAAAAACGATTATGTAAAGAATGCCAAACACCACTCACAGGAAGAAGAGATCAAAAATTCTGTGGTGATTATTGTCGAAACACCTTCAACAACAGATTGAATGAAGACAGCAGTAACTACATGCGAAGAATCAATAATATTTTGCGTAAAAACAGGCGTATTTTGGCAAAACTAAATCCAGACGGGAAGAAAACTGTAGACGGAATTACGATGGCCGAAGAAGGATTTAACTTTCACTATTACACCAATATTTACACCACCCAAAAAGGAAGTCAATACATTTTCTGCTATGACCAAGGATATTTAAAAATGGATGACAATCAATATATGTTGGTGCATAAGCAGGATTACGTGAAGTAATGATTAATGGTTAATTATTAATGTTTAACGCGAGTTGGTGGTTATTTAGGTTGTGATGAGTGATTTTAATGATGCAATTTCCATTATTCTCTTTTCAGACTCCAGAATAAATTTTTTCACACAATCAACTGATAAAGAAGAATCACCTTTATCCTAAATAACATTTTGTGATCCGTAAATCCCGTCTTTTAATCCTGAATGGACATGGTTTTTTTTCGTATTTGGCAAAAACACTTCACTTTAGCGTTTTTAAACTGATTTATCATAGGCTTCAGAAATCCATTCTTTTAGTTCCTTATCAATTTCAGATTTTTCAGAAATTTTCACTCTATGTGTACACATAGTTCCAAAAGGACCGGAATTTTCTAACCTTTCTGTTGTTGGTTTGTCTTTCAACTTAAACCCTAAATCAATTCTAGTTTTTGTGGCAGGTTTAATGAGCATGAATTGTTTTTTTCTAATTATGCTCACACTTCCTTTTTTCGGAGTTATGGTAATATCCTTCCCTAATGTATCAACATATTCTAACAGCGATTGATAAATTGGGAACAGATTTTCTTTGCCTCTGTATTGCGTTTCGACCAAGTCATCTGATGAACTATTTTCTTCTTTAGACAAAGTCACAATTGTGTTGGCGAATCCATGGGTAACACCATGTTCTGTCTTGAGGTATTTTACTCCTTCGGAATGTTTAGCAAAAGATTTTTCTTTGAGGATTTTTTTCCATTCATCGAGTGACTTACCTGTCTTTTCAGGCATATTGTCAATCATTGTTTTAAGTGCTGGCTCCATAATTCAATGTTTTATTTCTAAATTCTCTTCATTGCGTAAATCAATGAATGTTTCACTTTGCTTCCTGGTTCTTATTAAAGAATCAATGGTACAAGATAGTATTTTTCGTCTCAACATTCCGAATTGGAAGACAGTTTCTTGAGAAATTGATTTGATTTTTAAAGTTCTACTTCCTGAATTTTTTATTCGAAAAATGATTCAAATGAGATGAATTAAGCTTGAAATCAAAGGAAAGAATAAATACCACCACATACATAAAATACTCTACTCCATATAGTTACTCATATTTATTCATTAATCCAAAGTCAAAAGGTGTCCACAAACATGATGTCAATCCACTTTCTTTAAATCCGGTATTCACCCAGCTATTACATGTATTAAAACACGAATAACTTCCTTTTGATTTATAAAAATCATCTGCAGAGGAATATCCTTTGTTTTTAAGAATTACTTTTTTTCCTTTTTGATTTAATTCGAAAGTGTTCAGTAAGTAGCTGTTCAGTTTTTGTAACTCAGATTCATTTACTTTTATTTCAATCCAATCTGAACGTTCAGTCTGATAGCGAGTTATGTGCATTAACGTTGAACTTTTCAAAAACATAGCACTAAAAGCATTATTGAAAGTTAAATCTCCCCAAGTTGGTGTGTTTATGTAGAAATTTTCATCACCCCAACCAAACGATAAATACTTTTCGCTTCTATTGTATTTTAGTCCGGACAGAACTAAACTGTCTATATTTTCAACTGGAATTACAATATCTAAATGAACTCCATTCGTACTTAAATATATTAGTTTTTCAGGATTTTCATCATGTACAATTCTGTCAATTGTAATAAAGGAGAGAATTAAAGAAGCCATTATAAAAGTTAATGGAATAAGTAAGAAATATAAAAACCAAATAATAATTTTCTTCCCTATTTTCATATCAATTAATTCAATAATTAGCCTCCATTAAATATTTAAAAACTGACTAGCATTTAATTATTATAGAAGTTTAAAAATAGTCAAAAACGAATAAAAGTATTGTTGTGAGTGGTTAAAAATGATTACTTGTTTTTTTTATCCCAGGTAACTTACCGATAGTCTCGATTTACAACTGAATTGGATTAAATTCTTGCCAGTATCCTTTTTTTTATTCAATGCTCAATGCTGATTTTAATCAAAGAAACTAATATAACAACGGGGAATCATGATTAATTCCCTTCATCTTTCAATTTGCTTTTGAAAATATCAAAGATATGAGTACGCTTAGTTTTATAAATATAGTAGTCATAAATAAGCCATAAACTTAAGACCACTCCAAGTAAATATTTAAAATCAGAATCGCCTAAAGTATAGTATTTATACAATGTTAGCGGTAGACAAATGATTCCGACGATGAGTAAAAAGGTCTGTTTTCTATTCTCTTTCATATTTTCCATATTTCTAATCATCTACCATACTTTCTCCCTACAACCAATGTGATTGGATTTGATAAATGGCGTATTTAGGTAAATAAAATAGCAAATAAAAACTGAAAGGGGAAATTTTGAAGATCAATAATCAAAGGAATTCGAAAGCGTATGATTATGATAAATGGGTTAAAAAAAATAAAATCCAGATAACAGGGAAGCAGATTTCAAGAACTTCCGGGACTTTCAAAAAGGTGAGGTTTAACCATTTATTGAATATGTGTGTTTAACAGACTTAATTATCATTCTAACCTACAACTTCCATTAGTATAGGGTCAATATGTCGAGTCGATTTTTTACTATGTGGGCAACAAAATTGACAAATTCAATCCATTGCTCCTATATTAACCTGAATTTTCAATATGGTTATCAACCTTTGTTTTTTTTTGTTGTTTTGTCCCAATATACTATGGTTTAATTTTCGTTATTTTCTCAGAGAAGGGTATATATTCGGGAAGTGCAGCTGAACCATACCAATTATATATTTCGTAATCCAAGAGTCCATTTTTAACTGCAAGGTCGGTTTGTAGTAAATCTTTGGCTTCTTCTATCGTCTTAAGGTTGTTCAAAATAAAAATACCTCTGTAATTATTTTCATTCTCTCCCAAAGGACCTGCTACAATAAGTTTACCTTCCTCAACCAAACGGTTTATATTGTCCAAATGACCTCTAAAGCTTTTTGATATAAGTTCTTTGTTGGTTGTAGCATTTGTTCCTGTTTTCAAAATGACCAGAAAGTAACTTTTCATTCCATAATCATCACCACCTAATTTTTCGGCTAATGCCTTGTCATAATTAGGGTTTACAATTGTAGAATCATTTTTTTCTTCCTTTTGATACTGCTTTAGCATTTTATATGCAAAATTCTTTTGTTTTCCATCCGAAACCTGCACATATATCTCTTTATCATTCAATTTTTGATAAACAATTTTTTTCGGAAAATCGTGATTTGGATTTTCAAAAGTATAAATGCTATCCTGTTTTGTTAATGTAAAATACACAGCTTTACCTGAATTTTGTTTAAGGACAGTTGCGGAATAAATTATTTTATTAGTATCTCTTCTGATCTCCAAATATTCAGAAATGAACATTTGTCCGTCCTTCAAATTATATGAAAATCCTTTTAAGGTATTTTCATGGAGTTTGTCCCAATGTTCATAAACTTCTTTATTTTCCATTTTCCAAGTTCCTATTAAAAAGTCAGGGATACTTGATTGGGCGAAAGTCGATTCTACAGCAAAAAAAATTAAAAGCGTTAAAATATGTTTCATTGTTTTCATAGTTTGTTGAGGTGTCGTTTTTCCATTTCTAATTAGAGTTAATTGCGATTAAAGCGGGATCAAAAGCACTTTCCTTTCAGCTCCACTTTATGCAAATTAACATTTAATTTTTTAAATATTTACAGCCTAAACAGCTACACCCTAAATAATTTAGGCAACTGCCTGTTTATTTCAATCGTTCGAGAGGTCCTTTCCTTTTAACGATGTTTTTATAATCCCATTGAATATTTAATTCGTAATTAAAAATTACTTAGAAATTTTAAACTGTAGCGTAACATACCCAGATATTCCATCCGAAGGTAAAATCCCAGGGCCAGGATAACCCGTCGCCCTCCTCGTAAAATAACTCGCATTTGTAAAGTTGTTCACTCCAAACTCCACCTGAAACCATTTTTTAAAAGTATATTTTCCGCTGAAATCAAAAACTGCGTACGCTGGCACTTCACCGATTACAGCATCTCCGGAAGGTTCTATTGCATTGGAAGCGTCAGAGAATTGTGCGGAATTGAAACTTCCTTGTACTTTTAGTGTCCAGTTTTTGAAGGAAGAACTAATTCCTGATTTTACCATGAAGGTACTTACGTATTCCACTTTATTACCTACGTAATTTGGCTCTTTGGAATTGATGTAATTGGCGTTGATGTAGGAAGCGTTTATGAAAGTATTTAAGGACCAATCGCGTTTTTTGGCTCCTAATTTCAGCCAATCAATTTCTGCAAAAGTTTCTAACCCATAATTTTGAGCGTCACCAATATTTGTTCTTTCTTTTTTGACGGTTTTTGGTTTTGGAGCGAATCCAATTTTATCACCGTAGAAAATATAGAATGCCGATAAATCATAGATTAAGATATCTTTCAATAAGCCACGGAAGCCTAATTCTGATGTAAATCCGTATTCATCTTTTATGTTTGGATCCACCACAACGTTAGGATTCGTTACACGAATATCTGTAAAGTTAATTGCTCGGTAGTTTTGTGTAATGTTGGTGTACAAACTGGATTTCGCTCCTGTTTTATAAGAAACTCCTGCTCCAAATAAGGGAACGGTTCGTTCAACATTATTCGTATCATTTACGCGGCTTATAGCTAAAGTGTCGAAATTAATTGGGTGTACAACATATTGCTTGTAAAATCCTTCTGAACTCGTTGAAATATTCTCAATACGAACTCCAACATTAAATCTCAATTTCTCTCCAACGAAAAACATGTTTTCAGCAAATAAGGCTTGATTGACTGATGGATAATCAAAAGAAGAACCTTCCACATCATCAGGATTGATGAACATAAAATTAGCGTCATCTCCATCTGCTGCCGTTCCTTGTCTGGTTTGGGTTTGACCTTGATAAACTCTCGCTCCAACAAGCAGTGCTCCTTTCACTTTTGCAGGTTCAGTTTCAGATTTATACCAACTGTATTTCTTTAAGAAACGCGCTTCCACTCCACCGTTCATAAAGTCGGAATAAATCATTTCTCTGTTTCCTCCTTGGTCCGTTTGGGTTATTTTTCCTAAAAATCCTATTGTTCTTCTGTTAGAAATCATTCCAAAAGCACGTACATCAAACGTAGTAGACTTATTGATTTCATAAGTGGATTTTAGGGCCAATAAATTCCAATCTACAGCAAACCAATTTCTGTCACGCACACTTTGGCGAGGATCTTCTTCAAATCCTAAATCTGTTAATCCACCTGCTTGTTTGGTCGTATAATTCATATGGGTAAACTCGGCACTCACAGTCCAATTTTCGTTTAAATAATAACCGAGTTGAGCAAAGGCTTGGTGCTGATAAAATTCGCTGTTATCTCTATAGCCATCGCCTGTTTTGTATTGATGATATGCTTGATAAAAGAATCTTTTGTGTGTTCCAGAAATACGATTGAATGTACTTTTATAGCCATACCCTCCCACCGTATTTCTGCTTGTAAATTCAAATGGCGAATGTTTAACGGGGTCTAAAATTTCGAAATTCAGTAAACCTCCAAACTGCGTTCCGAACTGCAACGCTGCAGAACCACGAATAATTTCTATGCTTTTTAATGCTTCAATTGGTGGCGTGTAATAACTTTCTGGATAACCCAAAGCATCTGCACTGATGTCGTATCCATTTTGACGTGTATTAAAATTCGCAGTTCTTTTTGGACTTAATCCTCTACCTCCAATTCCAACTTGAATTCCTGCGCCATCATTTTCCCAAATATTTAATCCTGGAACTTTTGCATACATTTCTCTGGCGTTACCCGTAGATTTTGCTCCACTTAAATTTTCTAATTCAATAATTGAATTTGTCCCTGTATTTAGTCTAACTCCTTTGATGGGCGGCATGAATCCAACATTAAAATCGGCCATTCTCTTCTTAATGATCATTACTTCCCCCATTTCTTGGGTTTCATATTTCATTTCGAACCTCTTCGATTTGTTCAATTCAATGTCTTTTCCTGCGATAATTCTTAAAGTGTCGTAAGAAGTATAGGTAAATTCTATGGTATCATTTAAATTGGCTAGAAAAGAGAATTCTCCATCAATTGATGTTCTTTGGAGTTTTTTAGAATTAAGATTTTGGATTTTTATTCCTGGCAATTCATCATTTTGTTGATCAACAATTACCCCACGATAAGTCTCCTGCCCAATAATTGGGGACACTATAAAAAATGATATGATAATTAATATTATTCTCATTTTTCAAAAGTTTCAATCCAATTACGGTGTTTCAAATTGTATGGCAATTCTGTCAAATCGTGTTTTTTATCAATAAATAACTGCGATGGTCTGCCGTTCAATGAAACAAATACTTCAGCATGCACCGCAGGATCGCGCAAAGTTATCGATTGTTCGCTATTTGAAAAGGTTTTTCCATCAAATTCTTTCTTTAAAATTTTAGCAAACTGTAAAATCATATCTGGTTGTGTCATCATTTGATCTTCTTGTCTAACAGTCAAATAATCGGTATTGTTTATTTCAATAGTTCTTCCAGATGCTTTATCGGTAACATAAAAAGTAGCGTGACCTTCTTTGTGCATCAACATCACGCGCCAAGAGAATCTAAAACCTTCTTCATTCCAAAATAAATCGCCTGGATACGCCAAGAATCGCATAGGAACTAGAATTTGAATTGCGCTAAATAAAATGATTCCATATTTCACAAAAGGTTTTGGAGATGGAATGCTTTTTATCGTTTCAGGAAGTTTTTCTGTCCATTTAAACAGTTTTTTCAATCCATTTAAAAGTTGTTGATGGAATTTCACACCAAAGAATATCGTAGTAGAGAAAATCATCACCCACGGGAAAACGCCTATTGGAAATAGCAGCCATGTCACAATATGAAAAACTATAACTGCAACATAAGCGAATGGTCTGGTTCTTTTGTACATCAGGAAAAACACGATGAATAAATCATAAATACAACCAAACCAACTAAAAAAGTAAGCTGTAATTTCTTCTTGCAAAAGTCCTCCAACCAATGGTAAATTGTGATGTGCTTGAAGCCAAGTTCTCAATGGTTGCGCTTCAAAAAACCAATCTGCATTCAACTTTGCTAACCCAGCGAAAATATAAACGACAGCCAATTGAAACTTCAGAATTCCAATATGCCAAGAAGCGGTTTCTTTTGTTCTAATTTTAGGAAAAAGTTTTGCATCAATAGAAAAATCGCGATGGGCTGGAACCAACATCATCAAAAAACTCATTAAACTGATGAAATAATAGTGATTGAGATAATTTGACTTATCGAGAAGTTCAACATAGGTGAAACACACAAAGAAAATAAAGGTACTCACACGGTAAAAAAGCCCCAACATGATAAACAAGGCTGCAATTGCCATAATGACAAATGGAATATACATCAAATTTCCTTGCAAGGGTTTTACCCATTCAAAGCCTAAATATCCGAAGAAAAATTGTGGTTCAATGTACTGCGTTTCCACCCAACCCTTCATAATAAAACGCAGACTACTAAAAAGCAGCATAGCTCCAAAAATTATGCGAAACATAATTAATGGAGCTATCGCTGTTTGCTTAAAAAAACCAGCTTTCACACTAAGGCTTATATTTTTAATCACCGTCGTTGTCTTGATATGTAATCAAAACGCCAAACGCTGCTGTCATATCAGTTTTGATATTTACAACTTGTTGTTGCAGATGTAAGTACAATTCATCCAATTGATTTACCATCGAAGGATCGTTGATTGCTTGTTCTAAAGTCATTGAAAACCCTTCTGCTTTTGAAATAATTATATCAAACTTATCATTGATAATATCATCCAAATCAGTTCTTTCCAAATTCACTAAATAGTCGTCAAAACCAAGTCCGCCAGAACCATTGTAAGTTACTTTTAAAGCTTTAACGCTCTCCACTAACAGCTCGAAAGAAATTCCGCTATACCTTGCTTCAACATATTCCGGATTTGTTAAACCTAAATTTGCTTTTCCAATAGGAATTCCAATTTTTGCAGTCTTCGCTAATTCATAATCTCTGTTGAATTCATTTACAAATTCAGAGAAAGCAGAAGTTGAAGAAGTTCCAGTAGATTCGTTAAATGTTCCTCTATATGTTGACCAACCATTCACAATTGTTTGTGTTTCACTAGACAGTTTTTGAATTACTTCATCGGTATAAACAACATAAGCTGCGTTCGTTTGAAATTCGCTCAAAGCTTGGTCATTGAAAAGTAAATAATCTAACGCACTTAATCCAATAGCATCCAAATTTGATGCAGAAGCTAAGTTGTAAGTTCCAGCATTTATATTTGATTGAATTTTAGATGCATCAACAGGATAAGTTCCAGTAGCGCTTTTGAAACCAATGTTGCGAATTGGACCAAAATCAAAAATCTTCAAAGTTTGCCATGTCAAATAACCCGATTTCCAATGCATTTTCACTTCCTCCAAGTTTGCACTTGTTGGGTCATTTTTAAAAGTAATGAAACTTGATTTTAATTCAGAAATATCAGCATCGAATTGACTCAAAGAAGGAAGAATGATATTTGCTGAAACATTTTTCAACATATCTCCCTTGTTAAAAGGTGTATTATCTTCGTCTTTTCCAACTTTATCCTTACAGGAAAATAATAGTGCAACGCTCAAAAGTAAAACATATCCTACCGATCTTTTCAACATAACTTTTTTGTTTTAGGGTGATTGTCGAAACATAATATCTATTTCGACAATCACCCTGGTATTAAAACTTCACATTAATTGCATCAATAATCATATTGATGTCTGCAACAGTGATATCCCACATATTATCTGGAAATAACTCCATTAAGATAGCATGCTCTGGTTGAGACATTCTTCTTGTTTCAGTTGGAGCATAACGTAAATTCCATGCGAATGCATAAGCTTCAGAAAGTGAGTGAAATGCTTTTGCGTTATCAGATCCCAATTGTCCAATCGCTGCATTCAAGTAATAAACTGCTTGTTTAGCAGAAATCAATTCCCACATTAAACGAATTTCTTGAATTGCTTCATCACGCTTGTCTAGATCATCATTTGAAATTGCAGCACGACCTTTCAAGAAGTTGTCCATCATTACTGAATTTGAATTCAAATCAGCATCACGACTGTTACAGTATTTACCCCAAAAACTACTTGGAATACTTGAAGGAAAGTCAGTGTCTACACCAAAATATCCGAAAGCCTCATCAAAATGGTGCTCCATTGTAGTGTAGTATTTTCCATTTGCTGCATCAACAGCATCAGTATTGTCTACATTCATTTTAGCATCCGCAAAATATCCATTCACAGCTTGGTGCATGAATATAGCACCCATTAATCCTTTTTCAATTAACTGAACCGGCTCGTATCCATTTGCATCAAACAAATAAGCACTTGAACCTGAAGTTAAAACTCCAGCTTGTCCACTTGCCGCCATCTCTCCGTTGTCATTACTTGCAACTGCTAAATCAGCCATCCAATCTTTAAACATTTGAACATCATTTGTAAATGTTTTGTTTTCCAATTGCTTTGAAGATGTAAATGAGAAGTTTCCTCCTCCATTGTCTCCAGTGTTTGCATACATATCCAATAAATCTTGTTCTGAAACAATTGCTCCAGTACCAGACTTCATTTTTACAACCATTTCTTCTAGTTGACTCAAACGATCTATTTGACCATCAAAATTTACAGTTGAATTCCCATTAGCATCTGTAAACATATAACTAGTAGGTACAGTATAACTTGTTCCGCCTTCTGTATCGAATTCACAAGAACCATCATCTTTCTGAGCTTCTGAATTGTAATTAATTGCAGATTCATCTGTACAACCTTCTTTTTTACAAGCGATTAACATTGTCGCTGCTGCTGTAAAAACAAATATTTTTTTGATCATCTTAAGTATGTATTTTATTTTGTCGCAAATTTAAGGAGGTAGTTTTGAATTCACAATACCATAAAAGTGGTATTTAGAATCATTTTAAATAAACTTAAATTTGATATATTTGTAATTGAACATAACCGAGTGTTGAACGTTTTATAAAAAAGAAAAATGATGTCAGAAGAAAATAAATACAATGAATTATCAGCTGAAGAGCACAGAGTAATTATTAATAAAGGAACTGAAAGACCATTTACAGGAGCTTTACTAGATGAAAAAGCGGAAGGTGTTTATACATGTAAACAATGCGATGCTCCCCTTTACACTTCAGAATCAAAATTTAACTCTATGTGCGGATGGCCATCTTTTGATGATGAAATTGACGGTGCTGTAGAACGTGTTTTGGACGCTGATGGAAGAAGAACTGAAATTGTATGTGCGAACTGTAAAGGACATCTAGGCCATGTTTTTGAAGGAGAAATGTTAACTGCTAAAAACACGAGGCATTGTGTAAACTCTGTCTCAATGAACTTCAAGCCAATTGTGTTTTAAAAATCCATTATCGGCGTTACTCCCAGTTTTGAAAACTGACATTGATGACATTTCAATACGTATGGTGCGGACGTTTTACAAAACGTCCACACGGTAACACATACTTTTTCGCTTGCGTAAAATTTGGAAAAACATTTGAAATTCCCGCCTTTATAATCGTTTGAATAGTATTTTTGTAAAGTGACATTTTTTTATAAAAATAGCTTGTAATGAAATACGGAAAGTGGTTTGTTAGCGTCAATTGGATAACTTTAGTTTTTATTTTTCTCGTAGTGATAGCGGGAAGCTTTGTTAGAATTACAGGAAGTGGAATGGGATGTCCGGACTGGCCAAAATGCTTCGGTCAATGGGTTCCACCAACAGACAGTTCTGTTTTACCAGATGATTACAAGTACATCTACAGCGAAAAGCGCGCAAAGAAAGTTGAAAAATTCAGCAACATTCTAGAATCAATTGGAATGGAGGAAACAGCTGAGAAAATTCGAAATGACAAATCAATTTTATACGAACAAGATTTTAACGTAAGAAAAACGTGGACAGAATATGCCAATCGCTTGTTTGGTTTCATGGCCGGAAATGGAGTTTTACTCGTTTTTCTTTGGATAATGCTCAAATACCGTAAACGAAAGTTGGTCATTGTTTCCACTGTCAACCTCCTTTTATTGGTGTTCCAGGCTTGGTTTGGCTCTATAGTTGTCGCGACAAACCTTGTTCCATGGACAATTACTGTACATCTCTTCTTAGCGCTGGTCATAATAGGGTTACAGCTTTACCTCATTAGAATTGTCGCTCCTTCTCAACAAAGAAATATTAGGGTAAGTAAACCATTTTATGCCTTGGTTTTCTTCATTTTCGTTGTTGTTTTTGCGCAAATGTTTTTAGGAACTCAAGTTAGAGAGGAAATTGACCACCTTACAAAAGCGGGAATTGGAAGAGAAGGTTGGGCTGAAAATTTAGGTCTCATATTCTTTATTCACAGAAGTTCTTCTTGGCTAGTCTTGGGCTTAATCGCTGTGATGTTTTGGATTTCTAGAAAAAGAAAAGATTTACGCATCATTCATTGGGTTTTCGCAATGTTAGCGATTGAATTATTAAGTGGAGTTATTTTAAACCATTTCAATGTTCCAGGTTTGGTTCAAACCGCACATTTATTATTTGCTTGTATCCTTTTTGGAATTTTAATGATGGCGACGTTTAGACTGAAAACGAAGGAAATCACTTAATTTTTATATTTTTACACTACACGATAAAGTCATATTCACAATGGAAAAAATACAGAACTACATCAACGGAAAATTTGTTGCTCCAAAAGCAGGAAACTACTTCGACAATATAGAACCTGCAAAAGGAATTGCGTATTCTTTAATACCTGATTCTCAAGCGGAAGATGTTGAAGAAGCAGTTGAAGCGGCTAAAGCTGCATTTCCGAGTTGGTCTGGATTAAGCATTGAAGAACGAGGAGATTGGATGATGAAACTTTCTGAAGGAATCGCTGCAAGAATGGATGAATTCGTTGAAGCCGAAAGTAGAGATAATGGAAAACCAGTTAAATTGGCCGAACATGTTGATATTCCTCGAGCAATCTCAAACTTCAAATTTTTCGCCACTGGTGTTCAGCACTTTGCTTCTGAATCTCATGAAATGGTGGGTGTGGGTGTGAATTATACGCTCCGCAAACCACTTGGCGTTGTAGGATGTATTTCACCTTGGAACTTGCCTTTATATTTATTCTCTTGGAAAATCGCACCAGCAATGGCAACAGGAAATTGTGTTGTGGCAAAACCATCTGAAGTTACACCCTACACTGCTTACTTGTTGTGTAAAGTAATGGAAGACATCGATTTCCCGAAAGGAGTTTTGAATATCGTTCACGGATTTGGCCACACTGCAGGTGACGCCATTGTTCGTCATGAATTAACAAAAGCCATATCTTTTACTGGTGGAACAACAACTGGTCAAACAATTGCAAAAATTGCGGCACCAATGTTCAAAAAACTTTCATTAGAACTAGGTGGGAAAAATCCAAATATCATTTTTGATGATTGTGATTTCGATGAAATGATGACAACTACCATTCGTTCAAGTTTTGCCAACCAAGGTCAAATTTGTCTATGTGGATCAAGAATTTTCGTTCAAAAAGGAATTTACGAACGTTTCAAGAAAGAATTTGTAGAAAAAATCAAAAAATCGAGGGTTTCTTATCCTAACGATCCAAAAGCTCAATTGGGTGCTGTAGTTTCGAAACCACACATGGAGAAAGTTCTAAGCTATGTTGAATTAGCCAAAGAAGAAGGCGGAACAATCTTAGCGGGTGGACACCAAGTGAAATTAGACGCACCTTATGATCAAGGGTTTTATATTGCGCCAACAATTATCGAAGGGTTGGACTATAACTGTAGAACAAACCAAGAAGAAATCTTTGGTCCTGTAGTTACCTTAACGCCTTTCGAAACGGAAGAAGAGGTTTTGATGATGGCGAATTCTACACAATATGGTTTATCAGCAACAATCTGGACAAATAATTTAAAACTAGCGCACAGAATGGCTAACGATATCGAAGCAGGAATTGTGTGGATTAATGCTTGGTTGGTAAGAGATTTACGTACGCCGTTTGGTGGAACGAAATCCTCTGGAGTTGGTAGAGAAGGTGGCTGGGAAGCAATGAAATTCTTTACAGAGCCGAAGAATGTATTCGTGAAATATTAATCTTTTAACCGCAGAGAAAAAGCAGAGGTTTCGCTGAGGTCGGAGAGAAAAAGCAAGGCTCAAACATCGTTGTGCTATTCTACGAAAAACTTAATGAGATAATAGAAAATCGTGAAGTGTAAACTTGCGTTTAAAAGCAGTATCAAGATAAATGGAAAAGTAACTTGATCAGGATTTAGCTTTTTATATTCTTTTTCAGGCCATTGCTTGGCTAGTTTTCTGATTTGAGTACCTAAGATTACAGTTAGAATTAGATAAAAAAACATGTAAAATATAGCGAATAATTCGCCATTCTGATTCTCAACTTTATAAACGTAAATTAAAATTGGAGCGTAAGGAAGTATAAAGAATAATAAATATTTTACTCGCCCTTCATAAAGACCTGACCACGAAAGACTTCTTAACATATACTCAACAGCCATGATTGGCGCTTTGAAGAATTCGATTTTTCTCTTATCCATTTTACTCATCACCCATTAGATATACCAAAAAGACTATTGAGAAGAATGATGACCTAATTCGTAATTCTCCATTCGTAATTACTCAATTAGATTCACCCTACCGAATACTTCACTTTCTCCTCTGAGCTCAATGAACTTTTTAATTCTGGCAACATGGCTATAACAGTTTTGATAATTCCATTTGCATCATATCCTGCTTCGGCGAAAAGCTCTTGTTGTGTTCCGTGGTGAACATATTCATCATGAATTCCAAGTCTTTTTACCTTCGAAGAATAACCTTGGTCGACCATGAATTCAAGAATTGCACTTCCCATCCCTCCCATTAAACAACCATCTTCAACAGTGATTACTTTATCGAATTTTGAGAATATTTCGTGTAATAAACTTTCGTCTAGTGGCTTCACAAAACGCATATCGTAGTGAGCAACAGAAGCCCCCATTCCTTTCAATTCATTAATCGCATCTTGGGCGAAGTTCCCTGGGTGACCAATAGATAAAATTGCAATGTCTTCACCTGTCGTTACTTTACGACCTGTTCCAACTTTCATTGGTTTCATCTTCGTTTTCCATTCTGTCATCACTCCTTTACCTCTTGGGTAACGAATACTGAATGGCCCCATATTTTCTTGCTGAGCTGTGAACATCATATTTCTCAACTCTGCTTCATTCATAGGTGCAGCAACAACCATATTTGGAATGCTACGCATATAAGCAATATCGTATGCTCCATGGTGAGTTGCTCCATCTGCTCCAGCAAAACCAGCGCGGTCTAAACAGAAAACAACATTTAAATTTTGCAATGCAACATCATGAATCACTTGATCATAAGCACGTTGCATAAACGATGAATAAATATTACAGAATGGAACCAACCCTTGAGTTGCCAATCCTGCAGAAAATGTAACTGCATGTTGCTCTGCAATTCCCACATCGAATGAACGATCTGGCATTGCTTTCATCATAATATTTAAGGAAGAACCTGAAGGCATCGCAGGAGTAATTCCCATGATTTTTTCATTTTCCTCCGCTAATTCTACGATGGTATGTCCAAAAACTTCTTGGTATTTTGGAGGTTGAGGCGAACTTGGTACAATCTTTACGATTTCACCAGTATCTTTATTGAAAACCCCTGGCGCGTGCCATTGTGTTGGATTTCCTTCCTCAGAATATTTGAATCCTTTTCCTTTTTTGGTCAAACAATGTAAAATCTTTGGACCAGGTATATCTTTTAAATCTTCTAATACTTTTGCTAACCCAATTACATCGTGACCATCTACAGGACCGAAATAACGGAAGTTTAGCGATTCAAACATGTTGCTTTGTTTCAACAAACTACCTTTTAAAGCAGTTGAAACTTTACTTACAACTGAACGTGCATCAGGACCAAATTTTGAAATCTTTTCCAACATTGTCCAAACCTCATCTTTTACTTTATTGTAAGTATGAGAAGTTGTGATGTCCGTTAAATAATCTCTTAACGCACCCACATTCGGATCAATCGACATACAGTTGTCGTTCAAAACCACCAATAAATTAGCGTCTTTTTCATAACCCGCATGATTCAATCCTTCAAAAGCTAAACCCGCTGTCATTGCACCATCACCAATTACAGCGATATGTTGACGTTCCGGATGACCTTTGTAACGATTGGCAACCGCCATTCCCAATGCTCCAGAAATTGAAGTTGAAGAGTGACCAACACCAAAAGTATCATATTCACTCTCGCTACGTTTTGGAAAACCACTTATCCCACCCTTCGTACGATTGGTAGGGAAAGCATCTCTTCTTCCAGTAAGAATCTTGTGGCCGTAAGCTTGATGTCCAACATCCCAAACCAATTGATCTGTTGGAGTATCGAATACATAATGCAAAGCAACTGTTAATTCAACGACACCTAAACTTGCGCCAAAGTGTGAATTCCCAATTTCTGAAACTACATCAATAATATATTGACGTACTTCCTCAGAAATTTGAGGCAATTGCTCTTCCGTTAACTTTCTTAAGTCTGCCGGATTATTGATGTCTTTTAAAAGTTGACCTGGATTATATTTCGCCATGTGTTAGAATCGTAAGAGTGCAAAAATACATTTACTTATTATAGTTACAAAACACTTTAAACTTAATTAATGTTCAAAGATTGTTTTGAATTTTGAATCAAAGTGTAATTTAAGATATTTTGGGGGATATACAAGGAAAGTTGAACTACCAATCTTCTAAATAATTCGCTGGTCCATGGTATAATATCCCATGAACTGTACTCGTTGATCTTCTAAATTGACGTGGTTCAACCGACCCTTCAAAAATTTCAGAATAAATGATTTCTTTTCCAGTTTGAAGTTTTAATCTCATTTTAGTTTTCAAACTTCCATGGTATTTCTTGATTGGAATCATCACTTGATGGCCAGGCTCTAAGTTTAAAGATCTAAAATAACTATTCCCACATCCACTAGTTACCCAATATTCAATTGGAGACCATCTGCCTTTTTCGTTCATCGCTTCTTGAATCATTAATAAACTTCCATCTTGAAGCTTTGCATTAAAAGTAGAGTCCGTTGTATTAATTAGGTGAGCAATAAAATGATTTTCAGGATTATCATCTGTCCAACCAAATCCCAAAGATTCTAAATTCTTTGCTTTTTCATTTACGTTAAATTGGAAATATAATTCATTAGGTCTAGGTTTAATTTTGCTCGCATCTATCTTTTCTTCATTTCCAATCTCATACCAAGCACGCATATTTCCATTCGGCTTTTCTTGCGCAAGAATAAAATTCGATAGAATAAAAAATGGAATTAGGAGAAGTGTAGATAATTTCATGTGATAGTATTTGATAATTAAATAACATAGAATTAGACCAAATTATTGTATTATCCAATCATAAATTAAAAATATTAACTATCAAATTTCAAACACCACATCATCCACATTCGAAGTATTTTCTGAATCATAAGTCCGCTCCACAAATTTCATATCTCCGTTTTTCGAAATAAGAAGCAAGGTAGAACATCGGGTTCCATAATTATCGATATCAATAAAAATAGAGGATAAAGCCATTTCAAGCTCTTCATCTAATCCAGTTTCGGGAAGGTGATTTACTTCAGCTTTATTCTCATTTTTAAGAATAGAAAATAAAGTTTCATGGTCAAAATTATCCTTTTCGATTTCCTTTTTCAAATCATCTTTAGCAAGGACCAATTTTGGCCAAGGCGTATTCAATAATGCATTGCTTACTCCATGAATTCCAGCTTCAATTTTTGTGATTGAATTAGAAATATTCGAATAATGAAAAACTCCATGCTTATCGCCCAACAACAAATTAAAACCATTGTATTTCGCAGCATCTTTTTGTAAATGTTGAAGATAATTCTCTGCTGAGTCAGTTGATTTTAGAAATTGAGGGATTAAATTTCCTCTGGTTGGTGCAAATTGCTTAATATTTTCAATATCTCTGTGATTCGTAACAGCAGCCCACTTCCCGGTTTCTCCTATTCCGAACCAAGTTCCACCACCTTCCAAATCTCTTCCAGCAAGGATATTCACCTCCTTATCTTCAGTCCAAAAATGTGCTTTTTGAGCAGGACGTTTATGAAATTCGTCCCTATTAGCGATGAGAATTAAAGGATATTCTGCGGAGACTTTATATGCAAATGCAATTAGACACATCGTCGTAAATTTAATGATTAAGTATTAACGCGATAGGGCTTCATTAAAGCACTAGCCCCTAAAATCTAAATGTCAGTCCAGCCATAAATTGAAAAGCATTTACCGGATAACCATTCCATCTTTGGTAACTTTGCGCAGCCAAATTATTGAATTCTGCAAAGATCGATAAGCGTGGTGTATATCTAAATTCTGCTCCAACATTCAAATCAGCCAAAACACCCAACTCTCTGTAATAAATTCCGTCTTCTAATTCCGCTCCTTCAGCCAAAGGATCA
Source organism: Brumimicrobium mesophilum (assembly GCF_003025005.1). GTDB lineage: Bacteria > Bacteroidota > Bacteroidia > Flavobacteriales_D > Crocinitomicaceae > Brumimicrobium > Brumimicrobium mesophilum. The sequence continues at coordinate 25,924 of NZ_PVSS01000001.1, forward strand.
AAAACTCTCGCTTTTCTACCAGTTTCCAAAGTAAAGTCAACTTTTGCAATTAATTTATCTGCAATATTGTATGAACCTCTTGTAATTAATTCCAATTGCGGCATATTCCACGCATAAGGATTATTGTTAGCCGAATATGTATTAAAACGACCAATAACATCAACTTTCAATTTCTCATTTTGTTGGTAGGAAATGCTTCCCGAAATTGTAGTCATCGCTATTGTATCATATTCAACTCTGAATTGGTTTCCTGATGAATAAATCGTGTCGTTAATAAACAAAGCATGATTTCTTAAATTCTTAAATGCAATATTCGCATTAAAACTTATGCGTGGAGACAAAGTTCCTTTTATACCAAAGTGAAACTGATATCTGCTTTCGCTTCTCAACTGATTATTTGAGCCAATAAACTCATTTTCTGCAGCTAAATACGCAAAGCGCTGTTGTTTTAAACCTCCTTCAATTCCTGCATACGGAATAAACATATCGTTAAATAAAGAATAGCGAACTTCAGCAATTGGGTATAAACTTGCTTTTGTTTCCTCGTGAATATCCAAAGCCAACTCTCCCCCTACTTTAAATTGCAATTTCTCATTCATTCCATAGAAACTTGTTAATGGGCGCAATTGAATAACGGTGTTTTTTGAAACAATTCCTGTATCTAAAGCTGTTAAAGAACTGTCTGCAATTCCATATCGATAACCATTATATCCAATGTTAAAATCTGCTTTTAAGTTCGATACTAAAACATTCGAACTCATATTGTATTGCCATTTAGTTTTTATGCCGATGAAGTTTTCAGTTCCTCTCCAATCTTCTAGACTATCTGATTGAGGTTTTCTATCTCTAAAATTATCATATTCTAACCCCACACGATAATTTAATTTCGCTGAGTCTTTCTTATGTGAATCATAAAACGCATCAAATCCAACAGATTGATAGCGTTGTTTAATACTGTCTCGGTCTGCATCAGGGTTTTCGAAGCCATAATAATGTAATCCTTGGTTCTTATAATGTAAACCTCCACCATATGAAAAACGTCTCTCTTCCACTTTACCGAACGCTTTAATGGCTGTATTGTCAAATTGAGATGGAGCGTAATCACTGATTCCTCCCCATTCAGAATAATGAACAGCATGCGCACCCCAATTGAATTTTCTTGAGCGTGTAGAATTATAATAAACTTCTCCCAAGCCTCTCAATAAACTACCTCCACCAACTTTAGCATAGCCATTGTACAACTGTGACAATTGCGCACGGTGACGAATATTTGCTGGCTCAATCCCTTCTACTTCAAAAGAAGTTTCTTCTTTTAACATTAATAAGGGATAATCAACAGCTGCTGCTCCAATTACAGTATCGATCATTGCAGGTCGCAAATAAATACGATAAGCAGGTTCAATAGAACGATCTGAATCGGTAACTATATTTACGTCCCCACCTGTTTGACCAAAGGCTTTAGGAAAAGTAAAAAACACGCTTGCAATGAAAACTAAAATTATATATTTATTCATCTTCTCCATTATTTATATCAATCATTCGATTCGTATCGTCCTCAAATTCATCCGGCGAATCCTTCAACTGCATCAATTCTGATTTTACTTTGTCGGCTTCAAGCAACACACCATCTTCTTTGTTCGGGTAATTGTTGATGACTAAATTGATGGTTTGTTCAGCTTGGAACAAATCATCCGTCATCATAAAGACTCTTGCTTGTAGAATTAATGATTTCGCAATCCAGAAATCGTAGGCTGGCTTACGTTGCAACAATTCATTATGTAAAGCTTCTGCTTTTGTATAGTTCTCTAAACTATAATATGCTTTAGTTAATGTATACAAAGCTTCGGTTCCTCTTACCTTTCCTGTATTGTCGGCTGTCCAGCGCAAAGAAGCAAGTGATTGTTGATATTGTTTAGTGTTAAACAAAGACATTCCAGCAATATAATTCCCTTCAATGCGAATGTCTTTATCGTCCAATAATTCGTCATTTAAAACTTTATTTGCGGCTACAGCAGCTTTTGAGAAATTCTCAAGAATAAAATTTGTACGCATTAATCCAACTCTTGTATTGAAAATTACTTGCGCTTTTGAAGCGAGTGTTTCAAGTTTTTCATAATGTGGCAAAGCTCGACTATACTGCTCACTATTGTACAATAGTTTTGAGGTTCTGACCAATGCTTCTTCAGTGTAACCAGAATTTGGACGATTTATGATATTTTCATAATAAGTAATCGCTCTATCTTCATCACTTCTTTGGTAGTAAATATCTGCCAAATAGCTCAACAATTGAACTGAGAAACGACCATTAGGATAACGTTTCAAATATTTATTGATTTCTGGAATTGCTTCATCATAGTTTTCATTCACATACAATTCACTTGCTGTTTCATAAAAGAAAATTTCTTCATCATCTTCTGAAATATCTGCACAAGCATATTCTTTACTCAACCCAATGATTTCATCTTGGCGGCGAGTTGCACGGTAAACATCTACAATTCCTTGAGTTGCTCTTTTACATGTTTCATCATCCAAAGTATATTCGCTTAAAACACGACGGAAATAACTTTCAGAAGCTGTATATTCCTTTTGTTTGAATTTAATATCTGCAATTTCTATCAATGCATCCTTCACCAAAATATTACCTGGATAATTTTTAACAATAGCATCAAAATGAGTTAATGCTTTTGGATAGTCTCCTCCATTTTTATACCCCATTGCGATATCAAACTTTGCTGGGATTACAAATGAAGAATTAGGATGATCTTTTAGAATTCTATTTAATGTAGAAATTTGTTCATCTCTTTTCCCTGGAATCAGTTTATAAACTTTCGATAAAGAATAAAGATAACGGTCTTTTTTTGCAATATCATAAGTTAAAGCTTTTTCATAATTCAATGCAGACTTTTGAAAATCAGGATTACCTTTAGTAAAATATCCATCTCCTATTCGCGCATAGGCATCGGCTAATTTGTTATCATCTTGAATATTGGTTAATTGGGTGAATGTTCTAAAAGCTTGAATTGCTTGTGTCCAATCCTCCTGCATAAAATAAGCATAAGCAATATTATAATACGCCGCTTCTTTAAGCACCAAATCATTCATTCCTGGCACATCCAAAAACTCCTTGAATTCTTTAATGGCCAACTTCCATTCTTGTAACATGTAATGCGCGTCAGCTTCCCAAAACTTGGCTTTACTTGTCACTGTTGGGTCTACATCATATTTAGAAACTCCTTGCAGCGCCTCCACACACCCCTTATAATCTCCGCGTTCATACTTTTCAATTCCCATGTTGAAAGAAACCACTTGATAAGCCGTTTTCAACTTCATGTTTAAAACAGGAATTCGATCTAAAGATTTTAAAGCTTCCTCATAATTCTTTGTACTTGAATAAACATTCACCATGTAGCTGTATACATCTTCCTTTCGTTTTGAGTTTGGAAATTCACTCAAATACAATTCGAAAGCTTTTATTGCCTCATTGTATGGATTGTAGTCTAATTTATAAGATAAAACGGCGTAATTGTATAATGCATCTTCTTGCACAACTCTATCGAAATCAGAAGAAGCAGACCTAAAAGCCGTTCTTGCATAGTTGAGTTCTTCCTTATATAGATAAGATTGTGCGATATGATAATAAGCCACTTGCCCCAATTTATCCTCTACACGAGAAACACGATCAAACACCCTAATTGCTTTATCGTATTCTTCATTTTTAAAGTAAGAATACGCCAATGAATAACTTTGTTCTCTATTCATTTGTTTCCTGTTACTGTAATCTTCTAAAAATGGAACTGCCTTATCATATTTCTCCACTTTATAGTAGGCGTCACCTATTAAAAGATTCATTTCAGCAGTATTGTCACTGATTCCATTTTCATTTACAGAAAAGTCAGGAGCAAATTCAGTAACTTTTTGATAATCTCCAAGTAAATAGTAAATCTGAGTTAAATAATAATTTACTTCATCTTTAAACGTTGGATTTTCTTTCAGCTTTAAGAAACCGTCCAAGGCCTCTCTATAAGTTTCATTTTTATAGGCAATATGCGAATAGTAATATAAAGCCGGTGCACTAAAGCTAGAGTTACCGTCTTTTATATCAAAGAATTCATTTCTTGCTTCGGTATAATTTCCTAATTGAAAATTAGAATACCCCAATTTAAAGTGATACGCAGCGATTGATGAAGTGTCGATTGATCTTGGATCTGTTTTATCCAACCATTCTTTGGCATCTTCATACTTTTTCCTTTGGTAGAAATGCTCTCCCAGCTTAAAAAATATACCATTTTTATATATGCTTTCAGGATATTCGTTATTGAAATCCAGGAGAATATTTACTGCATCAGAATTATAAAGTTCGAGGGCTGAAATTCCAACATAATATTTTGCTTTAATGTATTGCGGATCATGATGATCTTCAACACTGCCAATAAAGGCCGTGAAAACTTCACGCGCTGCGCCGTATTGTTCTTTTTCAAACAATTCTTCTGCACGATAAAAATCTGCATATTCTCCACTATATTTCTTAGTGGATTGACTCCAAACTACTGTTGACAGTAGGATAGAAACTAGAAAAAGAAAACCACGTGGTGTAATCATTGTAAGACTTTAATAAATACTTTTACTTTAACGTATAAAAATAAGGAGTATTGGGATGGAAATTAAGGACACTTTGAAAAGTTTTAAACGCAATTCTGTTAAGATTGTTATTTGCTCGCCTTAATTTCTTTTAATATTATGTTGATATTTGTAAAAACATTCGGCAAGTGGAAAAGGTAATCGATATAAATCAAGGAAGAATTGAGCAGAAAAAAGTAACTGTTCTACAAGATGTTAATGTTACGATTTCCTCAAAGGAATTTGTTTACCTCATCGGTAAAACAGGATCTGGAAAAAGTAGTTTCCTTAAAACACTTTACGGAGACCTTCGATTGGTTGATGGATCGGGTGAAGTAGTGGGATATGACTTAAATAAATTAAAAAAACGTGAGATTCCACTGCTCAGAAGAAAAATAGGAATTGTATTTCAAGACTTTCAATTATTGACAGATCGTTCTGTAATGAAAAACTTATTTTTTGTTCTTAAAGCAACCGGTTGGAAAAAGAAAGCCACAATGGAACAACGCGGTCTTGAGGTGTTAAGAATGGTTGGAATTGAGGAAAAAGCCTACAAAATGCCTCATGAACTTTCTGGAGGTGAACAACAAAGGGTTTCTATTGCGAGAGCCTTGTTAAACAATCCTGAATTAATTCTTGCAGATGAGCCAACAGGAAATCTTGATCCTGAAACCTCTGCTTCAATTATGAATTTACTGCAAGCTATTGCAAAAGAAGGAACAGCATTATTAATGGCGACACATGACATGGGATTAGTTGAAAAATTTCCAGGAAGAGTGCTAAGAGTAGAAAAAAACACGATTAAAGAAGTTGAAGCTTTAGGAAACTTTAATCCGTTTGAAGTGCAAGAATTTTAAAATTAAAAAATTAAATTCTGAAATTAATCCGAAACTAAAGGAACAAACACTTTTTCCTCTCCATACTTCTTGGCGTTTTCATAATCTGGTATGATTAGTTTATTCCAATATTTGTCTGGTGTGTAATGCTTCATAAACACCATTTTATAACCTTCATAAGTCATAGAATCATAGTGAATAATCTTGTGTGAATATTGCCATGACTGATAAAGACTGACATACACCAAATATAAAGGCAGTATCATTATAAGAGAACGACGTTTATTCTTCAAAATCCATTCAATAAGCCCAGCTAATGGAAATGCCATAAAAGGTAAAATATCCACTAAAGTTCTTGCTCCAAAGCTTCCTCCATACCACCAGCACCACCAACTAAAGGTTACATATAGAAAAATTGGCAGAAAGATCGTAAGCGCCCAGAAATACATCTTTTGAACTTTGTATAATCTAAACATTCCAAATAGTGCAAAAAACATCAAAGGAGTATAAATAAACCAACCTTTTCTGAAAGAAAATAAACCTTCCCAAACATGAGGGTTTGACCAAAAGAAGCCTTCATCATTATAGGAATAATAAATTAAACTTCCGGTTTGAATTTTCCAAAATATAAGTTGAGGTAAAATACTTAATACACCTCCCAGAACCACAAGTAAAACATGAGAAAATGGGGTGAACAGTTTTTTGAAATACGCTGACCAAACTAAAGATTGGTCTTTAAAAATGATCAAAATAGGTAAAATAAATAGAATGTTAATTGGTCGAACTACAACAATTAACCCTAATGCAGCACCCATTAAAAAACTAATTCCAATTCGCTTTTTCTTCAACCAGTTTTGCACCATATACAAAAGTGCAGAAAGCAAAAAGAAGGTAATGGGGTGTGACAATCCGGTTTCGTAAAAGGCGTAGAAATACAAATTTGTTCCAAAAATAATAATGAGGACTGTCAATAAGCTCGACAATCTTGAAAAGGACCTTTTTAAAATAAGCCAAATAAAAATCAACCCCATCAATGTGTAAAAAACAGAAGAAAGCGAAATGGCTAATTGATAAGGTTCTGAAAAACCATCAGCTTCGTAATGATTACTTGAAAGCGCATACAAATGACCGGCATAATAAAATGGCAGATTCATCATTGCAACTCCCATACTCATTTTTACGGCATTTCTTCCAATAGGAGATTCATGAACACGGTATCGGCGGTTCTTTTCACCATCTTTAATTTCAAAAAACGGATCGTTATTGACAATTGCTGCAGGCAGATAAGTATGGTAAATATCAACATCAGACCTTAGAATGTTTTTGCTTTTCCATTGAGATCTATCAATATTTTGCCATAATAAAACAAGAGATAGAAATGCAAAAACTACAAACGGGCCATATTTCTTCATTTTTTGAAGGAACATTTAGTTGAAGAATCTATATTTAAATATGCAATAGATTGCTCTAAAACCGTCTTTCCAACCGATTTTCTTTCCTTCATCAAAGGTACGGGCGTAATAAGAAATACTCACTTCATAGATTCGAATTTTTGGCACTTTAGCCAATTTAGCAGTGATTTCAGGTTCTAATCCGAACTTTTTCTCCTTAATCTGAATGTCTTTAGCTATAGATGAACGAATCATCTTATAACATGTTTCCATATCAGTTAGTGTAAGATTATTAAAAATATTCGACAAAAAAGTTAGTACTTTATTTCCAAATGAATGCCAAAAGAAAAGTATTCTTCTTGGCTGAGCGCCAACAAATCTAGAACCAAATACAACATCTGCATCGGCCGCTAAAACTGGTTTTAACAATAAATTTAATTCCTCAGGATCATATTCTAAATCAGCATCTTGAAACACTAAAAAGTCACCTGTACATTTTTGAATTGCCATGGATATTGCCGAACCTTTACCTTCATTTTTTTCTTTGGAGTAAAAATGAATATTGTGGTCAGGATTCAAATCAATAAATTTCTGAATATTTTCTTTAGTTAAATCGGTTGAGGCGTCATTAACTATAATTATCTCTTTCTGAACTCCACCAATCAATTCAACATCAATGACTTTTTTCAAAAGTGCTAAAACAGTATTCTCCTCGTTGTAAACAGGAATTAGAATAGAAAGTTTATTTATCATAATAGCGTTTTACTGTATTCTTTAAAGAATTTCTAATACATTTTCTGGTGGACGACCTACAACTGCTTTATCACCATTCACAAAAATTGGACGTTCAATTAGTTTTGGATAAGTAATAAAAGCCTCAATCCATTCATCATCACTCAAAGTTTTCCCTTTGAAATTGTCCTTATAATCTTGCTCCCCCTTTCGAACTATTTCCTCGGCTTTCAAACCTAATTTTTGAAGTAAATCTTTCAATTCAGCACTAGTTGGTATATTTTCAAGGTACTTTACAACTTGAACTTCAGCTCCCTTTTCTTCTAAAAGTTGTAATGCACTTCTGCTTTTGGAACAGCGTGGATTGTGGTAAATTTTCATGATAAAGAATTAAAATATTATAATGTTAGGCGAGTTTTCCTTTAAGTGTTTTCATAAATTTAGAAGCATAAACGAAATCAATAATCTCTTGATTTTCAGTCTTTATAATTTCATCTTTGGTGCCTTGCCACCAATTTCGACCTGTATGAATAAATACAATATGATCACCTATTTCAATCACACTATTCATATCGTGGGTAATTACCACAGTAGTCATATTGTATTCGTAGGTTATTTCTTGGATTAAGCTATCTATCAAAAGAGAAGTACTTGGATCTAAACCAGAGTTCGGTTCATCACAAAACAAATATTTTGGATTCATCGAAATTGCTCTAGCTATGGCAACCCTTTTCATCATTCCACCACTCAACTCTGCAGGCATCAATTTATTTCGTCCTGTTAAATCAACACGATCCAAACATGTATTTGCACGATCCAACATTTCCTTTTTGGACATTTTGGTAAACATTTTCAAAGGAAACATGATATTTTCTTCAACAGTCATTGAATCAAAAAGAGCAGAACCTTGAAAAAGCATTCCTATTTCTGTTCGAATATCTTTTCTCTCCTTTCTGTCCATTTTAGAAAAATCTCTACCATCGTAAAGAACACTGCCAGAATCAACTTCCATCAAACCAACAATACATTTTGTAAGTACAGACTTTCCTTGACCAGATTGTCCAATGATTAAATTCACCTTCCCAGCTTCAAATTTCGCAGAAAAATCGTGTAAAACATGGTTTTCCCCAAATGACTTGTTTATGTCTCTTACTTCAATCATTACATTAAAATTAATTGAGTTAAAACAAAGTTAGCAAGTAAAATCACAATACTACTCCAAACCACGGCTTGAGTAGAAGATTTACCAACATCTAGCGCACCACCTTTGGTGTAATACCCGAAATATGAAGATACTGAAACAATGATAAAAGCAAAAACACATGTTTTTACAAGGGCATAAATAATATCCCCGGTTTTAAAAAAAGCACGAACACCATAAACGAATTCTTCGTGAGAAGTTAAACCTGATGCTGTAACGGAGTAATAACCTCCAAGAATACTCAGCCCCATTGAACAAATAATCAAAAATGGAAAGAAGAAAACCGAAGCGATAATTTTGGGTAAAACTAAAAATGAAAGTGAATTCACCCCCATTATTTCGAGGGCATCAATCTGTTCAGTAACTTTCATTGTTCCAATTTCGGAGGCAATATTAGACCCAACTTTCCCAGCTAAAATCAAGGAAATTATTGTAGGCGAAAACTCTAAAATTGTACTCGAACGTGTGATATATCCGATAGTATATTTAGGCAGCAAAGGGCTATCCATGTTGGAGGCCGTTTGCAAAGCAATTACTGCTCCCATAAATACGGATAAAATCGCTACGATTCCCGCAGAATTTATTCCGATTGTCTCAATCTCTGTTATTGTACGTCTGTAGTATACTTTGAAGCGTTCTGGTTTAGAGAACACATCTTTCAACATCCCAACGTATTTTCCTATGCTTACAATATAGCTCATTACTATGCTAAATTAATAGCTTATTCTTAAACAATGCGTATAATTCCAATAAATTTAATCTTATAATTACTTTTGTCTTGTGAATTCAAAAAGAGAAAATATTTCAAAAGCATTAAAACGGTACATTCCAGAGTGCTATATACCTTATATTGTTTCACTTATGTTTTCAGAAAATCTCGCTTTTAGAATTAGTAAACCAAGAAAAACCAAAGCTGGAGATTATCGTCCACCTTTTAAGGGAGAACCCCATAGGATTTCAATTAATGGCGACTTGAATCCTTACGCTTTTTTAATCACAACTGTTCATGAATTTGCACACATGACCACCTATGTGAAATACGGTGGACAAGTTTTACCTCATGGTCTTGAATGGAAAAGCGAGTTTAAAAGGTTATTAATTCCCGTATTAGAACAAAAAGAGTTACCCCTCACTATTGAAAAAGCACTTTTGAATAGTTTGAATAATTTAAAAGCTTCGAGTTGTACAGACATTCATCTGATGCGAGCACTTAGAGAATTTAATGCCTTAGACGATTCTACTGAACTCCTTGAAAATATAGGTAACAATATGTACTTTCGTTTGGGTAAAATGACCTTTCAACGTGGAATATTACGCAGAAGAAAGTATCTTTGCACGGAAGTGAACACTGGCAAAAAATATCTCGTCAATCGATTGGCGGAAGTTGAGCCATTAAAAAATGAAGAATGAGAGAAAATAATTACGCAGTAATTATGGCCGGTGGAGTCGGAAGTAGATTTTGGCCTATGTCAATTGAAGAGTGTCCTAAGCAATTTTTAGACGTGCTTGGAATTGGAAAAACATTGATTCAATTAACTTTCGAAAGACTTAAAAATGTAGTTCCTGAGAATAACATATATATATTGACAAACGAAAGCTATGTGAATTTAGTAAAAACACAATTGCCTTCACTTAAGTCAAATCAAATCTTAACAGAACCTGAACGCAAGAATACTGCACCTTGCATTACCTATGCAGCTGCAAAAATTTATGCATTAAATAAGGATGCTAACCTTGTCGTTGCTCCTTCTGATCATCTTATTTTAAAGGAAGACAAGTTTGAGCGAATTATCAATACGGCTTTGATTCGTGCAGACAAAGAAGATAGAATTCTAACCCTAGGAATAAAACCTACTCGACCTGATACGGGTTACGGATATATCCAATTTCATCAAGATGGCGATATTATAGCTGGGCAAATTTCAAAAGTGAAACACTTTACGGAAAAACCAAACAGAGAAATGGCCGAAATATTCTTGAAAAGTGGTGACTACTATTGGAATTCAGGGATTTTTGTTTGGAAAGCCAGAACAATTTTAAAGGCATTGAGAAAATTCAAACCAGATTTACACGAATTGTTTTGTGACAATTTCGAAATCTACAACACTCCTGGTGAATACGAATATGTAAACGAAGCATTCAGAAAATGTGAAGATATTTCTATCGACTTTGCAGTAATGGAAAATGCTAAAAATGTAGATGTTATTCTCGCAGATTTTGACTGGAGTGACCTTGGCACATGGGGAAGCTTGTCAGATCATTTAGACAAAGATGTTAACGGAAATAGCGTGAAAGGAGACAATACACATGTTTTCAAATCTTCAAATTGTTTGATTAATTTACCAAATCATAAATTGGCCATCATTCAAGGACTAGACAATCACATCGTGGTAGAATCAGAGAACCGATTACTTATCTTGGATAAGAAAGATGAGCAAAGTCTGAAAACCTACCTAAAAGCAATTCAAGAAAACAATTAATTTTTTCACCAACCCAATTTACTACACCGAAATGAATTTAGATATACCAAACGATTTTAATTCTGACAGCGACGATAAACCATTTGTAGCTTGCAAAGTTTGTGAGAGAGATTTAACCGATAGTCATACTCCATACACCATCGAAAAGGCATACAAAAGAGTTGACGAAGGGGAAGATGTAACTTTGTTTGAAGTAGCTATTTGTATACCATGCGCCGAAAAGCAAAGTAAAAAAATGAGCAAAGAGTCTAAGGCCTACATTATGAAAATGATGGGTGGTTCTGCGTTCATGGAAAAACGTCAAAACCGTTGGGATAAAAACTGGAGAGACGATTGGAAATCAGCTTGTTTATTTACTGATGAAAACATTAAAATAAATGACGAATACCATATTGTAGGTCAGTTTCAAGACGGACAAATCATTCCTACAATGACCCCATTTGTAATTGGACAAAGTTATATTGAGGAAATTCAAGAGAATTTATCTATAGAAACCAAAGAGGAAATGGATAAGTTTGGAGAGCAGTTTTTAGGGCCAGATCCTGCGTTGAGGGCGTTGCTGAAGGATCATCAGTTTGTGATGGTTTAAATAATTACGAATTACGAAATAGATAATTGCGAATTATTGGTTATCGTGTTCGCCTCGCTCAAGTTTTTTTTTTTTTACACGGAGGTTTTTAGAGAGTTGCACGGAGGCTGTCGATGTGGAGTCCATTAAAAATTTCGAGACACAGAGGTTTCACCTTTGGTGGATGGTAAGAAAAAGGTGGAGTTTTAAGGACGTTTTTAAAGGATTAATAGTTTATGATGGTTTAAATAATTACGACCCAAAAACTTTCGGATCGTAATTATCCAAACTGTATTTTAATACAAGAAATTGCTATAAGGATATCTCACTTGAAAAATCGTTTTCACTTCATCATAAATAACGTGCTTTAATTCATCGAAGTTCGTTTTGTTTTCTGCTGAAATAAATACACATTTACTGTTACTCATTTTAGCAATCCATTGTTTTTTCAACTCTTCTAACGAATAGTTTTCTTGTGTTTTCGGAGATAAATCATCTTCGTCTTGCTTCACATATTTGTAGGCATCAATTTTATTGAAAACAACAATTGTTGGCTTTTCCGTTTTGTCAATTTCTGCTAAAGTTTCATTTACCACCTTAAAGTGATCTTCGAAATTTGGATGAGAAATATCTAGAACGTGAATTAAAAGATCTGCTTCTCTCACCTCATCCAATGTCGACTTGAATGATTCAACCAATTGATGTGGAAGTTTTCTGATGAAACCAACAGTGTCTGTTAACAGAAATGGAAGATTTTCAATCACTACTTTTCTAACTGTAGTGTCAAGCGTTGCAAACAATTTATTTTCAGCAAATACTTCAGACTTACTAATGGCATTCATTATTGTGCTTTTACCCACGTTGGTATACCCCACCAATGCTGCACGCACAAGTTGTCCACGATTTCCGCGTTGAACAGCTTTTTGCTTATCAATATCCTTTAATTTTTTCTTTAAAAGCGTAATTCTGTCCTTAATGATCCTACGATCAGTCTCAATTTGACTCTCCCCTGGTCCACGCATTCCGATTCCCCCTTTTTGCTTATCGAGGTGAGTCCACATGTTTGTTAACCTAGGATACAAATATTGGTATTGGGCCAATTCTACTTGGGTCTTAGCGTGAGAAGTTTGCGCTCTTGATGCAAAAATATCAAGAATTAGATTACTTCGGTCAAGGATTTTAACCTCCATCAATCTTTCTATATTACGCAATTGTGCTGGAGAGAGCTCATCATCAAAGATGACCATATCAATTTCATTCGAAACAACATACTGTCGAATCTCCTCGATTTTACCAGTACCTAAAAATGTTTTTGAATTGACCATTTGAAGCTTTTGAAGAAACCTTTTTTGCGTTACTGCTCCCGCTGTAAGTGCTAAGAACTCTAGTTCTTCGATATGTTCGATTGCCTCTTCTTCCGACTGATTTTGTACGATTACTCCTACCAAAACAGCCTTTTCCCCTTCTAAATTCTCTGTTAATTTACCTACTTCCATTCAATAATTGTACGAATATATTTGTAATAATTAGATTTTCTTTAACGTATTTTGGCTAGAAATATCCAGCACCTACGTTATAGATAAAAGGCCACGGAATTGCAATAAATATGATAATCAACCCTAAACCATAATATCTCAAAATCATTTTGTGGCGTCTAGCAGGCTCAATTTGCTTTTCTGCTTTTTTCCTTCCAAGGGTTATAAATATTATTGCCACTACCATTAACAAAATATGTTCAACAGTAAAAAACCTGTAGATTGGCTCACTCATCGTTTCACCAGAGAACTGAACTTTTGAGCTGATCGCATATAGCACTAGCCCAATTAGCAACTGGATATGTAAAAAGATCATCGCAAAGAGATTAATCATTTTATCCTTCTTCTCATACTTATCTGATTTCAAGTTTGCGATTGCATTAAAAATTGCAATTACCAACAATGCCAATACAATGTATCTCAACCCAGAGTGTGCTGCTATTAATCCTTTCATTTGTTTTGATTTTTTCTCAAAAATACCAAATTAGACCGATTAGTCAGCATAAAAAAGAAAAATTAAGGTGAATGCTTCAAGGTTAAAATCAAGGTTGAATTTGTACTGTAGTTTCTGCCCTACTTGGATTAACAAAGTAATAAGACTTTCCATCTTCATCAACTTTTTGATATCTCATAGCCATTACCCTCAATACAAGATCTTAACACTCATTATTTACACTAGATTAAAACCAGCAGCAATAAACCAATTGAAAGAAAGTATTTTTCAAAGTACCGACCATCAACTATTAACCAACAGTTATCCTAAATAATTCCTTGATAGCGTTAAAATTATTAATTTCGGAGATTTTTAAATAACTAGATTAGCCATGCGTATATTATTTTGTATCTCTCTTCTATGGTTTCTATCCGCTTTTGCGTTTGGTCAAATTCCATCTCCTAATAATGGAGCTAAAGAATCACAAGCTTCAACTTATGTGCTACGCAATGCAAAAATCATTGTAAGTCCAGAAAAAATCATTAGCAAAGGCTCCTTGGTCATTAAAGACGGGAAAATTTCTTCTGTTGGTAAACTAATGCGCTACCCAGATGGAGCAATAATCATTGACATGGAAGGAAAAACAATTGTTCCTTCATTTATAGAAAGTTATTCTTCAATTGGAGTGCCAAAAGCAGAAGGAGAAAAATGGAATCCACGTCCGCAAATCGATAGTAAAAAAGAAGGAGCATATTATTGGAATGAGTCTATTCACCCAGAAGTTGATGCCCTCGGACATTTCAAAGTAGATGCAAAAGCTTCTAAAGACTTGCAAAAAATGGGATTTGCAGTTGCGGTAACTCATGTTGATGATGGTATTGCTCGTGGAAACGGAGCTGTTGTTGCTTTGGGTGATATTCCAAATAAAGATGCAATTTTAAAAGCAAAAGGTGGAGCTTTTTTCTCTCTTGAAAAAGGAGTTTCTAAACAAACTTATCCTTCTTCTCAAATGGGTGTGATTGCTTTATTGCGTCAAGTACTTTATGATGCACAATATTACAAGACCAACCAAGAAACATTACCAGAAAACCTTTCTTTAAGTGCGTTAAACGAACAACTAGATGGTCCACTCATTTTCAATGTGAATGATAAACTTGAAGCTTTAAGAGCTTACAAAATAGCACAGGAATTTGAGTTAGACTTCATTATCGTAGGAGCAGGAAATGAATTTGAGCAAATCAAAGAGTTTAAAAATTGGAGTCAACCAATGATTTTACCAATCAACTTTCCTGACGCTTTTGAAGTTGGAGATCCTTACATTTCTCGTCAGATTCCATTAAGTGATCTTAAAGAATGGGAATTAGCCCCATCAAATCCGTTTATCTTAAAGCAAAACAATGTGAAATTTGCAATTTCTTCAAAAGGTCATGAAAAATCTGAAGATTTTTGGAAACATTTCCATAATGTTTTGGAACGTGGACTCTCTCGCCAAGAATTACTAGCAGCCCTAACGACAATTCCATCTGAAATTTTTAAAGTTGACAATCAATTAGGAACTTTAGATGAAGGGAAAATTGCAAGCTTCTCCGTTTTTGACAAAGACCCTTTTGAAATGAAAAACGCCAACCTCGAAGAATCTTGGTCTTTGGGAAAACAACATTTCATAAAAGAGAAATCCGATATAGACATTCGTGGGAAGTACAGATTTAGCTTACCAGAAACTTCATACGTTATTGATATTAAAGGTACACCTGAAAAACCAACAGGAACAGCATATAGTTATAAGAAAAATTCTTTGGACACTTTAAAAGCAAAAGTTGGAATAACTGTAGATTATAAAGATGCATCTTTTCATTTTGAAGTAAAAGATGATAAATACGAAGGAGTGATTACGCTCCATGGAAATTACAGTCAAAACATTAATGCTTTTTTAGGTCAAGGTCAATTACCAGACGGAACATGGATTAAATGGGCAGGAGTTCAATTGTCAAGTCCTAAAACTGATAAGAAAGAATTGCAAAAGAATACGATTACTATTGATACAAGTTCGGTAGGATCCGTTTGGTTTCCGAACATGGCATACGGAATGGATTCTTTACCAACCAATGAGGTTTACGTTTTGAGAAACGCAACTATATGGACAAATGAAGAAGAAGGTATAATAAAGGAAGCTTCAGTTATTATAAAAGATGGTAAAATTGATTACGTAGGAACTGAAACTTTCAGCATTCCAGCCGATGCAATAGAAATTGATTGTAAGGGAATGCACATTACCTCTGGAATTATCGATGAACATTCACATATTGCAATTTCTAAGGGTGTAAATGAAAGTGGTCAAGCTGTGTCTGCAGAAGTTAGCATAGCAGATGTAGTTAGAAATGACGACATTAATATTTACCGTCAACTTTCAGGAGGTGTAACGGTTTCTCATCTATTACACGGCTCTGCCAACCCAATCGGTGGTCAATCTGCTGTGATAAAATTAAAATGGGGATATTCACCTGATGAAATGTTGGTAAAAGACATGCCGAAGTTCATCAAGTTTGCTTTAGGAGAAAATGTGAAACAAAGTAATTGGGGTGACTATAACACAGTTCGTTTCCCACAAACCAGAATGGGAGTAGAACAGGTATTTTATGATGCATTTATTCGTGCCGAAGCTTACAAAAAGAAATGGAATGAGTATAACGCAATGTCTCCAAAAAAAGCTGAACGAAATAATATTTCAGCACCTGCTGTTGACCTAGAATTAGAAACTGTGTGGGAAATCAAGAATGGTGAACGTTTTATCAGCTGTCACAGTTATGTTCAAAGTGAAATCAACATGTTAATGAAAGTTGCAGATTCAATGGGCTTCAAAATAAATACTTTCACTCATATTCTAGAAGGATATAAAGTAGCAGATAAAATGGCAAAACACGGAGCTGGAGGTAGTACATTTTCAGATTGGTGGGCATACAAATACGAAGTAAAGGACGCAATTCCATTCAACGCTAACATTATGCAAGAGCAAGGAGTTGTTGTAGCCATTAACTCGGACGATGCAGAAATGGGTAGACGCTTGAATCAAGAAGCTGCTAAATCTGTGAAATACGGAGGAATGAGTGAAGAAGCTGCTTGGAAAATGGTCACACTAAATCCGGCAAAACTGATGCACCTTGATGACAGGATGGGAAGTATAAAAGTAGGGAAAGATGCAGACATCGTAATTTGGACAGACAATCCTTTAAGCATTAATGCACAAGTATCTAAGACTTTTGTTGATGGAGAACTACTTTACGACTCATGGAAAAGCGTAGATGATTATTATAGAATTAGAGAAGAAAAGGCAAGAATTATAAGTTTAATGCTTAATTCTAACCAAAACGGTGATGCAAAAAAGCCTTTCGAAAAGAAAAAGGAAAAACACTGGCATTGCGACACAATTGGAGATTCAAAACATTAAAAAAATGAAGACAATAAAATTATTTTTAACCTTAGCAGTTGTTCATTTTATTGGACTCTCTGCGATGGCGCAACAGAAAATCCTACTTTCGAAAGGAACAGTTCATGTAGGAAACGGAAAAGTAATTAACCAAGGATTAATTGGAATTCAAGGAGATAAAATTATTTTGGTTGACAATGCCTTGACCTACAACTTGGACAGAGCATCTTGGGACACAATCATCGATTTAAAAGGGCTCGACATTTACCCAGGTTTTATTGCTCCTAATTCAAAATTGGGATTAACAGAAATTGATGCCGTTAGAGCAACACGAGATTTTAATGAGGTAGGAACATACAATCCGCATGTTAGAGCACTTATCGCTTTCAATGCAGAATCCGAAATCAGTGAAACAGCTAGAACAAATGGTGTATTTTATACACAAGCCACGCCACAAGGGGGTATTGTTTCAGGAACTTCTTCAATTATGCACTTGAATGGGTGGAATTGGGAAGATGCAGCAATCAAAAAAGATGACGGGATTCATATGAATTGGCCTTCTACCGTTGTAGGCGGTGGTTGGTGGGCTGAACCAGCTCCAAAAAAAGCCAATGACAAATACAGTTCAAGATTAAAAGAAATTAGAGCATTTTTTGAGGCTGCTTTAGCCTATAGTAGTTCAAAAGAATTGTATGACCCTCGATTCGAAGCTATGCGTGAAATATTTACAGGAGAGAAACGGTTGTATATTCATGCCGATGAAATGAGAGCTTTATTAGACATTATTGATTTTCAACGCGATTTAAAAATAAAATATCCCGTAATAGTTGGAGGATATGACGCTCACATGGTTGCAGATCAATTAAAATCAGAAGAGATTCCAATCATTTTAAAAGGAGGTCATACTCTTCCTTCCAATGAAGATGACCCTACGGATTTACCATATCGCCTCCCTTCTATGTTACAAAATGCTGGAGTTTTATTCTGCATTCAAAATTCGGGTAGAATGGAAACTATGAATACACGAAATATCCCATTCTTGGCCGGTACAGCTATGTCATATGGATTAACGGAAGAGCAGGCTATTTCCTCGATAACTTTAAACACTGCTAAAATTATGGGTGTTGACAAAATAATCGGAAGCATCGCGGAAGGAAAAAGCGCAACACTTTTTGTAAATAAAGGAACGCCACTTGACATGAGAACGAACAACTTAATATTTGGAATGATCAATGGTGAGTTCATTGATTTGTCAAATGTTCAAACAAAATTATACGATAAATACCAGAAGAAATACGAAGATCAGAATTAATGATTTAGTCCTAAACTATTATATTGATAAATATTATCAAAAAAAAAGCTTGTCCTCGGACAAGCTTTTATAATTATTTTCAAAATCGAAAGATTCGAAAAATTAAAACTTAAGGACGTTTTATTTTCATTTCCCTTTCGTTCAATTCACTTTCACCTTTCAACTTAGCATTATTCGCTTTTTCTAAACTTTCTTTAGTAGTTGCTTTAATTTCTCTCGAAGTTTCTTTTAACTCCATGTTTGCGTTGTCAGAAGTTTCTTTGATGTCAGACTTCAATTTATCAGACTTTTCTTGAATATTCTTTTTAGCTTCATCAGCAGAATTTTCAATCTCGTTCAAAGCGTCTTGAGTTTCTTCCTCAATTTTCTCACCTGCATCTTCTGCAGCTTCGTTTAGCTCAGCACCAGCCTCATTCATTTCTTCTCCAACTTCATTCAACTCAGCCTCAACTGAAGTATCTTCGCATGAAGTAAAAGCCAAAGACATAGCCAAAGCCGTTGCGAATACAAATACTCTTTTCATAATATAAATTTTAGTTAACCATTATTAGATATAACAAATATATAAATATTTGAGATATTGGAATTTAGTACCAAAAATTAATTATTTGTAGATTCTTCGATGTTTTCCTTAGCTTCTTCAGTTTCTTCCTCAATTTTTTCTCCTGCCGCTTCACCAGCTTCGTTCATTTCTTCACCAACATCTTCCATTTCCTCACCTACTGTTTTTTCTTCACAAGAAACAGTTGAGAATGCCATTGCGATTGCTGCTGCCGTATAAATAAATACTCTTTTCATAATATATGTTTTAAATTTTAGTTAAATACTATTAGATCTTTTGTAAAATTAAAAATTTATAATAAAGCAGCAATTAAACATTTCTAATCTTTTCTTAAAATAGGTTAAAGTGACTTCATCGCTTTTAAATACAGCATCTGTGATCTTCTATTTGCATGACTTTGAATCTACATTCTATAAGAGACAGGAGAATCATCTCCAACTCAATTCTATTTCGCGTGAGGGGTAGAAGTGACATCCTTTAAAAACTGAATACCAATCGGAATCTGTACCTTGAATACAGAAGTTACTATGTCCATTAAGGTTCAGTACCTGGTATTATTTTTAAAGATATAACGGATAACCCGACCCAGTTAAACATTGAAGCCACAATTTAAACTTGAAAGTTAACTATATCAATCAAGGCAAAAGAATTCACTGGGGCACGCCCAAAACCGAAAAACAAATGTCACATAAAATCAACTATAAATAGAATATAATCCTCAAAGGTGTTTATTCTGAATATAGCTTTGTACCTTTGTGTGTATTCAAATTTATAGCAATGAACATAAAATCAATTCGTTCACAATTTCCAATTTTAGAGCAGAAAATCCACGGAAAACCGTTGGTTTATTTTGACAATGGTGCCACAACACAGAAGCCTTTATCGGTAATTCAACGAATCAATGATTATTACGCTCGGGAGAATGCAAATATTCATCGTGGTGTTCACACCTTGAGTCAGGAAGCAACCACAGCTTACGAAAATGCTCGTACTATGATTCAAAATTATCTTGGAGCAAAAGAAAATCATGAAATTCTATTCACCAAAGGAACCACAGACGGAATAAATTTGGTCGCATTTTCATTTGGAGAATTATTAAAAGCCGAAGATGAAATTATTATTTCTGCAATGGAACACCACTCAAACATTGTCCCGTGGCAAATGCTGTGCGAGCGAAAAGGATGTAAATTACGCATCATTCCAATGGATGAAAAAGGTGATTTGGTTTTAGACACATATGACTCTTTGCTTTCTAACAAAACAAAACTAGTTGCTGTTACACATATTTCAAATGCACTAGGGACTGTTAATGATGTAGAACACATTATCAAGAAAGCACACGCAGTTGGAGCCAAAGTGCTAATCGATGGAGCACAAAGTATACAGCATATTCAAGTGAATGTGCAAGAATTAGATTGTGATTTCTATGCCTTTTCTGGACATAAATTATTTGGACCAACAGGCATAGGAGTTTTGTATGGAAAAGAGGAAATCTTGAATCTTATGCCACCTTATCAAGGTGGAGGAGATATGATTAAGGAAGTGACTTTAGAGAAAACAACTTATAATTCTTTACCTCATAAATTTGAAGCTGGAACTCCAAATATTGCTGGAGGAATTGGATTAGGTACGGCATTTGAATTCTTGAATTCACTTGACATGAAAGAGGTTGTAAAACACGAACAAGAATTACTTGAATATGCAACTTCAGAATTAGAAAAGATTGAAGGGATAAAGTTTTATGGTCAGGCAAAAGTAAAAACAAGCGTAATTTCATTTTTAATCGAAGGGCTTCACCCTTATGATGTAGGTACGCTACTTGACAAAATGGGAATTGCAGTTAGAACTGGTCATCATTGTACACAACCAATAATGAATCAATTCTGTATCCCTGGAACAATTCGTGCTTCATTTGCTTTTTACAATACGAAAGGAGAAATAGATGTTTTTATTAAAGCATTAAACAGAATTATTCCTATGTTGAAAAATTAATTCGAAGGCAATTTTATATCATACAACAAACTAAGAAAAAATGAGCATTACAGAAAAAGAGCAAGAAATCATTGAAGAATTTGCACTTTATGATGATTGGATGGACAAATACGAATACATTATCGAACTAGGTAAAGAACTTCCTATAATTGAAGAGCAGTACAAAACGAAAGATCGTTTAATCAAAGGTTGTCAATCTCAAGTTTGGCTGCATGCCGATTGTAAGAACAACAAGATGACCTTTTCTGCAGATTCAGATGCGATAATCACAAAGGGTATTATTGCTTTATTAATTCGTGTTGTAAATAACGAATCTCCAGCGGATGTTGCACGATCTGACTTTCAATTCATTAAAGAAATTGGATTGCAAGAACATTTGTCTCCTACTCGTTCCAATGGATTGGTGAGCATGGTGAAAGAAATGAAACTGAACGCACTAAAAGCCGTAAAATAATGAAGTTTAAATCTAGGACTGTAATTTTTTCAACAGCATCTCTTCTAACATTCACACTATTTTCCAGTTGTGAAGATCCAGAATTAGATGCTATAATGGCGGACTATTGCGAATGTATAAGTGAATCGCGTTATGATGACAGCAAACATATAGAGTGCATTGAAAAAATGGACTCAATTAAAATAAAGTACAAGGAACAACCAAGAAAGATATTAAAGGTTATAGAAAAAACCGATGAATGTTACTAGTTTTCTATTCCTTCTAAGAAATTTGGAAGGTTAGCATTTTTAGCCACCTCTTCATCTCCTAAAATCAAGATTGAGTTAGGCCTGTTTCTGTCCAACCACATATTGAAATTAGAGTTTGTGGCAGCCAAAGTCCCATTGATATCAACCTTGTGAACAGCTTTGTTTCCATCGCTTAAATCAGTTTGGGTATCCTCATCATCCCTTGAGAAATTATGATTTTCGTGAAACAATACCACACCATCAATAATTTCACTTAAATTATCGTTTTTATGTGTTGTGGCAACCACTTGAATACGTTTTCCCTCAGCCCATTCAGAGATGGCTTTTCCAAACTTATTGTTTTCAATAACGTATATGGTTTCTATTTTCATTCTTATAATCGATTAAAAAGCCCTGTGATGGGCGGTAAAAATCAGGCACAAAAGTAATGACTTCTATTTAATATCAAACTAAAAGTTGAGAATAAAATGAAAAATTAAGCACTTGGTACAAACAGCGTTTCATATGAGTTAAATGACAGTTCAGCAGTAACTCACACTCTTTGCGTGATTTCCCACGTTATACCGTCAACTCGTCTATAAATTTATATCCAACTCCTTTTACGGTTTGGATGTAATGGGAACCTATTTTCTCTCTTAATTTCCTGATATGCACATCAATTGTTCTATCACCAACAACAATATCTACTCCCCAAACAGTGGAAAGAATAGCTTCTCTTTCAAAAACATTTCCTGGTTTGGACATAAGAAGAGCCAGTAACTCGAATTCCTTTCTAGGGAGGTGAATATTTTCTCCTTTTAGGGCGACTGTATATTTTTCTCTGTCAATTATAAGGTTTCTATCGCTGTCATCATCCGTTCTATACCTCCCGACATTTCTTCTTAATAATGCATTGATTCGACTAATTAACACTTTTGGTTTTAAAGGCTTAGCAATATAATCATCCGCACCAGCATCTAATCCAGCAACTTGACTATAGTCTTCATTTCTGGCAGTCAAGAAACAAATAATTATCCCATCATATTTTGGGTCTTTTCTAATCAATTCACAGACTTCAATACCATCCATAATAGGCATCATGACATCCAATAAAATAATGTCTATCTGATTATTGTTTTCTTCTAGCAATTTCAAGCCTTCCTTTCCATTTTCTGCCAAGAAACATGAAAACCCGTGTTTAGTTAGATTATATTCCAATAATTCACGAATCTCTTCTTCGTCATCTAAAATTAATACACCCTTCATTGGAATTTAATATTGTTTACACAAAGATATAAATTCTTAGCGAAGTCTACATATTTTCAATATCCAATGAATTTTAATCATTTTTATGAATTATGAGCCAATAATTGTGCTCTGATTATCGCGACATCACTATCTTAGCAAGAAATAACATACAATTATACTATGAAAAAATTATTATTATTTACAACAATACTAACTCTTGCAACTTTCTCTTATGGTCAAAGTTACGGATCAGGGGTAGGTGTGAAGTCAATTACTTCTGGTGGACCTTTTGGAGGTTTTGGAATTAACTACAAAGCATCAATTGGTGGAGGAAGTGCGCTTGATTTAACTGCTGGAGGAGGAAGCAATCATTTTGCAGCCCAGTTACTATATGAATGGCAAAGAGAAACAGGTTGGACTAATGGACTGGACTGGTACATTGGAGCAGGTGGAACTTTGGGTGCTTGGAGCAGTAAATATTATTGGAACACCAACAAATATTACGATCGTGGCTTTTTCTTAGCGGCAGATGTAGTATTCGGTTTAGATTTCAACATTGAACCAAATACAGGTGTTCCACTCGGATTCTCCTTAGAAGCTGGGCCTAGTGTTGGCGTCATTAATTCTAGAGGATTTGGTATCAACAGTGCTTTTGCGATTAGATATATAATTAACTAAAGAATCACTTGTCTATATTCTCTGCCGAAGACTAATTAAGTGAAGGACCTATTAAAAAGATAGACGATTACTATCGATTTACCTAGCTTCATAGGAAAACCAGAATGTCTTAGACAAAAGAGATCTCTCGTCGCTTCGCTTTGTCGGATGACGGATTACCGTAAGGATATATCAAAAAAGGGAGAAAAAGATGCTGCGCAGGATCTCTTTCTCCCTTTTTTGATTTTTAAAGCATTAAAAACGCCCAGCAAAATTTTACTGGGCGTTTTTCACTCTATTACTTCCAATTGAAATCGAATTATTCAACATAACTCAACCTCAACATATTTGACTTTCCTTTTGATTCAATTGGCATAGAGGCAACATTAATTACCAATTCACCAGTTTTCAATAAACCTTTATCTTTTAAAATGTATTTAATGTCAGCAATTGTATGGTCTGTACTCACCATCTTATCATAGAAAATTGCACGGACTCCCCAAACGAGGTTTAGTTGTGTCAAAATTTCTTTGTTACTTGTGAAGACAAATATTTGTGATTTTGGACGTTGAGAAGCAATTTTATACGCTGTATAACCCGAGAATGACATCGTTACAATAGCTTTAGCGTCTACTCTATTTCCTAATCTTGTAGCATTAAAACAAATGGAATCCGAAATAAATCGTTCTTGATTTTTCTCCGGAATTTCTTCTTTGTAATAAATCAAATCGGACTCTTCTACCTTTCGAACAATCTTATCCATTGCTTGAATTACCGTAATTGGATGCTTCCCCACTGAAGTTTCTCCAGAAAGCATCACTGCATCCGTTCCATCCAAAACCGCATTCGCTACATCATTAACCTCTGCTCGAGTTGGTGTATAATCCTCAATCATACTTTCCATCATTTGTGTAGCTACAATGATAGGTTTAGCATGTAAATAACATTTTTTAATTAACATTTTCTGCACCAATGGCACATCTTCCATCGGAATTTCAACACCTAAATCCCCACGAGCAACCATAATTGCATCCGTTTCACGAATAATAGCATCAATATCTTGAATTGCTTCTGGTTTTTCAATTTTAGCTACAACCTTAGCTTTATTGCGATGCTTACTTATGATGTGCTTAATTTCAATGATATCTCTTGCTGAACGAACAAATGATAATCCTATCCAATCAACATTTAAATCCATTGCGAATTCTAAATCTTTCAAGTCTTTCTCCGTTAAAGAAGGAAGCGATATCACGGTATTTGGTAGGTTAACACCCTTATTTGAAGATAGAATACCTCCATGAGTTACAACCGCTTGAATAACTTTTCCATCTGTTGAAACAACTTCCAACTCAAGCTTTCCATCATCCAAACGAATAAATTCACCTGCTTTGATATCAGCAGCGAGTTGAGTATAATTGATGGCAAATCTTTTGCTTGTTCCTACGACATCCTTATCGGTAACAATTTCCACAATTTCGCCAGGCACCAACTCAACGCCGTTGTCCTCCATTTTACGTGTACGAATTTTCGGACCTTGTAAATCTGCTAAGATTGCAATGTTTAAACCGGTTTCATCGTTTAATTCGCGAATAATATTAATTACTTTTTCGTGGTCTTCATATGCACCATGAGAAAAATTGATTCTCGCAACATTCATTCCCGCTTCCATCATACCTCTCAAAACCTTTTTAGATGATGAGGCTGGTCCCAAAGTGGCTACAATTTTTGTTCTTTTCATTTCTTTAATAATTTTCTTTATTAAATATTATAGTTCCTTCAATTTAAAATATAAACTTACTCGCTGATTTCAAATCATACGGATCAAAGCTTATTGCGGTTAAAATACTCGGTATTTCCTTGAGTTGAGTTAACAAGTTGTCAATATTTGCAACTCCCGCTTCTTGCATAACCAAGAAAAAATCAATTTGTGATTTCTCTGGCACTAAAAAATTACCATTGTTCTTGTTTTGAATCAAATAGTAAAAAACGCTTTCTTTTTTATCTTCCCATTCATATAAGGAATGCGATGAATTGATCACTCCTTTTTTTCCAGAAACCATAAATGGCTCCCTTGATTTTTTAAGTTGTAAACCAATTTTTTCATTTATAGACCAACAGACTCTATAATCTCCTTGGTGGCTACATAAACCTATTAAATCAAAATTAAAATCGTCCTCTAAATTCAGGGTATACTTTGTCATAAATCTGTTATACAAGAAATCAAATTTACAAATTTTTGAACGATACTCAACATTATTATTACGTTAATTATAACGCTCTATTCTATACCACAACAAAGGGGTTCCGGTCTTTTTAGGAGTGAGAATTGGATGTGTTAATTTAAGATTTCCAAATATGGATGTTCGCAAGTTAGCTTCCGAAATTAATGAATGATTTGTATAATCATAAAACAAAAGTCTATACTTGGTAAACGCCTTTAAACCTTCGACCTTCATCCTTTTCGGACGCCAAGAGATTTCAATTGGCGTTTTGAAATTCTCATCGATTCTTCCGCAGCCATTTTCGCTCAAATTCTCTATTTCATCCACATCGACTGTAAAAATATTAAAGGTTCGATTGTAAACATATCCAGCAGCAACATCACTATCCTTCCCAATTATGTATTGATGCTCAACAACATCTTTATCGATAGGGTTAAAATTGATTTTCTCTCGACCTAATGCAGTTTTAGAATTTACTATTTCCGAAAACCAATCAGAATTGAAATAATCTTTCGCAGAAATAATATCAGGCCAGGAAACACTTTCATCTCTAAAATTAATGTGTGATTTATCTACGCCATTGTCAATAAAAGCGGCCCAAATAAAGTGCCCTATTGCACCGGTGTAAGCATAGCGCATCACGTCTATTTTATGGCCTTGGTAATCTGAACACATGTGCGTTTCATCTCCATGGTCAGATTCTCCAAAAAGAACAGGCTTATTGTAGGTTTTACGTAACCTTTCGATAATAGCAGCCATAGAATTTTCTTCTTCACCAAAAATATTATTTGAACTAGATTTGGAGTGAATCAATTTTGCCGGACTTGTAGAATAATAAGAAATTGTAATAAAATCTACATCATCCAAATACCAAGTGCTATCTACATAACCATCTTCTTCATTGGTAAAATGGGAATAAATAGCAGTCTTACCAACTGGAAAACGACCTACTGCAGTTAATAAATGATTGTTGTACTGAATTGAATCTTTGATATAGCTACCCATTTGTTTATGGTATTCATAAACTGCTTTCCTAGCAATATCTCCAGCCGCCGACGCTTGATCGTAAGGATGTTCATTTGCATAAGGATTTTCATCCATGTGCCAAGGTTCACATAATAACTCAATTGTAGCAATACTAGTAGAATATCCCCATCTGGCCATAATGTAGCGGATTCTTTCCTTCAAAAAACGCATACCTTCTTCATGCAAAAACATATCTGAAGGAGTTTTACTATCCAACATTACTGAATATCCTGAAGGAACAAAAGGATCTTTGTAAGGCCACGCTTTGGGATCAGGCCAATAATCAGCATAATCATAGCGAAATTGAGAATAATCGCCCAATTTCATGAAATAAGAATGATACATCAAATTAAAATTAATTAGCGTATTATTTTCCTCACAAATTGAAAGTAATTGATCCATTTCCCATGAAAGATTTTGGCGATTTTGATAGTACCCTACTTCTTCAAACTCCACATCCAAAACACTTGGATGCATAAACATTCTAAAATACTCTCCTCCTTGCAAAATATAATCTTGTACTTGATGCTGATATTCGTCCCAAGCGGCTAGATCTAAATTTTCATCTGTTGAATACATTAAATTATTCTTATTGGAAGGAAATGGAAGGTTTATTCCAGTTGGAATAATCGTTTCTCCATCACGTTCTAAATATTGCGTTGAGTCATTTAAAGAAACAAACCCTTTATTATCAGAAGAAACAACATTAAAACTATGAACCACTGTTTTGAATGCCGACTTTCCATTAACCTCAACAGTCATATAAACTTGCCAGTTTCCTAATTCCGTTGGAGCGAATCGAACCCTAAACTGTTTGTTCGTTTCTAATTGTTCCCAAATATTTAGATCATGATTTCTTCGCATATCAGTATACCAAAATCCGATGGCTGTAAATTGAGATTTTTCATGCTTAAAGTGTGCTTCTACATTAATATCCCAGCTCATAAAAGGATTTAATCCACCTCTATTATTTGGTTCGCCTTCCATATAAACCTGAATAGAATCGAGAATTTCTGGGGGTAAATTTAAACCCAATTCCAAGCGAGAGTTTAATGAAACTTGTGACTGATCTTGATTTATAAATTCAAAATCCAAGTTTTCAGGAAAAGTTAATTGGCTAAAAGTAAAAATAGGAAAGATTAAAAATAAAACTAAAACACAACGCATAGAATGGTCTTTTGAGATTTAAATATAAGCAATAAAAAGTAAGGATTTAATTAAACATGCTTTTAACCTCTAAAATCATTCCATTGAATAAAGAACTGGTCTACTCGGTGCTGCGTCATTTTCAAAGGCCGAGATTTGTAAATTCAGTAAGTATTCTCCGTCTTTTGCTACTTCTGGAACAAAAATCATTTCTGTGATGGTTCTATCGAAACGTGGATTTTTTGGAACTTCCCAAAACGCATGATGAAATGCCAATTCTCCCCCATCTGACTCTTTGTCAACGCTCGGTAAATCGATAAGTAGATGCTTAACTTTTAAATCATTCATGAGTTTCAAGCATTCAATATCAATATAAGGAGGATTTGTTGAAGAGTAGTTTTTAGATTTTTTTTCTATTGTATTTGGTAGTGTCCTAATAATTAAAGCTTCAATTTCAGAATAAGCTGTCAGCGATTCTAGTTGATCCAGAGTGATTACAGAATCATCACCTCTTTTTTCTGGTCTAACACTAATTATTACAGCCTGAAAAAAATATTGATTCAAATGCTCATTAATAGAATAAACTTCTGGTGTAATGTGACCTAAACATTCAGTATGAGTTCCATGCCCATGAGGATTAAAGAAAATATTTCTGAAGTTAACAGCACCACCATCTTTTACAGAACCTATCCAACCATCTTCCATTACAGGTTCAAACCTAGGAGGTTTTACATACCAAGCAGTTGGATTATTTTCATCATTTGATAAAGGAATAGACAAGTCAATACCTTTAGTTAAATCAATTTTTTTACCGTTCTGTGTTGTTAGAATCATGCTGTTTTTTTTCTTTAAAATCAGAACTCAATACTGGCTAAGGTAGAGACCTAACGAACGCTTGATAACGTGTCTGATACGTTTCTTTACCAGTACAACCCTGTTGTGATGCTTCTTCATAGAAAAACTCCACACGATTTGCAGGACTTGGATGAGTACTCAACCATTCTGGTGTAGCAGAACCTCCTTCAGCTTCAATTTTCTCGAAGAACTTTGCTCCTCCAGCTGCGTTATAATCAGTAGGACACAAATAAGTTACAGATGCTTTATCAGCTTCAGTTTCGTGAGATCTCGAGAATTTCAAACTAATGATACTAGCAGTCAAATCCTTAATTAAAGCTCGGTCACCTGCAATTATATTCAACATAGTTTGAACACCATATAATTTGGTCATTTGACGAGTTGAGTGGCGTAAATCTGCATGTCCAATTTCGTGGGCTAAAACTCCTGCCAATTGTTCCTCAGAATCCAAGTATTTTATCAATCCAGTATAAACATAAATATAGCCTCCTGGCGTACAAAAAGCATTCTTTGTGTTATCATCTTTAATTATTCTTACTCTCCAAGCAAAATCTTCTTTATGCGTAACATTTCCGGAGTTCAAAATTTTATTTCTCATATCATAAATGTAACGATATGGAGCAGGATTTTGAGCACTATCTAAAACAGGATATTCTGCATTATTCCCATCAATTTCTGCGGCAACTTCTCTCCCCAATTCTTTGTCATTTTCGATTGTAAAAAGATTAAAGCTTTTCAGCCCTCCGCCATTTGTCAAACCACAACTCATTAGAAAGGTAACCGATGATAATAAAACAGTGATATTTAATAATTTTCTCATATTTTCAATAGATTTTAAGGGTAAAAATAAATACAAATAACTTGTGATGCAAATCCTAACAAATATCCTGCACCAACTTCTTTTAAGGTATGTGCTTTTAGAAATAAACGAGCTGTCATCACCAGACCTCCAACCACTAACACGGTGATGAGCATATTGATAGGTGCTTGCTCAAGTGGAACAGAAAACATATAAACAAAGCCGAATAATGACCCCATTCCCATACCATGTAAACTTATTTTGGACTTTTTAGTAATAAAGTAGGCCAGAAATGAACTTAAAGCTCCACCAACAACCATAGCTTTTATGATAGACGGAATAAGCGCATTTTCTGCTTGAAACATTAAAAACAAATACAATATTATGCAATAAAATGTCATAATTGCGATTGGCGTCAATCGTTCTTCTTTGCTTTCCATATGCAACGAAGAAATGGTTTTATTGAGCCGTAGCACAACTAAAGATAGTCCTGGAGCCATTACGATAAATACCAGAAAGAGCAGTATAAATAAAAATTTAACATTAGGATCTAACAAATATAAAGATTCACTTGCTACAAATGAACTGGATTGAACTGGCAAGAACAAAACAATTAACAAACCATAAATTGGTGTGAATAGTGGCAAGAAAACCCATGAAAGTAACGCTGAAATTTGTTTCATTAAAGTTCTTTTCTTAATCTGGCTACAGGAATATTTAATTGTTCGCGGTATTTCGCTACAGTTCTCCTTGCTATGTTATATCCTTTTTCTTTTAGCAAACCAGCCAATTTCTCATCCGTTAAGGGTTTACGTTTGTGTTCATCGCCAACTGCTTCTAATAAAATTTGTTTTACTTCTCTTGTAGAAACTTCTTCTCCAGAATCTGTAGAAAGTGATTCCGAGAAAAAATGTTTCAAAGAAAAAGTTCCGTATTGCGTTTGAACATATTTTGAATTGGCCACACGTGAAATTGTTGAGATGTCTAAATCAACTATTTCTGCGATGTCTTTTAAAATCATTGGTCGCAGCTCTGTATCATCACCCGTAAGAAAATATTCCTTTTGGTAGTTCATTATAGCCGTCATGGTAGAAAACAAAGTGTTTTGACGTTGCTGTATCGCATCTATAAACCACTTTGCAGAATCCAATTTACTTTTCACGAATGTAAGTGCCTCCTTATCTGTTTTTTTCAACTTCGCTCCGTCTGAATAGTTTTGCAACATTTGTTTATAACCTTTGTTGATTTTTAACTCGGGAGCGTTTCTTCCATTCAGTGACAAAACAAGTTTACCGTCTTCATCCATAATTTGGAAATCTGGAACAACTTGTTGCAAAGATTTTGAAGAACTTTTTAGCGATCCTCCTGGTTTTGGATTTAAACGAATTATTTCGTGAACAGCATCCTTTAAATCCTCCTCCGAAATTTCCATTTTAGCTACGATTTTCTTGTAGTGTTTTTTGGTAAACTCTTCAAAATAATCTTCTAAAATTTTCAAAGCTGTGTATCGTGTAATATCTCCATCTTGTCTTCTCTCCATCTGAAGAATTAAGCATTCTTGCAAATCCCTTGCACCAACTCCTGGAGGATCTAATTCTTGCACGTGCTCCAAAACGCCTTCTAAATCCGCTTCTGTTGTATGCAAGTTTTGAGAAAAAGCCAAATCATCTACTATTGATTCGAGATCTCTTTCCAAATATCCAGCATCATCCAAACTACCAATTAAATAAGTTGCAATCAACACTTCTTCTTCGGTGAGAATTTGCATATTCAACTGACTCAACATCAATTCTTGAAAAGTTTTTCCGGAAGAAAGTGGCATAGACTTTTCTTCGTCGTCTTTACTTTTATTGTTTACACTCGTTTTATAGGTTGGTTCATCATCTGTCAAATATTCATCAATGTCGAAATCCCTTTCGTCTTCGCCAGATTCTTCCTCATATTCTTCTTGCTCAAATTCGTCCTCTTCTACATCTTTCCCTTCTTCAAGGGCCGGATTCACCTCCAATTCTTGTTTAATTCGTTGATCCAATTCCATAGTCGGCACCTGCAACAATTTCATCAACTGAATTTGCTGTGGTGAGAGCTTTTGCTCCATCTTTTGAGAAAATGACTGTTTAAGTGCCATAGTTATTAATTTTCAGGCTTAAAATAAATATAATTAGCCAATTTATTGATTTTATTTCTAAAATGTGTTGAGCAAACTAATTCAAGTTTCACTACAATGGTAAATTTAAAAATATTTGAGTTATATCCGTGGTTTTTGAAATACATCTCAACATTTGGCGGCTAGTTGTTGTAGTGTTGCTACATTTTTCTCATACGGAGGAAAAGGAGTTTTGTTAAATTTTATTATCACCGCTTCGCTCTGTTTATTTTTTACACAGAGGAAAAGGGAGGATTTTCACAGAGATTCATGGAGGGTCAGCCTTAGAGAAGGAGATAAAAAGGTGATTGTTTTTTTTTTAGTTTGATGGTCGCTTCGCTCTTTTTGTTACACAGAGGAAAACAACAAGAGCGAAGCGAATATAAGCCTTTTATCACGGAAACCTCTGTGATAAAAATTGAGCGAAGCGAAAACACCTCAACTCTACATTCCTTAAAGACTAGAAATCAGCGTTACCCGGTGTTCTTGGAAAAGGAATTACATCACGAATATTTGTCATTCCTGTTGCAAACATCACCATTCTTTCGAATCCTAGACCGAATCCTGCATGCGGAACTGTTCCGAATTTACGTGTATCGATGTACCAGTATAATTCTTCTTCATGAATTTCAAAATCAGCGCATTTCTTCTTCAAGATATCCAAACGTTCTTCACGTTGCGAACCTCCAACGATTTCTCCAATTCCAGGGAATAAAACATCCATTGCTGCAACAGTTTTCCCATCGTCGTTTTGACGCATGTAAAAAGCCTTAATTTCAGCTGGATAATCTGTAATAATTACTGGACAATTGAATTCCTTTTCTACCAAATAACGCTCGTGCTCCGAATGTAAATCTACTCCCCATTCAACATCAAATTTGAATTTCTTCTTTTTGAAAGGTTTCGAATTTCTTAAAATCTGAATTGCTTCTGTATAAGTGATGCGCTTAAATTCATTGTTAGCCACAAACTGCAATCTCTCAATTAAAGTTAATGGGTTTCTATCTTTTTCTGGCTTCCCTTTTTGCTCTTGTGCATCGCGATCGTTCAAGAACTTCACATCATCTGCATAGTTCTCTAAAACATAATTCGATAAATACTTCAAGAACTCTTCTGTCAAGTCCATGTTGTCTTTCAAGTCATTAAAAGCAACCTCAGGTTCTATCATCCAGAATTCCGCTAAGTGACGAGATGTATTTGAATTCTCAGCTCTAAAAGTTGGTCCGAATGTATAAACCTGACCTAAAGCCAAAGCTCCAAGTTCTGCTTCTAACTGACCAGAAACGGTTAAATTCACTGGCTTATCAAAGAAATCTTTGCTGTAATCTACTTTTCCATCTTCCGTTTTCGGAACATTATTTAAGTCAAAGTTGGTAACATGGAACATCTCCCCTGCTCCTTCCGCATCTGAAGATGTCAAAATCGGCGTATGTAAATTATAAAATCCTTTATCGTTAAAGAATTTATGAATTGCGAATGTCAAACCATGACGAATTCTAAATACTGCTCCGAAAGTATTCGTTCTGAAACGCAAATGCGCTTGTTCACGCAAGAATTCTAAACTGTGCTTTTTAGGCTGCATTACCGTTTTCTGAACATCATCTGGATTTGCTTCTCCAAGGATTTTCACCTCATCAACAGCAATTTCCATTGCTTGACCTTTTCCTTCTGACTCAACCAAAGTCCCTTGAACTTCAACAGCTGCAGCAGTACTTATCTTTTTCAACAATGACTCATCAAAATTTTCATAGTCAATTACCGCTTGGATATTATTGATCGTTGACCCATCATTAATCTGGATAAAACGATTGCTTCTAAAAGCCCTCACCCAACCTTTAACAATAACTTTTTCGCCTACTTCAGACGATTCCAATAACGCTTTAATTTTTGTATGTTTCATTGATATAATTTTGACTTCTGCAAAAATAGAAAGTTTCGGGATATAGTGGTTAATAATTGAGAATGGATAATGGATAATTGATAATTTGGTGTTAATATTCCAACTTAGATACCACAACTTCAAAGTGAAAGCAATTTAGCTAAAAATATAAGCTCGCATTTCACATCAAAATTAAAAATATACAACCAATGCGCTTTTTTCGGCAATAGGTACATACTCTTGAAAATTAGGTTAGCGATTTATTACTTACTTTCTATGTTCGGTTACAATTTTCAAGACCCCTTCCCTATTTAATAAAAACTTAATACCCATCAATCCACCCTTTTTACTATATTCGTTAGAATTTCTCAAATTTTGAATGAGCGAAAACCTTATTCCCGTTCAATAAATTAGAGTTTATAAATAAATTAGAGTTTATATTTAATTTAAAATTGACACAAAATACTTGCGATATATGAAAGATAAACAACGCACAAAAGCACAAGAAGCCACACAAGCAATAGAACGTATTTACATAGCTATGCGACACTTATTTAACCGAGGTTTTTACAAACCAATGGGAATCTCTGGTCGAACTTTAAGAGAAGGTTTGCTCGCATTACAACCAGAAATTTATGGCTCAATTGGAGAAGACAAGGTAGAATTGAGTGGATTATTATATGTTTTAGACCGTCTTCCGCACGGAATTGAAGAGTGTCCGATTGTGAACCTAACAGGAGACGAGGGATATCAATTATCGAATATGAAGTCCATTATTCCGCCAAAGAGAAGAAGAAATTGCTACCGTATTGATAAAGATCAAATGAATGTTGAAATCACACG
Organism: Brumimicrobium mesophilum; assembly: GCF_003025005.1. Classification (GTDB taxonomy): domain Bacteria; phylum Bacteroidota; class Bacteroidia; order Flavobacteriales_D; family Crocinitomicaceae; genus Brumimicrobium; species Brumimicrobium mesophilum. Next base: position 60,509 of record NZ_PVSS01000001.1, read on the forward strand.
AGGTCGTTCGGATATTTATGATATTCTAACTCACTTGACATTCTTGTTCATTGAATCACATAAGATTGCGAATAGAGTGGTGATTAACGATAAAGGAACTCTGACCAGCGAATGGTTAAAATTTGAAAAAGTGATTTTACAAGATGAAATTACGAATGATGAATTGGAGATTGCGATGTTCCACTGTGCAAATATTTTAGGTCGAACATTTGAAGAAGTACTAGCAGTTCACAAAGCACTTGCCACCAAAGAAATGCCTAACAGATTGCTTAAAGTTATCTATTGGCTAGGGAAATTAGCAGTTGAAGAAGTATTAGAAATCAATAAACGAATTATTTTGTTTAGTCCAGTTCTGCGAGAAAGGACTGGTCACCACATGCATGGAGAACGCTGGGCTAACCGCATTAAACGAGAATTAGAAAAACAAGATTTATTGGATCGTCCAATTCATATCATCAGTGCTAATATGCACAGTGTAATGAATTATTTATTCAGTAAACAAACGGTTACGAGCAGTAAAGAAAAGCCCGTTAAAATAGAAGTTTTTGAAAGGTTAAGTCAGCCGGAAAATTCCAAAGAAAGAAAACAAATTAGCGATTTAGCAGCTGAACAAGGTATGACCTACCTTAAAGATGTTTCAGGAACTAACATAGATGTTCAAATCTTTGATTTAGCTAAAATAGATTTCGACAAAAGTTATTTATCAAAGGTTAATAAAGAAACAAACGCCGTATTAATTGTAATGGATTACGCATTTGGAGAACAAGCTTTCGAAACGATGGATGAGCTATTAAAGCCCTTCAAAAAAGCTAAAAATGGACCTGTGAATCTCAATGTTTCTTCGGTTTCTATTATGGGGAAGGCTGGAATATTGAAAGGTGGAAAAGGAGACCTTATGATTCCTCAAGCACACGTTTTCGAAGGAACAACAGACAATTATCCATTTGAAAATGAAATCACCTTAGCTGATTTTGAAAACGAAGATATCGAAGTGAGTGATGGACACATGATTACAGTTTTGGGTACTTCCTTGCAAAACAGAGAAATGTTAAGTTATTTCAAGAAATCAACCTGGAAAGTTGTTGGATTAGAAATGGAAGGAGCACATTATCAAAAAGCGATTCAAGCCGCTTCAAAAATAAGAAACAGCATAAATTCTGATGTAAAAGTTAGGTATGCTTATTACGCTTCAGATAACCCATTGGAAACAGGAAGTACATTAGCTTCAGGAGGACTCGGTTTGACCGGTGTGAAACCAACTTATTTGATTACAGAGAAATTTTTGAAACAAATCGTTCGACAATAGGGAATATTGAGGTTTGAGAAATTAGGGAAAGGCAGAATAACAAAAGTGAGGAGTAAAAAGAAGAATTTATAGGTTATTGTATACCTATTAACGTTTCCATTTGACAATCCAAAACTTTAATTCCCAAATGGTTTTGATATTAACTTTTAATTTGCTTACTTTTGTATTCGATTTAAGAAAACATTTAGAAAATTAGAATAAATGAGTGAAACAAAAGAACAATTGAAATACAAGGTTAAAGATATCAGCCTTGCAGATTACGGAAGAAAAGAAATTAGACTTGCCGAGGCAGATATGCCAGGATTAATGTCATTGCGTAAAGAATATGGTGCTGATAAACCATTAAAAGGTGCACGTATTGCAGGTTGTTTGCACATGACTATTCAGACAGCTGTTCTAATTGAAACATTAGTTGAATTAGGTGCAGATGTAACTTGGTCTTCTTGTAACATTTTCTCTACACAAGATCACGCAGCTGCTGCCATTGCTGCAGCAGGAATTCCAGTTTTCGCATGGAAAGGAATGAATGAAGAGGAATTTGACTGGTGTATTGAACAAACATTACACACTTTTAAAGATGGTCAACCTTTAAATATGATTCTTGATGATGGTGGAGATTTAACGAACATGGTATTTGATCGTTTCCCAGAATTAACAAAAGACATTAAAGGACTTTCTGAAGAAACGACTACAGGAGTTCACCGTTTATACGAAAGAAAGAAAAATGGTACTTTAGTAATGCCAGCAATCAACGTAAACGATTCAGTTACAAAATCTAAATTTGACAACAAATACGGATGTAAAGAATCATTAGTTGATGCAATTCGTCGTGCTACTGATACAATGATGGCTGGTAAAGTTGTTGTTGTTTGTGGATACGGAGATGTTGGTAAAGGTTCTGCAGCTTCACTTAGAGGTGCTGGTGCACGTGTAATCGTTACTGAAATCGACCCAATTTGTGCGCTTCAAGCTGCAATGGATGGTTTCGAAGTTAAAAAATTGGATAGTGTTGTTGACCGTGTTGATATCGTTGTTACAACGACTGGAAACAAAGACATCGTTGTTGGTCGTCACTTCAAAAAAATGAAAGACAAAGTAATCGTTTGTAACATTGGCCACTTCGACAATGAAATCGACGTTGCTTGGTTAAACGAGAACGCTACAACAAAAGACGAAATTAAACCACAAGTTGATTTATATGACTTAGATGGAAAAGATATCATTCTTTTAGCTGAAGGTCGTTTAGTAAACTTAGGTTGTGCTACAGGTCACCCATCATTCGTTATGTCTAACTCTTTTGCTAACCAAACTTTGGCGCAAATGGAGCTTTGGAACAACACTGACAAATATGAAAACGATGTTTATATGTTGCCAAAACACCTTGATGAGAAAGTTGCTGAATTGCACCTTGCGAAAATTGGTGTTGAGCTAGAAGAACTTTCTAAAGATCAAGCCGATTATATCGGAGTTGATGTTAAAGGGCCATATAAGCCAGAACATTACCGTTACTAGTCTTTTCTGTTTTTAAAGCTCAATAGCGGCGTTGCAATTAGTTTTGAAAATTAAACCTTCGACTGAGCCCAGTGCATCGCATTGACAAAAGTCAACTTATAATTTGAAAAACATACGAGCCTTGCTCTAGAGCTTCAAAAATCAGAAAATAGCATTATAGCATATTGAAAGAGTCTAAACAATTAAGTTTAGACTCTTTTTTTTTTGGAAATTATTCTCCAGAAAAGATGATGTACCGTTTGCAAACCGTCCATATCTTTTCTATTCCAATCTTTTTGAAACGCCATGCATACCTAAATTGGGCAAGTATACCTCTTCAAAAAAAGGCCAAAAAAAAAGCCCCGACTAAAAGTCGAGGCCTTAAACATTTTAAAGTATATTGTTTGTTAATCTTCAGTCGATTCAGCAGCTTCTTCAGCTCCTTCTTCTTCTTCGTCATCATCTGTATCAACAGCACCACGAGACATTTTAACTGAAACTACAACAGCACTTTCATTTTCCAATGTTTTTACACCTGGCATATCGATATCTCTTACACGGATTGACTGACCAATACGAAGAGGTGTGATATCAATTTCTACTTCATTTGGAAGATCTTTAGGAAGACCTTCTACTTTTAATGTACGGAAGATAGTCATTAAACGACCACCATTCAATACACCTTTAGAACGACCAGTAACACGGATTGGAATACCAATTTTTACTGGTTTATCATCAGCTAATTCAAGAAAATCAACATGCATTGGTTTATCCGTAATCGGGTGCATTTGTTTTGCTTGGATTATCGCCATTTTCTTTGTACCATCAAGATCCAATTCTATTTGGTAAACATTTGGTGAAAAGATTAATTTTTCTAAATCTACTGAACGAACTGAAAAGCAAAATTGCTCTCCTGATCCGTAAAGTACACAAGGAACATTACCGTTAGCTCTAACAGCTTTTGTTTCCTTTTTTCCTACGCTCGCTCTAAGCGAACCGCTCAATTGTACTACTTTCATTGTTTTGTTTTAATTTATGATATTATAAAATGTTTACTAATTGATTTGTCGTGAACCATTCTTTGGATTACATCTCCAAATAATGGAGCCACAGAAACTACACGAATCTTATTGCTTTGTCTCTTCAACGGAATTGTATCAGTTACGATCAATTCTGTAATTTTAGAAGCCTCTATACGTTCATAAGCTGGACCTGAAAGAACAGCATGTGAAATATATGCTCGAACACTATTCGCTCCTTGATCCATCATAAGGTCTGCCGCTTTTGTTAAAGTTCCAGCAGTATCTATCATGTCATCTACAAGCACTACGTCTTTTCCTTTTACATCACCAATCACGGTCATTTCAGAAATTACATTGGCTTTTGCTCTTTGCTTGTGACAAAGTGCCAAACCTAAGTCTAATTTTTTAGCATAAGAATTGGCGCGTTTTGCACCTCCTACATCTGGAGCTGCCATAACAACATTTCCACTTTCTGCCATTTTTTGAATTTCTGGAAAGAAAACAGTTGAAGCATACAAATGATCAACAGGAACTTCAAAGAAACCTTGAATTTGATCTGCATGTAAATCCGTTGTCATTACACGACTCACTCCTGCAGCCATTAACATATTTGCAACCAATTTTGCTCCAATGGCAACACGCGGTTTGTCTTTTCTATCCTGACGTGCAAAACCGAAATAAGGCATAACGGCAATAATTTTACGCGCAGAAGCACGTTTTGCTGCATCAACCATCAACAACAACTCCATCAAGTTATCTGAAGGAGGTGGTGTAGATTGAATAATAAAAACATCTTTTCCACGAACCGTTTCCTCAAACGAAGGCTGAAACTCTCCATCGCTAAACTCAGCTACGGTAACCTCTCCTAAAGGAATTCCAAATTCTTTAGCTATTTCTGCACCCAACTTTTGAGTGGCTCTACCTGCAAATATTTTTACTTCTTTTGACATCACTTGATAGTTTTCAAGGGGACAAAGTTACATAAATATATTGTCTAAGCACCAATACTTAATAATAGAATTCTGCTTAATGCTTATCGGATACTTTACCCCGAACTACTTTTGAATAAAAACATCACTAATAACCGGTGTTTTTCTTTTTGGCATCGCCCCATAAAGAAACAAAAATGTCTAGCGCCTGATATTTTTTATTGTCTCCACTCCTAGAAGTCGATAATGTCGGTGATCTCTTTCGCAAGCTCCAGAGCTTCCGCCATTATTAGCGACTTCTAGCACGCTCCATCTTCAAAAAAACATAAAGCGCGTCCAAAAAACAACAGATTTCCTTAAATTTATTTGTTTTGGATTTCATATTGAGGCATTTAAATTTTAGCTCTCCTATAAAATTAAGCTTCCTATTTACAAAGCAAGCCTAATATCGCTGTATAAATAATTTGGGGGTAAAGAAGACGATAGGCACTTTCTGCTTTTATTCTAATCCTAAAATACCATTGGTATTCAGGAACTAAAATCAAGCGATTTGATATGTTTTCAATCTTTATTTTAATTAATCTAACGAATCAATCCTTAAAGATTTGGAATAAGTGCAGTTTCAATTAAATTTGAGCTATATTAAAAAATAGAACTTAGGGTTATGGCGAAAATGTTAATCAAAAACATCAAAGGATTATTTCAAACTGGTGATAATTTACCAAAATATAAAAAGGGTGCACAAATGGATAATGGAGACATTATTGAAAATGCCTTCTTGGCAATTGAGGATGATGAAATTATTGCATTTGGAAAAATGGAAGATTGGGCTGGAATTACCGATTGGAGAGATCTTGATGTAATTGATGCTGAAGGAAAATATGTTTTACCAACTTTTTGTGACTCCCATACCCACGCTGTTTTTGCGGCTACACGAGAAGAAGAATTTGAAGATAGAATTAAAGGTCTTTCTTACGAAGAAATTGCATTAAAAGGTGGTGGAATTTTAAATTCTGCAGCTAAATTGCAAGAAATGGATGAAGATACACTATTCGAAGAAGCGCTAGATAGAATTCATGGATTAGTTGAATACGGAACAGGAGCAATTGAAATAAAATCAGGCTATGGCTTATCAGTTGAAGGAGAATTAAAAATGCTTCGTGTGATTAAAAGATTAAAAGCCGCTTCTCCAATGGAAATTAAGGCAACATTTTTAGGTGCTCATGCATTTCCAAAAGAATATAAAGAGAACCAACAAGCATATATAGATCTTATTGTTAATGAAATGCTACCTAAAATAGCTGAGGAGAAATTAGCTGATTACATCGATTGTTTTTGTGAAAGAAATTATTTCACGGTAGAGCAAATGACACATTTAATGAAAGAAGGAGCTAAATACAACTTGATTCCTAAAGTTCATGTCAATCAGTTCTCAATAATGGGAGGAATAAAAGCAGCTGTTGATCATGGGGCGCTCTCTGTTGACCACCTTGAAGAATTAGATAAAAATGATATTGAAGCTTTAAAAGGAAGTGAAACAATGCCAACTTTTTTGCCTGGTTGTTCTTTTTTCTTATCTATCCCTTTTGGTAAAGCAAGAGAAGTAATAGCTGAAGATTTACCGCTAGCCTTGGCTTCTGACTTCAACCCAGGTTCTTCTCCAAGTGGAAATATGCAACTTTTAACATCAATTGCATGCACAAAAATGAACATGACGCCAATTGAAACGTTAAATGCTACAACTTTAAATACAGCATATGCAATGGGGATTTCTGACACTCATGGCTCGATTACTGTTGGTAAGAAAGCAAATATTATGATAACGAAAGAAATTTCTTCACTTGCTAGAATTCCATACTCCTTTGGTGAAAACATCATTGAGACAGTTATTTTGAATGGGAAAACATTTGCTTTAAACAAAAAAGAATAAAGATTTAAAATAAAATTCACTCACTATTTATGCGTCATTGTTTACTTTTCTTTTCTTTAATACTCGCTTTCTTTTCTGCTGCACAGAAAGGTGGAATCGATAGGTCAAACTACCAATTGTTATGGGAAATTTCTCGAGCGGATATGCAAGGGAATGCCTATTTATTTGGGACGTATCACAGCAATGACAATGATGTTTTTGAATTTCCTGACTCCTTATATTCGGCTTTATTGATGGCTGACGCTGTAGTTTTGGAAACAGACATCACGGAATTTATGTTGGACGAATCCACTATAATTCCAAATTTAGGATACAACAAATCTTATCTTCTAAAATGGGTTGTTCCGGCAAGAAGTACAGATAAGATTACCTATACGGCCTATGGTTCGGATGAAGGTAGACCGCAGTTTATCGACATGTATTTTAAGCAAATCGCGGATAATTGCTCAAAATCATTTTACCCATTAGAAACAATTGAAGATCAATTACAAATTGGTTTAAATAATGAGCTTGATCCTAACGCCCCTAGAAACATAAAAATGATTTCTAGGCAAGAACTGAAGCAGAAGTATTTAGAGGGAAACGCTCGTGATTTGCACAAATACACTAGAAATTCGACACTTGAATACCTTGATTTGTATAAAGATTTAATTGTTGACCGAAATTTTAAAATGGCGGAAGGAATTGACACTTTGGTACATCAACACAATTCTACCTTCATTGCTGTAGGAGCTTCCCATCTACTGGGTTCTAAAGGAATTGTGCCATTATTAAGAAAAAAAGGATATACTGTTAGGGCTGTGAATGCTGATTTTTCTAATGATGAAACCAAAGACGAATTTGCATTAAGAAAATGTGCCAATTATAATTATGTAGACCAAAGATTTGGAGCTAAATTACGTTTTGGTGGAAAACCAGCAATCAAAGAGTTAGGAAATGCTGACCGTTTAATTCAATATCAAGAATTAGGTCAAGGAAACACCTACTCTCTTTCAATTTACAATTATGGTGTTGAGGTTAACCTAGAGAACCAAGTCAGAAATTATTTCAAAGATCCAAAGCTGTCAACAGTTCAATTTGATTCCTTAGCTATCAACAAGGATGTGAAAGCCTATCAAGGTTTAATTACAAATTCAGATGGCAATAAAGAATGGATTAGAATTTTCAAGAAGGGAAATGTCCTTTATACACTTTCTGCTAAAGGAGGTTACAGGTTCATCAACTCCAATCGTTACCTGAAATTCTTTGATGGCTTTCAGTTTACCCAAGATGAGATTGACATTAGAATGAATCAAACCGTGATAAGTGAATCCAAGACAATGCTGCTCAAATTTCCTAAGAATTACTTTTCAGAAAACAGAGTGTTGGATTTTGATAAGGTTTGGGATGTCAAATGGATTAACCCTTTCAATGGTGAAATTCTTTATGCATATGAGAGCATAATGACCGATAACACCATAAGCTATGACAACAAAGAATTTGGAGATTACATCCTTGCACGCTATCATCCCGACAGTGTTAAAATTGACAATAAAAGTCAAATTGAAGGTGAATCTATTTCAAAATCATACATCGCTCATTCGAATGGCTATTTAATTCATGGCAGAATTCGACAAATTGGAAATGTCATTCAGTTTATCGAATACACCGGAAAAGATGAAGTTAGAAGAAAAGAATTTTTGCGTAACTTCGATGCTCTTCAGGCCTTTCCTACAACAAAACAAAATAAAAAAATCACGAATTTAGACTTTGAAACATTCATCAATAAAGGTGATTTCAAATTAGAAATAATTGAAACTGAAAAATATGAATTTCAAGAAACTAAAAATTACAATTTAGTAGATTCTGAAACAAGTATTGCCTATAATGTAATGGTGAAAAAATTTCATCCTTGGTCATTTTCGCAAAAATCCATAAAAGAATTATTGATCGACCAAATTCAGTGGAAAAATGATTTAACAGTCAAAAAAATAGATACAACTTTCGAACTAAATGGACCGATTCCTACAATGAATTTCAGCATTTATTATCCTGGTTCAGAGAACAGGTTTAAAGGAAAGGTAACATTAATTGGTAAAACAATTTTTATTTCCAACATGACATATCCTGAAAAGGCAAACATGCAATACAAGAACATTCCCTTTTTAGACAGTCTAAAGCTCTTTGAAAAGGATTCGGTTTCAATTCAAAAATTGGATATTCCGCTTTTGAAAAATGAAATCATGGTGAATGGCGGTTCTGCGGTGGAGGATTTAATAATTGAAGGACACGTAGGAGATAGTGTATTGCATTTAATGTTAGACTGGCCCGCTCAATTTTGGGACAATTTTGATGAAGAAGGAATACTTTTATCTTCCGTTGTTTATGGTTTAGATTGGAAAACGACTGACCGAAATTTATATGATTATTGGAAAGAAAGAACAAATGCTAAAAATGTGTTCTTTACAATTTCTGTTTTATACAATTTACAGGAAAAGGGCAATTCTGCAGACTATATGAAAGTAGTGAATGAAACTAAAGAAGATAAATCCAATGAAATTGATTTCTATAGGTTTTTAGCAATAAACGACCCTAAAAACGACTTTTTGATCGAAGTTTGGCCTGTATTCAGTACAATGCTTGAAGATAGCTTATCGTGGAACATTAGTTTCATGCTACCCGAATTAATGAACAAGCAATTCTTTCAGGATTATTTCACAAGCGCAAAATTTGTGAAAGCTGTTACCAGTGACACTCAACCACCTTGGGCTGCATTCCGTTATTTTGAAATAATGTTTGAATATGGCCTTCCAAAAGATCAATTTTCAAAGATGTTAAAAGTGTGGAATAAAAACAAAAATGACCACAAAACAGGAAGTATCGCTGCTTGGAGAACTATTATTGGAGAAAAAATTTCAGGAAAGGAAAAACGATTAATTAAAAAAGATGCAGCTGTAGCTATTTCATATTCCAAGGTAATGGCTGTTTCAGAAAACCCTGTTTACGATTTATTGAGCTTCGAACAAATGATTGGTTATATCGCATTTGATCATTACAAGGATGCATATTTTGACAAAGACAAATCCTTAACTTACATCGAAAACAAAGTAATATCAGCAGCTGGGAATCAATTTATATTTGCTTTTTATAAAATTGTAGAAAACGACAAAACATATTACATGGCCAGAGAAATTCCTAAAAACAAAATTTTACCTTCTTATGGAGGTTTTGGCGAAAACACCTTCTTCATTTATGGAAGTGAAGAATATCAACCTGAGAAGATTGAGGAAGAATTGGTGAAGAAGATTGAGAAGAAATAAAAGTGATTAATCTAATTTAAAATATGTTTTTTCGTTTACGTTATGGGGAAACGATTACGGATTAACGACATCCATTCCTGTTCGTAAAAAATGTTCAAAAAAAAATTTTACGTTAAAAAACGGCGATTTGATAAACACAACCGATGATAAAAAAACAAACCACTTTCACCTTTTGAAAGATCCCTCCATTGAGAAAATTAATAATTTTCTCAATGGAGGGATGACGAGGTTCAGAGAGAGAATAAGCAAAAAGAGTTCCCTCAGTCGTTGACACTTCATCGGAATGACGAGCGGTTGGTTTAGCACCATTTCTCCCGAAAACCAACACCATGCGGCGTCATTCCGACAAATTTTTAATTCTTAACTAAGAATTAAAATGCTGAAGATCGGATATGTTTCAGATCTTTTTTAAAGCTTTTGAGGATGTGTGTTCAAAAGAGGCAATCCCCATTTTTGAAATAAAAATGGCAAATACAAGGCTTGTGACAATCCTCTAACTCAGGAGGGTTTTCACAACTCCTATTCACACGCCAGGAATTCCTAATTCGTAATTAAAAAAATAGCTGTGGCAATTTATTTATAAAAGTTCATTTCTTCGATATACTTGTGAACAGGATCCGTCAATAAATAACGAACATCTTTCTTGTCTTTAATTGCCTGACGAATAAAACTAGAACTTACTTTCATTACTGGCGCATCATCACACATAATGATATTCTTGTGTTTTTGTAATTCGTTTTCAGGTAGAGAACCAATTTGTTCCACTTCTTGTTCTTCTTGAATCGTTAAAACTCTTGGATAAACGTATAACTTATGATTTTCTATGATATTTTCGAAGTTCTTCCATTTGTGGAGCGTTCTCAAATTATCTTCTCCCATAATTAAGTGAAACTCATTTTTCGGATGTTTATCCTTAAGATAAGCTAAGGTATCTGAGGTGTATGACGGACGTGGCATTTTAAATTCTATGTCACTTTCGCGTAGATTTTCATTGTCTTCTATTGCAACCCTAACTATCGCTAATCGGTGATAATCTTCCAACAGAGACTTTTTCTTTTTAAGCGGGTTTTGTGGTGAAACCACCAACCAAACCTCATCCAAATCCGTGTAGTCCGCCATGTAATTGGAAATAATTAAATGTCCAATATGAATAGGGTTAAACGTTCCGAAGTACAGTCCTACTTTCATTCCTTAATATATTCTTTTATCAATTCTTCAACCTCATTGATGGTTAACTCTAAGTCGTTATTGATGACAACTTCATCAAAATGCACACTCTTAGACAGCTCTTCACCAGCTTTTTCCATTCGGGTTTTTATCTTATCTTCTGTTTCGGTTTGACGATTTCTAAGGCGTTCTTCCAAAACTTCAATTGAAGGAGGTTGAATAAAAAAACTTAAAGCAGAATCGCCAAAATATTTCTTCAAATTAATTCCTCCATAAACATCAACATCAAAAACCACTACTTTGTTCTCAGCCCAAAGTCTGTCCACTTCATGTTTTAATGTACCATAGAAATGATCTTTGTATACTTCTTCCCATTCAATGAAAGCATCATCTTCAATTTCTTCTTTGAATCCTTCAATTCCTAAAAAGTAATAGTCTTTTTTGTGCAATTCATTAACGCGTGGCTCCCTAGAACATGCCGAAATAGAAAAAGCCAGTTCGTCCATTCTTTCTAACAAAGCTCGAACTATTGTTGTTTTTCCCGCTCCAGAAGGTGCCGAAAAAATAATGCATTTCCCTGTTTGTTTTTGATCGTTTTTCATCCTAATCTAAAGCGTATTGAGTACTTGTTCTTTTATTTTTTCTAGATAGTCTTTCATATCTACCACAATTTTCTGCAAATCTGCGTGGTAAGCTTTACTACCCAATGTATTGATTTCTCTCCCGATTTCTTGAGAAATAAACCCTAGCTTTTTCCCCATCGCTCCAGATTCATTCATTGTAGTTCTGAAATAATCCAAATGATGTTGCAATCTCACTTTTTCTTCAGAAACATCTAATTTTTCGATATAATAAATCAATTCTTGTTCGAATCGGTTCTCATCAACACCTTCTTGTAATTTCTCAAGTCCTTTGCGCATACGTTCTCGAATTATTTCAATTCGGACCTCTTCAAACTTAGGAACTTCTTGCAACAACCTTTCGATTTCATTTATAGAAGATGAAAAATCAGCAATCAAAGATTCACCTTCTTCTTCTCTAAATTGAGTAATATTTTTTAATGCTTCTTTAATTAAAGCTTGAACTTCATTCCATTCTTCGTCAGAAACCTCAGATTCTTGAGCTTGTAAAACCTCTGGCATCCGCATGATTGTAGTCAAGAAATCCTTTGGCTCTTCTCCTACTTCACCAGCCAAATCTTTCATTTCCTTATAGTAGGCAACAGCTAAATCTTTATTGATACTCACTTTCGCTTTTCCTTCGATGCTTTCTTCAGTAATTAAGCATTCGACTTTTCCGCGTTCAAGTGCGCTACCAATCATTTTGCGAATTGGCAATTCATAAGATTTATAATTTCCTGGAATTTTCAAGTGAACATCTGTCCCCTTACTATTGAGAGAGCGCATTTCAACGGTAACTTTCTTATTAAAAAAAGTTCCAAACGCTTTCCCATAACCTGTCATTGACTGCAACATAGCTTAATCTTTTGGCAAAAGTAGAAATTTGAGAGGAATTAGTGGTGTTTTGAGGGGAAATAAAGTTTTTAGGAAGGTTTTAACACATTTACTAAAGGTTTATCAAAGTTGTTTTTGGGCTCACGTATAGCTGACGGTACCTCAGACATTTATCTTTGTAATCCACGACAACTAAGTCTTCCACGTGCCGATTACGCCCTTCAGTCATGAGATCCCTTCGCTAAGTTGGCCAATATTTCGACCAGCACAATGGAGCCCGCTGAACTACGAAGTACTCATGAATACCTTTAAAAAACAATCAAGAAACGCTTAACACCACCTTGACAGCCTGTCCCGTATTTTAATCGAAAGATCCGGATTTCCTTTCAACTTACTGTGCTGTGCCAATCGAAGTAAGCTTACCGAATGCATGGGAAAAACGATTAAACACCTTATTTTAGTAAGATACTTTGCAACATTAAAAAAGCACAAGAATTATCTAAATGAAAATCGTATTAACTATAATCATCATTTTGAATTCATTGGTTGGAGTTTCTCAGACAAATCCTGACTCTATTGTTGTACGTCAAATAATTCCAAGTGACACAGATCCACTAATAAATTTATGGACAGTTGACAGCCATTATGTATTTATGAACCCAACCGCAATAAAAATAAACAAGCTTTTTGTTTTTTTACCTAGTTCATATGGCACTCTTCAACATAGGTTATTAATAGCTATAGCAACAAATAGCGGAGATTTATTTTAAATTTATTAACGGGATACAAATTCTCGCACAGCTGTGCGAGAATTTGTATTTTTGATTTCTATCACAAGCGTGCGAGATATAAAAAAATTATAAAATGAACGACTTACAGTCATACAACAGTTTTTTCAATGAGATAGTTCAGACTATTAACTCAGCAAGGTATGAAATATAAATCTTTAAACAAACACCATATCGGGCTTAACTTTGAAATCGGAAAAACTTAACGACTCCACCATGACCGAGGCGAATGTTCCAAATTTTAGTTATAACTATTCCGTTTCAGACATCGCCTATGTCGCACTTTGAAGAAATAATACACGGTATTCCAACATTTGAATTATTGGGAGTTGAATTTGATAAAGAAGGTTGTGGATATTGTTCGTATTGGCAACATTTAAACGAGAACTATCAAAACAGGAAGAACTTTAAAATCGCTGTTCAAAATTGGTATAATTTCAACAAGGACAAATTAATTTGGATGGAAAACAATGAATTTTCCAGTTGCGACTGTAGTGGAACACATCCGAATAAAGGACACTTTGAATTGAAAAAATAAAAACAGACTGTCGTCCAAAATCATACTAATCACATTTTGGCTAATACATTTTTTTTTAATACTTTTAATCAAATTGAAATTGCTTGATAAAGGAAATTATCTTCATCTAGCACACTGCTTTAACACAATTCCCATCAATTCCATTGGTATTGTTGAGATAAAAACACTTATGAAAAAACGAAAGACATGAATTCTACTCAATTTATTTTCAAAATCAAAACAGTTCTAACCATCGTTTTTATCTGTTTTAGCTTATCAACTCAAGCGAATATTCACAATCAAGAAAATTCATATTTCGAACATCTTTCTGAAGTCAATAAAGAATGGTTGCATTTTAAAGAGGCTTGTCCAGAAGGAAATATCTCTTTCAATTCTGATGTCGACAGAATTCAATTGCATCTCAATTTAGTTATACAAGAATTAAAATCGAATATCCCAGTTCATTTTAACGAAGAACAAGTTTCCAAAAGATTAAATCTACTGGAAAAACTTCAAGATTATGCTGACAAAAAAGTTTTCCCTATCAATTTATATCATTCAGTAAGAACGCCCTACTTTGTAGATCATTTAGGAACGAATTGCGCAGTTGGTCAGATGATTTATGTTTCAGGTCATGAAGTTCTAGTATCAAAAATAAGTAAAAAACACAATTACGATTACATCAGAGATATTCACACAAAAGGACTTGTGGAATGGGCAAATGAATTTGGATTTACCCTTGATGAATTGAAATGGATTCAACCGGGATATCCTCCAGCTCAAACCATCGATCAAATCGGAGAGGGAACGAATGGAACAGTGAAGAAAGTGATAAGGAATCCCCATGACCAAAGTGTATTATTTGCGGGAGACTTTTCAGAATTAGATAGTTTACCTTGCTTAGGAATTGGAAGCTACAAAAATGATCAACTTTCTTGTTTAGGAAATGGAATTGAAGGTACAATTAATGATGTAGTACCTTTTTATACTGGAATCTTCGTGGTGGGAAAACTAATACACAATGGTCAAGTATATCCTTTGGCAAAATATGATGGAAGTTGGACTTTTATGGAGATTCCCAACAGAAGTGGAGCAATTGGTAAATTAATAAATTATGGAGGAATAGATTGTAATTATGAAATAGTTCTACGCAGTGACTCGCTTCCTAATCATGATGAAATATGGCATAATTCAGGAAATGATGAATGGGTAAAAAAAGCAACCGTTAATGGTTTTATTTCTGATATGACCAAAAGTGGAGTTGGTAGAGTTTACGGAGGTCATTTTGACACCACTTTTGTACATTATTCCTTTATGAATACGACAGTTGCTGTGCCTGTAAACAATGTGGTGATTCATTATTACAGTTATGGTGATTGGTTTGGAATTGGAGCAGATGTTAGCGACACTGTAAAAGTGGTAAAAGAAATAGGAGGTGCTTTATTTATTGGAGGAACCTGCAGTAGCGATTCTGCGGCAAACAATATTTGCATCAGCAGATATCTGAATTCAACATTACAACCTATAGTTCTTAATGAATATGGCCCTGGCGATTTTTCAATAAACGCAATAGCGAAAAGCCTTTTCAACAGTGGTAATAAATTTATTTTTGGAGGAGAATTCCACTTTGATGTAGGATGGACATACGGTGATAATTTAGCGACATACGATTTGGTAAACAATTCCGTTCAAGCCTTAGCAATCTTGGATGGCCCGGTTTACAGTTTAGATTATAATTATAATGATGATTTATTTATTGCAGGTAATTTTCATTCTAATCAAGGTCAAACTATAAATAACCTCGGAAGAATCACCTCAACCCTTGGAACAAATGAGTTTATCACAGAAGAAAATGTAAATGTCTATCCCAATCCGTTTACTTCAACATTAAATTTGGAAGGAATTAAAGGCGGTTTAAAATATTCAATTCTTCACATCGATGGTCGAATAGCGAAAATTGGAACCGTTCAGAATGAAAGAATTAATGATCTTGATTTCTTACCAAAAGGGAGTTATTTGTTGAGAATTGAATCAGAAAATGGAGTAATCACAAAGAGGGTTTTAAAATAGAACTATTTCAGTGATAATTTAATCTGCTCACGTGAAGAAGATTTCGACAGTGTTCGAGAATACATTGTTGGGCAATTTCCTCAATAGCGTTTTCTAAGGACTAGAATATGTTTTTAGCACCAAGTTCCCTTGTTTTATTTATTCTTAGAATGTTCAATTCTAATTAATGATAGAATAATTTCTTTCAGCATATTTTCTAGTCATTACGTAAGACTAAAAACGCAAGAAATATATTTTTTATGGCAACAAATTTTTATTTTTGAAACTATAACTTAACTTCGACCTTGATTATATTTAATTCCAACTTTACAAGTAGTACTTGAATGGTGATAAGAAGAATTATTTTCTTTTGAAGTAAATGTAATTTTAAGTTTGATTAATGATAAAATAAATGCAATTGTTTAGAACAAAGTACAGAGGGTATTTCAACAAATACCATGAAAATATGCCTATTTTTGAAGTAATCACAAAGGACATAAGCTATTTCAACCTATTGATTAAAAATTATTTTCGCAACGGAAAAAAAAGCAAAACCATCCTTGTGTCTCCAGAATATCCAAGTCGAAGTTCTACCATTTATAAAATCGGTAAAGTACTAGGATACAATATCACAAATAAGCCAACAAAAAATATTGAACTAGGCGTTTATTGGGAAAACACAACATTTAGAAAGGATTTTCAATTTCTCGAAACTTTAGCTAAAACCAAAAAGATTATTAACCTTCATAGCCGCGACATAAGCAAGCAGCATATTGATAAAATTCACAATGAAGTTTTTGGTTATTCATCTATCGTTGATCCACTTATTTATGAAGGTGAAATCGTTAAAAAAAATGACCTTAATGCCAAACATGATGGGGAAATTTTACTTGGACCAATTGATAAAATAGAAGATGGTTTCATCTATCAAATTCTCATTGACAACAAGCACTCAGAAAATTTGGTAATGGATATTCGCGTTCCTGTGGTAAATAAAGTTCTTGATTTTGCTTACATCAAATACCGCGACATTTCAGAAAGATTTAAAAACACAACAACGAATACTGTTTTAGAACCTATCGATAATGTATTAAGTGCAGATGAAATTAAATTACTGAATGAATATTGCGCAAAACTAAATCTAGAATACGGAGAATTAGATGTGCTAAGAAATAAAAATGACAACAAGATTTATGTCGTTGATGTAAACAATACTCCAAATGGTCCACCTTCGAATATAAGTTCGAAAGATGGTAAAACAGCCTTGAATAAAATTGCAAATGCAGTATTAGCATATGCTAATGATGAACGTTGATTTAGTGTTAAACACTTCTAAAACCTCTACGTTGATAGCTCAATAGTTATCCTTATCTAGATGCCGTTGAGGTTTGAAAATATTTCATTAAGACAATTATAAATTAGGTCTAAATATTGCTAACCCAAACACTGCAACACACTGCTTTTCACTTGAATACGCTCGAAATAATTTTAACGAATCTTTCAATTCCCCTTCAGTAATGCTATATTTATAGAAATAACTGACAAACCATGGCAACAAAACTAGTCGTCTTATCAATTTATGTTGCAATTCTATTTTTAATTGGAATTCTTGCTTCCCGAAGAGTCAAAAGCATGAGCGATTACTATTTGGGAGGAAAAAAAATGGGCTTTTGGGCTGTTGCTTTTTCTGCTAGAGCAACTGGAGAATCTGGATGGCTTTTGATTGGACTAACTGGAATGGGGGCTATTGCAGGATATTCTGGTTATTGGATTGTTGCAGGTGAATTACTTGGGGTTTTTCTTTCATGGCAATTCATGGCCAAACGATTCAAACGGCGATCTGACAAATACAAGTCGATTACCATACCAGACTACTTGGAAAGTCATTTTAAATCAACAACATATACTTTACGAATTATATCTGCCTCAGCAATTGTGGTTTTCGTGGTTATTTATGTTGCTTCTCAAATGGATGTAACTGGAATTGCTTTTGAATCAATGTTGAATATTGACTATCGAATTGGAGTTTTAATTGGTTTCTGCATTGTTCTGGTCTATATTTTTATTGGTGGATTTGTAGCCGCAGTTTGGTCAGATATGTTCCAAGGAATTTTAATGTTTTTCGGATTGGTTCTGCTCCCAATTGTTGTTTGGTTCTCAATGGATCATGGTACTGGAATAACAGAAGGATTAAATGCAATTGATCCAACACTCACCCAAATTATGGGAAGAAGCGATGATGGATGGATGAACTTATTCACTATTCTCGGTTTCTCTATGATTGGTTTAGGTTTCCTTGGAGCACCGCAAGTTTATGTGCGATTTATGTCCATAAAAAGGGAAAAAGAAATTGACAAAGGGAAATGGGTCGCGTTGTTATTTACACTGCTAACAGACGCTGCAGCAGTAACAATTGGAATTCTTGCAAGAATATATTTTACTGATTCAAGCCAAGATCCGGTAGAAGTTTTAGGAACTGGAGGGGAGAATGTTTTGAGCATGATCACAAATGAATTCCTACCCACAATTCTAGTAGCCATCTTTATTGCGATAGTCCTTTCGGCAATTATGTCAACGATAGATTCACTTCTAATTATTGCATCAAGTGCGATAACTAGAGACTTCTATCAGAAAATATTCAGACCAGATTTAAAAGATGAAGACTTAACTAAATTTTCTAGGTTAGTAACTATAGGAATGGCCCTAGTTGCACTTGGAATTGCTGTTTTACTCTACTTCCTCTATCCCGAAAGAGAAGTCTTTTGGATCATGATTTTTGGATGGTCTGGAATTGCCGCAACTTTTTGTCCTGTAATTATTCTATCACTTTTCTGGAAAGGCTATTCCGAAAAAGGAGCAATTGCTTCAATGATTACTGGATTTGTGTCTGTTATTTTATTCAAGTTTGTGTTCTCAAAAATGGAAGGAATAGGAGAATATTTAATTGAATTGGATGTATTAGCGCCTTCTTTTGCATTAGCAATGATTGTTGGGTATATTGTTTCGAAGATTTTTCCTCGCAAAAGTGTTAGAGTAGAATAAAATTCATTAAGTATTTATAGGCTCGAATTTTGATTAAGAATAAAAAAATCATTGATTTCTAATAAATAGATTTCATCAAATTGAAACAAAACTAAAATGGACAGAAAAAAATTTATATTCACCTCAGCATTCACAGTTTTAGGCTTGTCAACATTTGGTTCAATCATCAAGCTACCCAATGGAAAATTCGGAGGAGACTGTGAAACTACGAACGATATTCTGGGTCCATTTTATAGACCTGACGCCCCTCTCAGATCAAATTTAACGACCCCTGGACTAAAAGGAACTAGAATAAAGTTAAAAGGAAAAGTATATAGTTCAGATTGTACAACCACACTCAAAGGAGCTATGGTGGAAATCTGGCATTGTAATACTGAAGGTGAATACGACAACAATTCAAAAGATTTCAGGCAAAGGGGACGTTTAATTACAAATGCGAAGGGAGAATATTCATTTGACACAATTTTGCCCGGAAAGTATTTGAATGGCGTGCTTTATAGACCTGCTCACATTCATTTCCGAGTTACGGAGGGAAACAGTAAAGAACTCATTTCTCAAATTTACTTTAAAGGAGATCCAAATATCGAAAAAGATCCTTGGGCATCAAAAGATAAAGCTGAATTGAGAATTCTACAAATTATACCAGAAGACACCAATGGAAGTTTGGTTGTTAATTTTGATGTTTATTTGGGGGAAGATTAAATGAGCAATACCAGTCAAAAAGCAAAATTATAATATAAAGTGAAATATGATGAAAACTACTTATGGGATTGATGTCGATGGAGGTTTTATTATGTCGTTCTTTTAGGACTTTAGAACGAATTGTTACAATCCACCTAGGAGTTACCTCCTAGGATTATTCGTATCGTCCTTTTAGGACTAATTTGTAAAAAACACTCGAAAAATGACCTTAATTTCTTGTGAGATTGACATGGAATGGAATTTTAATATTTCATTCTTCAGCTGACCTACAATTTTATGGAAAAACATTCACTTTGATTTAATATATGATAATTATTCCATAGATAATGACTCTTTAGTATAAACACAAGTGCCGAAGGTACGATATGCATTAGCCTAGGACGAAAGTCCTAGGCTAATAGAACAGATCCAAATCAAGTGCCGAAGGTACGACACCATAAGGATTTCATTCTTTTCAACACTTAATTCCCAATCATCACTCCATAAGTGGACGAAAAGTTGTAATTTAAAGATTAAAAAAAACCATGGGACAATCATTACCAATTCATTTTATACACATTACATTTAGTACAAAAGCTAGAAAAGCAATGATTCACCCTCCTTTTGAAAAAGGACTACATGCATATATAACTGGAATTTGTAACAATTTGGAATGCCGAGTTTTAAAGGTTGGTGGCTATACAGACCATATCCATATTTTATGTATGCATTCTCCCAAAATAACTTTTATGGCTTTAATGCAGAAAATAAAAGCTAATTCTTCGAAATGGATGAAAACGAGAGATGAGAGTTTAAAAAACTTTTCTTGGCAGAGAGGATATGGTTCATTTTCAGGAAATCCAACAGAAACAGAAATAGTTATTAAATATATTGACAAAGTTGTTATAAAAACTCACTAACTCTACAAAAAACTATTCATGACTTACGACACAATCATAGTTGGAGGAGGACTTGCCGGACTAACGAGTGCTGTGCACCTTTCTAAGCAAGGCTTATCTGTACTATTGATTGAAAAAAATGAATATCCAAAACATAAAGTTTGTGGTGAATATATCTCCAATGAAGTCCTCCCCTATTTGAATGCTCTGGGTTTTAACCCTTTCGATTTTGGTGCAAAAAACATTGTGAATTTTTCTTTAAGCACAAACAAAAGTAAATCAGTAAGCGCGAAATTACCGTTGGGAGGATTTGGAATTAGTCGTTACTGTATCGACTGGGAATTAGCGAAATTAGCACAACAAAATGGTGCTAAAATTTCACATGAAAAAGTGAACGATATTCAATTTGAGAATGACCTTTTCACCGTTCACACGAATTCGAATTTACAATTCACCTCAGAGCTTGTGATTGGATCTTTTGGGAAACGTTCGAATCTGGATATTAAAATGGAACGTCAATTCATTCAGAAAAAAACACCATTCTTAGGAATCAAAGCACATTACAAAGGTGATTTTCCCGAAAATGCAGTTAGATTACATAACTTCAAAGGTGGTTATTGTGGTATTTCGAAAGTAGAAACCGACCTGATCAATGTTTGTTACATCGCCGATTACAAGTCATTTAAAAAGCACAAAAACATTGATGATTTTCAGAAGAAAGTTCTCAGTAAAAACAAATATTTGAAAGAAGTTTTTAACAATTATGAAATGAATTTTGACAATCCCTTAACGATTAGTCAAGTTTCATTTTCTTCCAAACAACCTGTAGAAAACCATATTATAATGTGTGGAGACAGTGCAGGAATGATTCATCCTTTGGCCGGAAATGGAATGAGTATGGCTATCCGAGCAGCTCAAATGGCTTCTTTAAAAATATTGAAATTTAAATCGGGAGAAATAAAATCAAGAACAGAATTAGAAATGGAATTTACTGCCCTTTGGAATAAAGAATTTAGCAATCGGTTAAAAAATGGACATATCATCGCAAGGTTATTCCGACTGGGTTTAATTTCTGAAATAATTATGGTATTTTTAAAAGCCTTTCCATCCATTTTGCCTTTAGTTATTAAAAGAACACACGGAAAACCAATGAAAGCTGAACTCTAAAATGGTTAATACAAAACACAGAAGTAAAGAAGTTGAGATCATGGATGATCTTGATATGAGCGGCGATTTACTAATCAGTTCCCTCGATCAATTGGCCAAAGTCAACAAATGGCTAGGTGGAAATAAAATTACCATTGATGGCCTGAAGAAAATTTTAGTTAATCATCCTAAGGAAAAAACAATTAGTATAGTCGACCTTGGTTGTGGAAATGGAGATATGTTGAGAAAAGTTGCCGAATTTGGTAGAAAAAACGGCAACAAATTTCAGTTATTAGGAATTGATGCCAATCAAGCAACTATTGATTACGCCAATAAACTTTCAGCTGATTTTCCAGAATTAACTTTTAGCAAAGAAGATGTTTTAGGAGATCAATTTGAAGCACATAAATATGACATTGCAATGTGTACATTATTTCTTCATCATTTTGAAGATGAGGTAGCATTGAAACTCGTTCAAACTTTGGTGAAAAATTCCACAATTGGAGTATTGATTAATGATTTGCACCGACATAAAATGGCGTACATTCTTTTCAATATAATAACATCTGGAATTAAAAATAAAATGACACAAGAAGATGGCTTAACTTCCATTTTAAAAGCATTTAAACGTGAAGATCTAGAAAGATTTTCGAAAGAAATAAATTATAAAAGCACTATAACCTGGCGTTGGGCATTTCGTTTCCAATGGATAATTAAGAAATCATGAGCGTAAAAATAACATCTGTAGCTACACAATTGCCTTCATATTCAAGGACAACTGAAGAAATTATCCCATTCCTCAAAATTTGGTTGGATGGTCATGAAGAACGATACCAGCGAAAAGTGATTAAACTTTTTGAAAATGCTGGCGTAGATAGAAGGTATTCAATTATGGAACCTGAGGAGGTTTTTTTGAAAACTTCATTCGAAGAAAAAAATGACATTTACAAGCGCGAAACTATAAAATTGGCAGAAGGTGCTTTGACAAAAGCACTAGATAAAGCCAACTTAAAACCTAGCGATATTGATTATATCATTACCGTGAGTTGTACTGGAATTATGATTCCGTCTGTTGATGCTTATTTGATTAATAAATTGAATATGAAGCAAGACATCGTCCGACTCCCTGTGACAGAAATGGGTTGTGTAGCTGGAGTTTCTGGAATGATTTACGCCAATAATTTCTTGAAGGCAAATCCCAATAAACGCGCTGCCGTGATTGCCGTAGAATCTCCTACTTCAACTTTTCAAATTGACGATTATTCCATGGTTAATATTGTAAGTGCTGCAATTTTTGGAGATGGTTGTGCTTGTACCATTCTTTCTTCGTATGAAAACGAAGATGGACCACAAATAATTGATGATGCGATGTATCACTTTTATAATGCAGAACACATGATGGGATTTGAATTGAAAAACACAGGACTTCAAATGGTTTTGGACAAAGAAGTTCCTGAGAAAATCGCTGCTCATTTCCCTATGATTGTTCATCCATTTTTGGAAAGAAATGGTTTAAAAATCGACGATGTAAATCACTTAATTTTTCATCCGGGAGGAAAGAAAATTGTACAAACGATTGAAGAATTATTTGGCGCTTTAGGAAAGAACATTGACAACACAAAAGGCGTTTTAAAAGACTATGGAAATATGTCCAGTGCCACAGTTTTGTATGTTTTAGAAAGATTCATGGAGCAAAATCCACAAAAAGGAGAGATTGGATTGATGTTGAGTTTCGGACCTGGGTTTACTGCACAAAGATTATTATTAAAATGGTAATCACAATATTAATACGCTAGAAAATAATAAAGTTAATTCAAATGATGAATTTCAAGGAGATCATAGCAAAACTACCTTACGAAAAGCCATTTCTTTTTGTAGATGAGATAATTGAAATTAATGAAAATGGAATTTCTGGAACTTTCACTTTTGATGCCTCAAGTGATTTTTATAAAGGACATTTTAAAAACAATCCGGTTACTCCAGGCGTAATTTTAATCGAAACGATGGCTCAAATCGGATTGGTGAGTTTTGGAATTTATTTGATGAATGAGTCAGGAGAAAAAATGGATGAAATTCAAATTGCATTAAGCTCTTCTGAGATAGACTTCTTCAAACCCGTTTTTCCAAATGAAAAAGTAATCGTAAAAAGTCAAAAAGAATATTTCCGCTTTAATAAATTGAAATGTAAAGTTGAAATGTTTAACTTAAAGGATGAATTGGTTTGTCGTGGTAAAATTGCTGGAATGATTGCAGTAAAAACATCAAGATAAGGTAAACATTTCAAAAGAGAATTATGGAAAATAGAGTCGTTATAACTGGTCTAGGTGTAGTTGCTCCAAATGGAATTGGATTAACAGAGTTTACGCACGCCATAAAAAATGGAACTTCAGGAGTCAAATTTTTCCCACAATTAAAAGAATTAGAGTTCTCTTGTTGTATTGGTGGAAAACCAGAAGTTTCTGAAGACTTAAAACGAGAATATTTAACGGAATTACAATTGCGTGGTTTCAATAGTTCAGGTATTCTGTATGGCTGTATGGCAGGAATGGATGCTTGGAAAGATGCTGGATTATCAATTTCGGAATCCACAGATTATGACAGTGGAACAGTTTTCGGAGCAGGAACTTCTGGAATTGAACGTTTCAGAGAAGCCATTTACAAAGTGGACGAAAAACAAGTGAGGCGTTTAGGAAGTACTGTGGTTGCGCAAACCATGGCTAGTGGAGTAAGCGCTTATTTAGGCGGAATTTTAGGACTAGGAAATCAAGTCACCACAAATTCTTCGGCTTGTACCACAGGAACTGAGGCTATTTTAATGGGATTTGAACGCATAAAAGCCGGGAGAGCAAAACGCATGATAGTCGGAGGAACAAGCGATGAAGGTCCTTATGTCTGGGGAGGTTTTGATGCCATGCGTGTCCTGACTTACAAACACAATGAATCCCCCAAAACAGGATCACGCCCAATGAGTGCAACAGCTTCAGGATTTGTTCCTGGAAGTGGTGCTGGAGCCTTAATTTTAGAATCTTTGGAAAGTGCACTGGAAAGAAATGCTACAATCTACGCGGAAGTTTTAGGTGGTGAAGTTAATTCTGGTGGACAGAGAGATGGAGGTTCAATGACTGCTCCCAACTCAGAATCAGTGCAGCGCTGTATCCAAAAAGCGGTTGAAAATTCTAACATAAAAGCCTCAGAAATAGATGCAATTAACGGACATTTAACGGCAACGATTAAAGACTTCACAGAAATAGAAAATTGGTCTCAAGCTTTAAAATTAGAAGGTGATGATTTTCCACATATCAATTCATTAAAATCTATGATTGGTCATTGTTTATCTGCCTCTGGCGCAATTGAGAGTGTGGCAAGTGTTTTACAAATTCACAATAACTTTATCTTTCCAAATATCAACTGTGAAGATTTAAACGAAGAGATTACATCTCTAATTTCAGCAGAAAAAATACCTCAAAAATTAATAGATAAAAAAGTTAACATCGTTGCGAAAGCGAGTTTTGGTTTTGGAGATGTAAACGGATGTATAATATTTAAAAAATTCAAACTATAATGAGCGATAAAGACAAAATGATAGAAGAATTAAAAGCCTTAATAAAACCATATATACAAGATGAAGAAGCTTTTAAAAACTTACATGAAAATACAAATTTTATAGAAGACTTAAAGATCAATTCAGCAAACCTTGTGGACATAGTTTTAGATATAGAAGACAAATACGACATTGAAATCGACAACGATTCGATGGATAAAATGTTGAGTGTAAAGGCTGCTTTAGAAATTATCGAACAAAAAGTTTCAAAAAAATAATGGTCGGTAACGATATCATCGATATTGAAGCAACGAAGCGCTCAAAGGATCCGAATGGCTTAGGTTGGAAAAGACCAGGTTTTATTGAGAAGATATTCACAGAATCCGAGCAAAAGCTTATTGCTACTTCGAAAGATCCTTTCATAACCGTTTGGCAATTGTGGAGCATGAAAGAAAGTGCATACAAAGTTTTTATCCAAGCAGGTGGAGAGCCATTTTACAATCCTAAAACAATTGAATGTCAATTCGAAAGTTTAAATGGCCACATAAAGATTAAAAAATTGAATTTAAAAAGCAAATCCATTGTTAATCAAGCATATATTTTTACCGTCGTTGGAAATGAAAATCTTAATATTAAGAGTAAAGTTATTAATATTGGAAATGACGTTAAATTACAAAGTAAAATTTTAAGAAAGCATCTTTTAAAGGATTTGAGTCAAACGTACAATTTAGAAATAGCCAAATTAAAAATTGAAAAGATCCTAAATGGAATTCCGCGGTTGTACTATGTAGAAAAAGAGCTAGAATTAGCAATTTCTCTGACACATTGTGGAAGTTTTGGGGGGTATTCGTTTGAGAGGTTAAGATAAACGCCTGCTAATTTTATACAAGTTCAATAAAAAATAATGTAAATTCGATAGACAGTTGAAAAGTATATAGAAATGGAAACAACGGCTCAAATCAAAAAAAATAATTTCCAGAATTAAAAACTCTAATGATTTAGAATTTCTAAAATCGATTCAATCATTATTTGAGTCTTCTGACCAAGATACTTTTGAATTATCACCTGAACAGGAAAATCCATTTCAATAGGAAGAAAACAAATAAAAAACGGTCAATATTCAGAAAATGCTAGTGTAATTTCAGAGATGAGAGAATGGTTATTAAAAAAGTAGTTTGGTCAGATATTGATAAAGAAGAATTTCATCAAGTTCTTGAATACTATTTCCAAAGAAACGGTTAATCGAAATACAGTCTGAAAATAATTAAATAGACAGAAAATATTATTAATACAGTTTCTAAAAGTCATTTTATTGGACGAATTACTTCAAATAAAATCACTCGAGTTATTCCTATGAAGGTTTATCTTATTTTCTATGAGGTTAAGGATGATTATATAAAAATTGTGTCATTTTGGGATAATAGACAAGATGTTAGGAATATCAAAATATAATGAGAGACTATCCAAAAATGTATATAAAAAGTTCCTTTGTTTTGGTATATAAATAAAACTCTGAATATTTCATTTTTAACACTCCCTATTGAGATTTTGGAGGTTTTAGTTTTAAGAAACACTGTTGGACTAATATTTGCCATTCGACATAACATTCTTTCACATCTCTTGATTAATTTTTAGAAAAATTTTCTTGTTAACAATGTAATTTAGTAAAAACAAAATTACAAACATTAAAAAGAAAAGTACAATGGAAAACTTAAAGAACAAAAAAGTCGCAATTTTAGTAACTGATGGATTTGAGCAATCGGAATTTACAGAACCTAAAAAAGCAATAGAGAACGCTGGGGCAACCGTTCACGTGGTGAGTTTAATAAGTGGGAAAATTAAGTCATGGAATGATGGAAATTGGGGAAATGAATATGATGTCGATAAAACAGTTGACGAAGTTTCTGTTTCCGATTATGACTCGCTGATTTTACCGGGAGGAGTGATTAATCCAGATTTATTAAGAAATAATAAAAAAGCAGTTGAATTTGTTAGAAGTTTTGCAGAAAACAAAAAACCAATTTCAGCAATTTGCCATGGACCATGGTTACTTGCAGAAGCAGGAATTTTAGAAGGCCGAAAAATCACATCTTATTCCAGTATTAAAACCGACATGATTAACGCCGGAGCAAATTGGGTAGATGAAGAGGTGGTTGTAGATAGTGGACTAACCACTTCAAGAAACCCTGATGATTTACCAGCTTTCTGTAAAAAAATCGTAGAGGAAATTGCAGAAGGAAAGCATGAAGAGATGTCTGAATCGGTATAATTTATAAACTTCTACAATCACATTTAATTAGTAAAATCCGTTTTTGCAACTCCAATTGCAAAAACGGATTTTTTGTTTTTAGTTTAATTTTTTATTTTTAATACCATGAGAAGAGATAAGATTTTAGCTGTTTTGCACATGATGGTTCTTTTGGCATTGATATTTTGGAATTATGTTTCAAATTCTGGAATGATAAATAACAAAACTGTTGGATCAGTAAGCGAGAATCTACGTAATTTATTTACACCTGCGGGTTATGCATTTTCCATTTGGGGAATTATTTATCTTGGATTAATTGCGCTTGGTATTTACATGTTGGTTCTCGCGTTTAAAAGTGAAGTAAAGGACAAAACTATTTCAAAAGCCCTGCCCACACTAATATTGGCCCACTTAGGAAATGCACTATGGCTCTGGTTTTGGCTAACTGAACAAACCGGAATTTCTGTAATAGTAATGGTTTTTATTCTACTGATGTTAACCCTAACAGCACTTAAGTTAAATATGGAAAGATGGGATGCTTCAACTAAATATATTGCTCTCGTATGGTGGCCAATTGACCTCTATTTTGGTTGGATTAGTGTTGCGACAGTAGCAAATATTTCAGCTTATCTTTCGAAGTTAAATTGGAATGGTGGCTTGTCAGAGGTTACTTGGACAATTATCATGATTTCCATTACTTCGCTACTAGGACTTTTCATGATTTTCAATAGAAATATGCGAGAATATGCGGCAGTCTTTATTTGGGCATTTATAGCTATTGCCGTAAGACATTCAAGTGAAATCCCATCGATAACATGGACGGCAATCATTGGTGCAGCAGTTCTTTTAATTGCATCAGGAATTCACGCTCAAAAAAATCGATCGACACTTCCATTTATTAGAAAAAGTAGTCCCCAAAATGAGATGTGATTTTTTAGCTACTAAGCAGAAATAAAAAGCATCAATTAAAAATAAGTATATACGAAGTTAAAATGTTTGCCTAACATTGACATTAAAAATTACATAACTAGTTTATTACTTTTTAGTAACCGTTAAAAACCATTAAATCAAGGTATATTCTATCCAAAATTTCATAATCACCTTTGTTAGTTTTTCATAATTCCTTAAATTGTAACTATCATAAATAGTTCATTCAAATTAATAAAAAAACAACAAACAATGGAAAATAAAAAACAAAGTGTACTCGTCGCTGGAGCATATGGAACCACAGGAAGAATTGTCATCGAATTATTAAAAAATTCTAATAAATATACGCCTGTTGCTTTAGTTAGAAGACAAGATCAGCAAACTGAATTTGAAAAATATAATGTTTCAACTATTCTAGGAGATTTAGAAAGCGACTTGTCCAACACTATAAAAAACGTAGATAAAGCAATTTTCGCAGCAGGTTCAGGAGGAAAAAAAGTAAAGGAAGTTGACCAAGAAGGGGCTAAGCACTTTGCAGATGTTGTAAAGAATGCAGGCGCCAAGAAATTTGTGATGCTGAGTTCAATGGGAGCTGATAATCCTTCACAAGCGCCAGAACTTCAAGATTATCTAAAAGCAAAACACAATGCTGATGAATATTTGAAATCAAGTGGAATTAACTACAGCATTGTTAGACCTGGAGCCTTAAATGATGAAAATGGAACGGGTAAGGTTGAGCTTCAAGAAAGACTTGGAAAACAAGGTGAAATTTCAAGGTCAGATGTTGCTCAAACTTTGGTTGACTCATTGGAAGATGATGTAAGACACAATCAAACTTTTGAGATTATATCAGGTGAGACACCCATTTTGGAGACACTGAGAAAGTAAAATTGAGATAAAATTACGAGGAATGTCAACAATTAGTTTTGTTGACATTTTCTTTTTGAGAACCGATGTATAACAAACAAAAAGAACCTATAATTTTAAATTATGAAATAATGTGTTACATTTAATCAATATTGTATTACAATATCAAGAGAAATAAACAGCACTATTAATTAAATTCAAATCAATGAAAACCCTTTTAAAATTTATCGGAATAGCATTATTGACATTCACCTTCGCTTTTACTGGCGCCAACACCAAAATCATAGTTATTGATATTGGTCACGGTGAAAAAGATTCAGGAGCTCAATTCGAAAACATTAGCGAAAAAGATGTGGTTTTGAGTATTGCTAAAAAGATTCAAGAAAACCACAGAAACAATTACACTAAGGTATTATTAACTAGAAGTTCTGATGCTTTTCTATCTCTGGAAGATAGGGCTAAAATGATCAATAAATTAAATCCTGAGTTTGTGATTTCACTACATGCAAATTTACATGAAGATGAAAGTAAAAGTGGAACTG
This sequence comes from Brumimicrobium mesophilum, assembly GCF_003025005.1. Classification (GTDB taxonomy): domain Bacteria; phylum Bacteroidota; class Bacteroidia; order Flavobacteriales_D; family Crocinitomicaceae; genus Brumimicrobium; species Brumimicrobium mesophilum. The sequence continues at coordinate 90,354 of NZ_PVSS01000001.1, forward strand.
AAATATACATTAGTGAAAACAATAAAGAGATTGAAAAATCTAAGCAATTAGCGCAAAATATTGCACAAAGTTTTGACATCGCGAACAGCCAAATTAAGACTGCAAACTTCAAAATCCTTAAAGATGTAAATTGTCCAAGTGCTTTGGTGGAATTAGGTTTCCTTTCCAATGCAGAAGATAGAAAAATGTTAACTAGCGAAGATGGTCAACTTGATTTTGCAAAAAAAATTCTTAAGGTTATTAATAAGGATTAGAACTACTTGACATCTTTAGAATAACATAAAACATGTATTTTGAAAACCCACTATTTGTTATTCCAACTTTAACTGGAACGATATTCGTTTTGGTTGGGATAATAATATTGAAATTCCCTCCAAAAAAGATAAATAGTCTATATGGATATCGAACTTTAAGTGCAATGGAAAATAAAGAAAGATGGGCATTTGCACAGGATTATTCTGCTAAAAAAACCGTGAAATTTGGAGCATTATTGACGCTAACCGGATTGATAGGATTAGTTTATTATCCGAATGAAATTATTTCAATGATGCTTGGATTAGGTTTAATGACTTTAGCCATAATTATGATAATATTCAGGACCGAGAAAGCAATCAAAATCAAATTTGGAAAAGATAAAACATCTTTAAAATAAGCTATCATTGACTTGTAACCAGCATAAGAAAGATAGTGAATGTAATATCAATGATTTAACTCAAAGGTAAAAGTTGCCATTCAATTAAAACAAAGTAATGTCTTTAATTCTCACGTATAATATGATTCTTTATCAAACTAGAACAGCTTAAATTCCCTAAATTTGCCTTTTACAACCATCATAGCTTCGATAACTAATGGTCATTAAATAACATATTCTAAAAATCAATATGACAACTTTAAATAACAAAAAAGCAATAATCACGGGAGGTGGTAGAGGACTTGGAAAAGCAACTGCAATTGCATTCGCTAAAGAAGGAATCGATGTTGCAATCACAGGTAGAAATGAAACCGTTTTACAGGAAACTGTTGCTGAAATAAAAGCAATGGGAGTAAACGCAATTTATTCTGTTTTTGATGTAAGCAACTATGAAGAAGTTCAAAAAGGAATCAAAGAGATTATTGAGCAACTAGGAGGTGTTGATATTTTGGTAAATAACGCTGGAATTGCAGCTTTTGGAACGTTCAACGAAATGGAAGTAAGTCAATGGAGTCAAATAATTCAAACCAATCTTATGGGAATGTATTATGTGACAAAAGAAGTTCTTCCACATTTAATCGATCAAAATGAAGGTGAAATCATTAATGTTTCATCTACTGCCGGATTAAGTGGAAACGCAAGTACTTCAGCTTATTCAGCTTCTAAATTTGCAGTAATAGGAATGTCAGAATCTCTAATGAAAGAAGTGCGTAAAAACAACATTAGAGTTTGCACATTAACTCCAAGTACTATTGCAACTGATATGTCGGTTGAATTAGGAATCGCAATTAAAGAATCTCAAGACAGCGTTTTACAACCTGAAGATTTCGCAGAATTAATTATAGCCGGAATAAAATTACCAAAAAGAGCAATGCTGAAAAGCGCTTCTTTATGGTCAACAAATCCATAACGGAAGCATAAAATTAGACTCCTTTTAAATAGACATTAGAGGATAGATGCACTAATCTCGATGGCTTATCAGGAGCATAGTTTTAACTATTCCTGAGACCAGTAAAAGAAAGTCTAATTTTATTTCTAACTTGTCACTATACTTTTATAAATAATCAAAACTATGGATGAATTTTTCTTAGAAGCAGTAAAAGAGGCAGAAATTGGTATAGCGGAAGGAGGAATTCCTATTGGTTCAGTTTTGGTTCACAATGGGAAAGTGCTTGGACGTGGACACAATAAAAGGGTTCAAAAAGGAAGCGTGATTTTACATGGTGAAATGGACGCGTTAGAAAACGCAGGAAGATTACCCGCTTCAGTTTACAAGGAGTGTGTTTTATACACAACTTTATCACCTTGTCCTATGTGTTCAGGTACAATATTGCTTTATGGAATTCCAAAAGTTGTGATTGGAGAAAACAAAACTTTTTTAGGTGCCGAAAAACACCTTAAAGAAAATGGTGTTGAAGTAATTGTTCTGGATGACAAAAGATGCAAGGAATTAATGGATGAATTTATCGCGGAAAACCCAGAATTGTGGAATGAAGACATTGGGGTATAATTCTGTTGAAACGCTATAGCAACAATTCTAAATAAACTGATTTCATCAGGCACTTAATCGGCTTTCAAAAATTCAATTCCGTAAACAACTGCCAAAGAATCTATTTGCGGTTTACCCAATAATTTTCGCTTTGAAAGAGATGATATTTCCGCAAAGAAATTCTCAAAACCCCCAGGAGTTATTGTGTTCATCGTGGTTCCTGTTATTGTATCAATATTCTTAAATGAGTGAGGTTTCCCTTTGGGTAAATGAACCATATCTCCTTGTTCAGCAATAATAACTTCATCTCCACATGTGAATTCATACCGCCCTTTTACCACATAAAACAATTCATCTTCTCGCGTGTGAATGTGTTTTGGTGGACCTCCATTTGGTGGTGTTTCCGTTATAATAACAGCGTATTTTCCATTGGAATGATCACTTAAAACTTTCCCTGTAATTCTAGAACCTAAAACATGCCATTCGATTCCTTCCTCTGAAGATAAATGCAATGCTTTGTCCTTAGAAATTTCAGAATTATCATTTTGTTGCAGTCCTTCTTTACAACTGGAAATCATAACACTGAGTGAGAAAAAGAACATTATTGTAAAACGATATTTCATAGTTTCATGTTTTAAGTAAACGGTATATGCAAAAAGTTGGTTGATCTATGATCTTAAACCATCTCAAAATTAAGGAAAATATAGTCCCATTTCAAACTAAATATCATCATCTTCCACAAATAAACGCATGAATAATTACGTTTATATTAGATGGGGATACTCATTATGATATAAAAAACTGTATAATTGTTTGATTACAATGAAAGAATACTTAAATCTTCAATTCATTCTGCTTAACAGAAAAATCGATGAAATTGGTTTACAACCAGTCATGGGATATATTTTAGCTGCTGCTCTATTTTTTGGTTCATCCCTTTATTTATTTTCTAAAACTCCTTACGCAGATTATATTTATGCTTTTGTAGTCTTTGGATTAATTTCAAAGTTGAATAATACACAACGAATTGATTTTTTAAAAACTGTTTTTGCAGTGAACAATTACAGAAAAATCAGAATCACTGAAAATTTAATAATCGCCTTTCCTTTTTTGTTGTATCTCATCTATGAGCAATCATTTATTGTTTCATTTGTTCTTATTTTCGCTTGTTTTTTTCAATCCATTTTCGATGTCAAAAGCAATTTAAATTTCACTCTTCCTACTCCATTTGGAAAAGTCCCTTTTGAATTTCCTGTAGGTTTTAGAAAGACTTTTTTAGTTTTTCCAATTGCCTATTTCATCACTTATCAATCCATACAAGTAGAGAATTTTAATCTTGGCATTTTCTCAATATTTTTAATCACAATTGTAGTTTTTTCATTTTACGCTAAACCGGAAAATGAAATCTATGTTTGGAATTTTAGCTGCTCTCCCAAACAATTTATATTTAGAAAAATAGGAACAGGAATTATGTTTTTATCTTTACTCATCTTTCCAACAACTGCTTCTTTGCTGTTGTTTTTCCAAGAAGAATACACCACAACATTATTTTTTAGTCTTTTGAGTCTACTGTATATTATTGCTATGATTTTAGCTAAATATTCTGTTTTCCCAAATGCAATGAATTTACCTGAAAGTATTCTTTTGTTGGCCTGTGTGTTTTTCCCTCCACTACTATTGGCAGTTATTCCACTTTTTTATTTTAAATCTATCACGCAATTAAATCATATTTTAAAAAATGATTCAAATTAAAAATTTATCAAAGTCCTTTGGAAAAAAACATGTTTTAAAAGAAATCAATATCACTTTTGAAAAAGGAAAGGTTTATGGTATTGTTGGTGAAAATGGTTCAGGAAAAACTACGCTATTTAGATGTATTGCTGAATTAGAAAAATATAAGGGAAAAATAATTTCAGATTATGATGAACTTAAAAATCATTTAGGACTGCTTTTTACAGACCCATTTTTCTTTAATAGAATCACTGGAAAAGAATATATTCAACTTCTTTTGAATGCTCGAAAAATAAAAAATACCGATATAAATTCTAAAAATATTTTTGATTTACCTTTGAATCAATATGCTTCAACTTATTCAACGGGTATGAAGAAGAAATTAGCATTAACAGCTATTTTACTTCAAGAAAATGATGTTTTTATTCTTGATGAACCTTTCAATGGTGTAGATATTCATGGCAATATTTTAATCACAGAAATAATCAAAAAACTTAAAGAATTAGGTAAAACGATAATCATATCATCCCATATTTTCTCAACACTTTCTGAAACTTGTGACGAAATTCATCTATTAAAAAATGGCGAATTTATTAAGCGTGCAACCCCACAAAATTTCGCTGATTTTGAAAATGAATTCACTGGAAATAAAGCTGGAGAATTGATCAATAATATGGATCTGAAATAGAAATTATTATTCATTCTACAAATACAGCATCGGTAATAAAATAGAAGCCAGAATCAATAAAACGATTGACAAAACACCACCAATTATCAAGAAATGTTTGAATTTGTATATTCCTAAACCATAAATAATAGCATTTGTTTGGTAACCCATGGGAGTATAAAAACTAAAATTCGCACCAAACATCACAGCATATAATAAAGGTTTTGGATTTAGTCCCATTTTGGCAGAAACCGCAATTACTATTGGCGCAATAATAATAGCTGTAGCATTATTAGAAACGAAACCACTCATTAACACAGTAAATGCAAATATTATGGAGACCGTGACGGAAGTCGGAACAGACCTTAATACAGTATATAAATGTTCAGCTATATAAACATCTGTTCCTGTATTTTTCATTGCAACTCCCAATGGAATCATTCCTGCTAACAAGAAAATCACTTGCCAATTGATGCCCGCATAAGCATCTTTCAACTGAACACAGCCCGTAAATAAGCACAAACCAACTCCCAAAAGGCAGCTTTTAAGAATAGAAAAAGTATTCGTTGCAGCTAGAATGACTACCATCACAATGGCAAGCAAACTAATCAACTTTTTATAAGTTGGTATATAAGGATCTGTGATTACAGTATTAGCAAAAAGAAGATTATTGTCTCTGGCGATTTTCTGAATTTCATTTAAATCTCCAGATAGCAACACTCGATTCCCTGGTATTAAATACTTCTTGGAAACGAATTTGTTAAAGTAACTACCATGATTTTTAAGCTTTTTATCTCGACTTACTCCTTTAACTTTTACATTATCGGGCAAGCTCGTGTTAAACTCCTCAATTGTCATATTTATGTAACGGGAACCTGGTAAAACTATAACTTCATGGTATTCATTTGTTAAATGTTCTTCTATTAAATCTTGATCAACACCCAAGAGACTTACTCCTAAACTTTCGGTATGTGTTGTTAGGTCTTCAAGCGTCATATCCAACCATAGAATATCATTTTCCTGTAAAATTTGAGATTGCAAATCAATTTTAAGATGGCGCCTTCCTCTTTGAATTTTAACTAAACGAATGTTATTTTCACTCCATAAATCAGTTTCATTGGCTTTCTTACCAATTAATTTAGAATCTGATTTAATTTTTACCGCTGTAACATATTCGTATTTATTATTACCTGAATCTTCTACAGGTGGTGTTCTAGGCAAAAACTTCTTCGATAAAAGATAAATTATTGGAATTGAAACCAAAAGAAAGATTGCTCCTGCTGCAGAAAATTCGAAGAAATCAAACCGACCTATTCCTGATTTCCTAGAAATATCCGAAACGATTAAGTTGGTACTGGTTCCCATCAAGGTACAACTTCCACCTAAAATACCTGCGAAAGAAATGGGAAGTAAAACGCGTGAGCGATCAACCTTTCCTTGTTTATCTAATTCATTTATAAGTTTGATAAAGATGATTACAACTGCTGTAGTTGCTACAAAGGAAGAAAGAAACCCAACAGTTATCATTAAAAGAGGCAAGAAAAACCAAAGCGGATATTTAGTGATTGGAATGATTTTCTTAGCCATTAATGCAACAACCCCATTCTTTTCTAAACTAATTGCGATAATCATCAAACACAAAATTGTTAGAACGGCATTGTCTGAAAATCCAGAAACCGCTTCTTCAGGAGTTACAATTCCAAAGATTAGTAAACTCACTAAAATAAAGAAAGCGGTTTTATCCACTGTGAACTTCTCACTTGCAAATAAAGCAAATGCAACAAGTAAAATTCCAATTACGATACCAATTGCTAATGTCAATGTTTTTATTTTTACTTAAATCACCTTATGAATGTAAGATTTATTATGAAATAAAAAATTAATTCAACAAATAATTGTGAGACGTTGTGACCAAAGAAGTCAAGCATCTTCAGTTAACTTCAGTAAGTGGTTTCTTTCAATGTAAAGTAATTCAGCTGATTCAATCATTTTTAACACAATTTCATTCACGTTAGAGCTGTCATTTGCCAACGATGAAGCCATCACACTTGAAATTTTATGTTCACGAATTAAATATTCAAATCTACCGCTCAACAACAAATCGCGCGTTGAAGCAGTTTCTTTAATCTCATCAAGCTTCACCATTGTACTCACTGATTCCGGATTCTTTTGTAGAATATGAATTTGCCTTAAAGTATGTGCTACAAATTTTCTCATTTTCTCATATTCTTCTTCTATATATTTATTGTCAGAATTAAGATATAATTTCACATTCTTATGTAAACCCCGAATATTTTTAATGATTAAAACTTGGTTACGACTTGCATCTTTAACTCTTGCGAATGCGGATAAAATTTTAGGAGTTAATGCAAATTCACTTTCCGAAAGCGTGGCATATTTAATGATTTTACCGTAAATAATTTTGACTTTAGAATAATACATTTCTTCTACATCAATGTCGTATTCTGAATCTTCGTCATCAATAATCTCTTCTATATCAACATCACTCTTTATTGCCTTGGGATCAATAAAAAGCCCTTTGGCTACAATGGTTAACGTCGTTTTTTCAAATAAATATTTACTTTCATCTAATAAAGCACGAATTGTAGATTGAGGATATTTTAAGATACTTTTATTCAAATACTTGGCTCTGGCAATTTCCATTTTGCTTTCGCTTTGATCTGGAATCAAACGTTTTAAAAATTTGATAATGTAATGCAGTACAGGCATCATTAGTAGAACACCAATGAGGTTAAATAAGGTATGGAAAATTGATAATTTTATGGCAAAATTATTTTCATCTACACCTACATTTTCTGCGACAAAGTCTACAAAATCTGCCAATTGAAAAATCAATAGCAAACTCACAATTCCAGCAGACAATTTGAATATTACTTGTGCTCCTGCCAGTCTTTTTCCATTGGAATTTGCATTTAATGCACCAAGAATCATTGTGGCCACGTTTCCAATATTTGCTCCAACAACTAAAGCTAAAGCATTGAAGTATTCCAACTGAGACGTCTGTAACATAGTCAACACAAGGACAATTACAGCACTCCCGGATTGCAAAACAATGGTGAGTAAAACACCAATAAAGGCAAACACAAACACCCCCAATAAACCGTCATAAGTAACGCTCGACAAGTCAAATTTATCCTGATAAGTCTCAAAACCTGTTTGCATAAATTCTATTCCTAGAAAGAAAAAACCTAAACCTGCCATAGCAAAACCAACACCTTTAACAGCCGCATTCTTTTGCAAAACAAACAGAATTCCAAATGCCAAAATGGGAAAAGCAAAGGAGGCAATGTCGAGCTTAAATCCCAGAGTTGAAACGAGCCATGCGGTTGAAGTTGTTCCTAAATTGGCACCAAAAGCGACTGCAATTCCTGATTTAAGTGAAATAAGTCCAGCACTTAAAAAAGAAATTGCAACCACACTAATCAAAGCACTCGATTGCAAAATTGCTGTTGTGATAAATCCAAAGGTGAATGATCTACTCACACTTTCTGACATTTTTTTAAGCATTCTTTCCATTGGTCCTTGCACAAAAGCATTAAACCCGTCTTCCAACATGATAATTCCAAACAATAGAATTGCTATTCCAGCAGCGATTTCACTTACATGTGGATGCTTGTAAAAAATCCAAGCCAAAGCAAGAAGCATCATTGGAAAAATGAACTTTTTAAGTTTTAAATTAGAAAGTGACGACAGCATACTCATGCAAATTGATTGAAAATATTAGAAGTTGAAATTATTAGTGTCTTTTAAAATAACATTTTAATGTTTAGTTCTACCACAAATTTCATGGATGAACGTAATTTAACCATCCTTAATCAGAATACTAAAGAATTAATTGTATTGGTAATAACAAGCAATAATATGGAATATTATTCCAAAATCAACAATTTTAAAGCCAATGAATAAAAGTTTAACTAATATTATTTTATTCGACCTTGCACAGCATTTTCTACAGTATCTTCAAGTGAATGAAATTCAAAATTTATGGCATTCTTAACCTTTTGATTGCTGTATTTAATTGTATTGAAAGCATTTTTAGCTGCCGACTTTGTAATGAGTGGTTTTGAGAAAGTTAATACAGCCCAAAACACAGAAAGCCTCCAAGTTATTCCCATTAACATAGGATTTACTTTTTTGGAAGGTGGCTTTTGATTCAATTCTTTAGAAATTAATTCGAAAAGATGTTTAAACGATGAGTTTTCTCCAATACATAAAAAGCGCTCATTAAAAATATCACGGTTCATTAATTCAACCATAATTGTTGCAACATCTCGAGCGTCAACAAAGGAGTTGGCACCGGGAGAATAAAATTTCAAACCCTTGTCAATTGTTTTGAAAATTTTCATTGAACTTTCGTTCCAATCTCCTGCGCCAAAAATAACTGATGGATTCACCATTACAGCATTTAGCCCTTCCTCAATTCCTCTCCAAACTTCCTTTTCAGCACTGTATTTTGTTACTGAATATCCACTTGTTTCATCTGTTAAAACCCACTTTCCATTTTCATCCACTTCTAATTGTTCAGGGATATCCTTATTCCCAACAGCGGCCGTGGAACTCACATAACAGAACTTCTCGACACCTAGGTCCAGTGATAAATCCACCATATTTGCTGTTCCATACCGATTGATTTCCATCATTTGAATAAAATCTCTTTTAGAAAATGAAACAATAGCAGCACAATGGTAAACAATTTTATGGCCTTCAAGTTCCTCTTCCAACGATGGGATATCTAAAATATCACACTTCCTCCAAACGATTTTTTTGAAATGAAAATAAGCGTTTTCTCCTAAATAGAAAGCAAAGCATTTTTCAACAGTTGAAATTTTGGATTCATCGCGATATATCGCCGTGATTTGATCATGTTGTTGAGTTAATTCAACCAACAAATGACTGCCCAGTAATCCCGTTCCACCTGTTACAAATACCATAGCTCAAAAATAAGGATGTTTTTTATTTAAAATGGGTTTGAAGGGGAAAAGAGAAGAAGAATTACGCAAAGATTCGATGAGAAGCAGAGATTGGATGAGGGTAGAAAAAGATAGAAGAGTTTAGGTGAGTTGAAAAGTTTGTCAGAATTTTCAGGAGGGAAAAAGACTTAAAAAAGGTAGAAGCTCGTTAGGAGATGCCACCTGCCTCCCTCTTTGGAGAGGGATTCATTCTGAATCAACGCCTTACACAGAAATAAGGAGTAAAGATTCCAAATTTCTGAATTTAAGATTCATTAGCAAGACGCTTTAAAATTTGAAATCCATGGAGTTAACTCTTATCAATGACTACTTTCAAATTTTAGTGTAACTCAGAAAATGGATTTCATATTCAGAAATCTCCCAATTCAATCTGTGGATCCCAATAATGCTTTTTAAAATCTACAATTTTGTCATCCACCACAACAATTCCCTCTTTTTCCAATTGATCTTGCATTGATTCCGGTGGAGAAAAATGCATTTTACCGGTTAACATCCCATTTCTATTCACCACTCTATGTGCTGGAATACCTTTTTCTTTGTGTGAAGCATTCATTGCCCAGCCAACCATTCTACTCGATTTCGCTGTTCCTAAAGCTTTAGCAATACTGCCATAAGAAGTTACTCTACCTTCAGGAATTAGACGTGTAATTTCAAACACCCGCTGAAAAAAATCCTTGGTTTGTTCACTTACTGTGTCAAAATTCTTCATCGCTGAAATTTAGTTCACAGTAAACGTACAATATTTTATCTGAGAACCTCTTTTTGTAAAAAGCTCCTCATAATGTGTTTTGATTTTTAGAATATCCTGACTGTCCTTCGGCAATTTCTCCATATCACCATACAAATCCCAACTTGAGAACAAACAATTATAGCCATGTTCAGCAATTTGTTCTTCCGTTGATTCAAAAAGTAGATCACTATCCGTTTTCAAGTGAATAATTCCACCTGGTTTTAAGATTTTTCGGTAACGATCGATAAATGTTTTTGATGTCAACCTTTTATTTGGTTTATTCGGTTGCGGATCTGAAAAGGTCAACCAAATCTCATCCACCTCATTTTCTTCAAAATAGTAATCGATAAAATCAATTTTAGTCCTTAAAAAGAAAATATTTTCCAAACCTTCATCTTGTGCTTCTTTGGCTCCGATATAAATTCGGTTTCCTTTTATATCCACTGCAATAAAATTTTGTTGTGGATATTTTCGAGCCAAACCTACAGCATACTCTCCTTTTCCACAACCTAATTCCAAAATTATAGGATTGTCATTTTTAAAGAAACGTGAATTCCAGTCTCCTTTATAATCAATTTCATTGTTGAGGGTCATTTCAACAGAAGGTTCTAAAACGTGATCCATCTTGGTGATCTCGTTGAATTTAAAAAGCTTGTTTTTAGCCATTATTTATTAACTTGGTCGTACAAAAATAGAAATCTTCTTAGTGACGTGCATCAAACGCCCATAAAATCTATCAAACATTCTCGAATTTTATTGAGTCCTTTGAATTGGGGCTTGGGTCATGTGTGTAGAACAATCCCTATAATCAAATGGTTACTAGACAATAAGAATGAAATTATTATTTGCTGCGACGCAAATCAAGAGCAATTCTACAGAAATTATTTTCCTGAAATTTGGTATGTTCCACATGAAGGATATCCTTTCAAGTTTAATGGAAATGGCAATTGGACATTAGATATTTTAAAAAATATCGGATCCTTACACTCATTTTTAAAAGATGAAAAAAGAAGAGTCGCAGAACTAGTAGAAAAATTCAATCCTGATTTAATTCTTTCAGATCAGCGCTTCGGATTTATTTCAAAATCAGTAAAAAGCATAATTATTTCTCATCAACTTAATCTTCCAGTTCAGAAGTGGAATATTTTAGCAAAAATATGGAATAGAATCCTACTTTCTGCATTTGATGAAATTTGGGTTCCTGATACAGCATCTCAAAAATACAGTGGCAAATTGAGTAATGGAAAATATAAGAATAAATATTTCATAGGAACTTGTACTCGTTTTTGCGAATCTAAAAAGGAATATCAACCTAATAAAAAAGCACAATTTAGATATTTAGGAATTGTGAGTGGTCCAACTCCGTACAATCAACAATTATTAGAATTATTAATTGAAAAATTAAAACAATCTTCAGAAAAATCAACAATTATTGTGCCCACTGAATTGTATCATGACCAACTGAAAGAATCAAACATCAATATTATTTCTGCTCCAAACCATGTAATATTCGCTCAATTATTGAAGAATAGCAAAACGGTGATTAGTCGAGCTGGTTATACAACCATTATGGATTTAGTGGAAACGCAAAATGAAGCGATTTTAATTCCTACTCCCGGTCAAGTGGAGCAAGAATATCTTTATGAATTACATAAAAACCATTCTAAATGGAAATTCATAATTGAAGAGCATTTTAAAAATATCGAACTTTAACGTCGCTTTCTTTGTTTAGTTTCCCAACTGCGTTTTTTATTATTTTTTTTAATCCTTTTTTTTACTTCTTTCGATTGCATGGACCAAAATTCTTTAGCAGCCTCCTTTCTTGCCTTTTCGTAGGCTTTGGCGGCGGCTTCCTTATCTTTTTCTAATTCTTTTTGATCCTGAAATTGTTCTTTCGACATCCCATAAGGTCTCGAAACTGAACAAGAAGTGGTTAAAAGTGATAGGCAAGATAACAATATTGTTATTATGTAAATCGTTCTATTTATCATAAATTCGCACATAGATAATATAGCACCATGAACATCCGTAATATACTATTTTTTTTCATAACAGCAACATTATTAAGCTGTTCTAAGAATAAGCAACACCCAATTCCTTATTATTCTTTTGATGCTAATGTTAATCTCACACTCCCTTCTTATGCCGATTTACAAGGTATTGGAGGTTGGGCTTATGTTTCTGGAATTGGATCAAAAGGTGTAATTGTTTATCGACAAAGTTTAAATGTTTTTGTGGCTTTTGATAGACACTCACCAGCAGAAGGAAGTTTTGATTGTGAAACAGGATTAACTCCAGACCCTAATAACTTCCTTATTTTAAACGATCCATGTTCAAATGCTCAATTTTCTTTATATGATGGCTCTATTATTGGAGGGGATACAAAGTGGGGGTTGCGCTCATACTTAGTTGAGTATTATGGCGGACAATTCATTAGAATTTATAATCCATAAATAATTGGATGCTGTAATTCACTTTTAGTTAATTTCACCCTCAAAATAATATCATTTTTAATGAAGCTATTGTTAATTCTATCGTTTTTACTTTTCTCCCTTCATGGAATTGGGCAAACAAAGAACGTCCTATTTATTGGAAATAGTTTCACGATGAATTATCAGATGCCTAAAAAATTAGAGCGAATTGCAAAAAGAGAAGGAGAATCTCTATTTACTGCCCAGATTACGAAAGGCGGAAAAGACTGGAGTTATCATGCTAAAAACCCTCAAACTTATGAGATGATTAAAGCTGAACCATGGGATTATGTGGTTTTGCAAGCCTTAAGTTATGAACCATTGTATGCCGAGCACATTTTTACTGAAACAACAATAAAATATGGAAAAATGATGATCGACAGTGTGCGCCATCATCATCCAAAAGCAAAAATCATGTTGTTTATGACATGGGGATATAAAGATGGAATTTATGTTGATTATGAGCGTAAATCAATTGAATATGAGGAAATGCAAGAGCGACTTCAGAAACAATACTATCGTTTAGGTGAACTCTACAAAGTAGCTATTTCACCAGTTGGGAAAGTTTGGGCTAACACCAGAAATCAACATCCTAACTTCGAACTTTATGCAGATGATGACTACCATCAAAATGAATTGGGATCATTTTTAGTTGCTTCAACATTTTACAGCATGATCTTTAACAAAACCATTCAAGATTATTCGAGATTGCCTTACAGAGACCTGGATGAAATTCAAGCAAGATACATCACCACAATAGTAAATGATATAATTTTACACCCTAAAATGGACTGGGGAAGAAAGTATTGGCAACAGAATGAAACTACAACTCTGAGAGCCGTTAGTAGAGTAAATAGTTTCTTCTATAATTTATAGAATTTCTTCCACGCTACCTCAAGCTCGAAGTAGCGCAGAAATAATAATCTGCTATTTTTTAGGTAACTCAGACTGCTTCGTTTTTGATTTCTTCATTCGAATATTTATAATTTCAACTCCTAACGAGAATGCAATTGCGAAATACAAATATCCTTTTGGAATTACGCCCACCTCATTATTGAATACAACTGCATGAGAAACATGTGCTGCTTCCGTAATTAAAAGGAAAGCAATCAGGATCAAGAATGCCAAACCGAGAATCTGCATACTTGGATGCCTTTCAATAACCTCTCTAATTTTATTCGCAAAAGCAATCATGACGATAATTGAAATAATGACCGCTATAATCATCAAAACCAAAGTGTAGTTGTTGTTTGGATGTAATCCGCTGGTCATTCCTACAGCCGTCAAAATTGAATCAATTGAGAAAACCAAGTCAATAATCAAGATTTGCAAAATGACATCCTTCAAGGATTTAGGCTTTTCCTTTTTGAGGTCTTCAGCCTTATTCGATTCTAACTTTTCCATAATTTCAGTAGTACTTTTATAGAGCAAGAACAAACCCCCAAGCAATAAAATCAAACTTTGAACATTTAATTCAAAGGAAAGCCAAGAAGTTTCAACGGTCCAAAAAGGAGTTTGAAGTTTCGTTAAATACGAAACAAAGAACAAAAGAACTACACGCTGAACCAAGGCAAGCAAAAGCCCAAGATTTGTGGCTTTTTTTCGTTGATTATCAGGTAATTTCCCAGCACTAATAGAAATAAATAGGATGTTGTCGATTCCTAAAATTATCTCTAAAAAAGTAAGTGTTAACAATGCCATCAAGGCGTCTCCACTGAGCAAAAAATCTAACATGTTGTATGTTTTTTAGTTTTTGTCTATTGTCTTACAATATTAAATAAAATTTAGTACTCTAATCTAAAAATTAATATGCTTACTAAAAATAAGTGTTAAGATTAACCGCAATTATGAGTTCGAATTTCACCAATGCTATAAATACATAAACCTCAGATCTTTAAAATCAATTGAAGGTTAAGAAACAAAAGTGTTGATAGTCTGTTGAAGTTAAGTATGATTGTTCAACTCTAACTGTAAAATGAATCGAAAGTTGTAAAAAAACCTTACCATTTTTAATAGTACTTTCGTTAGACTACTTAAATCCGGAAAATGAAAATTAGCAAAGTAGTTTCCTTATCAATTATAACCGGATTCGTTTTATCTGTTTTGATCATAATTGCAAGGGTCGTTACTTTATTAATTAGTGATTATTCTTTTTCAGAATCTATACGAACTTCTGCACCACCGATTTGTTCACCCATTTTTTGGAAAATTTTAATTGAGTAAAGGGAGAAATTAGAAAAATCACTTCACCTTCTTCAACTCTAAATTCTGCGTATACAGCAAATATCCTTCAATCTCCTCAAATCCCATATCGCTTAATTGCTTGCAATAATTAAAAACCTGAGAATTGTGTTTTTGTAATGGTTCTCCAGTTTTGAAATCAACAACCACAGCTTTTTTTCCTGTAACAAAGATTTTATCCGGACGTTTGACTTCAATTTCGCTAATTAAAATATCTTGTTCGTCTAACACTTGATCAGCATTCTTGGCGAAGTCTTGTTCTTCCAAAAGTTTGTAAGTTGAAATCGCGGTTTTCTTAATTTCTTCTTCGAATTTCGGTTCAATTAAACCATCCATTTTTAGTTTTGAAATTACCTCATCAATCGTATTGTCTTTTCTAATTTCTGATAAAACTAAGTGCAATTCATTTCCAAATTGCTGTTCTTCATTGAAAACCTCAGTTTCTAAAGCTTCTTCATCTTGTAAGGTCAATTCTGGGAACCATAGAAAATCACTTAAATCTTTCGGAAGAAAATTCGTTTCCTCATCATCATTTGAAGTTTCTTTAACTTGCTTTTCTTCTTCACCAAATTTAATTACCTCGTCCGTCTTTTCTGTCACTTGTTCATCATTCCATGTTTCTGTAGACAAAGCTACTGGCTGATTAATTTGCGTGAAAAATCCATCTTTTGTAGAAGGTTGCTTGGTTTCTGCCATGACATATAATCGTTCACTTGGTCGGGTAAATGCCACATATAAAATATTCAATTCATCCAACAATAGTTGGTTGTATTCCAATTTAAAAGCGCTCATCATATAATCTGGGACGTTGGTTTTACTCAATTTGGAATATAAAACCACATCTTCTTCCGCTTCCACAAAATGACTTCCCCAACTTGTTTTAAGTCCCCAACTTAAGTTTGGAATAATCACGACAGGAAATTCTAATCCTTTAGATTTGTGAATTGTCATGATTTTAATGGCATCCTTATTTTCAGGCATTTGAATCGTACTGTCCTTTAATTTCGCATTCCAATCATCCAAAAAACCGCGAATGTCTGGTCCAAATTTCAAATCATAATTTTGATACAATTCCAATAAATGATGTAAATAAGGATTTCTTAATTCACTAAGTTCTGCCAAAGCGATAAAACTCTCTCCCAATCCGTATAAATTTTCATAAGGAAAAAAAAGATTTTCCATAGAATCAAATTCTTGAATTACAAATACTTCAAAATCAAAACTACCTACTTTATCATTTTTCCAAAACTTGTTTAATTCCACAATTGGATCCTTCTTTTGCTGACGATAAAAAGTTGTTGCAAATTTTATTTGAGTGGTTTTATTTCCACTATTTCTTCTCAAATTCAAATAATCGATACATAATCCTACCGATGCATCAGAAGAAACCAACAAACTGTCAGAACTAACAATTTTATAGCCTTTTTCGGCTTCAATTAGATATTTCGCATAACGCCTTCCCTCCTTTTTTCCTCTTGTGAGAATACAAATATCTCCAGGATCAAAACCATCTTCAATGCATTTACCCACTTTCTCAAGAAGGAAAGTTTCTTCCATTTCTAGTAGCATGTCCTTATCTACTTTAGGAACTAAATTAATCGAAACAAATCCACCATCTGCGCCTTTCGGATTTTGGTGAATATCTTTATAAAACTCTTCAAAATGTGCTGGCATTTGTTCCAACATTCGCTTGAAGAAAGTATTGTTAAACTCCACAATATTCTTTCGAGAACGGTAATTTTCTTCCAAAGGAACTTTCTTCCCCATTTGAAGGAAATAATTTGAAAGTTGAGCGAAATTAGCATCGTTATCTGGATTATAAATGGCTGGAAGTGTTACAAACTGTTCAACCAATCCATTTCTGAATCTATAAATTGCTTGTTTTGGATCTCCAACAATCAAGTTTTCATAATTGTTAGACATCGATTCATGAACCAAAGGAATCAAATTCACCCATTGTAATCTGCTTGTATCCTGAAATTCGTCCAACAAATAATGATTGTAACGATTTCCTAATCTTTCATATATATAAGGAGCATTTTCTTTTTTTAGTAACTCTGCAATGCGTTGTCCAAATTCAAAGATTCCGATGATATTTTTCTTCTCTTTGAAAATCGTTAATTCCTTTGAAATATATTTCAACAAAGCCAAATTATAGAAATTCGATTTGATTTTAAGCAAAGTGTAAACACGTTCCGAAAGTTTTGCTTCCATGGCGAAAAGCTCTTCCATCATGCGCATTAATTTTTCGTCAACGTTATGCGCTGGCTTGATACTTTCTCCGCTCAGCGTTTTAATTATTGCAGCGGTTGGTGGTTTAACGTCTGTCAAAGTACGAGAAGGCAAACTTTCTAATACTGGATGAATGCCTCTTGACTTCCCCGGATAATCGATTTCTGAAGTTCCTAATGTTTGAAAATATTGATAAATCTCCAAGCATTTTTTCAAATGCTGATCTCCCAAGTCTTTTAATTCATCTTTGATTTCTTGATATGTTTCTTCATTAAAGTCTTTCTTCAACAATTCTTGAATATAATCCTGATCTTTTTCATTGGTCAAGACTTTACTAAACTCGATTAAACTCCCTCTAAAATTCCACTTATCTCCTTCATCTGCATTACTTTTTGCATAATTAATTGCCAAATTGGTCACCGTTTCTTCACCGGTCTTCCCTAATTTTGACATCAATTCATCGATGACTTGTTCCAACAAAATATTTTGATCTAATGTCACTTCAAAATCCTCTTGCAAATCTAAATCACGGCTAAAAGTTCGAATTAAGCGGAGACTGAATTTGTCTATCGTAAGAATATTAAAATCTTCATAATTGTGCAGAATTTCAGATAAAACCCTTTTAGAACGCTCTTGAATCACTTTTGCCTGCAATCCCGTGGTGTTTTCCGTTGCTGACAACAACATTTTTGCTTTCTTGTTTTCCTTTTCAGTTTTTCTTTCGGGGAATGCCAGCCAATCTAGTGCTTGAATGACACGCTCTTTCATTTCCCAAGCGGCTTTATTGGTAAAAGTCATTGCCAAAATTTTACCAAAATTCTTCTGTGAAACATTATCGCCTAATGTCAATTTGAGATAATTCTGAACTAAGGAAAAGGTTTTTCCACTTCCGGCAGAAGCGCTATAAATGGTTAAAGGTTTTAATGTTTCGTTTAGCATGACTCTAATTATGAAGAACCAACTAATTTAAGATTTTATCGTCTATTAAATAGGGAATATTGAATTAATTCAGAAATAAAATTCGTGAATTTTGTCCGATTCATTTGAAAATCATTGAATCTTTTAAATTCTATTGATTCTCATTTATAAAATCATTATATTGATTCATAAACTATTCCCTTTGTTTTAACGTTAATACATTAGCGAATAGATATTAAATTTACACCATGAAAAAGCTCTCCTTATTTATATTTCTGATCTCTTTTGGATTACTTTACTCCTGTAATAACAAGCAACCACTTGAGGTTGACCCTGAAGATTATGAACTAAAAGCACGTGTAAATATTATTCCGAATTATAACGGAGTTCCAATGGAATTTAATCAAAACTACACTACCCAAGAAGGTTATACAATTGAATTTACGAAGCTGAATTTCATCATGACCAATTTCGAAAATAATGGAAAACGACTTTTTGAATCGGCGGTGTATAAATTCGAAGAAAATGAGCGACTATTATGGGAAGGGGCCGGAAATTATCTTGACTTTTCGAATTTTTCTGCAAATATTGGAGTCGATGCTACTCAAAACCATGAAGATCCTTCGGCGAGAGAAGCTGATGACCCTTTGTTTATTTTGAATACTGGAGATATGCATTGGGGATGGAACACAGGTTATATTTTCATTATATTAGAAGGTAAAGCAGACACTTCTGCAACCCAAGATGGTACTGGAATTGCTAATTTCGCTTATCATATAGGAAGAGATCAAATGTTACGTAGTTTTAATCTTCAAAACTTAGATTGGGAAAAGGTAACTGACAATATATTTGAAACGAATATAACTATAGATTTATACAATTTTTTTGATGGGTCAACACAAGATATTGATATTAAAAATGAACGAACTTCGCATACCACACCAAGTCAAATATCACTGAGTGAGAAAATTATTGATAATTTTGTGGAAGCGTTAAGTTTGTAAGTTAGGATTTTCAATCAGTATCTGTTGCCTTCGACAGGCTCAGTCACCAGAGTATATTCCCGCTGACTTAGCTTGTCGAAGGCAGAGAAAGAGTAAATGCTTATTTGAATTAATTGAAACGAAAAATGAAACAGTTTGTATTTATCGTATTGTTAGCTCTCCTCACTTTTTCGTGTAAAAAGAATGAGGTAGATATGGCTATTACACCATACGAACTAAAAATTCCGAGTCATTTTCCGGCAATGCCAATACCAGAAGACAACCCAATGTCAGTGGAAGGTGTTGAATTGGGAAGAAGACTATTCTACGACACCCGACTAAGTTTAGACAATTCTATTTCATGTGCTTCATGCCACAATCAAGCTAACGGTTTTTCTGATCCTCAAACATTTTCAACTGGCGTAAATGGGGAAATTGGAAAACGTCAATCAATGGCTTTAGTCAATCTGGGTTGGCAAAGTGCTTATTTTTGGGATGGTCGAGTAGAAACATTAGAAGAACAAGTTTTACATCCTGTCAGTGATCCACTTGAAATGAATCAAAGTTGGGACGCCACTGCACAAAAATTAAATTCCGTTGAAGAATATCAAAATGAATTCTACCGTGTTTTTGAAGTCGTAGATTTCGATTCAACACATATTGCTAAAGCAATTTCTCAATTTTTGAGGACTTTGATTTCTAGTCAATCGAAATATGATGTGATGTACAAATACCAAAATGGTTTATCATTGAATGCTTTTGAACAAAATTTATATTCCCAAATCACCAATGAAGAATGGGCCGGAATGGATTTATTTTTTAGTTTAACGAATGGAGACTGTTTACATTGTCACAATGGTCCTTTGATGGAAATTCAAGGCTTGTTCTCGAATAACGGCTTGGACAATACCTTTCCAGACATCGGTAGAATGGCCGTCACAGGAAATAGCAGTGATTTAGGAAAATTCAAAGTTCCAAGTTTAAGGAATATTGAATTTACAGCACCATATATGCACGACGGAAGATTCTCAAATTTAGATGAAGTAATAAATCATTATTCATTTGGTATTGTTGAAAGCCCCACCATTGACCCGTTGATAGAATTCGCTCATCAAGGTGGTGTACAGTTAGATGCACAAGAACATGGTTTGATAAAATCTTTTTTAAAAACCTTTACAGATGAAAACTTTTTGAACAATCCTGATTTTAAAGACCCAGGAGCTTATTAAAAAACATGATTCTACCACCTTTCCGCAAGAAAATTAATGGAAGTAATAGTGAACTAATACTTCAGCAACACTAACCAAAATTGAAAACAGGGATTCCTCGACATGTTAGTTCATTTGGTAGAATTAAAAATTTTATCGGAATGAAGACTTATCTTGTTGGTTGTCGTTAAAAATGGTCTGATAGAAAATTGCTTAACTGATTAACAATCTACTGGTAAGGTATCCAACAAGCATTTATAACTTTTTACATTCGTCGGCTATGATTAATCCTTCAATTTTTGTTTCTTTGTTTCTAATTAAATTCACTCATGCAAGATCGCAGAAGACTCACAACAGAAGAAAAAGCTTTAAAAATAAATTTAAATTCAGATATCTACGGATCATTCTCTGAAATTGGTGCCGGACAAGAGGTTGCTGCTAACTTTTTTAGAGCTGGAGGTAGTTCAGGTACAATTGCTTTTGCAAGTTCTGCTTATGACATGAAAGTTTCTGATAGCATTTATGGAAAAGCAAAACGTTATGTTTGTGAAGAACGATTGTTAACCATGCTCAACAAAGAGTTTGAAATGTTGACAACCAGTTTAGAATCGAGAAAAGAACACACACGATTTTTTACTTTTTGTAATACTGTTGAATCTTTAAATTACCATAAAACAAACCAAGGTCAAGGATGGGTTGGATTGCGTTTTCAGGTAAATCCAGACACCAAACCAAACAATATTATTTTGCACGTAAAGATGCATGACCAAAGCAATACTGCCCAGCAAGAAGCTTTAGGGATTTTAGGTGTGAATTTGGTCTACGCAGCTTATTTTCATGCAACTGGAGAGCTAGACTACTTTATCAATAGTTTAGTTCACCATTTACCAAAAGACAGAATGGAAATTGACATGTTGCATGTTGAAGGTCCAGATTTTGAACACATTGACAATAGAATTATCGCTTTAAACCTTGTAAAAAGAGGAATTACTGAAGCTACCATGTTTGACCAAACAGGAAAAGTACTTCAACCGGCAAGTAAATTATACAAGAAGAATATTCTTTTAATGCGTGGTAGATTTAGACCAGTTACAAAGGTAAATATCGACATGTTAAACAGCGCGAGAGGAAAATTCTATGAAGAAGAAGGTGTTGAGAAGAAAGATGTAAGAGAAATTTTCGAGTTAACTTTAAGAGACTTAACCTCTGGAGGTCAAATTTCAGATAAAGATTTCGTTGACCGTGCAGAGCTTCTCGGGGCTTTGGGTTATACAGTTATGATTTCAAACTATCTTCGTTATTATGAAATGGTTGACTATTTAAGTGAAATCACCAAAGGCTACAAAATGGCCATCATTCTAGGAATTTACAATATTCATAATATTTTCGATGAGAAATATTATACACATCTAAGTGGTGGTTTGTTAGAAGCATTTGGAAAAGGATTTGGACGAAATGCTAAACTCTACATCTATCCTGCAATTGATTATAACAATGGTGAATTGTATGAATTTAAGAATGTTGTAGTTCCTGAACATTTAAAAGGACTATTAACTTACATGAAAGACAACAATAAAATTGAAGCGTTAACTGAGTTTGACTACAATTTACTTCAAATTAGTGCAGATGAAGTTTTAGCAAAAATCACACGTCATGAAGAGGATGATACTTGGGATAATGATGTGCCATATCGTGTAGCTAAAGCGATTAAGTTTATGAGATTGTTTGGGTATACTCCGAAGGTGGAGCCTGAGGAGCTGAAGTTATCCAAAGAAATAAATTATAAAATTTCTGGTTAGAAATTCCGTTAGCTGCTTTGCACTCGTTTTTTAAAATCAATCATTGACCTATGTCAACTCATGATTTTAAAAAACCAGCGCGCCTTGATAACAAAAATTCTACCTAAGAAATTATTGATTTTGGATTTTAATTTAATTAATGTGAATGTTAGTTCGAAGCAACTCTCCCTTTGGAGGGAGATACAGAGGGAGGATATTAATTCAACTCATGCTTAAAAACAAGCTCACCACATCAACAAGCTCAATGTAACGCTTGCTAACAAAAATTCTAATCTTAAAATTACAGATTTTGCATTCTATCCGAGAATGAAACCATAACTAAAAAATTAAGTACCTCATATTTTTCATTCATCATTTTTCATCCAATACCTATCGGATTACCACTTTTCATTTCAAAATTATTATTTACTTTCGCAGTCTGTTATTCTACATTTAAAATATTATCCATGTCTTAAATCTAAAAAGACTTCCTCGATTTATCGAGTGAATAGCGTATTGGAACCAATCATGTTTCAAACGTGGATAATCCATCAATTAAAAACAATAATTTATTAATAACTCAATTGGCAAAAAGTCAATTGTTTGAATATTTTGAGCTATAATTAGCATTTCAAAATGTGATGAAAATCGACAAAGAATGAGCAACAAACAGTTAATCAGTAGAGATTTAGAGATATTTTATAATAAAGCTTCGGAAGAAACCCGTTTAGAAAAAGGGATGGGGATTTATGAATTTGAGCGCATAAAATCATTGATAGAAAAATATATTCCCTTCGAAAAATCCAAAATCATTGATGTTGGTGGCGGAACTGGTAAGTATTCTGAATGGTTAGCCAAAAAGGGACATCAAGTTCATTTAGTTGAACCTGTGATGAAACATCTCATTACCGCACAAAACCGAGCCAATAATTTAAAGAATAAATTCACTGTTCATGAAGGTGAATCTAGAAATCTGAATTTCCAAGATAATTCTGCTGACTTAGTAATTCTGCATGGCCCACTCTATCACCTTCAGAAAAAGGAAGACAGAGATTTAACTATTAAAGAAGCCAAAAGAGTATTGAAAAAGGACGGAATTATTTTAGGATTCGCAATCAATTCTACTGCTTCAACAGTTGTTGGACTAATGAATGGGCTAATTCACAAAAAGCCTTTTTTAGATATGTGTAAGGAAGAATTAACAACCGGTGTTCATAATCCACCTGATGATTTTCCCTGGCTCTTGGCTGAAGGTTATTATCATAAACCTGAACAATTAAAAGCTGAGTTTACCGATCAAGATTTGATTTATCTTAACACGTATGCTGTGGAAGGAATGATTTGGCTCGATAAGAATTATTTCAAAAGTATGCAAGATGAAGAAAAAAGAGAAACCTTGTTAGAACTGCTTAAGTTAACCGAGAACGATAAAAACGTATTGCAGTTTAGTCCACACATGATGATAGCGGTTCAGAAGAGTGTAAGGTGACAAAGAATTAAGCTGCCCCTTCAGGTTCGACCTAAAGGTTCAACTGAACTAAACAAAAAATCCCGAGTCAACATAAATTGCTGATTCGGGATTTCTAATATCCTATAAAGATTGCGTTTTATTCTTCTCCTTTTCGAGATTTTTTCATTTCTGCAATTTTATCTTTTAAAGTCATTTCATCTTCTTTATTTTCTTCAAAATCATCCTCGAAATCTGAATGGTCTTCAGTTACTTTGTCTTCCGTTGTTTCCTCTTCTTTTTTATCTCCTTCTGCTGCAGCCATAAATTTTGGAGTACTTCCATATTTGGCTGCTCCTAAACGTGGTTCTTTTTCTGTTTTTTCCGATTTTACCGGAGTTTCATCATCCTTCGAATCAGCTGGAGTTACTTCTTTTTCAACTTTTTCTTTCGTTGAATCCTCTACTGGAAGATAAGCAGATTTTGCTTGTCCATATTTTGAAGCGGCACTCTTACGTGGCTCTACTTCTGGAGTTTCAATTACTACTCGTGTTGGATTGTATTCTTTCTTTTCCACTCCACTCTCTTTATCTTTCTCCTTCTCACTCTGAGCAACGCTCTCCTCATCCTCAACTGGTAAATAAGAAGATTTAGCTTGACCATATCTTGAAGCGGCACTTTTACGTGGATTATCAGATGAAGGAGTTTCAATTACTCTTCTTGTTGGCTTGTATTCTTTCTTATCTTCTCCGCTTTCTTTCTCACTCTCACTCTCAACAGCAGTATCCATTGAAGTTGTTTCTTCATTCTCATGCTCTTCAACAACTCTTTCTACTTTTTTGCGCTTTTCTCTACGAACACCTCTTGGTTTAGGGACAACTCCATCCGCTTCATCTTCACTATTGTCGTACTTCTTTGAACCAGCAAAAACTTGGAACTGACGTAAACTACATTCAAGATTACCATTGAAAACTTTAATTTTCCTACTTGGTCTTAATCCAATGTTTTTTAAAGCATCAATATTCGACGACACAACCCAGCAATCGTATCCTAAGAATTTTTGTTTGAATAAATCACCCATTTCTGTGTATAATTCTTCAACTTCTTCTCCTATACGCTCTCCGTAAGGTGGGTTTACAATCAAAATACCTTTATCGTCTGGAGCCTCTAATTCCAAAGCATCTTTAATGTCCCAAGTCACCATGTTTCCAATTGGAGCCATTCGACTATTTCTTCTGGCTTTTTTAATCATTTCTCCATCGCTGTCCGAAGCCAAGATGTCAAATCCTAATTTAATTGGACGATTATTCCCTTCGTTTTTCACCCTTTTCCATGCCTCAGCATCAAAAGATTTGAAATTTTTAAATGCAAAATGACCTCTTTCAATCATTGCAGGAATATCTGCTGCCCAAAGCGCTGCTTCTATAGCAATCGTTCCAGCACCACACATTGGATCAATTAAAGTTGACTTTCTGTCCCAACCCGACAAGCGTAAAATACCTGCGGCAAGTACTTCATTCATTGGTGCTTCACCAACCTCTTGTCTGTAACCTCTTTGAAATAAAGGAACTCCACTTGTATTTAATGAAACCACTACATTTTTCTCTTTAATATAAACATCAAACATCACTTGCGGTGATTTTAAGTTTACATCAGGTCTTTTATCATCACATTGTTCTCTAAAAACATCCGCAATTGCATCCTTAACAACTAAGAAAGGATATTGTGTATGTGTAAATAAAGAAGAGAAAACTGCACCTTTCACTGCAAATGTTTTGTCTACATCAAAATAAGCAGGCCAATCAATTTTCTTAGCTTCTTTATATAAATCATCTTCTTTGTGAACATTGAAAGATTTGATTTGAACAAGAACAGAAATTGCCAATCTACATCTATAATTTAAGCGATAAACATCTTCCCAATTCCCATTCAATTGAACAGCTCGATTCAGAATTTCAACTTTATCATAACCTAACTCTTTCAATTCGTCCTTAAGAATATCTTCAAATCCGAAAAGCGTTTTTACTGTAATTATTAAATCTTTCATTTGTATTATTTAAATTCTCTTATTAAAGGAAGTTTCCATGAAAATAAAACCGCCATGGTTCTAAATACAATTATGAAAACTATGCTTGACCAAAAAAGCCACACGGTATCACCTTGACCGAAATAATCTCCCAGCAAATAAAATGTTCCTCCCAATAGGCAAGGTATGGCATAAATTTCTTTTTTAAAAATCAATGGAATCTCATTACACAAAACATCACGAATCAATCCTCCGAAAGTTGCCGATATCATGCCTAAAAAGACTGCCGTAATTGCCACAACATCTTGAGATAAACCCTTTTGGACTCCAACAATTGTGAACACCGCTATTCCTACGGTGTCAAATATAGACAATGTTCTTCTCCAAGTCCTCAATTTTTTTCGAAAAACCATTCCAACTGTCGCTCCAGCAATTACAATTATCAGCTGAGAAAGTGATGTCATCCAAGCAATATCAACGTTTAAGAGCAAATCTCGAATCGTTCCTCCTCCTAATGCAGTAATGAAAGCAATTATATATCCTCCAAGAATATCAAGATTTCGGTTGGCAGCAGTTAACATCCCACTTATTGCGAATGCAAACAATCCGATATGGTCTAAAACTTCAAGCATCTAATATTTTTTCAATTTTAACGTTTAAACTTTTACATTTGTGCAAATTAACTCATTTAATACAGCTTGAAACGTAAGATTTTACTTTTTTTATTAGTTTTTAGTCTATTCTGCTCTAAAAATATCTCTGCACAACGTGTTGGTGTGGTATTAAGCGGCGGTGGTGCAACTGGTTTGGCACATATCGGAGTATTGAAAGCACTTGAAGAAGCTGAAATCCCAATCGACTATATTTCTGGAACAAGTGCCGGAGCATTAATTGGATCATTATACGCTTCAGGATATTCACCTGATGAAATTAAAGCTTACATTTTATCAGATGATTTCAAAAACATGGCTTCAGGAACGTTGGCTAAAGACGAAAGGTTTTTATTAAGGGCAAGAACCGAAGATCCGTCGATGTTGAACATCAATTTTGCGAAAGACAGTATTTTCGTTAAATCTCTTCCAACAAATTTCTTAACTCCTTCGTATTTAGATTTCGAAACCATGCGTATTATTGGACACACAGGTGCAGCGGTTGGCAATGATTTCGATTCACTCTTTGTTCCATTCCGATGTGTCGCTTCTGATATTTATAAGAAAGAAAGTGTGATCTTCAAAAATGGAGACTTGAATGCTGCTGTGAGGGCATCAATGACTTATCCATTTTATATGAATCCAATTCGAATTGATGGAAAATTATTTTTCGATGGTGGTTTATACAACAACTTTCCAGCGGATGTCCTTTACCATGAATTTCCAGTCGACTATATTGTTGGAAGTAACGTTTCCTTAAATGCTGCTCCACCAATGGAAGACGACATTATTAGTCAAATCACAACTATGTTTGTGCAAAAAACAAATTTTGATCTTCCCTGCAGTTATGGTGTAATTATAGAACCTAAAAGTGACATTGGAACCTTCGATTTTGAAAGAGCAGATGAAGCCATCGAAAGTGGATATGATGCCGCTCAAGTATATATTGACAGCGTTTTAATGAACACCTCCAGAAGAGTTAAACTTAGCGATTTGGAAGAAAAAAGAAAAGAATTCAGATCAAAAATAAACCCAATTAAAATAAGTTCGATAAGGGTTTCTTCATTTAGCTCATCAGATGTTTCTTTCGTTGAAAATAACTTTATGAAAGATACTTTAAGCGAACCGCTGACCCTTGACGAGTTTAAAAAGCATTATTTCAGAACTTATGCTACACATCAAATTAAATACCTTTATCCCACCTTAAAAAAACAGAGTGATTCCACTTATGAATTGGCAATGGAAGTAACGAAACAAAAACCTTTTTCATTAAGTGTTGGAGGACATTTCTCTTCCAGACCAGTAAATACGGCATACGTTGGATTTTCATACTGGGATTTAGGAAAAGGTGCTGTAGGACTTCATGGCGAAGCTCATTTTGGAAAATTTTATGGTTCTTCCAAATTAAAAGTTGATTACGATTTACCCACTTTATTCCCTGTTAGAATAAGTCCTTATTTCGTATTAAACAGGTGGGATTATTACAGAAGTTCTTCCACATTTTTCGAAGATGTGAATCCATCGTTTTTGATTCAAAATGAAATGTATTATGGTTTAACAATCGGAATTCCTGCTACGAGCAATGCCAAAACAACCTTAGATTTAAGGAAATTTGAAAATAAAGACGATTATTATCAGACCTTAAATTATGCACCTGGCGACACGGCAGACATTACCTCATTCACAGGAGAAACCGTCTCATTAAATTACGAATACAACACCTTGAATAGAAAACAGTGGGCATCAAACGGGAGTTTAATCAAAGGAAGCATTCGTTATGTTCAAGGTAAAGAAAACAGTGTTTCAGGAACAACACCAGGACAGGATTACGATGTTAGAAAAGGACACAGATGGATAAACTTATCGCTTGAGGGTCGTAAATATTTTGAATTCAGTCCCTTCTTTAAAGTAGGAGTATATGGAAAAGCTGTTCTAAATTCTCAATCATTATTTTCTAATTACACTGCTTCAATTTTGAATATGACCGAGTTTTCACCTTTACCTGACAGCAGACCATTATTTATGAGTGAATATCGTGCGCCTCAATATGTTGGTGGTGGGTTAAATTTGATTTTCGATTATAATGACTACCTAGAATTAAGAATTGAACCTTACTTTTTTCAACCGTTTAGACAAATTATCCGATTAAATGAAACAGGGGATTTCGGATATTCAAATTTATTCGAAGAAGGTGTGTCTATGGTTGGTGCTTCGATGATTTTCCATTCTCCAATTGGCCCATTGCGACTTTCAACCAATTATTTCCCTAAACAAGATCAGAAATTCGTAACACAATTAAGTGTTGGATACATCATTTTTAACGACCGTTCAATTCGTTAATCAATTTAAGGTTTTGTCCTTTTGAATTATTACTTTTGTAGAAATTTAGAAGTATGATATTACCTATTGTCGCCTATGGGGACCCAGTTTTAAAAGTTGAAGGAGTAGAAATAGACAAAGATTATGAAGGTCTAAAAGAACTCCTTGACAACATGTGGGA
This sequence comes from Brumimicrobium mesophilum, assembly GCF_003025005.1. Classification (GTDB taxonomy): domain Bacteria; phylum Bacteroidota; class Bacteroidia; order Flavobacteriales_D; family Crocinitomicaceae; genus Brumimicrobium; species Brumimicrobium mesophilum. Next base: position 119,107 of record NZ_PVSS01000001.1, read on the forward strand.
AACAATGTACAATGCCCATGGAGTTGGATTAGCAGCACCTCAAATCGGGAAATCTATCCGTTTATTTATTGTTGACGCCTCTCCATTTGCAGAAGACGATGAGGACGGGAAACCAGATCCAAAAGCTGAAGGTTTAGATGGATTCAAAAAAGTATTCATAAACCCTATTATCGAAGAAGAAGAAGGTGAAGAATGGGCTTTTAGAGAAGGTTGTTTAAGCATTCCTAACATTCGAGAAGATGTTTTCAGAAAAGAAAAAATTACCATTACTTATTTCGATGAGAATTTCGAATTTCATGAAGAAACGTATGATGGTTACGCAGCACGAATTATTCAACACGAATATGACCATGTAGACGGAGTTTTGTTTACTGACCATCTTTCAGTTCTGAAGAAAAAATTATTGACAAAGAAATTAACTAATATTTCAAAAGGAATAGTTGACATAGACTATCGTATGAAATTTCCCGTTATTAAAAGAAAAAGATAATGAAAAAGATTGTTTACATTTTAAGTTTGTTGACCATTTTCACTGCATGTAATTCTAACGAAGAAGTTAAAACTGAAACTGAAGAAATCACAGTTGATTGGATGAAAGCTTCTATCAAAGAAATGGATGATTCCTTACAGTTTATGATGAAAGAAGCAATGAATTCACCAAGTTTCAAGATGAATAAAGTTGCTTATCATGAAGCAATTAATAGAAATAAGGAATTCTATTCACTTTTCCCTGAGAATGATTATTCTGAAACAGCAATTGGAAAAGTAGCAGGATTATATCTTCAATTGAATGTTGAAAAAGAAGCTGTAAAGTGGAGAGATACGCTATTGATGAAATATCCCAATACCAAGGATAAAGTTGGTTTATTGGAACTGCAAATGAATTACTACGACCATAATGATTACAATCCGGAAAAAATAAAACATTATGCAGATCGATTATTGGCAATAGAAAATTTGCCAGAAGAAAAGCGCGAACAATATGAATTTAGGCTTCAACATATTGATAAAACATTTGAAGAACTTATCGATTTTCAGATCAAAGAGAATTTTGAAAACATCGATATTGAGAAGGCTCAGTAGTTTGTTAAGGCTATGTTAAAAAACTGAATACTAGATTAAATCGTCATACATTTGAATAAATCTAAAATTAAAAAACATGAAAAAAGTACTATTTACACTAACATTAATGTTTACTGCGCTATTCGGAATGAACACAGTAATGGCTCAAACTGCTGCAGTAGAAACAGGAGCAAAAATTGAATTTGAAAAAGAAACACACGATTACGGAACAATCAACCAATATGCTGACGGAACTTGCGAATTCGTATTTAAAAATACTGGAAACGCGCCATTAGTTATTTCTAATGCAAAAGGTTCTTGCGGTTGTACAGTTCCATCTTGGCCACGTGAGCCAATTGCACCTGGACAAACAGGTTCAATCAAAGTGAAGTATGACACTAAGCGTGTAGGAATCATTGGTAAAAGCGTTACTTTACAATCTAATGCTATCAATGAGCCAACAAAAACTATCCGTATTAAAGGTAACGTGAAAGCGGCACCAGCAGGAGGAGCTCCAGTTAACAAAAGTGGTGCACCAACTGAAAACTAAAAAAACAATTATGAAGAACGTTTTCGTACTTCTAATGATGATAATAAATTCCGCTATTGGGTTCGCCCAGTATGCGGAATTTTCATTTTTGGAAAAAACCACTCACAAGTGGGATAAAGCAAATGAAGGTGATCAATTGCAGCATTATTTCGTTTTTAAAAATACCGGAAAAGTACCGCTGATTATCAATGAAGCACTTGTGACTTGTAGCTGTACAAAAATTAAATTCCCTAATCATCCAGTCGCTCCAAATCAAAAAGATTCGATACTTGTGACCTTTGACACCAATCAAAAATATTATATGCAAGATAGAATTATCAAATTAAAAGCAAATACAAAAAAAGAAGAAGAGTTGAGGATTAAGGTATATGTTGTTCCTAAAGAAAATTAATTATTAAGGTTTAATGGTTAACGGGTTGGGTATTGAATCCCTTCTGCGTAGTGATTGGTGTTTACGTTTTCCTTTTGAATCCATAATTTTTCAATCCTTGAATCCTTGAATCTTTAAATTCTTGAATCCCTCAATCTTTGAATTACATAATCTTTTAACAGAATAACATTCTTAAAATCCTGCAATATCCTATCTTCGTACTATAAAATTATACCATGTCAATTTCTGTAAAACATCTTACTAAATTCTACGGGGAACAAGCCGCAGTAGACAACATTTCTTTTGAAGCAAAAAACGGTGAAATACTCGGTTTTCTGGGTCCAAATGGAGCTGGTAAATCGACTACGATGAAAATCATTACTAGTTTTATTCCTGAAACAGAAGGAAGTGTAGAAGTTTGTGGAATGGACATCAAGAAACATTCCCTAGAAGTAAGAAAAAAAATAGGTTATCTTCCAGAACACAACCCTATTTACCTTGACATGTACGTAAAAGAATATTTGAATTTTGTAGGGAAAATCTATAAAGTAAAAAACCTTAAAGCGCGTGTTACAGAGGTAATTGAATTGGTTGGTCTTCAAAAAGAACAACATAAAGTTATTGGTCAGCTTTCGAAAGGATATAGACAAAGAGTTGGCCTAGCACAGGCAATTATTCATGATCCTGAGGTGTTGATTTTAGATGAACCCACTTCAGGATTGGATCCTAATCAATTGGCTGAAATTCGTGAATTAATTAAGAAAATAGGTAAAGAAAAAACGGTAATGCTTTCAACGCACATTATGCAGGAAGTTGAAGCCATTTGTGATAGAGTAATCATCATAAAGAATGGAAAGCTAGTTGCTAACGCTAAAGCGAGCGAATTGCAATCTAATGAGAGCAGCCAAGTTGTGTTTGTTGAATTTGACGCAGAAATTTCTCGAAATCGCTTAGCGAAAGTTCCAAATATTTCAAGAGTAGAAGAAATTACCAAAACAACTTTCTTAGTGAAATCTGATTCTTCAATTGATTTAAGAAAAACAATTGCGGCCTACGCTCAAGATGAAAATTTATTGATTTTAACTATTCGTAAGGAAGAGAAGACTTTGGAAGAAGTTTTTAAAGACTACACTAGATAATTACGAATTAGTGTGTTTTTAGAGTTCAACCAAGTCATGAATTACAATAAATAGAATGAAAAATTTATCAGCTATTATTTTATCGTTGTATATCTCTTTGTTCGTTATTGGTCAGCCAGACACACTTTATTTGACAATTAATCAAAAGAAAACACTTGAATCGATGATTGATCGCTTTGAGGAGAAAAAGATGGATCTTGATGAAATCTATTTAGAAAACAAACGCTTTGATTCGTTGATTAGAATAATAGATAAAATGAATGATTCCAAACATTCTAGTGTTGATGATAAAAACTCTGTTTATCGTATTGCAAAGACAATTTATCCGTATAGCTGGGAAGTTTCTTTTTGGGAAAATCCTACTGGGTGTTTTTTAGGAAACGATATAATTGAGCGTACTCAAGAACGACTTAGAGACTTTTGCAATTTATGCGAAGAATTGAGAGCTACTAATGAATTTGGGTTAACTCAAAAACAACTTTATCAAGTGCACGTGAAACAGATGGATGGTTATTTGATGAGACTAAAACATGCATTTCACTTCATAGATAAAAACCTTGAGGGAAGGTTATGGGCTCATTTGTATTTTGGAGTACTTGAAAAAACTCATTTAATAATATTAGCCGAACAAAAATAGATTACCGGATATCAAAGTTCCCTCACCATGCTCTGTGAGTCTCTGTGAAAACAAACTGAACGAAGCGAACACCAACCACGAATTCGTAATTTAAAAATTAGTAATTGATTTATTGAACTACCTTAACGCTTTTTTCCATTGCGTGTTGTGCGAAATCTTCTCCAACTGAGGTTTTATAATCGTAGATATAATCCACGTTTAGTTTTTCGAAAATCTCTTTTTCATCATCATAATGACAGATTGCAGCAATTTTAAATTGTCTTTCTTTCATTTTGTTGATTTGCTTCATGGTATTGAAATTCGAAGCATAATCACTCATGGCCAAAACCACAACATCAACTTTTTCCCAATTTGATTCATCCCAGAAATCTCTATCTGTCGTATCTCCCCAAACTACATTGTCTCCTTCATCCTTCAGTTGTTTTACTTTGTCAGCGTTATAATCTACTCCAACAACATAATCCGGAAAGGATTCTTTCAAATGATTATAAGCTGGCATCCCTATACTTCCCAATCCTACAATTACGTATTTTACTTCGCCGCTTATTGAAGCCTGTCTGTCAAGTTCTTTTGATGTCCTATTCCATCGGGCCAATTTATCATGGTATTTTTCATACAGTTCATACGATCTTGAGATAAATGGTGATGACAGTAGGAAAGACAAACTCATGAAAATAGCCAATGTTGTTAGCCAATCATCTGTAATCATTCCATTTGATACAGCCACAGCACCTACAATTAGTCCAAATTCTGAATAATTGGAAAGGTGTAAAGAAGTAAGAAAGTTTGTTCTTGCACGAAGGTTGAAAAAGGAGAATAATTTGATAAATAATAATCCTTTAAACACCACAAAACCAAGCATGGCTAATGCAACTAAAACATTCAATAAGGTAGGAATTCCAGACAGTCCAATATTAATAAAGAAACCAATCAAGAAGAAATCCTTATAGCTCAACATTCTGTCATACAATTCCTCTTTTCGAGAGTGGTTCACAAGGAGCATTCCGATAATTAGTGCTCCCAAATCATATTTTAAATCGACCAAATCGAAAGCTAATGCTCCAGCAATTAATGGCGCAAAGAATCCAAAAACGGTAAGCAATTCTCCGTGTCCAGATTTATCTAATAAACGACCTAAAATGATTTTTATTAGGTATAAATAAAGTGGTAAAGCTAAAACCCAAATTGAAGGCATCACACTCTTGGAAAGCGTTAAAAATACAACGGCAAAAATATCTTGAATTACCAGGACTCCTATAGCAAACCTTCCATGACGGGAGGTAATTTCACCCCTATCTTCCAGCGATTTTATAATAAAAACGGTACTAGAGAAACTCAAAGCAAACCCAATGGTTAGTGAAGCTTCAAGAGTCATATCTGCAAAATATTGGAGTCCAGAAAATGTTAGTCCGAAGATAACTCCACCAATTGTGAGGGTTGTAAGAATTATATGAGAGGATGCCGTAATTAGAATCTCTGGCTTAATCAACTGCTTAATTTTGATTTTTAGACCAATAGTGAATAATAGGAGAATTATACCCATATCAGAAAGCGGCACTAAAATTTCTTTTAAGTTTCCATCCGTAAATCCCGAAAAACTCAGGAAAAATCCAGTTCCTAGAAATCCTAAAAGTGCTGGAAGTCCAAGGCGCTTCATGAGCAAACCACTTAAAAATGCAAGGCTCAACCAAATTGCGTCTATATATCCTGCACTTAAATCTACATTATCCATGTACTTATTTTATTAAAAGTTTATCGAGGCCTCAAAAAATAATATTCTATTCACATAAACAAGGATTCAATGGTCCAAGTTTAGGTTCTTAGAATCGTTTTATCCAAAATTTAAAATAAAAATATGGAATGATTCCTCTTAGCAACATCCACATAATAATTGCATACCAAATGATTTGTAGACTTGGCATATACTGATGCCCGATTAATAATACAGGTAAAAATCCAAATAAAGTGGAAATAAATAAAATATTTCTCAGAAATTTTGCTTTACCCATTCCTTTAAAAACTCCATCTAAAGTAAACGCAAGCGCATTTATTGGCAAACACAGTGCGAATAAAGGCAACACTAATGGATACATTGCCCAAACTTTTTCGTTATCGACTAATAACTCCATAATCTGTGCATCGAAAATCATCAATAATCCAGAGAGTGCAAAAGAAACGATCAAGCTTAACATTAAATTTCTATTCAAATTTCTTTGCATCGCTTCCTTGTTTCGCGCACCTAAGAATTTTCCTGCCATGGCATTTGCAGAAGTTGCAAAAGCATCTAAAAAGAAAGCCGAAAACAACCATAAATTGAGCATCACAGCATGAGTTGCCGCTTGCACCGTTCCATAAATATTAGCGAATTTATGGGTTAACATTAAAGCGACATTCAAAACAATGGTTCTCAAAACAAGATTTCCAGCAATTAATAATAGTCCAACAAATTCTGGACTTATTCTCAAAGTGTGAATTAATCTAATTTTTGATTTGAAAAGAAGAAAGTAAATCGTTAGGGTAAACATTACAATTTGCGCAATGAAACTTGCCCAAGCCGCACCTTCCACTCCCATTGGATCAACTAAATTCCACCAACCCAAGACAAATATGAAATCTAAAATGATATTTACGCTTCCTCCAATTATGGAAATCACCATAGCCCACCATGTGTTTTGGACTCCTCTGAAAACACCAAAAATGGAGAATGTGATTAATGTCAATGGAAATCCTAAAACCCGAATATTGAAATAATCTGTGGCATCTTTTAGAATAGTTCCGCTGGCAGAAAGTAAATTTTCAAAAATCCAAGCAGATGTAAAATACGTTCCTAACAGCGCCAAAACTCCCACAATTGCATTGAAATAAATCATTTGTGGAATGAGACTAGCCATTATTCGCATGCGCAAAGAACCATAAGCCTGAGAAACAACTGCAGAGATTGCACTTTTCATTTGTGCGAAAATCCAAACCAAAGCAGAAATCAAACTTCCTGCAATACCAACTGCTGCTACTGCCGACAGATTCTCATTAGAATCTGCAAAGCTATCATAACCGATATTCCCTACCACGGCAAGGTCAGTTAAAGAAAGAACAGGTTCCACTATTCCACCAAGCATTGCAGGCAATGCTAATTTCCAAATAGAACGATATGTGGGTTGTTTTTGAATTTTTTCAGAGTTTTGCGATGCGAAGGTAATGATTTTTGGGTAGTGAGATTGTGGTGTGGTGGATGATGTATTTTAACCACTATGGTTGGATCTACCCTATGGAGGTCCATTTTGTTTGATGATGCATTTGATTTTAATGTGGTGATACTCTTTTTCTGTGGTAATGCTTTTTTTCCATGGAGGCGCAATGTATTGCGCCTCTACATAAAAAAACACAAACAACTATTTGAAATTCAAACTTTTTCGTTAACTCAATGATACAATAACAAATAACCACTTTAAATCAAAATCATGAAAAGACTGTATAAAAACAAATACCGAGTGGATACATTTCGATGTGCAAATTGGAATTATGCTTGGTGCGCTGACTATTTTATAACTGGTTTAACGTACGATAAACAATGTTTCTTTGGCGAAATCACAGAAAATAAAACTCAATTATCGAAATTAGGTAGAATTGTAAAACAAGAGAATGGGAGAAAACCTTTGAAATGAGACCAGACATGAATTTGACGATGGGAGAAGATGTAATTATGCCGAATCATATTCATGCGATAATCAGAATTGGTGAAAATGAATTCAATTCTCAAAACTCATTAAATAATGTAAATCTGAAAAGCAAATTTGGGCCTCAATCAAAAAATATTAGTTCAATAATGAGAGGTTTCAAATCTTCTGTGACGATGAAGGCTAGACTTATTAATCCTAATTTCAAATGGAAAACTCGATTTCATGACCTTGTAATAAGGGATAGCTGGGCTTTTTACAATATCGAAAAATACATTAGAGAAAATCCTGAAAAATGGAAAATTGAATAAAAAACCCAAAATCTCCCCCCCTCTTTCTCAACTCCATACGTTTCTTCTAAAAACAAACTAATAGTTATGAAAAAAATGAAATTTATAGTACTAGCAATGTTGGGAGTAACATTAGCTACTGTGTCATGTAAAAAGGACAAAATTGAACCAGGAACAACAACACCTGAAGATCCAATAGAAAGCCCATCAGCTCAAGAATTGAGAAGCTTTTTCACAAACAACTTAAATAGCCATAAGCAAAACTTTACAGTTGATGCCTCAAACGTAATGAATATTACAGGATCAAAAGGTTCGCAATTAACTTTCTCACCGAACAGTTTTGAGGATCAAAACGGAAATGTAGTTTCAGGAAACATCAATATTGAATTCATAGAACTGTTCACAAAAGCAGAAATGATGATGTCGAAAATGCCAACTATGGGTCAATTACCAGGTAATCAAATTGCTCCATTGATCTCTGGAGGTCAATTTAAAATTACAGCATCCCAAAATGGAGAAGCCTTGAAATTGGTTAACGGTTATGGCTACTCAGCTGTAATTCCTGCGCCGAACGGAATTGATCCGAACATGGAAATTTTCTATGGTTCAGCTGGTGCAAGTGACACCGTAACTTGGACGCAAGCAGATAGTTCGATGTTATTCGGACAAGGTAACCAATACAATGCATATTTTGATTCAGTTAATTGGGTAAACCTTGATTATTTCAGTAATCTTCCTGGCACACCAACAACTGTACAGGTTGAAGTGCCTCAAGGATTTAACAACCAAAACTGTGCGTTGTATGTCTCTTTTGATGGATTAAATAGTTTAGCAATGCTTTACAATGGAACAAACAATGTATTTACTTCAGCACCAAGTTATACTCTACCAACAGGAACAGACGTGCATTTTGTAGCAGTTTCATTCATTGGTGGAGACCCGCATGCAGCAATTGTCTCATCACAAATAACGAACAATCACTATGAGGTGATCTCAGCATTAACACAAACAACAGATACGCAACTTGCAACAGATTTAACAAATTTACCATAGATATACCTAACACAAATAGCCATTTGCACTTTGTAAATGGCTATTTTTTTCAACCTCAATAGACTTATTATCAATTTATGACGTCTTAATATCAAAGCCAAAGATTGATTATAAACTGCGAAATAGTAAAGAAAATTCAAGCGCATGATCGTAAGGTCATCCTTGAACTCTATAAACAAACATTTAATGTTTTAATGAGTGCAGCAGTACAATACAAAAATAATCGTGAAGATCAAATGCATATTGTGAACACTTCCTTCTTAAAGATTGTTACAGGAATACATCATTATAAAATAGGAACAGCATATTTTTCTTGGGCTAAAAAAATTGTAAGTAATACAATAATTGATGATTTTAGAAAAAATAAGAATTACAAAGCCCTTTTTGAAGTTGATTCTATAATTGAAGATCATGGAATGGAGGATGAATCAGAAATAGATAATGACATTGATAAAGAAGCACTCCAGAAAATTTTAGATACATTACCCCCTGCAACGAAGCTTGTTTTCAGTTTATTTGCGCTAGAAGAATATTCTACTAAAGAAATAAGTAAAGATTTAGACATCAGTTATGAAACCGTAAAATGGCACATTAAAGAAGCCAGAAAAAGATTGAGAAAATTAGTTCATAGATCAAAGAAAATAGTGGAACAGTGAAGAATTCAGAAGATCATATCGACAAATTATTCCGCGATAACTTAGGAAATCAATCCTTTGATATTCCTGATGACTTTATTGATTCATTGAATAATCAATTGGATGAAATTCAACCCTCTCAAAATAGAAAAGGTAAAATTCTATTCTACTTTTTAAACTCTTTATTTCTAATATTCTTTTTGGCAACTTCCTTTAACTCTCAAAGTTTAGAGAAGGAAATTGCAATAAGTGAGCTAACCAATGATTCACAATCTGAACGTACTAAAAACTTAATTAAAAAGTCAGAAAATGTAGCCTCTAATCCAATAATTGAAAATCAAAAAGATCAAATAACTTTTGAAAATTCAGATACACTTCAATCTAAAACTGAAGAAGAACTGAAACTTGAAGAAGTGGTTAATGACATGTTCACCAAATCAAATAATGAGATTCAAACTTCATTACAAAAAAACAAAAAGGATAAAATAACAGCTTCGAAAAAGGAAGTTGAAACTTTGGATGCGGAAGATAAAACTCAGAATAACACTTTAAAACCTGATGATTCTAAAAATTTAAAAAGAGAAAAAAATAATTCATTAGATAATAATTCAAGCGCAAAGACTAATGAAAAAATCGAAAATAGGTCAGACGTCAATTCCAATTCGCAAAGGATTGAAAAGCAAGAAGAACTAGCGAGAGAATCAAAGAATATTTCAATAGCGAAAACTGAAAATAAAAATATTAATGAAGAAGATAACTTCACCGATTCTACGATTATTTCCAAAACTTCTGAAAATAAGATCAGTTCAGATTCTACTCAAACCACAACGGAAGATTCTATTTCGAGAGTAGCTGAAAAAGCTATTAAAGACAGTTCTTCAATTGCAGAAAAAAACAAAATAAATCAAAACAATTTAGCTAAATTAAAAATCGAAGCGCAGGTGTTTGGTGGATTCAATTACGGAGGTCAGTATTTTTCTAAAAACACTCAATCAGGCGCTTCATTTAACGTGGAAAAAAGTCCAATGTTTACTCCAACTTTTGGTTTCAACATCAATACAACATTCAAAAATATCAGTTTGGGTTCAGGAATTGAGCATTTTAAAACAAGTGAAAAAATCGACCTAAATACAGTTGAATATTTCGAAACAGATACCATCGAAATTGTTGGTTACATGGCCGATTCTATAATTTTTGATTCAGTAACACAGCAATGGGACACCACATACATTTCCATTTTCGATACCGTGACATATAATGATACTATCAATACCTCTGAAAATTGGGTAAATACTTATTCATGGATTTCAGTTCCACTGAATGTTGGCTATCGATTCGATTTTGGCAAATGGGCAGTAATTCCGAAAGCAGGAGTTACATTCAATTTTGGTTTGCGTAAATCTAGCGGGCAATATTATAATTCAAGTGGAGAAAACCCCGGAATCACAACTATAAAACCCGTGCAGTTTAATATCGATTATTTACTTCAATTAGAAATTAGAAGGTCGATTAATAAATTTGACTTATATCTAAGCCCAAATTATCGAGGAAATTTAAAACCAATATTTCCTGAAGAACCTATTCGAAATTACAAAAGTTTTGGAGTTCGATTTGGGGTTGCATATCAGTTTTAAATAATTTGATAGAATCACCATTTACAGAACGCTCTACAAAAAACTTCATTTGGACTTAATTTCAAAATTGAGAATCATTAATAATTTTTCTTTAAAAACTCCGTACGTCAAACATTGAGAATAATGATTAATTTAGCGCTTTCTTAAAAAATAATTTAAATGGAAATCTTAGAAGCAATCATACTTGGAATAGTTCAAGGATTAACGGAATTTCTACCTGTATCGAGCAGTGGACACCTTGAAATTGTAAAAGCAATTTTTGGTAATGAAGATGTTGGTGAATTAAGTATGATGACAACTGTTGTTCTTCATTTTGCAACGGCTTTGAGTACACTGGTTGTTTTTAGAAAAGATGTCGCTGATATTTTAAAAGGTTTATTCCAATTCAAAATAAATGACGAATTAATGTTCTCCTTGAAAATCATCTTGTCTATGATTCCGGCAGCATTTGTTGGATTTTTCTTCGACGATTTAATTGATTCATTTTTCCATAGCCAAATTCTCTTGGTTGGTTTTATGCTTTTAATCACAGGTTTACTTCTTTTCCTAGCAGACAAGGCCAAAAACACCAATAAAGACGTGAGTTTTAAAAATGCATTTATCATCGGAATTTCTCAAGCAATAGCTATTTTACCGGGAATTTCTCGTTCTGGAGCAACAATCGGAACTTCAGTTCTTTTGGGAATTGACCGTGAAAAATCAGCTCGTTTTTCTTTCTTAATGGTTGTTCCATTGATTTTTGGAAAAATAGCAAAAGACCTTTTAGATGGAGGTTTTGCAGGAGATAATGTTCCTGTTGTGTCTTTGTCATTAGGATTCGTTGCAGCTTTCGTAACAGGATTAATCGCATGTACATGGATGATTTCAATTGTAAAGAAAAGTAAACTAACTTACTTTTCATACTACTGTTTCATCGTAGGAACAATTGCTATCATTTGGTCGGTAATGTAAATATTTAGGTTTTAATAAATACGTCTACTTTTGATTATTAGTTTCGTAAACTTCACTCAATTCTATTAACGATAATCTATCAGATTTCCATTTTAATGAATCATTTTCATATAAAATTTCAAATTGTGAATCGGTAAAAGCACTGTTATTTGACTGCGAAAAAACATTGTAAAATTCACTAAACGTTCTTGTAACGATTGGAACATAGTTATCTTTATTCATAACATTTCCTTTATCGAAAATCATCAACTTATATATTTTATTATTCACCCTGATTTCAAATTTAGCCTTAGAAAAATTTTTAGCCATAAAGGGCTGCATTCCTGAAGTTAATTTCTCAGATTCTGAGCTACAACCAATCAATACAAAAAGGATACTTACTAATAGAAATCGTTTCATTACTTAATCTTAAATAGTGGTTTTTTATTCGAGTATGTTTGTTCTATTCTTAACCCGATAATACATTTAAAAATCAAGGAAGTTCCAGCATAAAAGCTGAATTACTTTCTCGATTTTAAAAATTATCCCAATAATGGAATGTTCAAATTAAGCCAACAACTAAATTGTTGCAAAAGGTTTTCCAATCAAGAACATAGTTGGACGCTTATTCAAATCAAATGCATTCTCTCTCCACTCTGCAACCGTCATGGTTTGAACACGCTCTGTAGGTAATGTTAAATCACAAGCAATACATAAGAAAGTAGCATCTAGACATTCGTTCAAGAGGTCCTCCAATAAATTGTTGTTACGGAATGGTGTTTCCATAAAAATTTGTGTTTGCCCCGTCTTACTCACTTCTCTTTCGAAATCTTTAAAAGTGAAAACTCTTTTCTTACGTTCTTTTGGAATATATCCATTAAAAGAGAAAGATTGACCATTGAATCCACTCGCCATTAATGCCAATAAAATTGAGGAAGGCCCAGTTAAAGGAGAAACAAAATCACCTCTTTGATGAGCCAAAGCAACTAAATCTGCTCCTGGATCTGCAATTCCTGGACAACCCGCTTCAGAGATAATCGCAACATTGTGACCACTTTTCAACGGAGCCAACATTGCAGCCAAATCAGTAGGTGGAGTTTTTTTATTTAGGATAAAAAATGTTGATTTATCAATTGGGAAAGTTCTGTCTAATTTGCGTAAGTAGCGACGTGCAGATTTCAAATCTTCCACGGCAAAATAACGTGTACTGATTGCCAATTCTCTTACTTGTGCTGGAATAACATGATCCCAAGTTTCAGACCCCATCAAAGTGGGCATGAGGTATAATTTACCTTTAGTCATTTTGTTTAATTTCTTTTAATTCTTTTAAAATCACATCTGTCCCAGCATCCAACATGTTAAAAACATCTTGAAAACCTTCTTCTCCACCAAAATATGGATCTGGAACTTCTAAATCTTTTCCAGGATGTGTTAAATCCAAAAACATCTCAATTTTCTGAGTGTCTTTTTCGTCTCTTGATAATTTTCTTACGTTGTCAAAATTACTTTTGTCCATCACGATAATTCGGTCAAAATTATCGAAGTCTTCAACCTTGAATTGCCTTCCTCTTAATTCATCTATCGGCACACCATTTCTTTTTGCTGTTTCCAACATGCGAGCATCTGGTAAATGGCCTACATGCCAATCTCCTGTTCCCGCAGAATCCACAACAACATCAAGTTTATGATCAGCTACTTTTTTTCGCATTAATCCATCTGCCATTGGTGAACGACAGATATTTCCTAGGCATACCATTAATATTTTCATAACCTGTATTTATCTTTATGTTGGACTTTGATTTTTAATAATCTTCCAAAACAGAGCTGGAGAAAAACGCTTAATCTTAGCGGCTAAAATTTCTTTCCCTCCTATTAAAACTTCCTTTTTCTTCTTTATTGTTGCCTTCAAAATTTGATTTACACATTCCTCCACTGACATTCCAGTTTCTTGATTGTGGTCCATCACTCCATGTGCTTTTCCATCTTCTGTTAATGCACTTTTTGAAATTGGCGTATTTATTTTCCCAGGACAAACAATAGTTACGTTGATATTATTTTTCGCTTCCTCCAACAAAACACTGTCATAATAACCGTGTAACGCATGTTTGGAGGCAGAATACGCTGAACGCAGATAAAATCCGAACTTTCCTGCTATACTCGAAGTGATAATAATGTGCCCTTTTTGTTGCTTTTGCATATAAGGCAAAACCGCTTTCGTTAAAGCAATATTTCCAAAATAATTTACCTCCATAATTCTTCGATCAACGTCAATTGAAGTTTTTGAAGCTTCACCACGTTGAGAAATTCCGCCGCTATTAAAAAGGTAATCAATGCGTTGATATTTTTCAACAACAGTTTTAGCTAAATCATCGAAATGACCGTTATCTGCTAAATCTAATTGCAAAACAGTATGATCTTCAGCACCTTTTAATAATGATTTTAACTTTTCCAGTTCTGCTACATTTCGTGCAGACAAAATTAATTTACTTCCTAATTCAGCCAATTGTACCGCCAGCTCCTTCCCTATTCCCGAAGATGCTCCAGTTATCCAAACTACTTTATTGGCAAACTTTTTCATAGTTGCAAAGATATTGAAAAGGTTTGAATGAAAAGTAAAAAATTATAAATGATAAATTTGCTTGAATTCACTTTTCACTTCTAATTTTTCATGTTTAATCCTATTGATTATTTATCATAAGTTACATTAATAAAGAACTTAATGACCAATAAATAATTTTCTAAGGAAATAAAGAGTAAATTCGCCCTCCCTTAAATCAATAGGATGAAAGAAGCATTTATCAAATCATTTATATATATTTTTCTTGGTGTAATTCTAACTTTAGATTCTTTAACGATTGCTCAAAATACAAATCAAACAGATAAAGGTGGATTTTACCTTTATTGGGGTTACAACCGAAGTGCATATACCAATAGTGATTTAAGCTTTAGTGGACGTGGTTATGACTTTACGTTAAAAAACATGACTGCTTCAGACAATCCCGAAAAGTTGTCAAGCACCTATCTCAACATTCAGAAAATTACTATTCCTCAGTTTAATGTAAGAATGGGTTACTTTTTCAAAGATAACTGGGCGTTGACGGTTGGTTATGACCACATGAAATATCTGATGGACCATCCGCAAGAAGTCATCATAGATGGTTATGTTGAACCAGGACTTAGTAATTTGTGGAGTGGTCAATATGAAAATCAATTAACTCCTTTAACTTACGATCACATCCATTATGAAAATTCAGATGGATTAAATTATATACGTTTTGAACTGGCCCGCTACTTTGATTTATTATCGCTTGGACAAAATGATTGGTTTAGGGTTCGCGGACAAGCAGCTGTTTCTTCAGGAATAATTTTATCATTCAACGACTTTAATTTTGGAAATGTATTTACAAGAAGAACCATTTCTGTTTCTGGATATGGAATTTCACTTCACCCAGGATTAAGATTCGAGTTCTTTAATCATGTATTCTTACAAACCAATGGAGCAGCAGGTTTTATGCATCAAGTTAAAGTAAGAAATCGCCCGGATGTACAAATCGCAATTGCGAAACAAAAATTTGGTTATTTAGCTTCCGAAATCGTTTTGGGTTATACTTGGAGATTTGGTAAGGATTAGAGGTATGAGTGTTTGGATCTTTATTATTAAGAAAAGAAAAAGAGATTCCTCCATTTCTGAAAATCATAGATTTTAAGCAATGATCGGAATGACGATCGGTTGGTTATAAAGTCAAAAAAGGGGAGGAAAAGATGACGCAGGCCTTCAAGAAGCTCAGTCTTCACTAGCAACGCGGATAATAACTAATTTTTCTACTCATAAAAATACCATTCACCAAAAGGCAAATGGCATTTAAAATATGTTTGAAGATTTCTTATAAAGACTACATTCTATTTCTCACCAAATCTTCTAAACAATCAATAAACCTAGGATGATCATTTGTACTTGGTACCAATTGAACGATTTCACCTCCTAATTTTTGGAAATCTTCGTGATATTCAACTCCGATTTCAACAATAGTTTCTAAACAATCAGCAACAAAAGCAGGACTAAAGGCTAAAATTCTTTTCGCTCCTTCCTTTGCCCAATCTTCAACCACTTTATCTGAGAATGGAGTCAACCATTTCTTATTTAAGCGCGATTGAAAAGCGACAGTATAATCATCCTCTGTTAAACCTAACTTATCCGCTATTGCTCTAGTTGTCGCGTAACATTGTGCTTTATAGCAGAACCTGTTTTTATTATTCAATTCTGTTTCACAAGGTTGATCTTCACACAAACCATCGTCATAAACTTTATCTACGTGTTGATCTGGCAAACCGTGATAAGAGAACAAAATTCTATCATAACTTTTAATGTCAAACTCTTTTGTTCGCTCAACGACTGCATCAATATAATCCTTGTGATCATAGAAATCTACAACCGTTGAAATTTCAGGAATTACCCACCATTTTCTGATGATATTGATTGCTTTTTCTATTGCTGTTCCTCCTGAAGCACTTGCATACTGCGGAAATAATGGAAGAATAATAATTTTATCGTAATTCTGACGACGCATTTCTTCAAGCACGATATCCATTGAAGGATTACGGTATCGCATTGCTAAATGAACTGTAACGTCTTCATCCTTGAAACGCTCTTGTAGCAATTTCTTTTTGCTTTCTGAATAAGTTAACAATGGTGAAGTTCCACCACTCAAATCCCATAATTCTTGATAGATTTTGGTAGAATTCTTTACTCTAAATGGTATTATTATACCGTTCACCAAAAGATTTCTTTTAAACGCTGGATAATCTATTACCCTAGGATCATTTAAAAATTCTTTTAAATAAACCTTTACATCACTTAGCTTTGGGCTATCTGGTGTTCCAAGTTGGATCAATAAAACACCGGTTCTTTTCTTTCTAATTTCCTCCATCAAATAAAGAATTGTAATTATATAACTCTTAAACACGGTAAAGATAATAAGGTTTTAGAAGAACGCTATATTTGAAAAGTTTTCAATTTAAAAATGAATCAAAAATCATGTTTTAATCATTCAGGATATAAAAACTGAAATCAATATAACTTTATTAAATTCGCACTATGTTATCCAAGAAAACAAAATATGGAATTAAAGCTTTAACTTACATTTGTGGACATGAAAGTGATGGTCCCATTCCAATTTCTAAAATTTCTGAAGCGGAAAACATCTCTCATAAATTCCTTGAGACCATACTACTAACACTAAAAAAAGGTGGAATAGTTTCCTCTAAAAAAGGAAAAGGTGGTGGGTATTATTTACTCAAGGATCCCTATGAGATTTTAATGAGTGATATCATTCGACTGCTCAGCGGACCTATAGCTATGGTTCCCTGTGTGAGTTTGAATTTCTACGAAAAATGTGATGATTGTCCAGATGAAGAAACTTGTGGTATCAATAGGTTGATGCTAGAAGTGCGCGACAGTACACTTAAAGTTTTGAGAGAAAAAAGCTTAGCTCAACTCACAAAACAAAGCTCCAGGCAAAACATCACATAAAACAATAAGCACGGTGCCATCGACTGACTCAATCACCTAGGGTCTAAGCCGTTGACGAGCTCCATCCATGGCTACAACTGAAAGCTATAAATTTCTAATCTCCATTAACCTATTTCAAAACGGACAATTATCTTAAAAAACCAACTATATATCAACGTTTTAGAACGCCCGAAAATAATGACCTTTTAAAAAAAAATTCAAAAAACTGACTTTAGCCATTAATATCTAAAGTATTAAATATATATTTGTAATACCCCATTAAGTCGATAGGGTTTATATTTTAATATGATATTAGACCAATTATATATTCAAAGAAAATCGAGTTTAAAGACTCCACAGAAAAATGAAAAGCATTCTAGAAGTATTCTGAAAGCAATTTCTTGGCGTGCGTTAGGAACTTTAGACACAATCGCAATTTCTTGGTTTATTTCAGGCGAATTAAGCATAGCCTTCTCTATTGGTGCATTTGAATTATTGACAAAAACAATCCTATATTATTTACATGAACGCTTATGGAATGGAATAAACTGGGGTAAATAATTATAGTTATGGAGATAGAAAAAGTAAATAAGGAATTAAGAAACAAAAGTCCAAATGAAATCGTGCAATGGGCAATTGAACATTCAAAAAAACCCGTAATCACCACAAATTTCAGGCCTTACGAAAGTGCCATTCTTCACCTTACAACCGCTGTTGCGTCGAATTTACAAGTGATTTGGTGCGATACAGGCTACAATACTTCTGCAACATATCGACATGCAAAAGAACTTATTGAGAAATTGAACCTAAATATTGAAATCTATGTGCCACGTCAATCCGTTGCCTATAGAAATGTTGTTTTAGGAATTCCAGAAGTAGATACTCCAGAACATGATTTATTTAGTCATCAAGTGAAATTGGAACCATTTCAAAGAGCAATGAATACTCATTCTCCAGATTTTTGGTTCACTAATTTAAGAAAAGGTCAAACTGCGTTTCGTAACGGAATTGATATTGTTTCGCAGGGAAAAGATGGAATCATTAAAGTAAGTCCATTCTATAATTATTCTGATGAAGATCTTGATCTGTACTTGGAAAAACACAACTTACCCAACGAAAAAAACTATTACGATCCCACAAAAGTATTGGAAAACAGAGAATGTGGAATTCACAAATAAAATCCTGAATTATGAACGATAAAGTAATCAACAATCCATTAGAAGACGAAGCAATTTACATTTTCAGAGAGGTTGCAGCACAGTTTGAAAAGCCAGTGATTTTATTTTCTGGTGGAAAGGACTCAATCACCTTGGTTAGATTGGCCCAAAAAGCATTTTATCCAGCTAAGATTCCATTTCCACTTTTACATATTGACACCGGACATAATTTCCCTGAAACAATAGAATTTCGTGATCAACTGGTTAAAGAATTAGGACTTGAATTGCATGTTCATTACGTGCAAGACAATATTGACGCAGGAAATGTGCAAGAAGAAAGTGGTAAATACGCTAGCCGAAATATGTTGCAAACAGATTCATTGTTACAAGCCATAGAGAAACATGGTTTTGATGCTTGTATTGGCGGAGCTAGAAGAGATGAGGAAAAAGCACGTGCCAAGGAAAGAGTATTTTCTGTTCGTGATGACTTTGGGCAATGGGATGAGAAAAATCAACGCCCAGAGGTTTTCGATATGCTAAACGGAAGAATTGATTTCGGTCAGAATGTTCGTGTTTTCCCAATTTCCAATTGGACAGAATTAGATGTGTGGAGCTATATTCAGAAAGAAAACATGGAAATTCCTTCTATCTATTTTGCACACAAAAGAAATGTTTTCGAAAGAGATGGTTTGATTTGGTCGGCACATGACGAATATGTTTTCCGTGCTGAAGACGAAATCGTAACAGAGAAGATTGTCCGATTCAGAACTGTTGGAGATATGAGTTGTACCGCCGCTGTTGAATCTTATGCTTTTGATATAGATAAAGTTGTAGAAGAAATTGCGGCTTCAACTATATCGGAGCGAGGAGCTAGAATCGATGACAAGCGCTCAGAAGCAGCTATGGAAAAAAGAAAGCAACAAGGTTATTTTTAGACTCAATACAAAACATTAGATAAAAACATTCATCATGATAGAAAATAAAAATAAGGTCTTAAAATTAAGCACAGCAGGAAGTGTAGACGATGGGAAATCGACTCTAATTGGGAGAATATTATACGATACGAACTCTTTGACAGATGATAAACTAGAAGCAATTGAAAGAAATAGCAAGCAAAAAGGATTCGATTATTTAGACTTTTCTTTAGCCACTGACGGTTTGG
Source organism: Brumimicrobium mesophilum (assembly GCF_003025005.1). Lineage (GTDB taxonomy): Bacteria > Bacteroidota > Bacteroidia > Flavobacteriales_D > Crocinitomicaceae > Brumimicrobium > Brumimicrobium mesophilum. Next base: position 138,909 of record NZ_PVSS01000001.1, read on the forward strand.
TAGCGGAAAGAGAACAAGGAATTACAATTGATGTTGCACACATCTATTTTTCTACATCAAATCGCTCTTACATTATAGCGGACACACCTGGGCATGTGGAATACACAAGAAACATGGTGACAGGAACTTCAACATCTCAAGTTTCAATTATTCTAATTGATGCAAGAAAAGGAGTAATTGAACAAACGAAACGTCACTTTTTTATCAATAACTTGTTGCGCACGAAGGAAGTTGTTGTGGCTGTGAACAAAATGGACCTCATCGATTTTGATGAAGCTAAGTACAATGCAATCGTTAAAGATTTCCAGAAAATGATTGCGGCCTCTGACTATAAAAATCAGAATATTACATTTATTCCAGTCAGTGCTTTAAATGGAGATAACGTTGTAAATAAATCAGAGAATCTTGCTTGGTTCAAAGGTGAAACAATGATGGAGCATTTGGAAAACATCCGAATGGAAGATATTCAAGAAAAAGCCAAAGCTCGTTTTCAAGTGCAAACAGTAATTCGCCCAAAAACAGAAGAATTTCATGATTTCAGAGGATATGCTGGAAAATTAAAAGGTGGGGAATTAAAAGTTGGGGATGATGTTACCATTTTTCCATCAGGTCGAAAATCACAAATCAAATCGATTTCATTTTTCGACAAAGCGTATTTAGCAGCTAGCGCTGGATCTTCGATCTCCATCACTTTAATGGATGATGTGAATGTGTCAAGAGGAGATTTAATTGTGAAATCTGATGAATTGCCAAAAGAAACGAAGCAATTAAAAGCAACAATTTGCTGGATGGATAATCAACCTTTAGAAGTATCATCAACTTTCTTTTTACAACATGGGGCAAAATTGGTGAAGTCTAAAATCAAAGCAATTGATCATAAAATCAGCACAGACAACACTGGAGAAATTGAAAAAGTGAATCAACTCAACATGAATGATTTAGGAATGACAGAGATTCAGTTAGCACAGCCTTTACACTTTGACTCCTATTCTGACAACAAAGGAAATGGAGCTTTTATTTTGATTGATACGAAGAGCAATACGACTGCAGGGGTTGGGTTTATTGAATAATACAGAATATATATCGAAAATCTCAATCTATGCTAAAACGAATAATGAACTGAAACAGGAAAGGCCAATTCAAATTTCCTAATGGGAGAATTGGTTTCATATCGCCAAACACTAACCATTCCGGTAGACAGTTCAGCGGCCAAAGAAACTGAAAAACGTTCATTAAAATAATAGGATGCTCCTAATCTAAAATCGCCATAAAGGTTGGATATACTAAGCTTGTACTCTTCTTCGAACGCTTCATTTTTAGCAATGTTTTGACTCTGTAATAAATACCTCTTTTCACCTTTCTCTATTCTTTTATATCCATTTTGAAGTTGAATTGATGTACTCAAAAACGGTCTGATTTTCTGTTCTACCATGAAGAAATGTGTATATCTCAAACCTGCACTTATTTTGTAATTATAGGCTTTGAACTCAGAACTATTCAATTCCCATTCTTCTGGATCTCCACTCATTGGAAAGGGGTTATATGTGCTTCCATCCAGTATTGATTGACGAAAAGAAGATTCAAAACTAATTAAACTTTTATCCTCATATAAATAACCTACACCCAATGAAATGTAGTTTGAAGTTTCATAGTAATTAGAATATTCACCAAATGGGTCATAATAAATATCATCTTTATTCAATGGAAATCCATAGCCACTTCCGGTAATATTGATATTCAATTGACTCTTTACAGTTGAAACAAAACTAAAAAGGAAACTTATAAGTATAAAAATCAGTTGGAAAGAAAGCTTGTCGCTTTTCAACCAATTTATTTTTAAGGTATCAACTGTAGTTTTAAAATATTTACTTTCCATAATTAAATTGATTCGACATCTAGTTTTCAGGCTAAGTTCTATCCCAATTTTTAAAAAACAAGACAACCATTTTGGAACTTTTACGAAACTAACGAATTAATTTATATTTCCGAATAATCTCTTCGAACTATTTTCTTAAGTTCTAGATTGAAAAAAACTGCTAATCAGTATATAATTTACCAGATTTCTTTATCTAAAATGAATGTAATTGATACTTAATTCCTCATTTGAGCCAACTCCCTAAAAAACTCTAAATGAGTTTTTGTAGAAGCATAAGGATTACTACTATCATAATAATTCTTATTTGCAGAATTTTTGACAATAACGGTATTTGTTGTTGGGTTGATATAAATATACTGATTAAACACCCCAATCGCTATTATTTCTCCTTGGTCACCATCGGGAATCCACCATTGATATCCATATCCAAAAGCTGGACTAGATGATTTTTCACTATTGGCTTGCAAATGTTCTTCCATTGAATGCGTTGAAGCTTCAACCCAACTTTGTGGTATTATTTGTTTTCCGTTCCAATTCCCATTGTTGAGATAAAGTCGTCCTAATTTAGCATAATCCCTTAAAGTGGCATTTAATCCACCAAGCGCCATTTCCATTCCTTCACCATCAGCTATCCAATACGCATCGAACTCAGCACCAATTGGCTTCCAAATCTTCTCTTCTAAATATTCCGTTAAACTTTTTCCAGTCGCTTTCACGATGATCATCCCCAAAACATGAGTATTGATGCTTACATAATGGTTGTAGGTTCCTGGAGTTATTTCATTTTTTAAAGTTGCCGCAAATTCATCTTGAGATTTGCCATTTCCAAAACCATCCCAGTATCTGTTAATATCTGCATTCGGATCACTATATGTTTCGTCAAATCCAACGCCTGTTGACATCTGCAAAACATCTTTTATTTTCACACCATCATAACCAGAACCTTTCATTGCGGGTAAATACTCGTCTACAGTTTGCTCAACACTTTTAATATGTCCTTCTTCAATTGCAATTCCAAAAAGAGCAGAAACATAGGATTTCGACATCGACCAAGAGATATGCTTGACTTCTTCTGCTTGACTTCTCCAATAATTCTCGTATTGAATGGTGTCATTTTGAATTAGAACTAATCCTTGTGAATACGAAGAATCAATGAATTTATGGGTATTGAAATTAATGCTACTAGAACTAAAGCTATCTGGAAGCTGAATGTTCTTGATTTTAGGAAAAACAAATCCTTCTTTCGCTTTTTCAACTTTTTTTGAAGGAAAATATTCATTCATATTAATGAATGTGTACTCTATATTCTCCAGTTTCATAACCTCCTTGTAATCTTTAAGTTTCTCTATCTTGGTGCTACAGCTTATTCCAATTACAAGAATAACTGTGAGTAAGATAATGATGGGAAACTTCAGCTTTTTAAAATTCATCTTTGTAATTTGAGTTTAAACTTATTTATTTTCATTCTTGGATGCAAAGATATCTTTTCGAAATTGAATTTAGGAAACTTTCATCTACAAAGGCTTTGAGAGAAAAAATCTTTTTATTTCGTTTAACATCTGAAGACAGAAGCCTTCAAGCTTTAGTAATTGTATTAATATGAAAACACTAATTCAGTATCTCACAATTTAATCGCCTTGTAATCCTTTCGTTCTTTGTATTAAATTTGTAATGAAAGTAGTTTGAACTGGCCGTTCAATATATCTGATTTGATTTAGAGTAAATTCATCTAAAAACTTTAGTATCGACTCAGGAATCATTAATATAAACTCTACTTCTGTTTCATCCAAAACAACATTGTCATTAAAACTCTCATTATGAGCTAAGAATTTATCACGCCATATTTTTAAAGTATTTAGTGGGTTCCCTTCGGCTTTTTTTTGAGTTTGTATATATTCACTTATCTTATTTAAAAACAAATGTATTTTGGGTTCTTCACTTATGAAAATCACTTCCATTAAATCTTTATATTTCACTTGAAATTTAACCCAACTACGTATTGTATAACTACTATTTTTATAATCGATCTCAGATTTCTCTAATTGATACAATAACTCATCTATACATCTGGTCGGGTGTCGATTACTCCTGTTATCAAACAACTTAGCTAAGTATAGAACCATATAGTCTCTTGAGGAGTTTTTTAGATAAAAAAGGAGTTCTTGTTCTGACTTATCTACATTTTTCAGATTAGGCCATACCGCTTTAATTTTTTTAAAATTATGAAATTTGTTTTAGCTTTATGCGTGTCAGCTGCCAAGCCTTGCAAATGTTGGTCTTTAATTTTATTCACGATTATCCAGTTATATTTAGTCAAGTCTATTCCTAACCCAAATTTAACATTTCCAATTCACTTTCTTCAACTTCAAATGATAAAATTCATTACCTCGACCTAAAGGCATCATAAGTACGAGTTTTTATTAAAAACCGTCCCAAAACAAAAGAAATCACTTATATTTGATATTGTTAAAATAAGGATCAAAACAGAACAAAACATGGCATTAGATAAAATTGGAATTGCAAAGCGTATAGCACAAGAATTAGAAGATGGTTTTTATGTGAACTTAGGAATTGGTATCCCAACCCTAGTAGCCAACTATGTTCCAGAAGGAATTCAAGTAGAATTTCAATCAGAAAACGGAATTTTAGGAATGGGAAACTTTCCATTCGAAGGTGAAGAAGATGCTGATTTAATTAACGCAGGAAAACAAACAATTACTGCAAAACCTGGAGCTGTATTTTTCGATTCTTCTCTTTCTTTCGGAATGATCAGAGGAAATCATGTTCAGTTAACTGTTCTTGGAGCAATGGAAGTTGCTGCAAACGGTGACATTGCCAACTGGAAAATTCCAGGAAAAATGGTAAAAGGAATGGGTGGAGCAATGGATCTAGTAGGTTCAGCTGAAAACATTATCGTAGCAATGATGCACACGAACAAAAGAGGAGAGTCTAAATTATTAAAAGAATGCTCTCTTCCTTTAACAGGAGTTAATTGTGTAACAAAAATTGTAACGAACTTAGCATATATTGAAGTAAAAGAAGGTGCTTTTCACTTAATTGAACGTGCTCCAGGAGTTTCTGTTGAAGAAATTCAAGCAGCAACTGAAGGAAAGTTGGTAGTTCCGGATAATGTTCCAGAGATGAAATTAGGGTAAGATATCATATTGTATATTGGGGTGTTTTGCAGGGGCATCTTGAAAAACGCCCCTACAAAAACTCCTATTCTATTCTCAATCCAATATCCATCACATTCGAAATGGATTCATCTTGCGTTGCATTCATTATTTTAAAAACATACTCCCCCTTAATTGGGAAAGGTTTTGAATCAAAACGTAATCTACTTTCAACCAAAGCCCCTGAAGTTTTACCCAACCATGAACCATCTGGAGCAGCTAAAGGAATCTTTTGAGCTACTTTCGAAGTTGTTCCATCAGGAGCAGTAACCGAAATATAAACCCACAAGTTACTATACAAGTACTCCTTTGTTGTTCTTAAAGTCAATATAAAATCATGAACCATCAAAGAATCCTGAACATCTACCTTAAAAACAGCCGTGTCTTTTTTGTCCCATGAAACATCTTCAAAACTATAAGCTTGGTCAAAATAAGGATTCTCTCCACAACTTTGCAATGTTGTAAATAGACCTAGCATGGCAATAAAAGTAAAATGTTTAACTACTTTTTTCATTGTTTTTATTTCCATTATTGTTGGGCTTCTTTTCACCGTCTGATTTGCGAGGTGGACGCTTTTTCTTAGGTCTCGGTTTATTCTCACTCGTTTTTTTATCCGAAGAATTATTTCCTGGAGACTTAACATTTGGCTTCCCTTTCTCTACCTCCTGCGACTTATCCACTGGTCTACGTTTGACAGGTTTTTTTCCTGCTGGCCTTTTATCCATTGGTTTGCTATCCGCCGTTTTATTCTCGGTAGGATTTCCTTTTGCATTCTGGTTTCCTTTTGCGTTTGGATTTTTCCTTGCCGGCCTTTTTCCTTTCGGTTTTGGCTTATTGCTCCCCCCTTTCACATCATTAGACTTCTTATTGTCTATCGAGCGAGAAGCATTACCTTCTTTCCCTTTCGCAGCTGCATTAGTGTTTCCTGATGGTCTTTTCTTAGCAGGTTTGCGCTTTTTCTTCTTTGCAAACTTCTTATCAAATCGATTTAAGTCATCCTGCCCTACTACATTTGAATAATCTGGAGTTGTTGGTGCCTTTGTCTCAATTGTTGCTTGATCAAAATCTTTTAAATCTTCAGGCTTTTTCTTCTCCTTATTCATCGCAATAATTTCTTTTGCGCGTTCTGGTGAAAGCGCTACTAACGCTGGCCCTGACTTATCATCCGTTTGATGCAAATACCACATCAAACGTTTAAAAACATCTGTTTTGATGTGAATTCCCGATCCTTTTTTAGAATACAACTTGATTTCGGTAGAAGGAAAGCTTTTCAACTCGTCTATATACCCATCCAATTCGTAATTCAAACAACATTTCAACTTTCCACATTGTCCCGCAAGCTTCTGTGGATTCAATGAAAGCTGTTGATATCGTGCAGCACTTGTACTCACAGAACGGAAATCAGTTAACCAAGTAGAACAACATAATTCTCGACCACATGAACCAATACCACCCAAACGAGCAGATTCTTGTCTTGCACCAATTTGTCGCATTTCAATTCTCACACGGAAGTTTTCCGCCATGTCTTTAATCAATTGACGAAAATCAACACGGCCATTTGCCGTATAATAGAAAGTTGCCTTAGAACCATCTCCCTGATACTCAACATCAGAAATTTTCATATCCAATTTTAATTGAATAGCAATTTCGCGTGCCTTATGCATCACGCTTTCTTCGTTTTTACGCGCAGCAACCCATTTATCAATATCAGCTTGTGTGGCATGACGAACTATTTTTCGCGCCTCATGAGCTTTAAAGTTTGGTGCTTTTTTTTGAAGCTGTATTCTGGAAAGTTCTCCTACAACTGAAATAACCCCAACATCATAGCCAGGGCTTGCTTCTACGACGACAACGTCGCCAACATTCAATTCAAATCCTTTTAAATTTCTAAAAAAAGATTTTCGACTGTTCTTAAATCGTATCTCAACTATATCAAATTGACTCTTCCCGCTTGGTAATTGCATATTTGCTAACCAATCGAAAACGCCAAGTTTATTGCATCCTCCAGAACTACAGGTTCCGTTACTTTTGCATCCACGAGGAATTCCTCCTCCAGATCCACAACTTGAACATCCCATAGTTATATTTTTTCTCAAAAATAATAAATCTCAAGGACAACTGCGAATAAAAAATGATTCGTAGAAACGATTTGCAAATCCACCGTACAATCATTTTTTATTTCTTGGGTGATAACTAATAATCGCCTCGCGGATAAAGGATTGATCTAAATGTGTGTAAATCTCTGTTGTCGTGATTGATTCATGTCCCAACATTTCTTGAATCGCTCTTAAATTTGCTCCTCCTTCTATCAAATGTGTAGCAAAAGAATGTCGAAAAGTATGTGGACTCACTTTTTTCTTCAATCCAATAGTTAGCGCCAAATTCTTAACAATAGTAAAAATCATGACACGTGTTAATTGTTTCCCTCTTCGGTTTAAAAAAACAAAATCCTCGTGACCTTTTTGAATGTTCATATGATTCCGGGTTCCAGAAACATAAATTCCAATTTCTTTTTCTACTGATGGGCTCACAGGAACCAAACGCTCTTTATTTCCCTTTCCGATCACGCGAATAAAACCTTGTTTAAAGAAAATATTAGAGAATTTCAAGTTGATTAATTCACTTACACGCAATCCACAACTGTACAAAGCCTCTAGCATGGCCTTATTCCGATGCCCTTCAGGTTTACTTAAATCGATTGCCTCTATCATTTCATCAATTTCTGCAATACTCAAGAAAACCGGTAATTTCATTCCGATTTTTGGCAATTCAAGCAAACTACTTGGGTCATCATCTCGAATACCTTCCAAAACCATGAAATCGAAAAATTGTTTAACTCCACTAATCACACGAGCTTGGGAACGCGCTGACAAGCCCAAATCATATAAATCCGCAATAAAGCTTTTAAGATTTTCTAAATCCACATCTTTCGGAGAAATAGATCTTGCAGTACAAAAGTCACTTAGTTTTTCTAAATCTCTCTGATAAGCAAATATGGAATTTTCCGCCAGACCTCTTTCTATTTTGAGGTAATTCACAAAATCACGATTGTATGTTATCCATTGGTTCACGGGTTGAATTTAATAAAATTAAGTGTATTCAAAGTAAATTTAATACCATTCTGAGTTAACAGAATTTTCTTAATATTGTAAACAAGAAAAACGGACAATATGGATATTTTAATCATCAACGGACCCAATTTGAATCTACTCGGAAAACGTCAACCTTCTATTTATGGAGAGAAAAGTTTTGATGATTATATTCAAGAAATCCAAAAAGATAATTTAAAAATTTCTGTTTTTCAAAGTAATGTTGAAGGAGAACTCATTAATGCAATGCACGAATCTAAAGCGGACGGAATAATTCTAAATGCTGGCGGTTACACACACACTTCTGTGGCTATTCGTGATGCTGTTTCTGCTATTCTAATTCCAGTAGTAGAAGTCCATATTTCAAATATTTCTGCCAGAGAATCCTTTAGACATGAAAGTTTAATTAGTCCTGTTGCTGCAGGTTGCATTTTTGGATTTGGTCTAAACGGGTATGAAATAGCGATTGATTATTTTATGAAATCAAAAAAATAACAGCTGATTCTACTTTATAAAAAACCTTTTATTCAAGCCTTCAAATTTTTTAATTCTTTTAAAGAAATACGCCCATAATAAAGAAGCTTTATACAATCCTCCTTTATTATATTCAGTGCTTTCCAACTTAATTTGTTTACGTTTTTTATTCAAGGTTGGAATATTGGAATAATAAGCACCATGTGCCTTAAGAATCGCGATAATATGTTTGAACTGGAAACCAACCAAATATTTTACAGCAGCAACTCCATCTAAAATCAAGCGATAAATCACCTTTCCAAATAGCCAGCCAACATGATTCTTATGAATAGTGTATAAGCTATTTCTGAAATTCAAAAACGTTTTTCTGGGATTTTCATAATTTAAGGTTCCTCCACCAACATGATAAACTTTTGAAGTGGGAACAACATAAAACGAATGATTCTGCTTTTTTGCTCTCCAACAAAAATCTATTTCCTCCATGTGCGCAAAGAAGTCTTCGTCTAATCCACCTAGCCTATGGTAAATTTCAGAACGAACAGCCATACAAGCACCCGTTGTCCAAAAAACTTCTTTATCGTTATTATACTGACCAATATCCTCTTCTACCTCATCAAAAATTCTACCACGACAAAATGGATAATAATTTTTATCAATGAATCCTCCACTCGCTCCTGCATGCTCGAAATGTGACCTCCTATGGAAGGCTAAAACTTTTGGTTGCACACCGGCAATTTTAGGATTTTGATCTAATTTATCAATTAAAGGGTTTAACCAATTTGGTGTAACCTCAATATCGGAATTGATTAACACATAATATTCAAAACGGCCTTTTAATCGAGTTAACCCATCATTATACCCCTTAGCAAATCCACCATTCGAATCATTTAATATCACCTGAACTTCAGGGTGATTATTTCGAACATAAGTCAAACTTTCATCGGTTGATTGATTATCCACAACAACTATTGTGGCATCAGAAGTATTTTGAATTAATATAGGAAGGAATTGCTTTAAAAAAGTCAATCCATTCCAATTGAGAATTACAACAGCGGTTTTCAAATGAGGAATTTTTATCAGTAACTATTGTAATATCTAGAAGAGTTGCCACCAAAATGTGAATTTGACCCGCCATTTGGATCATCCAAATCGTTATCAGGTGAATCTCTTTTATTCAAAGCATATCTCCATCTGAAATTCTGCAATTCACCAATCATATCACTATGTAGCAAAGTATAATCTTTATTTAAATTAGTTCTACTGTAAAAGATAAATCGTTTATTAGAGAATTGTTTAATTTGATCATATTGCCAAATTTCGTAAGGATACTCTGTTGGTGAAGATGGTTGTTCGATCACACTACTTGGCGCTCCATACTGCAAGAAAACACGACCTCTATCTGTCTCAAATCCAGCCTGATAGTTCGTTGCAAAAAGGTCTTCTATTTTTAAAACTTGTGCTCTATATTTCATCCAGCCTTCATAAGGATTTTCTGGAGCGGTTTCTTTCCAAAAAGCCTGTAAATAGCGTATATTTTGCTCATTATCTCGTTCTCTGAGAATACGAATGATATTTTTAATTTCTCCCTGTCGCGAAATAGGAATCAAACTTGCTAGAAAATATTCTGAAGAATCTTTGGGAATACTTTCTGCAAAAGCAGGATCCAAAATTACAGATTCAAAAGCTAAATTATTTACTTTCTCAGTGTTGTTTCTATCAAAATCAAAAGCAGTTCTTGCCAGTATTTGTTTGTCTCTATTCAATAAATTCAATTCTAAAGTATAGGCTCCAGTTGGCAGCATACTTATATCGACAACTTTAGCTATAGGTTGAATTGCTGATCCTTTATATCTAAAATAACGGGTATATTCTTCCAAATCAAAACGAACATCTCTTCCAATAATCTTTTGCTCCACTACATAAACTGAATCTTCTAGTGCTGAGTTTGTATTGTAAGCTTCCACATAATAAAGCATATTTTGAATTTCAGTTGGATAATAATCTCCAATCATCGGAACAACATCATAACCAGTTTTAGTAAAAATGGATTGTAAGGTGGGATTAGCCAGTAATGTTTCTGCTGCTGTGAAGGATGAAAACATCAATTCCTCTGACATATCATCTATTTGCAATAATTTTGTAACTGAAATTGGATCAGCTTCAGAATTTACATCTCTAATCACCAAATCAAACCTGTATTTTCCTGGAGCTAATAAATATTTTTGAATATCATGAAAATCCTCTACAAGGCTATCAACGATCACAGGACTTTTTAATAAATATTTGTCAGCAACCACTACAGTATCATTTTGAGAGAATACCTGACTAATTTCTACCTCAGCAAACTTTTCTTCTTCTCTTTCTATATAATTTAGACTGTATCCAACAAAATTGAGTTGAATCTCAATATAGTTCCCTGCTTCTGGTGCATAAAACTGACCCTCACTTAAAAATGCTTTGAGTGGTTTATCTTGTCCAAATGCAGTAACTCCAATAAATAGAGCATAAAGCAGTACTAAAAATTTATTCTTCATATTTTCTTATTCTAATAAAGCATAAAGCTATGCAAATTTAGGGTTTTCAGCAAAAAAACAGGAACTGTTGACTACAATGTTACTTTTAGCGAGGAATTGGAAAATTTAATAATCTCTTAATTGCTGAAAATCAATGCTTAGAAAAAAAAGTTTATTTTTTTTTCATTTTACACTTGCAGGAAAAATATATGTGAGTATCTTTGCCCCGGAGAAATGGCAGAGCGGTTGAATGCACTGGTCTTGAAAACCAGCATACCGAGAGGTATCGGGGGTTCGAATCCCTCTTTCTCCGCCAAAGAAAACCCGTAACTTTTTAAAGTTGCGGGTTTTTTCATTTAATTAAACAACTCAAGACTTCATGTCTTGAAAGTTGGAGAATTAAATGAAAAAACAAACATCAACTGAAAGGCGATGTTTAGGGTTTTCATGTTGGCAAAGGATTCTCCGGAATGGGATCAATGAAATTAATCATATATGGAATCTTTTATTAAAACAAATCAAAACTTTAACCATCCTAGGATAGCGGACGTTTTGCAAAACGTCCCTACCAATGCTCGGTGAAATTTCATAAATGAAATTTACGGGAAAACCAAACATCAACTGAAAGGCGATGTTTAGGGTTTTCATGTTGGCAAAGGATTCTCCGGAATGGGATCAATAAAATTAATCATATATGGAATCTTTTATTAAAACAATTCAAAACTTTAACCTTCCTTGGATAGCGGACATTTTGCAAAACGTCCCTACCAATGCTCGGTGAAATTTCATAAATGGAATTTACGGGAAAACCAAACATCATCTGAAAGGCGATGTTTTGGGGTTTTCATGATTGCGAAGGATTCCCCAAATTATATCAATGAATAATAGCAGTAATTACTATAAAAAATCTAAACCATCAATTTCTTATTGATTTGCGTCAATTTAAAACTCTAAAACTTTCTATATTTGTTAGTACAAGATAAAAACTAAAATCATGACATTACAAGACGCCTTCATGCTTATCTTATCAGTTTTAGGGATTTTTACCATCATAATAGTTATCACAAGGATTTTCGGATTAAGAACATTTGCCAAAATGTCTAGTTTTGATTTTGCTTCAACAATTGCTGTGGGTTCAGTTTTGGCTTCAATCATTTTAAATAGTGACCAATCTCTACTTAAAGGAGGAATTGCTTTAACAACCATTATTGCTTTTCAAACTATTTTCTCTTTTTTGGTCAGAAAAGTCGACACCTTTAACCAACTTTTCACCAACAAACCACAAGTCATCATGTGGAAAGGTGAAATTCTCTACGATGCTTTGAAAAAATGCAATGTTGGTGAAGATGATTTGATAGCCAAATTGCGAGAGTCAAACGTTCATGATTTTAGCGAAGTTAAAGCGGTAATTTTCGAAAGCACAGGAGATGTCTCTGTTCTTCATAATGACCAAGACAAAGAGGTTTCAAAGAAATTATTGAAAGATGTGAAGTTAAATATTCCAAAGGAATTAGATCTTTAAAATAGATGAGATAACAAGACTACTTTAATAAAAATCTACTCCATCAACTTTCGATAATCACTCGGACTCATATCAAATTCTCTTTTAAAAATTTTTGAAAAGTAACTATTGCTTTCAAAGCCTACTCTTCCCAGCACTTCAGAAACATTTAGATTATTATTATGAAGTAAGTTTTTAGCTTCTACCAAACGACACCGTGTAATATGCTCGTTAACTGTTGCTTTAAAGAGATGTTTAAATGCAAACTGCAGTTTATTTGGATTCAAACCAGATCTTTTCGATAAGCTCTGAATTGTTAGATCTTTCTCTAAATTAGAAAGAATATACTTACTTAGTTCCTCTACTTTACTCAACTCATTCACCCTTATAATTGAACTTTTTTCTATACCGTTCAAATCATCTTCATATTGTACAAGTTGATTTACAAATATCCGAAGTGCTAGACTTTCCATATGGAATTTTCTAATCAACATTTTATCTTCAAATTTTAAAATCTCAGTGAAAATATCCTTAAACTCAATTCCATAAAAACCTTCATGATAAAAGGTTTCACCTGCCAATTCATCCAAAAAAAGTGACTTCAACTTTGAACCCAAACTATCAATTTCACACTTTGCAGTTTTAGCAAATTTGGAACGATCTATTTCTAAACTTAAAACTTTATGATTTTCATTTCTTAAAAAAGTCAAAATGTGTCCATTATTCTTTTCGCTTGCTACAATTGCACATTTATATTGATCTATTTCGTTTACTTTAGCGTCATTTTCGAATGAATGCTGAACTAAGCCATGCGCAGAGTAAATATATTTTATGGGATGAACTTCATCTACAGTAAATTTAATCCTTACATCATCATAAAACTGACAATCATAGGTGATAATTCCTAAACCATTATCAAAATTCACTCCTCGGATTTGACCAATTCCAATTTTGGAAGGTATTACAAGCGAATATTCATCACAATTCTCTTTAAAAGGAACAGAAAAAGACTTCGCTAAACTTTGAATAACTTCCTTTAATGGTAATGAATTTACTTTAAACTCTTTCATGATTTAATTTTCAGATATAAATAGTCAATATACATAGTTGACTTCTAATTCTTAAAAATAACAATTTATTTACTCAACCTTTAAGAATGGATTTAAAAAACAATAGAGAGCTCACCTCTACTCCATCAGTTCCAAATAAGCACCAAACATTGCCGAAACTCCAGAAAAAACAACGGTCAAAACCAACCACCACGCCGCAGAAGCAGCTGTTTTTCGTGCATTTTCAGCTTGAATAATCGCTTTTCGCTTAGTTAATTTGACTTCTTCATTTACTTTTTGTTCTATTTTATCAATTCTAATCTTTAATTCACCGATAATGCTATTTATATTCGAAGAGATATTTGAGACCTCCTTCTCATTTATGAATTTGCTATTTTCCACCAAATCTATAATTGCCTCTTTATCTAATTTTTGAATTCTAGCTTTCATGGTCGAGATAGATTCCTTCGGATTATCAATTATTTTATTTAAATCATTTTTTAAATCTTTAAAATTCAACATATCGTTTTGAGTAGAATTAACATCAGATTTCTCAAGAAAACCATTTAATACCTTCGAAATCCTATCATTATGCAAGTTAAAAGCATTGTCTTTTCTGATTTTATCCAAGGTGTTTTCAATTGTATCATTACTTTTTGCAGTGGGAACATTCTTAAATAAATCTTTAACAATTCCTGCTGAAAATTTCAAACCAGCAGTTGCAGTAGTAATTAACCCTCCAATTAACGTATGCACAATTTTCGATTCCAAGTAAAACAAAATCATGTAAAACAAAGCCCAAATTACTAATGCGATAGTTAAATTGGAAGCCAAGGTGCCGAAAAAGCTCAAATTTAGCGCTAAGGCACAAGCTCCGAACAAAGACAAAGTAGTGGTGATTAAACTCCATATACCGAATGCCGAACTAAACTTTACACCCGTTATATCATCATGGTCACAATCCTTATCATAAATAAACTCATTGGACCCTCGTTCCGATTCTAGCTTAGCTTGACTTTCAGCGAATTTTTTCTTCACGTTTCCAATCATGGTAATTCCCATCGCCACAGATAACGCAGTCAAGACAATTTGAAAAATTAAAGCCAATAAAACTCCAGCAACGATAGCAACATAAAAATCAGAGAAAAGAAATTCTCTTCCGTCTGCAATCCTAATCGTTTGGGCATAAATTGTAGTTGTACTTAACAATACACAAAGTGTGAATAGAACTCTTTTCATAATAGTAATTATTGATTTGAATAAAAAAAACAGTCACCTCCTTCCAAACAGAGAATCAGTTAAAAACTCTATTTGAAATTCGGGACTATCCATGTTGGTTTTAAGTTTCTAAAATTGATTTAAAAATCACTCCTACAAATCGCGTTGTTAAAGCTTTTTAAAATATTTTTCTAAATTCCTAAACTTTCAAATAGCCTATTAACCCTATTACAACAAATTCTAACTTAAATGAATTTGATTAACTTTATTGAAACATAACTTTTACCACTTCTTTGTGTTAACCCAAATAACTTAAAAAATGAAAACCAAATACATATTGTTTCTTTTAGCATTCATCATATGTGCTTTTAATGCAGATAATTTTAAACAAGAACAACTTAAATATCCAAGAGTTCGTGAAGCTTATCAAGCTAAAAAAGCAGCGGTTTTAAGAATTTTAAAAAATAAAGACATTGAAATCAGCAAGCTCCAAATTTATATTCGTGCATTTAAAAGTGAAAAAGAAGTCGAGATTTGGGCTAAGAATTCAAGTGACAACAAATTTCAATTGATCAAAACATATGATGTTTGCAGGAATTCTGGAGTTCTCGGTCCCAAAAGAAAGCAAGGAGATTTACAAGTTCCAGAAGGATTTTATCACATCGATAGATTCAATCCTTATAGCTCCTACCACCTTTCTTTAGGAATAAATTATCCCAACAAATCGGATAGAATCTTAGGAACTAAAGGAAAACTCGGAGGAGATATTTTTATTCACGGTAAATGTGTTACAATTGGCTGTCTTCCCATGACAAATGAGTTTATCAAAGAAATTTATATAATCTGCGTGGAAGCTCGAAATAACGGACAAACATCAATTCCTGTGACCATTTTTCCATTGAAATTATCTGATAAAAAGTATGACATACTAAATAAAAAGTACGCCAAAGACCTTGACAAGATCAACTTATGGAAAGATCTTAAAGTTGGATATGACATATTTAATGAGACTAACCAATTGTTTTCAGTTGGATTTTTAAATTCTGGTCGTCACAACGTGCGATAAACCTACTTTAACATAACCACTCGCCCACTTGAAATTGAAATGTTTTCAATTAAAAGCAGGCACAATAAATCCAAACGCTTCTTTTTTTCGTATTATATATAAGGGGCATTCAATTATTTGCTAAATTACCCAAAAGTTGAGATCGCTCATTCATCTCTTAACAATTAATTAAAATACTATATAAAATGAAATCGATCACAAAATATACACTATTCGGATTGTTAGCTCTTGCTCTCGTTGGCGGCGGTTTAGGCTATTATATGTTCAATAAAAAAGTTCCCACATTAGAAAAAACCAATCCTGATTTCGTCATAAGTGCCGATGATCTTTTTAATGAATTTGAAAATGATGAATCGAAAGCGCTCAAAAAATTTGAAAATAAAATTATTGAAGTAACTGGAAAAGTAATCAGTGTTAAGAACAATAAATTTGATTCGAATATTATACTAGTAGCCGAAATGGCGATGATTGGTGGAGTAAATTGTTCTTTCAAATATAAGCAAGAGAATGAGGTAAAAAAAGGTTCGATGGTCACTATAAAAGGTCAATGTCAAGGTTTTTTAATGGACGTGGTACTGAATAATTGCCAATTAATAAAATAGATATGAAATATTCAATAATAATATACTTAGTAATAGCAATGGTTTTAACAAGCTGTTATAAAGACAATGAAATGAGTCTGTATGGAGAAGTTGATTGCGACACAACCACAGTTAGTTTCAGCAATGATATTTTCCCAATCATAGATATGAATTGTACAGTTACTGGTTGCCATACTGCTGGTGGGAGTGCTCCAGGGACTTTTGAAAATTATGCTCAAGTTAAAGACAAAGTCGATGATGGGAAATTCAGAAATAGAGTTTTAATTTCTCAAGACATGCCTCCAGGTGTTCCGTTAACGGATTGTCAGATACTACATATAACAAAGTGGCTCAATGATGGGGCACCAAATAACTAAAATCAAGATGAAAAAAATAACAATAATTACAGCCTTATTATTTTTAGGATTTGTAGGCTTCGCACAAAACCACATTACTAGAACTGGAACAATTCAATTCTTTTCTGAAACAGATATTGAGAATATTGAAGCAATAAACAATCAAGTTTCTAGCGTGATAAACACAGAAAATGGTGAAATAGTATTTTCAGTATTAATGAAAGCTTTTACATTCGAAAAGGCATTAATGCAAGAACATTTTAATGAGAAATATGTCGAAAGCGAAAAATTCCCT
This sequence comes from Brumimicrobium mesophilum, assembly GCF_003025005.1. GTDB lineage: Bacteria > Bacteroidota > Bacteroidia > Flavobacteriales_D > Crocinitomicaceae > Brumimicrobium > Brumimicrobium mesophilum. The sequence goes on from NZ_PVSS01000001.1 coordinate 156,100, forward strand.
AAAGCAAAGTTCAAAGGAAAGGTAACCAACTTTTCACTCTCTGACTTAACTGAAAAACCAAAAGAATTTTCAATCACAGGAAGTTTATTGATACATGGAGTAACAAAAGAAATTAATGAGTCAATAATGCTGTCAAAAAACAATAAAAACCTCATAATTGGAACCTCAACTTTTACTGTAAAACCAGAAGATTATTCAATTGAGATACCCTCAATTGTGCGTGGAAATATTTCCAAAACCATAGAAATTAAGGTAAAAATGGATTATGAAAAGATGGATTAATATATTATGCATAGTATTCTTTTGTTCAGGCAATTCTTTTGCTCAAGATGATTTAATGAACATGCTTGATGAAACTGCTAAACCTGTAACAAATTTTACAATTGCGACTTTTAAATCTACACGCTTAGTTAGTGGACATTCTGTAGAAACAAATGCAAAAGGGGTGCTTCAATTTTTAATCGGTCATCGATTTGGTCGCATAAATTCTGGATGGAGAGATTTATTCGGAATTGACAACGCTACAATTCGAACAGGGTTTGATTACGGTTTAACAGACAATTTAAATATTGGCGTTGGTCGTTCTTCATTTCAAAAAACTTATGACGGTACTTTTAAATGGAGATTTTTACGTCAAAAATCAGGCGCGCAAAACTTCCCAATTACTGCAACCTTTGTTTCAAACATTTATGTAGATAGCCGTGAATGGGCAAATCCAGATCGCGAAAATTATTTCTCTTCAAGGTTGAATTACAATCATTCTCTTTTATTGGCACGAAAATTTGGTGATGTACTTTCACTTCAACTTATGCCTACAATCATACATCGAAATCTGGTAAAAACTAAAGATGATCAAAATACAATTTATGCAATGGGTATCGGAACATCCGTTCGAATATCTGGCTCTCTCCGATTAAATGCTGAGTTTCATTACATTCCACCAGGTCAAATTTCAAGTAAAATAGGTGGTGAGGAAGTTCAAAATTCATTTTCTATAGGTGTGGATCTTGAAACAGGAGGACATGTATTCCAATTACACCTAACCAACAGTAGAGGAATGACGGAGCGCTATTTAGTGGGTGAAACTACAGGTAGATGGATAAATGGAGATATCCATTTTGGATTTAATGTTAGCCGAGTTTTTACAGTCAGAAAACCTAAAGAATTTAAATAATGAAAAAATCTAATTACATTTTAATCTGCGCTGCAATAATAATGGGATTCAGCCAATCTTGTCGCCATGAACCAATCGAACCATTTAAATCAACAGATGACATGATGGGGAATATTGAAGATGACTTCACATTTTCTACTGGTGTTTTTCCTATTATTGAAAACAATTGTGTCGGATGCCATGGTGGCGCAAATCCATCAGCAGGGATACCATTAACAACCTACAGTGAAATCTTCCCTTTCGCAGCGTCCGGTGGTTTGTATGGCGTTATCAATCATGAACCAGGCTACACTCCAATGCCACTTGGTGCAAACAAACTAAATGATTCTGATGTAAATACTGTGAAGCAATGGATTGATGACGGATTCCCAAATAATTAACTGAATTTGGATATAAATTGTGATTATAACCTCTATAAATCAATAACTTTAAGATTTCATCCAAATAATATGAATCAAACTACCATTTCCAAAGGCTTTTTATTCGCCGGTTTAGCAAATATTATAGGTGTTTTAACACTCTCAAAATTTTTCACGAATGAAGTAATGATGAGCACACAACCTGAAGTGATGGGTTATTTTGGTCTAATTTCAATCATACTTTGGGGAATGGCTTACATTGCAGTTCGTAATAAATATGCTGCTTTACCTGGTTTAGTAGCGGTTTTTCTTATCGAAAAAATAATCTATGTAACGGTCTACATCAATTGGTTCTCTTCCAATTCTTTGAGTTCAGTTTATGAACAAGATACGATGGCCGGTGTTTTTTATACGATATATGGTGCTAATGATTTTATTTTTGGCGTGTTTTTCGCTGCTGTCCTGATACAATTAATGCGTAAAAAAGCCTAATTCAAGATCGAAGCACAACATTCGATTTTTCATTCAATTATATAACTAAATGTCAATAAAATTACTTTCTCTTTTAGCTTTTCTGCCTATCCTATTCAGTTGTTCTATTTCTAAACACAAGGACATTTCATACTTAACTGAAGATTCAAAAAAAGTAGATGCTAATTTAGAAACTCCAACCTTAAATATTTTCCAGCCTAAGAACAAAACTGACAAGAAAGATCCTGTTTTAATTTTTGTTCATGGTGGAAACTGGAATTCCGGAAAAAAAGAAAGTTATGGATTTTTTGGTAGGAATTTCGCTAGAAAAGATGTTGTAACAGTTATTCCTGGTTATAATTTAAGTCCGGATGTTAATTATAACACCATGACAAAGCAAATCGCAGAAGCAATAACTTGGGTTCAAGCAAATATAGAAGAATATGGAGGTGATGGTTCTCAAATTTACCTTACCGGCCACTCCGCAGGAGGTCATTTAATTGCTTTGGCAACATTAAATCCTAAATATGGAATTGATGAAGAAAGTATAGCTGGGATAATTCTTAATGACGCTGGAGGTATGGATATGCACAACTATTTATTAAAATATCCACCCACTGAAGAAAACAATTATTTATCTACTTGGACCAAAAACGAAGAGAATTGGAAAGATGCTTCTCCTATTTATTTCTTGTCTGATGAAAGTCCGAAATTCAAGATTTATTTAGGAAGTAAAACATACAAATCAATTGATGTTTCAGTGAGAAAATTCACAAATGAGTTAAATGAATTTCAGCCAGAAGTGGAAATTGACCTTATCGACAAAAGACATATTCCAATGGTTCTGCAATATTTCTGGTCTTCCAGCAATCGTTATGATGAAATTTTGGAATTTATGGGTGAGTAAATTTTAAATATGTACTAAATGAATTACTTTTAATATAAAATTGCTCTCATAACTATTTTGAATGAATCTTTATTTACACATATTCTTGATTTTGATTCCATTGTTATCATTTGGACAATTAACAGCAGAACACGAAGAAATTATTAATCGCGAAGTGTTCAATCAAATGAATGCCTTACGACATCAAAAGAATCTACAGCCACTAAAAATTAATTCAGATCTAGAAATAGCTGCAAAACTTCAAGCAGATTACAACGCAAAAAATAAAGAACTAAGCCACTTTCAATCCAATAATCCTCAATACAGAACTCCTGTAAAAAGAGTGTCTATGGTTAAAACTGGAGACGATGAAACATTCTATACGGTCGGAGAAAATGCGACTTTTACTTTCATAACTTCAGATAAAGAAATTGATTCTAATTACCTCAAAAAAATTGCAGATGAGATATTTGAGTCTTGGAAACAATCAAAAGGCCATCGGGAAAACATGCTAAATCGGGAGTTTAATCACTATGGTTTCGCTACTACCGTGAGGAAAGAGTCAGGAATTATTTATGCAATTCAAGTTTTCACCAAAGAACAAGATTAAGGTAAACCTATAGTAGGCGATTAAAGGTTTTAGTCCAGAAAAGGTAATGTATGATATTTTCATACTGCCTAGTAGAGACCAATTGTATTTCATTAGCGCACCGAACAAATCACAAATTATTATTGTTAATATTAGACTATGAAAATTCTTCTTACAGGGGCAACAGGTTATATTGGCAAACGATTACTTCCGCTATTAGTTGATCAAGGTCATCACGTTGTTTGCACTGTTCGGGACAAAGCCAGATTTAATCCCTCAAAATCTTTACTTAATAAAATTGATATTATAGAAGTAGATCTTTTGGATGCAGAAAGTTTAGAACATATACCAAAGGATATTGATGGGGCTTTTTACCTAGTTCATTCAATGTCTGCTTCTTCAGATTACGCCAAATTAGAGGTGGAATCTGCCGCTAATTTCAGGAAAGCAATGGACAAAACAAATGTTCAACATGTTGTTTATCTTAGTGGAATAATCAATGAGGATGAATTGTCGAAACATTTAACTTCTCGAAAGAATGTTGAACTAGAATTAGACCAAGGAAAATATAACAACACAACTTTGCGAGCAGGAATAATCATAGGTTCAGGAAGTGCTTCTTTTGAAATCATCAGAGATTTGGTGGAAAAACTACCCTATATGATTACACCAAAATGGCTAAACACGCGTTGTCAACCTATAGGAATATCTGATGTTCTTCAATTTTTATCTCAAAGCTTATTTGTGGAGGAAACCTACAATAAAAACTTTGACATTGGTGGTCCAGATATATTGACTTATAAAGAAATGCTGTTAGATTTTGCCAAGGTTCGTGGATTGAAAAGAACCATTCATACTGTTCCAATAATGACACCGAAATTATCGAGTTATTGGCTTTATTTCGTAACCTCAACTTCCTACCGTTTGGCCACTGCCTTAGTAAACAGCATGAAGATTGAAGTAGTTTGCAGAGACCAGGAAATTAATACCATTTTGAACATTACACCAATCACTTATATCGAAGCTTTAAATAAAGCTTTCACTAAAATTGAGAATAATGAAATCATTTCAAGTTGGAAAGATGCATATTCGAGTAGTGGTTTGAAAAGTCACATTTCAGACTTCATTCAAGTTCCAACTTTCGGTTGTTTTAAAGATCTTCGAAAAATGCCATTTGCAGACAGGGAGAAGTGCATCGAAAAAGTATGGGGAATAGGAGGAAAAAATGGTTGGTATTTTGGTGATTTTCTATGGAAAATTAGAGGTTTTATGGACAAATTAGTTGGTGGTCCGGGATTACGCCGAGGCAGAACAAATCTCGATACTATCGACGTTGGAGATTCATTAGATTTTTGGCGCGTTCTTTACGCTGATAAGGAAGAGGGAAGGCTATTGCTGCATGCAGAGATGAAACTTCCAGGAGAAGCTTGGCTAGAATTTAAAATTGAAGATAACCAATTAAAACAAACTGCCACTTTTCGACCACTGGGTTTAGCAGGACGTTTATATTGGTATGCTGTGCTCCCTTTTCATGGATTAATTTTTAATGGAATGCTGAAAAGTTTGACAAATGGAGAAGTGAAGTAAAATCAATGAAAAATCCATCTTCACCCCAATATATAAGTCAAAATCCTTATTTTTAATCTATTACCTCAGTCTTATCTTTGAGATCATCACCAAACGATAGAAATTGTGGGAATATTCAAATCAATATCATTCAATAGAATTGACACAATTGCAATTGTTTTGTTTTCTGTTTATGCGTTATTAAAAGGAGAAATCACCGTTTTTTATATGCTCCATTTATTTTGGTGGCAAACTTTAATTCATGTTATTGTAAACACAATAAAAACCTTGTTTATCAAAAGAAGCGCTCCGTACCGCTCAAAGGTGTTGAGGTATTTTGGAGAAAACATGTTTCTACTTATTATTTACTTAATATTTGTAGTTCTTCTTTTCGGTATCGTTCTAAATTTTAACAATAATCACTTAGCTGCTATAAATATGGAAGTGATTCTTTTTATGAATTGGAGTTTTAATTTTAATTTGATTGTATTTCTAATTACTGCAATATTCTTTGATAGAAACTACGTTGATGACGTGAAGAATTTCACAAATGCCTTCTTTCCAAGGAATATTATCTTACATATTTCTATCATTCTTGGCGCCTTCCTACATTTCTTTGTGATTTACAGATTCCCTAATCTTTTCGCTAGTGAAATAAATTGGGGTTCTGTACTCGTTATTTCTCCTTTTTTAATTTTACGAGTTATATTTGATATTTATGTTTATCCAATCAATTCCAAAAAGAATTTACCAATTTAAGATTTATTTAAAAAAGGTTAAAAAGCCCCATTATCAGTGTGTTTATGTGAAATACTGTTAAGAATAAATATCCTTTCTCATAATGTTAATATATTTATATAGGACGAGATATAATGAGTTCTCATTCAAAACAAATAATTTAAAACTAATATTCAATATGAAAAAAGCGATACTATTTACTGCATTATTTGCCTCTACGGCTTTCCTTTCATTTTCACAAGATGCTAGAAGTTCTTTGAAGTTTGGAATTAAAGGTGGTGTAAACTTTTCAAATGTTTACGATTCAGAGGGTGAAGATTTTGAAGCCGATACAAGAACAGGTTATACTGCAGGACTTAATTTAGAAATACCTATCGGAACATTTTTAGGTTTACATCCAGAAGTATTAATTACTCAAAAAGGGTTTGAAGGAAGCGGGAGTTTATTACTTACCGATTATAGCTATAAAAGAACAACTACTTTTTTAGAAATACCAATTTTAATTGCCCTGAAGCCATCAGAAAACTTGTCGATTGTTGCTGGGCCTCAGTTTGCTTACTTATTAAGCGAAAGAAATGAATTTAATTCTATTGTAAACATAGACCAAGAACAACAGTTCGAAAATGACAATATTCGTAAGAATATTCTAGGACTAGTTGGAGGTGTAAATATTAATTTAAATCACTTTACTATTGGCGGACGAGTAGGTATAGATCTTCAAAATAATATTGGGGATGGTACTTCAGAAACACCTAGGTATAAAAACTCATGGGCACAAGTTACTTTAGGATATAGATTCTTTTAATATCTATTCTATAGGGTTATAAAAAGAAAATCCATTAAATTGCAAAAGCGGGGCTTCGAAAGATTTCCCGTTTTTTTATGCCTTACTTTTAGAAATAAAAGTTAAGAAATCTTGGTCAAAATAGTGAATAAAATTCGCTAAAGAAAAAAGAGGAGAACAACGAGAGAATAGCCAATCGCTCCGTGGATTTAAGAAGAAAAAGTTAGTAGATAAACTTAGCTTTCGATAAGTAGAAAAAAAGATTGAGTTGGAGTGAACTGAATGAAGCAAAAAAAAACAGAGGATAAACTTCGCTTTCGCTCTGTTTCTCACTCTGTTTTTTGTACCCGGGGCGGGAATCGAACCCGCACTCCCGAAAGAACTGGATTTTGAATCCAGCGCGTCTACCAATTCCGCCACCCGGGCATATTGAATTGGGTTTGCAAATTTAATTAAATAAAACTCAGCAACAACAAAAGATATATGTTTTTTTTAATAAAGATATTCTTTAAATCAAAAAATGCGTTTCCCCGGAGAGAAACGCATTTTTTAATTAAACCATTAAGCGATTACTGCTTAACAATCTTGAAGGTCTTTTGACCAGTATTATTATAAACACGTAAGGTATAAATCCCTCTTTCCAGGTGATCAATAGCCAATTGCGCTTCCGTAGCATTATTCAATGCTTTATTTTCTACAAGCACAACTCTACCATTTATATCCAACATTTCAACTTTTAAAGAAGTTGTGTTAGATGGATTCACGATGTTCAAGATGTCTTTCGAAGGGTTAGGGAACACTGAAAGATCAGCAAACTCTTCTGTTTCGATTGACAAGAAATCACATGAAGCCAAAACCCCAACTTCTACAATAGAAGTGTCAGCTGGACAAACACCATTACTTACAATGTAAGTATAGTTATATTGACCTGGGATTGGTTGAGCATTAGGCTGTGAATTAGGCAATAACATATTTTGGAAATCATACCAATCACCTCCTAAATCAGTGTTTCCTGACAAAATCCCTAATAAAGGAATCGGTTCGTTTTTACACACAGTAGTTGATCCATCCAAACCTGCCGAAGAAGGTCCGAAAACATTAATTGTTGCGAATGTTGTATCATAACACACAAAACGCTCTAAATAATATACATCGTATGAACCTGCTGGTAAAAAAGATACATTGAAAACAGTATCATCAACCAAATAATTTGGTTGATTTGGGAATGACCAAGTACCACCACCATTTGGCTTAACAATAATGTTATCTTCAAGGTTTACTGTACTGTCTAATCGACATACATCCACTGAACCATTTGTACCTGTTCCAGGAAGACAATCATCAACCAATATTTCATCCACTAAGATATCGTTGTATTGAGAATTCAAACCTAATACCGCTTGATTTGTCATCCAACGAATTTTAATGATATTTGAACTATATGCAGCTAAACTAAAGTTAGCAAATTGCCATTCAGAGCTATTACCTCTTAAAGTATCAAGAAGATTCCAATTTGTACCATCAAATACTTCTATTATAAGCGGAACATTATCATTCGGATTATTTTCATTATTACTAAACCATTCAAATGCCAAATAAGGATTTGCAAGTGTCGAGATATCAATTTCTGGTGTCTCTAACATCATACTATCTGGATACGGAGAAGAACCATCAGACCATGCATAAGATCCTGGAGCTCTTCCATTATTTGTCGCTGCATATCCAGGAGCGCCCGTAAATTTCCAGAAGTTATTTACAGAAGTACTTGTATTGTTTGACAAATTCTCCCAACAATATGGCTGAATTGAATTGTTAAAACTCTCACCATATGGAGCAACTGCTACCCCACAGTTAGTTGGAGCAGAAATCCTAGCAGATAATGCACTTATATCTCCCCCACCACAATCAGACTGAACATAAAAGTCGTAGTTTGTGCTTGGGTTTAAACCTGTAACTACATAAGGATTTGTACTAATTCCTGGTAAAATAGTTCCTGCAGGTGTACCTGGAGTAAATCCAGAAACCCCATATTCTATTGACCATGATGTCGCACCACTATTTGATGTCCATGCCAGCTCAATCGATGTAGTTGTTGGATTACTTGTCATCAAACTACTAGGAGGCAAACATGTAGGAGGAGTGATAACTTCAAAAATATAATCCTCTCCTTCTCCATTAGATCCTACACAAGGATTAGTAATATTACTAGTCGTAAAATCAGCAATTACACGCATTCTATAATTCCCAACAGGTGTACCTAAAGGAACAGTAAAACTATTTGAAAGTGGTGAAGCAGTATATGATGTTGTGTTAAACATTCTTTCTGAAAGGTCGAAATTAAAATCATTGTTCCAGTCAACAAACACGGCAAAACCATAAGTTGATGTTCCTGAAGCCGTGATAGTAAAATCTATATCTAACAATTCATAACCCGAAGCACTGATTGTTGTGAAATCAGAATAAGAAGCCGTAGTCGTTCCTCCTCCTGTATTTAAATTTGCGATATTTGATATAGCTGTAAACGTTTCAAATCCATTAACAAAATAAGTGTTACTTGTAGAAGAGTAGTCACAGTAAGTATTTTTGAAGAAATATGGTCCAGACCATGCACTTAAATCTCCACCACCACAATCAGATTGAACATAATATTCATATTGTGTACTTGGAGTGATTGCTAATGTATAAGGATTTGCAGTAACCGGAAGTGGTGTTCCAGATCCTAAAATGAATCCAGGAGCTCCATACTCAATATTCCATGCTGTAGCAGTTCCATTTTCTGTCCAAGATAATTCAGCAGTTGTTGTAGTGATATTCCCTGCAGTTAAAGCAGAAGGTTGTACACAGCTCGGTGTGGTCAAAATAGCAAGAGTAAAATCAACTGTTGTATTTCCTCCTTGAGTAGAACCACATGCAGACGCCGGTGTTCCAGCTCCAAATGCATACATTCCACGTACTCTAATTCGGTAATCTCCCAACGCAGTACCAGCTGGCACTGTGATACTTAAAGATTGGTCGGCTAATGTTGAGTGGTTAGTAGCAACTAATTCAGATGGATCAAAAATCATATCCTGATTCCAATCTACCCAAACAGATACACCATGCTGCGCAGTAGAAAACGTAGTATTTAAAGTAAACGTTTGTGCTTCGTGAGACTCAAATATTTGAGAAGTCTCATCTGCATACGATCCAGCAGGGTGAGAAAATGAAGTATAGTTAGGATTAGTTAATGCTCCATTTGTAGAAACTGAGTTAAAATAATAAAAAGTTCCATTTGAAGAAACATCACAGTACTTAAACTCGTATGGCCCTGTCCAAGCACTCGTATCACCTGCTGAACAAATAGAACGCACATAGAAGTCATACTCATCTCCTGAAACGATTGTTGCAGAATAAGGATTTGAAGTTGTTATAGCTGCAGACCCCGTTCCTGTTCCAGGAGTAAATCCAAGCGCACCATAATCAACTTGCCATTCAGTAGCTGTGTTTGCTTCTGTCCAACCAAAATCAAGTGATGTTAATTGTACATTACTCACATTTAACGCAGTTGGCGGTAAACAATTTGGAGGAGTCACAATTTCAACACTGTAATCCTCTGTTTCACCCCAAGTAACACTTCCACATGCAGTGATATTTGCGGCACTACTTGTGTAATCCAACTTTACCCTCATTCTTTTTACACCTAACGTAGTTGCAGCTGGCACTGTAAAACTCAAGGAGTTCAAACCAGCATTAATCGCACTAAAGGCTGCTATTTCTTCAGTTGGGTCAAAAACATCATTTTCGTTGTAATCAATCCAAGCCTTCACAGACTCCCCTTGAGGAAACGAATAAGATGTTCCCACGGAAAGTGTATATGTTAACCCTGGAGATAAATCAGGAGCAGGTGTAGCAGTATTATCAGAATAGGCTCCGTTACATCCACTATTTAAATTAGATAAATTTGTAGTGATTCCATTTAGAACCACACTGTTTAGGTCATCTCCAGAAGCACACCCAGTGGAGTACGTTGGGGTACAATACTGAGCATTCACACTAGACCCTATTCCAAAGAATAAGGTAATGATTCCTGCTCGAATCATTTTTTTGTAATTGTTAATCATAAGAATTTATTTTATAGTTAAGCACTAAATGTAATACTAATATTTGTTAATAATTTAATAATTTTATTTATTTATTCCTCTAGAATGAAACAATGTCATCTACAAAACGAACAACCACCTAATTATTAAACTCGAAATCAATAATTTAAACAACAATTCTACATATTCATTACTCATTTCTAATGGAATTAATGGCCTATTGATGATCATCACTGATCACCTTTATTCTTGTTTACAACCTTCATTAAATTTTTTAAATAGATTTTCGGTGAGTTAATAAATATTTAGTGCAAAAAAAAGACGCACTTTCGTGCGTCTTGATAAATTTTAAGGAATAAAAGGAATACTAAACCTTACCAACAATTCCTTCAGAAACATTGATAATGTGGTCTCCTACTTTTTCAAGTGAAGCAAAAATATCATTATAGATAATTCCACCCTTCATGTGTACCTCATCATCTTTTGATAATGCATCAAGGTATTCACTTCTGATTTCATCTCGTTTTTGATTAATGCGCTTTTCAACTTCATTTGCTACATCTAATGTTACATCAGCTGAGTGTTTTTTCAAATTTTCACACATTACAACAAATGCTTCATCAACCAAGTCAAATAATTCTGCTAAACGCTCTCTCTGATGTGGAGTAAACCAAATTTTATCTTCAGACTTACGTTCTAAACTTTTGGAAACTTGATAGAATACATCACCAATACGTTCAAGGTCATTCACAATACTATTCATTCCTCGAATACGAATGGCCGTATCAACACTTAATTCTCCTTCTGAAATTTTCCCCAAATAATTGGCTACTTCTACCTCCACTCTATCAGTAATCTCCTCATATTTCGCGATACGGTCAATTAATAACTTTTGCTTTTTTCGACTTTTTTCGAACAATAAATCTTGTGAAAAACGCGACATTCTGCTGGTCAGCTCACCAAACTTGGCAATTTCTTTTTTCGCCTCTAGCAAAGATAAATCAGGAGTTGACATATAACCTGCTCCGATATAATCTAAGTGGAATTCCTCATCTGCACCACCTTTTGATTTTACTGTTCTTTCTGCTACCTTCACTAAATTTGGAACAAACCATATAAGTATCATCACATTAAGAAGATTAAACGCAGTGTGGAAAATTGCAATTCCTGTATTGGCATATTCTTTAGGGTTATCGAATGGGTTACCTGCTCCAATTGACAACATAAAGTATTCAATTCCTTGAAGAATAAACGGGAACAAAAGTATTGCCCAAATTACTCCAATCACATTAAATAAGGAGTGAATTCTAGCTGATCTTTTCGCATGCACATTACCAATTGTAGAGGCTAACTCGGCAGTAATAGTTGTTCCGATATTCTCTCCCAAAATCATTGCAGCTGCAACCTCAAAAGGAATAATTCCTCCTGCAACAAGTGTCATTGTTAAAGCCATTGCTGCTGAAGAAGACTGTACAATTAAGGTAACCAATGTTCCTAAAAACACAAACAGAATAGTACTTAAGAATGGTATATCTTTAAAGTCAATGAAGAATTGCACTAACCATGAATCAGGTCCTAATTCTGGAACGGCATCTTTCAAGAAACCAAGCCCCATAAATAATAACGAGAATCCGATAATTGCACTAGACCAAGCTTTTAATTTTTGTTTACCAAAGAACATTAAAGGAGCTCCAATTGCGATTAAAACCAATGCATATGAACCAATACTTACTTTGAATCCGAAAATATTGATGATCCAACCTGTAATTGTCGTTCCAATATTTGCTCCCATCATTACACCTGCAGATTGAACTAAAGTCATCAATCCAGCATTTACAAAAGAAACTGTCATTACTGTTGTTACAGATGAAGATTGAACTATAGATGTAATTCCAAACCCTGTTAAAACACCTTTAACTCTGTTTGATGTAATAGAACCCAACAAATACCTCAACCTCGACCCAGCAGCTTGTTGTAAACCTTCACTCATGATTTTCATTCCATAAATGAACATCCCAAGAGATCCTATAAGAACTAGAAATCTAAATATTCCCCATCCTCTTTCTGTTTCTGCTTTGTATTTACCAGACCAAAATGTATTTTCTCCGTTGGTTAAACCAACTTTAAAAACATAATCCTCTTCTCCATCTAAACTGTCAATGAAATAAGTTGTTTCATGTAAATCAATTCCTTCAATAACGGTCCAGTCAGAATTACTGTAGCCCTTCTCAAAACGTTTCTCACCTATTTTGGTGTTATACTTAAGTAAAACTGTATAACCAGCTTCCTTCAAATCTTGGAACACTTCATAATCTAAGTTCCAAAGTGCTGTAAAACCTTCTATGCTCGAAGTTGAAGAAATATTTTCAATTGATTCAGAATTAATATCACTACTTAATTCTTTTGGGGTTGCATTAGAAATACTGTCATTTTGTGAATTCACATGGAATGTGAAAAATGTTCCTAGTAAAAATGCAAGCGATAAAATGAGTTTATTTTTCATTAACAATTATTAAAATCTTCGACAAAAATAATAGGGTTATCAATAGGGTAATCGAGTTCAATGTTAAGGAAACATTAACAATAATAAATTCACACACTAAATGTTGATTACCAACACATTAAAAGCGCAAACCAATTACTTTTAGGCCATTTCCTCAAACTTTTTACATTGACAAAGCTCTTCTCCAAATGGACAAGTTTCATAATCATATCCGCAAAATTCAAGAATAGTCACTTTTGCGTTGGAATAACATGTCTCCTCGTCAAAAATATCGAGTAACATATCATATTTTACCCTTTCATCTACTTTATCTGGAAAGTCTAAGAAAAAATTATAATTGTCTAACACGCACAGTAAACGTGAATAAACCATTGAAATTTGATCGTTTGTTAGTTTTTCTGAAGTAGGAAAATAAAATTTATTAAAACCTATAATTTGAGATAAAGGAGCGGTTTTCTCCTCTAATGGAACTCCGTTTTCCGTTTCAAAGACTTCACATTCTCCTAGAATATCAAGATGACTGCGTATTGCGATTTGATTTGCAATTGCAGCATCCATATCTTCTAATAATTGTTCTAAATATCGATTCACAAGGGCTGGTGTTTGTCATCACAATATATTAAAATAATTTAATACTTTTTAACATTCCCTATAAAAAGATTATTAATTAAAGCTTTCAAAATTAGTAACGTACAACAAAGTGCTCCTTTTCTTGGTGACCACGCTTGATCAAAACCCCCATCTTAAACAAATCTATCGTTAAGTGATAATCAGAATTTTGAACCAAATGATTCCAAGCCATTAGCATATCCTTCGACCAACGAATATCATCTAAAATAATAATGGTTTCGTCGTGTATAAAAGCTTGTAATAAATCAAGTTGATTATACAAACTTTCACTCCTATGATCTCCATCAATAAATACAAGATCGAAGGGATTTTGACTTTTGAGGTTACGTAGGTAACTAATGAAACCCTCATTGACAAAATCAACTTTAGCATGTTGGGAAGCAGGAAAAGTTCTTCTTGCAATTTCATAAGTACTTTTACACCCTTCAACAGTTGTTACATGCGTGTTTTCATGACCCGCAGCCAACATATAGGTACCTATTCCTAAAGATGTACCTAATTCTAAAACTCTTTTTGGTTGATAATGGGCTACAAGTCTAAAAAGCAATTTACCATATTTATCATTACTTCCCGAAATCTTTGCTATTTCAGAAATCTTGCGTTGCTTTTTTAATTTTTTAGAGCCTGCTCCTAAATCTGTAACATCAATCGAAGTGTTATTCTTCTGGAAATTCTTCTTTAAATCTTTAAAAATTTTGAATTCATAATCTGGAATGGGTAAACGCAAACATTGGTCATTAAATTCATATACAAAAGGAGAGTGAATACCATGTCTATTCTTCGCAATCAAACAATATTTTATATATTCACGGACTAAATAAATCATAAACATCTATTTTCTGCGTTAAAAGTACGTAAACTTAACATTCAAATCTTATGGATCTTCAAAACAGTCAATCAATTATTGATGAACACAAGGAATTAGTTTTTAAAAAACAACCGGAAATTAATCTAATTAGCCCTTGCCGATTAAATGATGGAATAATTCGTCATTCAGAATTTGAAAAGAATAGATTCAAAGTAAAATTCAATAATGGAGATCAAAGTGTTCACTTTTTTATTCCAGCATCTGGAACAGGATCTAGAATGTTTAAGTTTTTATACGAATTTTTATCCGACCCAAATGAAGAGACCAGAAGTAAGACTGAACGATTTTTAAATTCAATTGAATCATTCGCATTTTTTGAATTACTTCCATATACATTGAAGAAAAAAGTGCGTGAATATGATATTACACTAGATGATTTTGTTTCCTATTTATTAAAACCTGAAGGGCTGGGGTTGGGAATGATACCGAAAGGTTTGGTTCCATTTCACCGTTCAAGAAGTTTTATTTTAAATGCATTTCAAGAACAATTAATTCAAGGTTTAAGGATTAAAGAAGATCAGGTCAATTTTCATTTCACGATCAATAAAAATCATGAACACCAAATTAAAGAAGCTTTAGATTCAATTCGTCAATTGTCTGGAAGAAAGTGTAAAATTGAATGGAGCGAACAAGATCCTTCAACAAATTCAATTGCTTTCGACAAAGATCAGAATGTAGTCCTGGATGACAATGGAGAAGTTTTAACCCGTCCTTCAGGACATGGTGCTTTACTTAAAAATCTAAATACCATTGAGAGTGATATCATTTTTATTAAAAATATTGATAATATTCAACACGAGGCACATGCGCAAACTTCTATTGAAAATCTAAAATATTTAGGTGGAATGCTCGATTTAGTAAAAACTGAATTAAAAGATGCATATGAAAGTGAAAACCCTCGAGTTCAATTAGCTGCATTAAACCACCAATATCACTTCACCAATCCATCAACAGATTTCGAAAAACTATCGGATGAAGAACTACAAACATTAATTTTCCGTCCAATTCGTATTTGTGGAATGGTAAGAAATGAAGGTCAGCCAGGTGGTGGACCTTTTTGGGTTGAGGAAAATGGTAAACAATCGAAGCAAATTGTGGAAAAGTCACAAATCAGCAACAATGGAAACCAATACAGATTAATGGTTCAAAGTCAGTATTTCAATCCTGTTTTAATGGCTGTTTCTACTAAAGACATCAACGGTAAAAAATTAGACCTACTCGATTTTTCAGATCCTGAGAAGTATTTCATTGTCGAAAAGACTTACGAAGGCAAAGACATTCGTTTTATAGAACGACCAGGTTTATGGAATGGCAGCATGTCTGATTGGATCAGCGTTTTCGTTGAAGTTCCTACGGAAGCCTTTACTCCAGTGAAGAATGTTTTGGATTTATTGGATAAGTCTCATATTGAGGTAGGCTAGAGTTTAATTTGAAATTTAGATTTCTAATTAGGGCTATATTTTTATTCGCTATATCTTGGATGAAATATGTCAAATTGATTTCAATAGTAAATTTTACAATTCGTTTGTTTAAGAAATTTTACTTGAAATCAATATTGGATTGGAATCGACAATATCTGATTATTACAAGTAATTTGAAAAAGGTATATTCTAAAAAGAAGCTAAATGTCTAAACCTAAATCAAAGAATTCAAGGAAATAGATACGTGGATTTACAGTCCTTGATGCAAATAGCAAGTTTCCACTAGAGTAATTTTCTTTTTCTCATAGCATCAGTGCTATCCATTTTTTACATAACTCAAAAATGGAACTATCACCCAATCCTCAAAACCTTCCTACTCCAATCCACCATAAAATTATTCGGAAAAAGCAAGAACCAAAGCAAAATTAAATACTCAATTCCAATCAAAACATAACCAAAACTTGATTGTCCAAAAGCATAAAACCCGTAAGACAACATAATCAAGAAAGACCAAAACAATACTCCTAGATTCACAGAAAACACAGCTAATCCAAGCGGTAAAATTACATACCAAGGATGAACCGTTGTTG
This sequence comes from Brumimicrobium mesophilum, assembly GCF_003025005.1. Taxonomy (GTDB): domain Bacteria; phylum Bacteroidota; class Bacteroidia; order Flavobacteriales_D; family Crocinitomicaceae; genus Brumimicrobium; species Brumimicrobium mesophilum. The sequence goes on from NZ_PVSS01000001.1 coordinate 172,758, forward strand.
CGAACAAAAGATAAACAACATAGCCCCACATCATTCGGTTCAGCCATTCATTATTTGTTTTAATTGGTTTATAAAACGCAATTATAAGTATGTAAATAAAAGCAAGAATCGAAAGAGTCGGACCAACAATTAATGTTGGGTTTCCTTCGATAAAGAAGGACGTTATCCATTTAACCAAATAGAAAATTCCTGCATTAAATTCGAAATTATCAAAGTACAATTCTATGCTTTGCATAAAATTTGAAAACACACTTGGCCAAAGGTAAATAAGAAGCAAAGCACTTGAAAAAAGGAAGGTGTAGATATAAAACTGGATGCTTATTTTCAGTTTACGGAAACGAATAAGAAAAGGAAGTAAAATCAAAGGAGTTAACTTAATGTTGATTGCAATTGCCCAAAACAGACTGCTTTTTAACCATTTATTTTTGAGTACAAAATAGACCCCAACGAATAAAAATGAAAGCATTATTCCTTCAAAGTGGAAATTACCCATTATTTCAACTATCAAAATTGGATTAAGGATTAGTAAAACGCTATTACTGATCGAAATTGAAAGTAATTCTAAAATTTTAAAGAAATAATGTGCTCCAATCAACAATGTGGCTAACATTAAAACCCTTAATGTGATGAGTGAAACAATTAAATTATCACTGATTAAAGCTGAAATCAAAAAGTAGAATTGATTAACCGATGGATATATTGAATAATTGCGTCGAGAAAGCTCTGTGATTTCAGCATAAAGCGAATTCATATATTCTGAATTATAAACCTTATCGTTCGACTCCATTAATTCATTTGGAATAGCTGAATAAGGATGAATTCCCATTGTGACTAGTTCTCCGTCCCACAAAAAACGATACACATCTGGAGAAAGTGATGGAATTGAAAATAAAGGAATCAAAAACAGAACAAAAGCAATCGACTTCCAAATTTGTATTGAAAAATTATTTCGAATACGGATAAAATAAAGGAAAACTATAAAAGCAATTGAATAGGATGAAAAACTTAGAATAAAGTCATCCTGTTTTGAAACATATGAAATCAAAAAGAGAGGTATTACGAAAAGCAAAATTGCTCCAAGTAAACCTCTCCAATTCGATTGCATGAATAAAATATCTAACTAAGCGTTAACGTTGCTTGTACTAAATTTCGGTACGAATGAAAATAATGATGGTCTAACTTCCAATATACTATAAAAGAAAACTGTTCCATATCCGATAGCCAACATTAAGTGGAAAGGAACCATTCCTAAATCACCATAGGCCAATCTATTTAATGCTGTAAAACCAAAAACCAGGAACAGAATACCTTCCCCAATAGTGATCAACGATATAGATTTTTTATCGTACTTATTTTCTATAACGCCTTCTTCTTTTGCTCCAACGTTGAATTTTGGAGTTCTAACAAATGAACTTTTAATCCCCATGTACCCCTCAATTACTGCAACAGCATTACTTAAAGAAAGCCCCATTGAAATAGTTAGGAATTGAACAAATCTTTTTACAAATTGAAATAAAGTTTTTGGCTTATCTTCTGTTTTATCTCTATAAGAATTCCAATAATAGAACATCAAGAATAAAGTTGACAGAATAAAAACACTTCCAAATTGAATAAAGTAGTTTAAGTCTGAGAAACTATCTTTGATATGCAAAACAGGAAGACTCAATAAACTCATTACTAAAATAAATACGAAAACAGTAGAATTAAACAAATGCGACAATCCGTGAATTCTATCACTTAATCTTACATTTTCAGCTTTAATTAAACGAAGCGCCATTTTTCTAAAACATTCAGCACCTCCTTTCATCCAGCGGTGTTGTTGACCTTTTAAGGCGCTCATTGTAATCGGTAATTCAGCAGGAGCGATAACATCTTCTAAATAACTAAACTTCCAACCTTTAATTTGAGCTCTGTAACTTAAATCCAAATCTTCTGTTAAGGTATCGTGTTCCCATCCACCAGCTTCTTCAATGCATTTCACTCTCCAAACTCCACCTGTTCCGTTAAAGTTAATAAAGTGACCTGCAGAACTTCTTCCTTCTTGTTCTATAGCAAAGTGACCATTCAAACCAAAGGCTTGTAATTCTGTCAATAATGAATAATCTTTATTGATATGCCCCCAACGTGTTTGAACAACTCCTACTTTAGGATCAAGGAATTGTGGCATTGTTTTTTGAAGGAAGTCTACATCTGGAAGGAAATCCACATCAAAAATAGCAACAAATTCTCCTTTTGCATCAGGTAATGCACTATCTAAAGCACCTGCTTTGTATCCAACTCTATTCGTTCTGTGTATATGTTTGATATCTACACCATACTTTTCACGAACTTCTTTTACTTTTCGTGCGATTACTTCTACCGTTTCATCAGTAGAATCATCAAGCACTTGAATTTCAAGCTTATCTAACGGATAATCTAATTGTGCAACGCGTTCAATAACACGCTCCGCAACATAGTATTCGTTATACATTGGCAATTGAACTGTAACATATGGAGCCTTTTCAGGATCAAATGTTGGAAGTTCTTTCTTTTTTTGAAGTTTACTCTTCTTATAATTTATAGCCAACGAAAGTTGTAGAATACTATAAATTAAAATAAGTACCAGACTGAATCCGTAAACAATCAGGATTAGCTTTGCCAATAGGTGAGCAAAGTAATTTTCGAAACCAAAAGCATCCCCCCAATTGAACATCCAAGTCGGGTCACCTAAAGCGCTATCAAGAATTATGACTAAGTTCATTTAATAAATTTATACTTAAAAACTGCAAATATAATTTTAATTCCTGCCATTACCGCACCTTTTATTGTTCCACTTACTTTTGACTGTCCAATTCGCACTTTATAATCAACGGAAACTTCACAGTATTTCAGTTTTTTTTGTGCAGATTTTATTTGCATTTCGATCGTCCAACCATAGGTTTTATCGCTCATTCCGAGACTTTTATAACTTTCAAAACGAATCGCTCTAAACGGACCTAGATCAGTGAAATTTACCCCATAAAAAATTTTCAACAATTTTGAAGACAACCAATTACCAAATTGTTGAGGAATTGTCATTGAACCTTTTTCTCGGTTTCCCAAAGCTCGAGAACCGATCACCAAATCCATGTTTTGCTCATAAATAGGAGCAATTACTTTTGTTAGTTGTTGTGGATAATCAGAATAGTCTCCATCAAGAAAAACAATTGTTTCTCCATCCATTTTTTCCACATGCTCACATCCTTTCAAGCAAGCCCAACCATATCCTTTTCTCGGCTCAAGTAAAACCGTTGCTCCAGCTGCTCCGGCAACTTTTTCAGTATTGTCTGTAGAACCATTACTTACTACAATAATATTTTCAAGTGGAACATTTGGGATATCTTTAATCACTTTAACTATTGATTGTTCCTCATTAAAAGCGGGAATAACCACAAAAACTTTTGTGTAATCAATTTCCTTATTATACGTCATTTTATAAATTAGGTAAACCTCGAACTATTAGCCTAGCTTCTGTTTTTATCAGAAAAATAGCCCAGCAACATTGCTTTTTTCACGAGTCCTGTAACATTAGTAACCCCAAATTTACTAAAAAGATTAGAACGGTGATTCTCTACAGTTTTTTCAGAGATAAAAAGGCATTCAGCTATTTCTTTAATTCTCTTTTCTTTTAAGGTCTCCATTAGAACTTCTTTTTCACGACGGGTAAGATTGACTGAAAAAGTTGACAAACTCTTGTTCTTCTCAACAATACGTTCATTAAAAATTGGATCTATATAAGTTTTACCATCCAAAACTGATCGAATAGCTTCCGCAATATACATTGTAGACCCTGACTTCCCAACAAATCCATGCACTCCATTATGCATAAGTCCATGAACAACCGTCTCTTCCTCCAAAGAACTAATCACAACAATTTTCATCTCTGGTTTTAATTTCACAATTTGAGCTAAAAAATTACGTGAATCTTCTTTTTTTAGAATTAAATCCAACAACATGACATCGATGGAATGTTTTTGTAAAACACTCACAATTTCCTTGTGATTAGAGGCGAGTAAAATATTTGAATCAGGAAATTGAGTAGAAATAAAACTTCTTATTCCCTCCAAAATCATTTGGTGATCATCTACTATTAATATATTCAATTTTAAATTACTCACTTTTCTAATTTTAAATTAATAAATGCACTTGTCCCTTGATTAGGCGATGAATCGATGTTCAACTCTGCTCCGAATACTTCAATTCGTTTTCTTAAAGAGCCTAAACCTATTGAATCTTTAATAATAGCAATATCCATTCCCACTCCATCATCCTCAACACTTATCGTTAAATTTCTCTCATTCAACATAACTTGAACTACAATTTCTTTGGCATGGGCGTGTTTGATAGCATTTTGAAGTAATTCTTGCGTACTTCTAAATAATATCATCGCAACATTTGAGGAGATATTTAACTTATTTGAAGTATTTGTGTAAAAGAATAAATTCTTATTCACATTATTATTACTCACTGAATAGGCAATGGCTTCAACTAAACCTTTTTCTTCAATCATGTAAGGAGAAAGGTTATGCGAAACTCTTCTGGTTAACTTATGCGCATTATCTAACATCATATATGCCCTTTCAGACACATCTGGAAGTCTCTCCAACTCTAACTTCAAAGCTGTTAACTCAGCTGCCAGTCCATCATGTAACAAACTCGAAAGCCGATTTCGCTCCTCTTCCTCCGAAGCACTTACGGCATTAATCAACTCTGCTTCTTGCCTGTTCTTAATTAATCTTAGCCTTTGTCTATTAAAAAAGAATATCCCAATTATGAAAAGTACAGTTATCAATAAGGTAAAACTTATAATAATTAAAATATTATTTCTTCGTTCTATCGTATTGTTTTGTGTTGCAATCGTAATTTCCTGATTTAAGATTTCATTTTTATTGTCTAATGACTCAAACTGGACCAACAGGCTGTCCATATTTCTTTTATTTTTTAAATCTCTGTCAATCGTTTTTAAAGAATCTGTTTTCTTTTTGAAAAGATAAGCATTTTTGTACAACCCCAATCCTGCATAAGCAACAGACATTCCATTGGAAACTGTATGTTCCATTGACAGATTTCCCGCTTCTTCAAGATTAGCTTTTGCTTGCAAACCGAAATCAAGTGCCAATTGATATTGTTTTATATCATTATGAATATCCATTAAAAGAATATTATTCATAATTTGGAATTGTTTCAGCCCATATTTTTCACTCAATTCTAAACTTTTTAAAGCTAATGGTTTTGCCTTGTCATAGTTTCCTTTTTTATATTCCCATTCCGATGTTGCGAAGTTAAGAAGAACTTTACCTTGAATATTTTTGGAAGTATCAGCAATTTTCATCCCAATATCAATATGAATTTTTGCGTTATCTAAAATTTCTAGGTTGTTTTCGCATACTATGAGAATACCTAAAAAAGTTAAATAATTAGGATCTTCTGGAAAACCTTGATATTCATCATAACACAACTTACTGTAATGATATGCTTGATCGTGATCGCCTAAAGCAAGGTGAATATTTGCAATATTATTATAAACAACATGCTCTCTTAAAGAATTATTTTGTTTTTTAAAACCTTCTGCCGCTTCTAAAAACGATTTTATTCCTTTTTCATAATCTTTATTTTTAACATGAATCGCCCCATGAATGTTATAGAATTTTGCATCACTGGAATTTTCGTTAAAATCATCTTCAATACACTTTAATGCGATATCTGTGGCTAAATCGTGTTGCTGTGTAATGTAGAAGTGCCTTGCCATGTAATAATTTATCAAATCGCTAGTCGCTTCATTTGGGACTTTAACATCCTCGTTAAGAAATGTTTTAACACTACCTACTGACTTAATATCTGGATGTTGTAATAAGCTTTGAGCATTTTTTACAATCTGCATAGAATCTTGTGAGAACTGACCTTGTGAGTAGGCGAAAGAACAGAGCAGGCTTAAAAAAGATAATAAAATCAAGCCATAGTTAGTCAGATTAAGCTTCATAATTGAATGTTTTACTTTGCGAGGATAATATAAAACGATTTTCCTTATAATGAAAGAAAATCGTTTTATATTCTTGAATTGACCAAACGGAAATCGAACAATGAGGAACTCCGTTTAAAAATTAAAAGTACGGCAGTGGAAGTTTAAATTATAATTTAAATGTTAGTCCAATCAAACCATAAGATGAAGCTCCATAACCTCCTTCTATAAACACTGCCACTTTGTTAGTGAAGTAATATTTAGCACCAGTAGTGATACCAAAAAAGGCTTTTGTGCTTCTATTTGTTGTTCTATTTACAGGTGTTTTATCTGAGAAGCTATTAATTTGAGCACCAATCATTAAAGAAGCATATAAATCGAATTCTTCATAGCCTAAACCAAGATCAAGGTTTTCATTTATAAAATCCCAAATATGAAAAGTCCCTCTAAACCCTGCAGTGATAAAGCTATATTTGGTATCCCAATCACCTAGAGCGTTTGTCCATCGATAACCATAATGACTATAACCAGCATACAATCCGCCACTAAAAAGTTCGTTAAATCCTATTTCTACGTTTGCTCTCAACACTGGAACTCTATAACTATTGTAACCAGAATTATTATAAAGATAGCTGTTTCCAAAACCAAACCTAGGCGCACCTATACCAATATCAAAATAAGTCTTTCCTTTTTCATACCCTACTTCTTGGGCCGTTGCTGTTGGTGAAAAAGCAAACATTAAAAAAGCTGTAAATGATGTAATTATTAAATTTTTCATAAGAGTTGTTTTTTATTAATTATTCAATTAGATAGTTACGTTTTATTACGGCAATAATCCTCCGCCATCGTCACAATCTGACCAAGAGTTACCTCCGTTGTCATTAAGGGTTGCTCCAGAATCGCCACCAATTGCCACGGACGGACTATTAGAGACAGTAGAATTAGTCATATTTAAAAGTGCGTTACCTTCTAATCTGATTGCTCCAGGCTGACTACTATAGTATTGTCTACCTCCTGAAACATTAGTATTGTTTAGTCGATTTAAGGGATTATTACTATTGAATTCTAAGTTATACCAATACCCTTTCGAATTAACTTCCCCTAACACGTTAACAGGTTCTGAAGGAGTTCCAGCAAATTCTAATGAACCGTTACTCTTAACTTCCAATCTTACATCTGCTGCGATTCTCATTTCTACTCCAGCCTCTACTATTGTATGAGAATCATCAAACGATATGGATTCTCTTATTGAATAAGGAACATTCAATTTGCGCACAGTTGTGTTGGATTCTACATTTCCATTGTAAATATAAATTTTAGGAACAGTGTTATTATTCGAAATTGTTGTGGAATTATCTAAATAGTCTGCGTGACTTAATGATTCAAGTCTAATCGGTGCTTTTGAAAAGGAACTGAAATTATTATTACTGAAATTTGGCAATTTAGAACTTACTCCTTCCGTCATCAATCCAAACTCACTTCCATTACTAAAGTTAGAATTTTGAATTGTAACTTGACTGTTGGTACCCACAACAACCATTGACGGTGTTGAAGAATAATACTTTGACCCATTCGAAATATTACAGTGAATTAGTTTATTATTAGGGTTATTACTTTCAAATTCAATATTATACCAGAGTCCATTCACATTTTGAGCTCCAATAAATTCAATTTTGTTATTAGCTAAACCAGTAGCATCCAAAGACCCATTACTTTTAACCAAAATTCGAGCACCTGAACGCATTTCAATGCGAACGCCTGGTTCAATTATTATTGCAGCATCAAGGTTCCATCCATCATCGATATAATAATCTGCGAGGTTTGGATTTGTAGATTGATCAACTATTGTTCTTCCACTAGTTTCTGTTCCTGATAATTGAATTGGTAAATTCCCACTACTAGTATCGCCTGGATTTACTCCATTGTAAATACAACTTCCATCGTCGTTTTGTGCTTTCGAATCATAGTTATCCGCAGCTTGATCGGTGCAACCTTCTTTTTGACATGCCATAAGCATGGAAAAACTAAATACTGCAATTATTACTTTGTTGGTTCTCATAATTTTGTTTTTAAATTCCTAAACAAAACTAGAGCTTCTTATTCAGCTGATTTCAAGGGTTTTCCCTAATTTTAAAGAAAATCCAACGTAATATTCATAGCTTATCTTCTCAAAGTAGGGTGCTTTTCATGACCAATTATTATAGGGTTATCCGTAATTCTTTCTTCCTCTGGACCATTCTCAAGTTTCAGTACACCTCGTGGACATACAGAAGAACAAACACCACATCCAACGCAAGCCGCACGAACAATGTTTTGACCTTTTTGAGCATACGCTCTTACATCAATTCCTTGTTCACAATAAGTCGAACAATTTCCACAAGAAATGCATTGTCCTCCATTAGTTGTAATTCTAAATCTTGACTTGAAACGTTGAATAATTCCTAAATAACCCGCCATTGGACACCCAAAACGACACCAAACACGATTTCCTAATAAAGGGTAAAAACCAACTCCAACAATTCCAGAGAAAATTGCACCAATAAAAAATCCGTAACCCTTCTTGATTGTATCACTGCTTATTCCAAATGCTTGAGAATCATTCCCAAGATAACTTAACAGCATGGAAACAATCATCACCATTCCAATAACTGCCCCCACTAACATGAAATTTCTTGACTTGCCTTTTCCATTGAAGTATAAGAAAATAAATAGTAAAACAGCCAATCCTAGCAATCCAAAAAGCAAGCTGTACCCCACAACAGCAGGAAAATACATCATCAAACTAAATTCTGATTTTGAAAAATAAGAATACATTACTGCAACAGTCATTAGCATCACGAAAACCATGACTGAATGCACCAACCAACGTTCAATTTTCCATGCTTTAAGTGATTTGTCAGATAAGTGTCTAAAATTATCTCCTGCCGTTTCTGCTAAACCTCCACAACCACAGAACCACGAACAATACCAGCGTTTTCCAACAAAGTAAGTGACAAAAGGTGTAACAATAAGGAATAAAATAATACCCCAAACCATATAAGCAACTCCTAGTGGTTGATTTTCTGGTGCTATTCTAGCATCTATCCTTGTGCCCGTCATAAAATCATAATTCAAAGGCCAAGAATTAATAGGGTTTAATGAATAGTAACCTCCAGATGTAGCATTTAAACCTTCTAATATATAAGGCAACATGTAGGCCAAAACCAACTGAGAAAACATTACAACAACAGTTCTGATTAAATGATATTTACTATTGCGGTATTTATACATGAATTTTATCCCCAAAAACAATATGGCAATGGTATAGAAAGTTCCATATAAAAACCATTTATCAGCTGGGGCTCCACGCATAATTTGACTTAAAGGATCGAATAATGCAACTGCACCTTCATTTGCTCCATCTGTACCTGTACCATTACCGAACCAGTCACCATACCAATACAAGCACACATAGAATAAGGTTAAGATAATTGCTCCTATCCATCCCAAAGCTCCTCTATTGGTTAAGGAATTAAAGTAAACACCATTGTTTTTTATTCCCGCTGGCAAACCTTTATAAGTTCCAATTGCATAAAGCACTGGTCCTGCTGAAAATCCAAATAAAATGGCTGTAAGGTACAACCAATTAGGAGTTAAGGTCATTCCGGTCACCCAAGTTAAAAGAAAAATAAATAATGAAATCGATCCTAAGGTCAAGCCAATCTTTTGAAGGGTATTTAAGTTCTGTGTTTTATCTCCTGCTATAGAGTAGTTAATTGTCGTTCCCATCCTTTAAACTTTATCATGCATTAATTTTCTCCACCACTTTTTAGGTGCAAGTTCTACAGAATCATTAAATTCTTTATTGAAAGCGTCCACGATGTCTTTTTCAAAAGTTTTAAAAAACTCAGGATCAAAATTGGCGGTTTTCAGATATTTCAAAACATGTTGAATCGTTGCTTGCTCATTCAGCCATTTTTCAAATAAATCATGTCTTAAACGCAATCCAAAATTGTTGATTCCTTTAAAGACTTTTGAGTTTTTATCAAAAACAAAATGAAGTAAAATTTCTCGCTCGTTATTCTTCCAAACGAAACTCGTTTCATTTTCTTTCGGCTCAGCCCAAACTCTTCCGTAAGTTTGGTATTCCACATCGAAAAATTTAGCTGAATTAAACCAATGACTTGGAGCATAATTCATTTTATTTCCTGTTATCGTTTGAGCTACAGTTTCTCCCATCATTCTACCAGTGTACCAAACTTGTTCAACAGGTCCACGATCGTTTATCGACGTTTTAAATTGAGCGCAATCTCCAATTGCATAAACATCTTTTTGATTTGTTGAAAGGTCAGGATTTACAAGAACACCTTTATCGACTTCTAATTCGCTCTCTTTTAAAAAATCCACGTTTGGACTCACTCCTGCTGCTAGCCCTACAAATTGACAAGGAATTGTTTTGCCTTTTTTAGTCTTTATTTCTTTGGCTCTTCCAGATTCATCAGCAATAATTTCATCAAGTTCCTCTTCAAAAAGCAATTTCAAACCATGATGTCGGTTTAAATGTTGGGTTACGAAATTACTGTCGACTTCTGGAAGTGCATTTCCCCAGAAGGTTTTTTCACGAATTAAAAAAGACACATTTATATCTCGCGAAAGCAGCATTTCCGCCATTTCAACACCAATTAATCCTCCTCCAACGATTACAGCCTCTTTAATCCCTTTTGTGTTTTCCTCCATTAATTCCAAATCATTTTTAGAATATAGCCCTTGTACACCTTTTAAATCTTGTCCTTTCCAACCAAACCTATTTGGTTTCGAACCTACTGCAAGAATTAGTTGATCGTATTTTACCCCAGAAGATTGTTTTAACTTCAAAGTTTTCGACTGATAATCAATAGATTCAACTAAATCCTCAATTAAATCTATGCGGTTATTTTTCCAAAAATGAGACTCGTAAGGCTGAATATCCTGAAACCGCATATGCCCCATATAAACGTACATGAGTGCAGTTCTAGAAAAAAAGTATTTTGATTCTGATGATATAATCGTAATCTTTTTGTCAGACTCTTTTCGAATATGACGTGCGGCAGTAACACCAGCAATTCCGTTTCCAATAATTACAACATGTTCCATATTCTTTTGATTTAATTGTGAAGCGAAAAACAGTTCCCTTACAATATTAGAATAAAATATGGAAAATATAAGTTGAAGGTTGTTTTTAATCAGAAATGTTCTAAATAGACAAATAATAAAGAACTATTTAAACCTGTATTCATTATCGACAGAATTAAAAGAAAAATTAAGAAACTGAATTTTAACACATCTAAAAAAAAATTAAGACATGTTATTTGGAAGGAGAATTTATGAAGAGTAAATCTATTGTTGATAAGTATATCCATTTTTAAAGAAAATATAATTCCCTTTATTTACTTGAACTCTCACGGTATTGCCATTAACTTCAAAAGCAGCATCAGACAAATTACTTACGATTTCAATTTGGTTATTATGAAAAACCGAAACTCCACCATTGAGATTTCTGAACGCTACAATTCCATTTCTCATTTTATATTCTTCAGGGATATAATTGGCTATTTCGTATCTCTTTCCATTATTGAAGGTATATAAAACTCCATTTTCACCCCAAATAATCATACCACGAAACACTTCGTAAAAATCCGGATAAGAACTTAAAGTGACTAATTCTTCATTGATATAAGCTTTCAAATTGTTATTTCTATCGAGATAAACAAATTTGTCGTAACCAGCCTTGTAACTAATTACTTTAATTGGTTCAACATCTAAAATTTTATTTTTGAAAGCAACCGCAAAAGATTGATTGAAAGGATCATTGAAAACAACGAGATTTCCTCCAGTGGCGAATTCTACGTTTTCGTTAAAAACTCCAATCTCAACTATTTTTCCTTGAATAAATGCATAGTGAACATTTCCATTCCCCTGAAAAGCCACGGTATTAGATCCAATATACTGAGGGAAATATAAATTGGATACGCTGTAGTATAAATCATGAATTTCACCGTTATAATACACCCGAATAGCGTTATCTCTTGTATCTTCAAAAACGACTAAACTATCAGACACTTCATAAGTACCACCAAATTGAGTTAATGTTTGCTTACGACCATTGTCCCAAACTGAAACAATCGGACCGGTATTCCAAGCTACTATGTTTATCCCAATTTTATAATCATTGGCCAAGCCAGAAAGCTTTTCTTTTTTCACACCATCATAAACGAAAAAATCACTTTTATTGTCGATGTAAGCTATAATTTCCTCAGAATATTTAAAATCAACAGGCTTTAAATGGTCCAATTGTCTGGTTGAACCTTCAAAAAAACTTTTAAAATAGTTCAAATTATCCAACAATGGAAAAACCCTTTGGGCGTTCAGTTGAAGTGAAATAAAAAGAACAATTAATAAACAAAATTTCTGCATCATATTCTTAGGGTATCAAAAAGGGTGCCCGATTATGAACACCCCTTTAATTATATATTTCTATCATTTGAAGCAAAAGTGAATAAACTAATTAGTTCAAACATACTATTGCATTGACAAAATTATTTCTTTTCTGTTGTTCTTTCCTTTGCTAGTTCAACAGCAGCCTTTACATTCACAACTTTACCATATCTTGATAAGTTATCAAACTTTACTAATTCGTTTGAACCAGGTACTTTTTGATAAGTATCACCAAAATAATCACCTGAATCTAGAATAATTTGACGAACCTCAGCCATGGTTAAAGAAGGGAAGTAACCTTTCAACAAAGCTGCTACACCAGCAACCATTGGAGATGCCATTGACGTTCCTGCAATTGCTTGGTATTCATTATCTGGGAAAGTGTTGTAAATTTCATAACCAGGTGCAAAGATATCTACCTCATTTTTTCCATAGTTAGAGAATCTTGCTGCCAATTCTTCTTCATGAACACGAGTAGAAGCTCCAATCGTTAATAAGTGCGTAAAAGGCAACTCTTGAAAGTCATATTTTACAGCTGGAAAATTACTGTTGATCGCTAAATCGTTAGCTGAATTTCCTGCTGCGTGTACAAAAAGAACATCATTTTCTTGAGCGTAAATGATTGCATCATAGACTGCTACTGGAAGACTTGAATAAGACTTTCCGAATGAACCGTTGATTATTTTCGCACCGTTATCCACTGCATAACGAATTGCCAAAGCGATATCTTTATCAAATTCATCTCCATCTGGAACTGCTCTTAAAGACATCAAAACAACATTATTTGCAACACCGTCTCCACCTAAATCGTTTCCTCGAGTTGCAGCTACAATACCACCAACGTGAGTTCCGTGCAATGCATCAGGACCTTCAACATCGTTGTTACCATAATCAGTATCAGTAATATCATAAATATCATCTCCTATTAAATCTCTTTCATTTAAATCTGGATTGTAATGACCATCAATCATTCCTTGAATTTGATCAATTTGTCCTTGAAGTGCTTCTTCATTCAAGTCTCCTGATAATAAAGCTAATCCCATAGTCTTCATTTGGGCTTGTTGAGGACCTTCTGTCTTCCATTTTTTCAATGATTTCTCATCGTACTCTTCAACACCCATCATGTTAGAAATCATACCTGGAAGGTTTGGTAACATTTGGTCTTTGAATTGGTTGATTTGTCCAATAGTAGCGGTTAATCTTTCACGATTGCTTTCCACTTCTTCCTTTGTTTCAATATAAAGAGCATATTCTTTAGCATCCTCACTTTTCACATCAGCAGAATCAACATTTTCGTATTTAGGCTTTAATTCAGCATAAATTCTTGTAACATTTAAACGAGCAGTATTAATATTTTCACCTTTCTTGTTACCCAAAAAGTTCCAACCGTTAACGTCATCAATGTAACCATTGTTATCATCATCTATTCCGTTTCCAGCAATTTCGCCTTTATTCACCCAAATTCTACCTTGCAAGTCTTCATGCTCAATATCAATTCCTGAATCAATGATTGCAACAATAACTGTGTCTGGTGTAATTTTTTTAAGCTTCTTGTAAGCTTTTTCTGTAGACATTCCTGTCTTACTAGTGTTGTACCAATTTAATACTTTTTTATCTACCTGCGCTGTAGCTGTAGAAAAGTAAGCTCCTAAAAGAGCAGGAAGCATTATTCTTAAAAATATTTTTCTCATATTCATTTATATTTACACGTTGAAATTAACGCAAAAGTTGAAATTAATCCACAATTTTACGATATTTATTGTTTGTAAGTCGAATTTCGTACATTAATAGGTCAAATACATAAACAAATGGTATTCCAAAAATCAATTTTCTGCCTTCTTTTACTGTTTATTCCTTTTTCAATACTCTCTCAAAAGTTAGGTTTCAAAGATATTTTGAATGAAAACCCAGAAGTAAAATTCCCATTAACCCTTCAAAATAACGAAGTAAATAGAACTTTTTTAGAAAATGAAGGAGTGATTATTAAACGTTCTACAAAAAACTTTCTTTATATCACAGCTTCTCCACAATGGATTGCTAAAAACCTAAAGGAAACTAAAATTAAAGATTTTTATTTTGAGTATGCACCTCCAACATTATTGGATGATTCTGTGCGCGTCATGCATGATGTGAATCAAGTTCACGATGGCAGCGCTCCGTTAAAGGACTCCTATACTGGAAAAGGTGTAATTATTGGATTAGTTGATGCCGGTTTAGACCATAATCATCCAGATTTTATTGATGCTTTTGGAAATAAACGTGTGATCCGCTATTGGGATCATTCTATTAATAATCCTACTCAAACTCCAGCTCCTTATAATTACGGGCAAATTTGGTATGCCAATCAAATTCAAAATGGAACCATTACAAGTAATGAAGAATCTGTTGGACATGGATCCTCTGTAACCGGGATATGCGCTGGGAATGGTTTGGCCAATGGACTTAACAAGGGAATGGCACCAGATGCGCAAATTATTTTTGTAGAAACAAATTTTAATCTTCCGAATTGGACACTTACAGTAGCAGATGCCTGCGATTATATTTTTATGGTTGCAGATAGTTTGAACAAACCTGCTGTGATTAATTTGAGCGTTGGTAGTTATTTAGGAAGTCATGACGGTAAAGATCCTGCAGGAGAGCTTATGGAAATGTTGGTGAATGAAAAAAATGGAAGAATTATAATTGGTGCCGCAGGAAACTCAGGAAACCAAGAACCTTATCATGCACAACAAACAATGAATCCTGTAGACACAAATTTCATTTGGTTTGAAAATAATCCAAATGGATCTTTAGGTATCAATACTGTTTTTTTCGATTTATGGTCTGATGTTAGTGACGCACAGTTTCAATATTCATTTGGAGCTAATAAACCAGGCCCATCCTACGAAAATGTAGCAGAAACTCAATACCGATTTGCTCAATTGAATGTTGGAACACCAATTTTTGACACTATTTATAACGCTAATGGAGACAGAATTGCTACACTTGAAGTTTACACTGAATATGTTGCTGGAAACTACCACCTTCAAGGGCTATTCTCAAATGTAGATTCTACGAATTACCGTATGCGATTTAGCACGACTGGATTTGGTAAATATGATCTTTGGAGTGGCTCATGGATAGGATTAAACAAAATAATACATGATATCCCCACAGCAGCAGAGTATCCACCTATTATCCACTATGTTATGCCTGACAGTGCTCAAAGTATAGTCTCATCGTGGAATTGTTCTCCTGACATCATTTCTGTAGCAAACCTTAGAGGACGACTTGGACACATAACTCATGCTGGAGGTCAATATTACCCAGGAAGTGATATGACTCCTCCAGGAAAAATATCTAACGGTTCAAGTCGAGGCCCTTCACGAGACGGAGTAACTAAGCCAGACATAAGTGCTGCGGGCGATGTTACATTAGGAAGCGCTCCCTTATTTATGGTTGGAAACCCCTCTTTTGCTACGCAATTAGGAATTGGAGGTTATCATTTAAGAAATGGTGGAACATCAATGGCATCACCAGTTGTAGCAGGAATTGCAGCCCTATATTTGGAAAGATGTGGGAATAGCTCTTCTGCTGAATTTATGGCCGACTTGTTTGGAAGTGCAGAATCAGATGTGTTTACGGGTTCAACTCCAAATAACAGATATGGTTATGGAAAAGTAAACGCTTTTGATTTATTGAATAGCAAAAATGGAAACTTAACCATCTTAGGAGACACGGCAATTTGTCAAATGCCAGTTGAGCTTTCAACTAATATTCCTTTAATAGAATACGAATGGTCAACTGGAGACTTCTCTCCTGACATAATTGTGCCGCAGCCAGCTACAATTTCACTATTTGGTTTCGACATCCAAGGTTGTAAAGTTTATTCGGATACTGTGTCTGTTGTTCAAGGCAGTCCTTTACAAAACCCTATTGTTCAAGTTTCGGGTAGTTTTTTAATTTCTAGCAGTGCTCCAAATTATCAATGGTATTTGAATGACACTCCAATTCCAGGAGCTACTCAACAAACTTATAGTCCGCAAGGAATTGGTTTTTACAGCGTCGCAATTCAAGGACCTGACAATTGTAAGAGTTTCTCAAATGCTGTTCAATGGACCTTAAATTTAGAAGATGAAATAAAGTCTAACATCAATTTATATCCAAATCCAGCTCACAATTCATTAAATATAGAAGTTGAAGGAACTTTTATAAAACGTTATGAAATTACTTCAACCACAGGACAATTAATAATGGAAAAGCAAACAAATGACGCTAAAGTCCTTGTTAATATTGATAAATTATCAAGTGGTGCTTATTTAATAAAAATAGAAACAGTAAGTGGAAACAAAATGTTACCATTTTTTAAACAATAGTAATGCTACTTGTTAGTATAATCTTTCTATTTTTGAGGTTCTAAAAAACAATAAATTATATATGGATTTATCAGGAGTAATTTCGATTTCAGGGAAACCTGGATTATTTAAAGTAGTAGCACAATCTAAAAACAACATAATTGTTGAATCGCTAATCGACAACAAACGCATACCTGCTTATTCTACTGACCGTATTTCGGCTTTAGAAGATATCAGTATTTATACTTACGAAGAAGATGTTCCGTTGAAACAAGTTTACACAAGCTTGGCAAAAAAAGAGGATTGTAAAGCAGGACCTTCTCACAAAGAAAGCTTGAATAAATTGACAAGTTATTTAGAAGAAATTCTTCCAGATTACGACCAAGATCGTGTCTACCCTTCTGACATTAAAAAGTTATTCCAATGGTATAATATTCTTCAAAAAGCAGGTTTAATTACCCTAGAAGAAGAGAAAGAAGAAGAAAATAAGGAAGAGGGAGAGAAAGCAGAAAAATAAAAAGTTCAACGATACAATGTAGGGGCGATTTGCGAATCGTCCTTACTATCATTTTTACATCCCACCCATCACCTTCTAAAACAACATCACAATGAAAGTTACACGTCCAGAAAGAACATTTTTACCAGATAATTTCACAGTAGATAAATGGGAAAATGTAGAACAATATTTTATAGATTTAGAAAATCGTTCTATTGAAACGAAAACTGAATTCGAAAAATGGATTAGTGATCAAAGTGAGTTGGAAGCTGTAATTTCTGAAAATTTAGCGTGGCGTTACATCAAAATGACAATCGATACAAAGGACAAGGATTTAGCAGATGCATACGGATTTTTCGTAAAGGAAATTCAACCAAACTTGGAACCATACTCTTTTCGCTTAAATAAAAAACTATCAGCTTCTCCATTCAAATCTGAATTTAAGGACGAAGCATACAAAATCTATTTTAGAGGAATAGATACTGCAATTAAATTATTTCGCGAAGAAAACATCGCTTTGAATGCTGAATTAGCGGAAAAAAGTCAAATTCATGGTGCTGTAAGTGGTGCACAATCGATCGAACACGATGGAGAGAAAATCACGATGCAAAAAGCAGGTTCTTTATTGAAAGAAAATGATGAAGCATTGCGTAAGTCTGTATTCGAAAAAATGGCTTCTAGAAGAGCAGAAGACACTGAACAATTAGATGATTTATTTTCTGAATTGATTCAATTGCGTCACAAAGTAGCGACCAACGCAGGATATGATAGTTTCCGTGACTACATGTTCGATGAATTAGGTCGTTTTGATTATACAAAAGAAGATTGTTTTGATTTCCATCAATCAATAAAAGATGAAATTGTTCCTTTGGTGAAGCAAATTAGTCAGAAAAAGTCCGAATTGATGGGTAAAGAGAAGCTTAAACCATGGGACAGTCAAGTTGATCCATTGGGGAGAAAACCTTTAAAACCATTTAAAGATGGAGAAGAATTATTGAAGAAAACGATTGTGATTTTCGATAAAATTGACTCCTATTTTGGCGATTGTTTAAGAACAATGGACGCTATGGGATATTTGGATTTAGATTCAAAAGATGGAAAATCTCCAGGAGGATACAACTATCCATTATATGAAATCGGAGTTCCATTTATCTTTATGAATTCTGTAGGTTCTCAAAGAGATTTAATCACAATGATTCACGAAGGTGGACATGCGATTCAATCATTTTTGACAAGAGATTTGGAATTGACATCTTTCAAAAGTTTCCCTTCCGAGATCGCAGAATTAGCATCGATGAGTATGGAGCTTTTAACAATGGATTATTGGGATGAATTTTACGATAACCAAGAAGATTTAACAAGAGCTAAAATTGAACAACTGGAGACAGTACTTGAAGTTCTTCCTTGGGTTGCAACAATTGATGAATTCCAACATTGGATTTATGAAAACCCAACCCACTCGAAGGAGGAACGTAAAGAAAAATGGATTTCGCTATTGGATGAATACGGAACAGGAACGACTGACTGGACAGGATATGAAGATGTAAGAGCATACTCTTGGCAAAGACAATTGCATTTATTCGAAGTACCATTTTACTATATCGAATACGGAATGGCACAATTAGGTGCATTAGCAATCTGGAAAAACAGCAAAGAAGATTTCGATAAAACAATTAAAGATTATAAAAAAGCAATGGCTTTAGGCTACACTAAATCTATTCCTGGAGTTTACGAAGCAGCAAACATAACTTTTGACTTTTCGAAGAAGAATATTAAAGAATTGGCGGAATTTGTAGGGGAGGAACTTAGTGGAATCGCCAAATAGCAAAAATTTTAATGATAGCACGAACACGATGAAATCGCGCATGAGCTAATTGATAATTTTGTATGGCTGAAATGACTTCAAGAAATACATTCAATCTTTAATAACAGTTAATTCTGTTCTTCTGTTACATCCATACATTTCTTCCTGTCTTACCTTATTTGATTCATTTTTATACGTTCAAGTGAGATTATTGGTGTGCTTTCCCCGTATCCTTTTGACAAAAGACGAATTGAATCAATTTTATATTCTTGGATTAAAAATTCTTTTATTGCCTTAGCTCTTTTCTCAGATAAAAATAGGTTACTTTTTTCACTTCCTCTTTGATCTGTATGTGAGCCAATTTCAAATCTCAAATTTTCATTCTTTTTAATAAAATTAGCGATTACATTTAGTGAATTATCTGATTGATCCGTCAAGATTCTAAATCCATCATTGTAAACTATTACAGGGCTCAGAATCTTGTCATTATTTTCGAATATGGTGTCTTCGAAAACTTTACATTCCTTAGGAGAACACTGAGAATATGCCACATTTAGATTCAGAACTAGAAGAAACCAAACTACTTTTTTAATGGAAAATATCATTTCAACTCTTATTTAAACAGTTTTTGTATCGTATGTATATTTGTTGGTAATCAATAAATTCCATTTCACTAGCTTTTACCCTCTCATCAACATACAATTCTGTTAATCTTAATTTTTTAGAGCAATCATCAAGGATTCCATAGCACCGTCCTAAATCCCATAAACAATTTCTATCTTGATAATTTTTCCAACCTTGAGTAAAGTAATCTATACTCTTTATTATGTCAGTATGATTCTTCCATTTTAAATATTTCGCGTAATAAACTATTCCAATATCATGTAACAGCTTTTGTTTTCCATTGGTAATCTCTAATTGAATCACAGAATCCAAAAAAGTTTGATTACTTAAAACTGTAACTGAATCAATTGCTCCACAAGTCAATCGAATTTCGTCTCTAACTTTCAAATAATCTACTTGAGAGAACGCCAAATTTGAATAAGATTATTCATAATTGATAGTGTTGGAAATTTCTATTTCAGCTCGTCTAATAAATATTTACGAAAAATAAGGATTTATTATTTAGTAGAAAGTGAAATAAAAATGTGGTTCTATAATCGAAAACTTAAGTACACTCATAATTAAAAAAAGCCTCAAGAAATAATCTTGAGGCTTTCTGTACATTAGAATTAGTAAAAATGTGTTTCTTCTTTATTTAGAGAAATTACCTACGTAATCTCCATCTGTAACCACTTTTACATCAGTGCCATTGTATACTTTGCAATTAAATTTCACATGAACTCTTACGTCTATGGTTGAACCCACTAGAACCTGTTTTCTCGATACGATCTCAAAAGTACTTCCAGTTTGATCTCCTTCCATAGATGAATACATTATCCCTCCTGGCATTCCGATTGTGATTGAAACACCTTGCTCCGACAAATCAGAAAAAGGGTATAATCCTGGCTCAAAATAATCATAAAAATCATCATCATTAAGATATCCACCATAGAAATTAACACCTTTTTTGACATCAATTAAAGTGTACATTTCGGCTTCATAAAGCAAATATGAAGCGTAAACTGCCTCAGTAGCTGATCCAGAAATTTCTTTATCTACAGTAGTTCCTGCCCACAAACTCATACTTTCTTCTTCGCTTATGGTATTTCCATCGATAGTAAAAGTTGCAAATCTATTTCCGTCAATCAAATTTCCCGCGGGTGGGTTTTGCGCATATACACAAGAACCATCGTCTTTTTCAGCGTCACTTGAATAATTTGTAGCAGTTGCATCTGTACATCCTTCTTTTTTACAAGAAGAAATTGTTAATCCTAAGCATAGCAACGAAGTTAGCGTAATCAATTTTGTAGTGTTCATTCTCTTATATTTTTATTTTTGTGCAATATAATTAAATAAAAGACTAAACTGAGAACTGCTGAAAAATTTAAAGATTGTCTACTTAGAGGGAGCAAAATCTATTCCTGAGTTTACTAATAAGCGGGCATCAAATTTGGCTTCTCAAAGAAAAACATAAAGGAATTGACTGAATTTATTGGGAAAGAATTGGAGTATTTTAATTAATGTGATCGACTAATTTTCAGTAGGTTTTTTAGTGAATAACGAAACCTCATAATCGAATATTTCAAAAAAAATAAGACCAATAGAAAATTCTACCGGTCTTATATCTTGAACTATTAGTTCACCTGAAAAATCAAGTTATAACAAAGAATATTTTACTTCTTTACGATTTTTTTTGATGAAGACATTCCATTAGCATTAACAATTACAAAATACAATCCTGCAGGTTGTTCAGAAATATCAACTTTTACAATTGAGGAAGAACTAGATTCATAAACACTTTGTCCTAGAGAATTCAATACCTTAACATCTTTAGTCACTCCCTCCATTCCATCGAAATCAACTGAGAAAATTCCGTCTGAAGTTGGGTTTGGGTAAATGGATACATTGTTAATTTCCTCTTCTTCTAACGAAGCAGTAGCTCCAATAATAGAGAATGTAACTGGATTATTAGAATAGGCATTTGTCCATTCTACAAAGTACGTTGTACCTCCATTCAATATTAAAGAAACAGTTTCATTAACTCCACATTCGTCATCATTATCTGCTATATTATTTAATGCAGCACATGAACCATCAAACACATACAATTTACTATCTCCTCCTGAACCACAAGATGAAATAGTGTAAGTATCTGTGATATTAGGAGTAAAAGAGTACCAGTCTGAATGTTGATCTCCTGAATAAGCACTAGCTCCATTTCCCGTAATTGGACCATCTGAGATAATGACTCCTCCTTCAGAAATCGCAGTTGCATCTGCGCAATTTTCTCCAGCTGGAGTTATAACTGCTGAATTAAATGATACAGCAAACGCTACTGGACTATCATCATAAGAATCTGACCATTCAAAATAAAGTGTTGTTCCAGAACTTATAGGATAAGTTGCAAACTCATTGCTGCCACAATCGTCATCGCTATCAATTACATTAACTAAGTTAGAGCAGGTACCAATAAAACCTAAGAGCCAAGAATCGCCTCCTGACCCACAAGAAGAAATGGTTACAAGACCATCAGATTGAGCAGTATAGCTATACCAATCGGAATTAACACCACCCGAATAAACACTTGCCCCGTTTCCAGATGTAGGACCATTCGATGTATAGATACCCGCTACTACAGGAATAGCAGTTGCACAAGTTTCTCCTTGTGCAGAAGCATTATTCACAAATAATAAGATTGAGAAAATGCTTAAAGAAGTAAAGATTTTTTTCATAATAAAATAGTTTAATTTTAGTAAACCTAATAAAAGAATTTTACACTTTGGTATCCTGGTTTAAAATAAATTAAACAAGA
Organism: Brumimicrobium mesophilum; assembly: GCF_003025005.1. Lineage (GTDB taxonomy): Bacteria > Bacteroidota > Bacteroidia > Flavobacteriales_D > Crocinitomicaceae > Brumimicrobium > Brumimicrobium mesophilum. Next base: position 195,237 of record NZ_PVSS01000001.1, read on the forward strand.
GAGCCTAATAGCTAACATTTTGAACGCATGCCACTTAAAGGTTTATATAAAAATAAATGCCTATCAGATACTTTACCGGTAAATATCTCTAATCCATTAAGGATGTGATTTAGATTAAGCTGTCAACTAGCAAGATCCTTCACAAATTTCTATTTTTAACAAGTTCAAGAAGTATTTTACTTCAAGATAACTTTCTATAAACAGTATTTGAAGCCCTCCTGTTTAAAAATGCGAAGTTCTGAACTGAACTAAAAAATTTAAATAAATAAATGTGCTTTTTTTGGTATATTTGGCTCATGCATAATTACTTGGAGTCAATTGAGGAACTTTCGAATAGCACGCATTTACAAAGGGGTGAAATAAATGATTTTACGAGAAAGGTTTTACTAATTGCAACAAAAACATTGAATTGTAACAACTGTGGTGTATGGATTTTTGAAGAGAACCAAACAAAGATTGTATCAATGATTTACTATGATCGTTCTGAAGATACTTTCTTAAATCAACCTACATTAAATGTTTCTCAATTTCCTAATTACTTCAAGATCCTAAAAAAGAATAAAATTGTTATCACCAATAATACAAAGAATGAACCTTTGATTTCGGAAATAATGAACAACTATATCATTCCCAACAGAATCACATCTATGTTTGATGTACCTCTGCGCTCAGAAGGTAAAATGATAGGACTGATTTCAGTTGAACACGTCGAAGTTGAGCATGTTTGGACGAATGATGAAAAAATATTCACTCAATCATTGGCTCAACTTCTGTCATTGGCATTAGAAACTAAAAAGAAAAGGGAATACCAAATTGCACTTGAAAAAATAATTATTCAAAAAGAAGTATTGATTTCAGAAGTTAACCATAGGGTTAAAAATAACATGGCAGTCATCATCAGTTTAATCAACTTACAAAAGCATAAAGCTACAGACTCTCATCATTCCCAATTATTTGAAGAAATCAACAACAAAGTATATTCAATGTCGATGATTCAAGATCAATTAAATGCAAATGAAAATGTCGATAGTATAGATTTAGGTTCTTTTCTAAAAAGATTAATCTTTAGCTTAAACACTTCATATGGATTGGATAAATCTATTGAAATCAACTTAGAAATGGAGGAAATTTGCGTCAACATTTCAAATGCAATACCCTGTGGATTAATTGCAAATGAAGTGTTAACTAATTCATTTAAGTATGCTTTTGGCGATCAAAATAGGTTTCCGAAATTAGAATCCCGACTTAAACAAACGGACAATATGGTTGAGCTTACTTTTTATGACAACGGTCCTGGTTTCGATATAAATTCACCCAAAATTGGAATGGGCATGGAATTAATTAAAGATTTAGCTGAACAAATAGATGCTGAAATAAATATCAAAACGGACAATGGAGTTACAATTCAAATGAAATTTCCTATTTCTTAAAATCACCATGTTTCTCTTCAAAAAATACAATCTCTACTTCATAATCGATATTTCCAAAATCTTCTTTTTCAATCCATTTTTTTGAAGTAACAATTTCCATCGTTTTCTCACTCGTTTTCTTGAAATTCCAAATTACTTTTTCAGCATCTGTGAAAGCTTTCTCTCCTTTTACTTGTGCTTCAAAAAGTCTATGGATTAAATTTCCGTCATCAAGACCACCGCATAATGATTTTATCAAAATCTCTTTTGTCATTTCGGAATCTAAATCTATTCCGTCAAAACTTGCAGTAATTACAGAAGCTTCGGTGTCTGGAAATTTACCATTATATGCTTTTCTTAAAAACTGATTTATATTGAAAAGATCAAAATGCAAAGCTGGCTCTGCATACTGCTCTGCAACTTTTTCATTCAACATATCGTGTGCTAGATTTTGAATTTGACCTTCGTTTAGTTTATCACTCATTTTATAAGTCAAAACAATCTCAGCTGCTTCCGCTGGTTCATAATCGGAAATGGCTAACTTGAGAAAATCTATAACTTCAGCGTCTTTTAGTTTATCGGCATCGGGATAATCAAATTCTTTCAGTAGGTTTTTATAGTCTTCTTTTTCCCAATAAAAATCTAATTCATTTACAGTTTTAAAATCGTCTATCTTTACTCCTAATTTCATTTGTCTCTTTTTTTAATTTTAAGCAAGTCAGCTTAGAAATTAATATTCCTATTTAATTACTTGACTTACACCCCAAATTAGTAATTGTATAAGAGTTTGAGAAATAAGAGGTGCTAAAAGATGTTATAATCAAATGAAAATTATCCTATTAAAAAACAAAAGTTGCAGTGATTTTATAAGTCAAATTCTTTTCTACATATGGTGTTGCATAGTTTCCGTATCTATAAAAAACACCTATTCCAAGTCCTGAAAATCCACTCACCAATAAACTATTCACAAGTAATCCAGATTCGGTATAACCCTTTGAATAGTCTTTAAACTCAATATTCTTGTGGTCATTTCTATTATTCATGACTCCTGTTCCTATGGCTGTGTGAATTCCAAATTGAGGTTTTGTCCAATCTTTATTCGTTTTTATTGGCAAGAAGTTGAAACGCACAAATAAGTTAGAATGTGAAGAGCTGTAAAACTCTGCTGGCAACATCGTTTCAAAAGAATTGTCGATGGATAAATTCCAATTTCCACCAGTTCCTCTGGAAGCTTGTTGATAAGATAAAGGCGTATTTGCAGTAGTTGTTCCAGATGAAGATAAGATTCTTAAAAACCCAACACCTCGGATAGAAACATCTTGGTAGACTTCTAAATTAAAGCGATAATAATCATATTCGCTTTCAAATAATCCTTTAATTCCTCTAGTTGCTTTCAACCTAATTCTTGGGAATTTTGTCCCTCTAGAAATTCTTAAATCACCCAACTGCATCACTTTTTCTCTAATGTTCCAAACAAGTTCTACCGCTGTTTCAGCTTGATCAAAAACAGTAGAATTAGATAAAATAGAAGGGTCTGATGACAAGAAATTATATTCATCCGTAAACCATCTGCGTTGATAGTTTGCAATCAATTTCACCTGAATATTCGACTTTAATCTTCCGGATAAAATGACTTCTCCCAAACGTTCTCTGTCCATTTGATTCACATAAAAACCAGAGTAAATTTCCGATTGTGTGAGATCAAAATTGTCATCATGAAAAGTAGTACCTCCTCTTTCGGTAACATCTTCTTGGTATCTGAATTTTAGGTTTATTCCCAATGGTTTGTAAATATTTATAGTAGAATATCCACCCCACTTCCAATCTTCATCTCTCAATCCGTAAGCAAAATAACCACCAACATTGAATGCCTTACTTACCTTTTTACTCGTTTCAAGTCCCAGCCCAAGTCTTAACCCCTCATATACATTGAAACCCATAACTCTTTGAAGTGGAATATTAAATCTTCCTAAAGGAATTCTACCGTTGAGTAATTCTGCAGCTAACTCTAATCTATATTCCAATTTATTGGCAACAGAAACAGAATCCACAATTGAATATGTAGTTGAATCTTTTTGATCAAAATCTACTGCTCTGGATGATATTAATTCATCTTGATTTTTTAATGCATCTTCATCTACAGATATTTCGATATTGTTAAACTTCTTTTTCACATCAACATCAAATTTTACATTTTTGATGTACATGTTATTCTTAAAAATAAAAGGTGTTCCTGTATCATCAAAAGTTAATTCGTCTGTTGATATTGTGGCACTTAATTTCGATGGAAACCACTTTCGATTATTTATGAATGTGTATTCCTGCACAATTCTAGGAATTAAACTCGATGCTTTGGATGGTTCTGCGATAACTTTCTCAATTGCCCAATTATTAGTATTGATATGTAAAAATCCTTTCAAGCCTTTGAAAGTTTTATTCATTCTCGGTTGAAATCGAATAATAAAAGTAGAGTCACCTCCAGAAACAATGGTGTCTTGTAAAATGAATAAATAACGTCTCAAACTCCCTTGAGCAATGGGATTAATGTACTCTTCTCCTAATATTTTAAATTGACTATCATAGAAAGAAAAACTTTGCATTTGATTTCCGAAAGTTGCAAATATTGGATTTTCAAATCCAGAAGTTCTGTAACTTGTAATGAGATCTTCATCATAAGCAGGTGGACCAAAAACCTTCTTTCCCGCCGTTTCAGACAGGAAAATATGTTGTTTTTCCATAACTTCCCTAACTTCTTTTCCATCCTCGGAGAGTTTTGAAGTGTCCATAGCTAGAATTTCATCATTTGTGACAATAAACTTATTATAATAATCACTAGAGAAGGATAGGTTTTTCTTTGGGTGATTTTCCTTACGATGATCAATTGCGTTTCCTATAATTCGATGCGCTGGATTTATTCCAGGAAGAATGACCACCTCATCTAATGATTGAACATCCGCTATAATTATAAGCTCATCGTTTGTCTTCAAATAGGAAGTAGTGTAAGAAGTATCCTTATATCCATAAAAACGAAGTTCGATAAATTCTATTTTTGCTAAGTCAAGAGTAATTAAACCATCAATATCTGACAAAGAGACTTCTCCATTATTGTCAATGACTTTCACAAAGGGAAGTTCTGATTGCGTATCAAAATCAACGATTTTGAATTGTTTTTGTGCAAATAAAATTTGAGCAGAGAAAACAATTATTAGTAGTAAGGTTATTTTCATAATAGCATAAAGATAATAGGTAAAAGATAGTTTACAATTGAAAATTAAACAAAAATGATGCCTAATGAATCCGAAGAAAATTGATGGCATACTTCCGTGGATTTCAGCGCGCAGAGTTCTTGATCAATTTAGGTTTTAACTTTGAGCAATGATTATTTTCAATTATAAAATCAATGATGGCTAACATCATTTCCTATCCACAATTAAAACCTTTTGGTTTTGTATATTCTATTATTATTGGTGTTTTAAACTTTAATAAATCATCAATTATAAATCTAGGAACAAATGAAATTCGTTCACTTTCCACAATAACATCAGTAACAGTGATTGTAGGAATATTGGACGTTATAATCTCAATTTTATAAACCCCCACAGGTAATATTTCTGAAGGAGTGAAAGATTTAGAATCTGTGTAAGCCGTATCAAGATGTAATTCATCAGATTCTTGATCATAATATTTAACAAAAACGGTATCCTTTATTTTTAGTAATTCTCCATTACGCTCAAAACCAAACCTAATCGTTCCGAAATTATCTATTTGCCCCTGTGCATAATTCAAGGTTAAAAATGCTAAAAGCGAAAGTAAAATTTTCATTATGATTTTGAAATGTTGCGAATAGTTACAAATTAGAAAGTTCTTGGCGTTTTTATTAACTCCTAATATACAAATATTGTATTGCAAAGAACTCATTCATCATTAATTTAGTAGATTTAATTCAAATAATAAATTCCTCTTCGCTTGGGTTTCATATTCTTTTCTAAAAAGATCTGTTTTATATATAAAATCAAATTCATACATACTTTTTAGCACTTTAGTTCGACCTTTTTCATACATAAAATCGGGATAAATAGAATATTCCTTTCTGATGGCCTTGCTATATTTTATATATTCTTCTTGACTTTTCCCAAGAACAGAAAGATCTAAATCCAAAAGTATATTCGTATCATTATCGCTGGACATTTTGTGATCTTTAGTTGCCTGAATCTGAGACATGCATTCTTCTATTTTATCAAAAGACGTTTTGGAAATTCTTTTTTCAAAAACAAGCGCACTCTGATGCTCATTATCACTTTTAGTAGAAATATAAATGATATCGTGATAGAAAATAGCAAACAGTAAACAGTCTAAATTGTCGACTTTAGATTCTATTTTATTCAGTTCTTCAAGCATATTTTCTATATGTTCAAGATTATGGTAATGTCGTGATTTGGAAGAATATTTTTTCTCAATTTCGTCCCAACATTCCAAATTATATACTTTGTCTTCGGAGTATTTTCCAATTAAAGTTAGAAATTTTTCTTTTAACATAATCATCCTTTTGACTTTACAAAATACAAATTTTAGGATTATATCAAAATACAAATCGGTAGCTGAAATCTATTCCACAATGAAAAAACCAATTCATCCCGCTCAGTTAAAAATTAACAATTACAACGACCAATTTCAAAGATTAATCCTATTTTTATTCTCTTATTCTAAACTAGAAAATGAAAATAGAAGACATAGATAACATTAGCCTTAAATATCTGGACATTAATGATTATCAAGAGTTAAAAGAAGTGATGGTTTCCTCCTATCCTAACATGGACATGTACTGGAGGGAAAGTCATATTGAGAAATTATTAACTCTATTCCCTGAGGGTCAAGTTGTGGTGAAAATTAATGGTGAAATGGCAGGCTGTGCACTGTCAATCATTGTAGATTATGATAAATATGATGACGATCACACTTATAAGGACATTACGGCAAACGAAACTTTTACGTCTCACAATCCTGATGGAGATGTTTTATATGGAATTGATGTTTTTATTAAACCAGAATTTCGCGGGTTAAGATTGGGTCGTCGTTTATACGATTACAGAAAAGAATTAACTGAGAAATTGAACTTAAAAGGGATTGCATTCGGAGGTAGAATACCAAATTATCATAAATTCCAAGATGAGTTAACTCCGAAAGAATACATTGCAAAAGTAAGAAACAAGGAAATCCATGATTCCGTATTGAATTTTCAAATTTCTAATGACTTTTTCCCTACGAAAGTTTTAAAAAACTATCTGAAAGGAGATGTCGCCTCAAATGATTATGCAGTTCTGTTGGAATGGAGAAACATCTATTATGTGAAACCGTCGAAAAAGGCAGCTACAAAGAAAACTGTTGTACGTTTGGGTTTGGTTCAATGGCAAATGCGACCATACAAAGACACGCAAACCTTCTTTGAACAATGTGAGTTTTTTATCAGCTCATTGTCAGGTTATCGTTCAGATTTCGCACTTTTCCCAGAGCTTTTTAACGCTCCTTTGATGGGAAATGACAATCATTTATCTGAGGCAGATGCAATTCGTGCTTTGGCTGAATTCACACAAGAAATCGTTGATCGATTCTCTAGTTTTGCCATTTCTTACAACATCAATATCATCACAGGAAGTATGCCGGAAAGAATTGATGGAGATTTGTACAATGTTGGATACTTGTGTCGCAGAGATGGGACATTAGAGCGTTATGAAAAAATCCATATCACCCCAAATGAAGTGAAATACTGGGGTATGAAAGGTGGAGATAAAATCAAGGTATTTGACACAGATTGTGGTAAAATAGGAGTTTTGATTTGTTATGATTCTGAATTCCCGGAATTGAGTAGACTACTGGCAGATCAAGGAATGGAAATTCTTTTCGTACCATTCCTAACAGATACACAAAACGGGTATTCACGTGTTAGACATTGTTCTCAGGCTAGAGCAATCGAAAACGAATGTTATGTAGCCATAGCTGGAAGCGTAGGAAACCTGCCGAATGTTCACAACATGGATATTCAATATGCACAATCCATGGTTTTCACACCTTGTGATTTCGCATTTCCAACCAATGGAGTAAAAGCCGAAGCCACACCAAACTCAGAAATGATTTTGATTGCTGACGTAGATTTAGATTTATTGCGAGAATTGAATGAGTTTGGAAGTGTTAGAAATTTAAAAGACAGAAGAACAGACCTGTTTGAACTTAAATTATCCCAAAAGAAAAAAGATTAAAATTATTAGAATATGCTGACATTTTTTAAAGACTATCAATATGAGATAATTTATATTATCGTTACCATAGTAACGGTCTTTTTGTTGCGATTTATAACAACTTTCATTCAAAAGCGTGCAATCAAAAAAAGTATCGAGAAATTAGGCTTTCAGTCTGACGGAACGGCAAGATTAGTTAGAAAGATTCTAAACATTCTTTGGTTAATATTAGGAGTCATTGCTATTGTTCTTCTATTTGTTTCTGGTGAAGTACATGAGAAATTAATGGAAAACTCAAAATTCATAATTTATTCAACTGTAGTTGTGATTGGAACAATAATCTTTGCCTCAACAACCAATAAATGGTTTACATGGAAAGTTTCAAGGAAAACCATTTTAAAAGACGACCCAACGAGTCTTAAATTTTTAAGATACATCGCGTTAGGAGCAATTTATGTTTTTGGACTCTTACTTATTTTATTGGTTTTACCTGGGTTTAAAGGTGTAGTGCAAACAATTCTTGGAGGAGCTGGAGTAATTGCAGTAATTGCTGGAATTGCGTCTCAAGAAGCACTTGGAAATATTGTGAGTGGACTTTTCATTGTCTCTTTTAAACCATTTAGAATTGGTGACATTGTGAAAATAGAAGGAGAAATGACCGGTAAAGTAATCGATATCACCTTAAGACATACCGTTCTTCAAAATTTCGAAAACAGAATGATTGTCGTTCCAAATTCTATAATCAACAAGGAGAAATTAATCAATTTTGATTCAATAGACCAACGTGTTTGTGAACGCTTAGAAATGGGGATTTCTTATGATAGCGACATTGATTTAGCAAAAAAGATCATGCGAGAAGAATGTGAAAATCATCCGTTATTATTGGACATAAGAACACCAAAGGAAATAGAAGAAGGTATTCAAAAAGTAAGAGTGGCAGTTGTCCAACTGGCAGCCTCTTCTGTTGTAATTCGAGCATGGGCATGGACTTCCAATTCAGACAACAGTTACACTTTTAGATTTGATTTATTGGAAACCCTCAAGAAAAGATTTGATCAAGAAGGCATCGAAATTCCATTTCCTCATCAAACAGTTTACTTTAAAAATCCATTAAAAACAGAAGAATGAAATTATTTCGTTTAAGTATTATTGTTGTTCTTATATTGAGTTTTACATCTTGTAAAGTTGGTAGATTTTTCGTTTACAATACTGCTGGGATAACCGATTTTAAAATCTTCCCAAAGAACGAAATTCAAAAAAGTGATTCAAGTTTCTATTTTATAAATGGAATTGAGAAGAAACCGAAATCAATAAAAATTGACTCCGAAGAAATTGGGTTTGATGAATTTCTGAAGGATCAAAAAACCGTTGCATTTTTGGTCATTAGAAATGACTCTTTACTTTACGAGCGGTATTTTAGAAATTACGATGAGGAATCTGTCGTTGCCTCATTTTCAATGGCTAAATCTGTAACTTCAATTCTTATTGGAATTGCAATTGATGAAGGATTAATTCTTTCAGTTGACGAGCCAGTAACGAAATACATTCCAGAATTAAGTACAAATGGCTTCGATAAAGTAACTATTAAACATTTACTTCAAATGACCTCCGGATTGGATTATGATGAAGGTTATTTCAATCCTTTTGGAGACGTAGCGAGCTTCTATTATGGAACTAAGTTGCGTCAGGAGATCTTTCAAATGGAGTTAAAACATGAACCAGGAACAAAGTTCGAATACCTCAGTGGAAACACACAAATTCTAGGATTGATTTTGGAACGTGTACTAAAAGACAGATCTATTTCTGATTATTTGCAAGAAAAAATATGGATTCCTCTGGAAATGGAATATGACGCAAGTTGGAGCATAGACCGAAAAGAAAACGGAATTGAAAAAACTTTCTGTTGTATCAATGCTAGAGCACGAGATTTCGCCAAAATCGGTCGCTTGTACCTGAATAAAGGAAATTGGAATGGTAAACAAATCGTTTCTAAAAAATGGGTTGAAGAATCTACAAAGGTAGATAGGACAGCAGGTAGCGAACGTTATTACCAGTATCAATGGTGGCTTCCATCTGAAGATGGGGATTTTATGGCCCAAGGAATTTTAGGTCAATACATCTATGTTCATCCAGATAAAAACCTAATTATTGTAAGACTTGGTAAAAAACAAGGAAAGGTAAGCTGGTGGAATGTATTACCGTCTTTAGGAAAAGCCTATTAATTACATGCTACCAAAAGATAAAATCTCGCGCTAGCATGGGTAATTCTGCAAGGCGTTTTCTAATTTCGTTTACTCTTTCCAATATTACACTAACTTTGCACTTTTTTAATACCAAAACAATGATTCAGGAAAAACTTCAAGAGAGAAGCAACAATCAATGCGAATTGTGCTCATCAACAAACAATTTATCAGTTTATACAGTTCCACCGAGAGATTCAGAAAGTGAAGAGAATTCAATTCTAATTTGTGAGACTTGCAACACTCAATTAAACGATGAAAGTAAAGTTGAACCAAATCATTGGAGATGTTTAAACGATAGTATGTGGAGTGAAGTTGCAGCAGTAAAAGTTGTGGCTTGGAGAATGTTAAATCAACTACGTGGTGAAGGTTGGCCTGCTGATTTAATCGACATGATGTATCTTGAAGATGAAACTTTAGCTTGGGCAAAAGAAGGTTCGGCAACAGAAGATGAGGAAGAAAAAATCATTCACAAGGATAGCAATGGAGTGGTTTTAGAATCAGGAGACACTGTTGTTTTAATTAAAGATCTTCCTGTAAAAGGTTCTAGTATGGTTGCTAAACGCGGAACTGCAGTAAGAAGAATTTCTTTGGATCATGAAAACGCCAATCATATTGAAGGAAAAGTTGATGGTCAGCAGATTGTTATCTTGACCCAATTTGTGAAAAAATCTTGATAATTAAGATAGGATAAAACTCTTTTTTTGAAATAATCAATAAACGAAAAATTATTTCTTCTTCAGTAAAGAAAATCCCCAAACAGGTATAAAACAAAGGGCGGCTGTTGTTCCTAATGCGCCGCCAAATCCGTCAAAAAACATCGAGGTAAACGAATAAATAAAGGTAAATAATAATCCTGCTAAACCAATTAGATAATAAGAAGAAAGAATTTTGTTTGAAGCCATTCCTATAAATGCCGCTCCGTAAAATATTACTGGAGCATTTGCTACAAACTCTATCGGTAAGTAGTTTTCTAAACCAAGCACAAGGAGAGCAAAAACTAAAGAGGGTAAGGAAGATCCAACCACGACTCCCAATTTGAAATTGTTATTTAGAATAAATGCTATGATTGCACCAAAAAAACCAACGATATATAAGGAAACAACGATCATCTCAGCATAAATAATAAAACCGTTGCTAAAACTCCTGAAAAGGCTACAGAACCTAATTTACCTCCAAATCCGATAAGTAAACCTCTTGTGTAAATATAAAACAATCCAGAAATAGCACTTGCCATAAAAATATGATGTGTTTCAGTAAATAAAGATGTACTTGCCATTCCTACAAAAGACCCACAATAAACTGCTAAAGCTACAGATTTCAAAGACTCAGATTTTGGTTTTATAAACGGCAATACACCTCCAACCAGACCAACAGATGCGGATGCTAAAACCGAACCCCAATTTAAATAATTATTGAGATAGAATGTGAGTAAACTTCCTAGAACTAACACGACAAATTCCTTAAGATTTCCTTTTAAGTTGAACTTATCTCTCAAAAGTTGAGCATAACTGTAGAATAACAAACCAATAATTAACACAAAAACAATCGTTCCAAAACTCAAAAAAGATGTATCCAAAAATGACTTCCCAATAAAGAAAAGATGCAAGAGCAGAAATAATATATATCCAATTACGGAAGAATTTTTAGTCATGGATTGACAAAGATAATTGGATTTTTAAAATGAAAAAGGGTTGCGGAAAAATGGGGCCTTCGACTACGCTCAATCACCCTTTCTTCTGCAACCCAGAAATATTATTTCGTTTATAATTCTATCTTCTTAGGTAACTAAAGTTATTTGCATAAGACATCATTTGCTCTTTAAAACTAGAAACGTATTCAACCTTAACATCAATGATGTTATTTTCATCATCCATTTCTGGAACAAGTACAGGATTTACAAATCCGCTGTAAGGTGGAATATTTAAAGGCTTTACACGAGCTAAAACTTCCTCATGAATTTTTTGATCAACTTTCACTCCGTAATCTTCAACCAATTTTTTTCCAGCCTTATAGTCACCCTCAGATTTTATACGTTGAATTTCTTTCAATAAATCACCAAACAACCCATTCAATGCTTCATAGTCACGAATATTATAGTAGGTTTTTCCATCACGTTTTACCTTCTCAATAACAGTATCTGACATTCCTTTTTCAAAAACCCAAGAGGAAACAAGCTGACGATTTCTCATGTGCGTTTGTTCAATATTATCGCCAACCTTAAGCCTTTGTAATTGGGTCATCAAACCATTTCTGATGTAGTTGTCATATGCCGCTTTTCCAACTTCTGTAGATTCTGCCAAGCCAAGGTCAACCAACTTTTCATCCATAATATAATATAACGAAACTAAATCAGCACGTGCTTCTTCTAAAGTACTTGCATAACTTTTCAAGGTTTCTTTTGGCGTTCCAACACCAGGATTCAACTGACCACTCGCATGTCCAACAACTTCATGCAACGCTGTGTGTAATTTCGAACTTAAATTCCCATATTTCTTAGCACGCTCTGCTTCTTCTTCGTCATTAGCGAACTCATCTATCATCGACCCTCCAGACGCATTTGCGTATGCCTCAACGATATTCCCCAAACTCACTGATTTTGATCCATATTCAGCACGAATCCAATCTGCATTTGGTAAATTCACTCCAATTGGAGTAGATGGTGACGCATCCCCGGCTTCACCTAAAACATTTACAACTTTATAAGTTACACCTTTAACGTTCTTCTTTTTATGATCATCCATGATTGAAGAATTGTCTTCAAACCACTGTACGTTATTTTCTAAAACCTTCATCCGTTCTGAAGCATCAAAATCTTTCATTTGAACAATAGATTCATACGTACCTCTATACCCTTTTGAATCTCCATATACCTCAATAAACCCATTGATATAGTCAATATCTCCTTCTGTGGCTTGAACCCAAGCAACACTGTAGTCATCCCAATCTCTAAGATCTCCTGTTTTATAATATTTCACTAATAATTGTAAAGCCTCTTTTTGAGCATCATTTTCTGCTACTGTTATGGCTTTTTCCAACCATAAAACAACTTTGCTTAAAGCTTCTCCATATAATCCAGAAACAACCCAAGGCACCTCCTCAATTTCACCATATCCATTCAAAACCATTTTAGAATTCAAACCATAAGAAATTGGTTTCTTATCATTCTTGATTTTAATCTTCTTGTAGTATTCTTCCAACATATCTTCGGTAACTCCTTCCCCGTAGAAATTATTAGCACTTCCTCTTAGCAAACCTTTTTTAGTATCAAGATTCACACCCTTAGCGTCAATTGTTGGGTCAAACATCACTTCCATAGCTCTTGCACTAAGCTCTGCTTTTGCATCCGCTAATAAAGTTTGGAAATAGGACTGACTAAACTCTGGAACAAATTTATCTTTCGAATAGTGATGATGAATTCCGTTTGCAAACCAAACTTGCTTGGCGTATTGCATGAATTTTTCCCATTCACCTGTACTTTCACCTTCGTAGCTTGCAACAATTGCATCTATGGCATTTCGAATTTCAAGATTGTGCCTATAGTTTTGATCATAAATAATGTCTCTTCCACTAAGTCCAGCTTGAGTTAAATAATAAGCCAACTTTTTTTGATTTAAAGTCAACTTATCAAATCCATTGATTTTATATTTCAATATTCGAATATCAGCAAATCGATCAACTTCATATTCGAAATCATCTTCAGCTTTTTGTTCAGTTTCAGCTTCAACAATTGGCTCTTTTTTAGTTTCTGCCTTACTTTCTTTTTGGTCACAAGAAAAAAGAACGGCTATCACGAGTGTACTCAATAAAATCTTCTTCATATTCCTTAGTTTGAATTTGTAAAGTAAGAATAAAAATTCACAAAAGAAATTTTATGATAAGAGTTTTATAGAGTAAGAATAATTTTGATGGTGCAAGAACGTAACAGATCGTATTGCAGATTACAAAATTTTAGAAGAGAACAAAGAAGTATTTTTATTTTGGAATAAACTTTACAATTATTAATGGTAGAATTCTACAATCGTGTTCTATTAAATATCTAGAACAAGTGAAGTAAGGGACATTCCCTTTCGAAATCGCCTCAAAATTCAAAAACGCCTACTCAATACTGTAAATCATTTATGATTTAACTCCATAGCCTTCAAAGTATTCATCATCAAAGAAACAATTGTCATTGGTCCTACTCCACCAGGTACTGGTGTGATGAACGATGCTTTTTTGGATACACTCTCGAAGTCAACATCACCAACTAAACGATAACCGTTTTTCTTGGATGTATCTTCAAGACGTGTAATCCCCACATCCATAACAACAACTCCATCTTTTACCATATCTGCAGTAAGGAAATTTGGTTTTCCAATTGCTGAAATAATAATATCTGCTTGAAGTGTTAATTCTTTCAAGTTTGTGGTTCTTGAATGTGTTAAAGTAACAGTTGAATTTCCAGGATAAGCACTTCTTCCCATTAGAATACTCATTGGTGAACCAACAATGTGTGAACGTCCAATAACTACACAATGTTTTCCAGAAGTTTCAATGTTGTATCTTTTGAAAAGCTCCAACATTCCCGCCGGAGTAGCTGGCAAGAATCCAGGAAGATTCAAAACCATATTTCCTAAATTCGTTGGATGAAAACCATCCACATCTTTTTTAGGATCAATTGCTAAAGTAATTTTCTTTTCGTCGATGTGCTTTGGAAGCGGTAATTGAACGATAAATCCGTCAATTTCATCATCGTTATTCAATTCATGAACCTTTGCCAACAATGCTTCTTCTGAAATGGAATCTTCAAGATGAAAAAGTGAACTTTCAAAGCCGATTTCTTTACAAGCGCGAACTTTCGCTCCTACGTAAGTTAGTGAACCACCATCATTTCCAACTAAAACAGCTGCTAAATGTGGAGTTTTTTGACCTTTTTCTTTTCTCGCTTGAACTGCTTCTGCTAATTCTTGACGAATTGCTTTTGAAGTCTCTTTACCATCTAAAATCTGCATCCCAAAAATGTTTTTGCAAAAATAAGATTTAAAAGTCAATTACAAATTACGAATTACGGAATTATGAATTGAATGCACTAAAATATCGAATTGAGTATCACTTAAGCAATTTTCAAATTTACAATTAGCTTCCCTAAAAGTTACAGCCATTCATAATTGCCAATCCGTAATTTAGGATTTAGATTCTTTTGGAAAATCTAACTCTCTAAGTCTTCCACTTTCTTGGTCAATTGATTAATCTGTGTCTGCAAATCCGACTGATTTTCCATTTTTCTATATTTTTGAAAAAGACCCACCAATACCCAGGATTCCTTGATATCAGAAATTGAAATTTCAATGGTTTCAATTGCAGGATGATCGGCAATTAACTCAACCTTCTCCTCTTTCTTTACTATTCGACATAATTTAATGTCGTCATACACAACGAGAACTGGTAGACTTTGATCAATATTTTCAAAACTGATTTTTTCCAACAACACAATATCTTTAGGGTACAATCCTCCTTGACTATCGCTCATTTCCAAATCAAAAACCTCATAAAATAGATATGTTTTATCTCCAACATCAATTGGCCATTTTATAAAAGGCATATTATTTAAAAAACTTTCTTTCTGATGATGAATAATGTATTCCTCCTGATTTACTTTCGTTAGAAGCGGAATACGTGGGAAGGCCTTTCTTAATTGACTTTCGTTGGTTGTAAGTTCAGTATTGAATTTCAATAATTCATTTATAGTCAATTCTCGCTTTAGCAAGTCGTCAATCGGTATGCTAAAATAATTAGCAACATTTATAATTGTTTCTATCTTAGGCTCACTCCTTCCTTCTTCATAAGCTCCTAAAGTCCCTCTTTTCAAATCAAACAAGTCTGCAAAGTTCATCTGAGAGAGAGACTTCAACTTTCTAATCTTCTTTATATTTGTTCCAAAAAATGACATTATGCTAATAAAATTTGCAGATTAATAAAGATTATATATATTTGTACTATTAATTTTAGCTAAACTAATAAAAAAACAAACACATGACATTAATAATTATTTATATTTTGACCAGCATCAAGGATATATTTTTTAAATTTAGCCTATGAATTACACAGAAACTATCAAACAATATTTGGTGGAGTTAGACTACACCATTACACACGAAAAAGAAGACGAAGGTATTTTAATAATTGAAAAGGAAGAATATGGTGTAAAGAACCTAGTTTTAGGAATTACTCCACCTGTTTTAATCTTAGAACAATACATATTTAAAATAGACCAACCTTCAGCTGAAATTTTTCAAAGTCTACTTATAAAAAACAGAGAAATTATTCACGGCGCTTTTGTACTTGATGATTCTGGAAAGAAAGTAATTTTTAGAGACACTCTTCAAATTGAAACTTTAGACATTGAAGAACTCGAAGCATCACTTAATTCACTCAGTTTATTAATGAGTGAATATGCAAATGAGATAATAAAATTCTCAAAATATTAAAACGAAAAACAATGAATATTTTTAAAAGATTATTTAGAATAGGAGAAGCAGAGGCAAACTCTGTTGTCGACAACATGGAAGATCCAATTAAATTAACTGAGCAAGGAATCAGAGATCTTAAAAATGACTTGACAAAAAGTCTTGAGGCTTTAGCACAAGTAAAGGCTTCTAGCATCATGTCAAGAAATGACGAAAAGAAACATTTAAACCAGGCTACAATTTTTGAAGAAAAAGCAATTGCAATTCTCAAAAACAAGGATTTAGATGATGCTGCAAAAGACAATTTAGCACAACAAGCTTTGATTAAGAAAGGCGAATTGGAAAAAATGGCTCAAAACGCTAATGAAGAACATGAGCGCACAAGTAAAGCCGTTGTAGAAATTGAAACTAATATTGCCAAATTAAAAAGCAATATCTCTAAATGGGAAAGTGAACTTCGTACATTAAAATCGCGTGTCAAAGTAAGCAAGGCTCAATCCAGCTTGAATAAGCAAATGGCAGGAATGGACAGTAACGGAACGGTAGAAATGCTCAAAAGAATGCAGCAAAAAGTAGAGGAAGAAGAGGCAAAAGCTGAAGCCTACGGCGACATTGCTAATAACTCAACTTCAGTAGAAGATGAAATTGATAAAGCAGCAGACCTAACTTCATCCAAAGCGGAAAGTGAATTAGAAGCATTGAAGAAAAAAATCGCGAATAACTCCTAAAATTAAATGATAGAAATTTTATTTTCACCTGTCAATTTTGCACTTACTTTACTTGTTTTGGTGCTGGTTGCATATTGGTTAATTTCTATTATTGGAGGATTAGATTTCGAAATAGATTTTGATGTAGATGTAGATATTGACGCAGATATTGATATTAGTTCTGGCTTAGATGCAACATCCATTGAAGACATCGCTAATATCGAAGTCAACAAAGAAGATGTAGTTAACAAAAGAAGACAGCCTCTAAAATGGTGGCAAATCTTCCTAATCTACTTCAACTTTGTGGGATTGCCGTTTATGTTCACATTAACTTCATTCATTTTCATCTGGTGGATTATTTCTGTTGTTTCAACTTCATTCTTTAATCTCTACGAGACCAATTTAGGATTTGTGATAATGGTTCTGAGTTTTATACCAGCTCTTTTTATCACAAAGATTTTTACAAGTCCTTTCAAATCATTTTTCAGCAAATTCAACAAAGACGGAGATGCTCCAGTTGATTTCATAGGAAGAGAAGGAACTAGTTTATCGAGTATTTCAGCCGATAAAATGGGAAATGCAGAGGTCATTATTGATGGAAATCCTTATTCTATCTATATTAAATCAGAAAATGGAGAACCCATTGCTTACAATGAGAATTTTCTAATTATCAGAAATTCACCAACAAAAAGCTATTATTACGTTCAATCATATAAAAACAATTATTAAACACATCACTAAAAATTATGGATCTATTACAATTATCACTTTTTATAGTCGGGGCGGTTGTCTTCCTTGCCCTGGTGTACATGGCTATTATTGCCATGTTCTACAAAAAAATCCCTCAAGGTCAAGCCTTAGTTAGAACGGGACTTGGAGGAACTAAAATTGCGACAGACAAAGGAATGTACGTAATTCCAGTATTCCACAAAATTGAAATCATGGATATTTCGGTTAAGAAAATCGAAATTGAAAGAATGGAAACTGAAGGTCTGATTTGTAAAGACAATATGCGTGCAGATATCAAAGTTGCATTTTTCGTAAGGGTGAACAACGATATAAACGCTATAAAGAAAGTTGCTCAAACTATTGGCTGTGAGAGAGCATCTAGAATTCAAACCTTAGAAGAACTTTTTGAAGCGAAATTTTCTGAAGCCTTAAAATCTGTAGGTAAGAAGTTTGAATTTATAGAACTATACGAAGCTCGAAGAGAATTCAGAGATGAAATCGTGAACATCATCGGAACAGACTTAAATGGCTACACACTAGAAGATTGTGCGATAGATTATTTAGAACAAACACCAGTAGGTTTCTTAAAATCAAACAACATTCTTGATGCGGAAGGGATTAAGAAAATTACTGAATTAACAGCTGAACAAAACAAGAAAGCCAATCTTATTAAACGCGATGAAGAGAAGGTAATTCGCAAGCAAGATGTTGAAGCAAGAGAAGCTATCTTAGAATTAGATAGGCAATTAGCTGAAAAGGAAGAATCTCAAAAAAGAGAAATTGCTAACATTAAATCTCGTGAAGAAGCACAAGTATCAAAAGTTAGAGAAGAAGAACGCTTAAAATCTGAAAATGCGCGCATTTTAACAGAAGAAAAAGTAAAAGTTGCAGAAGAAAACATGCAACGTCAGATAATCGTTGCGCTTAAGAACAAAGAAAGAACTGAAGCTGTAGAGACCGAACGTGTCGAAAAAGACCGTGCTTTAGAACAAACCGAGAGAGAGCGTATTGTAACACTTGCACAAATTGAAAAAGAAAAGGTTGTTGAGGTAGAAAAGAAAAACATTCAAGATGTTATTCGTGATCGCGTAACTTTAGAAAAAGGAGTTGTTGAAGAGCAAGAAAACATGAAAGATATTCAAGCTTTCAAAACTGCAGACAGAGAGAAACAAGTTGCTATTACTAGAGCGGAGTCTCAAGCGCAAGATCTTCTAATCAAAACGATAAAAGAAGCTGAAGGTAAGAAAGAAGCCATGAAGCAAAAGGCGGAAGAAATTAATATTGAAGCTCTAGCTAAGAAAGAAGCAAGTTCTAAGGAAGCCGAAGCGCGTAAAATAATTGCAGACGCCAAAGCAAAAGAAGAAGCTATTTTAGGTATTTCTGAAGCACAAGTAATGCACGCAAAAGCAGATGCCAACGAAAGACAAGGAATTGTAGATGCTTTAATAACAGAAAAACAAGCAATTGCTGAAGCCAAAGGAATTGAAGTTAAAGCAGATGCAAAACGCAAAGATGGATTGGCAGAAGCAGAAGTAATGAAAGAAAAAGCTATGGCTGAAGCTCGCGGAATCGAAGAGAAGGCCGAAGCAATGAAGAAACTGGATGGTGTTGGAAAAGACCACGAGGAATTCAAGCTGAGATTAGATAAAGAATTACAAATTGATCTTGCTGGAATAAATATTCAGAAGGATATTGCGGATGCTCAAGCTTCCGTTATCGCGGAAGCACTTAAAGCTGCCAACATTGATATCGTAGGTGGAGAAACAATGTTCTTTGATCAAATTATCGGCCAAATCACACGTTCTAAAGGAATAGATAGATTAGTAAATCACAGTGAGAACATCACAGAAGTGAAAGACGCAATTTTATCAAATGATGATGTTCAAGGTAATTTAATCGACAAGATCAAAAACATGGCAGACCGTTATGGAATTGGTTCAGAAGACATCAAAAACTTGAGCATAGCTAATTTATTGTTGAAAATGAACAATAAAGCAGACAATGAAGAAGACAATAACATGTTGACCAATTTAATGAACATGGCAAAAGGTATGGGAATTGGCGACAAGAAATTGAACTAATTCTTTAAAATAAAACCTTAAGATTTGTGGAATATTCTAGTAAAGCACTTTATTAGGTATTCCACAAATTAATTCTGAGAAAATAAAGAATTCAAGAAATAACATTTTTCATAATACGCTATAATTCCTTTGTTTCATTTAGTTTAAGCTAATCAGTCAAGAAAACATTTCCAATAAATGGCAGAAAACAAAAATTCAGATCAGTTAAATAAAGACACTTACGAAATTATTCGTGGGAGGTTAAAAACACATTCCAATGAGCTTCAAGTTCGAATTTCGAAATTGAATGAATCTCGAAAAGATGTCTTTGGTGCGTTGGAAACAAAATTGATTGACAACAATCGAATTCTAACCGAAAACAATTGTATTCCTCGAGATATAATCTCCTTTGACAACACATGTATTTTCGGTTATAATGTAAATTTTGGTTTACGTTCGGAAATTAAATTGTCTGATGTTTTTAGCATTTATGAATTTAAAGACAACAACTTTGAACCAGCTTCTTATGATTTTATTAGCGATGAGCAGTTTGAAACTGACTTCGTAAACCTTTACAAATATTATAGAAATACTTTTTTTACACGCTTTGGACACATAGAGAATTTCCTATTTATGGTTTTCCAAATAAGTGAAAACCCTGATGACATAAAAACTTTCAAATGGCTAATTAAAGACAATCAACTCACCTATATTGACGCCAGAAGTGAGCATGAATACAATTTACCACCTCAACATGAGTTTCAATGGCAAGAAATTGACAGAGACATGCACCGCTATGGTGAACATCCTCACGTTTCAGTTTTAGATAAAGTTTTTGTGGAAAGTGTTGGTGGAGATTTGACCATAAAAATTGAAGACAATACCGCAGATGGAGATGGAATCTACTCAGAAAGTGTAGAATACCGTGACCAAACCTTGGATGATGGAAAGGTAAGATTTTCAGAATTTGGCAACTTGATCCCAATAGAAATAACTCCATTTCAAGAAGAACCTCGATACTTCTTGTACAACCATAAAATGCGTGAAGTTCAGCGTATCGACAGCATACAACGGACCGCTGTGTTCTTACCAGACAATCAAGGATTAATTTTCCCAACTGGTTATTATCTTCAAACTGGCGAATATCACCTATTTGATAATTCCATCGAAGGAATCGAATTCGTTAAAAAAGTGGCTTCACCAAATGGGGAAGACTATTTGTATGTTTTCTATTCTAACATACTTGGTTTATACAACCTAATGCATTACAATGTCATTTCTCAAAAGGTAAAAACCCCAATTGTTTGTAATGGTTACACCATTTTTAAAGAAGGTCAGCTCTGCTATTTTAGAAATGAGAATGAGCAAACCAAGCACCATATTATTCAGATATGGCAAACACCGTTTACAAAAGAAGCAATTGCTCCTGCAGAGCACACGGAGTCACTGATTTACAAAATTGGAAATAAAGACATCGTTAAAGCCATGGCTGAAGCCCATGGAATTATCAATCTGCTCAATAAAGGCGATAATTACGCTGATTTATATGTTGATATTGCCAAGAACGCAAAAGACATTCTAGATGCTTATTATTGGTTAAATGAGGAAGAGACAATGCGCCTCGACGAACCCATTAAAGAAATTAGAAAAACTGCTCATTCCGCAATAGATGAATTTGAAAGAGTTGTTGAATTAAGGAAAAATGCGAAAGAAGAAAGCCATAAAATAGCGACTGTTGCCAATGAGGTTTTTAGCAAAATTAAAAGCACTTCCTTCAAAAATATAGATGAATTCGTTAAACTATTAACTTCTTTAAGACAAATCCGAGGTGAGGTAATCACGTTAAGAGATGTTCGATATATCGATGAAGAAATCTTAAACAAAATTGAAGAGGAAGTTGAAGAATATCAAGATAAAATCTCCAAACGATGTGTAGAATTCTTATTGGACGAGAAAGCTTTAAAGCCATATGACGACAAGCTAATTGATAAAGAAAAAGCCTTAGTAGAAAGTAAAAAAGTATTTGAAATTAAAGCGTTAGAAACTGAAATTTCCAATATAGGTATCGAACTCGAAATGCTTATTGAAATCGTTAGTAATCTAGAAATTGAAGATACCACACATACGATTAAAATAATTGACGCTATTTCTTTAATTTATTCTCGACTCAATCAATTAAAAGCTGCAGCAAAAAACAAGAAGCAAAACTTAGGTGGTGCAGAAGCAAAAGCAGCATTCGCAACGCAAATAAAGTTAATTGAACAGAGTGTTTTTAATTACTTCGATATGGCCGACACTCCAGAAAAGTGTGACGAATATCAAAACAAAGTAGCAGTACAACTTGAAGATTTAGAAGCCAAATTTATAGATTACGATCATTTCGCATTAGAAATTGCTGAAAAAAGAGAAGAGATTTTTGCATCTTTCGACACTAGGAAAAGTGAGCTAATTGAAAAGAAAAATCGCCGAACAGTTGCTATAAAAACAACTTCTGAACGCATCATTAATGGGATTGTAAACAAGCTTAAAAATCTAGAATCAGAGCAAGAAATAAATGCACATTTCGCTTCTGATTTGATGGTCAATAAAGTTAGAGACAACATAAACGAGCTTCTAGCGCTAGAAGATCAAGGAAAAGCAGAATCTCTGGAAACAGCTTTAAAAGTTGCGAAAGAAGATTCCTTTAGACAGCTTAAAGACCGTAAAGATTTATATGAGGATGGGAATTCAGTAATCAAATTTGGTCAGCATAGGTTTGGTGTTAACCAACAGAAACTTGACATAACGCTCGTTCTTAAAAACGAAGAATTATTTTATCATTTAACCGGAACAGATTTTTATCAACCCTTGACGAATCCGCTATTGGAAAGTGGAAGGAGATTCTGGTCGCAAGATTACGCTTCTGAAAATA
This sequence comes from Brumimicrobium mesophilum, assembly GCF_003025005.1. Taxonomy (GTDB): domain Bacteria; phylum Bacteroidota; class Bacteroidia; order Flavobacteriales_D; family Crocinitomicaceae; genus Brumimicrobium; species Brumimicrobium mesophilum. The sequence continues at coordinate 217,975 of NZ_PVSS01000001.1, forward strand.
AAGAGGTTTACAGAAGTGAATATTTAGCTTACAAAGTTTTCAAAAAGGAAAACAAATTGGGCGAGCTAACACCAGAAATGTGGGAAGAAAAAGTGAAAGCAGAAAGTAGTATAAACTACTCTGAAGGATACACTAAAGGAGTGCATGACGAAGATGCTTTACTGATTTTAAACATTTTAGTAGAAAAACATAAAAGCCTTGGCCTATTAACTTTCACTTCTAAAACAAGAGCACATGCCCAATATTTTTGGCATGCTTTAGCGAAAGAAAAACAAGTGCGTTTGTTGAGATTAATCAAGACAACAGGTGAAGTTTTCAAAACTTTTCCTAATGCTCAAAATGAAAGTTTCGTTGAACTAGAATTACAAGAGGAAATTTCACAATTTGCTGAGAACTCTAAACTTTTTGAAATAGCTGAAAAAAAGCAAATCGCACAATATTTAGTAAAAGAGTTACAATCTGATGACATATTTGCTATTTCGATTGAGGCTTTTGACCTAAATGAAGAATTTCAACAATCTTTAAAAGAAAAAAAACAAGACAAACGTTATCAACTTACGTTAGAAGAAACTGACAATTTAAAAGAGAAAATTCAAACCGCAAAGCAATGGTTTATGGCTTTTTCTCAATCAAAAACAGAGAATAACACCGTGTTTTTAGAAGAAGCTGTCTGTTTATCTCTATTCTCAGAATCTTTTTCCCAGCCAGAAACACATCTATCTGCTAAAGAAACAATCATAGGGTTCAAAGGAAATCACAAGGTTTTAGAAGATGAAAAATACATTTTTGATTACCATAATTTCATCCAAAAATTAGAAGCATTTTCGGAAATAGAAGTCCCAGCTTATCATGCGTTTAGAGAAACACGTCATCAAGTACTTGAAGAACTCAAAGAGCAACTTAAACTCAGTGAATTTATGCCTGTTGTTTTGTCTTCATTCGTGCGAAATAAATTGATTGACGAAGTTTATTTACCTCTTTTCGGAAGTAATCTCGCCAAACAAATGGGAACAGTTGGTGAAAATAAGCGTGTGGACAGAATGGGTCTACTCCTACTGATTTCTCCACCTGGTTATGGTAAAACCACGCTTATGGAATACATCTGTAACAGGTTAGGATTGGTTTTTATGAAAATAAATGGACCTGCCATTGGACACGAAGTAACATCTGTTGACCCAGAAGCTGCAACTAACAGTGCTAGTAGAGAAGAATTAAAAAAGTTGAATCTTGCTTTCGAAATGGGGAATAATGTGATGCTTTATCTGGACGATATTCAACATTGTAATCCAGAATTCTTACAGAAATTTATTTCACTTTCTGATGGAACAAGACGTATTGAAGGTGTTTACAATGGAAAACCTAAAACGTATGATTTAAGAAGTAAAAAATTCAGTGTGATCATGGCTGGAAATCCGTATACCGAAAGTGGTGAACGTTTTAGAATCCCAGATATGTTAGCGAATAGAGCTGACATTTATAATCTCGGTGATATTATCGGTGACACAAAAGACTTCTTCGAACTCAGTTTAATCGAGAATTCCTTAACGGCGAATTCTACATTAAGTCAATTAAGAAATAAATCGATGGAAGATTTGTATGCTTTAATTAGACAAGTGCAAACAGGTCAACAAGCCGAACTTGAAGCTACACATAGTCAACAAGACTTGCAAGATTACGTTTCTGTGCTCGAAAAAGTAATTAAAGTTCGAGATACGGTTTTAAAAGTAAACGAAACCTACATCAAGAGTGCTGCAATGGAAGATTCCTACAGAACAGAGCCAGCATTTAAACTCCAGGGATCTTACCGAGACATGAACAAGCTTGTGGAGAAAATCGTTTCTATTATGAACAATGATGAACTACAAACTTTGCTCAACACGCATTATGAAAGTGAATCACAAACATTAACTGGACAAGCAGAAGCAAATTTATTGAAATTTAAAGAATTGAGTCAAACATTGACAGAAGTAGAAGCTCAACGTTGGGAATCAATAAAAGAAACTTTCTTAAAAAACAACAAGTTGAAAGGATTATCCGACACCAATGAAATGGGTCAAATCATATCTCAATTGATGGATTTCAATGCAAATTTAGGAGGGATTCAAAAAGCGATAAAAAAGGATTAATTACGAATAGGGGAATTACGAATTTGAGGTTAGCGGATTTTGGAAAATTTAAGTCCATATTAAAGTTAGGTACGTATTGTTGCATAGTTGATATTCTCAAATAGCAACTTTTACTTTATAAGAATGAAGTAGATCAACTCTATAACCTACTAATTATTAATTGACTTTGTGATTTATTAACTAAATACTAAGTTATTTCATAAGATCCTTTTTTCTAATATTGCGCTCTAATAATAAATTCAAAATTATGAAAAAGTTACTATTTGGTGCAGTGCTTGTTGGTTGTTTGGGTTTAACTTCGTGTAAAAAAGATTACACTTGTACTTACTCTGGAAATGGTGGTATTGCTTCAGGATCAACTGACTTTTCAACAAAAGATAAATCGGAAGCTGAAGATTTTGAAAAGGAGTGTAAAGCTGCTGGAGGAACTTGGAGAACTAACTAAAAATTACTTTTAATTGAAATTTTAATTTCTTTGAGAAAACGAATTTCCAACAGATATTTAATCGATTTTTCTGAAGTGAAAATTTCAATATTCAATTGTTTTACGCCAAGGAATTAATTTCTTGGCATAAAAAACCTCCATCAAAGGAGAAATTTTAAAACAAGTAGAAAGTAACGCAAAAAAATAGTGATTCCAATTCAGAAATCACTATTCAATTTTAGTTAGATAATATTGCAAAAACTATTTAAAAAACTTGTGATATTCACCATAAGACTCCTGCAATAAACCCACGAGATAATTAGCTTGATCATCTGTATTAGTTATGGTAAGTTCTTTTGTTAACTCTAAGTGTGGGTGCAACCACTTGTGCAATTCATTATGACTTTCTCCATTCATTGTACAACTAGAAATAAGTTGTTTATTTTGAATAGAAACTTTCTCTGCTAAATCAATGTAATCACTATTCCCCGAATTGATATATTCATTAACAAGTTGCTCCCCCTTCATAACGTAAGGCTTCATTTCTTCATTAACCTCCCATTTCTCTCCATTATTTAAGTAGATATCACTATGTCCATGAGAATGTTCGTCAGTAAATTGATTATCATCTTCGTTTGTTATTTCTTGCTCAACTGGCTCATTAGAATCCATTTTAGATTCATTTTCGCAGCTCATTAAAAACCCTATTCCAAAAAGGCCTAAGGCTAAAAGTATATGTTTCATGTTCTTCTATTTTTTATCGAATGAATTTACAAGTAGTAAATATAAAAAAAGAATTAAAGTGCAGAATTGTTAGCATAAAAAAAAGGGACAAAACTGTCCCTTTCTCTATAAAATCTCTTGAATTCTTGAATTCAATATTCAAAATTACTTATATCTTCATTCCTTTAACAACTCTGTCTTTACGTTGGTTTTTCTTCCAATTTTTCAATTTCACCATAAGGTATGCAGAAGCACTTTGACGAACTGCATAATAAACAGATCCACCGTAATCCAACTCCCCTTTACCGTTAGCCCATTGTGCTACAAGGTAAAATCTTCCATTAGAAATATTTTGACGTTCTGCGAACCTTAAAACTCGACCATCACCCATTTCAAATCTAATTTGTACTGTTCCATCTTCTTCCATTTCTTCGAAAACACAAGGGCGATTTGCTGGAATAACGATTCTTTCTGATGTTGAACGTTCAGATGTAACTAACTCTCCAGATTGACCAGTAGTCGCAACTTTTGATTGTTCATCGCTTCTTTCAAGAATAATAATCTCAGAGGTATAAAACTGAACCTTCTTTAATTTCTCTGGAGTCAATTCAAATTCAGAGCGAATTTTTGTAGTGTAAGGTACTTTCGTTGCACAACTTCCTAAAATAACAACAGTTAAAAGGGCTAATATAATTTTCATTCTACTTGATTTTTTTATTCATTTGATATTACGAAAATAGTAACAAAAAACGTTCCGAAACGTTAATTTACCAATAAATTACATCCACGTATATCACTTTGATCAAAACGACCAAGAATTTTAAAACGATTTCCTTCTTGGATACCCAAATCATCTGTACCTATAAAAGAACAGCTGTAGTAATTCGCCAAATCAATTACATTTACACCACCTGTTTTTCCTTCATTTCGAATATTCAGTGGGTCATCAACATCACGAATCAAAACTTTCATCCACTTTGGAGCAGTAAAATACTCTGTTCCGTTAGTATAAGCTTGTGATAAAAGTTCTGTCATTCCATATTCAGAATATATGTGCTGTACTTTTAATCCTTCACACAATATTTCATGCAATTCTTCCTTGATCATTTCTTTCCTACGGCCTTTCATACCACCCGTTTCCAAAATAATGACACCTGATAAATCTATTTTTTTCTCAGCTAAATCCAACAAAGCATAAGACACTCCAAATAAAATGATCTTCTTGTCTTCCTTTCTAGCATTTTCAATTGCATTTATTAGCAAGTCCAAATCATTCAAATAAAAACCAGACAAGTAATGATTTGATTCCTTCACCAAATAATCAACCATATAAACTAAAGAAGATTCTCCTTGCTCTACATAATTTGGCAATAATGCCATGATGATAGCATCCTTTGGATTTACGATTTGCTTAGTGAAAGTATTTAGAAATGAATCAACATAAATTTTGGGATCAGCCAAGTAATGTTGACTTCTTATACTTTGTGTAGTTCCAGAACTTTTGAAAACCTGTAAACTTGCGCTGTCTATTTCATCTGAAAGAATTTTGTGGGTCTTAAAAAATGAAATAGGCAAAAATGGAATTTCTTTAAAATGAGTTGGTGTTTTTCTCCCTAAAGCATCACAAAAATTTCGATAAATAGAAACGTGTTTATATTGGTAATGATATACTTTTAAAGCAACTTCATTAAAATCTTTATCCGAATTAATTTCAAAAATGGAATTTATTAAAGAGTTATGAATTGACACTTGAGTTATTGAATTATTAAAAGTTATACGCAAAAATAGACAATTCAATTCTTCTTAAAAAGAATAGGAGCTCAAAACTGGCGTTTTGAACTCCTATCACACTAATCAACCTAACCTACTACTACTTATACAAATTTAACTCAAAAAATTAGAAATAAAATGATTTAACTGATTTATTTTCAGCGCTTAGCTTTACAATAAAAGCCAAAAAAGATCAGAAACTAATCACTAATTAGATTTACTTAGAAGTCAAATATATTCATAACTTGCTATATCTAATTGGTCGAAGAATAACGCCTATTCGTCTAAAAACACCTTATTACAACACAGAATAGCTTTCCAATAATAGCAGAAATAAAACAAAGATACACTACTAATAATTAGTTCAATATGTAGATTTCCGAATAAAAACAGAATTCAATTGAGCAAAAAATAAATATTTTTGAAAATCCTCTAAACGAAAAATTGAATAGATTATAAGATTACTGATAACGATTGATTAGAAAAGTTTTTTTGAAAGCTGGAAACAAATAATATTCGCTTTCATCATAAAAATAATTAATCTACTTATATACTTTGGAAAAGGTTATTTTTGAAGTAATCGAGAGTAATGGACTTTTTTTAGGGGAAAAGGTTAATTCCATACTATCCGTTTTTAAAAGGCTTACTTTTTGTATTGCCATAAATCAAAATTCAAATGAAAAGAGCACTTATTACTTTAGCATTGACAACTGGTTTACTTTTTGGGTTGTCCGGATGCTTTGAGCTTATCGAAGACACCACTTTAAATAGTGATGGAACAGGAACTTATAAACTGACTGTTAACCTTAGTGCCAGCACCACAAAAGTAAATTCTATGATGGCGATGGATAGCATTAAGGGCTCTAAGGTGCCATCCCGATCAGAACTTAAACACAATCTTCAAACATATTTATCCCAACTCGAAAAAAAGGAAGGTATTTCCAATGTTACAGGAACTTTAAATACAGAAACTTGGATTGTCAATTTAAGTCTTGATTTTGAATCTTTAACCGATCTCAAAAAAGGACTTATTTCAATGTCGGAAGACATCACAAAAAAACCTTCACCTTCAGAAGTTAATGATATTGTCTTGAATTTCTCTAAAAATGTTTACGAGAGAAAAATTGGAAGTCTAATTCCAGAAAATTGGCAAAAACAAGCCCGAGAAAGTGAAGATTTCTCTAAGTTAAATGAAGGAAAATGTGTTTTTATTCAACGATTTGACAAAGAGATAGAAAATGTAAACTCAGACATCGTAAGGATTGCTAAGAGCAAAAAAGCTACTATGCTTCAACTTTCTCCACTTGTGTTAGTTAATGCTCCAGAAAAGTTAGATTATATTATTACAATAAAGCAATAAAGACTAAAATATTAATCTTATTCTGACTCTTTTTTTACTTAATTTTGTCGAATAAATAAAATTTCACAATGAATAAATTTTTCACTTTACTTCTGATAATTGCCAGCACTTTTTCCGTAAAAAGTCAAGTTAACCAGATGATTTCCGACTCAGCCTACTTCGTTATGGAAGTAGATTTAGGAAAGGTGGTTAAATCAGTGCCATTAGAAGAAATCAACAAATTAGAATTTGTAAGGTTTTTAATGAAGGAATTCGAAAATAAATCAAGCTCCATCAATAACCTGTCAGATTTGGGAATCGATTTTTCATCTAAATTAATCGTATTCAACCTTGAAAAGGATGCGTATTCATCAGTTTCAGCTATTATTCCATTAAAAGACAAACAAAAATTTCTAACGCTTTTATCTCTTGAAGAGCAGCGTATGCTAGCAGAGAAAGGTTCAATTGAACATCAAGGAAAAGTAATTTCTGTAACAAATCAAACTTGCATCATCAATGTGATTGATTGGAAAATGAGTTATTTCCGTGAAAAAACAAGAATCTTTTTTGAAGATAACGACTGGGAACTTCCAGATAACTATTATTGGTTTAGCAACTATGATTACATCGAAGACGATATTTATGATGTTGAAGAAGCTGCCGACGCTGTAGAAGAATATGAAGACTACGAAGAGATAACTATCGATGAAGGTGAAGAAACCATCGAAGTAGAAGTTTATGATGATGAAGCAGAAGAGTATTATGCCGAGGAGGAAATCATCTCTAGTGAAGAAATTAAGGAACGTGAATTGGAAAATAAATTCAGACGTATTATGGATTCATTGACTGTTCTTGAAAAAGAAAGGGTAGTCACTTATCATTCGAATTTCATTAAGCAACCTGGACAAAACCTTTATGCGAAAGATGACCTTTATAAAAAAGTAAGTAATGAAGCGGCCGATGCAAAAATATATTTGAATCCATTGATGAATAACAGCATGATGAACGATTTAATGTATTACCCTTTACAAAACTACTTGGAATATGAATTGGAAAACTTAAGACAATTCGCCTTTTTTAACTTTACTTCTGATGGAATAAATATGGATTGGAAAATTCAAGTTTCCGATGATCTAGCAGAGGTAATGAAAGAAGCTTCATCTCAAAAAATTGACAAGAAATTATTAAAATATATTCCAGATTATGCCCAAGGAATAGCTTTATACAATGTAAATGCATTTGGTGCTTACACAAAGTTTAAGGAAATCTATATGCCAAAACTAGATGAATCAGAAGATCCGTACATGCTTATGGCCTCTGCGGTTTGGTCTACAATCGATGAATTTGTGGATGTAGAAGCAGTATCATCAGTTTATCCTCCAAAAGTCTTAGCTTCTTATGCTGGCTTTAAAGAAGTTGAAATGACTCGTGTTTCTTATGAATACGACGAAGAAACTTTTGAGTACACTGAAATGGACACCACATACATGGAAAAAATTCCAATGATTACTTTGGCCCTTTCAAATGAACGTGCTTATTTGATAGAGAAATACATGAAAGCAATAATGAAATTGGAAGAAGACATGGTTATCAAAAAAGATAAATATTATACAATTCTTGAAGGTCCTTGGGAATTAGGAATTGCATATCACTTGGCTGTTATTGACGATGTAATTATTTTAACAAATGATGAATCAGTTGTAAAAGATCACTTAAATGGATTCTCAGGAAAAGCATTTGATCGAAAGATTAACAAGAAAGTCAAAAAAGCGAAAATGTTTTACGCCCACATGGATTTCAATCAAGTTTCTAAAGATTTAATTGATTTAGGATTTATCAATAACACTGAAAATTTCATGAAATTGTTTAGTGATAAAACTGGAACAGTCGATATTGAAATGGCTGGAATTTCTAAAAACCAAGCCCATTACAAAATGAAAGTGAACACGAATGACAACTATGAGAATGGTGGTTATTTCTTGTTTGAATTGATGAATGCCGTTTATTTATTCAACAAATAACAAGGTTTAAATGAACAAAAAACTTAAAGTCACCATTGCGATTCTTATTCTTCTTTTTGGAGTGGTGACTTTAATATTGTTCCTTAGAAGTCAGCCAACAAAAGAAAAATTTCATCTTATAAACCAGGTTTCTGAAGCTGACATTGCTTACCACGCAGATTTAGATGAAGTACTTGACGATATTATCCAATACAATTCTGAAGTTAAAAGAAGCCTAACCAACAAAGTGGCTTTAAACAAACTGAAAAATCAACTAAATAACTCAGGCCTGGATAATAAGCATATATTTATCACCCATTCATTCAAAGATAAAGGAACCACCTCAATCTATGCAGAAATCCTAGATTCAACCGCTTTCAATTCAACTTTTAATCAATTAAGGACTTTGCTCTCCCTCAAATCACTAAAATATTCAATTGGATATTTTATCTCAGAGAATAAAAGAACGAGCATTGAAAAACATGAACAATATGTAAAATTTAATTTTGGAAAAGGAGCAGAAAATGCCTTAACAGTGCAAGAAACAAAGCCGAGTGTTTTTTTTACTCAACAACTGGAAAAGGTAAATGATGGAATAATCAACACGACTGGAACTCCAAAATTAGATTCAACAGATTATGCCACTTTCACCTATTCTTATGGCAATGAATTTAATCTAACAATTGATTGGAATGTTTCTGAAAACCCTCCTTTGCAGTTGAAGAATAATCAATCGGTACAACTTTATCCAACCAGTTTAAAAATGATAAGAGCAATTACCAATGTTGATATTGAGCATGCTAAAAAACACCTCAATCAAAATCTAAAAGACTTAATTCTAATTCAATTCAAGAAACTTCCAGTATCTGCTCAGGAATTATTAAAAATTTGGACAGGTCAATCCTCAATTCAAATGGGTGGAAAAATCGCTCAAGAAACTGTCCAAATCACCACAGAATTTGATGATGATTTCAATCAAGTAGAAAAGAGAATTGTAAAAGTAGACAGTATTCTAAACATCGGATTGTATTGGGCAACATCACAACCTTCACAAACATTGGAATTGCTTAATAAATTACCAAATGTTAATTTCGAAAAAGACAAATTACAAATTGCATTATTACCTTCTTTAAATACAATAACTGAGGAAAAAAGTGTAAAATCAACCAGTCAAAACGTTGATTTCGAAGGAAACAAAGAAAATAAATTACTTTATTTAAATATTGACATTAAAGGACTGAAAGGAAATTTAAGCATCGAAAACATATCAAAAGAGACCATTCAACTTCAGTTAAAGTTAGAAGATTGGAAAGGATTAAGCAATCCTAAAGAATTGGATATATCCAGTTTTTGGTAGACGAAATTATCATTTCGAAATAAGATATCCGTGCTGCTGCAGTTCAGCTTTCCTTGACGATGTATCCTGTTTGCGGTGACTGCGCTTATCGAAGGCACCGAAGCCATCGGAGGCCCGAGTTACATTATACCTCTTCTTCAGGCAAGAACAACCTTTTCAACTCAGTCGCTTCTTCTGGATTCATTTTCCCTGCTAAAATTAAACTCAATTGTTTTCTTCGTAAAGCTCCTTCGTAACGGTCTTTTTCCTCTTCTGTTTCTGGTTGAATTTTAGGTACACTGATAGGACCTCCATTCTGATCTACTGCAACAAAAGTATAGATGGCTTCATTTATTTTTGTACGTACTCCTGAAACTTGATTCTCAATAAAAACATCAATGAATACCTCCATTGAACTTGTAAAAGCACGAGAAACTTTTGCTTCTAAGGTCACAACATCTGATTCTTTAATAGGTGATCCAAATGATACATTATTTACAGAAGCCGTTACTACAACTCTCCTACTGTGACGTTGCGCAGAAATTGCACTTGTAACATCCATCCAGCCCAAAAGTTGACCTCCAAATAAATTCCCGTGTGGATTTGTATCGTTAGGTAAAACAATTTTTGTAGTAACTGTCAATGATTCTTTTGGAGATTTTGCTTTCATCTGATATTATTTTCTGCAAAATTAATACAAGCTAGAGACATTTAGGCTTAAAGAAAGATAAATAATGAGTTATATTTTAAATTTCTTTTGGGAATCATGCCAATAAAGATGACTTTAAGCTTCCGCACAAATCACCAATCAAGTATAACTAGGATAAAGTAAAGGTTTTCTATAATCAATCTTCTAGGTGAAAATCCATCCATTAGAAATATATGTATTGAACAAGTAGGCTGTCCAAACAACATTGACAAAAACAGTTGAATACAATCCAACTTTATAAATTTTCGATTGAGATAGATCTTGAAATAGCCAAAAGAAAAATAAAGCAATAGTTAAAAACATTCCAGTATCTGAAAAATTCCATTGTGTTGAATAATCAATCAAACCGAGAGAAAAAACACTAAATAAAGAAAGTGTTATGAAAAAGAAAAAACGATAGGAAGCATCTATTTTACTAATATAATTAAATGAAAAGAATAGCAAACTGAAGAAAAACGGTGTACACAGTACATAGCGAGACAATCCGTTTAAACTTCCACCTTGAAACAAAAGAATAAATAAAAATATTCCAACGATATAAAAAATAGATAAAACTTGAATATAGTTATTTGGTGTATTATCGAAAATCCTAACCATACTCTTTTTAATCGACCCCACTAATTGATTATAAAAAAGCAACAATAATATAGCGAATAAGGGAATCGCAATTATGAAAATAATTCCAAGACTCATTCCAAATCCTTCATGAGACCAATCTCTTATACCGTGCGGAATAGAAAGCACATGGTCCCAATATTTTTGAACTTCAACAAATTTAAAAAATCCTCCACCACTATAACTTTTATGTACAATGGAAACTGTCAAGGTCCCTAATCCAAGAGGTAACAACTTAAAAAATGTGCTTTTTATTGTACTTAGTATTTGCTTATGACCGAGAAGAAAAAATACCTCCGCACCAATTAAAGACAGCATTAAAAAAGTATAAGTTGGTCTTGTAAGAGCGCACAAGAAAAAACCAACAAAGTATATCCAATACTTTTTCTTGGTTAAACCGTACAAGCCAATCGCTCCAGCCAGCAAAAAAGTAGATTCAGTATAAGGAATCAAAAACACAACAAGTGTTGGAATAGAAAAAGCAATCAATAAAGGAGTGTTTCTAAGTAAGGATTTATTGGTTCCAAAGATCTTATAGAGAATTAGTAATGCAATACCAAACAATAGATAATTTATAAAAATCATTCCAATTGGAGGCAAACCCGAGATATTCCAAATTAGAGGGTAAAGCGGAAAAAATGCAAATATGTAATCACCGTTTGCTTTCTCAATATCATAACCAGTATTTTTTATTGTGTGATAATGAACTCCATCCCATTGAACATAATTTTCATTGGTTAATTTCTTAAACGGCGCGTTAACTAATTTCTTGCCGTCAACACTATCTACCCAAGTATCAGATATTTTTCCAAATGTAATCTTGTGAATAGTCTCATTCTGAAGCAATAAAAAAATAAGCCAAAAAGCAGCAAAAAATGAGGCGATAGTTAAAATATTCTTAGGCATTTATTTCATAAAGTAATAGCAATAGGATAAATCTTGTTGCTAAGATTAATATTTTTAGTGGAATTTAATAGCGTCTCTAAATTCTCTATTTATTTTAAACTGATAAATTGTAAATATAGTATCTAATCAATTTAAAAAAAATATCTATCCAATAATTTAACCGTAAATATATCTAATCCACCAAGCATGTAATTAAGCAATTCACTGACAAGATCCTTCTCAAATTTCTATTCCCAACAAGTTGAAAAACAAATTTACTTTAGGATGAAATTAACATAGGGGTATATCCAAAACGAGACGAGAAAATCAAGCTAGTTAGAGCGTTAATCTATAAATATACATTTAAAGACATTAATCAGCATCCAAATGTCTTGGTTCATCAAATTCATCCATCACTTTCACACAAATATTAAAGAAACCTTTAACTTTGTCCATCATGAGTTATACCGTATTTAAAGCTTTACATATTATCTTTATGGTCAGCTGGTTTGCTGGACTATTTTACATTGTGCGTTTATTTGTATACCACACCGAAGCACAAGAAAAAAGCGATCAAGAAAAGCAAATTTTGAGCAAGCAATTTAAAGTGATGGAAAAGAAATTGTGGTGGATTATTACCACTCCAGCAATGATTCTTACTGTTGCTTTTGGAATAACTATGTTGGTCCTAAATCCTATGCTTTTAAAAATGGACTGGATGCATCTTAAGCTCACTTTTGTTGCTTTATTGCTCGTTTATCACTTCGTTTGCCAGAAAATAATGCGAAAATTAGATAAAGATATCTTCACTTGGAACTCCAACAAACTACGTTTGTGGAATGAAGTAGCGACTCTTTCTTTAGTTGCCATTGTCTTTTTGGTCATTATGAAGAATAGCTTGAACTGGATTTACGGAACAGTTGGATTTTTCGCGGTTGCCGTTGCTTTAATGATTGCAATAAAAATTTACAAACGATACAGAAATAAGAAATAATGACATATATAGATACTCACGCACACCTTTACGCTGACCAATTTGATGAGGACAGAGATGAAATGATTAAACGGGCTATCGAAAGTGGTGTTACTAAATTATTTCTACCAAACATTGATATTTCATCCATCAAAAAAATGGAACAATTGGTTGAGGATTACCCTGGAACTTGCTATTCAATGATGGGAATTCACCCTTGTGATGTAGCCAAAGATTGGGAAGCTCAACTCGAAGAGGTTAAAACACATTATAAAAAGGGATACCACATTGGAATTGGTGAAATTGGAATTGATTTGTATTGGGACAAAACATTACAGAAAGAACAAACAGAATCTTTTCGAGCACAAATAAACTGGGCGAAAGAAGAAGAATTGCCTATTGTGATTCACTGTAGAGATTCATTCGATGAAATTTTTGAAGTGCTAGACCAAGAAAATGATGATAGACTTTTTGGAGTATTCCACTGTTTCACAGGAACTGAAGAACAAGCCAATCGCATTCTTAATTATGGAGGTTTTAAATTAGGGATTGGTGGAGTAGTTACTTTCAAAAATAGCGGTGTGGATAAAGCAATTCAAAACATTGACTTGAAAAATATCGTTTTGGAAACTGATGCGCCCTATTTGGCTCCTACTCCATTCCGAGGAAAAAGAAACGAAAGCTCATTCATTCCAATGATTGCAAAGAAACTATCTGACATTCATGGAATAGACGAAGAAGAAGTGGGCAGAATCACAACTCAAAATGCCTTGGAAGTATTCAAATTAAAAGCGTAAATTATGCAACAGTCAAAAGTATTATTGATTTATACAGGAGGAACAATCGGGATGATTGAGGACCCAGAAACTGGTGCATTAATGGCATTTGATTTTGATCATTTAAGCGATCAAATTCCAGAACTTTCACGAATTAACGCAGAGCTCGAAGTGGCATCACTTGGAGAACCAATTGATTCTTCTGACATGAATCCAAAGATTTGGCAAGATATCGCTCAAAAAGTAGTCGAAAATTACGAAGAGTTTGACGGATTTGTCGTCCTTCATGGTTCTGACACCATGGCCTTTACTGCAAGTGCTTTGAGCTTTATGTTACAAGGGTTAAAAAAACCTGTTATTCTTACAGGTTCTCAATTGCCTATTGGAACAATTCGAACAGATGGAAAAGAAAACTTAATCACTTCCATTGAAATAGCAGCATCCAAAGTTGAAGAAGAAAGCATTATACAAGAAGTAGCTATTTATTTTGAATATTCTTTATACAGAGGAAATAGAACTACAAAAGTTTCTGCACACGCATTTGAAGCATTCATATCTCCTAATTATTTAGATTTAGCATTGGCAGGAGTAGACATCAGATACAATACAGCTGCATTCTATAAAACTAAATTACCAGCATTAGATTACAAATATAAAATGGATGACAGGGTTGCCTTGATGAAAATCTTCCCAGGATTCTCAACTTCTGTATACAAAAGCATGTTCGATTTCCAAAAAGTGAAAGCTGTGGTTATTGAATCTTTTGGCGCCGGAAACGTACCCAACAAACCATCATTTTTCGAAATGATTAAAACATATATTTCAGAAGGTGGAATTGTAATTAACATTACCCAATGTTCTTCTGGAAGTGTTTCACAAGGTAAATATGCCAACTCTACAATGCTAAATCAAATTGGAGTAATTAGTGGTGGAGATTTAACCACAGAAGCTGCAATAACGAAGATTATGTATTTGTTGGGGAATTATTCAGATGTGAAAGAGGTTAAGCGTTTAATGCAAGTTTCTTTGGTGGGAGAGTGATTAATTACGAATTTTTGAATTACGAATGACAACTCGCAATTGATAATTCACAATTCGTAATTGCTTTTTATTTTTTAATGAATTTTCGTGTGACTTGTTTCTCTCCATTTGAAAATTTACAGAAATACAAGCCCTTCTTTAATTCTGAAATATCAATAGAATTTTTAAATCCTCCGTTTTCTTGATTTAAAAAACGCTCAGCTTTTACTCGATTCCCTGTAACATCAAAAATGTCAAGTTGGATAGAATTTGAATAGTCATTTAGCGTGAAGTTGAGTTGGTTAGTTGCTGGATTTGGGAATAAGCTAATGTCATTCTCTAAATTATTCTCCAGAATACTGAGTGAACCCATTATTAAAGTATCAGTTTGGACTTTAAAATGCAGTGAGTCATTCTCGGTTGCACCATACCTTATAAGATTTGTATTAACCAAAACTGCAGTCAAATTAGCATCAAAATTTATAAAATTTACTGAAGTCGTATCATAAGCATTGCACCCATGTTGTGTCCAAAAAGCTCTCGTATCAAAATATAAATCTATTGATATAACATTATTGATTTCAGAGACTATGACTGTGTCTATTCTTGGGCAAGAACCACCAGACCCATAAGAAAACGCTACCTCAGAAAATAATTGAAGATTACTGCCTTGAATTAGATAAGTATAATTAGCTCCTAAAAAACCAAATTGACCAAAAGAACTAGTTGAAATAGTAAGGAGTAATGATATGATGGTATATTTTATTATACTTTTCATGATATCGTATTTAAAATTAATATTTATGCAGAGGACCTAAACCCTCTAAGTTAAACCCTTTTTATTGAACTACTAACGTGCTTGCATCTACAATTTCTCCTTCAACAACCAATGCAGTTGTATAAACTCCTGTTGGGTAATTTGATACATCAATACTGGTTTGTGTCTAGCTACAATTTAGCAGATAATTATTTGATGTCGAAAAATTACTTGTACCCACTACCATTAAATAAGCTGAATTCGCGCCATCTGTATCATAATC
Source organism: Brumimicrobium mesophilum (assembly GCF_003025005.1). GTDB lineage: Bacteria > Bacteroidota > Bacteroidia > Flavobacteriales_D > Crocinitomicaceae > Brumimicrobium > Brumimicrobium mesophilum. Next base: position 233,711 of record NZ_PVSS01000001.1, read on the forward strand.
TATTGTTAAATCTGTACTTACTGGATTTGGACTTAAGTTAATTATTTTAAATCTATTTACTTTAACCTCTACCTCGTCATAATCCTTAAATCCATCAGCATCCGCCACTACTTCCAATTTGTATATTTTGGTAATTTCAGGCGACAAAGTCAAACTGATACCTGTATAAATTAAATTGCCATCCGAGTCGTACCATTTGTATTCTGCTGCTTCATTAATTTGTTCAGCCGTAAGAGTTACATTTTCACTTTTATCAATTTGTTAATACCACCTATAATTCTTGATAAAACACCCGTATTTGAGGGGATTAAAAACCTACAGAAATCACTTGGATGTTTCAAAAATTTCAACCAGCGAATGTCTGTCCAAAATTTTCCGCGTAGAAAATAGTCTTTTAGCAAGCACTTAGGAGAAACTTTAAAACGAGATAAAACCTCGAAATAACAGTTTATAAAGAGGTTTAAGAATCAAAAATCCGTCACCAAAAGATTTGATTTTGTGATTTGACTTTGTTCATCTATCATTTTACTTTCTAAAATCCCAGATTCATCATTCACGAATAAAAAATTCCCAAAAACAAAAAAACCGTTTCGACCTAAGTCCAAACGGTTTTTTATGTCTAAGAATTAGAGCTTATCTAATCCCGTATCTTCTTAATTTTCTATTGTCAATAACATCAGATGATTGAATCAATGCCGAACGGAATTGATTTTCAATAGTTGATATATTTTGAGCCTTGATTTGCTCAATTTCAGCAGAGAAGTCAGTAGTTTCTTCATCCGCAGCTGTTGTTTGATCTACTCTCAAAACAAATACTCCATTTGTCCCTTTCACAGGAACTGATGTTTCACCATCAACTAATCCTGAAAATGCTGTTCCAATAATTTGTGGCTCTCGTCCAACTGCAACGTTACTTGCAGAGAATGTTAATCCTTCTGATTCAAGTTTCGCACCAGTTTTAGTAGACAAAGCTTGAAGATCTTTCTCACCTAACATTTGATCGATTAAGTAATTTGCTTGTTTTTCTTTACGTAACTCGGCACGCATTACATCTTCTACAGTTTCCAATCTTGGAACTCCCTTTTCAATAATATCAGAAACAAGAGCTACAATGATACGGTTCTTATCACGAATTGGTGAAGAACTAAGTGTTCCAGCTTTAGCTTCGTTTTCATAAGCTAAACGTAAAATACGCCCCTCAGCAATTTCATTGAAACCAGCAACAGTTGGCTCTTCATCTTGAATCGTTGCAAAACGAACAGTGTATCCTTGCTCTACAGCATATTTTTCAAAAGCCTCTGCTTTCTCTTTGTTTGATTTCCCACTAAATTGGTCATCTAAATCATAAATATAATTTGAAGCTTCACTGTTCACTTGGTCTGCAGTTGTTTTCGTTGCTTCTATGCTTTTTATTACATCTGCAAGAATAGGACGTTTTGTTGCTTCACGGTCTAAAACTTCAACAATATGAATTCCATAAGTTGTTTTCACAGTTCCAATTGTTCCGATTGGCTTGAAGAAAGAGAAATCGTTAAATTCAGGAACCATTTGTCCTTGAGGAAACTTCTCATACTTACCTCCATTATTTACAGACCCTGGATCTTCACTGAATTCAGTTACCATTGCCTCAAAGTTATTCTTTGAACGTATTACTTTAATGATACTATCAGCTTGAATCTGTGCAGCATCAAATTCCTCTGTCGAACTTGCATTCAACAAAATGTGACGAACAGATGCTGTTTTTTCTTCACCAAATCCTAAAACTTTAGAAATTTTAGCTCCATTTTGACCAATATATGGTCCAATAACATCACCTTTATTAGCGTTCTCCATTTGAGCTGCAACAGATGCAGGATAAGTTGGTCCTTGCGTTGGAACTCCTTCTGGTTTGGCCATAGAAGTTGAATCATTAGCATATCTTTTAAGATCACTATAACGCATTACAAAAAGTGAATCATTTTTAGATGAAGCAAATTTCGGCTTCATCTTATTTAACAATTCAAATGATTTTGTTGAATCCTCTTTACTTGGATTAACTGGAATCACGAAATAAGATATCTTACGACTTGCTTTTTGAGCATACTTCTTATCGTTTTTGTGATCGTTGAAGTATTTTTTCAATTCTTCATCAGTAGGCTCAGCAACTGCGTCATTAGGAACTGTTGTATAGTTTTGATATACATACGTTACATTTTTGACAGTTTTCTTAGCAGTGAATTCATGCTTTCCTTCCAAAGAAGTAGTATGCACTCCTGAAGTAATTAAAGCATTGTATTTCTCCTCCATTCGAACTTGAGCTACATAATCCATCAAATCTTTATACTGTTGAGCACTTCCAGGTTCTGGAGACTCTCTCAATTGATCTAATGCTTGACGCAATTGGTCCGGAGCAAATTCTCCTGTAACAGAGTCTTTGAACTGAGTTGAAATTGCAGATGGTTTGTAACCATTTTGCCCATAAAGAATGTTTTCCAACTCATACTCATCTACGATCAATCCGATTTCCTCGTATTCTTTTCTCATCAATCCATCAATGATTGAAGTTTGCCAAGCCTGACTAGTTGCATTTTTGTCATCTTCCTCAGTAAATCTTACTTGTTGAGTAGGATTTTGCTGTTGCTTGTTTTGCATAATGTTATTACGCGCATTATTAAGGAATTGATTGTACCTATCTTCGTTAACTTTTTCACCGTCAACTGTACCTATTCCGTATACATCTTCTTGTGGTCCATCTCCTCCTAAGTTGAAGTCACCAATGATGAATGCTAACATTGCAATACCAATTACTGCAATCAAAAGCCACGATTTCTCACGTATTTTACCAATTAAAGCCATTTTTTCTGTTTAATTTAAGGTTGCGAATATAATATATTGATTCAAACTATGAAAGGATAAATGTTTATAAAAATTCTTTCTTATTGATTTGTAAGAATCTTTAGTCGAATAACTTCAATTCTACGGTCGGTTACAGCTTCAATCCTCATGCTGTAATTTTCTAATTCTAAGATGGTTCCTTCTTCTGGAATTGACTCCAAATAGTGCAACACAAGACCTCCTAATGTTTCGTATTCTGATGATTCATCTAAATTTAAATCATAATTTTCATTCAAGTAGTCGATATCTTGACGTGCTGAAAACAAATATGTAGTTTCATCAACTTGCTGCTCCAACAATCCATCTTTATCATGTTCATCTTCAATATCACCAAAAATTTCTTCAACTACATCCTCAATCGTAATTAACCCGGATGTTCCACCATACTCATCTACAACAATTGCAATATTTCCATGCTGTTTTGCAAATAACTCCAGCAGGTCTTTCGCTAAAACGGCCTCAGGAACGAAAGCAATAGGAATCAATACTTCCTTTATGCGGTTTGGCTTTTTAAACAACTCAAAACTATGTACATAACCAATGATATTATCAATCGTGTCTCTATAAATCAAAATCTTAGAAAGTCCGGTATCTATAAACCTATTCAGCAATTCATCAATACTCGATTCAATATCTAAGGCAACAATATCTGTTCTTGGTATCATGCAATCTCTTGCTTTCAATTCGGAAAAACCGATTGCATTTTGAAGAATTTGCATCTCATTATCCAAATCGTTCTCATCTTCCATCCGTTCGTTCAAGTCACGAACATAATCATCCAAATCAATTTTAGAAAAGACCATTTCATCCTTACTCACGTCCATACCAAACATTCGCAACAAGCCGTTACTAATTGTCATTGTGAAAATAGTTAGCGGATAAAGTACAGTATAAATCAAAACCAAAGGAAATGAAAGAAATTGAAGCACCCTATTCGGATTAATTTGAAAAGTAGCTTTTGGCAAAAACTCTGCAGTTACCAAAATTAAAAGTGTTGACAAAATCGTCTGAATCAACAAAACAGCAGCTTCACTTCCACCAACAAGAGGTGCAATCCAAGGCTCCATGATTTGAGCCATCCAAATACCATAAACAACAAGAGCAATATTGTTCCCTAAAAGCATTGTCGCAATAAAACGACTATCATTTTTAACAAAGTTGGCTAGGATCTTTCCTGAAAACGCACCTTTTTTATTATCCAATTCTATTTTCAAACGATTGGCTGTAATAAAGGCTATTTCAATTCCCGAGAAGAACGCAGAAGCGGTTAGTGCTATTACAATAATAATTATACTCGAGGGATCCATATATTTAATTAGATACTAAAATTAAATCTTTTTTTAGCTATAACAAGTCTTGTCCAATATCTTTTCGGTAGTATGCTCCTTCAAATTCAATATTTTTAATTGTTTCGTAAGAAGTTTCAATTGCTGATTCTATATCTTTTCCAAAAGAAGTTACGGCTAAAACTCTACCTCCTGCTGTTGCAACTGCTGGTCCATCAGATGAAGTTCCTGCATGAAAAATCAAACTGTTACTCGCTGCATTTAATCCATAAATCATTTTACCTTTTTTATACTTTTCAGGATACCCACCAGAAACCATCATTACAGAAACAGCCGAACGAGGATCAAATTCTATATCTCTTTCAGACAAGGTTTTTGTAGCCACCCCTTCAAACAAATCAACTAAATCAGATTTCAAACGAGGTAAAATCACCTCAGTCTCAGGATCTCCCAATCTACAATTGTATTCAATAACGAAAGGCTCTCCAGAAACATTTATTATTCCGATAAAAATAAATCCATTGTATTCTAATCCATCAGCTTTTAATCCTTTCACTGTAGGAACAACAATCTGATTGTATACTTTATCTGAAAACTTTCCATCGGCAAAAGGCACAGGAGAAACAGCTCCCATTCCACCAGTATTTAATCCCGTATCTCCTTCTCCAATTCTTTTGTAATCTTTGGCTTCTGGAAATACTTTAAATCCATCACCATCCGTTAAAACAAACGTAGACATTTCCATTCCTTTGAGAAACTCTTCTATCACTACTTTCGCTCCTGCCCCACCGAATTTATTATCTAACAACATAGAAGAAAACTCTTTTTTTGCTTCATGCAAATCTTCAAGAATTAAAACTCCTTTTCCTGCTGCTAAACCGTCTGCTTTTAAAACGTATGGTGCTTTTAAACTATCTAAGAAAGCAAAACCTGCTTTAATTGTGTCTTTTGTAAAAGTTTTATGTTTTGCTGTTGGAATATTATGGCGATTCATAAAGTCTTTTGCAAAATCTTTACTCCCCTCCAATTGAGAAGCTTCCTTATTGGGACCAATAACTGAAACGTGAGCTATTTCCTGGTCTGCTTTAAAAAAGTCAGCTATTCCGGCTACCAATGGAGCTTCTGGCCCAACTACTACCATATTGATTTTTTTTTCTAAAACGATTTTCTTCACCGCTTCAAAATCACATGGATCTATTGAAATATTTTCTCCGTATTCTCTAGTACCCGCATTTCCCGGGGCTATAAACAAAGAATCTAAGGTACTGCTTCTTGATAATTTCCACGCCAAAGCATGCTCTCTTCCTCCTGAACCTAAAAGTAATATTTTCATTGTTTTTTATTTGGTGTGCAAAGTTAATATTTCAAGACAATACAAAAGAATAAGTTGAAAGTTTTAGCGTTAATTATTTCATAAACATTATAAAGACATTAAATTTGCTTTCGAAAAATTGTATTTTTACGCCTTGCTAAACGTTTTATGTTATTTACACTAAATAAAACGACTGTTAAAAACAAGAACCCCATGTTATTATGAAAAGTTTTTATACTTTGTTATTGCTTATTATTGCAACACTTTTTGCAACCTCATGTAGCCAATCAAAAAAAGTTAAAGTTGAAGATTTATCTATTGTAGACACTACAATTATTGAGAAAGATTTACTTTTTGGTTTTGACCTAGCCAAATACGATGTAGAATTTGATACTGTTCAAAAAGGTTGGACTTGGAATAATCTTTTTGAATCTTTTGAAGTGGATCAATATACCATTAATACGACTGCCGAAAGATTAAAAGACAGTTTGATTGGCATGAAATACATCTTAGCCGGCAAACCATTTATGGTTTTCAGACCAAAAGATAAAGAAAGCGCTACACCAACTTATTTGGTATATGAACCAGACGTATTTTCATATATTACTTTTGATTTCAATATAGATACTGTAGGAATTCGTAAAGAAATTCGCCCTGTTGAAATACATGAAAGAATGGTGAGTGGACAAATCTCTAAGAATTCCAGTCTTTCAGTGGAATTAGGTGAAAACTTTGATAATTATCAAATGACAGCGGCTATTTCTGACGCAATTGAAGGTGTTTATGCTTGGAGTGTTGACTTTTTCAAACTTCAAGTTGGTGATAAATTCGTTGTATATTATGATGAAAAAAGCGTGGATGGTGTTCCTTATTCAGTTGACAAAATCAAATATGTATGGTTTGAACATGCTGAAAAAGGTCTTTACGCATTCAATTTCACGGATTCAACCGGTGAAGTTTCAGGTTATTATGATGAAATGGCCAATGAAATGAAACGTCCATTCTTGATGTCGCCTCTTCAGTTTTCTAGAATCAGTTCTGCATTTAATATGAACAGACTTCACCCAATTTATAAAACAAGAAGACCACATTTAGGGACAGATTATGCTGCACCAACAGGAACTCCAATTCTTGCAACAGCTGACGGAACAGTATCTAAAGCTTCAAGAAGTCGTGGGAATGGGATTTACGTTAAATTGCGTCATAACAAAACTTACGATACACAATATTTACACATGAGTAAAATTGCCAATGGAATTCGTGAAGGTAAACGTGTTAGGCAAGGAGATGTTATTGGTTATGTTGGATCAACGGGAGCTGCAACAGGTCCTCATGTTTGTTACCGTTTTTGGAAAAATGGTCAACAAATTAATCACCGAGCAGAAAAATTCCCAAAATCAGAACCAATGAAGGACGAAGTGAAACCAGAATATTTTGACCATATTTCACCGTTAAAAGAAAAGTTAGATGTTGAAATATTAAAACTAGCTGTGACTCCTGAATTAGAACCTGAGGTATAATAAAATCAAATAGTGAAAGTAATAATCGTTGGAGGTGGCTTATCAGGAATTTGCTTGGCTCACCAGTTCGAGAAATCAAATATTTCTTTTCGAATTATTGATGAAGGTATAAATCACAGTTCTAAAGTAGCTGCTGGAATGATTAACCCTATGACTTTCCGTAGGATGATCAAAACATGGAAAGGCGATGATTTGATTCCTACATTATTAGAATTTTATCCAGAAATTGAAGAAAAGATTCAAAATCGCTTCTTTTTTTCCCGGGAATTACGACGTGCATACAATTCTCAGCATGAAAGAGATTTATGGATGAAGCGATTAGAAGATGAAGAATATAAAAATTACATCAATCCTCCAGAAAAATCAGAAAACACTCCAACTCATTTAAACGCACCTTTCGGAAATGGGTTTATTGACACTCCAGGCTATGTTGATGCCAAAAGATTCATGAAACACAATCATGATTACTTCATTGAAAATGGCGCTCTCGAATATTCGAAATTTGATTTTGATGCTTTAGATCACGAAGCAAAAACATACAAAAACAAAGCTTATACTCACCTCATCTTTTGTGAAGGTTATCGCGGAGAAGACAATCCATATTTTGGCTATTTACCTTTTAAAAATGCCAAAGGTGAAACACTGACTATAAAATCAGAGGTATTTAAAAAAGATGAAATCCTCAATAAAAAATGCTTCGTCTTGCCAACGGAGGACAATGATTTTAAATTGGGAGCAACTTATGCTTGGAACACAAAAGACCCTTCACCAACAGAAGAAGGCAAGCAAGAACTTTTAGAAAATTACAAGTTATTGAGTACTGCTGAATTCGAAATTATAGATCACGAAGCTGGAATTCGTCCCGCTGTTGCCGACCGTAGACCATTAATCGGCGAACATCCCACTAAAAAAGGATTATATATTTTTAATGGGCTCGGCGCAAAAGGATATATGATTGCACCTCATTTCGCCATTGAATTTGTAGATTTCTTGAAAGGAGAAGCGACAATTGATAAAGAAGCAGATATTCAACGATTTTATAAAAAGCACTTTAAATACAAGAAATCTTAATTTATCGAAATTAAAAATTAATTAAGGTATTATTCAATCTTAGCTTCTTACATTTGTAAAACGAATTTTAAAAAACAAAAATATATGTATCCACCAGAATTGGTTGCTCCGATGAAGGAAGATTTAACTTCAGTAGGATTCAAAGATTTAACATCTCCAGAAGATGTTGACAACATGATTAAAAACACAAAAGGAACTTTATTAATGGTTGTGAACAGCGTTTGTGGTTGTGCAGCTGGAAATATGCGTCCGGGAGTAAAGCATTCTTTAAAGGGGGAAGTAAAACCTGATGCAATGGCAACTGTTTTTGCTGGTGTTGATGGCGAAGCAACAAATCAAGCAAGAAATTACTTTTTACCTTATCCTCCATCATCTCCATCAGTAGCGGTTTTTAAAGATGGAAAATTAGTTCATTTCTTAGAGCGTCACCATATTGAAGGTGTTACAGCTCAAATGATTTCGGATAATTTACAAGAAGCTTACAAAGAGTTCGCATAATTATCCTCGTTATGCTTGTTTTAAAACTACACAAGCCGCAATAGGGCAAACTCTAATTCAAAATTACTAAAAAAGCAATAGGAGAAATCTTATTGCTTTTTTTGGTTATTCGCTTTTTGCATTTGTACGCAAAGAAAAATCAACCAGATTTAAGACAACCTAATTCCCAAAAGAGATTCCTCATAAAAATTTTATTCATCAAGTTGTATTAAAATTTTTACAAGGGATGACAATCTAAAGGGGAGAATAATTGAAAAAAGTGAGTAAAAATAAGGAGGGCTTAGCTCATTCCATTCAGGGTTATTCATATTAGCAAGGATGTACACTAAATATGTTTTAGAAGTTATCATGATTCTTAAATTATCTTTAATCTTCATTCTTCTACAAACAACTCAAAGCATACTTCTTGCCTGGCAATGACATCACAACACCGCGCAATTCTAGCCCCAATAAAATCCCACTCAGTATATGACCTGGTTTTTTCAACCTCACTGACAAAACATCTAAGGAGATTTTTTCAAACTCTTTAATCGCTTTTACAATAATGGTTTCATCGCCATTTAAATCTTCAAATAAATTGGTTTGCACTATTTTATTTCTGTCTTCTTTTTCCCATTCCATCAGCCGCACTAAATCCTTACCGCTAGAAATTAAATGTGCTTTGCTGTCTGAAATGAGATTATTGCAACCTTTCGAAAATGGACGATCAACGTTTCCCGGATAGGCGAAAACATCTCTCGCGTAATCATTGGCCAATAAAGCCGTGATTAATGAACCTCCTCGCTCCCCACTTTCAATTACTACAGTTGCATCGGTCATTCCGGCTACGATTCTATTGCGTTGAGGAAAGTTTTCTCTATCCGGCTTTGTGTTGTGTGGAAATTCTGTGATAACCCCACAACCTTTCGTCTCCACCATTTTTTTCGCCAGTTTTGAGTGTTGATTTGGGTAAATTCTATCCAAACCATGACCTAAAACGCCAATTGTAGGAATATTATTCTCTAGGCATTTTGTATGTACATATCCATCAACTCCATAAGCCAATCCTGAAATAACTTGAACATTGTAAGGTGCAATTTCTTTAATTAATTCGTTGATCAACTGCTTCCCGTAACTTGTCATGTTTCTAGTTCCCACAATCGCAATTGTTTTCCTTGGATTAAAATCAAAATCTCCACGCTGATAAAGCAACATTGGGCTATCCGAACATTCTTTTAATCGTCTAGGATAGTTGTTTTCTGTAAAAAAGGTGGTTTCAATAGAATTCTTCTCCACAAAATCGATAATTGATTTTGCTTCATGTAATGCTTTAGATCTATTCAAATTACGAAAACGCTCCTTTGCAAATCCAGGAATGGTAGTTTTTAAGTCAAATGAATCTTCGAATAATTTATCTTCACTGCCCAAATAGGCAAGCAAGACTTTTGCGGTTCGTGCACCAACTCCATCCAATCGGGTTAGTGCCACTTTGTGAATAAGGTGGTCTTTCAAATCTTATGTTTTTAATTTAGGTATTAACTAAGATAGTGGAATTTATTCCATTAAGGAAAGTCTTTTTCAATTTTATTTGAGAATTATTCATTTTTATTACATTTAATTCCAACCCCAAATTCTATTTCACTTTATTATTAATAATATCTTTAACCACAAAATCAAGACAAACATCCAGATGAAAAAACTCGCAATTATTCCAGCAAGATATGCTTCTACAAGATTCCCAGGAAAGCCATTAATCGATTTAGATGGAAAAACAATGATTCAACGGGTACTTGAAGGAGTTACAAACGCTAATCATTTTGACGAAGTTGTAGTTGCTACAGATCATGAAAAAATCGCGAATCACATCAAAGAAATTGGAGGAAAAGTAGTGCTTACAAAATCTTCTCATGAAAGCGGAACAGATCGCTGTGGTGAAGTAATTGAAAGTTATCATGATTATGACATAGTAGTCAACATCCAAGGAGACGAACCATTGGTTGACGCGGAGCAATTAAGATTATTACTCGCAGCATTCGAAGATGAAAAAGTTGAAATTGCGACTTTAGGTTCTCCAAAAATTTCCAATGAAGATATCCATGATTCAAATCGTATTAAAGTCGTTATAAATCACCTTTCTGATGCTTTGTATTTCTCGAGAAGCCCAATTCCTCTTGAGCGAAATATAGAAGGATATCCCTTTCTAAAACACATCGGATTATATGGTTTTCGAACTGAAACACTTAAAAAATTAGTACAACTTCCTCCTACTTTGCTCGAAAAAACAGAAAGTTTGGAACAACTTAGGTGGATGTTTTATGGTTACAACATTAGGGTTGTTGAAACAGATATTGAAACGCCAAATATTGATACACCGGAAGATGTTGAGGTGGTGTTGAAGAGATTGAAATAAATTTTGTTTTTCCTTTCGATTTTTGTAACTTTTAAAATCATATTCGGTATACACAAAATTATTAATTAGTATCTTTGCTATTATGACACATCTTGATGCCCTTCTTGGAACTTTACTTTTGCGCAATAATTGCGTTGTAATACCTGCTTTTGGTGGGTTTGTAGCCAATCACATATCGGCAAAAGTTGATGTTAAAAATGGTTTAATTACTCCACCTAGTAAAGCTTTAAGTTTCAATAAAAACTTAAACAACAACGACGGATTAATTATCAATCATTTAGCGAATGAAAAGAAGATTTCTTTTGACGTTGCTCAAAGCATTATTTCTTTAGAGGTTCAGCAAATCAAGGCACAACTAAATGACGGAAAGCGCATTCATTTCCATAATGTTGGTTTTCTATACACAAATACCGCTGGAAAAATTGCTTTCGAGCAAGATAGATTCTTTAATCTATTGCTTTCTTCATACGGTTTAGGAAATGTTCAATTCATTAGTGAAGAGGAAGAGATTGAAGCCGTTATTCAAACACCAAGGGCTGTTAATACACAAAAGGAGCTTGCTTTTGACACACCGAATATCGTTTTAGATAAGGAAGAAGTTGAAACAGCAAAAACTGAAGAAACCAAAGAAATAGAACATCCTGCTGTGGCTAAAAAATCTTCAGGTGGAATTCTTTTAAAAATTGTCAAATATGCAGCAGTTGCTGCTTTGGTTCCATTGGCTTTTTATAGTTTCTGGATTCCAATGAAAACTGATGTTTTGAAATCCGGAATTATTTATAAAGACGATTTCAATCCTTTCAAAAGCAGTGAGGACATCAAATATCAAGCTACTGTAAAAAAGGAGGTCTTAACTATTGATTCTGTTCAACCACTAGCAACATTGTCATCAATTACCGATAATTTAAACTCAGCCGCTCCAGTTTTCGCTTACCCACTAGATGAAGATTTATTTATTCCTGTTTGGAGAAAGAAACAGGAGGTAAATAGCATTGAAAATTCGGAAGTAAATGAAGTTGTTACGGCCAAAAACAGTTACCACGCTATCGTAGGTTGTTTTGGCGACCCAACAAATGCAAGCGATTTAATTTCTGATTTAAAATCAAAAGGTTTCAATGCTTACGAAGTAGATGTGAGAGGTGGATTGCACAGAATTTCTGCGGGAAACACTACCAATCGCTCTGAAATCTCATCTTTACGCGAAAAGTTAGCATCAACTAACTTGAATGTTTGGATTCTTAAAAAATAAAACCCAGTAAAATTTATATTTCTATGAAAAAAATAATTCTTTCTCTTGTAGCAATTTCTGCAGGATTAATTGGCTATGCCCAAGATATTACGAACGTTGATGGTTCATCTTACAAATTCACAGCAGTTTCTCATTTAGATGCAACTCCAGTTTTATCTCAAGGATCTACTGGAACATGTTGGAGTTTTTCGGCTTTGTCATTTTTCGAATCAGAAATGATTAGAAAAGGAGTTGAGAATCCACCAATTTTATCTCAAATGTACATTGCGCGTAAAGCATACGAAGCTAAAGCTGAAAACTACATTAGAATGGGAGGGAAAAGTAATTTTTCTCAAGGTGGTGCATTTCACGACATTCCTTATGTTTTTAAAAGATATGGAATTGTTCCAAATGAAGCTTATGGTGGATTAAATTATGGAACAGACAGACACAATCACAGAGAAGTTTTTAGTGTTTTAAACGGTTACATGGGGGGAGTATTAGATTTTGTTAATGGTAAAGGAACAGCCCCGTTATCGAAAAACTGGAAAGCTGGTTTGAATGGGATTCTTGATGCTTATTTAGGTGAAGATCCAACAAAATTCACCTTCGAAGGAAAAGAATATACTCCAAAATCTTTTGCTGAATCGACAAAATTAAACATGGATGACTATGTTTCATTGACTTCATTCACACATTTCCCAATGCATCAAGAAGTTCAGTTAATGATTCAAGACAACTGGGCATGGGGAAAAAGCTACAACGTTTCTATGGATGAATTATTGGAGGCAACTGTTAAAGCAGTAGAAAATGGATTTACTGTTGCATGGGCAGCTGACGTTTCTGAAAAAGGTTTCAATTTTGGGAAAGGTTTAGCAATCGTTCCTGAAGACGAAAGCACAATAAAAGTAAGAGGAAGAGATAATTCAAATTTCTCCGATGCTGGTGCAGATAAAGAATCAAATGCATTCATGACTCCGGTTAAAGAAATCACTGTTACTCCTGAAATGCGTCAAGAGGGTTATGACAATAAAACAACTACTGACGATCACGGAATGCACATAACGGGATTGTATACCGAAGCAAATGGAACACGTTATTTCTTAGTAAAGAATTCTTGGGGAACAGGAAATTATCCAGAAGGATATCTTTATGTATCTGAAAACTACTTTAAGTTGAAAACAATTAATGTTTATATGCATAAAGACGGGGTTCCGAAAAACATTTCTAAAAAAATAATGAAATAACATTTTAAGACAGCAAGATTTCTGCTCTTAAAAATGATTAGAAAAGGGGTGAGACATTTAATGATCTCACCCTTTTTGTTTTTAAGATTTCTATTTTTCTCCTATTCTATAAGAATGATTAAACTCCATATTGATAATTTGGTATTTAATCAACTTGAGATTTCATCTTAAATTATAATTGCCACGAAGATAACTACGAGAAAATATTTTAAATTCGCAGGATATTATTTAATAAATTCGAATATTCAACATGTCAATAGCAAAAACATACACAATATTAGCCTTGATTTCATTGGCACTTTTCACTTCATGTGGTAATGGTGAGAAAAGAAATGATGATAAGAAATCTGCCGTTGACAAAGAAGATTCTGTTTATCCACATGAACTTTTAAAATCTTTTGAAGACAGACCATTTTTCTTTTATAATGTTGAGAATCTATTCGACACAATCAATGATCCTAAAACAAAGGATGAAGATTTCTTACCAGAAAGTGAAAAAAAATGGACAGGAAATAGATACCAAGATAAGCTTGAAAAACTAGCAACCGTTTTAACACATCCGTCCGAAAACAATCCACTGTTTGTTGGTTTTGCCGAAATCGAAAATCGATTTGTGGTTTTAGACTTGATGAAAACGGGAAGATTGGCTAAAACGAAATACAGAGTTGTGCACTATGATGCACCGGATGTTCGTGGAATCGATGTTGCTTTTGCTTACGACAACGAAAGATTCAAAGTTTTGTATGAAGAAGCGATTGATTTATCAATTGCAAGTGAACCAGATTACAAAACACGTGATATTTTATATGTAAAAGGACTGTTGAAAGACAGTTTAGACATTCATGTTTTTGTTAATCATTGGTCATCAAGACGAGGAGGTGCTGAAGCAAGCGAATATAAAAGAATCAATGCAGCGAAAGCTTTACTTGCCAAAACGGACTCAATTCGCAATAAAAATACAGATGCAAAAATCATCATTATGGGAGACTTCAATGATTATCCAAACAACAATTCCATCTTCGAAACTTTAGGCGCTGGATTAGCATCTAACGCAACTAATTTCGTGAATCTAATGTTGCCCATGCACGAAAATGGTGAAGGAAGTTACAACTACCGAGGAGAATGGGGAATGCTGGATCAATTTATTGTTTCACCAAGCTTAGTTGCTCCAGAAAAAGGACTGCACATAAAGGAAAGCAAAGCGTACTTGGTAAACGATGATAAATTTATGCACATCTTTGATAATGGTGAAAAAACACCAGGAAAAACTTATGGCGGACCTCAGTATTATGGAGGGTATTCAGACCATTTGGCGATTTACGGGTACTTGAAGATGATTGGTGAGTAAAAGTTTTATGCTCTGAATAAAAAAGTAATGAAGGGACGACGTAATTCAAAAGTCATACTTTCATCAAGCAAAGTTATATGCTACATTCAGGCTATTCCCCCTTTTCATATAAAATAAATAACCAAGGCATAAACAATTATCCAACCGTCAATAATTCCGGAATAATACATTTCGTGTCTGTCGGTTCGGCTCCCAACGATTAGAATTCCCAAACCCAAATAGCAGAGATAAAACAACCATAAATGGCTAACAATTGGGAAGAAAAGATATAAACTTAAAGCACTAAGTACAGCAAAAATAACAGCCATAAACTTCGCTCCTTTCACACCAAATATTTGAGGAATTGTAGACTTTTGTTTTCTGTCATACACCAAATCACGGATATCAAAAGGAACGGTTGCAGCTAGAATGAAGAAGAAAATTGACAATCCCAAACCAATTGGGAAATCCGTTGAATCTGCAATTCTCATATATGGCCAATACACTGAAACAAGCGCCCATTGAGCTGCAATCAAATAAATCTTAGCATAAGGAACATCGCGCAGAGCCATAGATTTCGGATGAATTTTCATGGCATAAAGCACTCCGATAATGGCACTAAAAGCAAGAAACCAAAAATCAATATTCCAACCTAAAACTGCGAAATAGATTGTTACTGAGCCGATAATTCCAATTCCAGCGAGAATTTTGATTAAAAAAGTATGATTTTCCAACCAATGATGACGATCTGAAGATTTTACTTTTATTTCTCCTAAGCGAAGAATGCGTTGAATGTTGTAGATAAAAAGAGTGGCGAAGAAAACGGTGAAGCCAATTCCAATATAGTGTGGACTTCCTAGTTTAATCGCACAAGAATAGGCTAGTAAACCGGCTGAAAGGCTTACGAGAATGTTACTGTATATTAGATATTGGAGAAATCGCATCATGAATCGCAAAATTACGGGAAAATTCATGCTAAATTTGATAAATACAGTAAAATATGAACTTATTGGAAAGCTTTTCAACCGAATAAAAGAAAGTGCATCGCGTGAATCTACCGCCGTTGATTTACAAAGATTTTTATAGTTAAAACTACACTTTTTCAATGGTTTTCTGCTTACCTTTCAATCTTGCAAGGGTAAAATTACGATTAACTTCATTTGCCAACTCATAAGGACGATTAAATGCTTCTTGTGTAAGTTTGAAAAAGATTGAAAGTTTACGAATTACCTCTTTTGCTAAACCCTTCTGATAATTAAGGATTTTAGAAGCTATTCCTTTTGATAAATCTATAATGTTTACTAAGTCATTGGCTTTTAAATCGTGGTCCTCCATCAAATATTTCAAGAGTTCAATTGGATTTAATTCAAGAAATGTAGTGTGTTCCCATCCACTTTACAAATAAATGAGCTTTGGTTCAACCAAAATTATACTTACAAATAACACGATACTTATTTCCTCCAATATTGAAGATCACTCTTTGTGAACTTTTACCTAAAATATCTGCGGTATTAAAAGTGAAAAACATATCAATCGGAAAGTTCCAATCTGCCATTTCAAGGGTAAACAACCATTTTTCAAAAGGTACTTTACTTTGCGTATTGTTATTGACATATTCTTCAATGGATTGCTTCTAAATCAGATGAACTCTCATATATTTAGGTTATAGGTACAACATTTGTTTCACCAAGGGAAACTTTTTTTAGGTGATAATTAAAAAAACTATATTTAAATTAATAAAAAATGTTGAGTGCAAAAAACTGTCGCGATCATTCTTTTCATCCGAATTAAGAATTCAACAACTATTTGTATTGCTTACAGTTCGCTTGAATTTAACATTGCAGGCTTGCCCAACTAACGAGCAAAATCAACTGGTCAAATAGAAAACAAATTACATACATCATATTAACCTAAAATATTCTATTCTCAGAACTATATATCTTATATTTGCAGTCTCAAAAAAACTGTAATAAATGAGCGCATTTTCTAAACGTCACATAGGTCCTTCTGAGGACGAGAAATCAGCAATGTTAGCTGAGATCGGAGTAGGTTCAATTGATGAATTGATGGAGCTAACTGTTCCTAAAGACATTCGACTACAAAATGAATTAAGAATTGATACTGCCCTAACGGAAAAGCAGTATTTAGATCACATTGGTGAACTAGCTGTGAAAAACAGAGTATTCAAATCTTACATAGGATTGGGTTACAGTGAAACTAACGTGCCTCCAGTTATCCAAAGAAATGTATTGGAAAATCCAGGATGGTACACTGCTTACACTCCATACCAAGCTGAAATTTCGCAAGGAAGATTAGAGGCATTGTTGAATTTTCAAACAATGATCGTTGATTTGACTGGTTTAGAATTGGCAAACGCTTCTTTATTAGACGAGTCAACTGCAGCAGCAGAGGCTATGATTATGTTCTTCAATGCAAGATCACGATCTGATGTAAAAGCAGAAAAAAACAAATTCTTTGTTTCTGAATTCGCTTATCCACAAACCATAGACGTAATTAAAGGAAGAGCTAACCATTTAGGAATCGAATTAGTTTTTGGTGACCCTACAAATTTCGATTTAACTGATGATAAGATTTTTGGTGCGTTAGTTCAATATCCAGATGTATATGGTCGTGTTAAAGACCTTAGAGGATTCGTTGAAAAACTATCAAAAAATGACGTAAAAGTTGCAGTTGCAGCGGACATCATGTCATTGGTATTGTTAGAGGCTCCTGGTAAAATGGGAGTTGATGTTGTTTGTGGTTCTACACAACGTTTTGGTGTTCCAATGGGATACGGTGGACCTCACGCAGCATATTTTGCAACACGTGAAGAATACAAAAGACACATTCCAGGTAGAATTATCGGAGTATCGAAAGATGCAGATGGAAATACTGCATTAAGAATGGCGCTTCAAACACGTGAACAACACATCAAAAGAGCCAAAGCTACTTCAAATATTTGTACAGCTCAAGCATTATTGGCTGTAATGGCAGGAATGTATGCAGTATATCATGGCCCTGAAGGCATAAAATATATCGCACAAAACATTCATAACCAAACTGCAACAATCCACAAGTCTATTGAAAAAGTAGGTTTTAAAGTACTTCACGATGATTATTTCGATACTTTATGGGTTGAAACTCCAGAAGGTTTAACTTGCGAAGAATTGAAAGATGTTGCAGAAGATCACCGCATTAATTTACGTTACATCAATGAAAATCAATTTTCAATTAGCGTTGGAGAAAGAACAAATGATGCTGAGGTAAAAGAATTAGTGGCAATGCTTGAAAAAGCAATCAATGCAAAAGCTATCGAAGTGAAGTTTATTTCTTCTTTAGTAAATCAAGAATTGGCCCGTAAAACAGAAATTTTAACGCACGAAGTGTTTAACACTTATCATTCTGAAACAAAAATGATGCGCTACATGAAGTGGTTGGAAAACAAAGATCTTTCTTTGGTTCATTCCATGATTGCTTTGGGTTCATGTACAATGAAATTGAACGCAGCAGCGCAATTAATGCCAATTACTTGGCCAGAATTCTCAAATCTTCATCCTTTCGCACCGGTAAATCAAGCAATTGGTTACCACGAAATGATCAAAGAATTAGAGAAAGATTTATGTGAAATTACTGGTTTCTATGCAATGTCTATGCAACCTAACTCAGGCGCGCAAGGAGAATATGCAGGATTGATGGTGATTAAAGCATATCATGAATCAAATGGAGATGAACAAAGAGATATTTGTTTAATTCCATCTTCAGCACACGGAACAAACCCGGCTTCAGCAGTAATGGCTGGATTTAAAGTGGTGGTAACGAAATGTGATGACCAAGGAAATATCGACATCGAAGATTTAAGAAGAAACGCTGAAAAATATTCTGATAAATTAGGTTGTGTTATGGTAACATACCCTTCTACACATGGAGTATTCGAAGCAGGAATTAGAGAAATTACACAAATCATTCACGATCACGGTGGTCAAGTTTATATGGATGGTGCGAACATGAATGCACAAGTTGGATTAACAAATCCAGGGAATATTGGAGCAGACGTTTGTCACCTAAACTTACACAAAACATTTGCTATTCCTCACGGAGGTGGCGGACCAGGAATGGGACCTATTGGTGTAGCAGAACACTTAGCACCTTTCATTCCAGGAAGTGAACTTATTGATGGAGTTGGTGGAAAGAATGCAATTCGTTCTATTTCAGGAGCACCTTACGGAAGTGCATTGATTTTATTGGTTTCTTATGCTTACATTAAGATGTTAGGAACAAAAGGATTAAAACATTCTACAGAAATGGCGATTGTTAATGCAAACTACATCAAAGCAAGATTAAGCAAGCACTACCCAATTTTATATTCTGGAGAGAACAACACTGTTGGTCATGAAATGATTTTGGATTGTAGAGCTTTCAAAAGAACTGCTGGTGTTGAAGTAGCGGATATCGCAAAAAGATTAATCGATTATGGATTCCACTCTCCTACTGTTTCTTTCCCAGTTGCTGGAACATTAATGATTGAGCCAACTGAGTCTGAAGACAAAGCTGAGTTAGACCGTTTCTGTGAAGCAATGATCAACATTCGTAAAGAAATTCAATTTATTGAAGACGGACATGCAGATCAAGAATCAAACTTATTGAAAAATGCACCGCATACAGCTGAGTGTATCATCAACCAAGATTGGAAATATGATTACACACCTAAAGAAGCAGCATACCCATTAGACTATCTAGTGCGTAACAAGTTTTGGGTTTCTGTACGTCGTGTAGATGATGCTTTCGGAGATAGAAATTTAATCTGTTCTTGCCCTTCAATTGAATCTTACAATATCGAGGAAGAGGAAGCTTTAGCCTAATTATTCTTTGCAAGAAAACTCTAATATAACAATTAGTTTGCTTATCAAAGAATTGAAATAAATATTTTAATGTGAAGAAGGATGAAAGATTCCTTCTTCACTTTTTTAAATAACAAAATGGACTACGCAATAGAAATTAAATTTAAGAAATTACTAGCCGAGCTTGATGAAAGATTTGGTGGTGGATTAGATGTTCAATCTATTCTATTTCTTATTGGTGTTCAAGAATTGGGGAAAGGTTATCAGAATTTCAATAAGAGACAAAAAACAGAACTTATGCATGTTGCCGTTTGCACTGTTTTAGAACCTTACGGTTACTATAAAACCATTGGAAGAGATGAAGACAATTGGCCGCATTTTGAATTTTTAAAAGAATTACCGCCACTCGACCAACCACAGCAGCAACACTTAATGAAAGAAGCAATTCTCACCTATTTCCAAGCGGAAAACAATGAAAGTATTGACAATATCGAGATTCCAGAGGTTTTGAGATATTATGATGAGGAAGAGTAGCGAGTAAGTTAAAGAAATTCCTCATTTCTGTGCTTTTTTCAGGTTGACAGATTAAGGGAGAGACATGTCAAAAAAGTAGGAAAATAGGCATTCACTGTTTGAAAGTAGCTTTGATCATTGGGAAGTTACTATTTGATCCAGATTTATTAGAATCAAATCCTATCGTATAATCTTTCCCAACATAACCATGAACCCATAACAATGATTTATCATTCAAAAAATAGCTTATTGATTTATATTGAGCATGTGGTTTTTCAGTAAAAGAAAAATAGCTTGGAGCATCTTCAAAGTCAAAATTAGGAACAGTTTCAACACCAATAAATACTTTTCCTTTTATAAAAATGCCTAAAGAATCTAGATTAATTTTAGACCAGCCTTCAATAGAATCGTCAAAAAAACTTTTTCCATTAATAATGATTCTTTTGGAATGTCTGTTAAATCAGTAACAGAATATATCATTAATGAAAATTTCGTTCGGGAGGAATCCTCTTTATTTTCAATATAGAGTTCTACATTTTCTAATCGAGAATCTTCAACAATATCCATTACTATACCTTCTCTATATCCAATATATCCCCCTCGTGATCTAGATTTAAAAAAAGTTTTTCTCGTTACCCCATAAGTGTTTCTTTCATACTCACTTTTTATGGTGAATTCCTCAAAGTCGATTGTTTTAATATTTAAAATAATAGTATCTGAAATTTCAGATACTACTATTAATTTTTCTTCATACCCAGAAGATTTAATGCGTAAAGTGTCCTTTTTATTTAAATCTTTTATAGTCAACTTACCATTCAAATCAGAATACCCTCCTGTCTTCGTACTAGTGCAATATACATTAGCAAAAGGAATAGCCTTCTGTTCTTCATTCAGTATCGTAAACTCAACGCTATTTTGCGAGTATAAATTAAAGGTGGAAATCGATAATATGAATATAAAATATCTTATCATGTACAAAATTAACGCTATGATGTCCATTTTATAATTGGACAAAATTGAATAGATGCTAAGTTGTTGATTTTTTTAGTAAAATACCATTTATCAGCAGTATAATTCCGAGTTCGGATTACTTTCTTTTAGTATCAGCCCTGCTTCTTCATTTCATTTCCAGCTTCCCAACTACTCGCAAAGTTCAAAAATCCACTAATCAAAGGATGAGGATCTTCTTTAGTACTACATACTTGCGGTAAGCTCATCGAAGCTACACAAAATGGTCTAGATTTTAAACTAACGATTTCTGGGTCTTCAAATTGGTTCACAGCTTCAACATCCAAGACTTCAGATTTCAAAATTTCTAATATATGCGGATAAACAGAGAACCTTGCGTTGGTTAATTCAATGCGTTTCTTTTCATTATAAAGTGAAATTAAAGATTGTGATGAAGGATGAACTTCAACTTTTTCAAAAACATCTTCCACAGCCAGGTTTTTAGAAATAACTTTTTCGTGATTTTCATTGAGATTATACATCTTAACAATGACTTCTAAAAATGTTTTAAAAGATTCTCCAGTAATTAAAAGAGCTACTTGTGAAGCTAGAATTGACTTTATAATTCCATTGAGAAAAAACGCATTATCATAAGGACCAGGTGCGATGATAACGCCATTGAATTTGCTGAATTTAGCTGGTTTCAAGGTTGCGGCTTCGTGCGTTCGCATCCAATAGTAATTCACTTCGATGTCTAGTAATGCCGCTGAATGTTCAATCGCCATGTTGGTGGCATGATGGGCATTGAAAGTGAAGTTAAAATCTCCTATTATTACAATTTTTAAAGCTTCAGACATAGTACAAAACAAGGATTGCTGCGAAAAGATATAAAAAAAAATGGTCATTCCGACTAAGAATGACCATTTTGTATAATTTTATAATTTTTATTGTCTTTTGAAATAACCTACAAACACTGCATTTTCCATCTGAACTGTATCTGCTAACAGAGGATCCACATTAGAATATAAGGACAAGTTAAACCTCGCAACGAATTTCATGTATTCACCATTTTCATCTTGATCACTCACTAAATCTGTGATTTCAAAATCTTGAGGGTCAACAGCCGTTTCAGAACTGGTGTAAACTATTCCTTGACTATCACGATAAACAATTTCTACTCCGTCATCAGCATCAGTTTTATACTGAATTGGCATGGTGATATCATCTGTAAAGAACTCATTAAATTCATCAACAGTTGGTGTTTGACCTTGACCACCGCTAAACAACAACTTTCCTAATCTAATTTCAACCATATCTTGTACGCTTCCACTTTTTAAAGTAGAATAATATGTAATTGACGAAGGTTGTGGTGAAGGTAAAATCTCTTTTGCTTGAGTTGCTTGAAGTGAATACCCTTCAAAGTCTTTGATGATCTCCAATCTAGCTCCCTCAACATCACCTTCAAAAGATACCGGTAAAGTTGCTTCATAAGAAGGCTTTGGTATAACTTCATGTTTAATGCAAGAACTTAAAGCAGCTACACCTAATATTATCGTTAATGATTTAATGTATTTCATAATTCTATATAGTTTCTAGGGCTAATATACGTAAAGTAAGGGTAAAAGGTTGCCTAAAATATGAGAAAATATTTTCTTCTAAAAATCGAATTTATAAATCCACAAGAATTCTTACTCCACAACTAACTTCGAAGTATATTTTTTTCCAGCATCATACATTTGCAAAGTATACATTCCCGGACTTAGCGAATTAACATCTACACTATTATTAGTCTCACTAACTGTAGAGTTAAGAACTGTTCTTCCCGTCATATCAACAACACTAATTTCAAGCTTTTCTCCTGCTGGTAAATTTGAAATTTTAAATGTGTTTGATGTTGGATTTGGATAGATTGAAAGTGATTCTTGTTTTTGGAAGTTAAATGTGCTGAGGTCTGATGAAATATCTAACAACCAATAATCATCACCTCCTCTACTTGCTATAGTTTTATCTCCTCCAATATCAGAGTTTGATTGAATAAGAATATTGAATGAATTATTATTCTCTAAAATATTAGGGAATCCTTCAGAATCATCACCTCCAAACATAAACTGATATTTCAAAGACAAATCACTGGTATCTAAAACGAGTGTCCAAATATCCTTAGAGTTATTATAGGTTGACAATTCAACCTCCCCAGAAACATCACTATTTGTAGAGCCAGTAACAATCAAGTCTCCAAAAGATGAAATTAAACCATCATTGATTTCGTCATCATTATTTCCACCATAAGTTTTATCCAATATAACATTACCACCTTCATCCAATTTTGTTATCCAATAGTCACGCCCTCCTCTTGAAGGTTCTGTTTTTGTTCCTGAGTCATTAGAAAATGAACTCGATAAAACAAAAATTCGATTTTCTGAAACAATCAACTTTTTAGGCAAATCCGCATTATCTCCACCTAAAGTTCTATCCCACAAAACATTTCCGTCACCATCTAGCTTAACCAACCAGTTGTCAGACACTCCAAAGTTAACTTCTGTTTTATCTTGTGATATTGGTGAACTAGAATACCCAAGAATAACGACATTTCCAGATGTATCAATAGCTGCATCTTGCGTATGATCCCCTCCAGAACCTCCAATAACTTTATCCCACAGAACATTTCCATTAGCATCGATATTAACAATCCAATAATCAACACTACCAATTGTTGGCTCTGTTTTATCACCTGAAATAGGAGAGTTTGAAGAACCAATTATTAAGAAAGACCCGTCAGATTTTTCTAATAAATTTATAGCATAGTCTCCTCCGGAACCACCATAACTTTTTTGCCAAATTTCATTTCCTTGCAAATCTAATTTTATGAGCCAAATATCATTCCCCCCTTTATTTGTCGTGGTTTTATTTCCATCATTTCCGGAGTCTGAAGTAGCTAAAACCATAAGATGGTTATCTGAGGTATGAATAATTTTATTCAGCGTTTCAACCATGCTACCTCCATAACCAACTTGCCACTCTACGTCTTTATTATCATCCAAAGAAATTAACCATAAATCAACAAAACCATTATTTGCGGTTAATTTATCTCCGGAAATATCTGAAAAAGAATGTCCACCTAAAATTAAATGATCATCTGCTTTTAGCATAGCCCTTGGAATATCTCCAGCACTCCCACCAAAAACATATTGATCAGCAATTTGAAGAGTCTGGCTTGTTGAGATAAAAGTAAAAAGTAAAGTAAAACTGAGTAATATTTTTTTCATAGCGTTTAATGTTCATTTGATTATAATAAAAAGTCCTGAGTTCAGAAAGCCTGAATGAAAGAACTTTACTCCACAACTAACTTCGAAGTATATTTTTTTCCACCATCATACATCTGTAAAGTGTACATTCCAGGACATAGCGAATTAACATCTACACTATTATTTGTTTCACTAACTGTAAAATTAATAACCGTTTTACCCATCATATCAACAACACTAATTTCTAGCTTTTCTCCTGCTGGTAAATTTGATATTTTGAAAGTGTTTGAAGTTGGATTTGGATAGATTGAAAGTGATTCTTCTTTTAGGACGTTTAAAGTGCTTAAATCTGTTGAAAGTTCTAGAATCCAAAAATCTGAAAGTCCTTTACTTGCAATAGTCTTATCACCTGAAATATCTGAATCAGAAGCTCCAAAAAGTAACAATGAATTGTTTTCAGCCTCCATAATAGTAGGTGTATACTCTTGTTGACCCCCTCCAAATTTAAATTGACTTTTTAAGCTTAAATCATTCGGATTTAAAATTAAAATCCAATAGTCTAAAGAATTACTGTAGGATGGAATTGAAACATCTCCTGAAACATCACTATCTGAGATTCCTGCCAAAACTAAATCACCCGAAGCCATTAATTTAACATCTGTTAATTGGTCTAAATCATTACCTCCATAAGTTTTATCCATTAAAATGGAACCGCTATAATCTAGCATGGTGATATAATAATCGTCAAACCCTCTAGATTCCTCTGTTTTAGAACCTGAAATACTAGAGGAAGAGTTTCCAAAAGCAAAAATTCGATTATTTAATAGTATTAAATCACTTAAACTTTCATATTGATCACCCCCAAGTGTTTTATCCCATACTAAAGCACCACTGCTATCAAGCTTTAGTATCCAAATGTCCAAACCTCCATAAATACCTTCTGACTTATTTCCTGAAATCGGAGAGTTTGAAGTTCCTCCAACTATAATATTATCATCCAGAACAATTGAATTTGCTCCATCAATTGCGCTGCCGCCAAAAGTTTTATCCCATAAAACATTGCCATTGTGGTCAATCTTAACTATCCAAAAATCGGATTGGCCTAATGAAGCTTCGGTTTTGTCTCCAGATATTGGTGAGTCAGAACTACCAGCCAATATGAAGGAACCATCAGACAATTCTACGATATCGCTTAAATAATCATCTCCTGAGCCTCCGTAGGTTTTTTGCCAAAGTTCATTTCCTTGTTCATCCACTTTAATTACCCAAAAATCTACACCTCCACGACTAGTTACTGTTTTATTACCACTAATATCAGATTCAGAATCGACACCGATTAATAAATTCCCGTCAGATGTTGTTAAAAGTTTAGAAACAAAATCAACTGAACTCCCACCAAAACTCTTTTGCCATTCTATGGAATTATTTACATCCAAAGCAACTATCCAAACATCATAACTTCCATATTTTATTGTAGTTTTATCGCCAGATATTTCTGAATTTGAATCTCCTCCAATTAATGATTTATTATTAAGTCTAACTCCATCTCGAGCGAAATCACCAAAATCTCCCCCAAAAACATACTGATCAGTAATTTGAAGTGTTTGACTGTTTGAAAATATGATGAAAAAAAACGTAGATAATAATAGTGATAGTTTCATATTTGAAAGTTTGAAAAAAATTTAATGATGTTTTATGAATTACTCCACAATCAATTTGGAAGTGTATTTAGTAATTCCGTCATACATGTGCAAAGTGTACATTCCTGGACTTAACGAATTCACATCTACAGAATTATTTGATGAACTTACTTTAGATAGTAACACAGTTCTTCCCGTCATGTCCAAAATATTCAATTCATAACTTTCTCCTGATGGCAAATTTGAAATTACAAACTTGTTTGATGTTGGATTTGGATAGATTGAAAGCGATTCTTCATTTTGGAAGTTCGAGGTGCTAAGATTGGTTGAAAGTTCAAGAATCCAGTAATCTAAACCCCCATTACTAGGTACGGTTTTATCACCTGAAATATTTGCCTCAGTACTACCATAAAGTAATAAAGAATTATTTTCAATTTCTAAAATCCCAGGCGAAAAATCACCTAAATCACTTCCAATTTTATATTGATTTTTTATTGACAAGTCACTGGTGTCATTCACCAAAATCCAAAAATCTGCTGAGTTATTATGAGAGGCTATTGTGACTTCTACTGAGATATCACTATCTGAAGTTCCAACCATAACGAGTTCTCCTGATTCAGTGATTATTGGTCCAGTAACTTTGTCAAAGTAATTTCCTCCAATAGTTTTATCCATCAAAACTTCTCCGTTTTGATTCAATTTAGCAATCCATATGTCTATAGCGCCCCTCGACGTTTCAGTCTTGGTCCCTGAAACATCAGAAGTTGAATGCCCTATAACAAAAAGTCTATTATCAGAATAAATCAAATAATGGCTGAATTCTGCTCCACTTCCTCCTAAAGTTTTGTCCCAAAGAATATTTCCATTTTGATCAAGCTTTAACACCCAATAATCATATCCTCCAAAACTATCCTCTGTTTTAACGCCAGATATAGACGATTCAGAAGATCCTGAAAAATAAATATTATCATTGTCATCTAGAGCTATAGATACTAAGGCATCTCCTGCATTCCCTCCTATCGTTTTATCCCAAAGTAAATTCCCTTGGGCATCAATTTTCACGATCCAAGCATCAGATTCACCAAATGAACTTTCGGTTTTATCGCCAGATATCGGAGAGGTAGACCCTCCAACTAATAAAACTGAGCCATCGTTAAGTTCAACCATATCTCCCAAAAACTCATCATCTTCACCTCCGTAAGATTTTTGCCATAGTTCATTTCCTTGATTATCCATTTTAATCAACCAAAAATCAGACATTCCTTTATTGGGCGAAGTTTTATTTCCATTAACCCCTGAACCACTAGAACCTCCAATTAAAATATTGCCATCCGAAGTTTCAATAATTTTCACTAAATCATCCAAACCTGTTCCTCCAAAACTTTTTTGCCAAACTATGGAATTTGTATTATCAACTGAGATTATCCATAAATCCAAATCTCCAAAATTTGATGTGGTTTTATCTCCTGAAATACCTGATGATGATACTCCACCAACAATAGTCTGATTATTTATAACAAGAGCATCACGAGGACTATCATTAGCACTCCCTCCAAAAACATATTGATCAGAAATTTGGAGTGTTTGACTTGTTGTGATAAAAGTAAAAAGTAAAGTAAAACTGAGTAGTATTTTTTTCATAGCGTTTTTTTGAAAAGGATTCTTGTACGAATCTAAGCAAGATAAGCAATCTATGCAAGAAAAATATTCAGAATTTATAAACCTCTAAATAATAATATTTCGTCACGATTTTTATTCAAAAATACGCGCCAAAATAGAAGACTTCCGCTATTCTACTATTAACACGGTTTGAAACCTGTGCCAATAGTTCGTTCTACAATAGGATCATGGTTTGGTAAAAATTCTAAACTCCTAATCCACCATAAACTGTGGCAACTCCAAATTCAACTTCTTCGCCGTATTTAAAATGATCTCTTTTTGATAAGGCAGTAAAACTTGTTCTCTACCCACATATTCCACCATTTTTCTATTGGAAAGGAAATAATTACTGTAGTTTTCTCCCAATTCTTCCTTGATTTCTTCTTTAATGGGTTTAAAGAAATTTTCCTTTACACTTTCGATACGATTTCTACGCTTGTTCATGGTAAGCCTTTGCTCATTTGACATTGGAGGAATACTCGATTGACCCATCGTGATTTTATTCTCCTGAATCTCCATTTCCGCTTCTTCAAGTAGAGCTTCCACATCACTTTGAAACTTTGGTGTCTTCAATTTCGGGTGTAAGCCTTTCATGTTTGCCCAATCTTTCACCTTTTCTGGTGAAGAAGCTAAAGTCAAAGCGATTTTCTTGTCCATTACCTTGTAAGTTGGTCTGCTTAAAAACGCTCCTAATTCTTCTCGGTAATCCATGATTTTTTCAAAACGAATCCACTCTCTCAAAGAAAGTAATTTTTGATCCTTCTTTGTCAAATAGGCTACCTTATCACCTCCCGACCAGTCATACTTTTCAAAAGCCTCCATTTCTTCAACAAACCAATCGCTTCTGTTTTCCTCTTCTAATTTCTGAATTAATTCTTCTTTTAAAGCAGGCAAATGGAAAACATCCTCCGCTGCATAAATATGTTGTTGTTCTGTTAATGGACGTTGAAACCAGTTGCTTTTTTGTTGACTAGATTTGGTATCGATAGGGTAATCTTCTCCTAAAACAGACAATAAAGAATTGTTTAACGAAAGTGTTTCATAATTCAATAAACGCATAGCAACTCCTAAGTCAACGATATTATTTGGTCGAGCTCCTAAATGATGCAACAATCGCATATCTTCATTAAAGGCAAAACATACTATTTGAATTTCAGGGTTTTCTATAATTGGGAAAATCAGCTCGATATCTAATCCTTTCAATGGGTCAATTAAGTAACAGACTTCTCCGTCAAAAACCTGCATCAAACAGAGATTGAACCCATAACGATAATGGTTTTTATCAAATTCTAAATCAATACAAATTTCACTTTTGGTTGATAAAGTTTTTACTACTTCCGTAAAATCAGAAGTATTGTCTATGTATTGAATTGTTGATTTCATGAATTAGTGATCTCGTGACATTAGGTATTTGGCTAAATCTAAAAGCTCTCTTTTATTTTCTTCAGGAACATTAATTTCCTTCATATTTAAAATTGCTTTTTGATAAAATATCTCTTTTTGCTCTTCTGCTTTTTGTCGCACACCTAATTGCTCGAAAATAGTTTTTGCATTGTCTACTTTCTCTTGACCGTTTTGATTCATCAACATGTCATCCAATTTGGATTTTGTATTATCGTCTGCCATTTCATAGGCTTTCAGCAAAAGATAAGTTTTTTTATTCGAAAGAATATCTCCTCCTACTTGTTTCCCGAATTTCTCAGGATCAGCATAAAGGTCAAGAATATCGTCGTGCATTTGGAATGCTAAACCCACGTTAACACCAAAATTATATATACTTCTAATATCTTTTTCGTCTTCTGCTCCTCCAATTAATGCTCCCATTTCTAAGGCAGCTCCTAAAAGAACAGATGTTTTCAAACGAATCATTTCGATATAGTCATCAATCTTAATATTGTCCATAGATTCATAATCCATGTCCATTTGTTGCCCTTCGCAAACTTCTCTTGCAGTGCGTGTGAATACATTCAATAATTTTGGCAAAACAACTGTATCGTGTTTTGCTAAAAGTGAATAAGCTTCTACAAATAAAACATCTCCTGAAAGAATCGCGATATCCCTATCCCATTTTTCATGAACGGTTGTTTTCCCTCTTCTCAAAGGTGCATCGTCCATAATATCATCATGAATTAATGTGAAATTATGAAACAATTCAACCGCCAAGGCTGCATTTACAGCTTTTATTCCAGGTGCTCCAAATAAATGACAACCCAGCATTGTTAAACAAGGTCTAGTTCTTTTCCCTCCTAATGTTAGGAAATATCGAAGTGGATCATATAAATTCTTTGGCTCCTTAGGCAATTCCAATTTCTGGATTCGCTTTTCTAACAACTGTTGATACTCTTGAATATGCGGCATTGAAAATTCTATTTGTAGTTTTTGAAATTCTTATGAAATTGAAAAGTGTTTATTGTGAACTAACTTTTTAAATCTTCACTTTCATCTGTATCTTCTTCATCTCCATGAGGATTGTTAGGATCGTAATCAATACGTGTTCTAGGATCAATTTCTAATTCTGACAATTCGATATCAATTTCTTCATCGTATATATTAATGAAAGGTTCACGGAATGCCTTCGTAGCAATTCTATTTTCCAAGCTCAATAATAATGAAGGAAGTACCGTTAAATTAGTTAACATTGCTACCAACATTGTTAAAGAGACAAGTAAACCTAATGCTTTTGTTCCACCAAATTGAGAGAAAGCAAACATTGAGAACCCAAAGAACAATACAATTGAAGTATAGAACATACTTAAACCCGTTTCGTAAAGTGCATTAATTACACAAGCTCTTTGATCGTAACTTCTCACCTTAAGTTCTTGTCGGTATTTGGCCAAGAAGTGAATCGTATCATCAACAGAAATACCAAACGCAATACTAAATACAAGCAAGGTTGAAGGTTTAATTGGAATAGCGAATAATCCCATGATTCCTGCAGTTACCAACAATGGAATAAAGTTAGGAACTAGTGAAATCACAACCATTCTCCAAGAACGGAACAAGAATGCCATCAAAATTGCAATAATGAAAATGGCGATAATTAAACTTGTCATCAAGTTTTTAATCAAGTATTGAGTTCCTTCGGCAGCTACAACAGAAGTTCCTGTAATTAAATAGCTTAATTCTTCGTCGTCAATTGCTTTTTCTAATGCTACTTTAAATTCATTTTTATCATAATAAGTAGCCAACAAAGTAGGATCTAAATCAAATTGGAACAATAAAGAATCGTTACCATCTGCAATATTAGCAGCTGTATTGTTTCGGAATGAATTAGAAAGATCAAAAATTGAATCGGCATAAGAAGTTTCTCCTGCTTCAAATTTTTCTAGGTAAGCATCCACTTGATCGCCATAAGGATTTAAAATAGTATCCAACATTGCTGAAACACTTTTGATTTTCGTATCAATTTCATATGATCCTAAATCTATTACCTGCATCCTTAAACGGTAAGTTGTGTTTGCGGTATCAATTAGCTCCTTAAGCGATAGTCCAACCGCAGTTTGAGGATAAATCTTCATTGAAGCCTCTAAAACTTCTGCTGACCTATCCGTATTATTAATAAAGTCCTTTATTTCGTTTTGAGAAGGATATTGCGCTGGAGGAATAGAGTCTGCAGAGGAAGTGTCCGCTTCGTAATTCATTACCTGCTTGGCTATTTTAGGATAATTCAGCATTAAAGAATCACTGTAGAAGGTTTTCTTAGCACGCAAAGAATCTTGGTATTCATAAACCAATTGGGTTTTCGCCATGTCTTCTTGGAATCCATCAACATAACCTTTCAAACGCAACATGTCTTTTCGTTCAATCAATTTGTACATATCTGGATTATTTCCATAATATGACATATTGATTAATTTCATAAAGTTAACAATAGAAATAGTTTTACTAAAAATAGTGTCCTCGTTTAAGTTAGCCTGAATAGCTTCTACCTTCTCAAGTGTTTTCTTATCGAATTTTCTACCATCTTTTTTATAGTCAATGAGTATTTCAAAAGGGATAGCACCATTAAAATTATCCTGAATAAATAAAATATCTTGTAAGATCGGATCTGAATCTGGCAAATCACTGGTTAGATTTCCAGTAGCTTCCATTTTTGTAGCTCCAAAAATTGCTACACCAACAACTATAACAGTCACTAAGTAAATACGTTTTCTGTGTGTAGTTGTGATGTAAACTAGTTTATTTACAATGTTTTTAGCAAAATTCTTTTCTAAATGTTTTAAGTGTCTAGATTTTGGAATTTTGGTCAAAGAAAATAATATCGGAATGATTGTGATTGAGATTACAAAGACAAACATTATGTTGAGCGAAGCGGTAACACCAAATTCGACTAATTTTTCAGAATTGGTAAATGCAAAAGTTGAGAATCCTAATGCTGTTGTAAGATTCGTTAGGAATGTTGCATTTCCAACTTTAGAAATAACCCTTGAGAGTGCTTTTGTTTTATTTCCATGATCTTTAACTTCTCGATGGAATTTTGTGAGCAGAAAAATACAATTAGGAATTCCAATTACAATCATTAATGGCGGAATTAATGCCATTAAAATAGAAAGTTTAAAGCCCATTAATCCAATACTACCTAAAGACCAAATTACGGCAATAAATACAACCAAAATACTAAATCCTACAACCCTAAATGATCTAAAGAAAATATAAAGAAGTAGAGATGTTACAGCAATAGCTAATCCAATAAAAATATACATTTCGCTCACTACACGTTTCCCCATAACCACCCGAATATGTGGTAAACCAGCAAAATGCATTTTTCCAAAAACATGTTCATACCCTAAAGCAATCGCCTCAGCATCAAGCACAACTCCAGACTTATTCTGATCACTTAAGTATGCCTCATCGATGGATATCATCATTAATGAAACGTTTGTAGAGTCGTTATATAAAACTCCATTATATAAAGGAACTTGCCTAATTTCTTTGCGAATTTCTTCTATCGATTTACTTTTAAAAGTTTCATCTGAAAAAATAGGTTCAGCCTGAAATTTACCTTCAGAAGTATTGTTTTTAATTGTGAAAAGATCAGCTTCAGACAAAACGGATTTTATACCATCCAACTTAGCAATAGAATCACCAAGATGTTTCCACATCAAAAAGTTTTCCTCTGTGTAAAGCTTGTCTGTTTTAATGGCCAAAACTAAGGCTCCACCATCTTCTCCAAACATATTCTTTAACTGCATATAATCATCCTGAGCAGGAGATTTTTTTGGCAACATATTTCCATACTTATTGTCCATTTCTAGACTCGTTAAAGCGAAATAGCCAAAAAATATAGTTAAAGCTGTTATTAAGGAGATGATAAGTATCCTATTTCTTAATATCAGTTGAGAAAGTTTAAACCACATAAACTAAATTAAAATTAAACATACAAAGTTAAACAAAATGATAAAAGAGGATGGAAATGGCAACTATTTAACGTCCTGTTAATTAATTTATGTCGTAGCAGAACATTTTCCACAGATTCCTTTGGCTTGAATTTCCTGTTTCTCAATAATAAACCCAGGAACCTTTATCTTAGGTAATTCATCTATTTCCACACAAAAAACTTCCTGGCATTGGCGACATTGAAAGTGAATATGATTGTGCTCATGTAATCCTTCATCGTGATTACAAACCACGTCACATAGCGCTAATTTTTTTACATCACCTGGCATTACGATTTCATGAATAACCCCATTATTGATAAAGGATTTGATCGTTCTGTACAAGGTAATTCTATCAAAATCTTTCAACTCATCTTCAATATCTTGAGTCGATACAGCGTGATCATTTCTTATAAAAATATCAAGAACTTCCTTTCTAAAAGGAGTAACACGTAAATTCTTTTTTTTTAAAATATCAACATTCATAGATGCAATATTGTTGCATTTGTATTATATTTGTGCCAGATTCAAATTCAATGAAAGCAAAAATAGTCATTTTTCTTTACTTTATTTTCTCTTTTCAACTCTATTCTCAAGAGGTTGCTGGAAAGGTTATCAATTCCGAATCTAAGGAAGTTATCACTTTCGCAAAAGTAGGTTTTCCCGATATAAACAACTATACCAGCACGGATGTAAATGGAGATTTTTCCTTCGATAACCTTCCAAAAACTGTTTTAAGAATTAAAGCAACTGCATTTGATTATAAAGTACTTGTTAAGGAAGTAGATATATCAAAAGGAGGACCATTAATTATAGAAATGACTCCTTTACACACCGTTTTTGAAGAAGTTAAAATTACAGCTTCGGAAGGTCGTATTGAAAGAGAGAACATCACTTCTGTAGAAGTGGCTACAAAAGATGAGTTGTTCCAAACAGGTGCTACCACTTTGGGAGAATCATTGTCATTAATTCCCGGAGTTCAATCGAGTTCTGTAGGAATGGGAATTAGCAAACCTATAATTCGAGGACTTTCAGGAATGCGCGTTGTGACCTATAACAACGGTTTACGAATAGAAAATCAGCAATGGGGAAGCGATCATGGAATGGCAGCATCCGAGTTAGGTTTAGGAAAAGTTGAAGTCGTTAAAGGACCTTCCTCCCTACTCTATGGAGCAGATGCTTTGGGTGGAGTAATTCATTTCATCGATGAGCCTTATTTGCAAAAAGGTAAAAGCGACGCATATTTTTCTACCAAGTTTGAATCTAATTCTATGGGAACAACAAACGAATTAGGGTTTAGAATTCATAAAGGTAAATGGCGCGCAAACATTCATGCAAACTATGAAAACCATGCCGATTTTCAACTACCAGGTGGGAATTTCATTAAAAACTCAAGATTCTGGGGAACTAATTTCAAAACAAGTTTAGGCTTCCGAAATAAAAATTATCAATTAAATATTCGTTATCAGCTTGGTTACAAAAGATTAGGTATTCCAGGACATTCTCACAACGAGAATCCACAAGCCATTGATTTTATTTCGAATGACAGAAAACGAGAAGGAACACTTCCTGCTCAATTTAATTTTAACAACTTCCTTTTAATTGAAAACACAATTTTCTTTAATCGCTCAAGTTTATTGATTCAATTAGGAAACACCAATAGTGATCTACAGGAATACGATGAAAAAGTAACATTGCCGTTTACACATTTAAATGTAAACAATACAACTTATAACATTCGTTACACTTATAAAGTGACAGAGAAAATTGGATTAAAAACAGGAGTTCAAGGAATGGCGAAAATCAACAAGAATCGTTTTCCAAGTTCAGCATTATTAATTCCAGACGCCAACACATTCGACAATGGAATTTACGCCCTAGCCGATTATGAAACAGGAAAATGGCGTTTCCAAGGAGGTTTAAGATATGATATTCGTTCACTTTCTGTGCTGAGTTCACAAGATTTAGATTCTACTTTGACCACAAATATCAACACAAGTGCAACAAATAAAACCTTCCAAGGTATAAATTACTCTGCAGGATTTGTAAGAAATACTAAGCTTACTTCAATCAGATTTAATGCATCGAGTGGATACCGAGCTCCTCATGTTGCAGAATTAAAAGTTGATGGATTCCATCATGGTTCTTTACGCTATGAACGAGGTGATGAAAATTTAAAATCGGAACATGCCATCCAACTTGACGCTGCTTTGGAATTGCATTTTGAACATATTGAAATTATTATAAATCCATATTATAATCGCATTTCAAATTTTATATTCTTGAATCAAACAGAAGATTTTGCAGGTAGTTTTCCAATTTTTGAATATGGACAAACCGACCTTGCCCATTTGTATGGTGGAGAAGTTGGAATTCATTATCACCCACACAAAATTCACCGTTTACATATAAATAGTAATTTCTCGGCCACGATCGCAGAAACACAAGATGGCTCTCCAATTAGCTTAATACCTCAACCCAATTTAAACACTTCCATTCGAATTGATATTAACAACAAGCATAAAATTAGAATTAAAAATATTATTCTAGAACACGCTTACTATCTTCCTCAAAATAGAGTTGGGCTAAATGAAACTACTTCTGTAGATTATCACTTATTGAATTTAGCAGCTCATCTATCAATAGGACAACAAGAAAGTTTAGATATTTCAATTGGAGTTCGAAATTTATTAAACACCAATTATAGAGGGCATTTATCCTCATTAAAAAACCTTGGTCTTTCACAACCAGGAATTAATGCTTTTGTAGCATTAAAATATAAAATCCAGTAACCAAACAATAATAAATAAATATGAAAAAGAGACTATTTTTAAGCGCATTAGTGGCAGTAGGACTATCCTTCACATCATGTAAAAAATGTTCAGAGTGTCATTATGATGGACCAAATGGTGAAATCGAATTAGGTGAATACTGTGGTGATGATTTAGAAGAGCTAGAAGGTTCTGGAACAGAAATTAATGGTGTGAAATACGAAGTTCATTGCCACGAACACTAGGTTATAGATGGAAAAAGAGAATGGAGAATGAGTGAAAATTAGCGAAATATTAATAATTTTCTTCTAAATTTCATTCATTCTCTTATTCAACTCATCTTTTAGGCAACCCTATTTAGAAAATGCAAAATTAACAATTGTTAATTGTTAATTCTCAATTCTCATTTATCCCTATCTTTGCAATTAAAAAACAATTTAAAATGCAATTTGGATTTCATAAAGTTATTGCTACAAAACTTATTCTTCTGGTATTTTTGATCAGTTCTTTTAGCTTCAATAGTAACACTGTCAATGCACAATACAATTTATTCTCAAGTTTTTCAGAAGTTCAATTACGTATAGACACTAATATCTATAAATTCACTTTGGATAGAATTTTTGTGCAAAACGAATGGCAAATTCCTTTTGAATATCAAGAAGTGGATCCAATTGTAGAATTTCGAATATTTCCAAAAAACAAAGATATTATTCCAAATTCTTGGATATTAAAACCAGCCAGTGAATATAAAATTGTAGACTCTCTAACTTTGCGAGTAGATGGATATCTTCATTTCAAAGTCCAATTCAACGACCTTTCTCAAACTGATTTTTTAAATATTGTACTGGAAGAAGAAGGCAAAACAATAGCACTTCCAATATTTCCATACTCCAACACTTTTGCTACAATTTACCCTGGAGAAGGAGATTTGTATATTGGAGATGAAAAGACTTTTGAACTGGTGACCAATCGTCCTGAAAACATTGTAATTGATCCTATTTGGAAACAAAATGAGAATTACGAATATCGTATTCATCGCGAAAAAGATAAAATTTGGTTTACGATAATCCCTTTAGAAACTGGAAATATTGATGTTGATTTCTTGATTCAATTGTACAGGCCTAACATGAAAAACAATAGACCGCAATACTTTTTGGACAGACAGTCATTCACTTTTAATGTAAAAGGTTCTCGTTTAAAGTTCCTAACATTTGAAAATCGTGAAGTTATTTGGGAAACCCAAAACCCTAAAGGAGTTGAACTTCAGATTGACAACCACAGACTTCTGGCGATTAACAAAACATATAGGTTAGAAGCAACTGATGAAAGTGGAGGCCCACTTATAGCTGAAATGTACACTGTAAGAAGATTGAGTAATGACAAAATTCTTGTGATGTTCAGGCCATACAATTATCATAAAATTTCGTCGGGCTATTTATTCATAAAAGATGGAGACGCTCCAAAATTCATCACCAATATCAACATCCTTCCCGAGCCTAAAATCAGTGAAATAAGTATTCTACGTCAAGGAGGAAGTTGGGTAAAATCTAAACAAGTTTATCCCGGTGAAACAGTTGAAATTCGATTAGAAGGAGAAGGAATGAGTCGAACGGACATTAAATTTGAAGATTTAATTGATGTATCCAACGACAGTTTAATTAGAAATGAATCTGTAGCCAGTTACTTATTGAAAGTTCCAATCGACATTCGAAAAAAGAGTGTCAATATCTACTTTGGAGATACAAAAACGGGAGTAATGCTAGATATAATTGAATACCAACGACCTAAAGAGTTGGATTTTGTTATTGTCGAATATGGTGGAACGCCCATAGTAGCAAACACCGCCTCACAACCAATTCTTCACGAAAAAACGATTGGTGATGTTAATATCCAATTTGACAATTTATATATTGATGATGCTTTTAGGCTTTATGGTAAACAATATTTGGAAATAGAAATCCGGATTACAGACAATAACAACAAGCTTATTGAGAAACAAACTATCGACGATATTGAGATTTGCCCTGGATCTAATTCACCAAGAAGTTTTGCATATACAAGTGCAAATGGCTGCATGAACGAGCCTATATCTATTAACGATTATATTTCTAACAAAACCCACAGTATGGGTGATTGGTCTAAAATCGAATTAATCATAAAACATCGAAAAAATTTATACGGCGGTCAAGGTTATACAAGTCGTGTGGAAATTATTAAAGCTAAATACATTGCTTTTGATGTGGACCTTTCTATTCCAGCGGGTTTAATTATTAAAACTGTAGGCGAGCCAGGATTCCCTGGATTAAGTGGTATTTCACATTCTATGTTGGCTCAATTTTCTTTCTATAAAAGAGATGAAATTCAAAAGATTCGTCCTTTTAAAATTGGTGCTGGTTTCTTGGCAAAAAACGCATTTAACTTTAACTCCGATGCTGAAGATAGAGATTTAGGAATTGTAGTATTAGGTTCAGTTTATCCTACAGGAAAAAAACGAAGATTCTCATTCCCTCTCTATGCTGGAATGGGCTATTTTTTAAATAATGAGAAGTTCTTTTTCTTAATTGGACCTGGAGTTAGGATTAATTTTTAGCATGGAACCTCAAACTCGTGATAGCACTCTAAAACTTGCAGTGCGAGAATAACTGAATAAAGGAGGCTTAAAGCTGATAGCTGTTTTTAATAATTGAAATTAACCTCATTTAAATATCCAATAACTCTAGAATTTCGAATGAGCCATTTTTAATACTGAAATTTTCATTTTTGCGATTTCTTATGTAGAGCGAAATTTCATTTGCATTGGCATCAAGTTGCTCAATTGCATAATTAAAATTCACAGGAAATGATTTTCGTGTCCCTTTATTCCATCTTAAGTTATGAAATCTATAATCCAAAGAATTGGAGGAATTGTCAATTATATTAAAATTAAAAGATGCAAATTCCCTATAAGTATTGTCAGCTTCCATATCAGCATGAAAATGAAATTGCAACTTTCGATTTCTTAATGAATCAGGAATAATGCTTTTGAAAATCAAAATGTAATTTTCTTTAGAATTTCTAACATTTACCGATTTTTGGAAAATTAGTTTCTTTAAATAAAGTGATTTTCTTTTGTAGGCAACATGTGTAGCCAATGGATTATGGGCGATAACATTATAATCATCTAAGAATTCTTGATCACTAAACAAAGTGGATTTAGTAAAAACTATTTCTGAGGTGCGATTAAAATCTCTTTGAGAAATCATGAAATTATCTGACTCTAACCCCCTAGAAAGATAGGCCCAAGTCAATTGCTGAATGGGATAAATAGAAATGGTAGTATATGGATCTAATTCTTTAACAACTTGATTAAAAAAAGATTTTGAAATTCTATCGTCTGGCGAGAAAACAGAAGTTGATAAATTTATTCGAGGAATCATTGTGATTGGAAAGAACAACATTACAACCATAAGCCAACTAATTTTTTTGATCTGATTTAAGACAAATCCCATCATCAAAAGAAATAGAATTACGAGGTGCATACCCACTCTATCCTCTGGATAATTCACTCCTAACACCTTAGCCATCAAAAGAATTGCTATACAGTTTCCAAAAAGAAACCAAGCCAAAACAGTAGAAGATTCACTAAAAAAATTGAAAGCACCCAATTTGATCCACCGTTTAATAAAATAAAAAATCAACAGTGCTATAATAATTAACGATCCATATTTCAACCAAACTAAATCATGGAAAATGGTGTATTTGGCCAATGTTTTACCTGTAACTTCCCAGAAACCATCTAAACTTCCATAATACAAGGCTCCATTTGCCCTAAGAATATGTGCATAATAGAGATTAGGCAAATTTAAAACACCAAGCAGAGCGTAATTCAGAAATAAAAGAAAATGCTGTTTTCTACTAAATGCCTCCTTATACATCCATTGAATAAGTACAAACAACAAAGCCATCAAAATCAAAGTCAGAATAAAATTCAAATTCGCATAAACAGCAATACAG
This sequence comes from Brumimicrobium mesophilum, assembly GCF_003025005.1. Lineage (GTDB taxonomy): Bacteria > Bacteroidota > Bacteroidia > Flavobacteriales_D > Crocinitomicaceae > Brumimicrobium > Brumimicrobium mesophilum. The sequence continues at coordinate 273,445 of NZ_PVSS01000001.1, forward strand.
AGCAATAGAGAACTGATATAGGCTGACTTAATACTTTTAGATTCGATGAAATTTCGGATATAATGCAAGGAGAAAACAAATAGTCCAATTGATATTCCATACCCCCTTGTGTAGGCAAAATATTCTAAAATAAAAGGAATGCAAGTAGTACCTAGAAGAATAAACGACTTATATAATGAAGAGCCTATAGGTTTAATAAAACGATAAATACCCCAAAAATAAAAAGCAAAAGCAAAGACGTTTGGTAACCTTAAGAAAAAAAAGTGTTCCCCGAAAATTAGATATATTAAATGACAAATAGCACTATTCAACAAGTGATTATTTGCGTCCAACATCATATTTTCTCCCCAAATAGAGCCAGACTCAATATAATGAAAGAATGTTGCTGCTTCATCATGTAAAGGCTCCAAAAAATAAGCCCGCAGAAGAAGGTATAAAATCAAAAGTCCAAAAATTACCCAAGTGAATAAAGGATAAAATTTGGACATTTTGCGTTCCAAGAAAGTCATTAAACCTTCTTCCTAACCGTTAACTGTTCAATTCTTTTCTCGAATTTATCTCCTTGGAAAATGCGTTGAACAAAGATTCCTGGAGTGTGAATTTCATTTGGATCCAACTCTCCAGCTTCAACTAATTCTTCTACCTCTGCGATAGTTATTTTCCCAGCCATTGCCATCACTGGATTGAAGTTTCTTGCTGTTCCTTTATAAATCAAGTTACCCTCTGTATCCCCTTTCCATGCTTTAACAATTGCATAATCTGCAGTAAGGGCAGTTTCCAAAATATGTGGTTTTCCGTTAAAATCACGTACTTCCTTTCCTTCAGCAACTTCAGTTCCAAAACCTGCTGGTGTAAAAAATGCTGGAATTCCAGCTCCACCAGCGCGACAACGTTCTGCTAAAGAACCTTGAGGAATTAAATCAACCTCCAGTTCACCAGAAAGCATTTGACGTTCGAATTCGTCATTTTCTCCAACATAAGAAGAAATCATCTTCTTAATTTGTTTTTTTTGAAGCAATAAACCTAATCCAAAATCATCAACTCCTGCGTTATTAGAAATACAAGTCAAATCTTTAACTCCAGACTTTACAAGTTCAGCAATCGAATTTTCGGGAATTCCACACAATCCAAATCCTCCTAACATTAAAGTCATTCCTGATTCTATACCTTCACAGGCTTTCTCAACATTATCTACTGTTTTTCTCATACTACTTTTCTTTAAAAATTTATGAAGTCGGGTGTATCATCGGTACCTGTACCAGATTTACTTTTCGAATTATACATCGAATTTGCATAACCATAAGGTACTTCAAACTCACCTTGCGAGATATGAATTTTAGGATCCTTATAAACTTCCTGCATCATATAACCATAAATTGGCAAAGCCAATCTTGCACCTTGTCCCCATGTCATAGAACGGAAACGAACTGCCATATCCTCAGCTCCAACCCATACTCCTGTTACTAAATCGGGTGTTAATGCCATAAACCAACCATCAGAGTTGTTTTGAGTAGTTCCCGTTTTACCTGCAGTTGGTTGTGTAATACCACCCCAGTCACCTCTCCAAGTTCCTCTCAAACTGGCACCTGTTCCTTGAGTAACTACTTTCTGCATCATACTTAAAGTTGCATAAGCTAATTCCTCAGACATTGCCTCTCTAGAAACAGGTTGATGTTCAAAAATCACATTTCCATTCCTGTCTTCTATCCTAATAATTGAAGTTGGTTCAGTAAAAATACCACCGTTAACAAAAGCAGATTGCGCACCTACAATCTCTAATAAAGACAAGTCCATTACCCCAAGGCACATTGCTGGAACCACGTCTTCCTCTCTTAAATTGATATTCAAATTACTCAATAATTTTGCCACTGCACGCGGACCTGCTACTCCTCCCATTTTCGACATCACAGCAACTGTTATGTTGTTCATAGAATTTGCCAATCCTTTTTCAAAAGGAATAGGCTCTCCATGCATTTTACTACCTGAGTTTTTAGGACACCATTGCTTCATGTCTTCTGGTCTAGATCCTGTTTGCACATCCACACAATAAGAAATATTAGGTGTTGTTTCAGCGGGTGTGATTACACCAAATTGCATACCGGCAGAATAAATAAAAGGTTTGATTGTCGAACCAACCTGACGTTTTCCTTGTGCAACATGGTCATATGAAAAATGGTTAATATCCGGACCTCCAACCCAGGCTTTAATAAACCCAGTTTGTGGTTCGATAGAAACTAAACCTGCTCTCATTATATTTTTATAATAACGAATTGAATCATTTGGTGTCATTACCGTATCAATATCTCCATTCCAAGAAAAGACTTTCATTGAAACTGGTTTATCAAAACTTGCAACCGCTTCTTTAACTGAAGCACCATTTTTTCTCATGCTTCTAAAACGAATTGAGCGCTTTCTTGCACTATTCATCAAGGACGCTATGCTTTCATCTTTGATATTGTATGCAAATGGATACTTATCTGTTCTGTGGTTATTTTTCGTAAATGGTTCTTGGATATTTTTCTTCAAATGCTTCACCAAAGCATTTTCAGCATGCTTTTGGATATCAACATTTATTGTGGTGTAAATTTTTAAACCATCATTATAAATACTGTACCCTTCACCATTTGTCTTAGTGTATCTTAACTTACCATTGTCTAGTTTTTCGCTTAAAATATCAGCAATTTTTCCACGTAGAGACTCTCTAAAGTAAGGAGCTAAACCTTCCTTATGATCAACTGACTGATAATTCGTAACTATTGGTAAAGCTTTCAAACTATCATACTGTTCTTTAGTGATTGTACTCGTTAAAGAAACATTTTCTTTTTTCGAATTTTCGTACCATTTGAAAAGTACAGTATTTCTTCTATTAATTGCGCGCAAAGAATCACTAGCTCTTTCTTCGGCCATTGCTTCCTCAGTAACTTGATCTTTCGAAATGTTATTCCTTGCTGAAAGTCGGTCTGAATAATCTTTAACCGTAAAACTGTACGGATTGTAAAGTCCTGGATTTTTACACATCCCTACCAGTATAGCAGCTTCTTCTCTTGACAAATCCGAAGCGCTTTTATTGAAATAAACTCTTGCAGCGCTTGATATACCGACAGCATTTTGCAAAAAATCAAATTGATTTAAATACATTGTTAAGATTTCATTCTTGGTATATCTTTTTTCAAGACGAAGCGCAATAACGTTTTCTTTTACTTTCTCGTAAAGTCTACGTTCAATACCATTCATATTGGCAATACGTTTTTCTTCATCAGATGGTCCATCGCCATCAGCTCTTGAAGCTCTTCTTTCGTCTCGTTCTTTTAAGGTAAAGATTAGTTTGGCTAATTGTTGAGTAATAGTTGATGCACCACCAGCTTCACCCATGTTTGCTAAAGCACGACCAACAGCCTTTGCGTCAATACCTGAATGATCTTCAAATCGTTCATCCTCTGTTGAAATTAATGCAGAAATTACGTAAGGTGAAATTTCATTATAAGGCACACTTGTTCTGTTGATTGTCCAATATTTCCCCAATTCCGTCATTCCATCATCAGCGAAAATTGTTGTCGCCAATAATTCTTCTTGGTTTTCAAGCATAGAAACAGAAGGCAAAGACTCGCTGTCTGTCTGAACATAACGTAAATAAAGAATAAATAAGAATGGAACCAGACCAACAATCCACAATAAAATGATAAAAATTCTGGCTACCGGTTTCTTAAAGTGAGTATCCTCCTTTTTTGCTTTTGCTACTTTTTTTGACATTAGAAATCTTTATGAAAGGTAAATTTAATCATAATTGCGACAATGGATTAGAGTTAAAGATAGAATTATAATTTTTTATGTAAAGAAAAAGGCATTCCTATATTGCGAACTCATTAACACTGATGTGTTACGATTGTCGATTTAGCGGCCTCATCACATGAAGAAAAACATTTAAATTTTCAACCCTATGATTTTAACCAAAAAAATCGCCTCATTTTCACGAGACGAATTCTTAAATAGTTTAGAAGTTACTTTTTCTTCTTTTTATTATCTTTTATAAAATGCTCAATGGCCATTGACATAGAAGGTAATTGCGGTTGTGGTGCGTTAATATCTAACCTTAAGTTATTATCCACTACTGCTTTAGCCGTTGTTGGTCCAAATGCAGCAATCAATGTATTATTTTGCTTAAAATCAGGGAAATTCTTCAACAAAGATTCTATTCCTGAAGGAGAGAAAAATACTAAAACATCATATTGTACACTTTCTAAGTCAGACAAATCTGAAGCTACAGTACGGTATAAAACAACTTTAGAGTAATTGATTTTATCTTTATCTAAAGCCATCGGTATACTGTCCCTCAAAATATCTGAACATGGCAACAAATATTTTTCCTTTTTATGTTTTTTTATTGAATCCATTAAGTCTTCAATAGTTTGCTTCCCATGAAAAATCTTTCTTTTTCTATAGGTAACATACTTCTGTAAATAATATGCAACAGCTTCTGATATACAAAAATATTTCATTGAAGCAGGAACCTCAAATCGGCACTCCTCAGCCATACGAAAATAATGATCAACTGCTGTTTTTGAAGTCAAAATTACAGCGGAATGATCAGAAAAGTTCACTTTTTGATTCCTAAACTCAGCTTTATCAACTCCTTCTACATGAATAAAAGGTCTGAAATCAACTTGAAGTTTATGAGACTCAGCAAGAGAGAGATACGGATTTTTGTTGGTTTCCGGTTCTGGTTGCGATACTAAAATGGTTCGAATACTCAAAATTTAGCAGTACTTTAGTTCTTAAATACAATACGAATTATCCAATGAAATCAAGCCTTAGAAGCATATATCCTACTACTATAGGCCAGATTTCCAAGCCGCAAAGGTACAAAATTATATAGTACCACAATACTTTATTTCGAATAGCCAAAAACATTCCTCTTAATAATCTTATAAAATATATCAATAAAAATGCTGAAAAGAGAGTGATGACCATGTATTCAGACAAATGAGGATTCAATAACCAAATCAATAAAATCGGTATTAAAATAATTCCTAGAATGTGTGTCGAGAAATTCAACAATAAAATATTCTCACGCACTTTTTTGAATTCTCCACTCAGGCCAATAACTAATAATAAACTTAACATTTGAAAAAGATAGATTGCCGCTGGTAAAACAACCATCCAATAGTCAGATTTTTCATAATAGACCAGCAGCATATAAATCGCTATCCCACCTACAACAAAATAGTTAAGCAGCATCAAAAAATTAATTATACTGTTAAAACTCAAACTTTCTTTGGCCTCAGGAAGTGATGACGGGGGTTTAACAAAAGTGGTTTTAATGTTAGAAAAAACCAATTCCTTTTGAGATTTCAATACTGATAGCAAGACAATGGTCATGAGCAATACATAAACTATCCAGTTTGGAAACAATTCTTCTCGCAATGTCAGCTCCATTTCTTCCATTAAAACTACTATATCTGATTTTTAAAATTTAACTGAATTGATATACTTTATGCTCACAAAAATACAAATATACAAGATGATAGCTTTCTGTTCACTTTATTCATTGAAAAAACAAGAAAATTTAGCTAAATTTACGTCGAATTAAAAAGCAAAAAATGAAGTCAGATTTATATACGCACCCCGATTATTATGGAATGGATGATTTATTATCCGATGAACAAAAATTAATTCGTGACACTGCCAGAGACTGGGTTAAGAAAGAAATGTCTCCAATTATTGATGAACATTACGAGAATGCTACTTTCCCAATGCATATTTTAAGTGGATTAGGAGAAATCGGAGCATTTGGACCATACATACCAGAAGAATACGGAGGGCCAGGATTAGACCAAATTTCATACGGTTTAATCATGCAAGAGTTAGAGCGTTGTGACAGTGGATTAAGATCTACAGCATCTGTTCAAAGTTCTTTGGTTATGTACCCAATCTGGAAATACGGATCAGAAGAACACAAACAGAAATTTCTACCTAAGTTAGCTTCTGGAGAAATGATGGGTTGTTTTGGTTTAACTGAACCAGACCATGGGTCAGATCCCGGAGGAATGACAACCAACTTCAAGGACATGGGAGACCACTACTTGCTAAATGGAGCAAAGATGTGGATTTCAAATGCACCTTTCGCTGATGTTGCTGTTGTTTGGGCAAAAGACGAATCTGGAAGAATTCACGGGCTTCTTGTAGAAAGAGGAATGGAAGGATTTTCTACACCAGAAATGCATGGAAAACTATCATTAAGAGCTTCTTCAACGGGAGAATTAATTTTCGATAATGTGAAGGTTCCCAAGGACAACTTACTTCCAGGAAGAAGTGGACTTGGAGCTCCGTTATCATGTTTAGATTCTGCTCGATTTGGAATAGCTTGGGGTGCTTTAGGTGCTGCAATGGATTGTTATGATCAAGCTTTGCGTTACTCAAAAGAAAGAACTCAATTTAATGTTCCAATCGGTGCTTTCCAATTGATGCAAAAGAAATTGGCTGAAATGATTACAGAAATCACCAAAGCCCAATTGTTAACTTTCCGTTTGGGTCAGCTAAGAAATGAAGGAAAAGCAACTTCTGCACAAATTTCAATGGCTAAACGTAACAATGTTGAAATCGCATTGAACATCGCAAGAGAAGCAAGACAAATGCACGGTGGAATGGGAATTACTTCTGAATACTCAATGATGCGTCACATGGCCAATCTTGAATCAGTGGTAACCTATGAAGGAACCCATGATATTCACTTGTTGATTACAGGAATGGATGTTACTGGAATTCCAGCGTTTACTCGCGAGATGCCAAACAAAAAATAATACTTTGATAGAAAACGATAAAATCTTCGTTATGCTTGTTTAAAATTATAGTCATTTATGAAAATAAACTCCTGACAATTTTAAACTTCACAAGCCTTGCTTTTAACGATTTCTCATCAAAGTTTCAGATAATATTTAAACCCAAGGAGTGGAACAATTGTTTCACTCTTTTTTTTTGGTATACATTGAGTGAAAAAGACCTTTTTTTACTTCATATTTACAGCAGGTGAAAGTCCCAACTAAATTTAAAAAACAAATTTTTCATTTATTATTGCAATTAATAAAGTATAATACTATTTTTGCAATCGCTTTGAGGTAATCTCATGGCTTTTAGGTAGAAATACCGGTCCTATAACTCAGTTGGTTAGAGTATCTGACTCATAATCAGAAAGTCCCTGGTTCGAGCCCAGGTGGGACCACAAAACAGAATTGAGAGAAGAGAGTGAGTGCGAAGGCGTTCACTCTTTTTTTTTGCGCTAATGTTTCTGGGCGAGAAGTTTATTCTGAGCGACTAAAGGAGTCGAGGTAAACCCAGGTGGGACCAAAGTTTAAAAAGAAGACTTTACTTAATTGTAAGGTCTTTTTTTTTAAATAAAGCCGCGAACGAGATGAAATCTAAAGCGAGCAGCGCAACTCTACTATTCCACTTTCACCTCAGCCGAATAAAATTCATTTTTGTTAATTTTCTGATAAAATATCCAAATAAGTTGGATTAATTAATTCTATTCCGACATTTGTAACTGATCAAATATCAGTAGATAAGGTGAAACTTTTTTTAGGATACATATTTGCATTATTTTTTGTAATCAGTTCAGGTGTTTCTGAATATTCAAAAAATCAACTTGTTAATCAAGTGGATACTAACTTGCAATTGGATTCTAATTCAAATAAACTTGACGCTTCATTCTCGCCTTATCACAAATACGTTCATCATAATTTAGGAGTTGATTTTCAGGAAAAAAATGAAAAATTCAAGAAATTTATCATTTTTACAAAGTCTACAGCAGTAAACTTTAGTTCTTTCCCTAAAAATGTCGATAAGTTTGACTCCACCTACTTTTCAAAATTCATTATTCCATCTGTTTCCAAACATATTCTTTTGGAAACTTTCAGGATATAGAATACTCCCCTCTTTTTAATAATTGGTCTATTTAAAGAAATCTTTAGATACAGTTTCTTATATCTACCAATTTGGTTTAGTGCAAGCTAGTGAATCAGTTCACCTGTACGAAATCACACCGTTTACTATTTATTCAAATTTTATTTACTTGATTTTAGGTTTATTAGACCAAAATCACAAAACTCATTATTGTAATGAAAAAATCACTTATTCATTTAAGTTTGATTGCAGCGTTATTTACAACAAGCTGTAATTCTGAAAGTCACGAAAAGAAAACTGAACACACGACTTACTCGGTGACTTCTCCATTGGTAAAAGACACCACGACCCTACAAGAATATGTTTGTCAAATTCGTTCAATTCAACATATTGAACTTCGAGCACTCGAAAAAGGTTATCTAAAAGACATTTATGTTGACGAAGGTCAATACATCAAAAAAGGTCAATTGATGTTTCAAATTATGCCAAAACTCTATAAAGCAGAGGCTAAAAAGGCAGAAGCTGAAGCACAATTTGCTAAAATTGAATACTTAAACACAAAAGCATTAGCCGACAGTAACATTGTTTCTCAAAATGAACTGGCTTTAGCTAAAGCAACATATGACCAAGCCCTAGCAGAACTTGAGCTTGCAAATGTTCACCTTGGGTTTACCGAAATTCGTGCACCCTTTACAGGAATGATGGGACGATTTAACGTTAGACAAGGAAGTTTATTAGATGAAGGAGAATTACTTACTGAACTTTCAGACAACTCAAAAGTTTGGGTTTATTTCAATGTTTCGGAAGCTGAATACTTGAATTATTCAACAAAAATTGACAAGAACAATTTACAGAAAGTTCATCTTCAAATGGCCAACAATAAAATTTTCAATCATCAGGGTGAGATAGAAACTATAGAGGCCGACTTCAATAATGAAACTGGAAACATTGCTTTCAGAGCAACTTTCCCTAACCCAGAAGGATTGCTTAGACATGGAGAAACAGGAAACATATTAATCCCTACAGATTTTAAAGATGCACTGATTATTCCTCAGAAGGCAACTTTCGAAATTCTCGACAAGAAATATGTATATGTTGTTGGTGATGACAATGTTGTGAGATCTAAAAGCATCACTATTGAAAAAGAATTGGCACATATTTATATTGTAAAATCTGGTTTAACCAAGGATGACAAAATTTTAATCGATGGATTAAGAACAATTAAAGGTGGAGATAAAATTTCATATAAGAAAATTGCCCCACCCGAAGTGATTTCCAATTTGAATTTATACGCTGAATAATCTTATTAAAAATTAGAAATAATGCTCAAAAAAATAATTCAAAGACCAGTATTGGCTATTGTCATATCAATAGTCATCGTATTCACAGGGACTTTGGCGATAAAGCAATTGCCTATTTCCCAATTCCCTCAAATTTCCCCTACAACAGTCAACATCTTCGTTGCCTACCCTGGAGCTAGTGCAGATGCACTGGTAAAATCGACATTAATTCCACTAGAACAATCCATAAACGGGGTTGAAGGAATGAGATATATCGCTTCTGATGCAACAAGTGCAGGAGAGGCAACCATAAGAATAATATTTGAACCTGGAACAGATCCAAATCAAGCGGTGGTTCGGGTAAAAACGCGAGTCGATCAAGTAATGCCTTTACTCCCTCCTCTGGTTCAAAGGGAAGGAGTTGTAATTACGCCAATTCAACCCAGTATGTTGATGTATGTCAACCTATACAGTAAAGACAAAGAAGCGGATCAAAAATTCCTCTACAATTACGCCAATGTAAAAATGATTCCCGAAATCAAAAGGGTAAAAGGAATTGTTCGTGCGAGTATACTGGGAAGTCGTCAATATGCAATGCGTGTTTGGCTAAAACCTGATAGATTAAGAGCGTACAATATTTCAGCTGAAGAAGTATTAGAAGTAATGGAAGACCAAAGTATTATTGGTCGACCAGGTAGACTAGGTAGAAGTTCTGGACAAGCAGCACAATCCTTGGAATATGTATTGACTTATCAAGGAAGATACAGTACGCCAGAACAATATGGCGATATCATTGTAAAAGCAAATGAAGAAGGTGAGATCATTCACTTAAGTGATGTTGCCAACGTAGAGTTGGGTACAGAATTCATGGATATTTATTCCAATTTGGATGGCTACCCTTCTGCAGCAATTGTCCTCAAACAATCCATGGGTAGTAATGCCAGCGAGGTTATCGAAAAAGTAAAAGAAGAATTAGAAGTCATGAAGGCAGACTTCCCTGAAGGAATGGACTACAAAATTAGTTATGACGTTTCAAAATTCCTAGATGCCTCCATCGAACAAGTAACCCATACATTAAGAGATGCTTTCATTTTGGTTGCCCTGGTTGTATTCCTCTTCTTAGGAGATTGGAGGTCCACTTTAATTCCAATTTTAGCTGTCCCAGTTTCCTTAATAGGTGCATTCTTCGTTCTTCAATTGTTTGGATTATCCATCAATTTAGTCACATTATTTGCCTTGGTACTCGCCATAGGAATTGTCGTCGATGATGCCATTGTTGTGGTGGAAGCTGTTCACGCAAAAATGCATGGGACCGATTTAACGCCCTATCAAGCAGTAAAAAGTGTGATGGGAGAAATTGGAGGTGCCATTATAGCAATCACCCTTGTGATGGTCTCCGTATTCTTACCTATAGCCTTTATATCTGGACCTGTTGGTGTTTTCTATCGTCAATTCTCCATCACCATGGTGAGTTCTATCATTCTTTCGGCAGTCGTTGCGCTTACCTTAACACCCGTGCTTTGTGCCATGCTTTTGAAAAATGATCATGGAAAGGAAAGAAGAAGATCTCCTGTCAATAAATTCGTTGATTGGTTCAACAGAAGATTCGACAAGTTAACAGGAAGATATGTGAGTTTATTGAACATAATTGTAAACAGAAGATTCATCACTATCGGAATCCTAATGCTCTTTGGATTTGGAATTTTTGGTGTAAACACTGTCTTACCATCTGGATTTATTCCTAATGAAGACCAAGGAACAATTTACGCTATCATTCAAACACCACCTGGAGCCACGCTAGAAAGAACGAATCAAGTGGCCATGCAATTGCAGAAGATATGTGAGGAAACCGAAGGGATTGAAACTGTTTCTTCCTTGGCAGGTTACGAAATCATGACTGAAGGACGTGGTTCTAATGCAGGAACATGTTTAATTAACCTTAAACCCTGGTCGGAACGTGAACACACCGTTCATGAAATCATGGAAGAATTAGAAGAAAAGTCTAAAGAAATCGGAGACGGTATTGTCGAATTCTTTGAACCTCCTGCTGTTCCAGGATTTGGTTCATCTGGAGGTTTTGCAATGCGATTAATTGATAAAAATAACGCGACAGAATATGCTGAATTTGAAAAAATAAATAATGAATTCTTGGACAAATTAAAAGAGCGAAAAGAACTTTCAGGAATCTTCACTTTTTTCGCAGCTAACTATCCGCAATATGAAATTAAAATTGACAATAAAGCGGCAATGCAGAAAGGTGTTTCCATAGATAAAGCGATGGAAAACTTAAACATTTTGATTGGAAGTACTTATGAACAAGGGTTCATTCGTTTTGGACAATTCTATAAAGTTTACACCCAAGCAGCTCCAGAATACAGAAGATATCCTTCAGATTTATTAAAGTTATTCGTAAAAAATGAAGAAGGAGAAATGGTTCCTTATTCATCATTTATGACTTTAGAGAAAAAACAAGGTCCAAATGAGGTCACAAGGTACAACTTGTATAATTCAGCTGCTATTAGAGGACTTCCCGCGAAAGGCTACACTTCAGGAGATGCAATTGAAGCCATAAAAGAAGTAGCGGCAGAAACATTGCCCAAAGGATATGACATCGCTTGGGAAGGACTTTCTTACGATGAAGCATCACGTAGAAATGAAGCATTATATGTTTTCATCGTCGTTCTCATCTTCGTTTACTTGGTTCTTGCGGCACAATATGAGAGTTTCTTATTGCCTCTTGCAATCATTTTCTCTTTACCTGTCGGGATTTTCGGTTCTTTCTTGTTGTTAAAAATGATGGGATTAGCCAACGACGTTTATGCTCAAGTTGGACTGATTATGTTGGTAGGACTACTGGGTAAAAACGCCGTCCTTATTGTCGAATTTGCGGTAATGAAGCATGAACAGGGAGCTACTATTTTAGAAGCAGCTATCGAAGGTGCTAGGGTTCGTTTTAGACCAATTTTAATGACTTCTTTTGCCTTTATCGCAGGATTAATTCCTTTGGTAATGGCCCATGGAGCAGGTGCAATTGGTAATAAAACCATTGGTGGATCAGCATTGGGAGGAATGATTTTTGGAACTATATTCGGGGTAATTATTATTCCTGGCTTATACTACATTTTCGGTAGAATGAGTGAAGGACGTCAACTTCTAAAAAATGAGAAAGATGCTCCATTATCCGAAGAACTTTACTTCGAAGAAAACCCAAAAGAAATTCCTACCGACGATAAAAATAAAAACCAGAACTAATGTTGAAAAAAACGAAATATATAAGCATTTTTCTCTTCGCATCGCTGTCATTGACTTCTTGTAAAAGTCTTCAGCTCGTGAAGAGAGAGGAAAACAAAACTGTACCCGAAGGATTTACGTCAACCGAACAAAATTCAAAAGACACCTTAAATTCTGCTTCATTAAAATGGAAAGAATTCTTCACTGATGCACAATTGATAAATTTAATTGACACTGCATTACGCAACAATCAAGAACTCAATATCATCCTTCAAGAAATTGAAATTTCTAAGTATGAAATTGGCGCTAAAAAGGGAGAATACCTCCCTACAGTGTCAGGGTATGTTGGCGCGGGTGTAGACAAAGTAAGTCGTTATACAAGAGACGGTGCAGTTGAAGCAACTACAGATATTATTCCCGGAAAGGAATTTCCCGAACCATTACAAGATTACGTTGTAGGAGTTCGTGCAGAATGGGAAGTCGATATTTGGAAGAAATTAAGAAATGGAAAGAAAGCAGCTGTTTCGAGGTATCTTTCGAGTGTTTCTGGTAAGAATTTCATAGTAACTCATCTTGTCTCTGAAATAGCCAGTGAATACTATGAGTTATTGGCGTTGGATAAACAGTTAATTCGAGTGAATCAAAACATCGATTTACAAACCAATGCGTTGAGAATTGTGAAACAACAAAAAGAATCAGCTAAAGTTACAGAACTCGCCGTAAGAAGGTTTGAAGCACAGTTGTACAGCACTCAAAGTTTAAGATTCGAAATTGAACAAAGTATAGTTGAAACAGAGAATAAAATTAATTTTTTAGTTGGAAGATTCCCACAACCTGTTTTAAGAAATGCGAGTACATTCAACGATTCTATTACAAGAGTGATTAGTGACGGACTACCCTCTCAATTGTTAGACAATAGAATGGATATTAAACAAGCTGAGCTAGAACTTGCATCAAACAAATTGGATGTGAAAATTGCAAAAGCACAGTTTTATCCTTCACTAGGTTTATCGGCTGGAATAGGTTTACAAGCTTTTGACCCGACTTTTATCGTCAAAAATCCTGAATCCATATTATTTTCATTGGCTGGTGATTTAGTCGCTCCATTGATCAATCGAGCAGGAATTAAAGCACAATATTACAGTGCAAATGCCAGACAACTTCAATCGATTTATGAATATGAGAAAACGATTCTTACCGCTTATATTGAAGTAAGGAATCAACTATCTAAAATTGAAAACTTAAATAAATCATACGAATTCAAAGCCAAGGAAGTTGATGCATTAAATGAATCAATTAAAATTTCTAATACCCTTTTTAAATCTGCAAGAGCTGATTATTTAGAAATTCTATTGACCCAAGAAGAAACAATAGATGCTCAATTTGAATTAATCGAAATCAAAAAAGCACAACTAAATGCTATGGTGAATACCTATGTGGCACTTGGTGGAGGGTGGAATTAAAGGATGTTCCGTGTAAATTGTTAAAGAAAGGACTTTACGTAATTGTGAAGTCCTTTTTTGATTGGCTAAAAGAGAAAAGGCTCACATGTTTCCATGTAAGCCTTTTTAATTCTTTTTTTAGAGTGCACCTATATATCAAGTATATAAAGGCACTATGGTGTGCAAATATAATACTTTTTTTTAAACTTTTGCTTTTATTCGGTTTAATCCGTCGTTAAAGGTTGTTAACCGTCGCAAAAGGGCGTTTTTTTTTTAGTGTAAAGAACTCTAGAACAAATCTAATTGGGACTGATCATAATAAATACCGTAGGCCTTTGGAGAGCTGTGTTTAAATTTGGAAAGACAGCCATTTATTTCATTAAAAAAATCGTTTTTCCTGTTTTCTGAAATATGACTTAGCACATAAGCAACTACCTGAACAACTACTCTTAGATTGTTTCTCTTATCATCTTTGTACTCGATCAATGGAATAGTTGGTAGACTCTTAGGTAAATAGAAATTATATAAAATTGCTCCATGTGCGCATCTATTCCTAATATGCACTAAACCTTTAAAAACTTGCTCAAATTTTTGAAATGGTTTAATACCTAGATTTTCTGAAATTCTCAATTTGATACTTTCGTCTTTTGCACATTCATAAATTTTAAAAATAGATCCGAAAGGAAAATTCTCTAAAGTTTTCCATGAAGGTGCATATTTACATTCTGGATATTTCTTATGGTGGTTCTTGATTACATAGTGTTTTTGAATAAAATCATTATTATAGTGTCTAGGAAATTTTTCAATAAAAACTTCAGCCATTGCATCCTTATTCACAAACCAAATAGGGTCATCTTTATACTTCATCGACATGAAATAAACTAAATTGGTTCTAAAATTAATTTCAATCCGATTGAGGTATTTAATTAGAATATATCGAATATCGTTATCAAGATAATATAAATCAATTATTGTTTTAAAATTTGTTCCTTCTTCAAAGTTGTTTGAACCATCATTTTTCTTTAAGTCAAACCAATAAAAACCGAGTCGGTAATAACCAATATCAAGTAGGATTTCCTTTATTTTTTTATTTTCAAAACCTTCAAAATTCATTCCTCTTTCTCTGAGTAATTTAATTTGTTTGTCTATTGATATTGCAATGCCTCCCATATTTATACTTTTAATTCCAAATGCAATCGAACGTTTTCCGATTTCCTAATTCAACCAAATCCCCTAACTCTCCTCAACAATCTTTATCTCCTCTTCCGTCAATTCATAAAGTTCATAAACCATCTGGTCTATCTCCTTATCCGTTTGATCTATCTGTGCTTTTAACGCCAAAGCTTTTTCTTGCTCTGCGATAAAGTAATCTTCCCACTCTGCTTTTTGACCCAAAGACAAAACCACTTTTTTCTTTTTCAATTCCTTTAAAAAATCTGCATAAGTAAGTTCATACCAACTCTCTAACTTTTTAGTGAGTTTGTCTATTTCTACAAATTCCCGCTGGAGCGTGCGGTGGAATTTTTGAGAAAAATCCTGAAAATCTCTTATCAAATTATTAATGGTTATAGAATAGCTTGACAACTGATTTGTGAATTCTAAATTTGCATTTTTAATAGGTAAATTTTTCAATTCGTTTACTTTTATTTTAGGGAATAAATCGTCTTCTTCCGAATAGTATTTTCTGAAATAAAAACCATACAATTTACTATTTAAAAGTGCAGTATAATATTCTAAACTTTCATTTTCACCCTCAAAGTTTGTGCAAACATACAAGGACTGATCTGCATAATATTTTTCATTATCTAAGTAGGCAAATAGATAATCGCTTATAACTTGGCGCAAAAGTATTTTAGGTTTTTCAAAATAATGTTCACTTTTAGAAGACATCAACCATTTCCCCCATTTTATGTAGCTCTCCTCCCATTGGAAACTATACCTTTTCACACCTTTCCCTTTAATTTCTTTTTTATAACTATTATCAACTAAAGTGTCGGAATGGTAAATTCTATTTTTAACATCATCAGAAGTAAGAGGTAAACCATCCAAATTGATTCCATATTTGGCTTGATAGGGTTTAAAACCATTTGAAATATCTAGTTTTTGAAATAATTTATATTCCGCAGAGTTGATCTTTTTTAAAATTGTGTCAATTTTATGATTTGAAGCAAAAGAGATTAAAAAATTGTCATTCTCTAACCATTCATTTTGATTGAAACTATATTGAATATCCAGATCTTGTCCAACTTGTACCTCATTTGAAATTTGAGGAATATTATTTCTTAAAATAAAAATAGAAGTTTCAACATTAGCATCTTCGAAAATTATTTTTCTATTGAAATTAATAAGATTATTAATAGAAGTTTCTGTTAGAAGTATCTCTCTTAGTTTTCTAGCGTATTTATTTGACAACCAAGCATTCGGTATTATATATCCAATAATCCCTTGTTTCTTACATAATGTTTTAATTGCCTTTTCTGAAAAGATATAATACACTTCTGAATGTCCAATTACTGAATCATAATTAGCTCTATAAAACCTGATGGTTTCATCATCAAGTTTTGCCCCATAAGGCGGATTCCCAATCACCACATCAAAACCACCTTTATCGAAAATATGCGGAAATTCCTTCTCCCAATTAAAAGCTTTTTCGCCTGCAACTTCTGGATCATCAATTAAACTGTTTCCGCATTTAATGTTGTTACTTAAATCGTTGAGTTTTCTATTGGGAACTGCTGTTCTTAACCACAAAGAGAGTTTGGCTATTTCAACACTTTCTTCGTTTAAATCTACTCCAAAAAGATTGTTTTCTAGGATGCTTTTTTCTACGTCACTCAATACCATCGCATCACCAAACAATTTGGCTTGTAATTCGTCGATGTAACCGTGTTCCAAAATTAGAAAATCTAACGCTTGGTTTAAGAAAGCTCCAGAACCACAAGCAGGATCACAAATCGTTAATTGAATTAACCAATCTCTATAATTGGTTAATTTATCCAATAATATTTTAGTGGTTTTCTTCTGTCTCTTTTTGTCGGTAGCGTAATCGTCTTCATGAATTTCAAGCTCAACTTTCTTTTCATTACACAATTTTCCTACTGTGTTTTCGACAATGTATTTTGTGATGTATTTCGGCGTATAGAAAACACCGTCTTTCTTTCTTTTCGTATTTCCTTTGTCTACTTCCTTCCCTTCAATTTCTGCTTTTACTTCATCGATTTCGTTTAAGGAATTTTCAAAAATATGGCCTAAAATATTTACGTCAACTTCGCTATCAAAGTCATATTCCGAAAGTTTTAGCGTGTGTTTGTACAATAACTCATCATCGATTTGTACAGCATCTAATACTTCATTCGGCTTAAACAATCCGCCATTATAAGCAAAAACATCATAGTTTTTACCTTTAAAACCTGTATTTAAATACCCAAAGTATTTTTTATAGCGATCAAAAAGAGGAGAATATGCATCAAGGTCTTGGAGTTTTTTCCATTGGCTTAAAACCAGTCTCACAGAATTCGGAGGCAACAAATGTCTGTCTTCGGCAAAGAACAAAAACAAAAATCGATCGAGTAAAGTTTGAGATTGTTTGAACAAGGTTAACTTATCAAACTGCGGATTGAGTTTAACTAAATTCTGATATAATTCCTTTTTAAAAAGAGAGTAATCTTTATAAAGTTCTTTGGTAATCACATCTTCTTGGCTTAACGAATCCTTTTTAATTTTAGAAGGAATATCCTTTTTGATATTTTCGTAAGCCAAACATAAAACCATCAAATCAAACTCCTCTTTATTGAGTGTAAACAAATTAAACTCGATATGTTCTATGGCATTATCGATGTAAAACCTTAGTTTTTCAAAATTCGAAGTGATTACATACGTACATTTCGGTTGATTGTTTTTATAACCAAAAGCTTGAATCTCAATCTTACTTAAATCAGTAGTATTTGTTCCTTTTAACTCGATGACAGCTTTCACTTCATCATTTACGAGAATAGCTCCATCGGCTTTTTTACTGTCCTTTACGTTTTTTTGTTCTGTGGTCAGGTTAAAATTCGGTTGAGGATTTAAAGTATAATCAAAAATATTCACGAACAATTCCCTTAAAAATCCTTCTTGAAACTGTTCTTCTTTACTACTCCTGATGTTCTCTTGAATTTCAGGATTATGGAAATAGGATTTAAATAGCTCCCATTTGATATTAATCCACTCCTGGTTTTGAGACTTTAAATGTTTTGTAATTACTGTATTTTGAAATAATGGCATGTTTCGAAGTAAAGGTTATAAAATGAAAGTTAAACTTAATATTTTTAAATGAAATAACGCGTTGGAAATCATAGAAACCAAAAAAAGCAAGACCTCAGCCTTGCTTCTCCACTTCTAATTTACGATTTAAATAGTTAGCAGTAAGTAGCGGTTGTATTTTTTTAAAATAACTATTGAAGAATAAAGTTAATCTTCACATTTTTAGTTGAGCGAACATATTCACCGTTCTTAACTCCTGGCTTCCATTTTGGCGACGCTTCAATCACACGAATTGCTTCTTCTTGTAAACTTTTTGAAAGTGATTTGTTTCTCACTTGAACATCTGTTACGCTACCATCGATTTCTACTACGAAAACCATGTAAGCTGTTCCAGATTCTTTAAAATAGACACTCTCTTCTGGATACTTCACTGTGTTTTTCAAATAGCCCAACCAACTTCCTTGAAATTGCGCATCTACATCCGGAAATTCTACAAGAACTACATCAGGTGCTTCTCCTAAATCTACACTGAAATTTCCAGAAGTCACATTTTTTAATTCACTTGATGTAACCGCTAATTGCTGATTCTTATTTGTGCTTTTAGTTACGTCAATATGATTCAATAAATCGATTGAAAAAATTGGTGTAGATGGCTCTGATTTTTGTGGTGATTTTTGTACTTCTGGAATTTCAATCACTGGTGGAATCTCCTTTTCAACCAACATCACTGGAATATCAATTTCTACTTGATCATATACTTTCTTTTCTGACAAGTAAATAGGAGATTTATAGCTAAATGCCATCAAAGTAGCTGAACCTACAATAAATAATCCCAACTGGAAAAACACTTTTCTGCTGGATTCTAGTTCAAGTTTCGGATTTTTCTTCTTCATCATAATATTAAGTTTTTAGTGATGCCTAGGAATTAACAATTTTTATACCAATTCCGAAACCTATTGGTATGACTATTGGCTATCAAGGTTTTATAACCATTGTTAATTGTATTAATAGATAGTAGAATTCAAATAGAGTTACAAAAAAATGGGAATTGGCTAATTTCTAATTCACATTCAGGCTGTTTGGATATTGGTTAAAGCCTTTTCAATAAATCTAAAAAATCACCACCAAAAACAAAAAAGGTCCGCTCCAATGGAACGAACCTTCTGATAAGTATCAAATATTAATCAAAATGACTTAAAATGAAATCACCTCTGAACGCGTTAATAATTAAACCATAATCATTAAAAAATTATTGGTCTAACAATTTGAATCCTTTACCATGAATATTCATAATTTCAATTTTCTCGTCAGCCTTTAAGATTTTACGCAATTTTGCGATGTAAACATCCATGCTTCGTCCGTTGAAATAGTTATCATCTCCCCAAATAGCACGCAATGCTGCTTGACGGTCGAGCACTTGGTTTTTATTTTTCGCCAACAATTTAAGTAATTGACTTTCTTTAGTTGTTAATTTATTTTCTTCGCCATCGATATCGATAACACGTTTCATCGGATCGAAAGTAAACCTCCCAATTGTATACGTATCGTCTTGTACATCATCCGCGTCTGTTGAACGTTTCAAAATAGCTTCGATACGTGCAACCAATTCCTCCATGCTAAAAGGTTTTGTTAGGTAATCATCAGCACCCAGTGCAAAAGCCTCCAACTTATCTTCTTTCATAGATTTCGCTGTAAGAAAAAGAATAGGAATCTTTTTATCGATTAATCTAATTTCTTTTGCGACAGTAAATCCATCCATTTCTGGCATCATTACATCCAGAATAGCAAAGTGATAGTTTCCATTGTTAAATTTCTCCAAGGCTTGTTTCCCGTCTCTTGCTAAGTCCACTTCATAACCTTTTGCTTTGATGTATGATTCCAACAACATTCCTAAATTGTTATCATCTTCGCTCAATAGTATTCTTAATTTATCACTCATTTTCTTTAGATTTATCAATTAATAAAACGAAGCTAGATCCTTCGCCAAACTTACTTTTCACACTAATATTCCAACCTTGTACTTCGGCTATGGCTTTAACATAATTAAGTCCTAGACCATAACCTTTTACATTATGAACATTTCCGGTTGGAACACGATAAAGTTTATCAAAAATTTTATCTAAATGCTCATTTTTTATTCCTATTCCTTTATCAATAACAGATAACCTGTATTTATCTGCAGATATTTTCTCCGTTTTCACTAAAATATCAACTTCTTCTTTACTGTATTTAATTGCGTTATCGACTAAATTCGAAACCAAATTATTGGTGTGAACAGCATCGCCAATAAAAGGCATCAATCCTGGAGCTTGCTCTAAACGAATTCCTCCTTTTGGAATTCGTATTTTCGATTTAGCGACTACTTTAGAAACGATTTCATTCAACTCTAAGTTGTCACGTTTCATTTTAATGTCACCTTTATCTAAAACCGCAGTTTTTAATATTTGTTCTACCAAAACCCCCAATCTCTTGTTTTCTTCATCAATCATTTTAATGAAAGGAGAAACGCTACCCAAATCATTTTTGGTCATGTCCGAATCCGACATTGCTTCACAAGCCAAAGAAATCGTACTAATTGGTGTTTTAAATTCATGTGTCATATTTGAAATAAAGTCACTTTTCACCTCAGCCAACCTTCTTTGATGAAGAATGGTTTTGAACATAACATAGAACGATAAAACAACTAATAAAACCAATAAAATACTCACCGTTAAAGTTAACCACATTTCATTAAACAGCACCGAGTTCTTTTGTGGAAATGCAACATGTAAAGTCAACTCCTCATCAAATAAATTACCAGGGAATAGTCTAACAGATTTCGTTATTGCTGTGTCAATTTTTAAATTATATCTATCCGTGTAAGAAGGAAAACTAACTATCTCATCGTCCTCATTAAAAATAGCATAATTAAAGGTAGTTGTCAAGTCTTCCACCTCAAAAGTTTTAGAAATCATAGAATCCAAAAATGCCAAATTCACACGTTCTGACGGCAATATTTCATTGGTTTGACGGAATGCTGAAACCATCATCTCACTGATGTATTTCGACTTGTTGAACAAACTATTTAACACGCGCTTATCCAATTGAAATGCTAAATCATCTATATCTTTTTGAGAAGCTCCTGATTTGAGTCCTTGATTCATATATGAAGACAATTCGCTAACATCTCTAGCTAAAACACTGTGAGTTGCTTTTACATGAGTTAGAGAATCATAAGAATCTCCCGTTATGTGCAGGTAATTAATATCCTTACCGTTTTCATAAATCAATGTATCTCGAATAGAAACAGACTCACTAACTGGAACTAAATTCTGAAATTCTTGCTTTAAAGCTTGTTTATATTGACCGCTGAAATCATTTCCGAAAAATGAAGTATATCTTTGCAGATCCGAAGCTTTTTCATGCCGAATTACCACTTTGGATAAAACATTTTCCATTTGAGTACTTAACTCTTCTGACTTCTTTTCATATAGCTGAAAGGCTTGATATAATTGAAGGATAACCAGTGCTACCAAAGCTGTACTGATTAATATTACGATATGTTTTAATTGAAATTTTCTCACTTCTGCAAACTAAAATACTGTTATAGATGATTTGCGGCTGATGCTTAACCTTTTTTAACACCCCTGTGACCACCTTTCACTAGCTCTCTTACGATTTAATTAAATTTTAACTCAAGTTTCAAGAATCCTAAATAGCACCGAATATTGATCTAAAAAAAGTATTCTTAAAATTATTCGAGAAACAAAATTAATATCTAAAACAACTTTATAAAATTAGAAAATCATTTTAATATTTCATTTCTTTTGAGCAACATTTAAGTCCAAACTTTAGCTCCTTCGGAACAATTTTTACAAATATCAATTTTTGATCTATCCAAAAAAACTTGCTTTCTAAATGATTGATATGCCTTAGATTTCCAAATGGTTTTAAAATCACTATTTAAAACGTCACCCAGCACATGTTGCGCATCTTTATCAAAGCAGCATGGCACAACTTTCCCATCCCAAGTAAGCACCGTAGAAGACCACATTCTCCAGCAATGATTACTCAATGAATACTTGCTTTTGTACGTCCCATCTTTCATTTTTTTGTAACGGGCATATTTTTCGTTCTCTGGCATCAAAGAATTCCCATTCTTGTAATCGTAAAGTTGAGCAGTTTTTAATCTTACCTCATCCACTCCTAGACTTTTCCCAAGTTTAAAAACATCGTCAATTTCGTGTTCATTTGGGCGCACCACTAAGAATTGGAAAATCAAATGAGGTGTATTGCTTTTGGCTTTATTCTTCGCCGCAATCATGTGTTTTGTTCCTTCAATTACCTTTTCTAGCTTGCCACGTTTTCTGTATTGCTCATAGGTTTCCTGGGTTAATCCGTCAATGGAAATAATCAGTCGGTCTAACCCCGAAGCCACAATTTCTTCAGCCTTCGATTCATTGATAAAATGTGCGTTTGTAGATGTAGCAGTATAAATTTTTCTTTGATGAGCAGCTTTAATCAACTCCAAAAAATCAGGATGAAGAAATGGTTCTCCTTGAAAGTAATAGTTGACATAAAAAAGTTGTTTTCCTAATTGCTCTAACATCAACAGATGCTCTTCCACATCTAACCTCCCAGTTGCTCTAGTGAATTGCTTGAGACCACTCGGACATTCTGGACATCCTAAATTACAAGCCGTGGTAGGTTCGATGCTCGCTGCGTAGGGCATTCCTTTAGAAATAACTTTCTTGAAATTTTTGGCCAATAAATAGGAATAATATAACCTTAACACGTTCCAAATTCTGGAAAATGATAATTTGGCGAGAATATTTCTTTGATCTCTAAACATCTCGAACAAAGGTAAACCGATTATTTTGATAATTGTAAATACTAGACCACGAGTTTTTCCTGCATGCTGCCGTGATTTTTCAACGCGTAGTCTTACTTGGAAAACTGGCGAAAGCAAACACTAGATCAGTGTTGAACTTCGTGAGCACTTTTTAATATTCCTACATAAAACTTAACCTTACAGACAACTTATAGAAAAAGTTATTCTTCATTTCATCGAACTCGTAAGTTCCATATCGGTAGAAAGTTCCTAGACCAAATCCTAGAGGACCCAGTTTTACCAAATAATCAGCAATAATTCCAGATTCAAAGTACCCTTTATCTGGGGTTTGAAAATTAAAGTTTTGATGGTCTCCTCTATTGCTCATTTCTCCATAACCTGCGGCACTATGAAAAATAAACACTGGTTCCGACCAAAAAGTCTCATTCTTCATTGGTAAGAAGCTAAATCTAAAAAATAGAGATGAGAATTTATCGCTAAAAAATTCTGATGGCCCCATAGTTTCAAAAGTGTTGGCTACAGAAAGTGTGTAATTTATACCAGTTCCTTCATGAATTTGCAATAAAGTAAGGGGTACATCACCGATAGTCAATCCATTTTTACTCACCAAATTTATATTCCCAACTCCTCGAATAGCGAAATCTTGATGAATTTGAAAGTTGAAACGATAATAATCATAATTAGAGTCAAATATTCCATTCATTCCTTTTACCGCCTTAAAAGTCAACTTAGGCCATTTAGTACCTAATGAAACTCTCCTATTTTCAAGCATCATTATATTTTCACGAATATTCCAATTGATTACAACTCCTGCTTCTGCCACATCAAATTGATCAGTAGCTCCGTTATTCACGTTTATAGGGGCATACGCATAATCATCAATAAAAGTAAATCGTTTGTAGTTTGCAAAAACTTGAACTTTCAAATTTTGCCGAACTAGTCCACTCAAATTGATTCCTGCAAAGCGTTCTCTATCGGCTAAACTCACAAAGAAATCTCTATAAATTCCTTGATTCGTTAAATTAAAGGCGTCATCATAAAAATTGGTATTTCCTCTTTCGTGGATATCATCTTGATAAAGCAATTTTAAGTTGACCATTCGTTTCTGATTCAAATTAAAATTAACATTACCACCCCATTTCCATTCTTTGTCTTTCAGACCATAAGCGGCATATCCAGCAGCTCCAACCACTTTACTAAGGCGAGAATTTGTTTCTAATCCTAAACCAACACGAAGTCCTTCCTGACGATTAAAATAAGCGAGCTGCCACACGGGTAGATTAAAGATTCCTGCTGGAATTTTACCAGTAGAAGCTACTTTAGCAAAAAACAATAATTTGTCTAAGTTCGCGTCTTTAGCAATACTATCAACTACAACATAAGTTTCGCCCTCTTTTCCAGATGCCGTTTCACCTCGTAATTCTTTTAATGCTATTGAATCTCTCAGTGCACCCTCATCCACTTCTACCGACACAGGATTAAATGCACGAAAGCTAGGTTCTTGAAAGGCGACATTACTAATATAAACCGTACTTCGGCCTATTATTGCAGTGTTTCTTTGCAATTGAATTCCTTGAAAATCAAGTTCTGTACTAATTTTAGTTGGAAACCATTTTTTATCAGCCGTATAGCTATACTCTTGAATAATTTTGGCATTCATCACTAATTTCTCAGGATAAGGAGAAGCAATAACACGTTCAATTGCCCAAGCTCCAGTTCTCACGAATAAATAACCTGACAATCCATCAAATATTTTTCCTTTTCGTGGTCGAAACTTAATGGTAAAAGTTGTGTCTTGAGTTGCAGAATGCACCAGAGTATCCTCTAAAATGAATAAATATCTTCTCAACCCTCCTGGAGCAATAGGATTAATATAAGCATCTTGATTTAACTCAAAATTATTATCATAGAAAGAAAAAGACTGAAATTGCTTCACTAAAGTTGCAAAAATTGGATCTTTAACCCCGGAAACGTTATATGCCGTAACTACTTCCTTATCATAATTTGGAGGTGAGAATGTTCGATTGGCTTTTGTTTCGGTCAAAAACAAATATTGTTTATCAAAAAACTCCATTGTTTTAATGGTCGAAGTGTCTGTAATGGTATCTCTCTGTACTCCCTCGTTCAATTCTCCAGTAAAATACAGTTTTGAATAGGAATCATAAGTGAACGCATCGTTTCTTAGGGGATCATTATCCTTCTTGTAATCCATCACATTTTGTATGATTCTATGTGCAGGATTTTCCCCTGGTCGAATCTCTACTTCATCATACACTTGTGCATCAGGAAATAAAAAAACACGCGGCTGTTCAATTAAGTCTGAACCTCTCACTACGGTGTCCTTATAATCAAAAAAACGAAAAGAATACAAATGAGTTTCAACTATTAAAATTGAAGCCTTCCCATCAATATCCGTGATGACAGCTTTATTTATACCGTCTGATACTTTTGCAAAAGCAACAGGATTATTAGTCTGTGCATCTATAACTTGAATTTCTGTTTCTTGCGCTTCTAAAAGTTGTGAAAAAAGCAACACAGCAAGAAGCAATAGGATTTTTCTCATTATTTTTTATCAAGTTTTAATACTTCAATCTTGAAAATTAAATCTGCATATTGAGGAATTGTAGGTTGACGACCAGCTTTTCCATAGCCTAAAAAGTAAGGAATATATAAATCAATTTTTGTTCCTTGCTTACTCAAACCAACACCTTCGTTGAAACCTGGAATTAATCCCATTTCCAAATAACTGAAATCTAAAGGATGGTTTCTATCATAAGAAGAATCAAATTTCCCTCCGTAAACTAATTCACCTAAATAATGTAAACTTACTTGGTCTCCACGCGCTGCAACTTCTCCTTCTCCTTCTTCATGCATAACGTATACCAATCCTGATTCTGTTTGAATCGCATCTGGTTCCATTTCTTTGATGATTTCATAGAAATATTTTTTATATTCTTCTTCTGATTTAGCTTTTGCCTCAACCAAACGAACGGTATTTTGTGCTTTCAATTTTTCCATTCTCAAACGCTCTACTTCAAAAATTGCTTCTTGTTTTTCATATTCTTTTTTGAAGACTTTAGATGCATTGTAAAACCATTTGTATTTCAAACCTTTCTTTACGATATCAATAGAAACTATTTTATCTCCTTGCTCAATGGCATCAACAACATCCTGTCCCTCCAAAACTTGACCAAAAACAGTGTGTTTTCCGTTTAAATGCGGAGTTGGCAAATGAGTTATAAAAAACTGACTTCCATTTGTATTCGGTCCAGAATTCGCCATTGAAAGCGATCCTTTTGTATGAGGAACTTCAATATCAGTTTCATCCCAAAAACGGTAACCAGGATTTCCCGAACCATTACCATCAGGGTCTCCACCTTGAATCATGAAATTATTGATTACTCTGTGAAAATTCAATCCATCATAAAAAGGCTCTTTGATTTTAATTGTATCAAAAACTTTGAGCTTCCCTTCTGCCAAACCAACAAAATTAGCAACAGTTAAAGGTGATTTTTCATCATGTAATTTAACGAATATGTCTCCTTTCGAAGTAGAAATATTTGCATATAAACCTTTTTCTAATTTTAACTCCTTGCTTTGTGCAATTGATGTAAGAGCAAAAAACATGATTGAAATAACAGCGTAAAATATTCTCATAATATAAATTTAATTGTCCAAAAATAATAAAACTCTTTGTTTATTCAATACATTTAATTTTGGGTGGAATTTAGGAGGTTCAAATGGACTTCTTGGATGTTGCGCTTTAATGAAACGCTGACACATCGACAAGATTAGCAGAATTGCAAGCAACGAGGATAATCACAATTTTTCAGATAAGTGAAGCGTGAAATGAAGATCATTTTTATTTGCAACCAGCTTTGATTCTTCAACTCATCGGAAAATGCACTTGAAATAATTACTTTTGTAGCAATGAAAGCCAAAAGAATTATTGTTTCTGTGACGAACGACTTATACACTGACCAACGTGTGCATAAAGTTTGTTCTTTTCTCCATGAGAATAATTATGAAGTGCTTTTAGTGGGGCGAAAGTTAGAAAATAGTCAACCAATCAATGACAGAACTTACGCCATTAAGAGGTTTAAATTATTATTTACGAAAGGCGCACTGTTCTATGCGAATTACAATTTACGTCTGTTTTTCTTCCTAATTTTCAATCGTTTTGATGTTTTATTGAGTAATGATTTAGATTCTTTATTGGCGAATTATTGTGCTCATAAAATCAAGGGGAAATCAAGATTAGTTTACGACACTCATGAATTATTTACTGAAGTTCCAGAATTAACTGCCAGACCAAAAGTGAGAAAAGTTTGGCTCAAAATTGAGGAATGGATTTTTCCAAATCTGGAGGCTGTTTACACCGTAAATGAATCTATTGCGACTATTTACTCCAAAAAATACAACAAAAACGTTCGAATAGTACGCAATGTATCCAAACTTTGGAAACCAAAAATGATTTTAAGTAAATCGGAATTAAACTTACCTGAAGACAAAAACATTATCATTTTACAAGGTTCTGGAATCAACGTTGACAGAGGTGCTGAAGAAGCGGTTTTAGCCATGAAGGAAATAGAAAACGCATTATTCCTAATCGTTGGAAGTGGCGATGTTATTCCAGAACTAAAAACCATGGTTAGCGAAAACTATCTTGAAGAAAAAGTTCGATTTATTGGGAGAGTACCCTACGACACCATGATGAATTATACTTTTCATGCAGATATTGGATTAAGCTTAGACAAAGACACCAATTCAAATTATAAATATTCATTACCGAATAAAATTTTCGATTATATCCATACCACAACGCCTGTGATTAGTTCAGATTTAGTAGAATTGAAGCGTGTTATTAATAAACACGATGTTGGAAGAATTATTCCAGAACACAGTGCGAAAGGAGTGGCCAAGGCAATTAATTCGATTTTAAATGACCCAGCACTTCTAAAAACTTTAAAAGACAATTGCAAAAAAGCGGCTGAAATTGAAAACTGGGAAGAAGAAAGTAAGGTCTTGGAGGAGGTTTATTTGTAATGATAAATTTCTTCTTTGCGGAACTTTGCGAAAACTCCGCGTAGCTCTGCGTAAACTTTCCTTCCTGAATAGTACACAATGCACTGTTTAAAATTATCACTCTTTCACTAAAAAAACCATCTAAACATTCTCGAACTTTACATGAAATGAATCAATAGAGAAATTATGAGATTATTATTTGGTGCTTTACTATTAGCTATAACCCTTGGATCTTGTGTTCCAGCAAAAACATACAATGATTTAGTCGCAAAAGAAAAAAATTGTGCTGAAGAATTAAAACGTTATAAAACTTCCTCTTTAGATTATGAAGCACAATTAAAGACCGTTCAGGCACGAGCGGATTTAATGCAAAAAGACATTGTAAAATTAAAAGCAGATACTTCGGCATTAGGAAATCAATTCCGTTCATTACAAGCAAAATATAATAATTCTGTTTCAATGGGAGCCTCTTTTGAAGAGCAACTCGACAAAATAAAAGACAGCGATGCAAAGCATTTGGCACGTTTGCGTTCAGATTTAGAAGCGAAAATTATCGAAACACAACGCAAAGAGGACGCTTTAATGGCTGCTGAAAAAGAATTAAAAGAAAAGCAAATTCTTTTAGCAGACCGTGAAAAACGTGTAGCAGAACTGGAAGAAATAATTTCTCGTCAAGAGATGGCAGTAAAAGCATTGGAAATGAAAATTTCTCAAGCCTTAAGAGGATTTGAAAACAAGGGACTTAAAGTTGAAGAACGCAACGGGAAAATTTATGTGAGTTTGGAAGCCAAATTATTATTCGCATCTGGAAGCACAAAAGTTGAAGCAGAAGGAAGAAAAGCAATTATAGAATTGGCAAAAGCTGTTCAAGGAGACGAAGAATTAGAAATCATTGTTGAAGGACACACAGACTCTGATGCACTTTCAAGTGCTTCTCACCCAAAAAACAATTGGGAACTTTCTGTTTTAAGGTCAACTTCTGTTGTATCGATTATGATGGACAATTCATCAATTAACCCAAAGATTCTTTCAGCTTCAGGTCGTTCATCTTATCACCCAGTTGATCAGAATGACAAAGCTAAAAATCGTCGTATTGAGGTGATTATTGCACCGAGGCTAGACGCCTTATTTGAATTGATTTCTAAGTAGTGATTAGTTGGAAAAGCTGAAAATTCTTTACTGAAATTTTCCCACGCACTGGTAAGGACGTTTTGCAAAACGTCCATTACTAGTCGCCTAAT
Source organism: Brumimicrobium mesophilum (assembly GCF_003025005.1). Taxonomy (GTDB): domain Bacteria; phylum Bacteroidota; class Bacteroidia; order Flavobacteriales_D; family Crocinitomicaceae; genus Brumimicrobium; species Brumimicrobium mesophilum. The sequence goes on from NZ_PVSS01000001.1 coordinate 302,633, forward strand.
CTGAAACAACAAAAAACTCCACAAATATCCTTTTTTATGACTATTTATAGTTTGTTTTACAAATCACGCCTCTTCAATGTGAAATAAGTAATCATAAAGAAAAGTAACATATAAGCTAAACAGATCGCAATGTTTATTGGAGTATCTAAAATTACTGGAGGATGACCATTTCTTTCTTGACCAGCTTTAATCATTTCTTTTAAGATTGGAAATGGTGTTAATTTTGAAAACGAATTCAAAGGCATGTAGGCATAAAAGGTTTGAAAACCACCCAATGTAACGGAAATACCAATAATAGTTTCAGCTAAAAAAGAAAGAATAAAGATAGTAATTGACACTGCTGTTTTCTTTACCAATACAGCGATTAAAAATGCAAAACTGAAGTAACACATTGTTTGTAAAAAGTATAATCCTATACTGTCAATTCCTGAATAAAAAGACGCTCCATTCGTTGTTCCGACCAAACCAAATAATAGTCCAGTGAGGAAGGTGTATGCCGTGATTATTAAAGAAAATGATAATAGCACAAGGAACTTTCCAATAATTGCCTTTTTAATCGACAGTCCATCAATCACATGCTGTCTAAATGTTTTGTAGGTATATTCATTTGTAATTACTATCACTGCTAAAATCCCCATCATAATATTGAAATAACTAGCGGAATACGTAGCTACTGCCCAAACATCTGGAAATTGCAATGCTGACCAATCCTTAGGTAAAAATGGTCCCATAAAATTGGTAATAAATTCAGAAATCGCATAAATTGCAACAGGAGAAATTACTGCATAAATTAAAAAGATGACCAATAAAGATTTAAGCTTTCTCAGCTTAATAAATTCGATATAAATTAATTGTTTCATTTGTTGACGATTTCTAAGAATGTAGATTCTAAATTTTTCTTGTAAGGCATTATTGTGTTCAAGTAAACTCCTTTTTCAGCGAGCATTTTATTGACCATGGCATTGGATATATTTTCCTCTACTCCAATCAAAATGTTTGGAGAAATATCTCTAACAAACTTCATTTGAGGAATAGTTTCCAAAGCTAATTTTAGTTCATCATTTGAATCTGCTCCAATGCATAAGAGCTTGTCTTGCGTCATTATTTCCTCTAAAGTAGCTTCTCTAATCAACTCACCATTCTTTAAAATGGCTACATGAGTACACATTTTTTCTATTTCATCTAAAATATGAGATGCGATAATAATGGTCTTACCATCCTCTGCGATATCCAAAATTAATGAACGTATTTCAGCAATTCCCTGAGGATCTAAACCGTTTGTAGGTTCGTCTAAAACTAAAATATCTGGATCCGCCAAAATTGCACTGGCAATCGCCAATCGCTGTTTCATTCCCAAAGAGTATGTTTTAAAAGCAGCGTCTTTTCTTTTCCATAAATCAACTCTACGCAGCACTTTTTCAATTCTTAACTTGGTATTATCTAATGATTTTATTGTTGAAACAATTTTTAGATTGTCTACCGCATTTAAATAAGGATAAAAATTTGGTGTTTCTAGTAAAGAACCGATGTTACTTCGATTTTCGTCAATTTCACCTTTACCAAACCAACTATAGGTCCCACTATCTTGTTTGATTACACCTAATAAAATACCAAGAGTTGTGGTTTTCCCACTTCCATTTGGACCTAAAAGACCATAAATCTGCCCCTGTTTCACGTTAATACTTAATCCCTTGAGGGCGTCAAGTTTTTTATAGGATTTACGTAAATTTTGTGTTGTAAGAATTTCAACCATTATTTATAATGTTTACTCTAAAAGTAAAAGGAAATTATGAATTTTAGGATAAAAACTAAGTTTTCTAATGGGGAAGGGATAAAAAACCTCAGTTTACTTTAAATATTATGGTCTATAATAAAAAAGAATGATAACAATCGTTACTAAAAGAGATGCTTTAGTTTATGGAAAGAATGCTTCTTTGAATAAAGGAAGTAATTCTAAAAACTAAAACTCCTTTCATTCCAAAGACTTGTTCTTATTCCTCCGAAAACCATAAAGTGAGTATTATAATTTTTTTGAGCCATATTGTTTAATTCTACACCAGGACGAATAAAAGCATCTATCATCAGTTTTTCTGAAATTCTGTAACTTCCTTCAACAGAAAAATGAAAGCGATTCACTTGTCCATCTCCACCAATTTTATAACCGTATTCTTTTGGACGATCTGTGTATGATTGATAAACATCTGAACCGTAAGATATAGAATCATTTCCATCTGCTCCACCTTGTTGAACGAAGAAGAATCTTCCCGTTAATGTAAAGTTTGAATTGAAATGCATACTCGATTGTGTGTATATTTCAACAAAATTTGAACCTAAAGGATGAGCTAAAGGACGTCCTTGATTTCCATAATTTGTACTTTCATTGATATGAGAATAGGTAAATGGTCTTGCAAAATTCAATTCAGTTTGCCATCTCAGTTGACCTTTTGTTAAGTTTCTCTTACCTTTAATTCCTATTTGACCACTGTATTTATTCGCCCACCACCGTGTACGATCAACCAATTCTTTAAGAACAAATTCATCCAATGCAAATTGACCATAAACCATGAATCGATCAAATTGATAACTTGTGTTTAACCCAATTAATAAGCGATCTTGAGATCCCAAACCATATTCCGTTGGACGGTAAAACAAGAAAGGATTGAGGTATTCGACTTCATATCCTCTATTTAATAAAGTGTCTTTTGGTGCAAAAACTACTGTTTCAAAAACACCAATTTGAAATCTATCAGTTGCATTGAAATTAAAGAAATGTGTTGATGCAAATTTCCGCGTGAGTTGTGTATTTTCATTCTCTTTGAAAAATTGATAAATATTGACCATTTCGAGCTTCCAAATCTTAGTTCTCAATTGAACAAATGGATAGGGAGCGCCATAATCTCCTAATAACATTGAGCGATTTCCTTGACCAATAAAATGTTGATCTACCCCAGCTTGAATATTCAAAAACTCATACGGCGAAAAACTCATTCTAAACCTTGGTTGAATAGAAAGTGTAGTAGAGTTATTAGATTCTTCCCAAAAATCACTTCTAAAAATACTAGAGTAATCTAAATTACTTCCTTCTCGTTGAAAAGCGTTTCCCGTTAACAATAATCTGGCGTAAAATTTCTTTGATAATTGCGTTGTAATTCCCAGTCCAGCTCCAAAGTTTGCAGAATAAGTAGAGTTTCCATCATTTTTAAATGAGCCCAACACATTCACAACTGGAAAAATATGCAAGTAATTGTCCTTGTATTTTTCTTGTTTCGAAACCCATGGAAGTCGATATCCTGGCTGATATGGTTTCGATAAATTAGGCAAAACGGGGTTAACATTCAACTCATCACTTTCGAAAAAAGCATCATAGTTCAAATAATTGACCTCTGCGTTAATTTTTGGTTCAACCTCAGTTTGCGCAATGAAAAATGTCCATTGAAAAAGCAATAATATGGTGAGTAGGTTTTTCATTAGAAATCAAAATATTGGTTACTTAAAGCAGTACGAATTCCTATGGAAACAGCTCCATAATTCAAATCATCTCCTAAATTCGAAACACTTGTTCTGTAATTCAAATTAACAAACATACGCAATTGAGTTGCAGGGTTTAATTCATATCCTAATTCAACATTGGCATTCATAACTTCTGTTTCATTCATTATAGAAACAAACTCTTTAGATTCAAAAAGTCGTGTTTTATTTTCAATTGGTTGTTCAGCAGTGTAATAAACTACTTTCCCATCAATAAAAACACCTTTCCATTGATAACTAGCTCTTGCAATTATTTCAGTAAAACCATTCCCTAGGGTGTGGGCCAATGGCAAATTATAATGCGTGTAAGCCATTCTTTCATTGTTGGCTGCATACAAATTTGAAGTCGCAACATTGGCTTCTACTTGAAAAAACAAATCACTAATATTAAATGTATTTCCCGATCGATATCCCAGTTGTAAACCATATTCTTTATTGGTAATATCGTCACTTACGGCTTGCGCATACAACATGTGTTGCGGATGAAATTGCCACGCCAAATTCAACCCAAAAAGATTTTTCATATCTCCATTTTCAGCACCATTGGCTATGGTATTTACTCCAATCATTGGGTTGTAAAAATAGGGATTCACCCGTTGACTACTTGTAGCATCATCTCGTAAATAAACTGTGGATTCGAAAAGTCCTATCGACAGAGATGGAGTTGGTTTGTAGCTTAAATAATGAACCCCAATTCCTTTTCTTTCATAAGGAGCTTCAACTAAATTCGTATATAATTTTCGCTGAAGGTTTAACTGTTTACCACGCATAAATGTGTAAGATAATCCATCAATAATTTCCCAATCGATAGTTAAATGTGTGTAATTAAAGGAATTATCGGAAAGTAACATTGATCTATATCCCCAACCATAAAAACGTGGTGCATTACCGAATTGGATAGCCAATTTATCTATTGGAGTAAGCCGAATATAGCTTACAGATGAAGAGTAATCGTAACCATTGGTTTTAAATGGTTTTGTTCTTCCTCCTCCAGGAATAACAGCATTTTGTGGTCCAAAGGCAAGCGGAAATAATTCCCCTCTGTCATTAAAAAAATCACTTTGATATTTTACAAATCGTGCTTGGTTTTCATAAAACGCAGTATAGAAAGAAAATACCTCTTTGATTTGACCGAAAGCTTGTGCTCCCCGTGTATTTTGGAAGAGGTAGTCCGAAGAATTCTGAAGTTGCTCTTGCCCGATGGAAACATTCAGTAAAGGATCTACAGCAAAGAAGAAATCCTTACCTGACTGTTGAATAAAATGTTCTGAAAATAATTTTCTCATCACCCAATTCCTGGAAGTATCTTTCGTTGGTAATTTGAAATTCGCCTCATTATATGACACAGGAAAGAAACCATTTCCAACAATATTATTTGTTGAATCTGAGAATAAGGCATTATCTTTTATAGCACTTGAGGAAGGAATTAGTAATTCCTGTGCCCTAAATTGAGCGGAAAGAATAAGCAAAAAGCTTAATAACAAAGTTGATTGTTTCAAATTAGTAAGTATTGAAAAAATTCATGGAAAGCTTCATACTTTCTTTTGAAGCGACAAAATACGGATTTCTAAGGTCTTTTTTATTGTAAGAAAGTGGTTTTCCTGTTTCCACTTCAAGAACTTCACCACCAAGAGCTTCATAAATAGCCTGACCAGCAGCAATGTCCCACTCCATAGTTGGTGCAAATCTAGGGTATACATCGGCATTTCCGTTGACTAACTCAAAAAATTTCAATGCAGAACCCATAGCAGTAGATCTTATTTCCCCATATTCTTTTTCGATATAATCTGCTAATTTCAAAAGATTCCCAGAATAGTGACTTCTCGAAGCAATAATATGAACTGGGGAATTCACCGCTGATAATTGATTCAACTTTTTCCATTTTTCAGGATGTAATGCATCTTCATAACTCATTTGGAAGGCGCCATAACTTTTACCCCCAAGAATAATTTGTTGATTTACAGGTGAGGCAATCAATCCATAAACGGGTTTTTCATTTTCAATTAAAGCTATATTAATTACGAATTCTCCATTTTTCTTTATGAATTCCTTGGTTCCATCCAAAGGATCTACGCACCAAACTTTTTTCCAAGCTGAACGGATAGCGAATGGCTCCTTCTCAATTTCCTCTCCAGTAATTGGAATATTAGTTTGCTTCAGATAGCGGTCTATAATTTTCGAAGAATTCAAATCGGCTTTAGTTACGGGACTACCATCCTCTTTTTCTATTCTATCAAATTCTCCAGCATAAATATCCATAATTACTTTGGAAGCTTCCAAAGCAGCACGTATTGTTATACCATATTCTTTAAATAATTCAGTCATTCATTAAATTTCTCACTAATGAACTTGCACCGATCCGCAGATTCTCAGGTGTCATATAGTCTTTTCCTAAATACATCTCTATCATTTTAAAATAGCCTAAGGCATCTTCATATGTTTTTACACCACCACTTATTTTTAAGCCAACAGTTCTTTTTTCTTTGTATTCAGCTATTAATTTAGCCATGACCTCTACAGCTTCTTTAGTTGCTCCGGGAAATTCTTTTCCAGTTGAAGTTTTAATGAAATCTGCCCCACCTTCAATAGCCATTTCAGCGGCCAATCTTATCTTTTCTGAGCTCTTCAAGTAGCCAGTTTCAAGAATAACCTTCAATGTTTTATTCGGCATTATTCCCTTAAAAGCTTTTATTTCATTCACAACATGATCGTAGTTCTTATCTTCAAATTCACCTAAATTAAGGACAATATCTATTTCATCTGCACCTGCGTCTATTGCCAAGCTACATTCATTTAATTTTGTAGCTAAAAAACCTTGAGAATTTGGGAAATTACCTGAAACCACAGCCACTTTAATTGAAGTATCTTTTAGCACTTCAACAGCTTGGGGTGCGAAATTGGGATAAAGACAAACTGCAGCGACTGGAAAACCTTTTTTTTCAAAACTCAAAGCATCATCCAAAAAAACCTTTACGCTTTTTGGGGAGTCAAATGAATTGAGAGATGTTAAATCAACAAAACTGCAAATCTCTTTTTTAGTCCATGTCATAAAAACAATATTTAGGGTACAAGTTACAAATTTTAGGCTATAAAAAAAGCCTACCCTAAGATAGACTTTTCAAATATTTTTGTGACCGTATTCTATTGTAAAATAAAGTTAATTGGAATACGACATCTTGCTCTTACTGGTTCACCATTTGCTTCAGCAGGCTCCCATTTAGGCATAGAACGTACAACACGACGAGCTTCAGTGTCAATTTCACGAGAAACACCTCTTAAAATTTTCACTTGTTCTATCGAACCATCCTTATTCACAACGAATTCGATAAATACACGACCTTGATCACCTAATTCCATAGCGATTTCTGGAAATTTAATGTTGTCAGCTAAGAATTGCTTCATGGCAGCAGCACCACCAGGATAACCAGCCTCTTTATCTGGATAATCAACAATTGGCGCTTCTGGAGCAGGTGCTTCCACCGGTGTAATATCAATTGGAGGAGTCTCTACCTTAATAGGTTCATCCTTATCAACGTTTTGCTTAACTTCAATTTCTTCTGAAGGTGGTGGAGTCACTTCTGGCTCTACAATCTCTTGTACAACAATATCTTCCTTTTCTTCTTCAATAACTTCTAATTCTTCTGGGATGTCTGTTCTTTCACGTTGCTCATTTTCATTCGAAACGATTTCAACTTCTTGTTTAAAAGAAAATGAAAGTGTTACAAGACTTCCAACAATGAAAAAACCTAAAAATATAAGCGGTAATCTCAATCGCTCATTATCAACTTCCGGATTTTTTTTACTTTCCATAACTTTAATTTTTCTTTTCACTTACAAAAACAATACCATGATTATCTGTAAGAACCTTTATAAATAATTTTAAATAAGCCTATCCCAAAAATACAACCAATTCCATTAGCAATCAAGTCAAATATTTCAAATGATCTCGTTTCTACGGCATAATCCTGCAGAAACTCAAGCAATACACCGATTAATAGTCCTCCAAAAAAACTAATTTGAAGTGCAAATCTTCGTATTCCAACAGAAATAAATTGCCTTTTTAAACCAATTGCCCAAAATAAACATAAAAAAGTATACATTAAAAAATGCGCAACTTTATCTACATTTTTAATTTGAAAGTCATTCAGGCTCACGTTTGAACTGGGAACAAGACTTAAAACTACAACAAGTGCTGTCCAAATTAGACTTGGAAAAATAAATCGAAGCACGACTTATTTCCCAATCAATTCTTTATAGTCAGCGCTACTTAACAATCCGTCTAGTCCTTCTTGATCAGTTGTTTTCACTTTAATCATCCAACCTTCACCATACGGATCTGAGTTTACCAACTCTGGATTTGACTCCAATTCTTCATTGAACTCTACCACTTCACCTGAAACAGGCATAAACAAATCTGAAACAGTTTTTACAGCTTCAATAGAACCAAAAACTTCTTCGCGCTCTAATTCTTCACCTTCGGTTTCAACTTCAACGAAAACGATATCACCAAGTTCACTTTGTGCGAATTCAGTAACACCGATTGTCACCATATCACCTTCTACTAAACACCATTCGTGGTCTTTTGTATATTTTAAATTTTCAGGAATGTTCATAGTTATTAAATTTTGGATTCAAATGTAAAATTTTTATGTGAAACTACTTGAGTTTTTATGAAAATATTCGACTTTACATATGCTTTCGATGGGAATATTGGATACTGACTTATGATTTCTATTTGAAAATCGAATTTTATTCCAATTTCATCAGCTTTTATATGTTACATGAATGCAAAGTAAGCTGGGATAAAAAGGCTCAAAATATTATTAAAAAATCTATGGTTTTTAATTAGCCATTTGCGTTCAAATAGTTCCAAAACTATAAGCCATTGAAACGGCTAGAACTTGAATGAATTAACTCTTTTGAATGTGGGATGAACCCCACATCAATAGAGTTCTAATCAAAAAAACAATTCTTGTGAAAATCCAAAACTGGTTTCAACCACTTACCTTAAAAGATATATTAGGCTGAATTTGACAATAAATCCAAGCATTTTAGGGCTTCTCATGCTAAAAATCTATAATTTACATGCTTAATACCGCCAAAATTTTAATTTTGTGTTTATGGTAAATAGCGACCAAATAAAATCCCTAAATGAACGGATTAAAAACTTGTTCATCTACTTGTCTATTGACGAGAAAAAAAGAACTATCCATGAAAATGAACTGGCCGCACAAGACCCAAGTTTTTGGGACGATCCAAAAAAAGCTGAAGTGCTTTTAAAGAAAAATCGTCAACTGAAATTTTGGGTAGATTCTACTCATTCTTTAGAACAAAGAACAGAGGATTTAGAAGTGCTTATAGAATTTTATAATGATGGCTCAGGCACTGTCGAAGAAATTGAAGCCTTATACAAAAAGATAATAAGCGACCTAGAAAGTTTAGAATTAAAAAACATGCTTTCAGGAGAAGAAGATAACTTGAACGCTGTTTTACAAATCACGGCTGGAGCGGGTGGAACAGAAAGTTGCGACTGGGCAAACATGCTCTTACGCATGTATTTAATGTGGGGAGAAAAGAATGGTTATAAAATTAAGGAACTCAACTATCAAGAGGGCGAAGTTGCAGGAATAAAAACTGTAACCATAGAATTCGATGGAGATTTTGCTTTTGGCTACCTTAAAGGAGAGAATGGAGTGCACAGATTAGTTCGAATTTCGCCTTTTGACTCAAATGCAAAAAGACACACTTCTTTTGCATCTGTTTATGTATACCCACTTGTAGATGACACTATAGAAATTGACATCAATCCGGCAGACATATCTTTTGAAACATTTAGATCTGGAGGAAAGGGTGGACAAAATGTAAATAAAGTTGAGACAGCGGTTAGATTACGCCATGCCCCATCCGGAATTGTGATTGAAAATTCGGAATCACGTTCACAATTGGGGAATAAGGAAAAAGCTATGCAACTTCTAAAATCTCAGCTTTATGAGTTGGAATTACGCAAAAGACTGGAAAAAAGAACAGAAATTGAATCGGAAAAGAAGAACATTGAATGGGGTTCTCAAATTCGAAATTACGTCATGCATCCATACAAATTAGTAAAAGACGTTAGAACAGGTTACGAGACAGGAAACGTTGATGATGTAATGGATGGAGGTTTAAATGACTTCCTCAAAGCGTATCTAATGGAATACGGTTCTTAATAAATCATAAACGTTTGAAAGTTATCTTATTATTATATATTTTCGCAACATAAACAAACCAACAATATGTCAGAACAAACACAGTTTAATAACGAGTCAAAAAAATCCTCAGCAGGAGTTTGGATTTTAGTTGCAATTATCGCCTTAATTGGAGTTGCTATTTTAGGATGGATGTATTCGAAAGAATCAAACGCCCGTGAAACATGTCAAACTACAAATGAGCAGCTTGAACAAGAAATGAACTCAATGAATGAAGCCCTAGGAGGTTACATTGATGGAGCTACAACAGATTTGAAATTAGATTTTCAAAACATGTTGGACACTTATGACAAGCTGATTGAAAAGGACGCTTCTAAGGCCGACAGTTTACAAATTCAAAAAGACAGTATTAGTGTTTTATTGGCACAATTAAAAGATACAAAAAACAGAAGTTATTACGAAATCAACCAATTAAAGAAGCGTAATGGACAATTGCGTGAAATCATGAATCGTTATTTGATTACTATTGATTCATTGAACACTTTAAATGTAGATTTAACTTCTCGTTTAGATCAAACAAGTTCTGAATTAAATTTAACGCAATCGGAGCGTGATTCTTTAAGAAAACAAAATGATCAAAACGCTGAATTATTAACAAAAGGAGCGAAATTAAACGCTTTCAACTTTGTGAGTGAAGCATTGCGTTACCAAACATTTGGAGGATCTACGAAAGATGTGAATCGTGCAGCAAGAGCTGAAGTTCTTTCTTGTTCATTTACAATAGGTGAAAACAAAATTGCCAGAACTGGAAGCAAAACGATCTATATGCAAATTACTGCGCCTAACGGACAAGTAATCTACAAACGTCCAAATGATGTGACTCAAGTTGCAGGAAGTGAAATTCTATTTACTGGAAAAAGAGAAATAGATTATCAAGGACAATTGGTAGACATGACAATAGTTTACAACCTAGAAGGAAAGGAAGTAGCTAGTGGAAACTACGTAGTTAAAATATTTGCAGACGGAGCCCTTATTGGAAAAGATACATTTACATTGAAATAACTTCAAAGTGACATGAGGTAAACTCAGCACAATCAAATGCGAAGCACCATTAACAAATTTGTTAATGGTGCTTTTTTTATTCAAATGATGTAAAATTGCGTTCGTTTTTACAGGAATGACTGTTCAATACTTATATAATATAACAACTGTAAAATCATTCCTCAAAACAATTGAATAATTAAATGTTAAAGCTCATTTTTAAAGAGATAATTGGATATTTTTGTAGTTAGATATTATTTTTTGAATGACCAATTTTCAAACAATAAGTAATTAGAATTAAAAGAAAATAGCATGAGAGTTGTATTGACATTAATTATTTTGGTTATTGGGGTATTCACTGCCTACTACATTAATAAAGAAGGAATGGAAAGAAAACAGCTTCCTGTTATTCAACCACGTGATGTAAATTCAGAAATGGTGGACCCAGAGTTAGTAAAAAAAGGAATCGGACACCGCGTTGGAAAGTTCTCATTGACCAACCAAAATGGAGAAACAATCACTTTAGACGATGTGAAAGGAAGAATTTTTGTTGCTGAATATTTCTTTACTACTTGTTTGACTATCTGTCCAATTATGACAGAAGAAATGATGCGCGTTCAAGAAAGATTTTCTGGAAATGATGATTTAAAGATTTTAAGTTTTACTGTAGATCCTGAAATTGATTCTGTTGAAGTAATGAAAGCTTATGCAGAAAAACATAATGCAGTGGATGGGCAATGGCACTTTTTAACCGGAACTAAAGATGATTTATACAGCTTGGCAAGAAACTCATTCTTTGTACTGAAACCGGCTGAGGCAAGAAATTTAGGTGACGCTGGTTCAGATTTTATTCATACCAATAATTTTGTTTTGGTGGATAAAGAATTACAAATCAGAGGTTATTATGATGGAACAAGTAGTGAAGAGATTGATGTACTAATGGAAGATATCGATCTTTTATTAAACGAAAAATAGGTGTAATTAATTTTACACCTATTAAATATTTTATTTCCGAAATTATCGGATGAATTGCTCTTTTTATTGTTGAGCTAAATCATTTTGCTCAGTTTGTGTATCAACTACTCCATAAGCATCGCACTTCGCTTTTGAAGAGCCACAAGAGGCCATTGATATAAAAAACAGTCCAACGAAAGCCCAAGGCATTACTTTTTTCATAGCTAAAATTTTATTTAAATAAGGTTTAATGCTGTAAATATATAGAATTACAATTAACTAAAAGACTTTTTCTACATTTGATTTCCTAAACTTGTAAAGAATAAAACGTTAACAAGTACGTTTAAGTGTATCGTATGATCAGAGTATTTAGCCTTCTAGGAATAATTTTCCCCTTCTTCATTTTGGGCCAAAATTCTTATCAATTGTCTTTTATTTCACAAGAGAGTAATCCGTTCAAGCCAAAAAAAGAAATGGTTTTGGAAAGTAAAGAGGAAGTACTGGAATACCTGAATAAGACAAGAAGTAAACACATCAAAAAAGGTTATGTTTTAGCTTCAATAGATTCAGTAGAATTCAAACAAAACGAAGCAATTGTTCATTATTATAGAGGTGAAAAGTTCGAAAAGCTAAGTATTTCATTCGATGAAGAAGATGCTTACCTCATCAGTAAGGTTCCCAGAATGAACGAAAGAATGATTTCAAAACTTCCGTTTAAACCTATTCTAGTTGAACAACTTTTGCTCGGACTAAATCAATACTTAAACAACAATGGCTTTCCTTTTTCTAAGGTTTTTCTTACAGTGGAACAAATTGAAGCTGGAATATCTACCGCACATTTGAATATTGAAAAAGGTCCACCTGTGAAAATTAAAAGTGTTTCAATAAAGGGAGAATCAAAAGTTCGAGATAAATTTGTTAGTAATGCCATTGCAATTAAAGAAGGTGATGATTATGACGCAGAATTGTTGCGAAATATTTCCAATAAGATTCAACAAATTCAATTCATAAAAGAAATTAGACCACATGAAATACTATTTACTCCAGAAGGCGCTGAAGTTTTTCTTTATTTAGAAAGTGTTCCTGTAAGCTTAATCAATGGAATTGTAGGACTTCAACCTGATCTCGTTACAGAAAAAACTGTTGTTACGGGTGATGTAAGATTGAAATTACTCAACATTTTAAAACGTGGAGAAGAATTAGACATCAATTGGAAAAGTTTACAGCCACAAACGCAAGAATTAGACCTGAGTTTTAGTTTTCCATTTTTATTTAATACTCCTTTTGGAATTGACACAAAGTTTGATCTATACAAACAAGACAGTACCTTTTTGAGTACGAATGTAAACTTTGGAATCAGATATTTTCTTACCGGCGGAAGCTATATAAAAGTGTTTTATGAGGCCAACAATTCTAATTTACTTTCTGGCGCAACTTCCATTCCCAACAATAATTTATCTTCTTTATCAAACAACAGTTATGGAATTGGATTGTACCGTAATAACGTAGATTTTTTACCGAACCCAAGTAAAGGATTTCGATTATCGTTTGATATTTCAGCTGGACGAAGGAAAAGTAGACCAACTCAGGAAGACACAACAACAATTGCAACAACATTTAAAGGCAATTTAAATATGGAGGTGTTTTTTCCTTTAGCGAGGAGGCATGTAATTCGTTTGGCAAATACTACCAGAAGTTATTACGCACCAATTATTTACCAAAATGAAGTCTTTAGGTTTGGAGGGTTAACCACTCAAAGAGGGTTTAATGAAGAATTGCTTTTTGCTACCACCTTAACAACTTTTACCGCAGAATATCGATTTTTGGTTGATAGAACATCCCATGCTTTTGCATTTTTCGATCAATCTTTTTATGAAAACAATTCTAGAGATTACACAAGTGACCAACCATTTGGGTTTGGAGCAGGTTTCAGTTTTGGAACGAATTTGGGGATTTTCTCAATTTCTTATGCCTTAGGAAAAGAGTTTAACAACCCTATTGAACTAAAGAACGGGAAAGTGCATTTTGGGTATGTGACTTATTTTTAAGGGCAATATTCATCCGCCATGCGCGAGTGGTTGAGTTCTAAATTAAAACGCCTCACCAATAGTAAAATAAAAACCTGTTGTTAAATCACTTGAAACTCCAAAATCGATTCTGGCATTCACTTTTCTTTCTTTATCAATCTTAAAGCGAACCCCTAAACCAGCGGTTGTTCTGATGTTTTTCCATTGCAATTGGTCAATTTGATCTCCAACAATAGCATTTCCGGCAAAAGCGACCATTCCAAAACGCCAAAAAACTGGCATTCTGTATTCTGCTTGCCAACCTATTTTTTGTTTAGCTAGCCAATATCCATCATAATAACCACGCATTTGTTTGTTTCCTCCCATACTTGAAAGATGAAAAAACGGTGCATCTCCTTGAATGAATCTTCCGTAGACATTCGCAGCAATTACTTTGTCCTTTTTTAAATCAAAATAACGAATGGCATCTATAGTTGTTAGATTGTAAGTAAAATCGCTTCCTATCCAATTTCCAAAACGTTCAAAACTGGCTTGAATGGAATATCCTTTCGTTGGATAAAAATTATGATTTCTCGTGTCGTACTTAATTCCTACACCTAATCCACTTATTATTCCTCCTTGACTTCCAGTGATGGTATTTTGAATCAACTGCCCTCCTTCTGCCCTTTCTACAACATCAAAATCATCGAAAGTGTAATGAATTCCGGCGTAAAAAGCAGGTAAAACTTCGTAAAAACCTTTAAATCGAACACGTGGATAATTCACCGAATATTGTTCTACTTCTCTTGGTTCATTTCCTAAACCATAAAAATTGTAGAAATAGCGATAATAGCCAACTTCACCATTGAATACGATCTTGTTTTGCATCGCCCATATATCAAAAGAAGCATAGGTTAACACTTGCTTTTCCAAAGTATAAGCCGCTCCTAAATTGATTTGTGACGGACGTAAAATAGTGTCATTTGGATTGGTTTTAAAGCTAAAAAATCCTGCCGCTCCAAATCCCAAACGGGTTTCTGGACCATAGAAAAGAATAGGAATTCCAATGATTTTAGGAGAATATCTGCTTGTATCATTTTCTTGTGCTTTTACCGATGAAGGAAGTGCTACCAAGATGATAAAAAGAAAAAGTAAAAAGTATTTCAATTAGGTTTTTTTAGATGTAAATGTACGAAAGTTCTCACAGTTGTGATTGGTGAGCTTTCTATTTTCAACTTGAATTATAACAAGTAATTGAACAATTAGTTTTAGCCAAGGATAGAATCAAAATATTTTTTCTTCATATATCGTTGAATTGTTTTCTTGTTGTTTTACCATGGACCATCCCTGTTCACATTAACGAAATTATTATTCTCATATCGAAAAGCTCCTTTAAGACCTACAAACCAAAGTCGTTTTTGATCATCCTGAAACATACTAAAAGGAAAGGGCATAAAATCATTATCCTCGCTCTTAATTTCTGTGAATGCAACGCCATCAAATCTATATATTTCCCTTTTGTTCACTGAAAACCAAAGCTGACCGTCATTATCTTCAAAAATGCAACCGATGCCATCTCCTTTACCGATCAGTTTTTCGGTAATATTCTTAATCGAAATTTCATTGTATTTAAAAATACCATTAGAAGTTGATATCCAAAAATCACCATTTTCGCTTTCAATAATGTCATTTACAAAATTTGAAGAAAGGCCTTCATTTTCTGATATGTTTTTTAATATTGTGTCATTATAAATAAATACCCCACCATTCGTTGCGAACCACATCCTTCCTTTACTATCTTCTATTATCGAATGAATCATTTTTGATGTGCTAACTCCAACTGCCGGGTTTATTTTACCTTCGGGAATTTCGAAGGGTGTTAATTTTAAACCATTAAAAGTGTAAACTCCTTGAGTTGTTCCGACCCAAATTAAACCATTTTGATCAATTTTCATACTCCAAAGTCCTCCAACAGTTAGAATATCTTTTTCGTGATAGATTGTAAAAAATGTGCCGTCAAACTTGGCTATTCCCCCACCATAACCAATCCAAATATTTCCATCATCATTTTCGATAACAACATGAACAGTAACGTTTTTACCCTGCGAATCCTTAAGTTCAAAATAAACAAGGCCATTTTTATCATAACGACAAAGGCCATTTTGAGTTCCAAACCAAAAATCACCTTTACTGTCTTGAAAAACAGTTCTGATAACACCACTTATTTGATTTCCTTGGTAGTCCTTATCATTTATGTTATTCCTATATTCCGGTTCCGTTTCTGCCTTTAAACTAATACTGTCTTTATGTACTTTTGAAATTAAAACGGGGAATGATTCATTATTTTGTCCAATACAAGGATTGAAAATGAATAAAAAGATCAGCGTAAAACATCCTGCTTGAATTCTTTGAAATAAATACATAATAATTTTTTATTCTTAATATCGTTATCCTAAAAAAGAGAGCGCAAACTCTGACTCATTGCAATCGCTAAGCAGATTTTGTTACAGCATTTTTAATTCAATAATCCTCAAGGTTCTTCCCCAATTGAAAACCTTCAATCAACAAGGGCAAAGTATCATTTGCCAATTCGAAGAAAGGTAATTCTCCTGATTTAAGCTTCTCGTCTAGTTCTGATTTTGGAAGTAAGTGTTTTGCATGATCCAAGTAAGTTCCATTCATCAAGTGTCTGTATTCATGTTGAAAAATTACAGCACCAAATCCATCGAGTCTTCCTCGTTGAATTTCTCCTTTTTGATTTTTGCATTCATATTCTAACCATTCAAAAGTGGCTACATTTCCTCTATCTTCTCCATTCGCACTCAAGCATCCGTGCCAAAAGTTTTTGCGATTTTCGGAAACTTTGGTAATTACAGGATTAATAAAAACCTGATTGGTCACCGTTCCCAAAACTTTGTATCTTGGATTGTCGTCCATCGCTTCAATAATGAAAATCTGCAATCTTTTCCCCAATTGATTTGCCGCAATCCCCACTCCTTCTTCTCTGAGCATTACAGCGTTCATGGTGTCGATAAATGTACTGAGTTCAGGAGTGTTGAATTCTGACTCTGTAATTCTTCGTGGGGTTAAATACAATGCGTTTTTATCTCTTCCCTCAGCATCTGCTGGAACATGTTGAACGACTTCCAAACCTTTCTTAGGAATTTCGAATGTGAGGGATTTATCGATTGAGCAACCTGATTGAGAAAGTGCTGTCATAAGTAAAATGGTTAGAATTATGTAGTTTTTAAACATGGGGGATTTTTTTATTGAATCGAGTTAGCTTTAAATTTTATCACTTTTGGATAAAGTTAATGAACTTTCCTAAACTTATTCCTACCGATTCAAACCAACGCGGAAATTCAAGAATATTAAAACAATTGAAATTATAAGTAAACCCCAGCAGGTAGCCAAGAATCCTGGATCAATTCCGCCTCCAAGGGTTGTGATTGAAATCAAAGCGCATAAGGATAGGACAACGCAGGAGATGTTTAATGTAATATTTACTTTATTGCGACGCACTACAAATCTAACATACGAAGAGCTAAGTAGGACTAAAATTGATACAGCTGCGACAAGTACGGCTGGAACCACGATATAAAGACCTTCTAAACCATCCAATTGACCAGCAAAGGCCATTTTGCCGGTAAAAATTAAGAGAATTAAAAGGAGGTGTCGTTTCATGTAATGGTCACTTTTGTTTTATCTTTTTGTGGAACCTGATTGTCGGATATATAGTCAAACCAAGCTTATCTTTATTGAAGTGTAATTACTGAACTTAGTATTTTATTTCCAAATCAAGTTGTCTTCCATCTTCAAATGCCTTTTTGTCCAAACCAGAACCAACAGCGATCCCAATAACCATTCCGATAGGTAGACCTATTCCAAGCAAGCCCATGTTTCCAAGAGCTATCCCAAACACAACTCCGATAGGAACTCCAAACGCCGCCATTCCAACAGCCAACCAGGTGTTTCTATAGTGATTTTTGGTTACAAGGTTTAACTTTTTTTCAATCAACTTTATAATACTCGACTGAGTCCTTCTAATTTGGATTCTCAATTCTTTTTCTGAAACTGAAATAAGATTTAGTTCGTCTATTCGATTATTGATAGAAATTACAATTTCATCAGAAAGTAGCTTTGTTCTTAACAACCTTAACAAATGATTGAATTGATCATAGCCATTAATCAGTTTTTTATTTTGGTATTTCTCTGGTCTAATTTTTAATTCTTTTATTTCCATTGGTTATCATTAATCACAACGCTATCAGTATGTTTGCCTAGGCGATAGAAAGATACAAACTTTTAAAGGTTCCACCTAGCCAACTCCACGCATTTTGCTATTATTTTTTTTGTGACTAAAAGCCAAAATGGCGATCTGGCGCTTTGTCAGATAACTTCCAACCTTTATGAACCGCTGTACCCCCATATAAAATCATACTGAGTGTAATGGCATTTCACCGCTTCACTCCCCTTGTATTAAATGTTTTTACGAATTCTTCTGCTTCTTTCTTCTGCTAAGCAGAAATTCATAATAATAATAATAATAATAAGTGAATGGTTACCCTAGTTCTAAATGACATACCTCATTAAGGTCATAGTAATGAGAAGGTCCTATATTTGACAAAAAATAGATAAATGATATTGAGAAGAATATCGGTATTGAGATTATCTTAACAAGGCAAAATCCATTAAACCCTTTTTCATTTTAATTTATGCTTAAGTTAATTCTAGTTTTTATTTGGCCAACCCATTCATTATTTTAACAATTTGATTACACAGCAAGTAGAGCAGAAAAAAAAGTAATGAACTTTCGAAAACGTGAATTGACTTATTTGCTGTATGCCATGTTGTAGCTAGTTACTCTTAGCACTATTGATGTAAATTATATTGGCTTCTTGTCCATCTTTATGGCGTTTTGAGCGTCCATATAATCCTATAGTTGCATCATCCGGTGAATTCGAATCTAATTCAGATGGGTTTACATACGTATACATTCCATATCCGTGTCCTGAGACAGTCCAACCCTCAGTTTCATTCAAATAAGTAACTCCAAAATCACCAGCAGGCCCCCCAGTTGAAACTGGTCCAAATTCTTTCATTAATTTAATAGCTTCACTTTTAACATCTGAAATTTGGCTTACGTCATCTAGTATTATGTATGTCCCATTTTCAAAAAGCACCCAATCTTGAAATTGTGGATTTATTGCAAGTTTTACATTTTCAAGTAAAGATTTAGGTTTCATATTTAAATTTACAGAGGTTACGTTTAATTTACGATCTTCTTTTATGTAACCACAACCTAATAGGATAGAGGATGTTAATACAATTGTAAATATTATTCTCATATTCTGGTTTAATTAGCTACAAACAGGTCGATATACGCATTGCGTATATCCATCCTATATTTATTCTTTCAAATATAACATTAATCTCATTCCAAAAACCAACTACAACAAGCATTTTCAATAGATTATAAATGGAGTACAAATATTTAATCAACCTACTAACCGCGTAATTAAACGAGAAGCTCAAAAGTGTTCTTATTTGATCAATCAGCATATTTATTATTGTATTATTCTAGCTTTTTTAGGGCTTCGATCCCGCCAGTTCAACACCAAGCACAATGAACTCAAGCCTTACTTGACCTCATTGGTGCTTAATTGTTGTACCCAGTTTTTTCTTTTTTATTCTTTCCCCAAGCTATTACTTTAACTCCTTTTGAATAGTGAGTTTTACTTGGATTTTCACCTATTAATTTCTTAAATCTCGGGTAATCCAATTCCAATTTCTGTATGTCAACCTCATTAATTGGCCATTCTAAATGATGTATTTCAAATTCGTTAATCGAGTCGTTTGTATCTTGAAAAAGAGCATACCTTTCAGTTAGCCATTTGTCTAATTCCGTTTTTCTTTTTAGTTCACTTTTGAGTCTGAATTCAATTTCAAGCCTGTCATTATATTCCGAATTCTTGGATTGATATTTTTTATCAGTTCGCATTATATTCGAAAATCTATACGGAAGTTCCGAAATACCTCTTGCTATTTTACACGATAAACTTTTTCCGCCCTCAATGCTCAAGAAGAAAACTCCAGTTTTATTATTTGACTTAACATAAGTCCGAATGTTTATTTCGTCAAAATCCGATATTGGCGGAAATGAAGGTAGGTTTTTCGGTCTAATTTTTTCCATTGTAAATGCAACAACTGAAATCCAAGGTTTGCCTTCAAAAAGGTCAATTTCCAATTCATCTGGAACGAACTTTTTCAATTCGGTCAAGTCAACTTCATAATGAAGAAATATTGCATTATTCCACTCTTGATAAAATTTCCATCTTTCAGTCGGAATTTCCCAAGGTCTGTGTTTTGTGGTATTTAATATTTCTTGAATTGTCATTTTTCGAATTAGCTACAACAATAGCCTATATCTTTTCCACCAAATATAACATTAATTTCATTTGAAAAACCAACTACAACAAGCATTTTCAATTGATTATAAAAGGAGTACAAATATTTAATCAACCTACTAACCGTATAATTACACGAATAATATACGTTTAATTCTACCGCTAAAAATCAAACCCGAAGCTTCGTTTTCCACCCCGACGAAAACCGGTAGCTACATCCCGAATTAATCACCAATTTCCTATTCCAAAGCAAAACTGGCTGCTACCTTGGGTAATGCTCAAAATTTTTATTCCTCAAAATTGGATTTACAATTCTAAACAATAAAAACCTCTGCGCTCACCAAATCTATTGCCATTTTGGCTTTTCATTTACAAAAACTCGTCATTAATTCGGGATATGAACTTGTTTTTGGTTTGCAGTTCACGCTAATTTGTGTAGCGACCTTGTGAAGCTCCCACAAATAGCTTGAATGCCAAAAAGAAGGAATAATTTATAGGTTGTAGGCGGAAATGGTGGCCTAGAAATAAGCTTTAAGTTATGCAATGAAGGGCTATTTATTAGGATTATTGAAAAAACTCAGGAACTGTATTTGAAAAATCCTCCTCCTCGTCCCTCCTGATTTTTTCGGGACAGGCTCTCCGAAGGGGGAGATGCTCAATAACTAGTATTTAGGTTTTTCAAAAAAGAAAACACCAACAAGAATCTAAAGCCTAAACAACCCCCTACTCCAACTCCAATAAAACAGGACAATGATCTGAACCCATCACATCATTCAAAATATCAGCGTTTTGGACTTTACTTTTCAGAGATTCGCTCACTAGGAAGTAATCGATCCTCCAGCCAACGTTTCTTCCTCTTGCTCCACCACGGTAGCTCCACCAAGAATATTTCACTTCTTCTGGTTTAATTAAACGGAAAGTATCCAATAAGCCATTTCCAACGAAAGCATCCATTCCATCAATTTCTTTTTGGGTAAATCCTGCGCCTTTATTGTAATTTGCTTTTGGTCTGGCAAGGTCAATATCTCTATGGGCAACGTTGAAATCCCCACAAACGATAACTGGTTTTTTAGATTCTAAGTTCTTCAAAAAGGCCAAGAAAGACTGATCCCAAGTTGTGCGGTAATCTAATCGCGATAAATCATTCTTTGAATTCGGAACATAAACCACAACAACATAAAATTCTTTGAATTCGGCAGCGATCACACGTCCTTCTTGGTCATGCTCCTCTGCTCCAATGCCGTTAATGACATCCAAAGGTTTTTCCTTACTCAAAATAGCGGTTCCAGAATATCCTTTCTTCACCGCAGAATTAGAAACAATATGATAATCTTCGAATGATTTCAGCGCTTCTTGAACTTGATCGTCTTGCGCTTTTGTTTCCTGCAAACACAAAAAATCTGGATTTAAAGCTTTCATGTCCGCCTCAAAATCCTTTTGTATTATTGCACGTATACCATTTACATTAAAAGAAACCAATTTTGTCATCATTCTATTTGTTTGTGTGTTACCTTCTGTGTCACCCCTTCAGGGTTTGTATATCTTATATTTCATTTTAAACAAGGATTTACATCCTTGGTTAATATATTTCATCCCTTCAGGATTATTTAAACTTCTAAAATAGAAAGTCTCATTCATTATTTTGAACTAAAAAATCAAATAGTCCTAGTTGCTATTTCTGAATTAGAAAGTTATTTAGCAAGGCGCACCTTTTTTTAATTCTAAGGCGTTGACCTATGTCAACAACTGAATTAAAAAAAGGGTGCAACGCCGATAAAGAGCTTTATAAACAGAAAGACCTAGAAGCCTGTAACTCCGTTTACTGTCGTATACTTCAAAATATTCTTCTTATCCGGGTGAATCCTTGCAAAAGCAGATTGAACAGCGATTGTTCCCTCATGGAAACCACACAAAATCAATTTCAACTTTCCTTCGTATGTATTTACATCACCGATGGCGTAAATTCCTGGGATATTTGTTGAGTAATCTTTGGTATCTACAGTAATTGCATTTTTCTCTATTTCTAATCCCCAATCAGCGATTGGTCCAAGTGATGGTTTTAATCCGAATAAAGGAATAAAATGGTCTGTTGCCAAAACAGTTTCACCTTCCGTTTTGTGTTTGATCACAACGTTTTCAACCTTTCCATCACCACCAATACCAACAACTTCTCTATCAGTTAAAAGATTGATTTTTCCTTCACCTGCAAGGTCCATTACTTTTTGAACTGAATCTAAATGTCCACGGAAAGAACTTCTTCTGTGCACTAATGTCACTTTCGAAGCAATTTTCTTATCTGTTAAAAAGATGGCCCAATCTAAAGCGGAGTCTCCTCCACCAGCGATCACGCATTCTTTTCCTCTGTAGAATTCCGGATCTTTAATGATATATTCAACACCCTTATCCTCGTACACTTCTAAATTCTCAACAGGTGGCTTACGTGGTTCAAAAACACCTAATCCCCCAGCAATCATAACGATTGGAGCTTCGTGTTGTGTTCCCTTATCTGTTGTAACGATGAATTTATCATCGGCTACTTTTTCAATTGTAGATGCCGCTTCACCTAAAGTAAATCCAGGCTTAAAAGGAGCTGCTTGTTCCATCAAATTATCAACTAAATCTCCAGCTAAAATAGAAGGAAATCCCGGTATGTCATAAATCGGTTTCTTAGGATAAATCTCAGAACATTGTCCACCTGGCTGAGGTAATGAGTCAATCAAATGACATTTTAATTTTAATAATCCTGCTTCAAAAATCGTAAACAAACCTACTGGTCCTGCACCTATTATAATTATATCTGTTTTAATCATATTTTCTAATCTATATCGTAAATCGAATTGACTTACAAATTTAACTATTCTTTATTTAACAGTAATAAGCTAAGATTGTTTTCCTTAGAAATGTTGACACTTTGTTAATTATTAATGGGATTTGGAGATTTTACCGCAAAGGGAGCAGAGATTTTCGCAAAGGAACGCAAAAGAAAAGGAAGGTTTTTTGAGGGACGGCGGTGCCGTTGAGGAGTGGATTTTTATATTGAAAAAGTCAAATCAAATTTCCTCCCTCTGTATCTCCCTCCAAAGGGAGAGTTGCTTCGACCTATTATTTCCGGTAATTTAAAAACTTTACTAACAATTTCAAATATTCATAATTGAAAATTCGTAATTCATAATTAACTAAAGATAGTTTGCATTACGCTCAAAGATTTTGGAGTTTTAAAGCCATTGATGTGTAACCTGAAATAATTAACTAAATGTTCAGTGATTTGTCTTCGGTGGGTTTTATGAATATGCATTGCTAGTAAATCATTCTTTTCACTTTGCAACAATTCAATAAGAATTGGAACCACCTCATCATTTACAAAAAGGTGACTACTTGGTGTTTGATTGGCGATCACTCCGTCTTGCAAGTCGAAAATTGTTCCATTGGAATTCGCAACATTTATTCCAATTCCTATTTGGTCTGCTAATTTCAGTAAGAACCAAATCGGGTAATTGGTGAACTCGTCAGAATTGTCAATCCATTTTACTTCATGTTCCAGAAATTCGAACATTTCCACATCCTTGTCGCTGCTTTTTAAAACTTGAGCTAAAACTTCTGTAATAAAGAATGCTAAACCACTTTTTAGGGGATGATAAGGTATACTTTGTGGAATAAAAGTAGAATTGATTTCAGTTACTTTTCCCAACTCACTATCTTCTCTGCGGAAGGCGGTAATTTCGACCAAACTTAAAGCTTGGAGAATATTTCCTTTCTTTTTCTTTCCACCTTGGAAAATATATGCTTGAAAACCGTCTTCCAGGGTAAAGAAATTTAGGATCAAACTTGTTTCACTGTAATTGAGTTTCCTCAATAAAATCCCATGTTGAATTCCTTTCATGCTAATTAATTAACACTACTTTCCCCACTTGTCTACCTTTTACATCAGGATCATCAACACTTGTCCAGATCAAATAAACACCTGTTGCAGCACGTTGTCCATCTAGGGTGTTTCCTGACCAAGTGGCTGTTCCACCATTTGAAACTGTTTGGTAAACTAATTTTCCTGAAATGTCCGTAATTTTCACATCAGAATCATAGGCTATTCCTTGCATGGTAATTGGCCCAAAATAATTTGGATGAACAGGATTAGGAAAAACAGTCACATTGTCATAATCTAAACTTCCTTGAGAAGCATCAGAACGGTAAGAAATCATTCCTTCTTCGGTAACAAAGAAAACTTCTCCATTTTCTTGATTAATACTGATATCCAAAATAAAATTACTTAACAAAGGACTATTCTCCGCAGTAAAGTTTCGCTCTACTTCCAATCCATCAGGTGAAAGCAAGAAAATTCCTGAACTCGCTGTGCCAATCCATTTTCTATTTGCACCATCTATTTGAATTGAAGTAATGTGTGTTGTTCCTAATACGATTTCAACATTTTCTCCAAATTGAATCAATAATTTCTGAAAATTATATTGACCTGGGTCAGCATCAAAAACGTTTGCAGCATTATATAAAACACGCATTCCTTCTGGAGTTCCTACCCATATATTTCCATCGAAATCTTCTGCAATAGCCTCAACACTTGCAGAAGGTAAATCTCCATTATTTACGCCTGTTGTCAACAATTTAAATCGATCATCACTGGCATCATCAATATTATCTCCTTCATCAAAGGCTAAAATTCCAGAGCCACCAATAGAGAGCCATTTTGTGCCGTTGTTGCCAATAATTAGTCGCTGAGTAACTTTTCCATTCACACCGCTCCCCACATTAAATTCGTACCATATCCCATCTTTTGTGCGCACTTTTAGTGGTTTGGTGCCATTTGCATTTCCCACCCATAAATTACCTTGGTCATCATATTCCATATCAGAAATATACCCCCAACCCGTTGATCCAGTTTCTTCAATTAAGCTATTGGTTATCGTAAAAGTATCGGTAACAACCCCTTCATTGGTAATCACCATAGGAATTCCAGAATAACTTCCAAATGCTACTTCTTTTGTATCATTTGGATTGATAGCAGTAGAAATGAAATCCCACGAATCTGCACCTTGAAGAAAAGCTTGCTCGTCAATTGCAGTTGAAATCCAAACTTCATTCTCCATCGTTGCTCCACCTTTTCTACTAAAAGAAGGTGAAAGCCCCGTAAATCCACCACTTGCAAGAGCTAATTTACCCTTGTTCCATTTTGATCTAAAAATTGAATTATATCTAGGTCCACCAAAAGTTATATTCTGCGAGTTAAAAGGATTAGCTGCTTTCACCAAACCTGAGCGATTGTCAGCTATAAAATATTCTCCATTAATTAAAATAGCATGCTGAGGAACAGGAAAGGAAACACCTTGATATTGAAATAGAACTTCTAATTCCGTTAAGTTAGTGTCATAATTCACTAAAGAACCTGTTAGAGAAACCAATAAATTATCCTCATAACCGTCTAATCCATTTATTTCTACTTCATCCATAAATAAGGTTGGAACACCATTTTCCAATTGAAAAAGAGTATCTCCATTGTAAAAATCATGACCATAACTTAAATACAACTTGTCATTAAAAGTTTCTAATTCGGTATAACCTCCTGTCGCAATATAGTTATTCACATTTGGCATCAATTCCCATTGTCCTGGATCAGCTAAGAACGAATTATTTGAATTACTCACATAAACCCCTTCATTAGTTAAAACATAAATACTGTCTTCTAAAAAAGCAATATCTATAAATGTTTTCACCGTATTTGAAGGATTATAAGTATCGCTAATCTCCCTTTTACCCAAATTTACAACAACAATTCCTACACCCGTAGCCAAATAAGCAGATCCATCCTTAATAACAATTCTATTGATTTTCTTTAATCCATTCACAGTAGATTGAACAATCGCAGGCAAATTGTAAACAGAGTTATTCTTTATTAAATCTAGGTTTCCATTTTCATAACCAATCAATAAATTGGCAGATCCTTTATCGTAGGCTATAGCTGAAGGAGAAACATCAGACAAATAATTTGCTACTGTCCAAATCGTTTGTTCTCCATCTAAATCATATTCTAACAATCCATTTTCGAGAATTGCATAAACCACATCGTTTCCTTCTACGACATCTATTGCAGAATTAGGTGAAATATGCATTCTCCAATTGCCCATTCCTAATTGCGAATTTCCAATCAAGGCAACGCCCAGTGCTATTAATAGTGTTCCAATTTTTCTCATGCTGGATATTTAACGTTATAATTCAACGTTTATTTGAAATTTGGGTTTAAATATAAGGAATCAATTGTTGTGAATTCAAAAATTTAATCATTCAAAAAGTCAAAGCCTAAAAAAATTGCGATTTTGTTAATTAATTGATGCGTATTGTAGGCGGTAATGCATAAACGTAAACGAAATTATGATGTATAAACGATTTCATCCTTTGATTTTGAGAAAGCGTCACTAAATTTACAAACCGTGTGATTCATAGATTAACGCATCTTTGATTTTTCTGAATTCTTCTAAAACCTCCAAATATCAATCTATTCACAATGATAAAAGAAAGTGAAAAATATTCTATTAGTATTTAGTAACTTTAGACCATGAAATTTACTGAGCTCGGATTAAACGAACAACTTTTAGAAGCAATTGGCTACATGGGTTTTGAAAACGCAACGCCAATTCAAGAACAAGCTATTCCAGAAATAATAAAAGGTCGCGACATTATAGGCTGCGCACAAACTGGAACAGGAAAAACTGGAGCGTTCGTATTACCTATTTTACATAAGATAGCTGAAAAACCTACCAATAAAATCAACACCTTAATTATTGTTCCTACACGTGAATTAGCAGTACAGATTGAACAACAAATTCAAGGATTATCCTACTTTATTTCGGTGAGTTCAAAAGCTATTTATGGTGGTGGAGACGGAAAAGATTGGATAGAACAGAAAGAAGCTTTGGTGACCGGAACAAATATTATTGTTGCAACTCCTGGAAAACTTTTATCTCACCTTAAAATGGGATATACTGATTTTTCTCAGTTAAAGCACTTAATTTTAGATGAAGCCGACCGAATGCTAGATATGGGGTTCATCGATGATTTATCTACAATATTTAAAAGTTTGCCTGCTAAACGCCAAAACTTAATGTTTAGCGCAACAATGGCGAATGAAATTAGAAAATTCGCAAGAACCTTACTAAAAGACCCTATAGAAATTAATCTTGCTTTATCTAAGCCAGCAGAAGGTGTAAAACAATCCGTTTATTTAGCATTTGATGAGCAGAAAAACAGTCTTCTTAAAACAATTTTAGAAGCTAGAAAAGACTACAAAAGAATTATCATTTTTTCTTCAACCAAAGAAAAGGTTAGTACAATTGTCAAGTATTTAAGAAAAAACAAACTCCCTGCGAGTGGAATTTCTTCAAATTTAGAACAAGAAGCACGTGAAGAGGTTTTACGTGGATTTAAATCTGGAAGGATTTCTTTGCTTGTTGCGACAGATGTAATGAGTCGTGGAATCGACATCAAGGAAATCAATATGGTAATTAATTACGATGTGCCGAGAGATGCCGAAGACTACGTTCACCGCGTGGGAAGAACTGCGCGTGCAAACACAAAAGGCGAGGCTGTTTCTTTGATTAATCCTAAAGATATGCCGAAACTATCCAAAATCCAGGATTTAATTGGGTCTACCATTCCTGTTACACCTTTACCAGAAGAACTAGGTGAAGCGCCTGTTTGGAAAGAAAAATCGAAGTCTAAACCATTCAATAAAAATAAGAAAAAGAAGAAATGGACGAAGAAAAAACCAAGTGCTAAAACTGGTGATAATTCTAAAAAAGATCAACCAAAAGACAATCAACAGAAAAAAGAACATTCTAAAAAAGATCAGCCGAAAAAAAACCAACCCAATAAGCCAAATCCACGTAAAGAAAATCAAACGAGCAAAAAGCCGAATAAAGACAAGTAAAATGAAGAATATAGCTTTTTTAATTGGTGGAATATTTTTATTCTTTTCATGTGTAAACGAGGAATCCAAGAAGAATAATGAAGAAAACTCTGAAAACAAAGGGATTGAACAATCATCAACGGACAGTTTACCAGAAACGGAATGGAATGGTGAATACTTGAAAATTAAAGATGGAGATGAACCTAAAATCAAGAGAAAAAGTCAAGGTTCTGATTTCTACAGTATGGGAAGAGTTGAAATTAAAATAGAAAAGGATAGTGTTGATTTCAAACTTTTTGAACGCAAGAAAAATGTTTTAACATTCACCAATGAAAGTATCACTGCATTTGTAAGAAGTGCTTTTGAAGAGGATGTTAAAGTCGTTTTCAGGAAAAAAGACATCGTTGTAAACCACAAAGGAAAGTATAAAGTTGATGCTTCAGGAAAAGCGAATAATTCTGTCTTAATGACCATTAAAGCTGGTGAAAAAAGTCAACAAAAGGAATTCACCATGGAAAGTGGAATTATAGAAATCATTCATTTTTCACCAAAACTTGGCTTGTTAGAATTAAAAATCGATGGAACTTTCAAAGATTCAAAAGGTGCTAGCAAAAAAGGTGGAGGAATGATAAAAATGAATTTTGAAGAGGCTGTGATGACAGCTGTGTAAATTCTAAAGCTGACTTTTGCTTCGCTTAGTCAACTTTAGAATTTACAGTTTTGAGTATTGAGTGTGAGTATCGAGGCGAGATCAATTGAGGATTTTGGGTTTTTCTTTTTAAAACTCAGCGAACTTCGCGCCTACATTGCACTCTTTGCGGTTAAATTTAGACACTGCCAGTAATAAAATATTCAAATCAAACAATTCGTAATTCGTAATTTCCCTATTAATAATTATCTAAGCTATCTCCAAAGCCTCCGTATCCTCTTCCCAAGAAGACATTACCTCATCCAATTCAGTTTTCAAGGCGTCATATTTTTTCAATGTTTTCGCCGAATTCTCTTCATCAGAATAATCTAAATCGGCAATTACTTTATCCATTTCCTTGATTTCAGCTTCTAGTTTTTCTATGCGTTGCTCTGCTTTTCGAACGGCATTTTTTAAACGACTAATTTCTTTCTTTTGTGCTTTCTCTTCTTCGTAAGAAAGTGCTGGTTTTGCTGCTGCTTTTTCTTCTTCAGCTTTTAATTTTGCAGCAGCTTCTTCTTTGGCTTTCGTTTTATTGCTTTTACCTTGTTGTTGCGCTTGTTCAAATGCTTCAGATTTCTTAGCCAAATACTCTTGAACTGTATAATGGTGAATTTTCAAACTTTTGTTTTCAATATCCCAAATTCTATTCGTTAATCCTTCCAAGAATTCACGATCGTGAGAAACAATGATAAATGTTCCTTCGTATTGTTTTAAAGCTTGTTTAAGAACGGCTTTACTCTGAATATCTAAGTGATTGGTTGGCTCATCGAGAATTAAAACATTTGATGGACTCAACAACAATTGACACAAAGCCAATCTCGTTCTTTCACCTCCGGAAAGTACACCAACTTTCTTGTCTACATCTTCACCTCCAAATAAGAACGCTCCTAAAATAGAACGCAATTGTTTTCTAATTTCTCCTTTAGCTACTAAATCAACTGTTTCGTAAACTGTTTTTGTAGGATCTAACTTTTCAGCCTGATCTTGCGCAAAGTACGTTACTTCAACATTGTGTCCGTAGGTTACTGTCCCGTCACCATCCTCGGTTTTCATTATTCGCTTCAACAAAGTTGACTTACCAACACCATTCGGACCAAGTAAGGCGATTTTTTCTCCCCTACCAACAGTTAAATTAATTTCCTTGAATAGATTTAAATCACCATAAGATTTTCCCAGGTGCTCCATATCGAGAACAGCTTTTCCTGGCTGAACACTTAATGGAAAGTTAATTCTCATGGATGAAATTTCATCCGTTTCCACTTCAATAATCTCTGTTCTGTCCAGTTTTTTCATCAAAGATTGAGCAAAAGAAGCTTTACTGGCTTTTGCTCGGAATTTATCGATCAGTTCCTCCGTTCTTTTGATTTCTTTTTCTTGTTGCTTTTGTGCGTTAATCAAGATTTCAATTTCCTCCGCTCTTCTTTCTTTATAAATAGAATAAGGATAAGGGAAATTCAATATTTTACCTTTTGTAATCTCTAATGTTTTCTTCGTTACGTTATCTAAGAAATATCTATCGTGAGAAATAGTAATCAAAGCACCTTCGAAGCGTTTTAAATATGTTTCTAACCAACCAATAGAAATAATATCCAAGTGGTTTGTTGGCTCATCGAGTAACAGAACCGAAGGATTGTTGATTAGAATTCGTGCCAACTCAGCACGCATTTTCCAACCTCCAGAAAATTGATTCAAAGGTTTAGTGAAAACACTTTCTTGAAAACCAAGTCCAAGAAGAGTAGAATTAATTTTTTCCTCCCATTGATATCCTTCAAACAAATTAAATTGCTCGTTGGCAAAATTCAAATCATCCAACAATTGAAGGAAAGAATCTGTTTCGTAATCTGTTCTTGTAGTTAATTGGTGATTAATATCGTCGATTTGAGTTCTAATTCTATTCAAATCTTCATTTGAAAAATCTAAGTAATCAAACACACTTTGGTTAGTATCAATAACGATATCTTGCGTTAAATAACCAATTGTAGCATCTTTGATTTTGTGAATTCTACCATCTGTTGGTAATTCTCTCCCTGAAAGTAAACGCAGTAAAGTAGATTTACCTGCCCCGTTTTTCCCAACAAGTCCAATTTTGTCACCTGCATTAATTTGCAAACTAACTTCTTTAAATAAATACCCTTGTGGTAAGTGAAAGCTTAAATTATCGATATTAATCATGCCGCAAAGGTAGTAAAAAGATGTTGGATAGTGTTTTGAAAACAGCCGATTCGATGGTTAATAATTTAAAGTAAATTATTTTAATCATTCAATCGCAGATTTGTTGAGATAAACTTAATGATAACCAAAAAAAACCGCCTAAACTTGTGAGTTCAGACGGCAATTTTAAAAATGAAAATTTGAAATATAAATTACATTCTTTATTTGGCCACTTTATTAATCAATGTAATTAATTTCTTTTGATAAATTCTTTCTTGAGTTAACTTCCCTTGAACAACAGTTGCTTCACCAGCACTCCCTGTTTTCTCTAAATCTTGCAATTCTTTTTCAAGCTCAACAACTTCATTCTGCGCCACCTGTGCTAGATTATTCAAAACTATTGGTAAAACAGCGTTGACATAAGCCCCTCCATCATCAGATAATCTTTCTAAAACATGGAAATATTTTAACCTTGTCTTCACATTCTGATCTTTATAAAAAGAAGCAAAATTCATGATTCCTCCAATCATATCATAGCCAGAAATATCACCACTAGTAATTGCTTCAGACATAAAATCTAAGTTTGAATCAGTTCCATAGTTTCTATAAATCCCAATTAATTGCGCTTTTAATGCTGAAGAACGCTCTTTTTCTAATTTTTTTGACATTGACATCACATTATCGATATCATTTTCTGTTCCTTTTGTCAATCCATTTAAAGCTTTTGAAATCACTAAATATGAACTATCAGATTCAATTGCCTTCGTCAAAATGGAACGCGTTTTACCTTCGAATTCAGCTTTGAAAAAGTCACTTGACAATGCACTCAACGCCGAGCTTCTCACTTTGGAACTTTCATCTGTTTCTGCTATAATTTTCAATTGCTCAAAAATTGCGGATTGATTTTCCTCTCCAAATTTATCAAGTTTAGAAATTGCCAATTGGCGAATGTACCAAAAATCATCATCCAAGGCATCCATAATCATTTGCTTCGCTTCGGGAGAATCAGAACGAGAACCAAACGTAACCGCTTTTTCTCTGTCTTTGTAACGTGGTGCATTATAGAATTGGTGAACATACCATTCACGTGGCTTGTCGTGATTCAAAACACCTAATATTGTTCTTTCTTCATCCACAACAATATTTTCAATATCTCCTTTGAAATCGAAAGTAAATGAATTGATGTTTTTATCTACGACTATCTCATGGCTTGTTTTCCCTCCGTTTGCATATACTCCAATTTTCATAGGTAACTTATATAAGGGCGCTAATTCTAAATCTTGAACTTGGTCTATTCTAACCGTTACTTCTCCATCCTTAACTTCTTGTGAAATATCCAATTTTGGGTGGTAAGATGACAAGAACCATTGGTTAAAAAACCAGTTTAAATCTTCTCCAGCAACTTCTTCAAAAGCCAAACGCAAGTGATGCACTTCAACAGGTTGAAAAGCATTGTCGTTAAGGTATGTTTTTAATCCGTTGAAAAACGCATCATCACCTAAATAGTAGCGCAACATGTGTAAAATTCGTCCACCTTTATTGTAAGAATGTGCGTCAAACATATCCTCTTTTTGATCATAATCAAACCAAATCATGTCGTGATAACCCAATTGCTTTGAAGATTGGTAATAACCATCAGCTTCTTTTTCTGCGTTGTATTCAGCCTCGTCTCTTCCATGAAATTTTTCATCCCACAAATATTGAGAGTAATTAGCAAAGGATTCATTCATTGGAAGATTAGCCCAACTTTCGCAAGTTACTAAGTTTCCAAACCAATGATGAAATAACTCGTGGGCAATAATTGCATGGTTATCAGAATCGATTAATTCTCGCTTTGTTTGGTAAACGAAATCTCCAAAAACAACTCCTCCAGTATTTTCCATCGCACCCGAAACAAATTCTCGCACAACGACTTGATGATATTTGTCCCATTTATAGTCAACACCCAACAATTCAGAAAAATACTCAATCATCGCTGGTGTTTCTCCAAAAATTGCTTGTGCATGCTCTTCCCATTCTGGCTCCACGTAATAATGAAGAGGAATTATGGTTCCATCAGGTTTTGTGTATGTATCTTTTACAATCGCAAACTCACCAACTGCCATCATGAATAAATAAGGAACATGTGGCAAATCTTGTTTCCAATAATCTGTTCTTGTTCCATCTTTGTTCTTTTGGGAAGACATGAATTTACCGTTAGATAAAGTTTTGTATTTATCTTCTACTGTTATATAAATTTCCTGTGTTGTATTTTGATTTGGTCGGTCAATTGTAGGAAACCAAACTGAACTTGCTTCCGTTTCTCCTTGCGTCCAAATATGTGTCATTTGGTTTTTATTTTCTCCTTTTGGATTAATAAAGTATAAACCTTTATCGCTACTAATTGCGCTTGAACCTCCCTCTACCTTTTCCTCAGGCTTAGCGATATAATCAATCACTACGGTGTATTCCTCACTTCTAGAATATTCCTTATCTAGTTTTATTCTCAAGAATTTTGCATCGTTGTATTTATAGTTAAGGTCTTTTCCGTTCAATTTTACAGAATGAATTTCCATGGCTTTTGCATCAAGGATCAGACTATCTGTTGAATAGAAATGTGGAGAACAAGTTAGCGTTGCCTTTCCATTCATTTGAGATTTATCCCACATAAAATCAACTTCTAATTTTGTATGCTTCAGCCCCGTCAAAATAGTTGCTGATGGATTATAATGTGGTCTTTCAATGACTTCTTCTGATGAATTTACTGAAATCGGAGCGTTTTCCTTGATTCCACCTTCATTTACTGAAACACTTCCAGATTCATCTGTGACAGTTTTTTGAGAAGAATTCCCTTTACTTGTTCCGCAAGAACACAATAAACCGATTGAGACAATAACTGTAAATATTCTTTTCATAAAATTAATTATTATTTAATGCACAAACATCGCAATTTTAATCGAATTCCAATTAAAAAGTGGGAGGTATGGCTGCTTTTTAAGATAAACATGGAAATTTATTCCACAGAAGGAAAGATTAAAACGCCCCATTTCAACTAGAAAAATTATATTTGTAGAGATTGACAAAAAAAATCAGAAAATGGCAGAAGCGAAATACATTGTTGACGGAAATAAAGTAGAAGGTGAAAAAGGGTTTAGTTCAGTTGAGTGGATTGACGATACTTATTTCACTATATATTTTATGGGAAAAAAATTCCATGGAGAAATCGTTGAAGCAGCAACTGAAGATCAAAAAATGACAATTAAAGTCAATCAACGAACTTTCGAAGTCAAAAAAGAGCGTCCAATTGATGAATTGATTCACAAAATGGGACTAGACAAGAAGAAAGTGAGAAAACTTCACCAATTGAAATCGCCTATGCCAGGTCGTATACTAAAATTCTCTGTTGAAATTGGTGATGAAGTAACAACAGGAACTCCGCTTCTTACTTTGGAAGCCATGAAAATGGAAAACGTGATCAAAGCAGAAGGAGAAGGAAAAGTGAAAGCTATAGTTAAAGATAAAGAGACTGTTGTTGAAAAAGGTGAATTGATTATTGAATTTGAGTAGTCGGGTGATGGAACGCGGGCCTTCGACAAGCTCAGTCACCGCAGCATAACTGCAAGCAAATCAGATTTTCACGGATTTTTTTTTTATTGATGACAACTAAATAGTGAGCATACTCTTGAGTTTGATTAAAGAATAGAAGTACTTAATTAATTTAATCATGTTTGGTAGAATTAAATTGAACTTTATCGGAGATAAACAATCTGTTTTAACAAACTTGCAAAAATCATTTCCTGTAATCTTAAACGGTCGGTCCATATTTAAAAGTGAAACTGTATTTAAATGGGTTTACAATAAAAAAGAGGATCAAACTCGATTTGTGCAGAAGTCCGGAGGAAATTTTGAAACTTGGCATTTATTCATTCGAATCGAAGAAAAGACTAATAACACTGAAATTAAAATGCTATTCCTCACGCATTTCATTGCCTACGTAATGGTTGGTTTAGCATTTTTTGGTGTTGGGAAAATTGCAATTGCAAACATTAACTCTCCTGAATTTATATTTGCCTTACTCATTCCATCCTTCTTTATAGTTTTAATGTGTTTAGTATGGACTATCATTTTTAATATATACATAGTAAAGATAAAAACCGCCATTCTAGAAGCTTATGAAAAACAGAAATCTTCATTAGAGTGATTCGTAACTATTCATCCAAACTTGAGGAATTCGTAA
Organism: Brumimicrobium mesophilum; assembly: GCF_003025005.1. Lineage (GTDB taxonomy): Bacteria > Bacteroidota > Bacteroidia > Flavobacteriales_D > Crocinitomicaceae > Brumimicrobium > Brumimicrobium mesophilum. Next base: position 337,721 of record NZ_PVSS01000001.1, read on the forward strand.
TTGAAAATTATTTTTTCAAACCCTGGAATTCCTAATTAATTTCCTCGCTTCGCGCACAGACAAGGGCTGTAACTCATTCTCTGCCAAAAACTCCAAAACCCATTCCTCCTTCGTTTTGGCGTATTCTCTCAAAATCCAGCCAATTGCTTTTTTGATAAAAAACTCTTTAGAATCTGCTAATTCAAGAATAACATACCTTAGTAATTCTAAATCTGTGTCCTTTTTATATTTTAATTGAAACAAAATCGCACTGCGTTGAAGCCAAATATTTTCAGTTTTCATCCAACGATCTAAAGTCTCCCTCCTTTCATCTGGAAATTTCTTAAAATATTCTGCCAAGGGTTTAGTGGCTAAAAAATCAATTGTGTCCCACCAAGAATTTCGAACAATCAACCATTCAATTATTTCAAGATCTTCTTTTCCGAGTTGCTTCATATATTTCGCAAAGAATTCCTGTGCGAAATAATGCAATTCTCTTTGCGGTTCTTCCCATAAATCTTTCACCAGTTCAAAAGCTTCTGATTTTTCTGGAAGATTCGCTTTCATTAAAAAGGGTTTTTGCAAATCTTTTCGATAAGGTGATTTTAATCCAAAAAATGAAAACCTATTTTTCATATAGGCCGCTTGCTCTTTTGCTATTTTAGGATTCCTTTCTTCTTCAAAAATGGAAATAATTGGATGTCTCATGCAGCGAAAATAGACTAAAAAAATGAAAACTTATCCTAATGCAACTCATCTCATTCATGAGACAATTTTAGGACATCGTGTCTTTTATAAAACAACAATCTACTGTTTTAATGCCTTTTCAGTGGAATTGTAACCGATTGTAGTCCTTATGTAGGTTCATAAAAAGCAACACTACTGTTATAAATTATTAATTTTACATCAAACTAAAAAACATTATGAAAAACAAATTATTAAAACCAATATTGGCTTTAGCTTTTCTAGTTATTGGCCAATTTTCATTCGGACAAAATCCTGGTGACACGACCGTGGTTCAGGCCTTCAATTTTAACAGTGTTGTAAGAGATACTCAAATTGTATTTCCACAGTTAAACGGAAATGAGGTTGAACGTATTTGGATGAAATACACTATGCGTTGTAAAGATGGTTTGGTTTCACCTGGAATTTCTGGTCAAACGAATATAGGATGTGGAGAATGGGATTATTCTTGTAATACTTACATTACTGATTCAACCAGATTAGATTCAATTAAAGCTCAGATTAATAACTATATTGTTTATCCTTACGCATCACCAAATGACAAATACAGTACAACTGGTAGTTACAACATCTACGAAAATGAACACTATGATGTTCAGATTTCTAGTACAACTAATGAATCGAATGCAGATATTACTGCATCTGGTGCACAAACATCTTCAGTACTTTCTAACTCAAATAAAGGTGGTAGGTCATTTGTTTTACTTACCAATGCTCAATTAACTTCAGCAGGATTAACAGCGGGCGATATTGACGCACTTAGTTTATACAGTAACGGAAGTACAGGAACACTAGGTCACTTTGTTCTTAAAGTAAAAGAAGTTACATTTTCTAATTTAGAAACAAGTGAACTTTCAGATTTGATCGGAGGAACAGAAGTTTTTCATGGTGATTGGACACTAACAAATGGTCAAAACAAAATACCTTTCTACCAAGCATTTAACTGGACAGGTAACAACAATCTATTAATTGAAATCGTTTCAAGTTCAAACAATATGGCTAACGCTATTGACTTAGAAGCTACAGATGTTTCAAATCAACAAAGTTGGACAAACAGCGAAAACCAATTTGCCAACTTCTTCACTGGTAATTATGTAAAAGCGAACACTTACCAAGGTATTGCAGGTTCAACAGAAAGAACTGTTGAGGCTTGGATAAAAACTGAAGGAACTAATGAAACAATCGTTTATTGGGGTACTAATACACAAGGAAATAGATTCACAATTAGAATAGATTCTGATGGGAGACCTAGACTTGAGATTAGTTCTGGTTCAATTAGAGGAGATTATTTAATCAATGATGGAGAATGGCATCACTTGGCTATCACAACAGAGGGAGTTAGTCTTACTGGAACAAAAATGTATGTTGATGGGGTGCAATTAACTACCATTGACTTAGTGAATCAGGTTCTAAATACTACTTTAGGTGATGAAGTACGCATTTCTAGAGGACACAACAATTTCTACTTCACTGGAGGTATTGATGATGTTAGAATTTGGGACACCAAATTAACTGCAGCTACAATTCAAGAAAATTATTCAGCTAGAGTTGATGCTTCTCATCCAAACTATGCTAATCTTCAATTAAACTATGTATTCGAAGGGAACTCTAGTGCCATTGAAGACCTTTCTCCTAACAATAATGATGGTACCATGATCAATGCAACTGCATACGGTCAGCGTTCTTCAAGTAACCATATTTTTGATTTTACAAGGAGTTCTGTTGTTCCAGACATAACATTCCACCAAGCAGACTACGTTTTAAACATCGTGAACACACAAGAATACGATTCAATTCTTAAAGATGCTTACACTGTAGAAGAAAATGTACTTGACCCTGCAAATGGAACTTACACATCTGACATTGTTACAACTTACCAAACATACTACCCTGATTCTAACACAGTTTACGGCCTTAGTGGAGTGGCAACCTCAACAGTTGCTCAAGATATAATCACTTTAAACGTTAATGTGATTGATTATGCATTGCGTTCACCAAGTAGATTAGAAATCTTATCACTGGTTACCCCTTATGGAATTAACTTGGATTTAGGAATAGAAGGTGTTGCATGGTATTTTGATGTTACTGACTTCTACCCTATTCTTCAAGGAAATCGCGGTTTAGAAATGACAGGAGGTGGCCAATGGCAAGAGGATATTGACATCCAATTCCTTTATGTTCACGGAACTCCAACAAGAGAAGTATTAGATTTACGTCAAATTTGGAGAGTAGATAAAAAATCATTTGCAGCGATTAATTCAAATGATTTCTTTGAACCACGTACAATAGATTTACCAACCAATACAGCACAAGCAAAAATCTCTTCTGCTGTAACAGGTCATGGTCAAGAAGGAGAATTTATTCCGAGACAACATTACATGAACATCAACAATGGACAACAAAACTTCCAATGGCAAGTTTGGATGACTTGTGGAGAAAACCCTATTTACCCACAAGGTGGAACATGGATATATGACCGTGCTGGATGGTGTCCTGGAATGCCAACACAGGTTGAAGAGTTTGATGTTACAAGTTACATTAATAACAATCAAATCGATGTTGACTATGGTATTACAACAGCTTCTGGAACATCAAACTACATCGTAAACAATCAAATTATAGCTTACGGTCCAACAAACTTCACAACTGATGCTAGAATTGTTACTGTTCAAGCACCAAATGATCAAATTTCTTTCGGAAGAACGAATCCAATGTGTGGAGATCCTGTTGTCACAGTTCAAAACTCAGGTAGTAATGACGTTACTTCAATGACAATTACTTATTCAATTAACGGAGGTTCTCCTGAGACTTATGATTGGACAGGAACTTTGTCTTTCTTAGAAAAAGAAGATATTGTATTGCCATCAGGAGCTACTTTATGGAATTCTACAATTCAAGGTTCTAACAATTTTGAAGCGAGTATTTCAACTGTTAATGGTAGTGCTGATGAATACGTTCATAACAATTCTTATAAGTCAACTTTCACTGCAACAGACATTGTTGAACCATTCTTTATTTTGGAAATTAAAACCAATTCAACTGCTAGTCAAAACAAGTATAGAATTGAAGATACAGATGGAAACATCATCATGGAAAGAACCAGCTTATCTAATAATACAACTTATAACGATACTTTAGCTTTAACGCGTGGATGTTACCGTTTTGTAATTGAAGATACTGGAGGAAATGGAATTGACTTTTGGGCAAACAACGAAGGAACAGGATCAATGAGAATTAAAAAAATAGCTGGAAATCAAATTAAAAGATTTGAAGGTGATTTTGGTTCAAGCTTCATTTATGAGTTCAGTATAACATCAGATGTTTCCACTTCGAATCAATCAATGTATGCTCCATCATTCACAGTTTCTCCAATTCCAGCAAACGACTTTATTAACATTGATATTAAAGGAAGTCAGGAAGGAACTTACTCTGTGTTCAATGCACAAGGTCAATCTATGAAAACTGGAACGATTAAAGAATTAAAAGAAAACTCATCTATTTCAATTAGAGATTGGGATGCAACAGTTTACTTTATCCACTTCAATACAGCTGAAAAAACTACAGTTCAGAAGTTTATCAAAAACTAAAAAGCAATAGGATTTCCTAATCCGAAATTGTAGCCCAGTAAAAGAATGGAAATTTCATTTTTTTACTGGGCTTTTTTATTGACATATGCGAAAGATTAATAATCAGTTAGAACGTTCAGATTTAAAGAATTTAAAAAAATCAATCAAGCGTTAATACGAATTGAAATTGTTTTAATCATCAAAAACTTCACCTTCCATTATTTGTTACGAATACGAAAGCAACTTATACAAAGCATTGCTTTATTTTCTATATTTGCAAGCGATGATAAAAGTCAGTGATATTAAAAGTCCAATTGCGGAAGAACTTAAGGAGTTTGAAGTACACTTTAGAGAGAGTATGAACTCTAAAGTTCCGCTATTAGATAAAATTACACACTATATTATCAAAAGAAAAGGAAAACAAATGCGCCCAATGTTTGTCTTTCTTTCCGCTAAAATGTTGGGAGAAATCAGCCAAGACACCTACAATTCCGCTTCATTAATCGAACTTCTTCACACTGCAACTTTAGTTCATGATGACGTAGTGGATGATGCCAACGAAAGAAGAGGATTTTTCTCAATTAACGCTTTATGGAAAAATAAAATCGCTGTTTTAGTTGGTGACTTCATGCTTTCTAAAGTACTCTTAATGAGTATCGAGCACAAGAAATACCGTTCTCTAGAAATCGTTGCCAGAGCAGTTCGTGAAATGAGTGAAGGAGAGTTACTCCAAATCGAAAAATCACGAAAACTAGACATAGATGAAGAGACTTATTTCGAAGTAATCCGACAAAAAACAGCTTCTTTAATTGCTACTTGTTGCGAAGCTGGAGCAGTTTCTGTTGAACGAGAGGACGAAGCAGAAAGAATGCGTTTATTTGGTGAAAAAGTAGGAATTGCTTTTCAAATTAAAGATGATATTTTCGATTATGGAACGCCAGGTAACATTGGAAAACCAACTGGAAACGATATCCGAGAGCAAAAAATGACGCTTCCTTTAATCTACACTTTGAATAACGTAGATAAAAAAAACCGAAAGGAATTAATCAACATTGTAAAACGCCATAACGAAAATCCAAAGAAAGTGCGTCGAGCAATTGAATTAGTTGTAAACAATGGAGGAATTGACTACGCTTATGATTACATGATCAAAATAAAAGACGAAGCATTAAAGCTTTTAGATCCAATACCTGACTCACCAAGTAAACAATCTTTGATTATGTTGGTTGAATATACAACGAGTAGGGAAAAGTAAGAAATGAAAAGTGAAAAATTATAAATGATAAATCCGTCTCTTGACGAATAAGCTGCTTAATTTTAAGATCACTTGATTTATATTTCTTTTTCCTAAACAATATTTAAAATCACTGTCTAAATAAAATCTTTATATTTAAATCAAAAAATCATGAATCTAGATCCAACAATTGACGCTTTAGAAAGTAGTTTAGCGTTGTTAAATAGAGAAGTTGAAAAAATCGACGAACAAAAATTGAAAAAACAATATTTGGTCGTTATCGAAAAGATTGAAAAATCACTTCACTATATCGATGAACAGGAACATCGAACTTTTTAATAGAAATAAATCGCCATTTTCAGAAACATTCCTTAAAAAAATTAGTCCTTACCAGATACTTTTCCAATAATCCGATAAAACTTAAACACTTAATCATCAACTAGTTTAATGAATACTTAATTTGAATAATAAGCCCTTGAAATGGCAAGAAGTATTTTCCTCATTATTTTGAATGTAGGATGATTCCGAAAATTTTAAATCTTCTCTTTTTCTCAGCGAATCTTTGTCAGTTGAGTGTTACCGTGTAATTCTTTATTACTTTTGAAGCCATGACAGATTTCGAAAACACCCTTTACGAACATTTAGGAGTAGACAAAATAAAAGACCTTGTTGATGCTTTTTACAATCTTGTTTATCAACATCCTGTTTTGATTCCTTTATTTGAGACCAACAAAATTGAAGAAATTAAAGAAAAACAATTTCGATTTCTGACACAGTTTTTAGGTGGTCCGCCTCGCTACATTGAAAAATATGGTCCGCCTCGTATGCGACAACGTCATTTACCACATAAGATTGACCAATTTGCAATGGCAGCATGGCTTTCTTGTATGAAAGAAGCAATCTCCACTTTATCTCTTTCGGAAGAGAAAGCTGAAGAATTGTACAATAAGTTTCCTCAATTAGCACAACATATGGTAAATAGTTAGTTGATTATCGTAAATTGGCAATAAAAAGTGGACATATTCACTTAAACTATTTATTTTTGTACGCTTAATATCAAATGGGTTATGGGCAATACAAAAATCAAAAGTGCAATCATCTCTGTTTTCAACAAAGATGGACTTGGACCAATCGTTAAAGAACTTTCTAATCAAGGAGTTACAATTTACAGTACAGGAGGAACGCAATCATTTATCGAAGATCTTGGAATAAAAGTTCTACGTGTAGAAGATTTAACTTCTTACCCTTCAATTTTAGGAGGTCGTGTAAAAACTCTTCACCCTAAAGTTTTTGGTGGAATATTGAACCGTAAGGACAATGAAAAAGATCAGGAGCAATTGAAAGAATTCGACATTCCTTCTTTTGATTTGGTTATGGTTGACCTTTACCCTTTTGAAGAAACAGTTGCTGCTGGAGGAACGCACGAAGAAATTATTGAAAAAATTGATATCGGAGGAATTTCTTTAATTCGTGCTGCTGCAAAGAACTACAAAGATGTAATGTTAGTTTCTACAACGAAGCAATACGCAGATTTCTTATCAATCTTAACGGATCAAAAAGGAGAAATCTCTGTAGAACAAAGAAAAGCGTATGCTAAAGACGCATTCAATGTAAGTTCACATTACGACACGCATATTTTTAATTATTTCAACGACGATACAGAAGAAGTGTTCAAGCAAAGCATCACTGATTCACAAGTATTGAGATATGGTGAAAACCCACACCAAAAAGGTGTTTTCTACGGAGGATTAGATAGTATTTTTGATAAATTACACGGAAAAGAGCTTTCATACAACAACCTTTTAGATGTTGATGCAGCAGTAAACCTAATGCAGGATTTCAAAAATGACGATCCAACATTCGCAATTTTGAAACACAACAATGCTTGCGGTTTAGCAACTCGTTCAACAATTGAAGAAGCATATTCAGCTGCATTGGCTGGCGACCCAGTTTCTGCTTTTGGAGGGATATTGATTGCCAACACAAAAATTGATACTAAAACAGCGACTTTAATCAACGATTTATTTTGTGAAGTTGTAATTGCTCCAGATTATGAAGAAGAAGCAATTGAAATCTTAAAGTCTAAGAAAAACAGAGTTATTCTGGTTCAAAAACCTTTCGATTTTCCTAAAAAACAATTCAGAACTATCTTGAATGGAGTTTTGGAGCAAGACAGAGATTTAATTACAGATAAAATTGAAGATTTCGAAACTGTAACGAAAGTTAGTGCTACTGATGCTCAAAACAAAGATTTAGCTTTCGCCAACAAATTGGTGAAGCACACAAAATCAAATACAATTGTATTGGCAAAAGATGGTCAATTATTGGCTAGTGGAACAGGACAAACTTCACGTGTAGATGCATTAAACCAAGCTATTCATAAAGCTAAATCTTTCAACTTTGACTTGAATGGAGCAGTAATGGCATCAGATGCATTTTTCCCATTCCCTGACTGTGTAGAAATAGCTAACAAAGAAGGCATTAACACCGTAATTCAACCTGGAGGTTCTATCAAAGATAAACTTTCAATTGAGTATTGTGATGAGCACCAAATGGCAATGGTTTTCACTGGAAATCGTCACTTTAAACATTAATATAAAATATTTAAAAAATAGTGCGTAAATTTCCCTAAATTTGGTGAGATTTTTACTATACTCTTAAGTACACTTTTAGCGCGGCACAACAATATGGGATTATTTGGCTTTTTAACACAAGATATTGCAATTGATTTAGGAACAGCAAACACACTTATCATAATGGATGATAAAGTTGTTGTGGATGAACCTTCGATTGTTGCAAGAGATATACAAACAGGAAAAATTGTTGCTATTGGTAAAAAAGCCCAGCAAATGCATGGAAAAACCCACAAACTAATTGAAACTGTCCGTCCCTTGCAAGATGGTGTTATTGCTGATTTCCAATGTGCCGAGCAGATGATTCGTGGAATGATCAAGATGATCAAGAAGCGCAAGAGTTTATTCAACCCTTCTTTGAGAATGGTAATTTGTATCCCTTCAGGAATTACTGAAGTGGAAAAAAGAGCCGTTCGTGATTCCGCAGAGCATGCTGGAGCAAAAGAAGTTTACTTAATTCATGAACCTATGGCCGCCGCAATAGGAATCGGGATTGATGTTGAAGAACCGATGGGTAACATGATTATTGATATAGGAGGTGGAACTTCTGAAATCGCTGTAATTGCCTTGGGTGGTATAGTAAGTGACAAATCTATTCGTGTTGCAGGAAACGATTTCACGAAAGACATTGAAGAGTACATGCGTCGCCAACACAATATTTTAATTGGAGAGCGTACAGCAGAACAAATTAAAATTGAAGTTGGATCAGCATTACCAGAATTAGATAATCCACCAGAAGATTTCGCCGTACGTGGACGAGATTTAATGACTGGTATTCCTAAGGAAATTGTGGTTAGTTATGTAGAAATTGCACATGCTTTGGACAAATCAATTTCTAAAATTGAAGAGGCTATTTTGAGTGCACTTGAAATGACTCCGCCAGAACTTTCTGCCGATATTTATAAAACAGGTATTTATTTAGCCGGTGGTGGTTCAATGTTGCGTGGTCTGGATAAACGAATGTCTTTGAAAACAAAACTCCCTGTTCATATCGCTGAAGATCCTTTGAGAGCTGTGGCAAGAGGTACAAGTATTGCATTGAAAAACATTAACCGTTTCCAATTCTTAATAAGAGATTAAAAGTAAAAAACATTCATGCTAAAGTTTATAGCATTCTTTCGAAGATTTAGAGTTTTTCTGGTCTTCCTAATTTTACAAATTGCTGCACTGAGTTCCTTTTTCTCGGTAATGAGTTATCCAAGAACACAATTCTTTAACTCATCTACCAATGTAACAGGAACTTTATTGACGTGGGAAAGAAACGTTACGAAATATCTCTATTTGGATGAAGCCAACGAAAAATTACAGGCTGAAAATGTACTGCTGGAACATAGAATTCCAGACAATTACATATCAATCGACACCAATACTGCGAAAATTAATGACACTTTAAAACGCTTAAGTTTTGAACGTATTCCAGCAACGGTTATCAATTCTTCTCACGCACATTCCAATAATTATTTCACAATTAATGCGGGAACGGATAAAGGAATAGCCCGAAAAATGGGAGTTGTTTCTTCAACTGGAATTGTAGGAATAGTCTATGATGTTTCCGAAAATTTTGCAATTGTCAAATCGGTTCTAACGAAAGACATAAATATCACAGCATTTATTGATAAGTCAAATGCTCATGGATTAATTAAATATGATGGAGTAAATCCAAGAAAAGTAAGTCTCACAGGATTTTCGAATGATATTGAAGTTGAAATAGGTTCAGAAGTATTAGCAAGAGGTAGTGGTGGATATTTCCCACAAGGTGAACCAATTGGAGTTGTAGAAAAACTAGAACCAGTTGAAGGTCAGCCTAGATGGGACATTACAGTAAAGTTAAATCAAGATATGAGAAAATTGAGATATGTTTATATTATCAAAAACATTCATCAATTGGAACTTGAAGAAATAGAAAAAAATATTCCTCAGCTACAATGAATTATCTCATAAAAAATATTCTTCGCTTATTGATCTTTGTCATTGCACAAGGAATGATTTTCGGGCAGCTGAATTTTGGATTTGGAATTCATCCGATGATTTACCCTTTGTTTATTCTAATGCTTCCTTTTGATACACGCCCAGTTGTATTGATGATCTTGGCATTTATCGCTGGTATTTCAATAGATTTCTTTATGAATACATTTGGTCTGCATGCCAGTGCTGCTGTATTTATTGCATACATTCGTCCAGCGATTTTTAGACAATTCGCTCCCAGAGATGGTTATGATATCCTCAAAGAACCAATCGCTAGAGATTGGGGTTATCCTTGGTTTATAAAAGTTTCTGCACTAACAATTCTTCTTCATCATCTTTGGTTTTTTGGTCTCGAATATTTCAAATGGTCTGCTTGGAAAGAAATTCTCATGAGCACATTTTTGAGTACCCTAATTAGTTTGACTATATTTATCCTTATTCAAGTACTTTTCTTTAAAAAGTCTCAAAAAGTATGAATTTAGAAAATAGACGTCTTGTTTTTATCCTGCTTTTTCTATTTGTAGGCATCATTTTTACGGCACGTTTGTTTTATATGCAAGTAGCAGACGACAAATGGATTGAACGCGCTGGTGAAGTAGCAAAGAAAAAAATTACGATTAAACCACCTCGTGGAATTCTATACGACAGAAATGGTGTAAAAATAGTAGCCAATAAAACATACTACAACCTCATGTTTATCGAAGATGATATTGAGGATTTAGATACACTTGCATTTTCAAAACTTATTGGAATATCTGTAGATTCCATTCATCAGAGATTTGCTGAAATTCGCAAGGAATTAGACAGAAAAACAAGAAGTAAAACAACAGGAAATGATACTGTAGTGAACGACTACAGAACTTATTTACCCAATGCATTCTTAAAGGAATTATCAGCTGATGAAATTTCGAATATTGCCATGGACTTATCCGAATTCAAAGGTTTTTATGAAGAACCAATGAGTATGAGGGATTATCCTTATCCAAATGGAGCAAATATTTTTGGTTATTTGAACGAAATCAGTGGTCCCGAATTAAATTCAGATCGAAGGTTTTATCGTGTTGGAGATTTTATCGGAAGATCTGGTTTAGAAAAATACTATGAATACGAATTACGTGGTAAAAAAGGAACTAAAGTTATCCTGACTTCTTCAAGAGGGAAATTAGTTGACAACTTCGCGGAAGGAAAACTGGATACAAATGCGCAGCAAGGTCCACCACTACATCTCGGAATTGACATTATTCTTCAAGCTTATGGTGAACAATTAATGAAAAACAAATTGGGTTCAGTTGTAGCAATTGAGCCTTCTACAGGTGAAATTTTAGCAATGGTTAGCGCGCCTAATTATGATCCAAACTTAATGGTTGGTTCACGAAATATCAGAACCAACTATATGAAACTATATAAGGATTCTTTAAAACCTTTTTATCCTAGACCTTTAGCAGCAGAATATCCTCCTGGTTCAATATTCAAAGTTGTTCAAGCTTTAGTTGGTTTGCAGGAAGGAGTCATCACCCCTGACGCGTCATTTCCATGCACTAAATCTTGGGTAGGATGCCACAATCATCCGCCAGCAAATAGCGTAGCTAAAGCTATTCAATTTTCTTGCAACCCTTATTTCTATTATGAGGTGAAGAAAATAATTCAACAAGGAAAACATAGTAGTCATTTTAAAGATGCTGCAGAAGGGCTAGCACTTTGGGAAAAGTACATGAACAGTTTTGGTTTTGGAATTAGACCAGAAACAGATATTTTTGGGTTAAGGAATGGTGTGATTCCAAATGTAGATTTCTATAATCATTGGTATGGAGAATACCGTTGGGCATTTTCGACAATTCGATCTAACAGTATTGGACAAGGTGAAGTTAAATTAACTCCACTTCAAATGGCAAATTTAGCTGCTATCGTTGCCAATGATGGTTACTATTATGAACCTCATTTAGTAAAAAGCATCGGTAAAGATGGTCCTCAAGACAAATTCAAAGTTAAAAAACAGACAATGATTGATGCAAAGCATTTTCCTGTAGTTAAAGAGGGAATGCGTGCTGCAGTTAATGATCCACATGGTACTGCAAGAAGAGCAAGAATAAAAGATATTGTTGTAGCAGGAAAAACAGGTACTGCCCAAAACCCACATGGTGAAGATCACTCGGTTTTTATGGCTTTTGCTCCTTTGGAGAATCCTAAAATAGCTATTGCAGTATTTGTTGAAAATGCAGGGTTTGGTGGAACGTGGGCCGCCCCAATCGCAAGTTTGATGATGGAAAAATACCTAACTGGTGAAATTTCAGATTCCATTAAAGAAAAAAGAATTTTAGACCAAAGATTTACAAATATCAATGAGTAATTTCAGAGAAAAAACAGTTGGTTGGGATTGGTTAACTATTTTGATAGTTGCACTTTTGGTTTTGATGGGAATTGTAAATATTTATTCTGCCGCATTTAATCCAGATCGACCTTTTTTGTTCGACTTGAAAACCATGTATGGTAAACAAATTATGTGGATTGGAATTGGGCTATTCTTGGGAATTGTAATCTCCTTGATTGATGCCGAATATATCCGCAAACTTACTCCTGCAGCTTTTGTAACTGTAGTAATATTACTAATTGTAGTACTTTTTACCGAACCTATTAACGGTGCAAGATCATGGCTTGGAATTGGACCTTTTGGTGTTCAACCCTCGGAGTTTTCAAAACTGACCACCGCTTTGATGTTGGCTTATGTTATTTCTGACAACAGAGGAAAACTAATTTCAAAAAAATCACTCACTTTAGCTTTAGCACTCGTAATTGGAACAATGTTATTGATTCTGATTCAAAATGATACCGGAACTTTCCTTGTATTTACCGCATTTTTCTTTGTAATGTATCGCGAAGGAATTACGTTTGATCCTATTATTCTGTTCTTTTCGAATCGTGTTTTGGGATTGAGGTTTAAGCATACTTTGGTAGGAATTCACTTTATTCCTGTATTATTTGTGGTAATATTCTTGAGTATAATCACACTCTATTTTACAGAATCAAGACATACTTTTTCTTTCTTACCGGGATATGATGCGCCAGGATGGATGTTATTATTGATCATAATTACCGTATTATTTTCCGTGAGTTTCTTTATCAACCAATCTTTCGCTGCTCAGAGAAGCAAGAAGAAAATGAGGTCGGCCATCCTTATCGTTTATATTGTTACTGTTGGATTAGTAGGTTTAATATCATATACCTATTTGAACGTTTTACAATCTCACCAAAAAGACAGAATTGATCTTTGGTTAGGTAAAATTCAAGATCAAGACGGTAAAGATTACAACAGAAACAGAGCCTTGGCAGCCGTTGGTTCGGGTGGTTTCTCAGGCGTAGGATACAAGGAAGCGATTTTGTCTAGTCCAAGAAGTCAGCACGTTCCAGAGAGTGAAACAGACTTTATTTTTTCTGTATATTCAGAAGAATGGGGTTTTCTTGGTTCTGCAAGCTTAGTAGTGCTATTTACCATTCTCTTGATTCGAATAATTGTGATAGCAGAACGGCAAAAGAGCCGATTCGCAAGAGTTTACGCCAATTCCGTCGCCATGATTATCTTCTATCACTTTGGTATTAATGTAGGAATGAACATTGGAATTATTCCTGTAATCGGAATTCCCCTGCCCTTTTTTAGTTATGGTGGTTCATCAATGATGTCCTTTTTAATCATGATTTTGATCTTATTGAAATTAGACAGTCAGCGTAAAGAAGTATTGGCCTAATGAAAGAAAAGTTTCAATCATTTTCTCCGTTTCAACAAGCAATTTCATTAATTATAGTGGGAGCTGTTGCGTTTATCATGATTTCTATTGTTGTTTCAATACTTATGACGGTGATTTATCCTGAAATGCCAATTGACAACCTAAGCATTCAACTCAAGTCATTTCCTGTTCAATATATGTTTGTCAATTTCTTGCCTTTCCAATTGGGATTTCTTTTAACCCCAGGAATTGTCTACACTTATCTTTCTAAAGATTCGGAACAACTCTTATTGAAACCCCAGTTCAAGACCGTAATTTGGTCTTTCCTCCTATTCGTTTGCGCATTCTTTATGCTGCCGTTCTTCAGTGAAATAAACATATCCATAACTCAATATTTAGGAGTGTATGAAGACTTAGTTGCGGCGAAAGTTTTGGCGGATGAACAACTAACTGGATTAGTAGGTGAAAGTGGCTCCATGAGCTTCTATTCTGCATTACTTCTCATTGGAGTCATCACAGGAATAGCAGAGGAATTTGCTTTCAGAAAGTTCTTGTTCAACCACATGTTAATAAGCTCAAAAAAATTAAGCTTAAGCTTATTGTCCAGCGCATTGATTTTTGCTCTACTGCATTTCAATTACATCCAAATCATTCCACTCTTCGTTTTCGGACTAGCGCTTAGTTTGATGTATTATGTTTCTGGAAGTATTATTCCAGGAATCATTATGCACGCCGCTAACAACATGATCAATGTGTATTGGCTATCAACCGACAGTTTCCCTTCATGGATGAATGAAATGGAGATTCAAATGGTAATTCCGGCTACTGTTTTGCTTATTGGGTTGTTGATATATTTAAAAAAGGAATTGAGAATTTAAGTGAAAAATGAAGAATCCGTCAATGAACGGACTAGTTGAAAAATAAATAGGCATTAAGGCTTCTATTGTTAGTTATTCATTTCTAGTTTTAATGCTTATCGGATACCTTGCTAGTAGAAAACCTCCATGAATCGAGCTTGCGAACTCAACAAAACAAATTAAGTGGTTGAAACCACTTTTGAATAACTCTCCGTTTCCATTAGTGAGGGATGAATCCCTCACCAATTGGTTCTATGCAAAGAATGAAGCTTTTTAAAAACTAATTCTATTGATGTGGGATTCATCCCACATTCAAAAGAATTAATAGTTATACATTCCCTCTTCTCCAGCTTAATAACCACTTTCTTCACATCAAAACCAAGCGTTTTACTACTCTCAAAAATCATCGATTTACGTTTCCTTTCTTTCACATCATAATCTCCACTAAATTGAAAAGTTTGTTGCTCTACTTCTTCGGTATAGAAATCTTCACAATCCTCTGGATCTACAATTCTAGAAATGGTGAACAGTTTGGTTAGTAAACTTGAAATTTTAGTTATTTCTTTCAATCTTGATTTTTACCTCTTTTCCTTTAAATCCAATAGTATTTAAACTATTGAATTCCATTAAATCCTTTTTATGTTTAATTACCTCATACTTACCTGAAAGAAAATAGCATTGAAAATCTAAATCCTCTGGAGGAGTTGTGCAATTCACACATGTCGGATCTTTATAAACAATTTCGAAAGTCTTTCCTTTATCTTGAAACTGCCACTGAAAAGTAGCATTTTCACCATTACTTGTCCATTGAATTTTAGGAATGGAATCATAAATGTTAACGTCTTGTTCTACAAGCCAATTTCCATAATAACCATAAGATTCATCATCTACAGTTAAATTAGTTATGGTCCAATTATCACCCTTCATCAGCTTTTTCGAGAATCGTTTTTCTTTGTTACATGAAGAAACTAATAATAGTGTAACAACAAAATATAATAAATATCTCATACTATTTTTTTAGTAGACGTTTAGTAATATTTCCTGATGCTGCATTTATATTCTTCATAACCGGAAGAGGAATACCTGCGAAAAACATATTTGTGGTTTCATATCCCTCCCATAGGCCATCCCACCCCGTACCTGGCTCATCATAAACTTGATTCACATCCGATTTATTTAAGTAATATAAATTATCATCACCATTAGATAGTGGTGGTAATGAATTATTAGTAGGATCATCTGGGTCAGTACTAACCTCATTAATACATTCAGTTTGAGCCTTGCTGGAAAAAACACAAAAGGTCAAAATTAAAATAGTTAAATACCTCATTTTAAATGATTTTTATATGATTAATTTATAGTTGTCTACCTACATAATAAAAAGAAGCAATTGATGGACTGTTCCCAACAACTTCAATTCTTACTTCCCCTGACAGTTGATGCCATAATCTAACTTGTTGTGAACCTGTTGCATACCTGATTTCACGATAATTAGTATACAATTGACTTGATTTATTTAATATATCATTTCCTTGTCCATCATAGTTAAACATATCTATAACCAAATTATTGGTATTGTCAAGTCTAAAATCAACATTAATATGAACACTATCAGAACCATTTCTTTCTTTCACCCTAAATGTACCTTGCAACAAATAAGTAGAGTCACGAACATCATGACTAGATACATTAATATATTTAACAATAGAATCATAACCATCATCATTTGGGAAGCAAATAGAATTAGGATCTTTTTTAACAACACAAATTATGGATAAAGATTGACCAGCATAATTTGCCCCAAAATATCTTTCAACTTCCTGCTCACCAGAGATGGTTTCTTGTCCTAAATACCAAGTCACATGTGCATCTTTTTCTAATGCAGAAAAACGAACAGTCTTGTCTTGTATAATTGTGTCAGTGTTGGTGTAAAAGTTTAAGGGAGCAGCAGAACTAGACGTACGTTCTTCCATCAAAAAATCAGCACTGATTTCTTTAGAGCAGTCACAAGCATTTTGAGGGTCATTAATTTCAGGCTGTTCTTTCCTACAAGAAAATAAAACAAGTAAAAACACAGAAGTGAGCAGTAGTATTTTTATTAAAGTTTTCATAGCTTTTTTAAATTACGAATGATTAATTATCAATTACGAATCCAATTAAAATGATTTAAGAAAAGTGCATCATAACCATTTGAATTAATATCATTTGGTAGATTTGAATTCGTTGGTGAGTTTGGGTTCGTGCTCACGTTATTAATACAAGGAAAGGTTTGCGCCCATATTGTAAAAGACATTAATGTCAGTAAAATAGTTGCTATTGTTTTCATACATTTCTAATTTATTTTTCTACCGAAAATATGTTTATTGATTTCTTGATTTGGATCTCAATTAATTACAAGTTCAGGCGCCTCTGTTGCCAATAAAGCAAAAGTTAAAGCATTAGCTCCGCCTGCTGTAATTAAATTTGCTCCAAATTTCACAGCAATACTGCCCCACTTTAATATAGCAAGATTTTTTTTCACTTTTTTATTATGAGAAGCATTAGCTGTTATCGTTGAATCATAAACCTCAAGTTTCTTAATGTAACCATCTATAAGACCTTGCATTTCACCATAAATTACGAAACCACCTTCTGCCTCTGATGAACCATGTTTCTTAAAATTTGATAAATAATCTCCATGAAGTAATTCATCATCATTAGCACCACCTATTATTTCTTTTTCAATTTCAATTCCTCCACCATGCAGAGTTAATTTATCATTTCTTACTAAATCATAGTTAAAGCTTAAAGAAGAAGGCCATTTACAAACACATGGATCAAATGCCACTTGGAATTCAGCTACAAACCATTGATTTTTAACATTATTTGCCTCACACAATGCCGTGTATTCCCAAACCGTTGTTTTCTGATCTAAAGATTTATCTATTCCATCTGCCAATCTTAACATGCCATTTAAGTTTTCACCTTGGATTTTCCTATTTATTACTAAATTAACTCTGATGGACTGCCAATAGTTCTCTGTTGCCCATTCTTCACCAACCTTAGCATGAATTCTGATTTTCCCTGTGAACTTATTATATAAAATAATATATGGCTTTGTTTGATAGGTATTTGTTGAATTATAATCTTCATTCGAATTTTCAAAAGGCTCCATATTAGGATAGTAACCTAGATTTACTGCTAATAATTCCCAACCATTTTCATGAGTTGGCCATAAATTGGAAAAGACTTCACTTTGTAAATAGTCATAAAAGCTCGACATACCATCATTATGAGTATGCAGCATAGTATTATTATTTTGATTAAAAAACGGCATATTATCGGTAACATAACCATTTAACAAACCACTTGGTGAAGTTGGAAACCAATCAAAATTATTCAAAAATAAATCGCCATAATCAGGACTTGGAGAGTTAGTTGGCAAACTATTATTGGTTGGATTATTATGATTCGTACTTACTCCATTTACATAATTTGTTTCTTGAGTACTTGCATAATTTAATAATAATGCAAACCCAATTGATAAGAATATTTTTTTCATAAGATTTTAGTTTTAAGGCAATTTCCTACCGAAGTATGATTTTGAAATTAAAGGTTGACCTGAGACCTCACGATAACGTAACTTCAAAGTAAACTCATTTTGTAAATTAATTTCGGCAAAGTCAATATTAACATTACTGCAACTATCAAAGGGAGTAGCGTTATCAGTCCTTAATCCTCTGTAATTTCTTTCTACATCGTGATAATAGGCCGAACATGTTGAGCCATTTCCGTCGTAATTAACAACATCATAGAAGCTACAACCCATCGCTGGTGGATAGGCATTCTCATCATAATACAACCCCATAATTAAAGAATCTGTTGAGTTTTCCAAAGCTACTTTAAACTCGCCATCTAATAAATGTGTAGAACATCGGTCATAAATATTAAACGTTTTGGTAATCGAATCATATCCGTCATCATTTGGGAAACAAACTTTATTCGGTTCTTTCTTCACAACAAGTGTTATTGGAATTGTTTGATTTGTCCATTGACTGTCAAAATTTTTATATACTTCTTTGTCTGACTCCACATCAGTACCTATATACCAAGTATATTCTGCATCATCTTCTAAAGCTCTAAAATCCACTCTTTTCCCAGATAACACATGGTCAGTTTTTGTTTCTAAAGCTAAAGATGAGTTAAAAGCTCTTTCCCATATATCAAAATCAGCACTTACCTCACTCGCACAATCACAAGGATCCGCAGTCTTTTTTATTTCCAACTGCTCCTTTTTACAAGAAAATAATACGAGAAAAAACACAGAAGTGAGTAGTAGTATTTTTATTAAAGTTTTCATAGCATTTGTTTAATTTTCAATTACGAATTAATAATTACGAATTCGATCACTCTCAGGTAAAAAATTCAAGTTACATTTATTTTGAGAATTCTAGAATTATTTTTTCAAGGCGAGTGATACGTTCTTGCAATGCAGACTCTTCTTCATCGGTTGAATTATCATAATTATCTGGATCGGTTGAAATTGTATTAATTGGACAACCATCTTCTGGAACTGTATTATCTTGTGCTAATATTATTGAACTTAAACACATAG
Organism: Brumimicrobium mesophilum; assembly: GCF_003025005.1. Lineage (GTDB taxonomy): Bacteria > Bacteroidota > Bacteroidia > Flavobacteriales_D > Crocinitomicaceae > Brumimicrobium > Brumimicrobium mesophilum. Next base: position 357,012 of record NZ_PVSS01000001.1, read on the forward strand.
ATATTGATATAATCATTCTTTTCATAATATTATTGTTTAAACCCTATAAATACTTCATTATCAAAATATTGAACAACATCAAAACTACCATCATCCTTAAGCTTTTTTGCAGAAAATTTAACTATTAGCTTATTGTTGTTTCTTAAAATCCCACTTGACTTGATAGATTCGAAACGATAATATGTACCCGGATCACCGTAAGCTTCAGAGATCCCCTCAAAAGATAAAGTGTTGAGACTGGCAAAAATATCAAATTGGTTTCCCTCAGGTAGATTTTTAATTCCATAAGTTATATAGTCATTATTAACATATGATGTAAATGTGTCTATATAAACCGTGAAATAATGAAAGGGATCTGATTTCAAATAACCATAATATTCACCTACCAATGGTGGCGACATTAATGATTTTATACATAGAGACTTTACTATTGTATCTATTCCATCATCATTGGGAAAGCATTCAGTTCTAGGCTCTGAATTAACTATAAGTCTAACGTCAATTACACCTACAGTATCTGAAAAATATAAACCAAAGTTAGGTGAATCAATTGTGGAGATTTTGCTGCCAACTTGCCACTCATAAGTTAAAGCATTTTGGTCTTTTGCCCTAAAATTAATGTAAAGATTTGTGTTTAGACTGTGTGGCAATCCTTGTTCATAATTCATGTACATATGAACTGTATCGAGCTGGACAAATTCATCCTTATAGAATTGACCTGTTTCAAAGTCAGCAGTGACTTCTCCAAGACAATCACAAGCATTAGTTGGGTCATTAATAAAAGGCTGTTCTTTTTTACAAGACAAAATGATTAGCGCTATCAAAGGTAAAATAAAAATAATTCTCATCTTTCCATACTTTTTATTACTTATGTAATATGTTTTAATTAATTGTCTTCCAAAGCTTTCATTCGTTCTTCTAATAGTAGCACATACAAAGTCAATTCCTCAACTTTTTCAACTAAAAGTCTATTGATCTCCCCTATATCAGCTCCATTCTCTTTTACTTCAACAGCCGTTGGCATGTTTGGAAGATGTTAATATTAGCTAAAGTTAAGTTAAAAACAAGTTTTTTTGAGCGCATTTCACAAGAAAAACAATAAGTACTTAAACAGTATCACTCTACAAAATGTTAAAATTTATTCGAAGTCCCCATTTTTAGTTTTTTATCCGATTTCAATCAGATTTTAGTTTGTTATTTTTACTTGCGCCCGATAAAAACTTCAGAATTTGTGAAATTATTTAATTAAATTCTAGTGAACTATTCCAATGTATACGTTAGTTTTTCGTAAATACTCATTTCGAAGCGTTTGGGATTCCACAGTGAAATATGAGTTTTCATGCAGAATTGCATTTCTTACAAAGAGCCGTAGCGAAGCAAGCCCATGACAGCCATTGAAAAGAAATAATATTGAATAAATATAGCATTCAGCATTAGAAACCACGAAGTAGCAGCGAAGCTAATCTCATGGTGCGCAGCATTCGCCTTGGAGTTCCATTGATTTTTTTGTTTCGTTTTTTTATCAAGAAAAAAATGAACCGATACGAAGTGAGCTCATGAGGACCTTGAAGAGGTATAAAAGACTGAATAAAAGAAAGATTTTACTAAGCACAAACATTGGTTGATGAGTAAACATTTTTTAATCGAGCAATGGTGATTCATTCAAAACAAAAAATCCCATCAACATTGCTGTTAATGGGATTTACTATTTTTAAACTCTAGTTAAAACTATTGTTCTCTAATGCTGTATGCGTTTTTGTTCCCCATTTCTGCAGCAGAGTATGCAATAGAATTGAAATCTAAATCTCTTAAGATATCACGTGCAGTAAAAATAATACCCATTGGTACTTTCTCATCTGCCTTGAAACAAGTGATAATGTTTTCTTTAGGATCTGTCATTTCAGCTGGTTTCTCATTGAATTTAGCTGTCTTCCATCTTCCAATGTAGTTAATTCCATCAGGATGTAATAAACCATCATATTGAACAGCTACACCTTTATCAAATTTACTTGCATCACCCGCTAAAGGTTCTCCAAGGTAAACGAAATCAACTGTAGAACGTTGCTTAAATGGTGTTAAATCCGTTACCCCCACACCTTGTGCTGGAATAACTTTCACCAATGGATCAATCTCCTTTGTAGTTGTTGCTACCATGAAGAAGAACAAAAGCATAAAAACGATATCTGGAAGAGAAGAAGTATTAATCGCCGGAGCGGGTTTACCTCCATCTTTTTTAAATTTTGACATAATTAACGTTTTGGTTTAACTTCAATTAATGAAAGTGGATACAAAGTTTCTATCAACTCAGCATGTTTTTTATACTGACGCAATTCAGGAGTATCTTCTAAAGCATTGGTCTGAATGTAACGATTCATTGTCGTCCATGAAACACCAAATAAAGCTTCAGATTCTTCATCACGCAATTCAGTAACTGCACGTTGAACTTCCGATTGTACTGCAACATAAGCCGAATAATCAGTATCTACAAAAGATTCCAATCTGATATGAGCTTCAAAAGCGATTTCAGGCATTTCTTGTTTACCACTGTATTGGGTATAAAGATTCATCATGTTCAACTTTTGCTGCCATTTATCAATTGCTGCCGTCGTTTGTTCAATCATCTTTTGAGTTCTATCATCCTGAACTTCCTGAGCTTCAAGAGCATCCAATCGATTGAATTGATTATTCAAGTTAGTTGAATACAACTCTTTACTACCATAAGCATAATAAGGATAGTTCAATGCTCTATCTGTTTTTTTACCTCTGTTAATCAAGTAAAAATGCTTAATTCTGCTGTTTAGTGTTGAGATATCTTCAGGCTTGATAATTGAATCTCTCGCTTGAATTACCTGCTTACTATTGATTACAATTTTGTAGATATTCTTTTCTTCCACTGGTGGCGGAGTCACTAATGACTCAACCTTTTTAGGGATTTTACGCAAGTAAGCCGTATCCTTGTCCATTGTTGTTGTAACAAGGAAAAAGATAAGTAACAAGAAGGCGATATCCGCCATCGAACCTGCATTAATTTCCGGTACTACTCGCTTTGCCATTCCTATTAGTTCTTAATTAATTTAACAATTAGTCCCATAAACATTGCCAATGCTGAACATACAGCTAAACCAATAATAGCGGTATAAATTCCTGCATGGGTAAAGTTAATTGTGGACTCACTTGCCGTAATATCACCAACAACACCTAAAGATTCTACTGTATCAGTTGAACCGATAGAATACAAGATGAAGAATAAAACAGCAGCCACAACAATCCCTAAAATAGATTTTATTGCTTGAACTGGGCGTGTAACAAGTAAAACAACGAAGAACACTAGAACTAAAATTACAGCAAGAATAATTGCATAAAAGCTAATATTCGTTACTCCACTAAAAGCAAAGCTTTCCATGAAATTTTGTTTTACCAACTCATCACTATCAGCATTAACTCCTGAAGTCATAACGATAAAACCGAATATTAAAGCTGGAACTGCAATTACAATCTTAATGATTAGTCCCAATACGTTCAATTTTTTTTCATTATCCATTATATATGGTTTTTTTAAAGTGAATAAAATAGACGCTGGTAAGATTACCTTTGACCAACTTTATATTTAATCATCATATCTACCAATGTAATTGATGAATTTTCCATTTCATTTACAATTCCATCCACCTTAGCAACGATGTAATTATAAAAAATTTGAAGAATAATAGCTGAAATCAAACCAAATACTGTTGTTAAAAGTGCTACCTGAATACCACCTGCAACTGTAATTGGAGATACTTGACCATCTTCAACAATTTTCTCAAAGGCTTGAATCATCCCGATTACAGTACCCATAAACCCAAGCATTGGTGCAAGAGCAATAAATAAAGAAATCCAAGAAATACCTTTTTCTAAAAGTCCCATTTGAACACCACCGTAAGCAACAACAGTTTTCTCAACAGCTTCTACACCTTCATCGGCTCTTGCAAGACCTTGGTAGAAGATAGACGCAATTGGTCCTCTTGTGTTACGACAGATTTCTTTAGCACCTTCAATATCACCTTTAGCGATAGCTGCTTCTACATCTGCTAAGAATTTCTTAGTGTTGATAGAAGAAAGATTAAGGTAAACAATACGCTCAATACATAAAGCAATACCGATGATCAAAGCAATAAGTACGATACCCATCCAAAATGGATCACCCTCGATAAACTTCTTCTTAAGAGTTGAAGTAAAACCTACTTCTTTCTCAACTTCTGCTTCCTCTACTTCTTCAACAGGCGCTTCCATTTCTGGCATTGGCTCTGCAGAAATAGCTTCCATTGATGACGTGTCATCTTGAAGCTCTACTCCGTCTTGATTTGCAGGGTCTTGTTGCTCTGCGAATGATACTGTGCTAAATCCGAATGTAAACATTCCGATGATTGCTAAAGAACTAACTATTTTTTTCATGTTCCAAAGATTAAAAATTAATCGTTTCTGTAAAATTATTAATACTACTTATTTATCTAAAAATTTACAAGTTAAACTGGCGGAGAGGGAGGGATTCGAACCCTCGGTTCCGATGAAGGAACACTCGCTTTCCAGGCGAGCCAATTCAGCCACTCTTGCACCTCTCCAATAACTTGTGCCTTTTCGACGGGCTAAAGTACAAAAAATTATTTATTCTAAAAGGAAAGAGCAACTCTTCTTCAAAATTCATTGAAAAATAAAACCGAAAAACATCAATTTAAACTGATTATTATTCATCCATTCTATTGCTAAAACCTTATAAATCAAAAAAATCCCTAATCATTTAAGATTAGGGATTAGCTCTATATTAAGATAATGTTAATTGACTACGGTTGTATAAGAACAGTAGCCTCATTTCTAATTTCTTCTTCAACTTTAATTATTCCAGCTCCAGATAAATTTCCTTTTCTAGCTCTGATGTCTAAAACCGCTACTCCTGCCTGACCTTCTTGATAAACTTCATTGTAATTAAAAAGGGCAACGCCTGATGCATCAGTATAAACGGTGTCTCTCCTTTCAACTGGTTGTGTAGGAAGAGTTGTTGAGGTTCCAAAAAGAATTACTCTTGCGTCAGGAACAATGGCATTTGCTGTATCTCTAACGGTAATTTTTGCAAAAGTATCTTGTTTCTTATTACAAGAACCGAGTCCTAAACTCATTCCGCCTAGCATCAATAGACAACTTGTAAATATGATATAATTTTTCATTAATTTAAATTTTCGATTCTAATAAATAAGTATTCCTCTATATCTAACGAGAGATATGCAAAGAAGTTGCTAATTATCCAATATAATAGTTTCTGTTGTCGTTAAATACTGCTTGGCTTTTGCTGTTCCTAACTTAGGAAACTCAGTAGTATCATAAACATAAACAGTGAAGTGCGCTATTTTATCGTCTTTCTTACCATATTCATCAAATAACTCATCCAACACAAACATAGCTACTCCTGATTCATTTGTTCTTACCTCATCTTTATATTCAGGAGTACCTTCGTTTTTATTAATATCAGAAACAATTCTTACATTAATATCTGGCATCAAAATATTAGCATTTGAACGGACATAAATTTTCAATACAGAAGGGTCCTTTTCAGTACATGAAGAAACCAAAACAAGGCTAATACCAAGGAATATAGACAAAATTGCATTCTTAAATTTCATAATTTTCATTTTTTTAGTGTGGCTAAGTTATGTAATAATTATTATTTTCTCTAATTACATGTAAATTTTCATGAAAAAAGTTGGGAATTGAGTAAGTACCGAGTTTTGAGTCTCGAGTCTAGAGTAGGCAGTTTTAAATATAGAGTCTAGAGTTTTAGGTATAGAATCTAGAGTTTGGAGTTTTGAGTAAGGCGGGATGACCACCTAATACTCGGCACCCGATTCTCAGAACTCAATACTAGAAACTCAGCACTTGCTTACTATCCAATATTATCAAAATTATCTCCTTATATATAGTTAACTTTTGGTTGTCATCAGTAGATTATGAAAAATAACTGCTAAATTTGCAGCTTATAACTTTGATTGTAAAGTATAATAAAGCGTAAAGATCATTTTAAGATGTCAGATATTCAAAATAAACTAGCAGAACTTTTAGAAGAAGTAAACAGTGCTTCAATAACTGATTCGGCTCAATTGGAGGAATTTAGGATTCGTTTTTTAGGAACTAAAAATTGCCTAAAACCACTTTTTTCAGAATTGAAGAATGTGCCAAATGAGGACAAAAAATTAGTTGGACAAAAAATCAACGAATTGAAAAATGCAGCTCAAACTGTTTTTGATCAATTTAATGAGCAACTTTCTAACGATTTAGGGAACGAGGAAAAAGTAGATTTCTCTAGACCAGGTGAACCAAATAATATTGGAGCGAGACATCCTATTAGTGTAATTAGAAAGGAGATTATTTCTATTTTCGAACGTATTGGGTATGGTGTTTCTGAAGGTCCAGAAGTTGAAGATGACTGGCATAACTTTACAGCTCTAAACTTCCCAGAGGAACATCCTGCTAGAGATATGCAAGACACATTCTTTGTGGAAACAGACGGAATAGAAATGGCATTGCGCACACATACATCATCTGTTCAGGTACGTGTTATGGAAAACAGTAAACCTCCAATTCGTACAATTTCTCCGGGTCGTGTATTTCGAAATGAATCTATTTCTGCTCGTGCACACTGTTTCTTCCACCAAGTAGAAGGTTTATTCATCGATAAAGACGTTTCTTTTGCGGACTTAAAGCAAACAATTTTGTTTTTCGCACAAGAAATGTTCGGTAAAAAGACTCAAATTCGTTTGCGCCCTTCTTATTTCCCTTTTACTGAGCCAAGTGCTGAAGTAGATGTGAGCTGCACAATTTGCAGCGGAAAAGGATGCAATGTTTGTAAATATACAGGTTGGTTAGAAATTTTAGGTTGCGGAATGGTAGACCCAAGTGTTTTGGAAGCTGCGAATATCGACCCAAAAGAATACAGTGGTTTTGCTTTTGGAATGGGAATAGAAAGAATTGCTCAATTGAAATATAGAGTGAATGATTTGCGTTTATATTCTGAAAACGATGTACGCTTTTTAAAACAATTTAAATCAGCATTTTAATATGGGACTATTTTCATTTAGCAAAAAATCGGAACAAAGTAAGATCAATTGGAATCACATTTCAACGGTTGAAGAATTGAAACAAGCAATTGCAGAGACAGAAAATGTAACCGGAATTTTCTTTAAGCATTCAACAAGATGCAGTATCTCATCAATGGCGTTAAATCGTTTTGAGTCAAGCTGGGAACAGGTTGATAACGCTAAATTGTATTTTATTGATTTGATTTCTAACCGTGAAGTTTCCAATACAATTAGTGAAATGACTGGAGTAATTCATCAATCTCCGCAGGTTATCGTAGTAAAAAATGGGAAAGAGATTTACAATGCTTCACATAACGGAATATCAGCTAGTGATATAAAAAATTCAATATAACATGATTCAAAAATTAGTTTCATTTACCGTTATCTTTTCTTTGCTTCTAATTTTACTAATAGGTTGTACCGGAGAAGAAGACATCAAAAGAGGAAGTTTAGTTCCTGCAAGATTCGAATTGCCATTTAATAATACGACCGTTCAACTTGGACAATCTATTCCTATTGAAGTGAGTATTGCTGCGCCATCCGAAGTGAAATCAATCAAAGTTTACACAAAGGATAGCGTGATTTATGAAGGGCCGATTGATGAAATTAAAAAAACTTTTGAAATCACAACTTCTACATGGAGTTTTGGAACGAATCAAGTGAGTCTTGAAACTACTATTAATGACGGAACGAAACGATTAGATCACAGGATCATAAAAGTGCTGCCGATTACTTTCCCAAAAGAATATTCTGCAGAAGTACTTACTGTTTTTCCACATGCTACTACTTCTTACACACAAGGACTTGAGTTTGATGGAGATCAGTTATATGAAGGTACAGGAGGAACTGGTGCAACAGGCAGAAGTATGGTTGCGAAAGTCAAATTAAATTCTGGCCGAATTCAAGAAAAGAAATTGCTTGATGAAAAGTATTTCGGAGAAGGAATTACCATAATGGGAGATAAATTGTATCAATTAACATGGCAAGAACACACTTGTTTTGTTTATGATAAAACGACACTTCAAGAATTAAGTCAATTTACATATACTGGTGAAGGCTGGGGAATATGTAACGATGGTGAACAATTAATCATGTCTGATGGTTCGGAACGCATCTATTTTAGAGATCCAAATACATTTGGTTTAAAAAGATCTATCGAAGTTTATACAAATGAAGGTCCAGTTAGGGGATTAAATGAATTGGAATTCATCGAAGGAAAGATTTATGCCAACGTTTATACGCAAAATCAAATAGTGATTATCGACCCAGCAACAGGCGCAGTAACTGGAAGAATTGACGCAAGTATTTTGGCATTAGACTACCGAAAAACTGGTGAAGTTTTAAACGGAATAGCATATAAGAAATCAACAAAGCAATTGTTCGTTACAGGAAAGAATTGGCCGAATTTATTAGAGATTGGGTTGGTTGCGGAGTAATTGTTAATGTTCAATGGTTAATTATTATCTGATAGTAATCAGATGGTTAACGTAAAAAGGACTTCAATTATAATGTCATGTTTTAATCATATGGGCTAGGTTTCAATTTTTGATTGACAATCGGACCTCAATACCCAAAACTCCATACTCTTCACTGTGTTTACAGTCGCCCTGCCAATGTCACCACCTTCCTTACGGTCTGTGTTTTACTTGAATCCAAATTAAACACATCGAACATTATAATATAAGGACCAATTGAGGCTTTCGTTCCATCTTCTCGGGTTCCCTCCCATTTTACAGTTCCTGTACCTCCTAACAATTCTCTTTTGAACAAAGTTTTAATTACCCTTCCTTTATCATCATAAATGATAAGATCTCCGAGTAAATCAGGAGATGAAACTTCATAAGTTAAGAGTAAAACATCCTCGAATCCATCACCGTCTGGTGAGAAAGATTTTGATGATAGTGATAACGTACCACCTTCCTGATTAGGTTTCATTGCTTGTGAATTAACTCTCCCTGGCGTGGCAAACCCAACTGTTTCACTGGCACTGTGCCAATTGGACTCGGAATTTGAAGGTTCATCAGCCGAAAAACGTTCTAAACTCACTCCTTTATCATCATTAATTAAAGAAAAGTGCCATTCATCACTGTAAGACACCTTGTCCATTATTGTGTCATTAAAAACCAAATAAACAGTAGATGAATCATTATTGTAACTTGGTAAGCTCGCCATTTGTAAGAATTTTCCAGGAATAGCAAATGGATAATTCATCAATTGGAAATTACTGTCTGTAGTTAAAACAACATAATCATTCGGCTCTAAGATGTAAGTTTTGGTGATTTGCTTTAAATTAGCAACTTCTTCATCATCAATATTACCTAATTCCCAATCTAGTAAATCAATATACTTGTCTGAATTATTGTAGATTTCTACAAAATCTGCTCCACCTGTCAATGGGTTAAACAATATTTCATTAATAATTAAATCTCCTTTTTCGGCGACTTGCGGAACAACAAAAGTTCCAGAATAGCTATTTGTGTTTCCTGAACAATCTGAAAAATTATTGATTTCGAAAGAATAAAGTTCTCCAGGATTAATGGTTTCGACAAATTCCAGAATAATTTCTGATGGATATTGCTCACTTAATATTCTAGTAGATATATTCAAAGCAGGAGTTGATGTAAATATTGCATTTTCCAGACTTAAGGAATCCATACCTTCCGAAAACTTAATCTTTAATCGATTAGGGAGTTCAGTTTCAAAACCAATTACTGTTGGACTTTGCGTATCTGGTGCATTCTCATAAACACTATTCTGAATTCCGGGAGTTCCACCTGAAAGATCTACACTAGCACTCCAATTATCTTTCGAGGAACATGCTAAATCTGGATTAATTCTTTCGATGCTCCAACCTCCATCTTCCTTCATTTCGTCATTATACCATTCATCGGTATACGAAATTTTGTCAACCACAATCCCTCCATCTGTAGCCAATTCAATATCATCGCCACTATTATTAAGCGAAGCCCAACTTGACACGATTGTAGCTTGCGGATAATCTGTTATTCCGCTTGAGGGAACTAAAATAAGATATTCGCCTGGCAACAACCAAACATCTTGAATTGTTCCCGAAGTATTATTGTCGCTTAGTTTCCAACCATCCAAATGAAAATATTTATTGCTTCGGTTATATAATTCTACAAATTCAACTTCTGGCAAGCCAACGACTGGCGATTCATCTGCAAGAAATTCATTGATAATTATGTCTCCAAACTCTGGAGTTTGTGCTACTACATATTGAAAAGTTTCATTTTGAGTTGTCATTGGATTTCCTGCAACATCTTCAACATTACTAGTTGTCAAACTATAAACGTCACCCACATTAAAAGGAGTTGCAAAATTTAGGGTAAACAAAGCTAAATTGGTTGCGTCTTGTTGAACAGAAATAGGATTTCCTATTCCATTATCCACAACATAATTGGAGACAACTTCTCCAGAAGATTGATCTATTCCTTCATCAAACAATACCTCCAATTCTGTAGAAGAAATTGGTGAAACAGATAAAATGGTTGGTGGAACGTTATCCACTTGAATTGGTCCAGCATAAAAATCATCGTAAGTAAATCGGTCTACATTACTTGAAGTGTATTTTAACCATATTCCTAAATGCTGACCTAAAACAGTAGCTGGATAATTTGCAGAGGCATCAAGCACATAATTATTTCCTCCTGCTAAATCCAAAAATAATTCCCAGTCACCATTTGCGTTATAAATTATTTTCACAGAGATATCAAATGAGGCTGCAACAATTCCAGGCGTACTTGTTAAAATTGTTGTTTCAACTCCACCACTTCTTTCGATTAATTCTATTGGATCATTCGATAGATTCTCACCTATTCTGAAATAAATACCATCTGGATCTGTCGATAAATCAGAGCTCGAAGCCGTTAGATATGTATTTCCTCTATTATTATCCGATGGACTGAATCCATAATCAATTGAAAATCTCCATTCTCTATCTTCCAATTGCGTTAAGTTATGCGGAGTGGACAAGTAACTATCACCCGCCGCTGCAGCGTCTAATTGCAATTCATTATTTGCGTTAACTATAAAGTCTGCGACATCACCTACCCACGTTGGATTATTCGTAAAATCTCCATCATCAAAAGAATCGGTCATTTGACTCCAACAAGAGAAGGTGAAAAAACTACAAAAAATGAAAAAGAGATGCTTCATAATAATTTAGTATCAAGAGTAGCAAAATACAAAAAACTATTACAAATATAAGCGGATTGAATGATTCTTAAAACTGTTTGTTGCAAAATGAAGTTGAAGTGAGGAAAGTACTTATGGAAATTTATCGAAGTATGAAAAATGGAAATCTAGACAAGAAATTAGAAGTTTTAAAGAAAAACGCATAAATTTCTCTCAATTACGCCCAACAATGTAAGATTTCTTTCAATTTCAATCATCCGCCCAATTAGAAAAATAATTACATTTGTAAAAACAGAAAAACATGAAAATTGCAATTGTCGGGGTAACAGGAATGGTAGGACAAGAAATGCTGAAAGTATTAGCAGAAATGAGTCTACCAATAACAGAATTAATTCCTGTAGCATCCAAAAAGTCGGCTGGGTCGAAAATTACTTTTGGTGGTCAAGAACACACAGTAGTTGATTTGGAAAAGGCGGTGGAGATGAAACCCGAGGTTGCATTATTTTCCGCTGGTGGAGATATCTCCTTAGAATGGGTTCCAAAATTTGCAGAAATAGGATGTCGAGTTGTCGATAATTCCTCTGCTTTTAGAATGGACGAAGACAAAAAGTTGATTATTCCAGAAATTAATGGTGATTTACTCACAAAAGACGATTACATTATCGCGAATCCAAACTGTTCAACAATTCAAATGTTAATTGCGTTAGCGCCATTACATGAATTATATTCTATTAAAAGAGTTGTTGTTTCTACCTATCAATCCATTTCAGGAACGGGTGCAAAAGCCGTAAAACAAATGGAAAATGAACGTGGCGAAGTAAAGGGCGAAATGGTTTATCCTTATCCAATTGATCAAAACGTTTTACCTCATTGTGATATTTTCTTAGAAAACGATTACACCAAGGAAGAAATGAAATTGGTGAATGAAACAAAGAAAATTTTAGACCCTGCAATTCGTTTAACTGCAACTGCAGTGCGTGTTCCTGTTCAAGGAGGACATTCTGAAGCGATAAACGTTTCTTTTGAAAAAGATTTTGATTTAACAGCAATTCGCAAAATTTATCACGAATCTCCTGCGATTTCTTTACAAGACAATCCAGAAACAAATACTTACCCGATGCCATTATACGCAAAAGGTAAAAATGATGTTTTCATTGGTCGATTAAGAAGAGATGAAAGTCAAGACAATACATTAAACATGTGGGTGGTTGCCGATAACTTACGAAAAGGAGCAGCCACAAATACAGTTCAAATCGTTCAAAAAATGATTGAGTTGAAGATTATTGAAATTGGGAAGTTTGCGTAAAGGCGTTTTGCAAAACGACCATACAATAACTGCTCTTTTGCACAAAATATGTTACCACGAAATGAAAACGCATGGTAACATATTTTAAAAACCATTTGAATTAAACCCAAATATCCCATGAGCCATTTCATCGACCGCATTGCTGACCATATTTTTTCTGAGCAAATTCCATTGGAACACCTTACCATCGTGCTTCCTTCGCAACGTGCCAAAAAGTATTTGCAACGGGCTTTATTTCGAGCTTATGGAAAACCGATTTTTTCTCCTAAAATAGTTACGATGAACCGTTGGGTTCAGGAATTATCTTCACTTCCGATTATTGAACCTACTCGCGCTTTGTTCAAATTGTATGACGTGCATTTAGAAGTCGACAAGGAAGAACCACAAACTTTAGATGAATTCTTTAAATGGGGAAAAACTTTGTTGAGCGATTTTGATGAAATGGATCGCTACCTCATCGATAGTAAAGACTTGTTTCGGAACTTAGCCGACATCAAGGACATCGAAAATTGGAGTTTTAATAGCGAGGAAGAACTTACAGAAGGTCAACATCGTTTTATGCGTTTTTGGGATTTACTCTCAGATTATCATCTACAATTCAACGAAAAATTGAAAAAAGATGGCGAATGTTATATGGGAATGGCCTATAGAAATTTGGCTACAAACATTGATGTCGCTTTTCAGGAAGATAAAGAAACACAGTTTATTTTTGCTGGATTTAATGCCCTTTCTCCTGCAGAAATTTCAATTATGAAACAATTGAAAAACATGGGAAGAGGTGAAATATTTGTCGATGCAGATGAATATTACCTCAACGATAAAAACCATGAAGCGGGACGATTTATTCGTGATTTGTTTAGCGAATTAAAAGTCAAAGAATTGTCTTTTGTAGTTGATAAAATCGGAAAAGAAAAGAAGAAAATTAACATTGTGAATTGTGCTCAACCTACAGGTCAAGCGAAAGTAAGTGCAACAATTTTACATGATCAAATTCCGCATGATGAATTGTCTGAAACTTTACTTTTACTCGCAGATGAGAAGTTGGTTGTTCCAGTGATGAAGAACATTCCAAAAAATGTAGAACAGACCAACATCACTTTAGGATTACCGTTGAAAAACACAGCGATTAAATCTTGGGTAGACATGTTGTTTACTGTACAAGAACATTATCAGCAATTCAACTCCAAACAGATTTACCACAAGGATTTCGTTCGGTTCATTAAACATCCTTTCATTACAGGATATTGTAATAAAGTAGAAATGCTTGCAATCACAAAAGTTGAACAGACGATTTTGAGTAAAAACTGGACCTTCATTTATTCAAAACAACTAAAATTAGGAGAGCGTATTTCTAAATTGATATCACTGTTTTTTACGCCTTGGAAAAGTACAGACAAAGAATACTCATTAGAACAAATTAGAACATTAAATCAAACGATTTATCAAGGACTCGATAATGACGAAAATGCGATAGAAAGATCCATTTTGTACCATTTTGATCGTTCCTTGGTCAAATTAGAGTCGGTTTTAGCAGAATTTAAGCCAGATTTACGATTAGGAACTTTCAAATCCTTGTTTAATCAGCATTGGGTAAATGAAAGTATTGCTTATTACGGAAATCCCCTTGATGGACTACAAGTAATGGGATTATTGGAAACACGATTAATAGATTTCAAAAACATGATTGTCGTGGGATTAAATGACGGAAGTATGCCACCAACGAATGCTATTCAGACAATAATTCCAATGGATTTAAGGAAGTACCACAATTTGCCAACACCAAGGGAAAAACAAGGTCTTTTTGCACATCATTTTTACCGTTTGTTACACCATGTAGAAAACTGCTGGATTACCTTTTCATCGGCAGATAGAGACATGGGTGGTGTGGACGAACCTTCACGTTACATCATGCAATTGCAGTTGGAACTTTCGCGTGTAAATCCCTTGATTGAGTTCAATAATTCTGACTACACTATTTCCAACGAAGAGGAAGAAAGTGAAGGTTTAACGGTTTCAAAAACGGCCGCTGTTTTGAGTCGTTTGGATGATTATTTTGGTCGTAGAACTTCCGCTTCTGCAATAAAAACGGCTTTGCGTTGTCCTTTAGATTTCTATTACAAATACCTTCTTGGTTTTGGTGAAGAAGACAAAGTTGAAGAAGAAATTGAAGCGAGTACTTTTGGAGATTTTATTCACAAAACACTTGAGACTTTATATGATGATTTCGCACAATTAGACAAAGACGGAAACAAGAAAGAGCACCACAAATCATTGGCTGAAATTGATATCGACAACATGATTCACAAGCAAGGTGCGGTGATGAAACAGCACTTTTATGAATTCTTCAATTACGAACAAAATCAAAATCTGGAAGGAAAAAATTTCTTAAGTTTAGAGATCGCCCAACATTTAACCGAACGTTTTTTACAGAAAGAAAAGAAGAGTTTAAAAGACCACAAAGGGCATTTATTTATCGTGAGTTTGGAAATGGAATTGACCAAAACTTTGAACCTCAACATTCATGGTAAGAAAAAAGAAGTAAATTTTATCGGATTTATTGACAGAATCGATGATTTTGAAGGAAAAAAGCGAATTATCGACTATAAATCGGGAAAATGTACCGAAACCGATGTGAAATTGACAAAAGCTACTTCAAAAGCCAAAAGCGAAGAAGATGTGGTAATTGAGTTCATCAAAAAATTAAAAAGCAGTAAGTACGTTTTCCAAATGCTGGTATATAACATGTTGTTTTTTGAGAAATTTGGTGAATATCCTGACAAGGTTGGAATTATCTCAATGGTGAATCTGAATGATGGTCCGTTTTATTTAGACAATCAAATGACAGACACAATTGAAGAGTTAATGGATTTATTTGAGAAGGCACTGACGAAGATTGTGAGTGATTTGTATGATACTTCGGTGGACTTTGAACATGATGTGAAGAGTGATTATTGCGATTATTGTGAAGGGTAGGGAGAGGTTCTAAGGAGAGGGTGAGGAACTTCGAAAATCGACTCATTTCAACGAGGTAAATGCTGTGGTTCCGAAAATTTTCCGGATCAACCCACAGTTATGAATGAATAGTTATGAGGTTTTTTGGCGCATATTTTTGAATAAAAATCGTGACAAAAAAGCAATTGAAAAAGGTGATGTAAAGTTATCAATAGCAACGAACTTGTTTCTCTCCTTAAATCAATATGGAATTGTTGTAATTCTTTGTTTAAAAGTACCATTTTCAATAATCCATAATACTGCATAGCCCCCAGCACCATCGCTATTTGATGCAGAAATATAAATTGAATTATTCTTTTCATCATAAAAGGCAGAAGTAAAGCCAAAATTGGGTTCAAATAAATTATCAGTTGGTAAGATCAACTTTTCATGATTTAGTTGTATACTGAATATTCCATATTTCATTTTTGGCACTCCGCCATCTGTCCCCCAAACTTCTTTACCATTAATTTTTTCTAAAAATCTGGCTTCATTTCTTGAATCTATTTCAAGATATTGTAAGTTATTTGACTTTGCATCAAATGCTCTTTTTGTTATTTCAATACTTATTGAATCCATATTGAAAACTATTGAAGTATCAGTTGATTGACCGGAATTAAAATGGTCAAAATTTTCAATAAGTCTCACACGAGATTCATGAACATAACCACTTTTGTTTTGCCGACTTAAATCATAATCTATACGAAACCATTCTCTTTCTAGATCAAAGCAATAGATTATTTTTTCACTCGATAAGGTGTCAATGATATTCTTGCCTGAATTTCTAATATTAACATAACCGTCTTTGTCCTCAATAATTCCAAACTGTCCAATAATTGTTTGGTTTAATGTAAGTAAAAGCACTGTTAAAATTATTTTCATAAACTTGTCGCTAATTTGTTAATATGCTTAATGGAATACTTCCTATTTATTCAACATGGTTTCAATCTAATTTAATCCAATTGGCTACCTTCATTTTATTTGCTTTGAAATACAATTCATAATTAAGAACCGTTTTTAGGCTTTTTGTTTTCACTATTCCAATAACCTGATTTTCTTTTAAATCCTTGCCTTCTTCAACAGAAACAGATTCTAAATTGGAATAAACCGCTCCATATTTGCCATGCTTTAATACAACTGTGTAAGCGCCTTCTGTTTTTAAAACTAAAGCCACCTTTCCATCTGCTACAGAAATAGCTTGAGTATTTTCTTTACACGTTACTTTAAGAATTTCCTCTTTAGGATTTCTAGTTGAAAAAGAATTCTCCTGTAACTTTTGATTATACTGCTCAACACAGCAAACATCTAGAGAAATATAACTTTTAGCGGGTACAATTAGTCGTCCTTTCTTTTCTTCAAATTCAGTAGTAAGTACACTATCTTTAATATTTACTTCAATTAATGAATCCTGTTGAGCAAACCCAGCAAATACTATCAAGTAAAATGATAAAAAAGTGATTATTCTCATCTTAATAAAAATTCTAATATCCGAAATAAATATAACACCATACTTATATTTCACTTTCAAAAGTAATGAAAAAAGTATCCTCAGCCAGCTTATTTACAAGTCATTAATCTGAAAGGAAAGGATAAACTAAAAATATTTGAATTTACAATGTCACTTTTCTTAGTTTCGTCAAACTTACTTTATAGAAAGCATATTTTAGTTGACTGAATGAAAAAGAAGCAAATCCATTTTTTAAAACTTTACGAACCTGTTCATGAGCAGTTCGAGCGTTTCTGCAGGGCGCGTGTATATGGCGAGATGGAATATTCTGATTTAATGAACGAAACTTTATTAGTGGGTTTTGAAAAATTTGAGAAACTAAAATCCGAAACGGCATTTCTGTCTTTTTTGATAGGAATAAGTATTCGAATATTAGGCTCAAAAAATCAAAAGCTGAGGGAAGAGAGAATGACTACTTCCATGAATATCAATCAAGTCAAAGACGAGAATTCATCAACAGATTTATCGACTGATATTCATTTTTTACACGAATCATTAGCCAAGTTGAGTGTAAATCAAAAAGAAGCAATCATTCTATTTGAGCTCAATGGATACAGCATTAAAGAAATTGCTAAAATCCAAAATGCGTCAGAATCTGCAGTAAAGCAACGTTTAAAAAGAGGTAGAGACAATCTTATTCAGATAATGAATTTTGAATCGACTTATAAAATTGAAAGTATCAATCATGGATAAAGAAAAACAGTTAGACCAACTTTTTGCAAGTGCTAAAAAAGCGCCTGCACAAGTTTCTTTTGAAGAGACGAAGTCAAGATTTATGAAGTCTTCCTCCCTTGCAAATAAGAGTTCATTTTTAACAAAATTAAAAGCTTTTATTCACCTTAAAAACATAATTATTATGGGAAGTATAGTAAGTATTATCAGCATTTCAATCATATTATTTTGGAATAATTCAAACATCACTAATCAAGATAAAGATCCAGTTAAAAAAGAAATAAAAACCACAATTGAGTTTTCAAACAACTCTTATAATGAAAACATCAGAAATAAAGATTCAATAAAAATTGAAGCAGTAAAAATTAACGATGACAAAATTCAATTGCTTAAAGTTCAAAACCTTGATCAGTTAGAGATGGGAGAGATTCCAATATCATCTAGATTACCAAAATCTTTGAAATCGTTTAATCACCAAAAATCTTCTTTTTCACCAAATGACGAATTTAGATTCCCTGTTTTAACAGAAGATGAGATTAAGGATAATCATAAACAGAAGAAAAAAATGATTAAAGCCCTAACAAAATTGGATTCAAAACATTATACTTTTAAACCATTGGAGAACTATTCAGTTGGCGGAAAAAACATTGTGGTTAGAGCATTTTTCATGCAACAAACTGAGGTTTCAAATTTGGAATACCGAACTTTCCTTTTTGATTTATTAATTCAAGGTAGAAAAGATGAATTCAAAGCCGCTATTCCAGATCAAACAAAATGGGTTGAAGTTCTTGGAGATGGTTTAAAGGCTATGCAAGATACATACTTTTCTAATGATGCCTTCGACGATTATCCAGTCGTGAATATTTCAAGAAAAGGAGCCGAAATGTATTGCAAATGGCTAACCGAAGAAACAAACGCCGACCTTGAAGAAAGTGATAAAATTGAGTCAGTTAGAATTCCAAACAGAACAGAGTGGATGAGAGCAGCAAGTAATTCAGGTATGAATTTACCTTATCCATGGGGAATTGTTATTGTCAGAAATGAGAAAAATTGCTACTTAGCTAATTTTGATGTAAGCACATATCCTGATCAATATAATTTACTGAACGGAGAGTATGGAGATGGAGCTACTTTTACAGCCAAAACACGAACGTATAATCCTAACGATTTAGGTCTTTATAATATGAGTGGGAATGTTGCCGAAATGGTTTACAATGTGAAACACGGTGAGCTTTTCGATACTGAATTGATTGGAATTGGAACTGCTGGAGGAAGTTGGATGAATACAGTAGAGGAAATAAAGATTAATGGTCCTGATCCTTATGATGAAGTATCTCAACCTCATCCTGCAATAGGTTTTAGAGTTGTATTTAATTATACAAACAAAAGGTAGGTAGAAAAAATGAGCAAATATCCATTCAAATTGTTACAAATTTGAAGTCAATGAAGTTAACAGATAGGGCTAGTATTGGGTATTACAACCACTTCTTGCTCTATTTGTAACTTTGTGCACTTACTATCACCATTCACTCTTTAACAATCCATAAATAACATCATCCACCCATTCACCATTTATAAAAAGGCTTTCTTTAAAATGGGCTTCATTTCTAAAACCTAATCTTTCTAAAAGTCGGATGGAATCAGTGTTTTTTGGATCAACCGAAGCTGTTATCCTATGTTTATTTAATGAAGTAAATAAATAATCAATTGTAATTTTCATCGCATCAGTTGCGAATCCTTTTCCTTGGTGTTTTTTACTGAGTGTACAACCAAGTTCACATTGAAATCCATCATCTCCAATAAAATGTATCCCTATATCACCAATAATTTCGTTGGATTCTTTTTTAATGATGACCAATTGAAACCAAGATTCTGGTTGATTGAAATCCGTTGGGTTTTTAGCGATAAATGCATCTACTTCATGCAATGCTTTTGGCACAAAGCCTTGATATTTGTTCGTCACAGAGTCACGTCTGTAACTAAACACTTTCGCGTTATCTTGCGCCTCAATAGGCCTTAATTTAATTTTGTCTGATTCTATCAAAGTTTATATTCATAGGTTAGCGTTTTTCCCTTTTGCTTAATTAGGTCTCGTTCTAACTTTAGCTTTTCAATCTCTTCTTCTATTTCAACAATTTCATTTTTGATGTAAATATATCCTTAATCGTATCTAATTCTTTTTTGTATTTTAAATCTGTTCTTGATGCAAAATATAAGGTGTTTTCCGTTTTTACTTTTCCTTCCCAAACTAGATTTATTTCGTTTCTAAAAATTTGTTCTTGACATAAAAAATCTGGAACTAATGCCAAACCGCTTCCATTGTTTAAACATCTTATAATTGATGTGAGATTAGGTAAAATGTAGTTGGGTTTGAAGGCAGGTTTCTTATTAAAATTCTCAAACCAAAAGCGTCTAAAATGTTCCATTTCATTTGAGGAACTATACCAAACGTTTTGAAGTAATTCTTCTTCCAACTTACCTAAATTTTTTGAATTAATGTGTTTTTGTATTTTAGTTACATTGGTTTTATTTCCTGCTATTAAAACTATTCTTTCTTTTGAAAAAGGAATATACTCAACTAATGATTTTTTTTCATTCTGTTTTTTAGGGGTTATTACTAAATCTAAAATTCCATTGTTTAAGTCTTTTATTAAATCTGTATGTGCTCCAAATCGAGCAACTAGGTCAAAGTCTAGTTTTGGGATTTCTGGTTCAATAATAAGTTGAAACATTTCTGAACACATTCCAATATTTAGAGATGGATTTTTTTCTTGAGTTGTTTTCTTAAAATGCTGTTCTGCTATTTCTAGTTTTTTTAAAGATTCAATAATATATTCATATAAAAATTTCCCATCTTCTGTTGGAATCATTTTTCTCGAAGTGCGTTCAAATAGTTTTTTGCCAACATAAGCTTCTAAAGCATTTAAGTGTACGCTAACTCCAGGTTGAGAAGCATATAAAGCAATAGAAGCTTTGGTCAAAGTTCCGTTTTCATATATTTCTTTAAATGTCCTATACCATTCTAAATTTACCATAGCTATTAAAATATTGATACAAAGGTATGATTTGTATTATTTTTACAATAACATATATTGATTTAGTTTTGCCTCATATAAAATAAGAGACAAATGAAAAACATATTTATAATTAATGGAAGTCATCCATTTGCACATTCTGGTGGAAGATTTAACGAAACACTTTTTAATACCACTGCTTCATATTTTGAATCAAATGAAGAATTTGAAGTAAAAACTACTCAAGTAGGTGAAAAATACGATGTAAAGGATGAAGTTGAAAAATTTAAGTGGGCTGATATAGTGATTTATCATACACCAATTTGGTGGTTTCAAATACCGTTTGGATTCAAAAAATATATAGATGAAGTTTTTACGGAAGGTCATCAAAATGGAATTTATGCAAGTGATGGAAGAAGTAGAAAAAACCCAAACATCAATTACGGGACTGGTGGTTTAATGCACGGAAAAAAATATATATTGACTACAAGTTGGAATGCACCTAAAACCGCATTTACTTTAGAAAATGAATTTTTTAATCAAAAAAGTGTAGATGAAGGTGTTATGTTTGGGTTTCATAGAATGAATGCTTTTTCAGGAATGGAATTATTAGCAACACATCATTTTCACGATATGGAAAAAAATGCAGATGTTCCTTTTGAGTTGAATAATTACAGTGTTTTTTTAAATGATTTAACGATTAATTTGTAATTTCTCTCGTTTCATTTCGAAATGCAGGACAACGTTTAGTATAACAATCGTAGACTGCCGATAGTCGTCAATGATTTTTTAGCCATTATTGTGTACTTTACTTTTTCGTTCTGTCGTTATTATTTGTTCAGCCCAAGAAATTTTTTCAGCAAAACTTTCTGTTTCAAATTCAAAATATTTCTGTTGAATTTTGTTCAACATTTTATCTGATAAAATCCAATCTATAAATTCCTCTGCATTTGCTTTTTGATCGAGAAATCCACTGATTTTTTTTCTATCAAAAATTGCAGTTTGTTCGTTAACCAAAAATTCTACTAAATGCTTTATTCCTGCTTTTGACTCTGATTCAGTCCAAATATTGAGTAAATCAGTAAAGTTTGGATAGAAGTGTGCAATTGCAGAAAAGTAATCTCTAAATTCCCATTCGGCTTTTTCACTGTTATCATTTACAATGCTTTCCCAAAGTGCAATCATAAATTCGTGAATTATATTCTGTTCCTCTTCAGTCCAATTTTGCCATTCCGCAAGTGTTAGTTTATCAAACGCAATCCAAATTTCGTAAGGTGTTCTTAACTCGGCTGTTAATTCTAAAATTCGAGGAAGAAAATGTTTATAGTCGTTTGCACTTCCCCAAGTCGTCATAGCCGATCCTGTAAACCTAGATAAATCATCCACATCAAGTTCTCGTAATGGTTTTGAGAATACTTCTTTATTCCATTTCTGTAAATCTTCATACAAAGGACTTCCCGTCATATCGGTTGCTCCATATTTCGCAAACACCTTGTAAATATTCTCGATGTTATATTTTAATTTCTCAGTCATTCTTGTATTGCACACAAAGGTTTGTGTAAAAAGTCGTTTTAATGCTTTTTTAATGGTGTTAGCAAATCGTTATTTTAGTTCTTTCAGCATTTCAACTGCGTTTTGGTTTTTAGGGTTTAATTCAAGCGATTTAGTGTAATTAATTTTGGCTAATTTCTTATTCCCCATTTTTAGGTAACATTCAGCAATGCTATCATAAGCATTATAAGACTGAGGGTAGAGTTTGATATTTAATTTGAAAAAATCTAATGCTATGTTCAATTTATCCTGCCTAATGAAAGAATATCCATTACTGTTAATCAGTCCTTCAGAAGGTTTGAATTCTTCTTCCCATTCTTTACTTAGTTGCTCGAAATGATCTTCAAATGCAATTACATCTTCTTTTATTTCATTTGTTATCCTATAGCTGTTAAAAATAAAACGCATTCCATCATATAAAGATTTTAAGGTAACAGATTGATGATCTTCATCTTCATAAATTTGAAATTTAGTTTGTATTGTGCTGTGTTGATCAAGTAATATATCATTAAATTTTTCCTGTAGTATCCTAGTATTACTAGTGTCTTTTTTGAAATCATTATTATTCGCAGCAGACATATACCATGACTTAGTATTTGAAAGAGTTTCAACTGACTTTAACTGTTTCAAGCATATTCCATCATCCCACCACATGGATGGGTCCATAGAAATGTAAGCACTAAAAGGCGAAGAATTTGAAAGAAATGATTGGACTGTCGCTAGCCCACCAAATGAATGTCCAACAAATATCTTGAGTGCCATTGTATTATAATTTCTATCGATTGTTGGTATAAGTTCTTCATTGATAAATTTTAGGAAATTCTCACCGCCTCCGCTTGTTTTTAAAAAATCTTCATTTTCTGTTCCATCATAATGAATAATAGAATGTGTTGGTGTTAGATCTCTTGTTCTATCTGTGTTCGGTACAGATACAACAATGCATTCTGGGATAATGTTGCGTCCACTTAAGTATTCGATTGTATTAATAGAGTACCAAAAATGATATTGACCATCAAGTAATATCACTACTGGATATTTTTTTTGAACATTAGTTGTGTCTGAATAAGAGTAAGGCAGATGCACAAGATAAGGTCTTTCTTCATTTAAAAATTGAGAAGAAATTGGTTCTAGGTTGAGGAGTTGTTGAGCATTTAAAGCTGTTACCCAAAATAGAACTAAAATAAATAGGATGTGTTTCATTTGAATTATTGTTAGAGATTTATAAAATGATCCTTCTTGGAAAGTATCTTAAACCTTTCAGCATAGAAGTTATAAGGATTACTCAATAATGTATAAAAGGTTCAATTTCTATTAATTATTTTTTACGATTGTATTTTTTTATGTTTGCTTACGGTTAGTATATGAAAAGTAGGCGAATTCGAAACACTTAATTTTCGGCTAAGCACAAAGTTTGATACGAGCCAAAATCCTTGAATTTATTACTGTTTCGCCTATTTTTTATATACATTGTTGGCGGTATTGTGTATTCTCATTAGTTATATCTATTTACCCATTATCCTTTTTCTATGTTTCATACCCCATTCGGCAATAGTATGAGTCAAACTTTTAAGGGTTGAGCCGTATTCCGTTATTTCGTATTCCACAGTTACAGGTTGAGTGTCTAATACGTTTCTTATAATGAGTTGATTCATCTCCAGTTCCTTTAATTCTCGACTCAACATTCTGCCCGATATTCCTTTTACCTCTCGTAATAATTCAGAATAGCGCATTTTTTTATAGCAGAGGCATGCGATAATAGATACTTTCCATTTGCCATTAAGGATATCCATTACATCGTGAATTGCTAAAATGGTTTGGCTACATTCTTTTATTGGTTCTTTTTCTGTTTTCATAATAAGTCACTTGGTTACTCGAATGTTACTGTTACTTTTTGGCAGTAAGTTACAAAAAGTAATATTATAGACTTACTTTTGGCTCATCATTTTAAAAAAAATAGTAATGAAATTAATAGATGATTTGAATTGGCGGTATGCCACAAAAAAATTCAGTCCCAAAAGAGTTGCAGATAATGATTTGGAACAAATAATTGAAGCAATTAATCTTTCTGCTTCTTCGACAGGTATACAACCCTATCGGCTTATAGTTATAGATAATCCAAGCTTGAAAAAAGATTTGGCTGAAGGTTCATTTAATTCTCAAATTGCCGAAGCATCCCATCTTTTGGTATTTGCTGCATTTGCGTCCATCAGAAAGGAAGATATCAGTGATTATATGGAGTTAATTTCCAAAGTAAGAGAAACACCTATTGAAGCATTAGCAGATTTTGAGAATGCTATCAGTAGCGGTCTTTTACCGCAAACTGATACTGATAACTTTATTTGGTCCGCAAAACAGGCATATATTGGTTTAGGAACTGCACTCATTGCTGCAGCCCAGTTAAAAATAGATTCCACCCCAATGGAAGGTTTTGATGCCGGGAAATTTGATGAACTATTAGGTTTGAAAGAAAAAAATCTCAAAAGTGTGGTAATTCTCGCTTTAGGATACAGAGATGCAGAAAATGATTATTTGGCTAACCTCAAAAAAGTACGATTACCTTTAGATGAGTTTGTAACAAAAACAAATTAAACATGATTATTATAGCAGGAAATTTATATGTAAACCCTTTAGAAGTTGAAGCTTTTGTTTCAGAAGCTCGTGCAACAATTCCTCTTGGATTTAAAAACACGGGATGTATCTCAATTTCTTTTACTTTAGATGATAAAGATGCAGGAAGTATGCTCGTATTAGAACGCTGGAAAGACCAAGCATCATTAGATAATCACCTGGCTCAACCAGAAGTAATTTCTCTTTTTACAAGATGGGGACCAAAAATGAAAAATGAGGTTAAAAAATACGATGCATTAAACGAAAGAGACCCAAGAGATAAATAAGCTTCTGCCGAAGTTTTGATATAGTAAACTTGCTGATATTTTAATAGAAAAAGATCTAAAAAGTGCATTTTGCTTGATTAAGGTTAAAGAAATTTAGAAAACATGAAAAAAGTAATTATCTCCAAACGAATTTTCTCGCAAAATAGAGTAGCAATTGGCCTTTGATTTAATTAAAAATACTGACTGTAATTGGTCAGTATTTTTTTGAGTAGATCCAAGAATTGAAGCCAAAAAGTAGAAATAGGGTAAGTTGTTTTTCTTTAATGTTTATTTGGTTTTCGGAGCCATTACCGCCAACGGATGAGGCTTTGCGGCGGCCTGTTTTTAAATGTTTTATCGAAGATACAAACATTTTCTTTTCAGTAATGTGAAAATCTAAGGTTTTTACAGGCTGACGGCAAAGGCTGTGTTATGCTTATTCATCTTTAATTTTAAACCACTTTTCATGTATTGATAAATGATTNTGCTTATTCATCTTTAATTTTAAACCACTTTTCATGTATTGATAAATGATTGTTTTCGGGTAATGCCAGCATTATGTCGATTTTGATTGAATCACTGGTTGTAGCTGGATAGATACTCCAATCTTCACTTGTACTATTAGCTATATCGATTCTTTTTAGCATACAGCTATTGCAAGATGGATATAAATAGAAAGTATCAATCTTTGGAGTCTTAATTTTTATTATATTATTTTTTCGATTTATTAAATAATCCCTATCAATAGTTGATATTTCTATATTTGTGGCAACCTCATTGAAATTTTGGAATGCTGATCTATTTCTGTATTGCTCATTTAGCAAATCGTGATTTACAATAATTGATTGTAAGAATCTTTTGAAAGTATTGGAAATTTGGCCTTTGTACTCAAATTTAAACATGTATTCTTCTGTGCTAAATTGAGCCCAGGAATGAATGATTTGAGATTCGTTTTCTTGAACTTTGGTTTTTCCTTTGATCAGAATATTGTTGGATTCAATTTCATAATATTGAAATTTGTTATCATTTTCCTTTATTATCAATTCATTCTCTGATAATGAGTCAATGTAATAACGCTTAACATCGATGACTTCAAACAATGAGCCTTTGCTTGTCCTGAAAAAGCAAAATCCTTCACCACAAATAGGTGTTAGATTTTTCGGTACTTCTACAGTTAACGCCATTTGCTCTAAATTATATCTTTCCCATAATTCCTCATTATCATCACTAAGGTTAAAGGAAATCATCAAAGAACCAATGAATAGAAAAATAAGTTTATTTAAATAATGTTTCATTTGAACTTCAATTAAGAACAACGTCAGGCGGATTTCCGAAGTCG
>NZ_PVSS01000010.1 GCF_003025005.1 Brumimicrobium mesophilum
TTTTCAACTCTCAATATCCTGACAATTTGCTTTCAAATTGTTTCCCTGCTCGTTTGCGGGGTGCAAAGATACTGAGACTTTTTACTTAAACAAGCTTTTGTTAAAAATAAATTAAATCTTTTTTCTTTTCAATGTTATTCAGAAGTTCTAACTCCTTTCTAACTAAACACCGCTCGTTTGCGGGGTGCAAAGATACTGAGCTTTTTTTCATTAACAAGGGTTTAGTAATACTATTTTAAAATTAATTTAATTTAAATTCGTAATCGGCTTAAAATATTGGAGTTAGATACATATTTTTTTGAAATTCATAGAACAAAGGTTCAAGGCAATAAAGCACTCAAAATATTATCTCTATATAAGGTATAAAACCACGAAACTAAGGTTCGTGGTAGTTAAATAAGAGTCAGAGGTAAAATAGATAAAACCTATTCTCGATCTAAAAGTTGTAAGATTAGATTTTTTAGTTCAAGCTCTTTTTCTGTTGTTGCACTAAATTTTTTCACTTGATCTAACAAAACATCCTTTGTTAAATCTCCTTTAAAGGCAGAATCACGCAGCTCTAAACCAAGAGAAATTACGAGATTTAGTAATTCATAATCTTCCATCTGATGATTCTCCAATATTTCAAAATCTCTTTGAACACTAGCTGAATCCTCAAATGGTTTATAACGAAGCTTTACATAAGCCAATTGGGAAGATCCTAATTTGCTTTTTTGCTTAACAAATTGATTTTCCAATGAAGACGCCTTTCCCCTCTCCACTTCAAATACAGCCGTTACAGAATGTCCATAACCTAATTCTCCGCCGTCTTTGGTATCATCGTTAAAATCTTTTGGTTTTAATAACCTGTTTTCGTATCCAATCAAACGATAATTAGAGACGAGTCTTGGGTTAAATTCAACATTTAACTTCACATCTCTAGCGATATTGATCATGTTCCCTGCATTATTCAGTACATTTTTCATATCCGCTAATGATTGGATATAAAAATGATTCCCATCTCCCCTCTTGGCTAATGTTTCCAAAGTACTGTTCTTATAATTCCCCATTCCAACACCCAAAGCAGTTAAGTAAATCCCTTGACCACGTTTTTCCGAGATATAGTTTTCCAAATCACCCGGGCTATTGATTCCCACATTGAAATCTCCATCAGTCCCAAGAATGATTCTGTTATTGTAACTCGGATCGAAATTGGACTCCGCTTGACGATACGCTTCCTTAATGCCCCCTATTCCGTTCGTACTTCCTCCAGAAGATAATTTTGCAAGTGCTTTCAAAATAACCTCTTTATTTTCACAACTTGTTGATTTCAAAACCACTCCACTATATCCTGAATACGTTACAATCGAAATGCGATCGTTAGGGTGAAGATCTTTAACGAAGCTTTTCAACCCATTCACAATTAAAGGTAATCGATTCTGAGAACTCATAGAACCTGAAACATCCAGTAAAAAAACAAAATTGTGAGGTTTTCTAATCTCATTGACAGGAAAGTCTTTCGCTTTTAAGTGAACCGTAACAAGTTCATTGGCATTATTCCAACTGCATTCCGATCTTGAAAGTTCAACATTAAACAATTCGTCTTCGCTCACAGTTACATCTTTATATTGAAAAGCATTAATCATTTCCTCCAATTTCACAGCATCTCGTTGAATTTTTCTCCCTGATTTCACAGAATATTTCAAATATTCCCATGCGGCTTGATCCACATCTAAACCAAATGTCGCATTAGGGTGGTTTAATGGTGACAGAAAATCGTTTTCATAAATCGGAAGGAATTCATCATAATTCATAATCTCTGTTTCAGGTATATCAAAATCTGAATAGTCCACGGTTTCCGCATAGACAACTGGTGGAGATGTATGCATTAAAAATTTATCCATTTCAATTGGCTTAGATTCAACACTAATGATTCCGCCTGTTACATCACCATAGTTTGCTGGAATAGATCCTTTGTAGACCTTAACACTTCCAATATAAGAATTCGGTAAATTAGGAGAACCTTGAATTTTGACACCGTCTACATAATAGTGAGTCGCATTTTCCCTACTCCCCCTGAAACTTAATTCACCATTACTTTCATTTAAATTAACTCCTCCCACAGTTGACGCAACTCTATTGGCAGACCTCACTGGCATTTGTGAAATATCTTGTCTTAATATAACACGAGAATAAGCACCTCCATCTTTACTGATGAAAGGTTCTTTGTATGCAACAATCATCACTTCTTCAATATGAATTAAGGATGAATTATTAGCACTAGGGAAGTTTTGAATTGATTGAATCCGGTCTTCCCTCGTCAAATTTGCATTTGGTTTTCCATTAATTGATTTTTCAGATACTTTACCACTTAGTTGCTGCAGTTTTAAATTTGAAGAATCCAATAAAACAGTATATTGGAATAACTGTTTGGGTTGTATATACACTTCTTGCTCTTCAAGATGATTTTCAAATATAAAAGTGACCAAAGCTGATCCTGAATTCAAATTTTTGAAAAGCACTTTTCCATCTGGCTGCGTGACACCCTCCCAACACAATGAATCTTGAAACACTTCAATTGCAAGTCCTTTAATAGATTCAAGATTGCTCTTTGCTTTACATTTTATCAATAAACTGCCTGTGTCTTGAGCGCTAATGAGTGTTGATAGCCCTAATCCGAGTAATAAAATTAAATTTTTCATGGTTTCTTTTTTGATTTAGATGCAAGCGATAATCAAATTCCATAAAGGCTCATAAATTAGTGGAAAATTGTGAGGTTTTAATGGCTAAGCTTCAATGATGAAGGTTTAACGTGGGTTGGGGTTTGAATCTCTTCTGCGAAGTGATTCTAATTGGTTTACAGCGAAGTAATGTGGCGGTGGAAGGGAATAGATAATTGAAAAAGGTGGTAAAAAAAGTAACCACGAATCGAAGAAACGTGGTTACTTTTACCTAAACATTTTGTTCTGGTACAGTGCTATTCTTTTTTGTCGAGGTTAAAATTTATCGGCACTCGAACTATGCATGCCACATTTGTATCATCCTTAACTGCAGGGATCCAGTCGGGCATAGCCTCAAAAACTCTTATAGCTTCGGCGTCGATGTGTTCATCTACTCCTCTGAGAATTTTGACTTTCGTGACTTCACCGGTTTTTGAAATTACTGCTTCAACAAATACCTTTCCTTGGGAATTATTCTCCATTGAAACTTTCGGATATTTGACTTCATTGGAAATAAATTTCATTAATCCTTCACTTCCTCCTTTAAATTCAGGCATGACATCTACATCTTCAACAGGATCATTTCCTTTTTGATTCAATTGCTCATGAATAGGTGTTACTAATTCTGTTTCCGCAGTAGGTAAAAAATTACTGCTCATCATTCCCACGGATAAAACCGGGAGAATTAAATAACTCAACACTGAGCTTGTTTTTCGATTCATTCTCATAACTCTTGATTTTAAATTAGACATATTACTTAAGGGTAGTCGCAATTGGTTGTATTTTAAATTTAATCGTTGTTCCAACAAGAAAAGTGTGTAATCTTCTCTGCTAATATCAGCTAGCACTTCTTGATCCGCCAAATACTCATGATTTTTTTCAATATCTGCTTTCCATAGGTAAATTCCTGGATTAAACCAGCAAATTGTTTGAACAATCAGAGCGAAAACACGTTCAGCTGAGTGCATTTGACGAATGTGAGCAAATTCATGAGCCAATATTATTTTCCTTTCCGCATCGGTTAAGTTTTCCTTGATGAAAATGATATTTCCAAATGAAGCGTTAAAATCCGAGACGTAAACTTTACTCCCTCTATATTTCTCTAAGAAATTAGAACGCCTTATTAATTGAAATAGCTTGATGAAATTATAAATGTGTATTGCACTGAAAGTCACAACGCCAGACAAATAGATAATCCCCAACCAATTTGTTACTGAAATTTCAGCATAGGTTTCCAAAGCGGCTTGCTGGGAGTTTGTGACATTAATCAAATCGAACTCAACTAAAAAACCAACTGATTGAGATGTCAACACATTATTAATGTATAATACCATCAATAGAAACATTGGCATCATTATTAACAACCTTCGGTTCCATAAGATTTTTCCATTCTTATCGAATAGTGCGCGATAAATAACGGCGAGGACAAGAAAATAAACATTAAAAAGTAGGAATTCCATAATTTCTATTTTTTTAGGGTTCTCATAATATCATCTAAGTCTTGAATACTTAATTCTTCTTTTTTCACTAAAAATGAAAGCATCTTTTGAGGAGAACCATCAAACAGTTTGTTCATCACCTCCCCCATTTGTTGTTTCGAATAATCTTCCTTACTAATGATTGGAAAATATTCATGGGTTTTTCCATATGCTTTATAACTGACTGCCTTTTTATCGACTAAAATTCGAATAATTGTGGACACAGTGCTGTACGCTGGTTTTGGATTACTTAACTCTTTAATCACATCTTTTACGAACGCTCGCTCCAACTTCCAGAGGATGTGCATGATTTGTTCTTCTGCTTTTGTTAATTCGATTTGATTCATAAATACGTCTGTGTTTCTGTTCTGAAGCAAATGTATAACTATTTATTTAATTACACAACTATAGATTTAGTTATAAAACTAAATCTATAGTCAATTAGATAATTTTACAACTTATATTTCAAAACCCAAGCTTTCTTACCAGACATTAAAAAATTTATAGAATCTTTTAATGGTTTATTCTTAATTTTGCGGTTATTATGAGTCAATACAAGAAAGTAGCGTTTTA
Organism: Brumimicrobium mesophilum; assembly: GCF_003025005.1. GTDB lineage: Bacteria > Bacteroidota > Bacteroidia > Flavobacteriales_D > Crocinitomicaceae > Brumimicrobium > Brumimicrobium mesophilum. The sequence continues at coordinate 4,751 of NZ_PVSS01000010.1, forward strand.
TACATTGGGGTGCAAACTGAATTTTTCGGAAACAAGTACTATTGCAAGAAGCTTTGAAGAAGCTGGTTATGCTAAAGTCGATTTTGATGACAATCCGGACATATTCGTAGTAAACACATGTTCAGTAACTGAAAATGCTGATAAAAAATGTGTTCAATTAGTAAAAAAAGCCAAAAAGGTTAATCCGGATAGCTTTGTTGTAATTATTGGCTGTTATGCACAATTGAAACCAGAAAAAATCGCCAACATTTATGGTGTAAACATGGTATTAGGCGCAAATGAGAAGTTTGACATCATAAAGCACATCGAAAACACAGAGTTTCACGAAGGAGTGACTATAGAATATGGAAAAATCAAGGAAGTCCAAGATTTCGAACCTTCATTTTCCTATGGAGACAGAACGCGATCTTTCCTTAAAATTCAAGATGGCTGTGATTACTTTTGTACTTTCTGTACCATTCCATTAGCTAGAGGAAAAAGTAGAAATGCCTCAATTGAAGAAACTTTAAACGAAGCTAATAAAGTAGCCGCAACAGAAGTTAAAGAAATAGTGTTAACGGGAGTAAATATCGGTGACTTTGGCCAAGGAGGAGAAGAGAATTTCTTTGGTTTAATAAAAGAATTAGATGAAATAAAAGGAATTGATCGATTTAGGATATCTTCAATTGAGCCAAATTTATTAAGCAATGAAATCATCGACTTTTGCTTGAATGATTCGAAACATTTTGTTCCTCACTTTCACATTCCTTTACAATCTGGTTCTGATGAGTTATTGGTAAAAATGAGACGTAAATATTTGAGATCAACTTATACTGACAGAGTTGAACAAATCAAAAGTATTGCTCCAAACGCTTGTATTGGAGTAGATGTTATTGTTGGTTTTCCAGGGGAAACAGAGGAAGCGTTTATGGAAACTTACGATTATTTGAATGAATTAAACATTTCCTATTTACATGTTTTCACATATTCTGAACGAGCGAATACTACGGCCAACAAAATGGACGATGTCATTCCAATGAATATCAGAAAGGAAAGAAGTAAAATGCTCAGAATTCTGTCTGAAAAGAAAAAGAGAGCCTTTTATGAATCTCAAATAGGCAAAAGCGGTATAGTTTTATGGGAAAGTCAAAATGATGATGGTTATATTAACGGATTCACTGAGAACTACATTAAAGTAAAACACCCTTATGACGAAAGTTTGGAAAATAAAATGATGGAAGTTAATTATTTATCGATAGGTGCAGATGGACTGATGTTTGCGGAAATTGTCTAATTAATGCGACCTACCCAACATTAGAAAGTAATCTTGAGTTAAAAACTTTTCTCTAAAATTTACTGTTCAATTGGTCCATTCTGAAACTGAACGCCTTTTTTTCTATTTTGATTATGAAAGAAGTATCTCAGATTCAAGGAGAAGGTAGATCCTTCAACCACCCCAAAACCAACAGTTTTATTAGTTCCATATCTATATTCTGTTGCAATTGCAAGAGTTGGAGAAAAAGGAACTCGACCTGAAAGCCCTAAATAAAAAGTTCCACTTTTTTCGGTTCTATATTCGAAACCTACATCTGCGTTTGCGTTAAAGTCAAAAAACCTAGACCTCCTACCTTCGAAGATAAATAAATGCTTTCCTTCTGGATTAATTTGAGATCTAATATTGGATGCATTAAAGTTTCCAGACGCACCAATACTTACATTCATAAACATTTGTTGACCTAATTTTATATAAACCAAAAAGTTAACTGGCACTTCAAAACTTACATAACCCAGTTCATCTTCAGCATATACATTTGAATCTGCAACACTATAATTCGCCCTATAATTTCTTCTGATATAATTCAGTCCTGTTTCAATAGCAAGAAGATCGGTTATGCCCACTCTGACAATTCCTCCATAAGAATATCCAAATATTGGTGAAATTGTAGAAGTAAAACCATCTTCTGTAATATCAAATGGTCTATCACCAACAACACTAATTGGAATTAATGGCTTAACCTGAACACCAAAATAGTTTTCAGCCTTATTTCTGTGGCTTTGGGATAAAACCTGCGAATTGCAAACAAGAAGTGTAATAAGTAAGAAAAGTAAATTATATATTTTCATTCTTCAATTTGATGTATTTCTAACTGTTGTTCTAATAAATCATTTCGAGAGCAATAACCAACCGTAGCAAGAATCATCACCCCCATTGAGAAAAGAACTAACGACCATCGAAGGAATTTATTGCCAATCAAGAAGCTTCTATTTCTTCCTTCAACATCAAAATTAATTCGTTCAACTTTAGCGAAATCTCTGTTATGGATCCCAAAAAGAATATAGGATTTCCCCCTTGTATCTTCTTGTCCTTTTTCGAACCAAATTCGATCACTTTTTAGCGTCTTCTCAAAGTCGTCAGCTTTTATCTTATTAGCGAAACGAAAAACTATGTAGTTAGGGTTGGAAGGATGGCGAATATAATTCACCAAGCCTAAATCTATTATATTTTCTACTTTTGAATCCATTCTGTTACATATTCTATTGGTTTACGTTGACCTTTTGGCCATTCTCCCCCAGGGTATCCAACATAAAAGAGTCCAAGACATAGGTCTTTTGGTCCGATATCTAAAAATTCTTTCATCTCATCAGAGTATACCATTTTTGGAGTAGCCCAAAAACCTCCTAATCCATACGCTGTACAAGTAAGATGTATATTTTGAACGGCACAAGCGACTGCTGCAATTTCTTCAATTTCTGGAATCTTTTCAGAAGCTTGCCTTTCCATACACACAGCAATAATCGCAGAAGCCTTTGCAGGTCTTTCAGTCATTCTGTTCAACTTTTTAGCAATTTGTTTATCCTCTGGTACAGTTTTTAAATAAAGGTCACGCATAAATTCACCCAAGCGTTTCTTACCTTCATCCATAAACACTTTGAATCTCCATGGCTGTGTTAAACCGTGAGTGGGTGCCCAAATCGCATTATTTAATAATAACTCAATTTGTTCCTTATGCACTTTTCTATCACTAAAAGATTCTGGAGAAATAGTTCTTCTATCCTTAATTAATTCAGTTACCTCACTTAAATTATATTTCATTTTTTGATGCTTTATTCAATTTGTAAAGATATTATGAATATTGTGAGTAGGTGGCATAAAGAGGATAGTATTTTTATAAAACCAATATATGCAATCTTGTTAAAGAAACAATAATCGTTCAGCTAAAAAAATGCGGATTTCTCAGTTGTGGCTGAAAACTATTTTGTTGGTAGTTTACTGATAATTATAAAAAGTGAAGGAAAAGGGAAGAATTCATTCAAATATTGTTTGAATTACATCATTCTTATGGAATGGTTCGATGAACTGAAGTAGTTTTTTTGAATTTGTATCAATAGCAATTATTCTATTACAATATTCGAAGCATAAATCTAAATCGTGTGAAGAAATAAAAACTATTTGATCATTTAGTTGTGCAATTTCTTTCAACAGCTGTAATACTTTCCTCCTATTGATATAATCAAGAAATGCAGTTGGCTCATCAAGAATCATGATTTTAGCATCTTGGGCAAGTGCTTTACCAATCATAGCTATTTGTCGTTCACCATCACTTAAATTAAGTGTGTTTTTATCGGCAAACTTTGACAGCCCTAACTGATCAATCACCTTCTGAACTACTAATTGATCATCCTTAGTTAATTTATTCAACAAGTTGGTATAAGGTGCTCTACCCATTGCCACAAGATCAAAGACAGACAAATGGTCAACACCATCAAATTTAGAAGGCACAAAACTCAAATACTTGGATTTTTCAATTCTATTGAGGTTGGACCAATTCTCCCCATCAATATTAATCGCACCGGACAATATCTCTTGATGACCTAATATGGAATTGAATAATGTTGTTTTACCTGAACCGTTTGGACCAATCACAGCGACAAAGTCACCTGGTTTAAATGACATGCTATCTACTTCAAAGAGAATCCTTTGTTCTGAATGTTTCTTTTGAGCGAAACCTATATGTAATTCTTCAAATTTAAGCATTAGAATTTCTTCATAATTATCCACATTACTACCGGAGCTCCTATTAATGCAGTTAATGCATTGAGCGGTAAACTTACAAAAGGAGCTAAAAGTTGCATTGCAATATCACAAACAACTATTAACATTGCTCCACCTATCAAACTACCTACTAATAAATGATAGTGATTTGTGGTTTTATAAATCATCTTAATCATATTTGGAACAACAAGTCCGACAAAAGCAATTGGTCCACAAAATGCAGTAACAACTCCAGTCAAAATAGAAGTAGCTAGAATAATTAAAAAACGAATAGTCTTCACGTTAATCCCCAGCAATGAAGCACTTTTTTCACCTAGGAGCAAAAGATTTAATGGCTTTACCAATACGATTGATAGCACAGCACCTAGGGTAATAACGAATGCTAAAACACCTAACTGATTGAACTCAACCCCCTGTAAAGAACCAAAACTCCACAGCATAAAAGTTTTTAGATTATTAGGGTCTGCATAAGCTTGCAACACACTAACCAAGGCGCCTGCAAAACTTCCAAACATAATTCCCACCAATAATAAAGAAACTTTATTTTTTACAAAAACAGAGCAGAAAAGGATAAACAGACCAGCTCCTAACGCACCAATAATTGCGGCGGTCACAATTCCAAAATCGCTTCCAAAAATATAAAAAGAAGACATGGTACTTATGGCTACAAGCAAAGATGACCCTGAATTGATACCAAGAACATAAGGACCTGCTAATGGGTTTTGAAACAAAGTTTGCATTAGCAAACCTGCAACTGAAAGGGCTCCACCTGCTAAAACAGCTGTAATTACCCGTGGAAAACGAAAAACCCTAACAGTTAACTCTGCTGTTGATGTAGAATCGTAATTAAATATACCATTAAAAATATCTAGGAAACCTACATGAAAACTCCCTAAAGTGAGATCAATAATTATTAACCCTAGAAGAAGTGCTAATAATAGCAAACTCAATTTCCAATACTTCTTATTTAGGATGTTCATTATAAAACAAAGGTATCAACACGAAATTAAAAAAGGGCTTTTAAGTTTGACTATTTTATAGTTATTAAAATAAAGCACTTTTATTCTGCAATTAATTCATAAAAATTCAACTTATCATCTTCAAATAATTCGGGATGAAAAATTTTTCCTAAATCTTCCAATAACAGATGTGGTTCAATTGGAGAGTTTTCCCAAAAACAATTGTTGTTTCCAAAATAACTGTAAAGCTTCCCTGTTCTCATGGCTTTTAGCATCTTAAACTTCTGACTTTGATTCAGTAATTCTTTTTTGGATGAGGCACCAGCATTTAACCAAAACTCCGTATCCACATTTTTAGTTATTGTTTCTTCGAGGCTTAAATTTAAACTTCCTACTCCTTTAGTTTTTGCGTAAACGTAGTCGATGTTGGCATCTTCAAACAATATGGCCATATAACTATCTCCGGCTGGAACATTAAATATATCACCAAAATAAGTTCCCGCGAAAGCTGTTGAACCCTTTTCTTGAATTTTTAATTTATCCTTGATATTATAATACTTAGCTTTTATTTCATCAAATATTGCACTTGCCTTCTGTTCTTTCTGGAATATTGCACCATAAACCTTTATCCACTCGGCTCGTCCTAATGGATGTGTTTCCTTCCATTCCAAAATTTTAAAAGTTTTTAAATTGGCTTGTTTTAATTTACTTAGAATAGGTGCACTATCATCGAATCCCGAATAAAAGATAATATCAGGATTAATTGCGATGAATGCTTCAGCATCAGACATACCAAAATGTCCAACTTCTTTAACAGCAGCTTCACTTAATGGGTTGCATAGAAGATTAAAGTCTGAAAAGCCAGTGACTTTTTCTTCTAAACTTAACTTCCTCATCATTCCCAATTGGGTTGTAGACATGGCCACAACACTACTCATATTCTTTGGAAACAAATCAGGACTTGATTGATCAGTTTTAGAAATTTTATATGAATCAACAATTTCTTTAGTATCCGGATCTATGATATTGATCTCAATAAAGGATATATGATAAATAATTTGAAAACCTTGAGCAAAATCATTTTCGAGTGTAAATTCATCCGAAATTTCCTCGATCTCAGCAAACTCTTTTTTTTCTTCAGCAGCACAAGAGCCAAGAATAACAAGCATCAACATGCTAATAAAAATAGATTTAATGAGTAGTAACTTCTCTTTCATGATTAATTTTAAAAGTAATTTATTAATTTATAACAAAATTAAACGGTTTAATTAATACATAGTTCGATTAATAGTTAAAAAAACTATTAGCTGAGATTAAACTAAATAATTTTGCATTCTATTTATAAATTCTAGATTCAACACCCCCCTAAATCAAATAATTAAACCTCTCTTTTCTAGACACTTTCCACGAAACACAAACCACTATTATTCAACTTTAGAATAATAATTTTTAAAATAATGAATCGAATAAAAATTCAATATGATTACTGAATAATTTCATAAGACAAAAAAAATATGGATATTTACAAGATTATAAAATAATTGTAACTTATTACAAATAAATACCGACTATAAAATTAATTTAAAAACTATATGAAAACTATAAAACTACTTTCTTTAGGCTTACTTCTTTCAGGTGGAATACTATTTTCAAGTTGTAAAAAAGAAGGATGTACAAACCCAGTAGCTGAGAATTATGATGCCAAGGCAAAAACAAGCGACAAATCTTGCACCTACAGTGTTGATGTTGTTTTTTGGTTTGACGAAGTAACATCCCAAGCTCTTATGGGATCTGGAATTGATAAATTAAAGTTCTATTTGAACGAAGAAAATATAGGGACTTCAAACACCGATATTTTCTGGGAAGAAGCTCCAAAATGTGACGAAGGTGGTTCAATAAGATTCACTAAAACATTAGAGAAGGCTAGTTTTGAACCGTTTTATTACTATGTAACAGATGCGGATGACGAAGATCAAGAAACAATTTGGTCTGGAATAACACAATTAGATACTGATTCATGTAGAGTTATAAGATTAACTGACTTCTAATTCAACATTACAATATTTACTTATTTTGTCCGTATTTCTATCTTGAAATACGGACTTTTTCTTTTATTGCATTCACTTGTTTAATCCAATAATCAACTTATCTTTGTGCCACGTTTTAGGGTGTATGTGAGAATCATACAATAAGGAATCTTGTTAGAATCAAGAACTGTATCTGCAGCTGTAAGCTTTATTAGTTCTTTTCATTAAACCACTTACATGTCACTCGACAGTTGGGAAGGTAGAAAAGAAAAAAAGTGAGTCAGAAGACTTGTCTAAAATGCGTTTAAGGAGACTTCAGAATAAAGTCGGACTTATCACATATACTGCATTATTTTAGGTCTGCTGTATTGATATTTCTATTCTTTCAGGGCTAAAGCTCAATTTGATGTCTTCATTTTATTAATTGTTTAATTCATTAAAACTTAAAAAATGAAGAAATTTTACTTTTTAGCAAGTGCGCTACTTGCTGTAACAACTCTAAAAGCGCAAACTACTGTTGACTTCGAAGACTTATCTCTTGCGTCAGAATCTTATTACAACGGTGATGATGAAGCTGGAGAATTCGTTTCTGGCAACGTGACGTTTCAAAACACTTACACTACAGCTTGGGGTTCTTGGACTGGATTTAGTTATTCAAACGTAACTGACGTAACAACTCCAGGTTTTGCGAACCAATACAGTGCTATTCCAGGAGGAGGTTCAAATGGATCAGAAATTTACGCAGTATATTTTAGTTCAGATACTCTTTATTTCCCTGGAACACATGCTAGTTTAACAAGTGTTGATTTAACAAACACTACTGTTGGATACTTTTCAATGAGAGATGGTGATGCATTTGCTAAACAATTTGGTTCAACAACAGATGCAAGCGGAGTTGATGACGGAACTAACGGAGAGGACTTCTTTAGTATTATGATTTATAACCATGATGAAATGGGAATGAAGACTGATTCAATAGAATTCTTTTTGGCTGACTATAGATTTCCCGACAATAATGATGATTACATTATCGATTCATGGACAACTGTAGATCTGTCTACTTTTCATAATGTTAACTACTTAACTTTCGGATTTAAATCGACAGATATTGGTTCGTTTGGAATAAATACTCCTTTATATTTTGCAATGGACAACCTTGTTTATGATAACACCTCTAGTTTATCTGTAAACGAAAAAGCGAACTTTGCAATGTATCCAAACCCTGCGCAATCTACTTTGAATATCGAAGGTGATGCAGGAGATTATAAAATTTACAATACAAACGGTTCAATCGTTAAAGAATTTAAACACTCTAACATCAGTAAGGTTGATATTTCTGACTTGAATCCAGGAATATACCTTGTTAAGGTTTCTACTAAAAATTCTTTCGGGACAAGAAAGTTAATTGTACAATAATTCCAGAATGATTTTATTGGGCACAAATAATAAGGTTTTACATGTTTTCAGGACATGTATCTTAATATTTGTGCCTTTTTTAGTGACTAGTCAAACCGACACTACAGTATTTCAAGAAGTCATCATTAAAGGTAGACATTTAAAAATTGATCAACATACTACTTTAAATGAGTCCCAAATAAAAACTCTTGCCCCAAACGATTTAGGTACTTTACTCCAATATATTAATGGAGTAACTATAAAAAACTATGGTGGAATTGGTGGAATGAAAACACTTTCTCATAGAGGCTTGGGAGGAGAACATACACAACTTATTATAGACGGATTACCTGTAAGCAATCCTCAAAATGGTCAAACAAATCTTGCTAACATCCAGCTAAACAATGTAGAAGAAGTTGGGTTAAGCCATCAAACGACAAATCAACTTATTCCTGTTTCTGCATTAATAAAAGGAAGTTCGTTACAATTAAAGACATTTGACCAACAATTCTCACGAAAGAAGTTTGCACTTAAAAGTAGTATTACGGTGGGAAGTTTTGGTCAAAAAGAGGCATTTGTTGGAATAAAAAAATCTAATGACAATGCATTTATTAGTTTTAATGGAGGCTCTAGAACATATGAAGGAGATTATCCTTACAAATTACCATTTGGAAATCAAAACCAAGAAGTTAATCGTAGAAATAACGAATTAGAGGATTATCATTTCAACATTGGTTCAGGAATTAAATGGAGAACACATTTAACTAGCCATCAATTAAAATTCTCAGGAAAAAGAAATGTTATCCAGCAAGAGTTACCTGGAGCGGTAATCTTTTACAATAACTTAGCACAAGAAACTTTAGAAACAGAGAACACGAGTGCTGGATTAAATTATAGTTTAATCAATACGAAAATAGCATTTAAAGCATTTGGACAATATTCTCATCGCTTTCTTCATTACCATGACCCAACTTATCTAAATTCCGATGGTTTTTTAGATAATCAATACACAACAAATTCATTAGAAGGAGGATTTCATTTTAGGTATAAATGGAAAGATTTTATTTTTCACTTAGGAAATGATTTTGGCTATGATGCCTTAAAAAGTTCTCGAAATTTAGGAGAACCAGAAAGACAGACCAATACTGCGATGATGAAATTAAAATATAACACCAAATATTTCAATATTGAAGCTAGTGGTTTTTCACAAACTTTTATAGATCAAAATTCTATTCAAGCACACCGAAACAACTATCATAAATTTCATCCTCAATTTTCTTTCTTTACTTCGGACTCCCTTTTCAAAGGGGTTCAGTTCTTTGTGTGGTATAAGCCATCTTCAAGAGCTCCTTCATTCAATGAATTGTATTTTTCTCAAGTAGGGAACAAAGAATTAGTACCTGAAGAATCGTCTCAAATTAATCTTGGAACAAGATATATTAAAACCTATCGAAAATTAGAAATACAAATTCAAGCAAATTTGTTTAAAAACAGAGTAGATAATAAAATTATCGCCTTACCAACACAGAACTTATTTGTTTGGTCAATTCAAAACATAGGAAAAGTTGATATTCAAGGTGGTGACATTCATATCAATGCAAAATATAAATTAAACCGAAATTGGAGACTAAACATGCAGGCAGGAATAAGCTATCAAGAAGCATTAGATATCAGTGATTCCCAATCTCCAACATATAGAAATCAGATTGCTTATACTCCATCAATTACAGGAAACGCGATGGCTAGTCTTTTTTACAAAAAAACAGGATTACACTTTACCACTCTATATATTGGGGAACGTTACAGTTTAAATGAAAACACTATTGGTAATCTACTGGAGCCATATTTTATTATGGATTTATCAGCAAATTACGCCTTTGAATTCAGTAAGAAACAAAAATTAACTTTACATACAGGAGTTAAGAACTTAGGAGATACATCTTACAATTTCATTAAACATTTCGTAATGCCTGGAAGAAATTACTTTATAAAACTGAGTTATGAATTTAATTAAATACCTTTTCATTTTTCTATTGATTTTCTCTTCATGTAAGAAGGATGAAATAGAGCCTGCTGTATTGTCTGACAATTTTTCGAATGGAATATTGGTTTTGAGTGAAGGACTTTTCCAACATAACAATAGTACATTAACCTGGATTAATAATGAAACCGGAGAAATAACTTACGATATATTCCTTCAAAAAAACGAACGTCCAATAGGAGACACAGGAAACGACATGATGTTTTACGGAGGGAAGATTTATATTGCCGTTACTGGAGCAAGTACAGTTGAAGTTTTAGATAAAAATACATTAAAAAGTATTCAACAGATTCAATTTGATTACAATAATCAATCTCAAGAACCTAGAAGTATAGCATCCGCAGATGGAAAAGTATTTGTATCAAGCTTTGACGGATATGTTTCAGTAATTGACACTACGTCTTTACAAATCACGAAAAGAATAAAAGTAGGTAGAAACCCAGAAGGAGTTTGTATTTCAAATCAGTCTCTTTTTGTAGCCAATTCAGGCGGACTAGATTTTCAAAACGTAGATACTACGGTTTTTGAAATTGATTTAAACACACTAGAAGTTATCGACACATTTGTTGTAGGAGACAACCCAGGTTCAATAATTTCAGATAATTTTAACAATGTTTATGTTGTAAAAAGGGGAGACTACGCATCGAATTCTTCAGAATTGGTGCGCATAAATACCATCACCAAAGAGGTTACTAATCTTGGACACGCAGCAACCACAATGGCCCTTAGAGATAATCAATTATACATTAGTTATTTTAATTTTAACACAGGAACATCGGCGGTTTCAATCTTTGACTGTTTTTCACAAAGTATCATCAACAGTAATTTCATCAACAATCAGGATATTACTACGCTTTATGGTGTAATTCCATATAAAACTGATGAATTGATATGCCTAGATGCAATGAGTTTTACCAATACAGGTTATTTACGTTTTTTTAATCAAACAGGGACATTAACCAACAGCTTAAAAGTTGGATTAAATCCAAATTCAATAATACATTATGAATAAAACTATACTTTTATTACTAAGTACATGCTCAGGTATGGCGTTTGGACAATCATACGCACCTGCTGCTGGAGAACCAAATTCTACTGCAATAGCTTTTGACGATTCAAAGTTTGTTGCGTGGGCCACAAATATAGAAATAGAACGTGGATATGTTAATATCAGTGACACTTCTGTTTATTATGACAATTCTAATAAGGCTACATTTGGTGAACCTTCAGATGCCATTGGACCAGCAACGAATAACTCAACGGATGTTGTTTCATTAGGCGATAAGGGAGTAGCAATTGCAACATTTGCAACACCTATTGCTAATGGAACAGGACCTGATTTTGCAATTTTTGAAAATGGATTTTCTGACAACTTTTTAGAATTAGCACATGTTGAGGTCAGTTCTGATGGCATAAATTATTTTAGGTTTCCTTCACATTCCGAGACACAAACTGAAAATTCTATTGGTGGTTTCGGATTTTTAGACCCAACCTACCTTTATAACTTAGCAGGAAAATATAAAGTAGGCTACGGTACACCATTTGATTTAGAAGAATTAAAAGACAGTATAGGTTTAAATGTTAATTCAATCACCCATGTTAAAATCATAGATGTTGTAGGTTCTATCGACGAACATGGGACGAAAGATTCATATGGTAACAAAATCAATGACCCATTCCCTACTCCATACGGCTCAGCAGGTTTTGATTTAAATGGAATTGGTGTAATAAATGAGGAGACTTTAGGCCTAACAAAGGAAGAAATTAGTTTTAATCTATTTCCGAATCCAAGCAATGGCATTATCAACATTGAATTCACAGGTAGTAATGATATGGAGGTCAAAATCTACAACAACACCGGGCAACAAATTAAACAATTTGTTCTTAACGAAATAAACAAGTCTATATCATTAGACTTAAACAAAGGAGTTTATTTTATCCATGGTTCAAGCCAATACAGAACGAATACTCAAAAAATCGTGATTCAATAAGAAAAGGATTTACAAAACATACATCAATAGCTGTAACTGTTATTTACCAGCCCCAAATTAAGCGTCATTTAAAAGTGGCGCTTTTTTTGATTAATAGTGTAACATTTGCTGGTTAAAAGCGTTATAAAAAAACGTATATTTCGCACTTCTTATTATAGAACAATCATATGAATAAACTATATCCACTTTTCATTTTTCTTTTCTTAGCACCTGCAATTATTTTTTCTCAAGAAGAGGATGAAGCTTGCTTGCCTCCCAGTAAGAAGATATTAAAACTTATTGAAAAAGCAAAACAACAAGCTCCACCAGAAGCGTCTAAACTTTTTAGAGAGGCTATGGATGCCGAACCTGATAATGCCATGGCCTATTATGAATTTGCCATGTATGCCTACAATAAAGGCTTGGATATTTATGAAAAAGACCCCGATCCTAAACGTGGAGATACTTACATGAATGTTGCTGAAAAACTATTTAAACAAACAATTGACAGGTGTTCAGATTATCATTCAAATTGCTACTATTATTTAGGAGTTATTAATTATACTTTCTCAAAGAATAAAGAAGCAAATGATTATTTTAGAAAATTACAATCTTTTGAGCATGATGAAGTAAGCCGTTATTCTAATGATCATGAAAAAAGGCTAAAAGATATTGCTGAAGTTTTATCAAAATTCAAGGAGGAGCAATCTTTTTTGGAAGAAGAAGTTCCATTTTCTCCAATTAAAGTAAAGAATGTGAGTACATCACAAGATGAGTACTTCCCAATGATATCACCTGATAATGAATTGATTTTCTATACTAGACGTGTAGATAGAACGGCAAAAGGAGATATCGTTTCGAGTATCAGAGAAGAGTTTACTTGGTCAAAAAGAAAAGACCCTTCATTCCCATTCGATCGAGGAAATCCTTTGAGTCCACCCTTTAATGATGGTTATTTTGACAGTTATGGTGCTGCAACCTTATCAGTGGATAACAAAGAAATGATAATTTGCGCTTGTAGAGATGAAAATGTAAAAAATCAAACATACAGAAATTGCGACTTATATGTTACTTATTATGAAAGAACAGGTGAAGGTGGCAATGATTATGTTTGGTCAGAATTAGAAAATTTAGGAGACGGAATTAACACAATTGATGGTTGGGAAGGACAACCGACAATGTCTGCTAATGGTAAAACTTTATATTTTACGGCTATTCGTTCAAGTACGGAAAACGACGATATATTCTTTTCACAACGATTATCTGACGGTTCATGGGGGCCTGCACAACCCTTTACAGAAATAAATACTCCAGGTAAAGATAAAAGTCCTTTCTTCCATCAAGATAGTGAAACTTTTTATTTTGTTTCAAGTGTAAATCAAGAAAGGAAAGGACTGGGAGGTACAGATATTTTTTACATGAGAAAACAAGACAATGGAGGATGGTCAAAACCAAAAAACATCGGTTATCCTATCAATACGGAAGGAGACGAAATTGGGTTATTTGTATCCATTGATGGTAAAAATGCCTTTTTCTCATCACGTCAAAAAGGAATTTGGGACATTTATTCTTTCGAATTGTATGAAGAAGCACGTCCAAAAGCAGTTATTGTGGTAAAGGGACAATTGAACAACACAGAAAACACACCAATTAAAGATGTTGAAATAGAAATTGCCTACTCCAACTCTGACGAGGTTGAAAAAATAAAAGTCAACGGTAATGATGGAAAGTACGCAGCAATAATTAAGGCTGAAGACCAAGAAGACGTAATGATAAATGTCAAAAAAGAAGGACATGCTTTCGACTCTCAAATCATCACGAAGGAGGAATTAGCAAAAGGAAAAACAATTCGTTCTAAAAACATGGATGTTCGGAAAATTTCAGTTGGGGAACCATATACGATAAATGATATATTATACAACACTGCATCTGCTGAACTTTCAGACCGAGCGAAATTCATTTTAAAACAATTTGTACGATTTTTACATGAAAATGAAGAATTTTCTATATTAATTCAGGGGCATACAGATAATGAAGGTAACGCAGGAAATAACTTAAACCTTTCAGAAAGAAGAGCTCAAAAGGTGATGGACTTCCTTGTTTCAAATGGAATTGAAAAATCTCGTTTATCTGCTAAGGGATATGGCCAATCGCTACCAAAAGTTCCTAATACAAGTGAAGAGAACAAGCGAAAGAACCGTCGTACAGATTTTGTTATTCAGAAAATGTAATTTACTGATTAAGGTTATCTTCATTAAGTACTTTGAGTGATCTCAGATCTGAACCTGTAACTTCTTGGTGAAGCTGTAATTCAAACCTATCCACAATAGCGAATAAATGGTCGAAAATATCGGCCATAACAACTTCATATTCGGCCCAAACTTTAGTTTTAGAAAAACAATATAATTCTATTGGCAAGCCTTTGGTTTCTGGCTGAAGTTGACGCACCATCAAAGACATTTCTTGATTCAAATCTATATTATTCTTCAAGTAATATTCAACATATCTCCTAAATAAACCAACATTAGTTGAACGACGTGCATTAATTTGATATTCATCCAAAAGTCCATGTTCTTTATTATACTCTTCAACATCTCGCTCTTGTTCTTTAATGAATTCAGATAATAGTTTCACTTTGGACAGCCTTTCAATCAAGGCATCATCAGCAAATTTTATAGATTCAATTTTAACGTTTAAAGATCGTTTAATTCTTCTTCCCCCTGAATTTGCCATTCCTCTCCAGTTTTTGAAACTATCAGAAATAAAACTATAGGTTGGAATTGTGGTAATGGTCTTGTCAAAATTTTGAACTTTAACTGTAGTTAGGTTAATTTCAACAACATCTCCATCCGCCCCAAACTTTTCCATAGTCACCCAGTCACCAATTCGAAGCATATCATTAGCTGAAATTTGAATACTTCCTACAAATCCAAGAATAGTATCTTTGAATACTAAGAGCAAAATAGCTGTCATTGCCCCCAAAGATGTTAAGAAAACCAATGGAGATTTATTGGTAATAACTGAAAGCAAAATTATTACAAAAATAATCGAGATAATCAATTTTACTGTTTGAACATAAGCACCAATAGGTTTATCAGAAAAATAAGGCTTATCTTCTAAAACAACTCTAACTGCATTTAAAAATCTGCGAATACTTACTAAAATCACCAAGACAATCAAGAAATCATTGAATCTAATTGTAAATTCCAAAGCGTTAGGAAATGAAAAGAATACAATTGAAAACAAATAATCCATAAATAATAACGGAAGAATATGGGCAATTGCATTGAAGAATTTTTTCTCTACCAATAAATCATCTAGTTTTGTTTTACTTCTAAGTGCTATTGATTTTATTACAACAAGAAGCACTTCTTTAGTTAAAAACCAAATTAAAATAGACAAAACAGCCATTCCAGAAAGTAATCCCAACATCCATAAAAATTCATGATTTTGAAATTCTGAATTGCTTAATAATTCTTCAATCGGTGCTAATTTGTTGATAGAATACAAGCTTTTAATCCAATTAAAAATTAACTCTTTCATGCTTTTAATTATTTTTAGGCAAAAGTAATAAAACTATGCGTCCTAAGGTTCAATTCCATATATTAAGCTGGATTACTCTAATTCTATTTCCAGCAATTGGGTTGACATTGTTATATTTTTTTGATGAAATTGAGCTCATTTCTGTATTTGAGTTTGACCATGTTTTTAGTCCTATGACTTTAATAGGGTTAGAATTTGGGTTCATGTACGGTTTTTTTGTAATTGCTGTTTCCCAATTACCAGTTTTTGAAGAAATGTCAACACCACAAATAAGAATGCTGAAGAGCTTAAAATTAAATTGGTTGGATATAATTTTCATGTCATTTTGTGCTGGGTTTGGTGAAGAAATTCTTTTTCGCGCGGGAATTCAAACATGGCTAGGTCCATGGTTTACATCATTTTTATTTATTGCTGTACATGGTTATTTCAATCCTAAATCATGGAAAAAAAGTATGTTGGGGGTTTTATTACTACCTTTTATATTAATTCTTTCGTTTACTTATGAGTTGTTTGGCCTTTGGTTTTGCGTAGCGGCTCACTTTTCTTATGATTTGCTCATGTTTATGGGAGTTATTCAAAATAAATGAAACATTTTAATTAGCTTTTAAATTTCTGATAACGTCGGAAAACATAAATAATTCCCGATAATAACATTATGCTCATAACAATCATCCAAGCCCATTTTCTAAAAACACTTTCATAGTCAAAAACCGTTTCTTGAAGATCATCCTCTCTTGTACCAAAAGAATTTAGATACTCCTTTTCAGATTGAGAATAGCTTGATTTAAGTGCGTTTATTTCCTTATAACTTTGGTTCTTTGCTAATTTTTCTTGAACTAAAATAATCTTATTTAAAGCAGAGATTTGATCTTCAAGATTATTTAATGAGTCGTGTAAAATAGCAATCTCAGTTAACGCATCTTTTTGACCAATTAAATTATTAGATTCCTCAGCTATTTTCAAGGATATAGAATGATTAACTATTGCAGAATCAAGCTCACCAATTCCAAAATAAAAATCCCCTAAATTATAATATCCCTCAGCAACATAATACTTGTTTCCCTCTTTAATCCGATAATTCAGTGCTACCCTAAAATATTGTTCAGATTTTACAGTGTTTTCTGATATATATTCGGCTATAGCCAGGTTAGTATATCCGTTTGATATAGCGCGAAGATCGTTTGCTGCCATACCAGTCTCCATACTTTTAGTAAAATAGTTTCTTGACGAATCAATATCATTTTGAGCTAAATACAACTGTCCCATCAAACCAAAGGCTGAAGTTAGCTTACCTAAATCTTCTTCTATTGAAAAATAATTTATATATTTTTCAATCATTTCTTTAGCAATATCATATTTACCACGATACAAATTAATACGAGATAAATTAAATATTGACAATAACTCAAACCTTATATCTTCGGAATTGATGGCGTAAGCCGAAGATTTGTTGTAATAAACTTCTGCTTTAGAAATATTACCTTGTAGAAAAGCTGAATTTCCAAGGTCAATATAAACCATTGCAAGCATTGTATCGTTATGAATATTGAGATAATAATTTTCTGCCCTAGTCAATTTAGCATCAGCTTCTTCGAAAAGCGAAGCGTTCATTAAATATGTAGCAATTCCATAATTTGATAATGCAATGGCTTCTTGACTATTACTCCTTACCCCCTCAGTAGTCAGATCATTTACATAATAAAGAATACTATCTTTCTTTTCCAGATCAAAAATGGGAGCAAAATAAAAAAACAAAGCCATTTTCTCCTCTAACGTTGCTGTTTCATATGCCACAAGCTTTTCATGAATATCTTTTTGACCAATTACCTTATTAATGGTTAAAAGAAAAATAAGAATGAATACAGATTTGAGAATTTTCATAAAATATACATAGTGTAACTAAAATTTAAATACGATTGAATTGGTCTAATTACTAAAAACCAATTAGCTAATTATTATAAAGATAAGAGCATTTATTAAATATCATAAAGAATGTTTAGACTAATATTAAGCATAATACTTTTACTTTGATATGACCTTATGATTGGTTATTTTTGTCTGAATTTTAAAAAGAATCTTATTATGGCAAACGCGCATTTCAAAGTACCGGTAGCGATTAATGAAGCTGTCAACTCATATGAACCAAATTCTCCGGAAGTAAATTCTTTACTAGGGAAATATAAAGAGATGTACAATCAGGAACCGATTGATGTTCCAATGTATATTGGGAACAAAGAAGTTACGACTACAGACAAAAGAGTTTTAACTTCACCTCATGATCATAAAAAAGTTTTAGGTCATTATAACTATGGTGAAAAAGAACATGTTTCCCAAGCAATCGATGCGGCAATGGCCGCAAAAGAGAAATGGTCTAACTTACCATGGGAAGAAAGAGCTAGTATTTTTTTGAAGGCTGCAGATTTAATTTCAGGTCCATATCGTGATAAAATTAATGCTGCAACCATGCTAGGTCAATCAAAAAATGTTTATCAAACAGAAATTGACGCAGCTTGTGAAACCGCTGATTTCTTCAGATTTAATGTACAATATATGTCTGAGATTTATGCTGAACAACCTGAATCTTCTCCTGGTGTGTGGAACAGATTAGAATGGCGTTCTTTGGAAGGTTTCGTATTGGCAATTACTCCTTTTAATTTCACTGCAATTGCTGCTAATCTTCCTTCAGCACCTGCAATGTTAGGAAACGTTGTGGTTTGGAAGCCTGCCGAAACTCAAATATATTCAGCTAATGTTTTAATGGAGATTTTCAAAGAGGCAGGTGTGCCAGATGGAGTAATTAATATGGTTACAACAGGAGGTGCAAACATCAGTGATGTTGTATTCAAACATAAAGACTTCTCAGGACTTCATTTTACGGGTTCAACAGGTGTATTCCGTACTTTATGGAAAACTATTGCCAATAACATCGAAAATTATAAATCTTACCCGAGAATTGTTGGTGAGACAGGAGGAAAAGATTTCATCATGGTTCACCCTTCTTCAAAACCAGATATGGTAGCTACAGCAATTGCTCGTGGTGCTTTCGAATTCCAAGGACAAAAATGTTCAGCAGCATCTCGTGCATATATTCCTAATAATCTTTGGGATGACGTCAAGAAAAACGTTGTAGAACAAGTGAATTCATTCAAAATAGGTTCTCCGGAAAATCCAAAAAACTTCGTTACAGCAGTTATTAATGAGAAAGCTTTTGATAGCATTACAGCTTATATCGATTATGCAAAAGAAAGTAAAGATGCTGAAATCATTGTAGGTGGTAATTATGACAAATCAAAGGGATACTTTATTGATCCTACGATTATAGTAACTACGGATCCTAAATTCAAATCAATGGTTGAAGAAATCTTTGGTCCTGTGATTACAATATATGTTTACGACGAAAATAAATTTGATGAAACCTTAACTTTGGTTGATGAAACATCGGAGTATGCATTAACAGGTTCAATTATTAGTCAAGATCGTTATGCAATTAGCCATGCTTTACGAAGATTAGAAAACTCTGCAGGAAACTTCTATATTAACGACAAACCAACTGGAGCTGTAGTAGGTCAACAACCTTTTGGCGGAGCTCGTGGATCTGGTACAAATGATAAGGCTGGTGCCAAACTTAATTTATTACGTTGGGTTTCTGCACGTACAGTTAAAGAAACATTTGTTCCTGCAACTGACCATAAATATCCATTTATGGGATAATACTATAGAAAAAATACTGTCTAAAAGTCCAAAATTTAAATTTTGGACTTTTTTTTACCCAAAAAAAAATAGAAAAGCGATTAACAAAAGCAATACACCAAAGAAAAGTTTATCTTTTATCAACAATCCAACTATTATAAATCCTAGGAAGGCAAATAAAAAATCACCAATTTATATTTACTTTTGTGGTAAATGAAAAGACTGAAGCACTTTAAAAACAAATATGTTATTACATTAGTAGTATTTTCTGTCTATGTTTTGTTTTTAGATGATGTTGATGTTTTCAATATTATCCGTCAAGAAATAAAACTCAATAAGTTAGAAAATGAAAAGGAAGATCTTCAGGAAAAATTCATTGAAACAAAAACGACTCTTGATCAACTTGATGATACAGACGCATTAGAAATTTTCGCAAGAGAACAAAAGCTATTTAAACGTGACAATGAAGATATTTTTGTAATTGTGAAAAAAAACGAATAGACCAGCCGATTCAAAATCATGAAATTTATAAGACAAAAATGCGCAACATTCGAAATATTGCGCATTTTATATTTATACTAACAGTTTGTTCTAACCGATGTCCTTTTGAACAACTTCCCCTTTTGATAAAATCTTTGACTTCGCAAAAAGCGATATATATTCTGACTGGATGGGATCACCTAAATGAAAGCGAACAAAATTCATAAATTTATCCTTAAAATCACCCATGATGTCACTTTCATAAATCACATCAAAACTATACAAATCAATATTTTTATGCATAAAAAGCTTAAGCTGCTCTCTATCAGTTAAAAAATCAATATTGGCTATTATTACCTTTTTACCTATTGGATTTAAAGGAGACGTAATAGGATTTTGAAAAAGAATTAAGTCTGCAGATTGAATTACATCATCACTTTTGTCACGAATAAAACAACCTTCCAATGCATATTCATTATCACTATATCCACATTCTATTCCAGCATTTGACTGAATGAATACATCTACCAGTTTACTTAAAGCTCGCATATCTTCAGGTGAAGGCATTGCAAGTGTACTACATACATCTCCTTTAACAATTCCAATATTGATCATAGTTGAAAATTTTAAGGGAATACTCCTCTTTCCATATAAGTTTGCTCAATTCTTTCAAGTGCGGCAATGTAAGCTCCAGTTCTCCAGTCAGTATTATATTTATTTGCTGTATTTACTGTTCTTTCAAAAGCTTCACTCAATTTTTCATCAATCATTTTAAGCACTGTGGCGATATTATAGTCTTCACTTCTTTTATTTTGCAACCATTCATAGTAACTTCCTGTCACTCCTCCAGCGTTACATAAAATATCTGGAATAATATCTATACCTCTATCTAACAAAATCCTTTCACCATCATAATCAATTGGGCCATTTGCTCCTTCTGCAATTAAACTTGCTTTAATGTCATTTGCATTTGCTCCAGTAATTTGATTACCTAATGCGGCAGGTATAATTATATCACAATCTAATGAGAAGAATTTACCATTGTCTATCTTTTCCGCATCTGAAAAACCAGCTATGTTTCCTTTATTATTTCCTACGTGATTATGAAGTGTTTCTGTATCTATTCCATTTTCATTGAAAATAGTTCCACTAGCATCCTGAACAGCAATTAACTTAGCACCTAATTCTAACATGAAATGAGAGGTCCAAAACCCAACGTTTCCAAATCCTTGAACAATAAATTTCTTACCAGAAAGATCTATACCTTTCAATTTAGCCCAAGATTTAATTGATGCCACAACTCCATAACCAGTTGCCCTATCTCTTCCTTTTAATCCTCCAGAACCAACAGGTTTACCCGTAACTACATGCAAATTTAGCATTCTTGTAGAAGGTGACTTAGTAGAAGCAAAAGTATCTGCTATCCAAGCCATAATTTGAGGATTTGTGTTTACATCCGGAGCTGGAATATCTACATCAGGACCAATATTCTCACCAAGTGAATAAGTAAAACGTCTTGTAATTCGTTCTAATTCATTCATTGAATATAAACTTGGGTCGATTGTAACTCCTCCTTTTCCTCCTCCATAAGGAAGACCAACAAGTGATGATTTCCATGTCATCCAAATTGCTAAAGCTCTTGCAACATCAATATCAACAGTTGGGTGGAAACGCAAGCCTCCTTTATATGGTCCCAAAGAATTGTTATGCTGAACGCGATAACCATTAAAAACCTCTATTCTACCATCATCCATCTTTACTGGAAAATGAACACTTATTTCACTATTTGTTGATGCTAAGATCTTTCTTATTCCTTTATCTAACCCCATAACATCTGCAGCATAATTGAACTGTTTCATGACATTATCATACATGCTAGATTTTTTGGTCTTATCAGCCATCTCCTTTATTTTAAATTATCATTTTAGGATTAAAACAATTCCAATCCTTTTCTATTTAACTCTATCTATCAAATATAATATTTTGATATTTCTAAAACCTATTTTATTTAACTTTTTAAGTAGTGATTGTCATTAAAATTGTAATCCTATTAATTTAATATTGGATTTAATATTCAGTTTTATCCAACTTTTCATCCCATTCTTGAAAAGCAATTATTGCTTCATCTCCCAAAAACTGAATCGTTTTAATACTTCTATGCTCTATTGGCTTTTCAATTTCTTCATATATAAAAGAATCATCAAAGCCAATATTCGCAGCGTCTTTTTTAGTATTAGCAAAGTATAACTTATCGATTCTTGACCAGTAAATTGCACCCAAACACATAGGACAAGGCTCGCATGAAGAATAAATTTCGCATCCTATCAGCTCATTCGAATCTATTGCCTTGCAAGCCGCACGGATTGCGTTAATTTCAGCATGCGCCGTAGGGTCCTTATCAATTGTAACACTGTTTGAAGTTGAGGAAATTATTTTACCCTCTTTTACGATTACAGCTCCAAAAGGTCCTCCTCCATTTGAAATGCTTTCTCTTGAAAGCTCAATAGCTTTGCGCATAAACCCTTTTTGTAACTCATTCATGTAAATTCTATTTTTCATAAATGTATTAAAACATCAGAGAATTCAAAAGTTTTATACTATATAATAGACACTTTAGTAAACAGTTTGGTAAGAAGCAAACGATTTTCCCTTAAATTGGCTAAGTTGATTTCATTTATTAAAATAACATGTAACGAAAAACACCCATCCTGTATCAAGAATGGGTGTTTCAATTATATTATAAAATGCTAAATCAATTGCTAAACATATCTTTCACGCGTTGAAAAAATCCTTTTTCTTTCCCATCTGGATTTGGTTGAAAATTTTCACTCTCACGCAATTTCTCCATGGCTTCTTGCTCTTCTTTCGAAAGACTCTGAGGAGTCCAAATATTAATATGAACAAATTGATCTCCGTTTCCATAATTTTGAACACTTGGCAAACCTTTACCTTTCAATCGAAGCATTTTTCCACTTTGTGTTCCAGGCTCAATTTTAATTCTTGCTCTACTTTTTATTGTTGGCACTTCTATTGAAGCTCCTAAAGCTGCATCAGCAAAATTAATGAATGCCTCATAATGCACATTCTGTCCATCACGGCGTAATTCTTCGTGTTCTTTTACTTCAATAACAACCAATAAATCTCCAGCAATTCCATCAAATGGACCTGCATTTCCTTTTCCACTCACAGAAAGTTGCATTCCATCTTCAACTCCTGATGGAATATCCAATTCGATAACTTCCTCCTTACGTTCCAAACCTTGATTGTCTGCTCCTGAAGGTTTTTTATCAATAATTTTACCTGTTCCTTGACAATTTGGACATGTCGTTGCAGTTTGCATTGCTCCAAGGAAAGTTTGTGTTACGCGATTAACTCTACCAGCACCATGGCAAGTGCTACATTCTTTAAAAGTAACACCATCAGCATTGACTAACTTATTTACGCGAATTTTCTTTTTCACGCCATCAGCTACCTCATCCAAGGTCAGTTTAATTTTCACACGTAGATTGGTTCCTTTAGCAGTTCGTTGTCGTGCATTTCCGCCACCTCTTCTGCCACCAAATCCACCGCCACCTCCACCGAAGATGTCACCAAATTGAGAGAATATGTCGTCCATATCCATTCCTCCACCGAAGCCACCTCCAGCAGAACCGTCAACACCAGCATGACCAAATTGATCATATCTCTGTTTTTTTTGGTCGTTTGCCAAAACTTCATAAGCCTCTGCAGCTTCTTTAAATTTATCTTCTGCCTTTGAATCATCAGGATTCTTGTCAGGATGATACTTTAAGGCGAGTTTACGGTATGCTTTTTTAATTTCAGGTGCAGTCGCGTTTCGACCAACACCTAATACTTCATAATAATCTCTCTTTTGACTCATAATTGTTTTTATTGACCTACTACGACCTTAGCGTATCGTAGTACTTTGTCATTTAAAAAATATCCTTTCTCAACTACATCTACTACCTTTCCTTTCATTTTTTTATCGGCAGGAATATTCGTTATAGCTTCATGGTGATCAATGTCGAAAGTCTGACCTTTGCTATCCATAGCTTTCACTCCTTTTGCTACAAGAATATTTGTGAATTTGTTATATATCAATTGGAAACCTTGTTTGATTGCATCTGCATCATCAGAGGTTTGATTGTTTTCGATAGCACGTTCAAAATCATCCAATACAGCAAGCATATCTTTTACAACACCTTCACTAGCATTTGAAATAAGATCTCCTTTTTCTTTGATTGTCCTTTTCCTAAAATTCTCAAAGTCAGAATAAAGGCGTAAATATTTATCATTTAAACCTGTGATTTTATTCTCAAGTTGTTCTTCCACAGATAATTCTGGAACTTCTTCTTGATTGCTTTCATTTTGAGTATCTACAGCTTGTTCGGCTGAATTATTTATTTCATCAGCTGTATGCTTTTCTTGCTCAGCAGCTTCTTGTCTGTCTTTTCTTCCCATTTTAGTCAATTTTTAAACTGAAATCCATTACGCAAATTCATTGCCATTAAGGTTATGGGGACAATCTGTCATAGAAGCATAGTATTTATTGATAAAATGTCAGTTTAAGCAGACAAAAAACCATGACAAATTGAATTACAAGACAGAGATAATTTTGTAATTTTGAGAATCAAATTTAAGCTCAATGAAAATTTTACTGTCCCCTGCAAAATCCTTAGATTATAATCAAGAAATTGAAGTTCCATTTACAGGAAAATCACATTTCATAGAAAATGCTGATTACTTAGCAAAAAAACTTCAAAAGATGTCTAAAAAGAAATTGGGTAAACTCATGCATATTTCTGATAATTTGGCTGATTTGAATTACACTAGATATCAAGAATGGGAGAAACCAGAAACTGAAAATAAAAATTCTAAACCAGCTGTCACAGTTTTCACAGGGGAAGCATATAAGGGATTAGATGTTTCAACTTTCTCAGTTAAAGATTTCGAAAATGCACAAAAAGATTTGATGATTCTCTCAGGTCTTTATGGTATTCTTAAACCGCTAGATTTAATGTATCCCTATCGATTAGAAATGGGGACGAGTTGGAATGTTACCCCAAAAACAAAGAATCTATATGAATATTGGGGAAGTAAATTGGCTGAATTTATAAATAAGGAAACCAATGAAGATGAAGTTATTGTAAATCTAGCATCTAACGAATATTTTAAAGCAGTAGATAAAAAGGTGCTGAAAGCAAGAATTATCACTCCAGTCTTTAAAGATTTAAAAGGAGATAAATTCAAGATCATTATGATGTATGCTAAACATGCACGAGGAGCTATGACCAGAGATATTATTCAAAATCAGTATAAAAATGTTGAGGACTTGAAAGGATACAATGTGGATGGATACAGTTATAGCGAAAGTTTATCAAATGAAGACGAGTGGGTGTTTGTGCGTTAACTCGGCATCTAGTAAGGAACATTGAGAAAGGGTAGTGTTTAGGAAAGAGCCTTGTCCTTATTGGTTAAATACTCTATACTTCTTATCTTAGACTGAATACTCACAATTGAGTTTTTTAATTCTGTATTGATTAACTATATTTGCAAGAGCCTTGGTGTTTTGACAGACATAACACATTTTATAAATTTCAAAAAACAAATTATATGAATACAACAACAGAAAAACTATCTTCAGAAGACATAATCAAAATGGAAGAGAAATATGGAGCTCATAACTATCATCCACTTCCAGTTGTTTTGGCTAAAGGAGAAGGTGTTCACGTTTGGGATGTTGAAGGAAAACATTATTACGATTTTCTTTCTGCTTATTCTGCCGTAAATCAAGGTCACTGCCACCCTCACATCATTGGAGCTTTAAAGAAACAAGCAGAAACATTGACGTTAACATCTCGTGCTTTCTACAATGATGCTTTGGCCCCTTTTGAGAAATATGCAACTGAAACTTTTGGGTTTGATAAAATTTTAGCAATGAACTCTGGTGCAGAAGCAGTAGAAACAGCAATTAAAATTTGTAGAAAATACGCATATGAGCGCAACGGAATTCCGGAAAACCAAGCGAAGATTATAGTTTGCGAAAACAACTTTCATGGGAGAACTACAACTATTATTTCATTCTCTAATGATGATAATGCACGCGATAACTTTGGACCTTACACTCCAGGATTTATAAAAATCCCTTATAACGATACAGCTGCTTTGGAAGAAGCTTTAAAACAAGACAATGTTGCTGGATTCTTAGTTGAACCCATACAAGGGGAAGCAGGAGTTTTTGTTCCTGATGAAGGTTATTTAGCTAAAGTTCGTGAATTGTGTACAAAAGCAAACGTTTTATTTATCGCTGATGAAGTTCAAACTGGAATTGCACGTACAGGTAATATGTTAGCTTGTGATCATGAAAATGTAAAACCAGATATGGTTGTTTTAGGTAAAGCAATTTCTGGTGGTGTTTATCCAGTATCTGCTGTTTTGGCCAATGATGATATAATGGGTGTAATCCAACCAGGTCAACATGGTTCTACCTTCGGAGGAAATCCTTTGGCTGCTGCAGTTGCAATTGCTTCTCTGGAAGTTATTGCCAATGAGAACTTAGCAGCAAATGCAGATAAAATGGGGAAATTGTTCCGCAAGGAAATGAACCGAATGATTGAAGATACAGATTTAGTAAATAAAGTACGAGGTAGAGGTTTATTGAATGCTATTTTAATTAACGATACGGAAGAAAGTACAACGGCATGGGATCTATGTATGGCCATGAAGGAAAATGGATTGATAGCAAAACCAACACATGGAAATATTATTCGTTTCGCACCTCCTTTAGTAATCAATGAGGAGCAATTAATGGAATGTGTTGCGATCATCGAAAAGACAATCAAAGAATTTAAAAAATAGTCCACATATTTAAACTAATTTCAAAAGTATTTGAATTGAAGGCTGACCTCGAATAATCGAGGTCAGCTTTTTTTGTTTTGACTAAGACGTTCAATGTATTATCTAAATTTCTCAAGCCCGAAATTTGTAAATTTTATTATTTTAGTGCTACAGACAACATTTAATGAAGGAAGAAAAAAAGCAACAAGAAGAACATCAGAAAAATTTAGAAAAACAATCCGATGAAATTTCAGCATCAGAAAAATATACGGAAATTCTCAGTCGGGTAATACACGAAGGCGAGGAAATTTTCAATATTAAGAAAAAAGCCCTTTTCTTAAGTTCTTGCATAGCAGGTTTAGAAATTGGATTTAGTTATGTTTTAGTGAGCACATTGTATTTCCTCTTAGAAGGAACGATGGGTGAATTTGCTATTTATAGATTATTTGGATTTGTTTATCCTGTCGGATTTGTATTGGTAATTCTAGGAAAATCAGCTCTTTTTACAGAACAAACTTCAGTACTAACTTTACCTGTTTTAAATGGTCAAAGAAGTATTTGGGAAATGCTTAAACTTTGGGGAATTGTCATTTTCGGAAATATTATTGGTGGTATAATTTTCATTTTTGCCATCACTCCACTCGCTCCTAAGCTGGGAATATTCAATCAAGAAACCATGGTAAAAATAGGAACTCATGTCATTGACCATGATTATTGGGTACTTTTTGTAAGTGCTATCTTAGCCGGTTGGCTCATGGGCTTATTGACATGGCTTCTTAACAGTACAGTAAAAAGTTTAACACGAATTGTAATTATAATAATGATTACAGGAACGATAGGTTTTGTTGGGTTTCATCATAGTATTGTAGGAAATATCGAGGTTTTTGGTGCTTTTATAAATTCAGACTCCATTTCAATCACAGACTACTTGATGTTTCTACTCTTGACTTTGACTGGTAATGGTGTAGGAGGAGCGATTGTTGTTGGATTATTTAAATATAGAATTTTCGAATCCAACTCCGGATCAAATTAAAAATAATTGCGAACGGATTTCCTCTTCAGGATAGCTAGGAATAAATGAATTAAAAACTTTTTCAAAACATCTTTACCCTTCTAAACCATTCTTCTTTTTCTTCTTTAATAATTTCTTTCATCTCATCCATTTCCGCTTGATGAACTTTTCCCTGTTCATTTAAAAAGGAATAGAATTTTCTAAAACTAGAAATATTTTCTTTGATCGTGGCTTCAGTAGACCATATAGCGACTCTTATAAAATAATCTCCTAAACTTGAAAATCCTTTATTAATTTGTTGTTTTCAAGCTTGGTTTTTTCAACCAATTCCTCCCAAACAATAAATTCTTTATCTTTCATTTTTAATCATTTACGAATTTGCAAATTACAAAAATTATATAATACAATATTGAGACAGTTGGATTTAATATTTGAAAAAACTTAAAATTGCCATGACCAACCAACATTGCGTAATTCACTTATTCAACAAAACCTTCCCAACGCTTCATGTATTTTATGAAATCCTCACCTAATCCCTCTTTCTTTAAATAATCAGCTGAAACTGGAGTCTTTGTTGATTCGAAATTTGGGTTTTCCATTACTCCTTGAGGGAAATCATGATGTAAAATACCAGATTTACCTATTGAAACAAAATCAACTCCTGAATCCAATACTTTTTGAACATCTGATCCATTTATGATTTTCCCAGCCACAGTTAGTTTGATATTCTTGTAATCTAATTCTGTGAAATGACTAAGCAGAGATTTTTCTTGATAATCCTTAATTTCTGGCATTTTAAAAACATCCCAAAGTGAAACATCAAGAAAATTGATAATTCCTTCATCTATAAAACGTTGACAAACTTGCTTCACTTCAAGCAAATCCATTCCAAATCTTTCTGGTGAAAGTCTAACTCCTAGCAAGAACTCTTTTCCACAAGTTGCTCTGATTGCATTCACAATTTCAAAAAGTAAACGTGATCTATTTTCTAAACTTCCACCATACTTATCAGTTCTAAAATTGATTTCTGAACTTAAGAACTGTGTTAGAATATATCCGTGTGCTCCATGTACTTCCACTCCATCGTAACCAGATTTCTTAGAACGAATTGCAGCATCAATAAAGTCAGATTTTAATTGATTAACCTCTTCAATAGTTAATTCTCTCGCTCCAGTATCTTCATTACCCGATGGACAAACTGGTGCTTCACCAATCAATTCGGAAGGAGTTCGCATACCTGCATGGTGCAATTGAACTACCGCCAAACTTCCGTGCGACTGAATTTCTGCAGCTAATTTCGTATGTCCTTCTATATGTGAATCAGAAAAAATCCCGAGCTGACCAGGAAAACCTTGACCGATTTTCTGAACATGAGAAGCACAAGTCATCACCAATCCAAATTGACCTTCTGCTCGCATTGACAACCATTTGAATTCATTGTCAGAAAGCGTTCCATCCTCATTACTTTGAGTGTTCGTCATTGGGGCCAACATGAAACGATTTTTCATTGTAGAACCATTGGAAAATTCCATTGGAGTTTGTGGAGATACTTTCATTGATTTATTGCGCTTTTTCGATTATATACTTTTTAAATAACAAAGCTGAATCTATTTTGTTGGAATAGGTTTACGAATTGATAAATTCGTTAATAACTTCGCTGATTGTAAAAGCTGTTCTTAATAATCAATTCGTAATTGACTATTTAAATCTTTTCAAATTTTTCAAGTAAAGCTGCTCCACTTTATCTCTTGCCCAAGGTGTTTTT
Organism: Brumimicrobium mesophilum; assembly: GCF_003025005.1. Taxonomy (GTDB): domain Bacteria; phylum Bacteroidota; class Bacteroidia; order Flavobacteriales_D; family Crocinitomicaceae; genus Brumimicrobium; species Brumimicrobium mesophilum. Next base: position 34,503 of record NZ_PVSS01000010.1, read on the forward strand.
CTCAAGAAATTCAAACTTGATTTTACTGTGGGATTGTTTTGAAAACAGTTAATATTAATTCTATCACCTAAAGCCTCCCATCCATAATGTTCAACCAAGGTTTCTAAAATCGTCGCCAATTTAACTCCATGAAGTGGATTATTTGGCTGTTCTTGAGGTGTATTTTCTTCTTGCATTTTATCTAAAAGAATTGTGTTCTTAAAAACATCTAATATAGTAAAATCAAAAGCTATCCTTCTTGAAAAGATATTATTCTTTAACGCTAAGGTCTTTATAACTCATAACAACACGTTTAAATACTCCATCTTTTTCATATTGTATTAAGGCAGAATCATGGCCTAATCCAACTATTTTAACATAGTGTTTCACAAATTCTGTTTTATAAGTCTCCTCATTAACGACAGCTTCGCGGTAGTAATCTTCATCGCCAACTTTAATATCAGTATTGACCAAGCCTTTGATATTATTTTCATAGAACATTTTATTTACAGAAATTCTTTTTATTCTAAATCTATCACGCTTGTTTGACATCATAACCTTAGCTTTAAACTCACCAAATCCAACAACTTTCCCTTTTACATATTCTCCCCTGTATTTAAGAAAAACCATTTCATCTATAACATCATAAAATCGAGGAGGCTCATTTACTAATCCTATAGGGTATTTATTAATATCTGTTTTTACGACTGCGTCTTCGTTGAAATCTACGATATCGGCAGAAACAACAACTTTTAACTTAGAAACAATTATAACATAAGAACGCTTAAAATCTACACTTACATTAGCTAGAGCTTGACCTTTGGATAGGGGATAATTTTCATATAGATTTCTCTTTGCTTCTAAAACTAGAGCATCCGTTCCTATACCTCCAATTCCAAAAACTTGGGTTGTATTTGAGGTTCCAATTGCATAATCTATCACTGTGAAATTTTCATCACTCAAAGATGCACTTCCTACCATAACACCCGAATGAAAGGCACAAGAATTAAATAAAAATGGCAGAACAAAAAGTAACGAAAGGCGAAAGAATAATTTCATAGCAGTATTTAAATTAAAATTTTAGAATCTTCAAGATTAGTAATTGTGCACTAAAAATAACAATTCGAATAACACCTCCCTAAAAAACAGCAAGAGTAATTATTCTTTTAAACTTATATCTTTGTATTTGATCTTTGAGAACATAGTAACATCTTCTTGATCATATTCAATCAAAGCTTCTTTTTGACCGAAAGCGAAAATATTTCCAAAGCGGTTAACTTCCATTACACCCCCATCCTTATCAACGATATGCTCAAGATAAATTACTTCATCACCAATTTTAAAATTAGTTTCCAAAATCGCATCTTTTTCATTTAGGAAAAACAGTTTACTTATTGGCACTCTGTTTATTCCTAAGCGCCCTCTATTGTTATGTCCTAAAACTTTAACTTGTGTTTCTCCAAACCCAACAATTCTTCCAAGCTTCAATTCTCCATGTCGTTCATAATAAACATCCTCACTAGTCAAGTTAAGTTGTGTTTCTCTTTTCTCATCTACTCTAATTGAAAAATCAGTGTTTTTTGATTTAACAACAGCTCCTTCATTAAAATCAATTACATCAGCAGAAACCATAACCTTATTTTTCGATACAATTAAGAAGAATGATCTTTTAAAATCTACAGAAACATTTGCTAAAGCTTGCCCATCTGTTAATGGATAATTGTGATATAAATTCCTTTTAGCTTCCAAAACTAGGGCATCAGTCGCTACTCCTCCCAATCCAAAAACTTTGAAAGTTTCAGATGTTCCAATAGCGAAATCTACCACCTTAAAATTGGCATCACTCAAAGCTGCGTTTCCTGACATCACTCCTGTGTGAAAGGCACACGAATTTAATATTAGAACCAGTGCAAAAATTGATGATATACGGGTAGCTTTTTCCATAGTAGTATTAAGAAAGGATAATAAAGGAATGATAATTTCCAATTTTGAATCAATAATACAAAATTAAAAACTTCTTAGTATCTTCAAGGCATGAAAAATTCTATATTCATTATCAGCTTACTGTCCATATTGACTTTTACATCTTGTTCAAATTACGATTCTGGTCCAAACATTTCTAAAACCTTTCCTATATCAGAATTTTCTAACTTAGAATTAGAAGTCGTTGGTGAAGTCTATTTCGAACAAGCAGATAGTTTCTACATGCATGTTACCGGTGGTTCTAACTTAATTGAAGACCTTAAAATATCAAATGATGATGACGAACTTACAATAGAATTAAAAAACAAAGACAACTATTCTGGCAAGAAAAATGATCTAACAATTCGTGTTGGTTCACCTCATCTTTCATTGGTTGATTTCAATAGTGTTGGTACATTTTTTATGGAAAACAATTTCAAAGGAAACCAATTAACCATTGAAAACAATGGCGTTGGTGAAATAAAGATCAATGAAATTCATGTTACATCCATGAACTTAATATCCAAAGGTGTTGGAAAGGTTGAAGTTAAGGGAACTGCTGTGAATACATTTATTAATTCTGAAGGAGTTGGCGAGATAGACAGTAAAGACTTAAAATCAAAAAATACAACTGTAAAATGTGAAGGTGTAGGAAGTATTTCGGTTCACGCTTCTGAAAACATTGATATTTCATTATCAGGAATAGGAAATCTTGAATATTATGGAAATCCGAAAGAGATAAACACCAATATTTCAGGATTAGGGAAAGCCAAAAACATGGATAAATAGTTGAGTATTATACTATCAACTTTTATAGGAAAAAACTAAAAAATCCAACTCATATGTTGGCTTTTTTAATGACTTATTGTTTTATAAAATTCCCTCTTCCAACTTTGAAATCAAAAGTGACTTCACTTCCGTATTCACATAGTCCTTGACTTCTGCGAACGACAAATTATACTTTCTTTCTATGATTCGCATTTCTTCAGGAAATGTAGAAAGCAATTTATCATAGAAAGTATCAAGAACCTCAACCGATGGCATATCAAAATCAATGCGCAATTGAAATCTTCGCATCAAAGCAGAATCTATAATTTCAGGGTGATTAGTAGCACAAATTAAAACCGCATTTTTTGGATAATAATCGATGAGTTGAATAATTGTATTTACCAATCTTCTCATTTCTCCAACATCTTTATCGCTGTCATCTCTGGATTTTCCGATTTGATCAAATTCATCCAAAAAAAGCACTGACTTATCTCTACCTGCCTTGTCAAAAACAAGTTTAATGTTTTGGGCAGTTTCTCCTATTCTAGAACAAATAATATTACTCAAGTTAAGAATCAAAATCTTTTTTCCTAAAGCATTTGCTATGGCCTTAGCTGTTGTAGTTTTCCCACATCCTGAATGCCCTTGTAACATCACCTTGTTGTTAACCGGCAGATTATATTTCGTGAGTTCTTCAACATACTTATACTCTTTGATAAGTGTTTGAATTTTTTTTCGGTTTTCTTGATTCAAAAAAACGTCTTCTAAAGAAACTACTTCTTTGTCTCTAATTACAAGGTCATGAATATCCATGGTTGAAATAAATTTGAGCGCAAAGATAAGAATAGAGATTTCAATTATGAATAAAAAAAAGTAGACTCAATAGTTGTTTAAATTTGCGCTGTAATGGAATGCGGAATAAAAATTAATGTTTGAGGTTTTATTATTAACGTGGGATGCTTTAATGGAACGCGGATTTTCGCAGATTTTCATCATACTTAAAACTAAAATCCGCGCTTATCCGCACTCGTAGATCCGCGTCATCCGCGTTCCTTCATCCTACCTAAGTCCAATCTCACGCCTTACACCATTCGTAATTTGTAATTCCAAATTCGTAATTATTTTGTTGTCCTTTCCAACAGATAAAAAGCTAAATCATTTGAAGCCTTTTGATAAGCATACTTTGGTGAAAATGTATTTTCATTCTTCTTATAAAAAGCGCGCAAAGTAGCTGGAGCAATAAACTCAATTTCCACTTTAGGATACATTTGAATCAATCCTTCAATTTTAAATGAGATAGGTGAAGCTGCAAAAGTTCCTTTCGTACCTCTTTTAATTATTGCGATTTGATCAAAATTATTTCTTTCTAAAAAAGAATGAATCCCTTCATGGATAGACTGAACCTCATTAGAATCCAAATGCTCTTTTAATTGAACTTTCTTTAGTTTATCTGAAATTTCAAAAATCCCTGATTCTGTTTTTTCTAGTCCACTGAAAATTCCTGTGCTTCCTTCTAAAGATATTCCTAGTACTTTCATTGTTTAGTTTTACTTTCACAATATACACATTGCTTTTTTAAACCACAGTCATATCTAATTAGGATAATGACTGTGGAATAAATTTACATTATTGAACAACTGGACTTCTGGTTAACCATCCTCTTCTACTTGCTGTTACAATCGCATAAGGTGTTATCCAGAAAAGAGTGAAAAAATAAAATATATTGTAACTAAAAATCCATAAAGCATTTCTTTTACTGCTTTTTACAGCGTAATATATTGCTGGAATTAAAGAAAATAGCGCAATACTGATTATTGTTGTGCTTAGGAAAAGAACAGGATAGAAGATCAAACTTAAGAACATTAAGATTAAAGTTGGATACGCAGTTATGATTGTCAACCACTGATTAACCAACAAAATTCTAGGGTTTAGCTTATTATTAGTTCTAAAATCACTAAACGCAAATTTTGACATCATGATGTTCTCACGAACATTACTTCTTTCCCATCTAGTAAACATTTTTCTTAACACGCTATACGTTTCTGGAATGTTTGTTGCAACAAGTGCATTACTCTGAAACAAAGTATTGTATCCTTGTTTCATGATCATATTCGTCATGGCTCTGTCTTCACCGATGTCAGTTTTTACACCCATAAAAGTTTGGTCAATCCATTCTTCTAAACAACCCATTACAGCTTCTTTGCGGTAAGCCGAAAGAGCACCAGGAGTACACAAAACACTTTTCATTTGACCTTGCGCGGCACGAATAAATCCAAAACTAAAAGCAAAACTTACGTTTAACATTTTTGGAATAATTGCATCATTTGCATTTTGAATTTTCACGTTTCCTGCAACTGCACCACATTTTTTATCTACAACAAAAGGAGATACAAGATTTCTTAGCGTGTTTACATAGATTAATGAATCACTATCAATTGTAACGAATACATCTCCCGTTCCTAAATTAAAACCCCTGTAAAGTGCGTGCCTTTTACCTTTGTTTTCAGGCTGTTGAATAATTGTCAAGAAATCACCTAACTCAGCTTTCGCTTTTTTCATCCATTCCCATGTATCATCTACACTACCATCATCAATGGCAATCAATTGGATTTTTTCTTTTGGATAATTACTTTTCGCAATACTTTGTAAAGTGTCGTAAACAAAAGCACCTTCATTGTAGGCGGGAACTAAAAGTGTAATGGTTGGCAATTCATCATCTTTCACAGATTCAATCGGTTTATATTTCAAATAATGAAATAGTAAGAAAGCGAAGAAATATAGTTTGAATGCTAGAATGAGCATTGTGAAGTAAAAAAGAATACTCCCAAAAGTCGAATTAAATTTTAGCGCTCCAAAATCTTCAAATTGATCCTGAAAAAAGTAGAGTACAAAACCTGATCCTACGATTAAAAGAAGAGTATTTAGCAGAATTCCATAATCCTTTAATGACAAAATTGTCTTAGGATTTAACGATTTTAAATTTTTAACTACCATTTTTTAAAGTGTTGAACAGTGAATATTTGTTTGCTTAGTAGATGATAAGTCTCTCCTAAAAGAGTGGTAAACTTACTGCATAATATCAATTCAATTCACCGTTCATAACAAATTTTGGCCACTTATAACATTCGTTAACTATTAAAAATGGAGATGTATAGGACAGCAATCCAATATATTAAAAACCTTATACACAAGATATTAGTAAAATCAAAAAGAATTGTTTATGGCTAAAAACAGGAGGATTTAGATAACATTTTTTAAGAATCGTAATTTGTAAAAAGATGCGAAATCATTCTAAGTTACTCAACATCTTATTCAAAATTGAACTGATCTCTTTTGCCCTAGTTAATACCATCATATGTGAACCGTTTTCAATAAAATAATTTGGACTTTTCACATTTCTAATTGGAATTGTATGGTCATTACTTCCATGTATGTGAATGATTTCTTTAGAATTGGACTTCCGCCTCCATCGAATAATCATTCTCGCTGTTCTTTTTAAATAATTTGGATCTTTACTTTCCAACATACTTTTGAAGGTTTCTTCATTTGTATTTCTGTCAGGCTCCACGATAGGCTGTAAGGTTTTCGCACCCCAATACACTAACCGTGCTGGAAAAATCTCGAACAAAGGAATTGCTCGTTGAAATCTATACCTTATCGGAAGTTCCTTTCTGTTTTTAGCACTTGAAATAATAACAACTTTCTCAGGGTTTAAAACTTCACTTAATTCTACACTCAACATTCCTCCAAGCGAAACACCAATAAGAGCAAAATTTTCAGTAGTGTCAATCGAAGTAGAAAGTTGCTTGGCTAATTCTTGTAAAGATATTTTTTTACTGATGGTGTCGTATTCTAAATACCTAATTTTGAATCCATTTCTAAAGAATCAAAAATTCGATGATCAGAACCCTGACCGGGAAGAAAATAGATAGTTTCTATATTTTGAGCTTGACACAATTGAAATACGAACAGAAATACAATTAAAGTGATTCTTTTTGATATTGTTTGTTCCATTATTTCTAAAATAAACTCAAAAATTAATTATTCACTTCATCCTTATTACATTCCAAAACTTATTCCTTGCTAATGGAAAATTAAATAATTCGTAATTGATAATTTGTAATTATTTTTCTTTCTCCGCTAACTTCCTCAATCTACTAGCGCTCAAAACCTTTCTTCCTTTCACGCTTTCTTTTTTCGGAACGAAAATCAATAAAACCAATCCTACAGCGAAAAATGCTACAATTGAAAGTACAGAAGCCCTTAAATCTCCAGTCAAATATTCCATCAAACCGAAGAAGAACAATCCTAAAACAATTCCAATTTTTTCGGACACATCATAAAACGAAAAGTAAGAAGTATGGTCTTCAGTAGTAGGTAAGAATTTAGAATATGTAGAGCGAGAAAGTGCTTGAACTCCTCCCATAACCAATCCAATTCCGGCAGCTAAAAAGTAAAATTCAGTTGTAGATTCTAACCAATATGCCCAAATACACAGTAACATCCAACCAATCACTACAAAAATCAATGTTTTTAAATTTCCAATTAAACTAGAAATGTAAGACATTAAATATGCTCCTCCGGCTCCTAAAATTTGTATTAACAAAATAGCAATAATCAATCCTGTATCTCCTCCAGCGTCTCCCCAATCAATTTCTTTTTTGGCGAAAACAACAGCCATCAACATTACGGTTTGAACTCCTGTATTAAAAAAGAAAAAGGACAACAAATAACGTTGTAACCTTTTGGTTTGACGAAATTCCTTGAAAACTCCTTTTAATTCTTGTACCCCCTTAAAGATATACCCTGATTTTACATCACGCTTATAAACGTTATGTGGCAATCTTCGAAAAGTAAATTGCGCAAATCCCATCCACCATAATCCAACCAAAATAAAACTGTATTTGGTGTAGGATGGATCTCCAAGCATGATCATTGCCAAACATAAAACCAATAAAATCATACTTCCAAAATAGCCCATTGAAAATCCTCTTGCTGAGATATTATCGTGATTTTTTGGCTCTGCTATTTCTGGAAGATAGGCATTATAGAAAACCAAACTGTTCCAAAAACCAATACTGGCAAGAAAAATAGACAACATTCCCCATTCTATATTTGAAGGATCAAACCAATATAAAGAAATACTGGAAAGCGCACCTACATAACAGAAAAACTGCAAAAATCGCTTTTTACTCCCCGTAACATCGGCTATACCCGAAAGTAAAGGAGATAAAACACTTACCAACAAAAAAGAAGCCGCTAAAACATAAGAAAACAATACTGAATTCGATAATGTGAATCCAAAAAACTCAACCATCACGTTTTCGTCTGGTAATAGCTTATCTCTGCCTACTGTTTTTAAATAATAGCTTTCTGTAACATTCGTATAGAAAACCGGAAATATTGCAGAGGATATCACCAAATTATAAACTGAATTTGCCCAGTCATAAAAAATCCATCCTTTTATAACACGCTTATTTCCTTTTTCCATCGGTTTGTTTTAGTAATTCAATAATTCAGTTAAAACTGTTTCGAAACGCTTATTTGGTAAGAAGTTTTTCTCTAAATCTGCTTCAAAAGGAATTGGCGTATTTAAAGATGCCACTCTTCGAATTGGCGCATCTAAATATTTGAAACATGCTTCATTAATCTGAGTAACTATCTCCGCTCCTATTCCACCAATCTCTACATCTTCATGTAAAACAATAACTCGTCCTGTCTTTTTCACTGATTCAATGACAGTTTCCATGTCTAAAGGCGCTAAAGTTCTCAAATCTATTAAATCTGCAGAAATTGAAGTGTCATTTTCTAATGTTTCCAAAGCCCAATGCACTCCCAAACCATAAGTAACAATCGTTACGTCAGTTCCTTTTTTCAAGACTGCCGCTTTTCCTATTTCAGTAGTATAATAATCATCATAAATGTCTTCTCTCAAACTACGATAAAGGAATTTATGTTCGAAAAACAACACAGGATTTGGATCTTCAATAGCTGCTGCCAACAATCCTTTTGCGTCTCCTGGAAATGCTGGATAAACAATCTTTAATCCTGGTGTATGGAAAAACCAAGCTTCCGTACTTTGTGAATGGAATGGTCCGGCTGCTACTCCAGCACCTGTTGGCATTCTCACCACAACATCAGCATTTTGTCCCCACCGCCAATGTAATTTCGCTAGATTATTCACGATTTGATTAAAACCTACTGTCACAAAATCGGAGAATTGCATTTCTACCATTGCTTTCATTCCAGCAATTGATAAACCAAGTCCAGCTCCAATAATTGCGGATTCACATAAAGGTGTATTTCTCACACGGTCTTTTCCAAATTGTTCTACGAAGCCTTCTGTAACTTTAAAAACACCACCATAATCGCCAATGTCTTGTCCCATTAATACTAATTCTGGGAAGCGCTCCATAGATTGTCTCAATCCGTCAGAAACGGCGTCTACCAATCGTTTTTCACTTTTATTTTCTGATTCTGGCGCCACAACAACTTGATTGTACTCCTTGAATAAATCTTTAATTTCCGTTTCTGTATCTGGAATAATTTTAGGTTCCGCTCCAGCGACATCTAAACCATTTTGAATTTCATCCTTTATCTCTTTAGAGAAATCAGCAATCATCTCATCTGTCAATAAGCCTTCTTCTTTCAAGAAAAGTTCATAATTAACAACAGGATCTTTTTTGCTCCATTCATCTTGAATTCCCTCAGGATAATATTTCGTTCCCGAAGCTTCTTCATGACCTCTCATTCTAAAAGTCAAACATTCCAATAAAAATGGTCTTGGACGCTCACGGATAGATTCTGCGATTTGCTTTACCGAAGTAATTACTTCCAAAATGTTGTTTCCATCGATTTGAAAAGCATCCATTCCATATCCTATTCCTTTATCTACGAATTGTTTAAACCTGAACTGTTCATTACTTGGAGTTGACAATCCCCACTGGTTATTCTCAATTGTGAAAATCGTTGGCAATTGCCAAACCGCTGCAACGTTTAATGCTTCATGAAAATCTCCTTCACTTGCTCCACCATCTCCAGAAAATACCAAAGTTGCTTTCCCTTCTTTTTTGATATTAGAAGCTAGTGCAATTCCATCAGCAATTCCTAATTGTGGCCCTAAGTGAGAAATCATTCCAACGATATTATAATCCATTGTTCCAAAGTGGAAAGAACGATCACGTCCTTTTGTGAAACCAGACATTTTCCCTTGAAATTGAGCAAAAAGTCGCTCCAAAGGAATATCACGTGTTGTGAAAACACCTAAGTTCCTGTGCATTGGAAGAATTACCTCATCCTTTTGCATCGCTAAAGTTGTCCCAACACTTATTGCCTCTTGTCCCCAACCAGAAAACCATTTTGAGATTTTCCCTTGACGTAAAAGAATCAACATCTTTTCTTCAATAAGACGAGGTTTCAAAATGCGTTTGTATATATCAACAAGTTCACCATCAGTGAAATTTGTACGGTCGTAATCTATATGTCGTTGTAATAAGGTTTCCATGGTTTGAATTATATCTTCTTAAATTTGATAAACAAACTTAACATTAATCTTCATTTATGAATAAGGAGAGGGGTAAAATAATGAGAAATGTTTGGGAGGTTGGCAAGATGGGATGACGGAACACCGTTCCGAAAGTTTTCGGAAACGCAGATAGTCGCGGATTTTTTATTTAGACGGATAATTTAGGTTAGCTCATTAACTTTAGTTTATCCCTAGAAAATAGTTCGAAGCATTTCTCCCTTTTTGGAGAGCCTGTCCCGAAAAAATCGGGAGAGATACAGAGGGAGGATTTTTAAAACAATTTTGTAACCTTCAAAAATCTACAATTTTTAATTCTTTCTCTATTTTTTTCATCCAAAACTCTATTTCCTCTCCAAAAAACCCATTTTCTGAAGATTTTGAAGCTTTTTTACAATATTCAAAGCTTTTAGCAATGTCTTTTGCAATAAAATCATTCCCATTATAGTACAATTCCATCATTTTCATACAGGCTATTTCGCTCCCTAACTCACACGCGTTACCATAATATTTCAAGGATAATTCGACATTGAATACTTCAACCTTTGTATTCATATAGACTTTACCAAGATTAAAAAAACCTGTTGTTTTGAAAATGTCATCTTTGGTTAAAAAAGTAGCTAGTTCAATTATTTTATTATAGCTTAATTCATCGTAATCTTTATAGTATTTCAGTAGTTCATTTACACAAAGAACAGACCCTAAACCATAACCTTTTTCCCAACATGAAATTGCTTTTGGAATATCTTGCTTTATTAAATGGTCAGAATAAAAATATAAATCCCCTAGTTCCTCGGCAGCATCAGTTGAGCCCATTTCTAATGCTTTTTCAAGACTTTCTATCCCCTTTATTAATTTTTCTTTTTTTGACTTACCTCTTGAGGGATTTAATAAAATCTGACCATACAAAACAAGTAAATCTAATGATTCTAACCAATTAACAGATTCAATTAATTGAATTGCAGCATTGTCCTTTTCATCCAAATACAAGTCATTAGCTCTGTCATAAACAACTTTCATTCTTTTAAGATTATCTATTAATAAATTCATTTATTTTCAAAAACCAATCTTTTCGATCCATCATGATGAAGTTCCAAAAGCCAACTAAAATTAGTTGCAAAAATGTAATACACCCTAGAAACGCTAGATACAGCATCTATATTTTCAATAATGTTTGAAAAGTCTGATTTAACAAGTGGTATGGCATAATTATCCCAAGCGATAAATGCATCCCCATTAGGAACTAAACTTAAAGCCTCTTTTGCATTATTAAGCTCAAATCTTTCATTATATTTCTCGAATTCTAATCCAGAGGTAACGATAGAAAAGATGTTTTGCATTTTCTCCATAAGAATCCATTGTTCTGGATCACCAACAATCTTATACGATTCTAATTTTTCAAGACAATGTCCAAAGCTTTTATTTTTCATTTCAATTCTTCATTTCACAGTTTATTGACCTTCTTCTAGCTTGACTAAGCATCCTCTCTAATTCCAAAACGATACTTTCTTGGCGAAATAACTTCCTTATAAATCCAAAAGGAATATTTGCTTTAAAGATATATTTCTGACTATTAACTTCTAATTTGTATACTTTTAAAAGCGATGATAAAATGACAATTTTCCTAATTTTCAAATTTTCAATATTGCTTATACTAATCGGAGCACTTAAGAACCTAGTTAAAATTACATTTCCTCCTTTGACATAAACATTACAGTCGAAGCAATTGATTTTAGTGTAGAAATATAGAAACAACCCATAGATAGAGAAGTAGACTAAATATCCCAAAGAATAAAACGTTTTTACTTCTAAATTGATTTGGATTGCAATTATAACAAAGGAACCAGACCAATAAAAATTAGGAAATATCTTAAAGAATTTTCAACTCCAAATATTTTTTTCATTTCAAATTTAAGTTTTAAGGATGTTTGATTAACTTAAAAACTATTTCGAAGTTTTATTGTTATTTAAATACCATGAAAATGCAAATCCTAGAATTCCTAAAAGTGAAGTTACTATCAATTTGATTACAAAACTAACCCCATAATAACTGCAAACCATAAATGGAATCATGGCTGACAAAGCGATAATTATGAAACTTTTTTTATCTGATTTGCTTAAGAATTCTTTATTTTTCATTAAATTTTCTTTTATAAAAAACTCTCATCAACTCTAAAAATGTTTAGGGTCTTCTAACCAATCTTCATGCTTTTTAACCAAATAGTTATTATCTATCCATACTTCATAAAACTCTGAATTTAATTTACAACTGACTTCATCAAGTATTTGATAATTTTTTATAACCGTTTTTCTATAAAGCATCTTCAATGAGTCAATTCTAAATGGGGCTTCAATAGTTTCATCCAAATAATTTGAAAATACCATGTTCAAACTACCTTTGTGATAGAAAGAGACTCCACCATTAACCTCTTCAAAAACTATCATTTTAACATGGTCAGCTCCAATACTGGCTAACTTTCTTTGCATTATAAGAAATAAAACACCTTGTTTTTTATTTTCTGGAATTATTAAACCATCTGGAACAAAGTTATATCTTTCAATTAATACGTTTGGCATTATCTTTTTCCAGCTAGACAAAGTATCTTTGAAACTATCAAAAACTTGTTTCCCGAATTCTGTTTTGGCCCCTTCTAATAACAATCGATCCAAGCATTCCAATTGCTTCTTTTCATTATCTGCACAAGAGCTTATCAAGCAAATAAAAAGCAAACAACTTACTATTCTCCTCATAGCTTTATTCTATTAAAAAACAGTAATATATTTACAATTATTAAAATAATTACACCGATAATTTTTATATAAAAAAGTACGCTATTTATCTCATAACCGGAATCCACACAATCAAACCCATTACATTTCACAATAATCTTATCCTCGGAGTAATTTCGGCAACTTAACTTGTTCATCAGTACAGTATAAAGTTCCCCATCATCATTCTTCAATTTTAAATGACGATTAGACACTTTACGCAGATTGCATTTAGCTTGTTCTAAAGTTGAAAAATTCAACACCTTAACTTCACCACTTTCTAAGGTCTTTCTTAAAGAAACATCATGATTAACTGAATTCGCTAGTAATAGGATTAAAATCACAGAAAGTACATGAAGAACAAGTTTTAATTCTAAAATATTAAACCTCACACTACTTCTTTTCCTTTTCATACTCCATCCTTGCTACCGCGCGATTCATCTCGTGGTTGTATTAAAACCTTAAAAGCAGTTTTCTACACCTTCTTCCCCACAAAATGCACAATCAAGTACAACAACACTATCCCAACTCCAAAAGCCACCAAACTCGGAACTCCAAATGCTGTTGGAATCACACCAATAAACAACGCAACTGCTCCTACACTCAGCGCATACGGCATTTGTGTTCTCACGTGTTGAATATGATCACAAGACGTAGCTAAACTACTCAAGATTGTGGTATCTGAAATTGGCGAACAATGGTCACCAAGCACGGAACCAGCTAAAACTGAAGCAATAGTATTGTACAAAATGGCCATTTCAGAGAAATTTGGATCTCCCGCCGCTACAGCAAAAGATAACGGAATCACAAGTGGGTACATTAACGCCATTGTACTCCATGAAGAACCGGTTGAAAATGCAATAAATGCAGACAATACAAACGTTAATGCAGGAATTACCCAAACATGTGAAAAATCGGAACCAAAGAAGGCTTTCAGGTATTCTGCTGTACTTAAACTTTCAGTTACTCCAGCTAGTGACCACGCAAGAATCAAAATTACAACTGCTGGCATCATGGTATTTATTCCAACAATCATTGCGTCCATTGCTTCCTTCAAAGACATAATTCTTTGAGAAACGGTCATAACGATTGCTGCTGCTAATCCGGCCATAGAAGACCACAACAATGCAACATAGGAATCAGCATTTCCAATCACGATTCCTAGTTTTCTAAAGAACCCAACTGAATCTCCGCCTTCTGTTCCAATCGCAGCCCAAGTTCCATTACTTAAATCTATTCCTGCTGCCAGTAATTCGGTATTTGAAGCGGAAATTCCTGTCACCAACAAACCTAGGAAGGTTCCTGAAATCACGATAAAAATTGGAATGATTGCATTGTAGGCTTTAATTTTGGCGTTTTTCACAGGATTAAACTCTTCCAACTCACGATTCGTAACCGTATCCGCAGTAATTCCTTCTTTAATTGTTTTGACTTCTGCTTTGTACATTGGACCGAAATCACGTTGCTTATAGAGTAAGAAAAACACGAAGAATAATGTAAAAACAGGATAAAAAGAATACGCCAAAGAGTTAATAAAAATCCCATAAGCACTTTCTGCAATTACAACACCTTGCTGCATTTCAATTTTAGAAATTCCATCGCTGATGTACGTTAACTCTGCACCAATCCAAGTTGTAATAAATGCTACGGCTGCAATTGGCGCTGCAGTTGAATCGACGATGTAAGCTAACTTTTCTCTAGAAATCTTCAACTTGTCTGTAATAGGTCGCATGGTATTTCCTACAACCAAAGTATTTGCATAATCATCGAAAAAGATGGCCAACCCTAAGAAATAAGCCGTTAACATTCCTGATTTACGATTCGTAGCGAATTTTATTAATCGGTTCACAACTCCTTGCATTCCTCCATTTTTGGAAATTATGGCGACAATGGAACCAATAATAACGGAGAATAAAATCACCGAAGCATGTCCAGGATCGAGCAAGGCATCTAAAATATAATGATCTAAAACAGTAAAAAAAGCTGCAAAAATTCCTGAAACTCCTCCTCCGTAAAATCCAATTGTTGCTGCACCAATAAAGATCCCAAGGAATAAAGAAGAAAGAACTTCTTTAAAAATTAAAGCCAAGATAATAGCAATTAAAGGAGGTAACAAGGACAACCAACCGGGAATAACCAAAGGTTTTTCGAATTGAATATTTGTGTTTTCAAATTGAATGTTATCATTTTCCAAAACCACATTCATCACATAATTATCTCCAGTTTTATTAAGGTTTAGCGTATCACCATTTAAAATCAAATATTCTAATTCAACTTCAGATTGAACTTGAATGTCAGTAGGAACATTTTTTAGAACTACTTCAGGAAAAATTACATTTTGGCTAAAAGCCATTTGTCCAGCAAATAAAAATGTGACAAAAAGAATTGTAGTGATCTTTCTAAGCATGTGTTTTTTCGAATTTAGTGTTCGAATATAAGAATAATGACTGTTTAACAGATTTTATCAACATAAAAACATCAAAAAAGTCTATTCTTTTTTA
Organism: Brumimicrobium mesophilum; assembly: GCF_003025005.1. Taxonomy (GTDB): domain Bacteria; phylum Bacteroidota; class Bacteroidia; order Flavobacteriales_D; family Crocinitomicaceae; genus Brumimicrobium; species Brumimicrobium mesophilum. The sequence goes on from NZ_PVSS01000010.1 coordinate 50,004, forward strand.
AATATTAGTACATTTGCGTGAATTTATTTACATATAAAAAATAGGTTCACATGGCATTCCGCGATATAAGTAAAGTAAGAGAAGGTTTAACATTTGATGACATCCTTCTTGTTCCAGCATTTTCAGAAGTTCTTCCACGAAACGTAATTCTTAAAAGTAAAATCTCTAAAAACATTACTGTAAATACGCCAGTCGTTTCTGCAGCAATGGATACCGTAACAGAATCAAGCATGGCAATTGCTATGGCTCAAACTGGAGGTATTGGTGTGATTCACAAAAACATGAGCATCGAGCTACAAGCTTTAGAAGTACGTAAAGTAAAGCGTTCAGAAAGTGGAATGATCATCGACCCAATTATTTTACGTGAAAACGCATTGGTTAAAGATGCACTTCTTTTAATGAAAGAAAATAAAATCGGTGGAATTCCTGTCGTTGATGAAAACAAGGTGCTTAAAGGAATAGTTACAAATCGTGATTTACGTTTTGAAAAAGTAAAGGAAAGGCCGATTACAGAAGTTATGACCAGTGAAAATGTGGTTGTCACAACTGATTCAACAGACCTTACAACAGCTGAAGGAATTTTACAAGAACATAAAATTGAAAAACTTCCGGTTGTAGATAAAGACAATAAATTGATCGGTTTAATTACTTACCGTGACATTATAAAAGTAAAACAACACCCTAATTCTTGTAAAGATCAATTTGGTCGTTTGCGCGTTGCTGCAGCAGTTGGTGTAACAGAGGACACCATTGATAGAGTTGACGCACTAGTAAAAGCTGGAGTTGATGCAATTGTTATTGATACAGCTCACGGTCACACAATGGGAGTTGTCGAAAAATTGAAAGCTGTAAAAGCAAAATATAAAGATATCGACGTTATCGTTGGAAATATCGCCACAGCAGAAGCGGCAAAACATTTAGCTGACGCTGGAGCTGATGCAGTAAAAGTAGGAATTGGACCTGGTTCAATTTGTACAACAAGAATTATTGCAGGAGTTGGTGTTCCACAAATCACAGCAATTAATGACGTAGCAAGAGCACTTGAAGGAACAGGAATTCCTGTTATTGCAGATGGTGGAATTCGCTACACTGGAGATATTGTAAAAGCAATTGCAGCTGGAGCAGATACAGTAATGGTTGGTTCCATGTTCGCAGGAACAGAAGAATCACCTGGGGATACTATCATTTATCAAGGCAGAAAATTCAAAGCTTACCGTGGAATGGGTTCAATTGAGGCAATGGAAAAAGGCTCAAAAGATCGTTATTTCCAAGATACAGAAGATGACAGCAAGAAATTAGTTCCTGAAGGAATCGCTGGTCGCGTGCCCTATAAAGGAAACCTAGAAGAAGTTGTGTACCAAGTTGTTGGTGGATTAAGAGCTGGAATGGGATATTGTGGTGCTGCTACAATTGAAGCATTGCAGGGTGCTGAATTTGTAAGAATAACTAATGCTGGAATGACAGAATCACATCCTCATGATGTTGCAATTACAAGAGAAGCTCCAAATTACAGCTTCAAATAAAATCTGAACACAATATTTTTTGATGTTAAGTGTTTAACACCTAATTAGAATATTATTTTCGTAAACGTTTTTAAAATTAAAGTATTTATAATTATGTATTTGAAAAATTTTTTAGTGTCACTCATCGCTTTTTTAGCATTTTCCATTAACGTATGGAGTCAAAAGGATGGTGAAGTCGTTGTAATGACTGTCAATGGTGACCCTGTAACTCAAAGTGAGTTCCTACAAGTTTATTTAAAGAACAATGACAATCCAAAATACGATAAAGAAAGTTTGGATGAATACATGGAACTTTATAAAAAGTTTAAATTAAAAGTTGCTGAGGCTGAAGCTTTGGGATACGATACAATTCCATCTTTAAAAAGAGAGTTAAAAGGTTATAAAGAGCAATTATCTCACCCCTACTTAATTGATTCTAGTAAGTCAAGTGAATTACTTCATGAAGCTTATGACAGAATGAAATATGAAATAAAAGCATCACACATTTTAATTAATGTGAAACCAGATGCTTCACCTGCCGATACTTTAAAAGCATACAACAAAGCGATTGCTTTAAAAAACCGAATTGAAAAAGGTGAAGACTTCGGAAAAGTAGCAGTTGAAGGTTCTGAAGATCCTTCTGCAAAAGTAAATAAAGGTGATTTAGGTTATTTCACAGCTTTCCAAATGGTTTATCCTTTCGAAACTGCTGCATACAACTTGAAAGTTGGTGAGGTTTCTATGCCATCAAGATCAAGCTATGGATATCACCTTATAAAGGTAACAGACAAACGTGAAGCCAGAGGAACAATTACAGCTTCTCACATTATGGTTTTTTTAGATAAGGATGCAGAAGAAGAAGACATTACAAATGCCGAAAAGAAAATCAACGAAATTTATAAAGAATTAGAAGAAGGTGGTTCTTTTGAAAAATTAGCTCGTTTATATTCAGATGATCAAGGTTCTAAATCCAAAGGAGGTAAACTTCCTGCTTTTGGTTCAGGAACTAATCAAAGAATGGTAACCGAATTTGAAGACGCTGCATTTGCATTAAAAAATGATGGAGATTACTCTCGCCCTTTCAAAACAGACTATGGTTTTCATATCGTTCAAAGAAATGAATTTAGCCCATTGGGTTCGTTAGAAGATTTAAAGCCTGAACTGCAACAAAAATTAAGTCGTGGTGATAGAGCTAATCAATCGGAAAAAGCTTTTATCGCAAAATTGAAAGAAGAAAATTCTTTTAAAGATAAAGGAAGTAAAAGATTACCTTGGTTTTATGAAAATATCGACAGCACAGTTTTCAAAAAGAACTGGGAAACACCTGAGTTGAAGAAAAACAAGTGGATGTTCAAATACAATGAAACGAAGTATGACATGCTTTCATTTATGAATTACATTTCTAGTAATAAGTCTACAACACAAATGCCAATTCAAAAATTTGTAGATCAAAAGTACAAGGAATGGCAATCAGCTGAAATCATGAACGATGAGAAAAACAGTTTGGAAATGAAATATCCAGCTTATAAAGCTTTACTGCAAGAATATCATGATGGAGTTTTATTGTATGAAATAATGAAGGACAAAGTATGGGATAAAGCCATAAAAGACACAGTTGGTTTAAAAGCATATTTCGAATCAAACCAAAGTAAATACCAATGGCCTGATCGCATAGAAGCAATTATTTATTCTTCAAGTAAAAAGGACATGTTATTAGAGGCCCAACTTCTAAATGAAATCGATACATTAACAATGTATGATGTTTTAAGTAAAGTAAATGCAGATTCTCAATTAAATCTAGAAGCAGAAAAAGGAAAATTCATTCAATCGGAAAATCCTTTATTGACCAACAGAACTTTAAACACTGGCGCAAACGACATTTTTAAAGAAGGAGATAAATATTATCTTATTATTGTTGAAGAAAAACTTCCTGCAGGACCTAAAAAATTGCAAGAAGCAAGAGGTTCGGTAATTCAGTCTTATCAAGAATATTTAGAAGAAAACTGGTTGAGAGAACTGAGTGAAAAACACACAATTAAAGTGAACAACGAAGCATTATATTCTATTGGTGAGTAAGTTCAAAACATATCATATTGAGAAGGTTGTTCTATGGAGCAGCCTTCTTCTGTTTTTATTTTCTTGTTCAGGAAATGGAGACGAAAAGATATGCCAAGTAGGTGATGAAATTTTGTATGAAACAGAATTGATAAATCGTATGGAACTTATAGATTCTGATCTTTCAGAACAAGAGTCCAAGGATAAGGCAATAGAAGAATGGATTCAAGAGCAACAAATCGCATTAGAAATTGAGCATATTTCACCAGATGTAAAAAAAGCCCATGAAATAAGGGTAAGACATGAATTGATGCAACTGAATCTTTTTGAATTAGAGAATAATTTTATTACTCAACATCTCGATTCTGTAATTAGTGAAGAAGAAATTCAAAGCTATTACACTTCACATCGAGAAAATTATAAAAGTGAATCCTTTATTGTCAGGGCGTTATATATTAAAATACCGGACACTTTAGCTACTGCATTGAAAATCGACAAAAGCTACTTGTTAAAGAATGATAAAGACCTCACAGAAGTAAAAAAAATTGCAAATCTTTACGCGACCAACTTTTATTTTGAAAAAGAGCGTTGGATTTATTTTGATGATTTAGTAAGAGAGATTTCAATTTCCGCCAATAAAAAAGAAGAGTTAGTTAAAAATCGTGGAAATGCGATTTTTAAAGAAAATGGTGAGACTCATTACGTAAACGTACTCGATTTCAGAACAAAAACTATATCTTCACCGATGGAGATTGAAAGAGCTGGAATTAAAAGACACATCCTTAAAAGAAGGGTGAATGATTTACGAAATAAAGCAAAAGAAACAATATTAGAAGATGTTAAAGAAAAGTATCCTATCAGTTATTATTAGTTTTGGTTTATCCTTTCTAGGAAATACTCAAATTTTATCTAATTCTACATCATCAGAAAAAATTATTGATGAAATCGTTGCACAGGTTGGCGATCTTCCAATTTTACTTTCTGACCTTGAATCCCAAAAGCTTCAATTAAGAGGAGAAGGAATGGATGTGAATGACCAAACAAATTGTTCCATTTTAGAAGAATTACTTTATCAGAATCTATTGCTAAACCAATCTAAAATTGATAGTATTGAAATGTCAGATGCACAGGTCAATGCCGAAATGGAAAATCGTTTGCGTACCTTAGAACAACAAATTGGTAGTCGTGAGAAATTAGAACAATTCTATGGTAAAACTTACACTCAAATTAAAGAAGAATTTCGTGAAATAATTAGAGACAGATTACTTTCTCAGGAAATGGAACGTCAAATTATTACTGATGTAGAGGTTAGTCCAAAAGATGTAAGGACATTTTTCAATTCCATTCCTGAAGACAGTTTACCTTACATAAATGAAAAAATTGCTATTCAGCAAATTGTTATTTATCCGAAAATCACTCAATCCAGCAGAAATGATGTTATTGAAAAATTGAATGGTTGGCGTGCAGATTTCGAAGCAGGAAACCGTTCCTTTTCGGCAGTAGCAACTATTCATTCAGAAGATCAAGGAAGTGCTAAAGAAGGTGGTAAAATCGAGGCTACACGTGGAATGATGGTTAAACCATTTGAAGCGGCAGCATTTGCACTCGAAGTTGGACAAATATCAGATGTAGTTGAAACACAATATGGATACCATATTATTGAATTGCTTTCTCGAAAAGGTGATGATTATACTGTGAGACACATTCTATTAACTCCAGAAGTTGGTCGTCAAGAATTAAGAGACGCTGCTACTTTAATGGATGAATGTTATGCAAAATTGAAGAAATATGAAATTACTTGGGATCAAGCAGTAATTGCATATTCCGAAGATGATGATACCAAACAAAATCAAGGTAATCTTTCAAATCCTTATACGGGAGATCAATATTGGGATGTTTCAAATATTAATCAAATTGATCCTCAAATCTTTGGTTTAGTTAATGGATTAGAAACAGGCGAAATTTCAAGCCCCGGGTTGTATACTGATATGAAAACTAGAAAAGACGGTGTTCGTGTAGTGAGAATTAAGAACAGAACAGAACCACATACAGCCAATTTAAAAGACGATTATAATTTCATTAAGAAAGCTGCAGAAAACAGCAAGAAGGAAGAAAAAATCACTGAATGGGTTAACAGTAAAGTTGGGAAAACATATGTTCGTTTTGATGAAAATTACTCATCTTGCAACTTCCGTTATTCTTGGAACTAAACGCGTTAAAAAACACTTATCACTATGTCAAATGTAAATGAATTAGATCAACTGGTTGAAAAATATAAAGCGCTTAAGAAGGAAATTCATAAGGTTATTATTGGACAAGAAGAAGTTGTTGATCAAGTTTTAATTTCAATGTTTTCTCGTGGTCATTGCCTTTTAGTAGGTGTTCCTGGATTAGCAAAAACTTTATTGGTCAACACTATTGCTCAATCTTTAGGTTTAAGCTTTAACAGAATTCAATTTACACCAGATTTAATGCCTTCTGACATTGTTGGTGCAGAAATCTTAAATGAAAATCGCGCTTTTCAATTTGTAAAAGGACCATTATTCAGCAATATTGTTTTAGCCGATGAGATCAATAGAACTCCTCCTAAAACACAATCAGCTTTGTTGGAAGCAATGCAAGAACGTCATGTTACAGCAGCTGGAAAAACATATGATTTACCGAAACCATTTTTTGTTTTGGCAACTCAAAATCCAATCGAACAAGAAGGTACATACCCTCTTCCAGAAGCACAATTAGACCGTTTTATGTTTAACATTTGGGTAGATTATCCAACTTTTGAAGAAGAAATGGCCATTGTGAGATCAACAACTCAAGACACAAACGTTACGGTTAATCAAATCATGAGCAGTGAAGAAATCATGCGTTTTCAAGCATTGATTCGTGAAATTCCAGTTGCAGAAAATGTTTTGGAGTACGCTGTAAAACTAGTTGGTAAAACAAGAATTAACGATACATCTGCACCAAAGTTAACCAAAGACTTTATCACATGGGGAGCAGGACCTAGAGCGTCTCAATATTTAATTATTGGAGCGAAATGCCATGCCGTTCTAAAAGGAAAATATGCGCCAGATATCGAAGATGTTCAAGCAGTTGCAAAACCAATTCTTCGTCACCGTCTTGTACGTAATTATAAAGCTGAGGCAGAAGGTTATTCAATGGATAAAATTATAAGTGAATTACTATAAACTTTGAAGTAATTATACCATTTGCAATTCCAACACGTTAATTGCATTAAACAAGGTCATTTTATGAGGATTTTTTCCATTTTACTTTTATTTATAACCATTGCAATTCATGGGATATCACAAACTGGAACAATTACTGGAAAGGTTGTAGATAAAACAAACAAAGGATTTCCTGAAATTAGAGTTTATTTAAAAGAGGACGTGAAAGTCCGCACTGAAACCAATCTTGATGGTTATTTTGAATTTGAAGTACCTAATGGAAAACAAACAATAGTTATTCAATTTGATGATGAAGTTCAAGAAAGAACTGTTGATGTTTTCGAAGGACAAACAGTAACAATTGACAAAGTAAAACTGAATGTTCAATACTTCTCAGGTATTAGCGTCGTAGGAAAAGGTGGAGACAACACCATTGGAGATTTACCAATGATTGATATGGGCTCTATCCCTTCTCCAAATGGTGGAGTTGAACGATATCTGGTCCTTACTACAGCTGCATCATCCAATAATGAATTGACAAACAATTACAATGTTCGTGGTGGAAGTTATGATGAAAACCTTGTTTATGTAAACGGATTTCAAATTTATCGTCCTTTTTTAACCAGAAGTGGACAGCAAGAAGGAATGAGTTTTATCAATCCAAACTTGGTAGATAATATCGCATTTAGTGCGGGAGGATTTACTTCGAATTATGGTGATCGATTGAGTTCAGTTTTGGATATTACTTATAGAACTCCAACAGGATTTAGAGGTTCATTTGACGCTTCTTTACTCGGCGTTTCAGTGCATATTGAAGATGAAGTTAATCCCCGTTTTAATTACATGATTGCTGGAAGATACCAAGACCAAGGCTATGTTTTGAATTCCTTGCCAGTAAAAGGTGCCTACAAACCACGATTTATGGATTTTCAATTTGTTGGAAATTATAATATAAAAGAGAATTTGATATGGAGTGTTTTGGGGCATTTCTCTTCAAATGATTATCGTTTTGCTCCTCAAACACAAGAAACAAAATTAGGTACCATTAGTCAACCATTAAGTTTCAAAGTATATTTTGAAGGACAAGAAGTAACTCGTTTTCAAACCATGACAGGAGCAACTTCTCTAAAGTGGGAGGTAAATAAAAGAACTGATTTAGCCATTTACGCAAATATTTTCAATACTGACGAAAGAGAAACTTTTGACATTTTAGGAGAATATTTCATTAATGAATTAGAGAATGATCCTGCTAAAGAAGAATTTGGTGATTCGATAAATACCGTTGGAATTGGAGCTTTTCTAGATCATTCGAGAAATAGACTTCAAGCAACAATTTATTCTTTAAGACACGAAGGAAGTTACCAATTTATGCAACTAACCGAAGATGGACTAGATTACAATAGAAAAGGAAAATTGAGTTGGGGATGGTCTGCACAATACGAAGATTTCTACGATGTATTGAGTGAATGGAGTATGATTGACTCAGCTGGATACAGCTTACCCAATGACAACCCGGACGAAATAGGATTTCAAGAAGTGATAAAAGCCAATAATGTTCTAACAACATGGAGAGTAAGCGGATTTACACAATACGCACAATCATTTGATAAATACATAGATAATTATCCTGTTGAAATAAAAATGGTGACTTATGATTCTCTTGGAAACAAAGTAAAATACCTGCATTATGACACCATTGAAAGATCAAGGTCTCAGTTTACATTTAATGCGGGATTAAGAGGTGGTTATACTGCGTTCAACAATGAATTTTACGTTACACCACGCGCTAAATTAAGTTATTATCCAAGAAAATATTATATCAATAGTCAAGGTGATTTAAAAAAGCGCTTTGTTCGATATAATTTAAGTTCAGGACTGTATTATCAACCGCCTTTCTACCGTGAATTAAGAAGAATGGATGGAACGGTGAACGCAGATACCAAAAGTCAGAAATCTTTTCATTTTGTAGCCGGAGTAGATTATGCCTTTGAAATGTGGGAACGTAATTCGCCTTTCAAATTTACTGGAGAAGCATACTACAAATATTTATGGGATGTGAACCCTTATGGAATTGACAATGTTAGAATTCGCTACTTAGCTGAGAACATCGCAGTAGGACATTCTTATGGGATTGATTTGAATATTCACGGAGAATTTATCGACGGAACCTACTCATTCTTTAAGATTGGATTAATGAGAAGTATTGAGGATATTGAAAATGACGACTACTATTCGTATTTCAATTCAGATGGCGATGAAATCATCCCTGGTTTTACATTCAATGATACACCAGTTGATAGTGCTTTAAATTCTGTAGGCTTTATCCCAAAACCAACAGATCAATGGTTCACATTTGCAACACTAATTCAAGACAGGATGCCAGGTATTGAGCAGTTCACAGCTCAATTAGGATTCAACTTTGGAACTAGACTTCCATATGGTCCACCAGACGACATTCGAAGGAAAGACACCTTACGTCAAAAACCATATTTCCGAGTAGACATAGGGTTTGGTTATGATTTCCTCTACAATAAAGAAAAGAAAGAGGACAGAAAGAAAATTTTTAGACCATTCACGGATATTCGACTAAATTTCGAGGTTTTCAATCTTTTAGGAATAAACAATGTCCTTTCACAGCAATGGGTTCAAGACACCCAAGGAAACTATTTAGCTGTTCCAAATTATCTAACGCAAAGAAGGCTTAATTTAAAGTTGATTCTGAAGTTTTGACAAAGAAATCAATAGGCAATATTGAGTTTTGAGTAGTTTTCTTTGTACTTCCCTAAATAGTGTTGACCTATTTGGTTTATATTCTTTTACCCATATCCCACAATTATGATTCAGAAATTATTCTCTGGGAACGGAAAATTTTCAAAGACAAGTTTGCATTTATTCTGCACGAACCCTCAAGGATTATAGATCTTTGACAGCTCTAAGGAACTTTCAGATGATTTATAACTTAAAAAAGCCCTCCCTAAAGGGAAGGCTTTCACTCTTAGTGACCCCGGAGGGATTCAAACCCACAACCGCTGGAGCCGAAATCCAGTGCGCTATTCAGTTGCGCCACGGAGCCATTTTTTTTTTGGATTCGGGGTGAAACTAAATGTTTTTTAGCATTCAGTTGCGCCACGGAGCCATTTTTATTTTTGGATTTGTGGGGAATTTCTAAGTATTTCCCAATAATAAATCACACGACAAAATTAAATTATTTTTCAATTCCTCCTCTAATAAACTAAAATATTATAGGTTTGTGTAAAACAACGAATTAAAACACTCAATATCATGAAATTACTTGGCTCAATTATCGTAACAATTTTCTTCTTTATGAATGTTAGCGCACAAGATTGTGAAAATTCCAAACTCCTGAAGGAAGGTACTAAATGGGAAATATCCAATTTTGATAAAAAAGAAAGGCTTACAGGAATCAACAAATATGAATCAATAAGTGAAGAAACAACTGCAAATGGTATGATTTGGGTTATGAAAACAACGGGAGTTGATGCTGATGGAGAAGAATTTATTCCTGAATCAATGGTTACTATAGTTTGTGAAAATGGTACTTATCAAATGGATTTCACCGAATTTTTACCTACAGAAATTTTAGCTAATCTACAAAACATGGAAGTTGAAATGGAAAATACCAATATCAATTTTCCATCTATACTTGATGTTAATGCTAAATTAGAAGATGCCACAGCCACAATTACAGCGTCAACTTCAGGGGTTAGCGTTATGAACCTAAAATTAAATATCACAGATAGGAAAATAGAAGGAATAGAAACCATTGAAACAGAAGCTGGTAGTATGAAATGTTTAAAAATCACTCAAAATACAATAGTAACAAGTGGATTCATTAATCGCTCCCTAAAATCTACCACATGGTTTCTTCCTACATTTGGCGCTGTGAGAACAGAAAGCTTCAATCAAAAAGGAAAGCTAATTGGAGTCTCTGAATTAACTTCATTGACCTTACCTTAAGTTATTTCGTATTCCCTAAAATAATAAAGTGAGCAACCAAAAGGTATAGAAAAGAAAAATATACTTAAGCATCAGATTCTACCGTGAGCTTAAATCCAATTCCATGAATGTTTTCAATGACAACTTTTGAATCGGCTGCCACATACTTTCTTAGTTTTGTAATAAATACATCTAAACTTCTTCCAACAAAATAATCATTCTTTCCCCAAACGGCATTTAATACCATTTCTCTGGCAACAACTTGATTTTGAAACTTAGATAAGATTTTTAAAATATGTGCTTCTTTTTTAGTTAATTTTTTTTCACTACTTCCATTGGTTAAAATGTAATTAGAAATATCAAAGGTGTAGTCTCCAATTTGAACTTTTTCTTCATTCTCACTTCCTGCGTGGATATTCACTCGTTTTAGTAATGCCTTAACTCTCAATTTCAATTCTTCTGAACTGAATGGCTTAGTTAAATAATCATCTCCACCTGCGTTAAAACCTTTAATTTTATCCTCAGTCATTGCCTTTGCTGTAAGAAATAAAATAGGAATGGTTAAATTTATTTTTCGCACATCCATTGCCAAACTAAATCCATCCTTTTTCGGCATCATAACATCGAAAATGCATAAATCATAAGTCTCCTCATTAAATCGTTTGAAACCATCCATTCCATCGGAAGCAAGAGTTACATCATAACCTTCCATTTTCAATTGGTCTGAAATTACAAACCCCAAATTTGTGTCATCTTCTACTAATAATATCCTAGGTTTCATCTTAATTTAATTTGTTTGAGGGGGAATCCAAAATGAAAATGTACTTCCTTGCCCAGCTTTACTTTGGACACTCATTTTCCCACCATGTTTATGTATAATAATTTTCACATAGAATAAGCCTAATCCAAACCCCTTAACATCATGCATATCTCCAGTTGGCACACGATAAAATTGATCAAAAACTTGCTTCAATTGTTCTTTTTCTATTCCTATTCCATTGTCTTGAACACTAATTTCTATACCTCCATTTTTATTCTTAGAGCTGACCTTTACTTTGATATTTTCTTTAGAATATTTTGAAGCATTATCCAATAAATTCAAAATAACATTGGTGATGTGCACTAAATCAACATTAAATATAGCATTTGAAGCAGTCAATTCTAACTTTATTTCTCCACCGCTTTTAATCTGATTAAATCTAAAATTCTCAGCTAATTCTCCAATCAATTCATGTAAATCTACTTCCTCTAATCGAAGCTCAAGATCATTGCTCTCAAGTTTAGCCATATTTAAAACTCGCTCTACTTGCTCTTCTAAACGCTTATTTTCTTTGTAAATTACCTCGGCATATCTTTTTAAACGTTCGGGGTCATTTGAAAAGTCGTTTTGCATTAACATTTCACTTGATAAACCAATCGTTGAAATCGGTGTTTTTAATTCATGCGTCATATTATTTACAAAATCTGCTTTCACCTCTGAAGTTCTTTTCTGCTTAATTATTACCGAAAGCGAAAAAGCGAAAAAGATCAAGAGCACTCCAACTATAAACGCAACATATAGCCATGGAGAACTTTCTACCTTTAATTTATCACTGGGTTGAGATAATATTTCAGGAAAGAAAACAGTAAAGTAATGACCGTCTCTTTTCCATTCTAAAGCTGGTGATGTAACCCCAATAGAACTATCCGTTTCTGGAGCATAAAGTGAATCTCTACTAAAACGAATTAAATTTCCATAAACAATGCTGTCATTGTAACAGTCATAAATACCATATTGAAAATTCTGGGTTATACTGTGTTCGTAAAAAGTGCGCTTTAAGAGCTGTTCAAGATAATAAGGATGTAAATTTTCGTTGATATCCACTAAAAAGTAATTGGAACTTTTTTGTTTTACTGCACCATATAAAAATGAGCTATCTACATGGTGAGATCCTATTTCTTCAACGGCATTACGCAATGCAACCCTAACTGATTCTTCAAACTGTCGAACATTTAAACTGTCCTGACGTTCTTGAAGAATTAACGCATCTTTTTGTGCCTTAATTGTTCGGTTTATCCAGAAAACCTGAACCATCAAAATACTAATAATCGATAATACTCCGATTATGATAACAGCATTTATGGTCCTTCTATTCATGGCCTAAAAATAAAGAGATTTGAAGTAATAAAGTGTTATTGTCAAGTTAAATTGTAAATCTAAAAAAAGAAATTCTACCGTTAGAAAAATCTATGATTTTGCCAATAGAAGAATTTCCTTTCTCTCTAAACTTGCTTAAGAATAATATCTAAAACCCTTTATTTAAATTCAAGCAATTCAATATCCGTGTTCTTGCGATTGTTGCCGTCGACAAGCTAATTCATCGAAGGTATCGTGGATGTCGAACTATTAATCAATCACTTTTAATTCTTTTCCTACTTTGATGAAAGCAGCAATGGCTTTATCAAGTTGTGCTTTAGAATGTCCCGCTGAAATTTGCGTACGAATTCTAGCTTTTTCTTTAGGTACAACAGGATAAAAGAATCCTATTGCATAAACTCCTTCGTCTAACAATTTGTCTGCGAACTTTTGAGATAAAGCTGCATCATAAAGCATAATTGGAACAATTGGAGAGTCTCCCTTCACAATGTCAAATCCTGCCTCTAGAATAGCTTTTTTGAAGTAAGTTGTATTTTCTTCTAAAGTATCTCTCAACTCAGTTGAAGAATTCAAAATCTCAAAAACTTTTAATGATGCTCCAACAATTGATGGCGCCAAAGAGTTTGAGAATAAATATGGACGAGAACGTTGACGCAACATATCAATCACTTCTTGATTAGCAACAGTATAACCTCCCATTGCTCCACCTAAAGCTTTTCCTAATGTTCCTGTGATGATATCCACACGGTCCATACAGTCATAATATTCTGGAACTCCACGACCTGTTTTTCCAATAAATCCAGCTGAATGACATTCATCACTCATTACAAGTGCATCATATTTATCCGCTAAATCACAAATTTCATTCATTTTTGCGAAATCTCCATCCATTGAGAATACTCCGTCTGTAACGATTATTCTATGGCGCTGGTCTTGCGCTTTCTTCAATTGCTCTTCCAAATCAGCCATGTCACTATGCTTGTAACGGTAACGTTGTGCTTTACACAAACGAACTCCATCAATAATCGAAGCGTGATTCAATTCATCTGAAATAATTGCATCTTCTGCTCCAAACAATGGCTCAAAAACACCACCATTTGCATCAAACGCAGCAGCATATAAGATTGTATCTTCTTTTCCGTAAAATTCAGCTATTTTGGTTTCTAACTCCTTGTGAATATCCTGTGTTCCACAAATAAAACGCACTGATGACATTCCGAATCCGTGAGTATCTAGTGTATCTTTGGATGCTTGGACAACATCAGGATGAGATGATAATCCTAAATAGTTATTGGCACACATAATAACAACTTCATCCCCACTTTTTACTTTTACCGCAGCTCCTTGTGGAGTGACAATGACACGTTCTCTTTTGTAAACGCCATCATCTTTTATTTCTTCTAATTCTTTTGCTAAATGATCTTTTAACTTTCCGTACATCTGCTTACTTTTTGTTTCTAACAAAGCTAAGAATTTTAGTGGTATCTGAATGAGAAATAACGGATAAATGAAGAACGAAATATGTAAATCTATCCTTTGCCTGAAATTAAAAAAAGAAGACTAAATATGCTAAGACAACTCTTTTAGAAGTCAAAATTTTTAAAGAGCCTCTATATTAAATCAAGGGAATTTCAAATTTGTTCTTCTAATCCGAGACTAAAGTCACTTCCTAAATAACTACGGAATGTGCGGAGATTACTATCAAAATAAGTGTGATGATGTTCGAAATTCTATTCGAACATCAATTGCAAGAAATCCGCGATAATTCCAATTCAGGTGAGGTAAAAATTCCGCGAAACATCGCTTTGTTTGAAGTTCTGCTTAGCTTACCAAAACATCCGTCGTGGTGACTGAGCTTATGGAAAGCGACTAAGGCCCGTGCTCCATTGCAGTGCACAAGCACCAAATCAGACTCAATTCTCCTGCCTCTAGCTTCCTACTTCAACAAATTCACATGACCAACCAAATTTTCTTTATTTCCTTCGGTATCCTCATAAACAATTTTCCATACATAAGTTCCGTCCTTACAAACTTTCCCACCATAGGTTCCATCCCAAACGCCATTCAAGTCAAAACTTTCAAAAATCACCTCGCCCCAACGGTCAAAAATCAACAAATGAAAATCTGTGACATTTCCTCCTACAACAAAGAAATTATCATTATTCCCATCTCCGTCTGGAGTAAATGAATTAGGCACATAAATAATTCCTTCATAATGAATTTCAACCTCATCTCTGGCAATACAACCATTTTCATCTACAAAAGTAACAGTGTAAGCTGTCGATTTATTAGGGTTTGCAGTCGTATTTTGACATTCAACACATGATAGCGCATTTGGTGGTGACCATGTGTAAGTCCCACCAGGATTACTTCCATTTGCAGATAGATTTACTGGATCGCCAATAAAACCATAATAATCAGGACTCGCTTGAACAAATGGCTCTGGAAAATGATCAATTACCACCTGCGCCGTCGAACCACAACCATAATCATCAGTAATGTAAACAGTATAAACTGTTGGATTATTTGGAGCTGCCGTTGTCATTGATGAATTAGGAGAATTTACAGAAAATGATGGTTCCCATTGATAAGAAACTCCACCACTCGCCCATAACTGAACAGTATCACCTGGACAAACGAGCGTATCGTTTCCGGCAGCTGGATTCACACCAATAACATTAACATAAACACTATCCCTGACTGTTCCACAAATGTTCGAAAACTCAATATAATACCATCGGTCAACTGGTGTGGAAATAACAACACTTTGACCAGTTATAGTACTTATATCTATATTTGGTGACCATTCTATTGTAGGCGCATAACTAACTGATAAATTCAAAATGTCGCCTTCACAAACAAAAGCGGTATCAATAACATTGGGCTGTGGAGGAGATTGAATAACAGTTACATTTATTTGCTCGGTTAAAGTACAGCCCTGAGCAGTATAAATTTCTACATTATAGGTTGCGTCGAAATCCGGTGAAATAAGTAAAGAATCTTCGTTTGTCACCCCTACAATTGATGTAGGCTCTGAACTAGTCCAATTATAAGTTGCTCCTCCACTAGCCCATATCGAAACCGTGTCTCCCTTACAAATTTCCAAATCGGTAATCGCAGCTGAATTACCTGAGAAAGTAGAAAGTGTTACAGAAATGGTATCTGCTCCGCATGAGTCAGAAATAATGACTGTAAAAACAGTTGTTGAATCTACGGTTGCAATAGGATTTGGAGAATTAGGATTATCTAGAAACATTGCAGGAGACCATTCATAGACTGCACCTCCTGAAGCTTCAAGTTGATAGGAATCTCCGGGACAAATTGCTCCTACAGGCTGAACAACAGCACCACTAAAATCTCCAATTTCAATTTCTAAATAACTCGTATCAGGTACAAAACATCCATTTTGATCTTTTGCTACTAACATAATATTATAAGTTCCAGCAGATGTATAAATGTGAAATGGATCCGATAATGTACTGGTTGTCCCGTCACCAAAATCCCAGAAAAATTCATTTCCATTTTGAGAATTGTTAGTGAAAAAAGTGGTGTCATTCGCACAATTTAATACATCAGGTATTGATAAAGCTGAGAGAATCGAACCCAAATCGAATTTCCATGCAGCTAAATTACAATTTGAACTATTGTTGGTTTCGGAATACGCACCTGGAGTAGTTGTAAATCCAAAAGTAGTTCCCCCACACGCTCCACAAACAGCATGATAAATTCTACCCTGCTTATCAAATCTACTTGTTCCACCATCCACGTGGTTAGCACTACTTCCAACTCCCCCCATGAATGTTCCATAATTAAAATTAACCGCATTCTCAGAAAGTACTCCAATATAAAAATTGCTTCCATTGGTGTTTGATTGGTAAGCATTTGCCGTGGTTGGAAACCCATTAGAGGTACTACCAGTAGCTTGAACCGTCTGATTTGTATTTCCTCCCCATCCAGTATAATAAATCTCATTACAATTGGAAACCAAAAAAGCTGTAGGTGAAATCTCAACAGTATTATTTCCACCACCAACCAGTGTTGACCAATTTAAAGTGGCTAGATTTGTTGAATATTGACGGATAAACTGACCGGAATTTGGATTGCTATACACTCCTGAACTGATTGGCATTGCTCCAGCAGTTTGACCAAAAGCATAAACACGATCTGTTTGATCCAGTTGCACGAAAAATGACTGGTCATAGGAAGATGTTCCAATATATGTACCACTGATTAAATTTGAAGTGGTTCCGTTCATTCTAACAATATATCCATCTCCCGATCCTCCTTGAAAAGTTGTTTGATGACCTCCTGTTGCCGGAAAATTTATTGATTGCGTACCACCACTAACATAAATATCATTGGTAGAGGAAACTTGAATCGAATAACCAGCATCATCACCTGAACCACCTAGGTAAGTTGACCAGATTAATGTTGATAAATTTGGATTAAATTTAGCGACAATAGCATCCTGATTCCCCCCAAGTGAATTATCATATCCATTTACTATTGGGAAATCTGCAGATTCAGTTGAACTAGTAATTAATACATCACCATTTTGATCTAAGATAATTTCACCTCTAAAAACATCGCCATAATTATAGTTCAAACTGCTCACATTTAGCCCATCATTTTCACTCCCCCCTATTAACGTACTTGCCAATAAAGCAGAACCATTGGCATTCAATTTTGCAACAACAATGTCTGTTCCATTAAAAGAAATGGAAATTTGAGAAGTCGTTGTTCCTCCATTATGAGTTGTTTGATATGCGTTTGCAGAAGTAGGAAAATCGGTTGAAGTGGTCACCCCTAAAATATAAAGCTCTCCTAAACTATTCGTAATTATTGAATTTGGTGTTTCATTTCCATTTCCTCCAATATAGGTTGAGTACATTAAATTTGTTCCATCACTTGAAAACTTGCTGATCCCAATATCTATTTGATATAATCCGAAACCACCATTATAAGTACCATCATATGCTCCAGTAGAAATTGGATAACCTGTTCCAAATACAATTCCACCTGCATATAAATTTGCATCATCATCAGGAGCAGCAGTAAAACCCCAATTATCTGATGTTGACCCCGTAAAGGTTGAAAAAGTCAAACTTGGGTCAATAACCAATGCCGAAGTTGTATCATATCCATCTGGAAAATAATAACTAATTGTATCTTCTTTAAGTTCAAATTCAGAATTTACTATTGCACTTTCACCTTCAGCAGATTCATTCCAAACCTCTAACCCATTCTCAATGATAGGACCAAAACGAGTATTTATTTTAATTTCACCTTCGTCTAATTCCAAACTTTCCATTCCTTCATGGAATATCTGAATAATTGAAGGGTCAACCCCCGCTTCAACTTCAAAAGAATATTTGATACTTTCTAGTGTTTTTTCTAACACCATATCAATCCCTGGATAATAATCAATAAAACGCAAAGACTTATATGACAACACATTAGATTGCCATTTCGACTGATCATTGCCAAGAAAATAGTTCTTATAGAAAGTAGAACTGTCGGTTTCAACAACTTCACCTTTCCATGAAGAATTTATAAAATGACTGTGAACCGTATGGTGTTCAACTAGATCAACTGAATCTCCATGATGAGCTGCGTGATAAACATCTCCAAGATTACTTAATGCGTAGGTAAATTTATCTTTTTCAATGAAGAAATCTCCTTTGAGCAAGCCTACTTTATATAAAATCTTGCTATCCCACTGACCTCTATTGGGTTCAAACCACGATTCACCATCTTGACCAAAAGCATTTGGTGCAAGAGATAAAAGTAGTAGCCAAAAAAGTATTAATCTGGTCATCATTCAAATATACGAAATGTAAAAACATTCCAAGTTACCGATAAATAAATAAAATCTATAAGTAAGACTGTTTCCTATGGTGATTCGTTGCTTTTTTTAATGATTTAGTAACACTCTTCTATTTTTTTGCGGTTAAAAGATTTTTTAAAAGTATTTTTGCAAAAGAAAAATATCAAGTCCATGAGTGATGCAATCAAGCATGAGTGCGGAATAGCACTTCTTCGTTTAAAAAAACCTTTAGAATATTACATAGATAAATATGGGACAGCCTTTTACGGCTTGAACAAAATGTATCTATTAATGGAAAAACAGCACAATCGTGGTCAAGATGGTGCTGGTTTAGCTAATATCAAACTGGATATGAAACCAGGTGAACGCTATATTTCTAGAAGTAGATCTGTTGATCCGAAACCTATTCAAGATATTTTCACAACGATTAATAGTCGTTTTGAGGAAATCGCGGAGCACAGTCCTGAGAAATTAAAGGATGTTGACTATTTAAAGAAAAATGTCGGTTTTACAGGAGAATTATTCTTAGGGCATCTGCGCTATGGAACTTCTGGAAAAAACGGAATTGAAAGTTGTCACCCATTTTTGCGTCAAAACAATTGGATGACAAGAAATCTTGTTGTTGCAGGAAATTTCAACTTGACCAATGTAGATGAACTATTCGATGTACTTTCAAACTTGGGCCAGCATCCAAAAGAGAAATCTGATACTGTAACAGTCTTAGAAAAAATCGGGCATTTCTTAGATGTTGAGAACGAAGGTTTATTTAAGCAGTATAAGACTCAAGGATATAATAACAAAGAAATTACATCGAAAATAGCTGAACACCTTGATATTGAAAAAATATTGAAACGTGCTTCAGAAGATTGGGATGGTGGATATACAATGTCTGGATTGTTTGGACATGGTGATGCATTCGTTTTAAGAGATCCTGCAGGAATACGTCCAGCTTTTTGGTATGAAGATGAAGAAATTTGCGTTGTAACTTCAGAACGCCCAGTTATTCAAACAGCCTTCAACCTCAAGAAAGAAGATATTAAGGAATTGAAACCTGGTCATGCATTAATTATCAAAAAATCAGGACAATTAGATGAAGTCAAAATTAACGAACCTACCGAAAGAAAGGCTTGTTCTTTTGAACGTATATATTTCTCAAGGGGAAATGATTACGACATTTATAAAGAAAGAAAACTATTAGGTCAGTTTCTTATTCCACAAATTATTGAAAGTATCAATAATGAATTAGACGATTCTGTTTTCTCTTTTATTCCAAACACTGCAGAAATGTCATTCTATGGAATGATGAAAGGTTTGGAAGATTTCCTTAATGTAGAAAAGATGGAAGCCATCAAAGCATTAGGAAGTGAAATGACTGATGAGAAATTATCTCAAATCCTAACACGCAAAACACGTTTTGAGAAAATAGCAATAAAAGACGCCAAATTAAGAACATTCATCACGCAGGAAGATGCAAGAGATGAAATGGTGGCTCATGTTTATGATATCACATATGGAACGGTAAAACGCAACGTTGATAATTTGGTCGTTATTGATGACTCCATTGTTCGTGGAACAACGTTGAAACAAAGTATCTTGCGCATATTAGATCGATTGGAACCTAAGAAAATCGTAGTTGTTTCTTCAGCTCCTCAAATTCGCTATCCAGATTGCTATGGAATTGACATGGCTAAAATGAGTGACTTTATCGCCTTTGAAGCAGCTATTGAATTGCTAAAAGAAACAGGAAAAGCATTTATTATTGATGAAGTTTATAAAAAATGTAAGGAACAACAAACATTCCCTAAAGAACAAATCAAGAACTATGTAAAAGATATTTACAAACCATTTACTGCCAATGAAATATCTGCAAAAATCGCGGAACTATTAACTCCAATAGACATGAATTCTGAGGTTGAAATAGTTTACCAAACAATAGAAAACCTTCATAAAGCTTGTCCAGATAATCTTGGAGATTGGTATTTCACAGGAAATTATCCAACTCCAGGTGGAAACAAAGTTGTAAATAGAGCATTTATAAATTACATTGAGGGTATTGGCGGTCGCGCATACTAATTATTTATTTGAAAGAAAAAATCAAAAAATAAAGTGTTGATTTCAAAATAGAGCATAAGCAATTAAAGAATAATTATGCTAAGCGAGGTCTTAAACAATAAGTAAACAGTAACTATGAAAAAGCAAACAGCTGTATTTTTCTATATTCTAGGAGTTTATGTTGTTTTGCAATTCATTTGGTGGGGTTACCATCTTATAGAACTTTCATCCGAAATACATCCAAACAACTCTCCTAACAAGAGGGTTGTTATGGTTATTGGCGAAGGACTTGTATTTTTCGTGATACTCATGTTCGGTTTATGGAAAATTAGGGCTTCAATTCAGAAAGAAATGAAAATGTCTAAAAGGCAAAATAATTTCCTACTTTCAGTTACTCACGAATTGAAAACACCTTTAACTTCCAATAAGCTTTATCTTCAAACATTACTGAAACGAAAAAATCTTGAAAGAGGTCAACAAGAAGAAATGCTATCGCAAGCGATAACTGAAAACAAGCGCTTGGAGGATATGATTGAAAATATTCTTACAGCCACAAGAATTGAAAACCATAGATTGCAACTTAATTTTGAAGAGTTAAATTTAAGTCGAGAAATGACTCAAATAGTTGATAAATGGTCCAAATCTCGGGTTCCAGTTCTACTTTCAATTGAAGAAAACATCATTACAAAAGTTGACTTATTTGTAATCGAAACAGTTTTGCATAACCTTCTTGAGAATGCCTTAAAATATTCGGGAGATAATCCGAAAATTGAGGTTTACATGACGAAGACAAATAAAACAATTACGTGGGGAGTTAAAGACAACGGTAAAGGAATCGATCCCAACATGAAAAGTGATATTTTCAAGAAATTTGTTCGCATTGGAAACGAAGAAACTCGAGCTCAAAAAGGTACAGGATTAGGATTATACATTGTAAAAAACCTGCTTGTATTTCATGGCGACACAATTCACTATTTGCCGAATAAACCTCAAGGAGCGCATTTTAAAATCACAAGAAATGAAAGAAAGTAAAAAGGTTGGATTAATTATTTTGGATGGTTGGGGAATTGGTGACAAGAGTAAATCTGATGCCATTCACAATGCTAAAACTCTTGTCATGGATAATTTACTATTGAAATATCCAAATTCAACCCTCGTTACTTTCGGAGAACAAGTTGGCTTACCGGAAGGGCAAATGGGAAACTCTGAAGTTGGTCATTTAAACATCGGCGCCGGAAGAATTGTTTACCAAGAACTCACCAGAATAAACAAATCCATTAAAGATGGAGAGTTTTTCAAATTAGACATTTTAACCTCTGCATTTCAAAAAGCCAAAGCCAAAAGTCAAAAAGTTCATTTTATAGGACTTGTTTCTGAAGGAGGTGTTCACAGTTCTCAAAAACATTTGCATGCACTTTGCGACATGGCAAAACAGCACGATTTAGAAAAGGTGTACATACATGGATTTACAGATGGAAGAGATTGTGACCCTAAAAGTGGAAAGTTATTTTTCGAAAATTTAGAAAAACACATAGAAGATAGTCCCGTGAAAATTGCCAGCATTATTGGAAGATATTTCGCAATGGACAGAGATAAAAGATGGGAAAGAGTTGAACAAGCCTATAATTTGATGACGCATCAAAAAGGAAAACGTTTCAATTCTTCAGAAAATGTTTTTAATTATTGGTACAATGAAAATATCACGGATGAATTCATCGAAGCATCTGTAATCAATCATGGAGAAGAAAATACTAAGATTGAAGATGGAGATTTAGTTATTAGTTTCAATTTCAGAACGGACAGACCAAGGGAAATTATTACAGTTTTGAATCAACATGCCATTGAAGGTTATGATATGAAACCTTTGTCAATTGATTTACTCACGATGACTTCATACGATGACACATTCCAAAATATAGGTGTGATTTTCAAGAAAGACAATCTTCAAAAAACATTGGGAGAAGTTTTGGCAGACCATCAAAAAAGTCAAGTGCGTATTGCTGAAACAGAAAAATACCCACATGTTACTTTCTTCTTTTCTGGAGGAAGAGAAAATCCATTCACAGGTGAAAAAAGACTTTTAGTTGCCTCTCCAAAAGTTGCAACCTATGATTTACAGCCTGAAATGAGTGCATTAGAAGTTACCCATCAAATCACTGATGAAATAATTCAAAATTCACCCGACTTCTTTTGTTTAAATTTCGCCAATCCCGACATGGTGGGGCACACTGGAATATATGAAGCAATTATTACAGCCGTGGAAACAGTAGACTCTTGTTTAGGAAGAGTGATTGAAGCAGGAAAATCTAAAGGTTATGAATTTATCGTTATCGCAGATCATGGAAACGCAGACATGGTCATTAATCCGGATGGGTCACCAAATACTGCACATTCTTTAAATCCAGTTCCAGTGATTTACGTAACGAATGAAAATTTAGAACTTAACGATGGAATTTTAGCAGATATTGCTCCAACTATTTTGAGTAGAATGGGAATTGAAAAGCCAAATGAGATGGGAGGAAAAAGTTTGATTATTTAAGCTTGCTTCCTTTGTGATTCTATAATTTAGTAATTCTCACAAGATATTTCAACGTTCTCGAAATCGCTGTAAAAGTGGATTTACTCTTCAACTAAGGGAAACATGGCTTTGTTTCTGCTTTTATTATATGCTCTCAAAGAATTTACATTTGAATCTAACCAAATCCTATTTATTGAAGAATGGTAACTTATATAATACTCCTCTTCTATCAATCTATTTCCAGCAATGTAAATTGCTCCTAAAGAATCATTATTATAAATATTAAAATTTAAATTATACTGAATAAACAAAAGACCATTTATTGAACTTGAATACTCCCCTAGTTCATAAATGGAATTTGAATCAGAGGTAAAGACAAAATTATCAGATTGTTTATAAAATTTATTCAAAATTTTTATATGATCTAGACTCTCATTCTTTTGAAGAATAAAACGCCTATGAGTACTAGATTTTTGAAAAGATGAGTCTATATATCTCCTTGTTATTATTATAGTATCCGTTTCAGCCCAATCTATTTCCTCCTTTTTAGAATCTCCATTCTCTTTTTGTTTATTGTCACAACTTACTAAACAAAGCGATACATATAATAAAATAATCAACCTCATAATTTTCGACATCATTTCAAACTACTATTAACGTCTTGAGCACAATATTATCTATATTTTTGAGCAATGTTATGACAAAATTCACAAAAAAAAGAGGAGCAACTTGCTCCTCTTTTAATGATTATTAATTAACATTCTTATTTATTCACCAATTGAACAAAACCATGTTCTTCTATGGTTTCACCATTAAAATCAATGATTTGGAATTTGTAAAAATAAGTTCCGTCATTACATTCAGCACCTGTGTTTTGCACCTGACCATTCCATTTAAAATCCACATCTGTACTTTCAAAAACAACATTTCCCCATCGATTTAGAATTACTATTTCTAGTGATTGTGCATTTTCAGCATTCAAAGTAAAGAAGTCATTTTGCCCATCCCCATTTGGAGTGAAAACATTTGGCATTTCATAACCTAAAGGAATAGTTACAACAATTTGCTTTGTAACCTCATCAGTACAAGATCCTGTTTCAGTAGTTAATGTAACAGTATAAACTCCCTCAGAAACATAAGTTGCAAATTGATCACTTAAATCATTAACTATATTCGATTGACCGTTTCCGAAATCCCAGAAATATGTAGTTGCAGGGTCAGAATTATTTGTAAAAGTAACATTTAGAGGAGCAAATCCTGATTGCGGTGTAGCGTCAAAATCCGCATTTGGTGGCGGTGTTTCTTCTAAGAAAATACTATCTCTGGTAGTACATACATTATCCGTAATTGAGAAATAATACCAGCCTGATGGTTTATTACCCCAAACAGATGCATTGGTAAATGCCGTTGATGATCCTGGACCTGTCCATTTAAATTGTGGAGTTCCTGTATAACCAGGTACATGACCATAGCCTACCACAATACCATTTTCCTCACCGCAATCTGCTGGTGTTTGAACTAAAGAATCGATTTTCAAAGTTTGATTTACCGTAATTGTTGTTGTATCAGTAAATTGAAAACCACAACTATCCGTTGACGTCACAATATAAGTATGGTCACCATTATTTAATGCTTCACCAAAAACATATTGTCCTGATTGTCCATTATTCCAATCGAACGTATAAGGAGGAAAACCATTTTCAGTCATTGCCCAGATTGGGACACTATCATTAGCACATAAAACCGTTGTATCGGATGCTGTTACAGTAGAAATTGGAGCGTCATCTATCCAAATCGTTCCCTCGGAAGTAATCGTATCACCACAAACCGTTACTGTTTGCACTTTTATTATTACAGACTCTGGACCTTCTACAATATTGTCTTGAATAGGACTAATAACTAACTCAATAGAATCTTGACCTGGTGCAAAAGTTAAAGTATTTGTAGCCGATAAGGGTGGATAATCTACACCTTCAATTGCAGTTCCAGACAAAGTGTATTCTACATCCAAAGCATTAGCCAATTGGTTTGGTGGACGAGTAAAATGAACTTTTCCTTCCATACAACCTTCCACTAATAATGAATCAGAATACCCAGTATTCGTCTCGATATTAATATCAACAACTGCAGATGAGAATGAGTTTGCTTCTAAGAATACTCCTGAATCTAACCCTGTATCTGAAACATTTGAAATTGCCAATTTTATATGAAATGTATCTCCGCACGTCAATGATGAATTTGCTGGCAACAATACAGTACTCCCGTTATAAGAATTCATTGGCGCCCCTGCAGCGGTATAAACAGGCGTGTATGACGTGGTAAAATAAACAGCATTTGCCGTCCAATTAGGGTCGACAGCAGCACAATTCGCAGCAGTTCCTCCACCTGTTGGCACACCTCCATTAACGGAATTAATTGCTACAGGAATATTTGGAGAGCCAGGAACAGTTGCTATATTAATAGCATTATTTGAGAAAGTACCATTGATTCCAGGTCCTGAAATGAAAAATCCAAATGCATCATTAAAGTTGGAACATGTATAACTTGCATACTCCGTTGATGAAAAGATATAATTGAAGGATAAAGTATCCCCAGAAGGTACAAAATCGAATTCTATAATTGAACCATTTGTTATAGCCCCTCCAATTATAGTTAAATCAGGGTCGCTAACAGTATTTGTTCCATTGGTATGCATTAAAACCCCACCACTAATCGGAAATGCAGGATCAGTATTCGTAAAGCGTTTTACCCCTTGTTGGGTCTGAAGTGCATTAGGTGCCGAACCATTATAGGTAATATTAAAAGCATTAATACCTGCCCCAAGTAAGACGTCCTCCACGGCTTGAGCAGGTGTCATAGAAGGTTGTATCAAATTCATTTGTTGAGATAAAAGGCCCGTACTTGTAAAAGCAAGCACAACTATAAGTATCCAATTTTTCATAATTTCAGTTTTGTGGTAATAATGTATAAGACGATTCCTTTCTTAGGAAAGTTGCATCATTCAGAATATTTCCTAAAAATTTAATAGAAAATTGATAATAATAAAACCAACTCGATAATAATTCTTTGAGTTTTCAATTCTATATGCCTCTATTAAGTTCGCATTAACTTAACAATACATACGCTATAAAGTGAATTCCAACTTTTAGAGTAACTCAAGTTTCTAAAGTAGAACAATGCTATAATACCATATAGTCGAAGGGATAATGAATCACCCAATTGACTTTACAAATCAGGATAATTTTCTAACTTTACGGAAAAAGAAATTCTATGAAAAACACACAAGACTTTATAAAAAATAACCAACAAAGATTTTTAGATGAACTTTTCGAGTTGTTAAGAATTCCTTCTGTCTCTGCTGACCCAGCACATAATGATGATGTAAAAAAAGGAGCTGAATTGGTTGCTCAACATTTGACTGAAGCAGGAGCCGACAAAGTAGAAATTTGTGCAACAGCTGGCCATCCAATTGTATATGGAGAAAAAATAATAAATCCTGATTTACCCACAGTTTTGGTTTATGGACATTATGACGTTCAACCAGCAGATCCAATTGAATTATGGGACTCACCAGCTTTCGAACCTGTTATCAAGAAAACAGAAATTCATCCTAATGGTGCAATCTTCGCTAGAGGAGCTTGTGACGATAAAGGACAAGTCTTTATGCACATCAAAGCGTTCGAAGCTATGAATAAAAGCAACGAAATGCCTTGTAACGTTAAATTCATGATTGAAGGTGAAGAAGAAGTTGGGAGTGAAAACTTAGGTGTGTTCATTAAAGAAAATACAGAAAAATTAGCAGCAGACATCATACTCGTTTCTGACACTGGGATTATTTCAAATGATAATCCATCAATTACAACTGGGTTAAGAGGACTGAGTTATGTGGAAGTTGAAGTGACTGGTCCAAACCGTGACTTACACTCTGGTCTTTATGGTGGTTCTGTAGCGAATCCAATCAACGTACTTTCGAATATGATTTCGCAATTACAAGACGATAAGCACAAAATTACTATTCCAGGATTTTACGATAATGTTGAAATTCTTTCAGCGGAAGAAAGAGCCGAAATGGCCAGAGCTCCCTACGACGAAGAAGAATATAAGTCTTCTATTGCAATAAAGGAGGTGCAAGGAGAAGAAGGATATACTACACGAGAAAGAGGTTCGATTAGACCAACTTTAGACGTCAATGGAATTTGGGGTGGGTATATTGGTGAAGGAGCAAAAACAGTTCTTCCATCTAAAGCATTTGCAAAAATATCTATGCGTTTAGTTCCTCATCAAACGCCTGAAGAAATTACAGCGAAATTCAAAGATTATTTTGAAAGTATTGCTCCTGATTCTGTAACAGTAAAAGTAAATCCTCATCATGGTGGACTACCTGCCGTTACTCCAATTGATTCTAACGGTTATAAAGCAGCCAGCAACGCAATGGAAAAAACATTTGGCAAAAAACCAGTTCCATTGAGAAGTGGTGGTAGTATTCCTATTGTTGCACTTTTCGAACAAGTTTTAGGGTTAAAAACAGTTTTAATGGGATTCGGATTGAACAGCGATGCTATTCACTCACCAAATGAACATTATGGTTTATTTAATTTCTATAAAGGAATAGAAACAATACCTTACTTCTTTGAAGAATTCACAAAACTAAACAAGTAATTTCCGATGAGAAATTTAAAATTCATTTTTGCAATTTTTACGCTACTTTTCATAGCAACAAGTTGTGTGGAAAACCCTCAATTTAAAGGTATTTCCAATTTCAAAATCGAAAATATAAATAGAGAAAAAATATCATTCAATGTTGATGTTGAAGCTTTTAATCCAAACGGATACAACTTAAAAGTAAGGAAATCAAACTTCAATTTATACATGAATGACCAATATGTTGGAAAGGCTTTTCTTTTGGAAAAATACAAGATGAAAAGAAAAACTACCACTTTGGATAATGTTCCAGTGGAGATATTGTTAGAGCCTGGAATAATGATGAAATTAATGAAAATTGCAATGGGAGGAACAGTAAAACTTCGCTTAGAAGGAACGCTTAAAGCTTCTGCAATTGGTATTCCAGTAAAAAAAGAATTAGACCAAACGCGAGATTTTGACCTCAAAGATTTAAATATAAATTTTGGTCAACTTCTCGGCTTTTAAATTTTACACTATGCCTAGGTTCACCAATGATTTAATTAATTCGAGCAGTCCGTATTTATTACAACACGCCCACAACCCTGTCAATTGGGTTGAATGGAGCGAGGCTGCTTTTGACAAGGCAAAGAAAGAAAATAAACTAATTTTAATTAGTGTTGGATATTCTGCTTGTCATTGGTGTCATGTTATGGAACGTGAAAGCTTCGAAAATGAAGAAGTTGCAGCGTTAATGAATCAACACCTCATCTGCATAAAAGTGGACAGAGAAGAACGTCCTGATGTTGATCAAATTTATATGAATGCCGTTCAACTTATGACACAACAAGGGGGTTGGCCACTAAATTGTTTCGCTTTGCCAGATGGTCGACCAATTTTTGGTGGAACATATTTTAAGAAAGAGCAATGGATGGACATCATTGAGCAATTGTGGAATACCTACAAGAAAGATAAAAAACGTGTTTTAGACTATGCTAAACAATTAACTGATGGAGTAATCAATTCTGAATTGGTTGAAGCCATTGATCCTATTCAAGAATTTGACCCTATCCGAATTAAGGAAATGGTTCAAAAATGGAAACGAAACTTTGATTTTGATGAAGGTGGAAATAACCGAGCTCCAAAATTCCCAATGCCCAACAACTATGAATTCCTTTTAAGATATGGTGTTCAGAACAATGACCAAACGGTTATTAAACATGCGCACAAAACCATAAGAAAAATGGCTTTGGGTGGTATTTATGACCAGCTAGGTGGTGGATTCTCTCGTTACTCAGTAGATACGCTTTGGAAAGTTCCGCATTTTGAAAAAATGCTTTACGACAATGGCCAACTTTTATCTGTTTATGCCAAAGCATATCAACAATCAGGCGATAAACTCTATAAAGACACAATTGACCAAACCATTGATTGGTTATTGCGAGAAATGAGACATTTAGACCATGGATTCTATTCTGCGCTTGATGCAGATTCAGAAGGTGTAGAAGGAAAATTTTATACTTGGACAAAAGATGAATTGATAGAATTATGTGGAGATGATTATGAATGGTTTTCAGAATTCTACAACGTGAATCCAATTGGATATTGGGAAGAAGGCGTATATATATTATTGCGTTCTCATACCAAAGAAGAATGGTGTGAAATTAAAAACATTGAATTAGACGTTTTTATAAAGCAATTAGAGAAAGTTCATCAAAAATTGAACTCTATTCGCAATAAAAGAATTCGCCCAGGATTGGATAATAAACAATTAACTGCATGGAATGCCATGGCCTTAAAAGGACTGATCGATGCTGGACTCGCTCTTCAAAATCCTTTATATATCCAAGAAGCCAAAAACACAGCAAATTGGATATTGAAACATCAATTGAATACCGAAACAGGTCAATTGTTCAGAACACGAAAAGATGGGGTTTCAAAAATAAGTGGATTCTTAGAAGATTATGCCAATGTAATAGATGCATTTATTTCACTTTATGAAGCCACTTTTGAAGATGTTTGGATTAAGAAAGCTTCTGAATTAATGAAGTTTTCAATTGAAAATTTCTTTGATGAAAATTCAAAGATGTTTTTCTTTACAGATAAAGACACAGAATTAATTACACGAAAACTTGAAGTAAACGACAATGTCATTCCTGCCTCAAATAGCATTATGGCCAGAAATCTTTTGAGTTTGAGTAAACTTTATCATTCAGAAGACTATAAAGATATGGCTCAACAGATGCTTTCAAATTTATATGAACAATTATCAACTTACGGCTCTGGTTATTCTAACTGGGGAATGTTAGCGCTTTCTTTTACCAATCCATTCTTTGAAGTTGCCATTACAGGAGAAGACGCTAAGGAAAAACGATTTGAATTAGGCAATAGCTATATTCCAAATGCCATTTTTGCCGGCGGTAAAGAAATAACAATCCCATTTTTACAAGATAAATCATTTACGAAGGAAAGCACTTTTTATGTGTGTGAAGACTTTTCATGCCAAGCACCAACCCAATCGGTTTTAGAAGCCTTAGTAAAGTTGAAAAATGTAAAATAGGGTTTTATTATCATTCTCCGGAAGAATTACTCAAAAACTGAGCTGAAGATAACGCGAAATAAACGCAACACCACTTTAACTTTGAGAGTAAAGCATAAAAAAAGCTCACCAAAATGGTGAGCTTAATTAATATATTGAATTTGATTTATTCTAAAAAGTTAGAATAGAATTCCATAATTGTATAATCTTTTCCTTCGAAGTTTACAGTTCTAACACCAGTTGAAAGCAAAAATCTTGTTATAACTCTTCTCGCTTGTTCTTCCTGATCAACAATATTAATTTTTGCTACCTTACTATCAGTGCTAAAATTTACAGTAAAATAATCAGTGTAATACTGAGCAGATTTTTCAACCACTTCATTAGTTACTTCACTTGGCATTTTAAACTCAACAACATTATCAGAAAGTTTCTGTTTTAAAGTTGCTGCTGTCCCCTCTACCATTGCTGTTTGAGCGAATCCAATACTTGCGAATAATGTTATTGCGAATAGTATAATTAATTTTTTCATAGTTCTACGTTTAATAAGAAGACTAAATATGAGGATAAAAAGTTGCTTCTACAATAAAATAGTCTTCTTTTTTTATTTCTATAAGTGAATAATCAAACCCTATGCCAAATAAATTCATCACATTTGCAAAAATTACAAAAAATGAATCCTTTTTTTAATCCTACAAAAATTGAAGCGGGTTGTGACGAGGCTGGAAGAGGCTGTTTGGCTGGACCTGTGGTAGCTGCAGCAGTTATTCTTCCCTTAAATCATGGTATTGATGCACTGAATGACTCAAAGCAATTGACTGAGAAAAAACGACAAGCACTAGTTCCACTAATTAAAGAAAAAGCACTTGCATATGGAATTGCATTTGTTGATCAGGTTAAAATTGATGAAATAAACATTTTAAATGCGAGCTTTTTGGCAATGCACAAAGCTGTGGATGTATTAAAAATTCGACCAGAACTTCTTTTAATAGATGGAAACAGATTCAATGAATACCCTAGTATTAATCATGAATGCATTATCAAAGGAGATTCTTTATATCAAAGCATTGCCGCAGCTTCGATTCTAGCAAAAGAAGCACGTGATGACTTTATGAGAGCTCTGCATTTAAAAGAACCGGTATACAATTGGCAAAAAAACAAAGGTTATCCAACCAAATTTCACAGACAAGCAATTTTGGAAAACGGAATATCAAAACACCATAGGAAGTCGTTTAGATTATTGCCAAAAGTTGAGTAAAATGATTTTCAATCAAATTCCCATCATATAAAACAATAAATCGTTAATAAATATCCACAAAGCTTCGCGATTGTTTATTTTTAAACTTTAGTTTTGAAAAAAATAGATGAATGAAACGTTTTCTTCTTATTAGCATTGTTATTGGCGCATTAATCTGGATAGGTTATTCTAGTTATGAACTATGGTTAAACACCGACAACACAATTACTCCAGAGCATGTATTTTGTGATCAAGACAAGTCAATTTTATTGATTAATAAATACAATGAAACTAAGGATGCAAACTATTTTACTTCCATTCAAGAAAATCCACTGGCTTTATCTCTAGCTAACTTAGACTCTATTAATCATCTAGATTTGAAGGTCTATGCAAGTGGAAGTCGACCAATTGTAATTTTCGAAAAGCAAACACGTTGGAAGAAAGATGAAATTGAGCTTATTCAATCACATTTTAAACTCAATGATTTAGATTACAAAAATGAAGGAGGTCATTTAATGATTTCTCAAAACTATGTTCCTTGTAAGCAAGAAGAACCAATTGCCTTTCTAATTCAAGGTGACAAAAAAGCATCTGCAAACTTCTGGATTAATGAGGATTCTCAATGGAAAAGAACTGATGTTTACAATTTGAATAAAGGTTTTTTTGAATATAGATCTAGTGATCCTAGAGCGGTTTTTGGACAAGCGATTCAAGATATTCCACTTTTCGCTTCGGTTATCCCCTATTCAAGTTCTTCTTATTTATTTAAAGAGCGATTTTATGCTGCTGCAAAGGATTCTATTTTCAAAAATGGACCAATGAACTTATGGGTTGACAATGGATTTGTGACTTTGGACTATGAAGGTCATGATGTTCTTGTTAGTGACTATCGCTCTCAGCAAAAGCCCAGTTTAATTTTAATTGAACAATCAATATCGGAAGATTCCGTCGATGTAATGGACGACATGCATTCATTTAGTGGATTTCAATTAACCGAAGATTTTCCAGCAAAAAGAAACGGTCGAATTTACGTGATTGAAATAGAAGACAAAGTATTATTTGTCGATTCAAAAAGCACAGCGCGTAAAATATTAGTAGATTATCAATTAGGGAAAACGCTAGCATTGAGTCCTGAGAGACAAGAACAGTTTTTTGGTGGACTACCATCACACGTAAACTTTAGAGATATTTCTGCAGAAAAAAAAGCAAGTTTAACCTGGAAAGACAAATTACTTTTTGAGGTAAACACACAACCACCAAACGAACAATTAAGCGTTAAAGACAAAACAAATTGGTCAGCTTCTGTAGATCACGAACCATTCAATTTAGTAACCATCACAGACCATTTAAGAAAAGGAACTTCTGTTTTTAGTTACAGTAATTCCGGAAAATATGAATTGGTTAGTCCGAATGGAAATACGGTTTGGAAAGGTGATATAAAAACACCAATCAAAGGAGAAGTTCAAGTAATTGACATTTTTGACAACAATAAGCTTCAATTTTTATTCAGAACAGAAAAGCAAATTCACTTATTGGACTTAAATGGAAACAGTGTTGGTGGATTTCCTTTTAAGACTGATCACGCTATAACAACTGGTATTAGTGAATTTGTTTGGAATGGAACGAAACGCTTTCTCTTCGGAAACACAAAGGGCGAAATCATTATGCTCAATAGTTCTGGTCAAGAATTAAATGTTATTCAATTAGGCAACGAAGCAATAACTTCTACCCCATTCGCACTAAACATTAGAGGAAATCTTCGTGTTTGGGCTTTAAACTCAGATGCTCAACAGTTATTGGGTTATTTAGAAACTCCAGCCAAAGCAAGTAAATTGGGAAAAACTAGTGCGCAATTTTCTATAAAACATGATGGAACCGTGATTTCCTATTTCGAGAAAGACAGAAAAGTTTACAGTCAAACTTTAAAATCTAATGGAACAAGTGGGAATGTTAAATTTATAGATGACGGAAAATTATTTAGTGTTAATGCTGAACGAATCGTTATTGCAAAAAACAATAATTATAAGGTTTTGAATCACAATCACAGGATAATTTTCAGCAAACAATTCCCTTTCAACGAAGTAAGTAGCTTCAATTATGTTGGAGAAAAATCGATCGTTACAGCACTTGATTATATGCAGAATAAAATTCATGCCTATCAAAAAACTGGTGTAGAAATAGAAGGTTACCCAAAAGAAGGGCGTAATCAATCATTTTCTGCATATAATAAATACGATAAGAACTTGTATACCTATACAATTATTTCTCAGTCAATAATATGCTTCAAAAGTAAATTATGATCCTAAAAATCAAACAAATGAAGAATATATCATTACTTTTCACAGTTTTAATAATTGGAATATTTTTTAATTCATGTGATCAAAAAGTCAAAGAAGAGCTACCTGAAGTTAGCAAACAACCTGTTCAAAAAACGGACGATGGAAATTCTTTCTTAGAGGAATATCCCAACGCAAAAAAAATGAAGGAAATAGATGCTAGACTAAATCCTGAGAATAGTGTTGAATCCTTAGCTTGGCAAAAGCAAACTAAAAACGGATCTGAAACAGTTCAAGTTGTGGCCTACCTTAATGAGGATGGCCTACCTATGAAAATAACTGAATATTTTATCGAAGGAAATTATAAACCAGATGGCCAAAGACATTATTATTTAGAGAACAATAAGATGATAGGTTTTATGGAAGGAGCTAGTATCTGGTTGGATTCCACTACTGCAAATTATGCGGAAAAAAGAACGATTTACAATGATTTAGAACCTGTAATTACTCAAGTTCGATATGCGGACAATATAGACCGAATAGAAGGTGAACAATGGAAAAATATCCGTCAAGAACACCATTCACTTGAAAAAGTAAACAAAATTCTAGCAGGAGCTGACGAATTTGACCCGCATTTTATAAGCGTAGTTAAAAGCGAACAGTTGTTTTTAATTCTTGGTGAACCTAAACCACAAACTGAAGAAAGATACACAACTGCTGTGAGAGTGGATGAAATGACTCCATTTATTACTGATTTATTAGATAATTTAGACAAATATAAATTTAGACCTGTCAATTTAACTTTCAAGGTTGTTGGCGGAAATAATTTACCAGAATACAGAGTTTTGACCGACATCGCTTGGAAAGAATAAGCAAGTGCTCAAAATAATTTAAAAAAACTTAGGTTCAAAATTCTGACTAATTTTACATTATGATTGATAAAATAATAAAATTCGCTTTCGAAGAAGATATCCAAGACGGAGACCACACCTCACTTTCATGTGTTCCAGAAAATGCTTTAGGAAAAGCGAAACTTCTTGTTAAAGAGGATGGAATAATTGCAGGAATAGAGTTGGCAGAACGTATTTTCAATTACTACGATTCAGAATTAAAAATAACTAAATTCATTAACGACGGAGATAAAATCAAAGTTGGTGATATTGCATTTGAAATAGAAGGGAAATCTCAATCTATTTTGGCAACAGAAAGAATAGCCCTTAATTTCATGCAAAGAATGAGTGCTATTGCCACGCAAACGAGAAAAATAGTTGATTTAATAGATCATACTGATGCAAAGTTATTAGACACTAGAAAAACCACTCCAGGAATAAGAGCCATTGAAAAATGGGCTGTAAAAATTGGTGGAGGTCACAATCACAGATTCGGTCTTTATGATATGATCATGATCAAAGATAATCACATTGATTATTCTGGAGGAATTGAACCTGCTATTTTAAAGGCAAACGAATACATTTCTGAAAAGAATTTGGATATCAAAATTGAAATTGAAGTGCGTGATGAAAAAGAGTTGAACGAAGTTTTAGCCATTGGGAAAGTGGATAGAATTATGCTAGATAACTTTACACCTGAAGAGATCAAAGCTGTTTTACCAAAAATCCCTTCACATATTGAAACTGAAGCATCTGGAGGAATTACAAAAGACAATATTAAAGGATATGCAGAAACTGGAATCAATTTTATTTCTTCAGGTGCACTTACGCATTCTGTAAAATCCATGGATTTAAGTTTAAAAGCAGTTTATACTAAATAATTTACAAAAGAAAATATGACTCAAATTTCAGAGAAATTTATTACCGAAGCAACATTAAAAATTGATGGGCTTAATGAAGATGGTTTAGAAAAATTATCCGAAGCGCACGTTCTTGCTCAAGAAGTTTTCGTTGGCTACATTTTGTCTTCAGCAGTTGAATATGAAAATGATCATTTACTAGACTACATGATTTATTATTTCAACATTTTTTCTGAGGCCTTGACTTTACAAGGTGTCAAAATGAATAAGATTGATGAAGCAATGATCGATGAATTTCAAGAAGAATATATTGCGACATTGGATGAATACATGGAAACTGATGATGAAGATTTAATCGGAAGTTTGTGTAATCAACCTATGATGGTTTCATTTTTACTACATGAAATAACGGGTGAAGATGAAACAGGTGAAGTTATGGAGGAAGATTTAGCATCTCACGTATTTATCGTTGGTGTTGCCTTAATTGCTTTGATGAATAGAGCAATAGTGAGAGACTAAATAATAAAAAAAATAATGGAAGCAAAAGCGATTGTTCAAAAAATGATGGAAAAGGATGCCTTTTCACAGTGGATGAACATTGAAGTGATTGAGATAGAAGCTGGGTTTTGCAAACTGCAATCCAAAGTTCTTCCGGCAATGGTCAATGGATTTAACATTGCACATGGTGGAATTTCTTACAGCCTTTCTGATTCCGCACTCGCTTTTGCTGCCAATGCTCACGGAAAACAATGTGTGAGTATTGAAACTTCCATTTCCCATACTCGACCTGCCAAAATTGGTGACACCCTAACCGCAACATGTAAAGAACTAAATCGAGGAAGAACAATCGGAATTTACGAAGTTATTGTAACGAACCAAGAAAATAAAAAAATCGCGCTTTTTAAAGGAACAGTCCATATTTCGGAGCGTGATTGGAAATAAATAATTACGAATTACGAATTTCTTAGATGCCACGTGTGAAGTTATTCTGTTCTTAATATGAAAAATGACAATAGCAGGTGCTGTAAAAAGTCTCTATAAGTGATGCAATCAATTTCAAATTCAATTCAGTAATTAATTTCATTTCGAAGTTTTCCTCTCTTTCTCTTTCTGCTCTTCACTCCTGCTCTGCCTGCGTTTTAGCGCATTGGAATCTCCACTGATTTAGTGACACTTTTTTTAAACTCACATCGTTGTTATAGCGCGAGATCAGTAGGACTTTTCAAGACGAGCAGTTTGTTTCTCACCAACCACGGGCTGAAGACCCAGTTTACTCCAACAGAATGCAACGCGTTCGGTTGAATGTAACTCCTGTTCACTGCGCGCTGAAAGTGCAGCTCAACTCTCCCACTAATTTTAAAGTCAAAAAAGGAAGTCAATTATTAAGATGCCTCCAGATTTTGATGAGATGAAAATTTCAATTACCAGGCGCTGTAAACAAACCACAAGTAAACTTTTCAATTCTAAATTCACGCTCTAGCAATTCGTAATTTAAATTCATAATTATCTAAACTCCCAAGATCCAACGGATAACCTTCAACTTCTTCGAAGTATAAGGCGGATATTTAGCACTAGGATCTAACCATGTTGCTTTATCCAACACACTTTTTTTATGTGTAAATGCATCGAAACCAGCTTTTCCATGGTAATTTCCCATTCCACTGTTCCCTACACCACCAAATGGTAAATTGCTATTAGTAATGTGCATTATAGCATCATTCACAGCTCCACCTCCAAAAGAGATTTCATCAATAATTCTTGTTTTCACAGCACTTTCACCCGTAAAAACATAACATGACAAAGGTTTTGGGTATCTCTTCACTGCCGAAATAGCCTCCGATAAGTTATCATATGTTAGTACTGGCAATATAGGTCCGAAGATTTCTTCTTCCATAACCTTATCAGAAAAAGAAACATTACTCATTACAGTTGGCGGGAAATAGCGAGTTGTTTCATCAAGTTTTCCTGAAAAATAGGTTTGATCTTCTGAAACCATTTCTTTTAAACGTTGAAAGTTTTTCTGGTCAATAATTTGAACGTAATTGTCATTCTCAAATGAAAATTCCATTTCGATTATTCTGTTTTTTAATTTTTCAAGGAATTTATCTTTAATTGAAGATTCAACCATTACATAATCTGGAGCGATACATGTCTGTCCAGCATTTAGAAATTTTCCCCAGACCAACCTATTCACAGTAACATCAAGATTACAACTTGCCGTTACAAAAGCAGGACTTTTCCCCCCAAGCTCCAGGGTAACAGGTGTTAAATACTCTGCCGCAGCTTTATAAACAATTCGACCTACATTTACACTACCAGTAAAGAATATTTTATCCCATTTTAATGCTAAAAGATTTGTTGTTACCTCTACTCCACCTTCAACCACATGTAAAAATGATTTATCGAAATTTGAATTCACGATATCAGCAATAATACTACTTGTGCCAGACGGAATTTCACTCGGCTTTAAAACGACAGTATTTCCAGCAGCGATTGCAGCAATTACTGGTGCAAGGGATAGTTGGATAGGATAATTCCAAGCGCCAATCACCAAGCACGTTCCTAAAGGTTCTGGATAGATATAACTTTTCGCTGGAAAATTCAACCAGTTCGTTCTTACCCTTTTACGTTTGGACCATTTTTGAACTTTTGAAACTGCCTCATCAATATCCAAATACAAAAGTGCCAACTCTGTAGTAAAAGTATCAAATCTTGATTTTTTGAAATCTTTATGAATTGCAGAATAAAGTTCTTCCTCTTTTGATTTTAAAAGTGATTTTAATTTTTTCAATTTCGTGACCCTATAGCCAATCTCTTTTGTGGAGTTTGTACTGAACAATAAATTTTGGTCATCAATAAGTTGCCTTAAACTCGCTTTTTCCATGCTCTAAAATATTAATATTAGTTGAATAACAAATCAAGATTAGCATTTGTTGTAGAGATATTAAATCAATCGAAGTATTCTAAAAAAGTTAATCATTGGTTTTACTATATTTGCCGAGTCAATAAACACGAAGACGATTTCAATGCAAAAGATTTTTTTTAGCAATCTGTTTTTCATCATTCTGCTTAATCTCCTCATCAAACCATTGTATGTTTTTGGGATTGACATTCAGGTGCAAAATATTGTAGGTTCAGAAGATTACGGATTGTACTTCTCATTATTAAATTTCTCCTTAGTACTTAACATGTTTTTAGATATTGGAGTCACCAACTACAATACCAAAAACACTGCACAGAACCCTAACATGCTAACCAAATATATTGGTTCTTTTTTCGGGTTAAAGATTATGCTCGGAATTTTATATGCCATTATATCCATAGGTTTTGCGTTATTCCTAGGCTATTCTGATAAGGAAATGTATTTCTTAAGCTTCTTTATACTCAATCAAGTACTTGTAGGTTTAATTCTTTACATCAGAAGTAATTTTTCAGGAATGCATATGTTTAAAGTTGATGCCATTCTTTCAGTTCTCGACCGATTATTGTTAATTATCATTTCTGCATTCTTAATTTATGGACACTGGTCCGAAAAACCTTTTCAAATTGAATGGTTCATTTACGCTCAAACTTTTGCATACGGTGCTACATTGATCATTGGTTTATTGCTCACGAGATTCAAAATTGGAAAAATTAAGGTTAAAGCAAATAAGGTTCTTTCGTTGGCCATTTTAAGAAAAAGTACACCTTTCGCAATTTTAATTTTGCTGATGATGCTGTACACGAGGATGGACGCTGTGATGCTAGAAAGAATGTTACCTAATGGAAAAGAACAGTCAGGAATTTATGCACAAGGTTTTCGTTTACTTGATGTAATTAATATGTTCGCTTTCCTTGTAGCTGGACTTCTTTTACCGATATTCTCAAGATTATTAAGTGAATCGAACTCAATAAAGCCAATTTTACAAATGGCTGGAAAATTCTTAATTGGAGTTTCTTTAGTGGTGGGAATAGGATTAGCCATGAATTCAAAACTCACTATTGAAAGTATCTACAACAATAACTTAAGTGAATCATCAAATGTATTCTTCTGGTTGATTTTGTGTTTTATTCCATTATCCTTTTCTCATGTATTTGGAACCTTACTTACTGCCAACAATAACCTTCGTCTTTTAAATCAAATGGCAATTTTTGGAGTTATTCTTAATATAGGGTTAAATCTAATTCTCATTCCGAAAATGGAGGCCCAAGGTGCTGCAATTGCAACGATAATAACACAATCCTTTACTGCTTTACTCCAATTATTACTCGTTATGCGAGTTTTCAAATTCTCCATCGATTGGAAAAGTATTTCTCAATTAGGAATATTTGTAATTGTTTACGCACCCCTGGCATATTTTATGAACGATTATTTTCAACAAATTTGGAGTTTAATTGCAACAGTAGGGATAGGATTCTTATTATTGATTTTCTTAAAACTAGTTCATTTTCAAGATCTCTTAGCCTTATTAAGGACGAGAACAGAGTCATAACGAAGTCCTTCTAGAAAGTTTTCAAGAATAGCCTAAATGACATACACCTCTATTATGCTCTAATCTGCTTCACTCTATTTAAAGGTGTAAATTCATTAATCTCTATATTATCCCATCCTTTCTTTGTGAAATTTAAAGTATAAATCATTCCCTCCTCTGTAGGATAATATTCAAAATCCTCCATCAAAGAAATTGAAACGCCTTGGGCATTTAGCTTGGCTAATAATTGATTTAAATCTGTTGGTCCTAACATCAAAACTGTTTCAATCAAAATCTTTCCTTGAATAAATTGAACTTCTACTTCTGCCAATTGTGTGCGTTCTTCAATTTGAATATGCTGAACTGTTAACTTGTTGAATCCGTTTTTCATAACTTATGTTTTTAATTACAGGACAAATCTACAATGGAAGGACGTAATCTATTTACGTAGTAAACATATATAAATTCCATTAGTGTCCTTACACCAACTTTTAAAAGCAGTGATTCACTTGCTTTGGTCATCTCATTAACATAAGTCAACTCCTTGAATTTTAAAACTCTGTGCTCTTAACTAGTAAAACTTCTAATTCGGTGACATAATTTTTTAAAAAAATATTTCTCGAGCAAATAATACTTTCGGGTTTATTAATTTCCGATGCATCACTCCTTTATCATTAACAATAGAAGTTTTGCATGACATCCTTAGGTTATACCTTCGGAAATTAATATCCCAATAATTCCTTTATAAAAAGCTATAGAATTCCTATCTTGCCACAATGCTTTAAAAAGCGCTATCTTGAACATTTAAGAAAAAATTCAAACCAATGAAATACGAAAGAATAGACAAAAGATTATTTGAAAAGAACAGAAAAAACTTCATGCAAGCAA
Organism: Brumimicrobium mesophilum; assembly: GCF_003025005.1. Taxonomy (GTDB): domain Bacteria; phylum Bacteroidota; class Bacteroidia; order Flavobacteriales_D; family Crocinitomicaceae; genus Brumimicrobium; species Brumimicrobium mesophilum. The sequence goes on from NZ_PVSS01000010.1 coordinate 90,977, forward strand.
TGAAAGAAAATACTGTTGCAGTTTTCAATTCCAATGACATTTATCCAATTAGTGCAGACAGTTCGATGCCATTTGAACAACACCGTGATATTTTTTATTTATCAGGAGTAGATCAAGAAGAAAGTATTTTAGTAATGTTTCCTGATGCTTCGGATGAAAAGCACCGTGAAATTTTATTCTTAAAAGAAACAAACGACCATATTGCTGTGTGGGAAGGTGAAAAATTAACTAAAGAAGCCGCCTTTGAAAGTACGGGAGTGAAGACTGTCTATTGGCTCCAACAATTTGACACAATCTTTAATCAACTGATGGCTGAAGCAGAAGGAATATACTTCAACACAAATGAACATTTACGTGCTAACACAGAAACACAAACAAGAGAAGATCGTTTCATTTCAAAATATAAAAAATTATACCCAGCACATCAAGTACACAAGAGCGCACCAATTATGCATCGATTAAGAAGCGTAAAAGACGAAATCGAATTAAATTTGATGCAAAAGGCTTGTGACATTACTGAAGGAGCGTTTAAACGTGTTTTGGAATTTACTAAACCAGGAGTTTGGGAACATGAAATTGAAGCTGAAATAATTCATGAATTTATTCGTAACCGTTCCAATGGTTTTGCTTACACTCCGATTATTGCATCCGGAAAAAACGCATGTGTTTTACATTATGTTGAAAACAATCAAGAATGTAAAGACGGTGATGTAATCTTGATGGATTTTGGAGCGAAATATGCAAATTATGCATCAGACCAAACAAGAGCTATTCCGGTAAGTGGTAGATATACTGATCGTCAAAAAGAAGTTTACAACGCGGTTTTACATGTGAAGAAAGAATCAGAAAAATTACTAGTTCCTGGAACATTGATTCCTGAATACCACAAAGAAGTTGGTAAATTAATGGAAGAGCAGTTGGTAAAACTTAATTTACTAGACAAAACAGATATTAAAAACCAAAATCCAGATTGGCCAGCATACAAGAAATACTTTATGCATGGAACATCTCACTTTATTGGTTTAGACACGCATGATTCTGGATTATACCATAAGCCAATTGAAGCAGGAATGGTCTTTACATGTGAACCAGGAATTTATATTCCAAATGAAAATTTAGGAATCCGTTTGGAAGATGATTTAATTATTCAAGATGGGAAACCTGCAAAGAACATGATGACTGGTATTCCTTTGGAGATTGAGGAAATAGAAGAGTACATGAACAAGTAATGATAATTATATTATGAGAACTTTATAATCATAAATGAATAAAGAACAAATTTTAAATTACAGGATAGTTGGAAACGGCTATCCTGTTGTTTTTTTGCATGGATTTTTGGAATCCAACAAAATGTGGGAAAACTTATTGAAACATCTTCCACATATTCAAGCGATTTGTATAGAATTGCCTGGGCATGGAAAATCTAAATTACTTGAACAAGAATTAAGTTTAAATAATATAACAGAAGCTGTAAAGCTCACCATTCTCGAAATTACTAATGAAGCTTTTTCCATTGTTGGGCATTCACTTGGTGGATATGTAGCTTTACATTTAGCAGAAGACATTTCACTCTCAATCAATGAAATTGTTTTGCAGAATTCTCATCCTTGGCCAGATGGAGTCACGAAAAAAAATGATCGACATCGCACGGCAAGAGTAGTTGAATACAATAAGTCATTGTTTTTAAATGAAGCTATTCCGCGGTTGTACTACAAGGCTGAATTTTATGAAACTAAAATCAATGAATTGATTGATGAAGCTAATCTTATGGGCGAAGACGCAATAATTCAATCCCTTTATGCTATGAGAGATCGCTCAGACAAGAATCACGTTTTAGAAAGTTGGAAAGAGAAAATTCATATTATTCAAGGAGAATTTGACCACCTTATTGATGCAAAGAAACTAGAAAAACAAGCAAAAGAAAACAATAACAAATTTCATCTTATCAAGAATATTGGCCACATGGCGCATCATGAAAATGAAATAGAGGTGGCTAGGTTATTGGGTTTTTTATGGCAAAACTTAAGGATGTAATGTCAACTAGATTACAATCTGTATTCAGACTAATTTCCATTGTCATTAAACACCCATAAGTCAGCGATTTTTGGAGAAATGTATATTTTTTTCATGGTGTATATTTTTAAATTCACTACAATATATATCCATTTTGCCTTGATTAAAAATTTAAAATGTGAATCCACTATTCTATTGATTTAAATGGTGATTTTGGAAATTATTCAGTTTTCGAAATATCCCTAAATTGAAATTTATTGATAAACAAAACCGCTTTTCTGCTATAAATAATGTTTTGAAGAGCGGTGTAGTTTAAATTTTTTTCTACTCAATTTCGGCACCTTTATTTTTTATTCTTAATTTAGTTCAAAAGAAAAATATGGAATTACGCGCTATTATTGTTGATGATGAGGAACTGGCTAGGAAAAACCTAATGATTATGTTGGAAAATTATTGTCCAGAAATCGAAGTAATTGGCGAAGCGGGTGATATTGAAGAAGCCGAAAGTCTCATTATTAGTGAAAAACCGGACGTAGTTTTCCTTGATATTCGTATGCCATCAGGTTCCGAAGGTTTTGATTTATTGGAGCGTCTTGAGGACAGAAATTTCCTTGTGGTATTTGTTACTGCATTTAAAGATTACGCTATTCGTGCTTTTCAAACCAATGCGGTTCATTACATATTAAAACCCATTGATGATGAGGATTTAAGAACGGCAGTTGATAAACTTATTGCAACAAAGGAAACTTTCACCAAGCATCCGGAGAATTATGACAATTATTTCAATGCATTGCAAAATTTAGCCGATCGACTAGTTCACAACAAAACGAATAATCGAATTGCTATTTCGCATACAAAAGGTGTGAAAATTGTTGAAGATGACAACATAGCTTACCTCGAAGCAAGCGGAAATTGTTCAATGATTTATTTTAAGGATGAAACGCGTTATTTAGATACAAGAACATTGAAAGTTTATGAAGAAATTCTGAACAGCAATAAATTTTACCGTATTCATAAGTCACATATTATCAATTTAGATATGATTAAAGAATATGTGAGTGAAGACGGCTATACTATCGTATTGAAAAATGGAATTCAACTTCCAGTTGCAAGAAATCGTGTTAGCGCATTTCTTAAAACGATTAAAGGTAAAGCATGAAGCAATTTTATGTATTACTTTTATTTATCTGTTTTTGTAGTTCAATAACTGCTCAAAAGTTTTCATTTATCCAATACAACACCAGTAAAGGACTACCCCAATCTCAAGTGAATACGATTACACAAGATGAGTCTGGGTATATCTGGGTTGGTACTTTTGGTGGTTTGGCGCGCTTTGACGGTCAAAACTTCACCAACTATGGGAAAAATAATGGCCTTTTAAACAATAGAATTACAAAACTTGAAGTCATTGATGGTCGTCTATTTATTGGGCATCAACAAGGAATATCTATTAAAAACGCTGACAATTCATTCACTTCAATTCCAAACAGGCAAGATACGGTTTTGAATGATGTTTCGGGCTTCTCAACTTTAGATTCAACGATCTATATTTCTACAAATGGTGGTGGACTTTATATTCTTAATCTCGAAAAAAAATCGATTGAAAAAATAGAAAATAGTCCTGCGAGAATTAGAAACATCATCAAATACAAGGACAAACTATTCTTGGCCACACGAACTGGATTACATCAATTTGATGGGGTTAATTTCAAGGTTATAGAAAACTCAAAACAAACTTCATTCTCAGGAATAAAAATCAAAGGAAATAAAATTTATGCTAGTTCCTTTAGTGGAGCACTTTTTGAAGTTGATGTAAATAAGTCTGAAATTAAAGAAATACTTTATAGCGACTTTCACATGTTTAGAAACGTGACTATAGATCATAAAAACAATTTCTGGTTAAGCTCTAGAAACGGTATTCTTTTGGTGAAAGAAAACGACACAATTGATATAACAGAGGCTTCAGGATTACCTACAGAGGATATTTATGAGATCTTTGAAGATTCAGAGGAAAACATTTGGATTGGAACAAATGGAAAAGGCATCATTCGATTTACTGATGAAGTCTTTACCTACTACAATGAAAGCAGCGGTTTACCAAGTGATTTAATTATCGCCTTGGAAATGGATAAATACAAGAACAAATGGATATCAACTCTTGATCAAGGTGTTTTTAAAATAGATCCAAAAGGAAATATTTCTAAAATTGATTTTATAAACAGCGGTGTTTGGCAAATAGTTTGTCTTAATGAAATCGTACTTTTCGCTTCTAACTTTGGACTACATGTTTATGATTATAAACAATTTAAAAGTTACTATAAAGAAGAAGATGATTTGCCTTCAAATAGAGTTAAGGGAATTCACCCGTTGAATGATAGTATTTTTTTGGTCAGTACGAATGAAGGAAGTATCTTATTTAATTCCATAACCAGACAAATTTACAAAGGCTATTCTTCCTTAGATGAAATTAAAGGAGTTAGAGATTTTGAAACTAAAAATGAACTTTTGTATGCTGCTTCTCCTAATGGTATCTATACCATCACCAAAGATTTTGTAGTCGAAAAAGATTATTTCGATTCAGGAATTAACAGTATAGCTTTAGATCATTTAGGCAATTTATGGATAGGAACAGAAAATGGTCTTTACATCAAAAAAGATGGTAAATACAAACGTCAAATTCTCGAAAAAGAAGAAAATTTAGAATTCGTGAATTTTATCCAGCGTTATGATACATTAATGTTTATAGGTACAAATAATGGATTGTATGAAGTTGGCTCCAACCTGAAACATAATTACCATTATGGAATCACTTCCGGATTAATTGATTTAGAAACAAATTTAAATTCTAATTATTTAGAGAAGAACAGATTCTTGTGGTTTGGAACTGCTTCTGGACTTATGAAAATGGACCTTGAGAACAGAAGTTCATTAATGAAGAATGCTAAACCAAAGCTACACCTTACCCGAATCACTATAAATAATAAAGAACTGAACGATAAAAACGTCGAAATATACAATACCGATCATGATACTAAAACCCTCACAATGAAATTCACGGATAAGAATATTTCCTTTAATTTCGATGGTATATATATGACTAATCCTGGAAGTTTAAGGTATAGTTATTTTTTGGAAGGTTTTTCAACCGATTGGTCACCTCCAAATAACAATTCAAACGCTAGTTTTACCAATTTACCACCTGGAGAGTATCTATTTAAATTCCGTGTTGACAACGGAAGTTATGCTACATCCGACATTTTTTCTCTTCCTATCGAAGTGACTCCTCCATTCTACAGAACTTGGTGGTTTTACCTTATAGTTGCAATTATTGTTTTACTTCTTATTTTCACTATTGATAAAGCAAGGCACAAAAAATTGGAAAGTAATAACTATAAAGTAAAATTAGAGTTTCAAAATAAATTATCAAAATTAGAGCAACAATCATTGAATGCTAGTATGAACCGTCACTTCATATTTAATGCTTTAAATTCTATTCAATATTACATTAATGTGGCAGATACCAAGTCGGCAAATAAATACCTATCAAGATTCGCTAAATTAATTAGAAAAAACCTAGATAGTTCATATCATAAAGACGGAATGGTGGCCTTGTCTGATGAGATTGATCGTTTAAAACTATATTTAGATTTAGAAAGTATGCGCTTTATTGATCGTTTTACTTACTCAATCAATGTTGATCATGAGGTTGAAGCAGAAGTACTAAAAGTTCCCGCCATGTTTTTACAACCCTTTGTAGAAAACAGTATAATTCATGGAATTTTACCCATGAAGGATAGAATGGGTGAAATTGTAATCAATGTCAAAGAACATCTCGATCATATTAGAATTGAAATCAAAGACAATGGAATAGGAATTGAGGATTCACTTGCCAATAAAAATCCGGATTCAAGCAATCACCAATCTCAAGGGATGATGATTGCCAAAGGAAGAATAGAATTACTTCAAAAAATTTCAGCACGTTCGATAGAAATGGTTGGCCCCCTTCAAATCAAAGAAAATGACACATTAGTCAATGGAACTATAGTAACCTTCAAAATCATGAAACAATATTTGGAATAACAACATAAATTCCATAGTTTTATGGTTACTATATAAAAATAGTCGTCATGAAAAAATTAATATTCGTAATATCTGGATTTCTTTTACTTTCCTTAGGAAGTTGTAATAAAGATGAAATCAATCCAAATCAACATAGAGATTTTGAATCAAGAGAATTTTGTTTTGGAGGAACAGATGATGACAAGTCATGTACTGGAAACACGTCAACTGGAAGTAGAGGGACTAACGATCCAACAATTACCGACCCAAATAGAGATGAAGACGAAGAAGTAAAATCTAAGCAAACAAAGAATTAATCAATAATAACTTATATGAAAAAGAGCTGCAAATTGCAGCTCTTTTTTTTTGTGATGATTTTCTAGTTCACCCTCAAATTAGACGTTCATTTTAATCAGAATAATTAACAGGTCAGTAAATCAATTATACGTTTTACAAATTAAAATAATACGCTCCATTAATAACTTGTATATTAGTATAACAACAATATAAACAACATGTCTTAGTATAACAACAATATAAACAACATGTCTAAAACTGCATCTCCTGCACTATTTGAACTAATAGAAAGTTTAACAAAAAGTGAAAAACGGTATTTCAAAATTTATGCTTCCCGACATACAATCGGTGAAGAAAACAATGGTATCCGCATTTTTGACTTTATCGATCAGCAGGATGAATTTGAAGAAGAGGCAATATATGATCATTTTAAAGGTGAAGCTTTCTTAAATCAATTTCCTATTACCAAAAACAGACTATATGAGCAAATAATTAGTTCCCTAGACGCTTTTCACTCTTCAAAAAACCAAGATGCACAACTATTTAAAATGCTTCACAGCATTAATATACTATACAGTAAGGGGTTATATGACCATGCAGTTGGAGAATTAAAAAAAGCAAAAAGACTTGCCAAAAAACACAATAAATTGGCAATTCTACTTCAAATAGCAAATGAAGAAAAGAAGATTCTAGAAACTCAAGGATACAAAAAAGCAGATGCGATAAGCCTTGAAAAGCACGCTGAGGAAACATTTGACTTAACCGCACAATACAACTTATTCAATGAGTTGTGGATGATTAAAAGTAAATTATTTATTCGTTTGAATCAATTTGGGCAAGCCAGATCTCAAGAAGAGGTAGAAGAATATACAAACTTATTCAAAGCATTCAAAAGTATTAAAAAGCCAAAAGAAATTACGTTCAAAAATCAGTACTTGATTCACCACATTAAAAGCGCTTATAATTTTGCGATATTAAATAATAATGAATCTCTTAAGACTTTAAAAGCGAATTTAGAACATTTCAAAAAGAACTCTACTAAAATAAAAGAATACCCAAATCAGTATTTTTCTATTCTTACAAATATTATTCACTTAGAATCTAAATTCGGGAATTCAAATGCCATTCACTCTCATTTGAATGAGTTAAAAGCATTTCCACATCAACTTTCTTCCAATATTACAAACGATTTAGCGATAAAATTATTTTCAAGTATAAACAGTATAGAACTAAAGGTACTTAATCAAGAAGGTAACTTCGAAAAAGCGACTCTTTTAGCCGATGGTATTAAGGAAGGAATGGCAAAATATGAATCCGAAATAACTCCTTTCAGAAAGGCATACTTAGCTTTCAATATGTCGATTGCCTTTTTTGGAAACGAAGATTTTAACCAAAGTCTAAAATGGATCAATCTAATTCTCAACAATAAAGAATTAGATCAAAAAGAAGATATAGTTTCTTTCGCTCACCTCGTTAATCTATTGATTCATTTCGAATTAAAAAATGACACTTTACTTCCTTATGCTATTAAGAGCACGAAGCGCTTTCTAACAAAACGACAAAGGACATTTAAATTTGAAACAATTTTCTTGAAACAGCTCACAAAAATTTCAAATGCTCAATCCAATTATGAAATTGAAGACCTTCTTCAAAATGTAGACGAAGAAATCGCAGCATTGAAAAATGACCCATTTGAGTCTGTAGCCTTTGAATATTTCGACTTCCATGTTTGGTTGATTTCTAAATTGAAAAACAAATCATTCCAATTGGTCAAAAGAGAAGTTTATTTAGGTAAAAGGGCTTAGTTTCTTTTTTTGAACACCTCAAATTTAGTGACTGATACTGGATTCATGTCTATATAATGATGCCTTCTCCGGTGTCACTTAGAAGCCTTCGACATGCAATATCACCAGATTACTCTTTGGTGAAAGATCTAATTGAAGTCAACAACTCTTCCTACCACATAATAGGATTACTCTTTTTCTCATCTCCGATAGTAGTTTCCGGACCATGACCTGTATATACCAAAGTATTATCTGGTAGAGCAAACATTTTTTTAGTAATCGATTCTTTTAACGTTTGCATATCACCTCCTGGCAAATCTACCCTTCCATAACTTCCTTTAAATAAAACGTCTCCGTTGATAACCAATTTTTCTTTCGGACTATAAAATACAACATGACCTGGAGCATGACCCGGGCAAAACAACACTTCAAACGAAATGTCTCCAAAAGTTAAAGTTTCTCCTTCTTTAATGAATTTATCTGGCATTGGAGAATCTTCAAATTCATTCAATCCGTACATTTGCGCACTTCTCCCTCCCATTTTCATCGTTACCAAATCTGCTTCGTGTAAGTACAAATCCACATCATATTCACGTTTTATAAAAGCGTTTCCCATAATGTGATCTAAGTGACCATGTGTATTTAATAAAGCTTTTACTGTTAATTCATTTTTAGAAATATAGTCTCTTAACAATTGACGCTCTTCCTCAAAATAACAACCTGGATCAATGATCACAACATTCTTGTTGTCATCAATCGCTAAATATGTATTTTCTTGAATGGGATTAAAAGTGAATTTAACTATTTTCATGTCTTGACTTATTAAGAAACGCAACAATAAAATTGCTACTTGATTTTTAGTATTTGAACCTATTGCTATTGGCTGACAAAATTAGCATCTTTGTAATTGATAAAGGAATAAATTCTATAAAATTTTATTCTGCCAACTTCAAATATAAATATCATGGATCAGCATTTACGTGAATCGATAATTAAAAAATCGGAAGAACTTTTTGAAAAAGTTGTGGGATATCGTCAGCACTTACACAAAAATCCTGAATTATCCTTTCAAGAATTTGAAACGATGAAATATATTTCTGAGCAGTTGACAAAAATTGGAATCCCTCATGAAACTGGTGTTGCTGACACTGGAATAATTGGAATCATTTGCGGTGATCATCATGATTCAGATCAACCTTACATTGGATTAAGAGCAGATATAGACGCCTTGCCAATTTTGGAACAAAACAACGTGCCATATATTTCGCAAAACCCAGGAGTGATGCATGCCTGTGGACACGATGTTCATAGCTCGGTTTTATTAGGAGCAGCAGAAATCCTATTCGGAATGCGTAATGAATTGAAAGATCCAATAAAACTAATTTTCCAACCAGGTGAAGAAAAAAATCCTGGTGGGGCAAGCCTGATGATTAAAGCAGGTTGTCTTGAGAATCCAAAAGTCAAAGAGATGTATGCACTGCATGTATTTCCTGATTTCGAAGTTGGTCAAGTTGGTACAAAAGAAGGCATATACATGGCTTCTTGCGACGAGGTTTACATTGATATTATAGGTAAAAGTGGTCACGGAGCAACTCCTCACGAAACAATTGACAGTATTTTAGTTGGTGCTGAAATCATTCTATCTCTCCAACAGATTGTGAGTAGAAAGTGTGATCCAAAAATCCCATGTGTATTGAATTTCGGTCATTTTGAAGGATTAGGCACAACGAACGTCGTTCCAGAGAAAGTTCACATTAAGGGAACTTTTAGAACGATGAATGAAGAATGGCGAGCTAAAGCTCTAAAACAAATAGCAAAACAAGCCGAACTTATTGCCGAAGCACACGGCGCAAAAGCGATTGTAGAAATAAGCAAGGGATACCCCTTCCTCGAGAACGATGTTGAACTAACCCGAAAGTTTGTAAAAAAAGCAAACATCTGGCTAGGTGAGGAAAATGTACACGATTTACCGATTCGTTTAACGGCGGAAGACTTCTCATTTTATGCCCAAGAAATTCCGACCTGCTTCTTTAGAATTGGAGTTAGAAACCAAGAAAGAGGTATTGTTCATGGGGTACACAATGCGAAATTTGATATCGATCATGAAGCATTAAAAACAGGGATGCAAATGATGGTGATGGCGTGTTTATAAATAATTACGAATTCGTGGATAGTTAAGAGCAGTTTGTTCCTACAATAGAGAATCAATGTTTAACCGAGGGACCAAACAAATACAGAACAGAAACTGAATCTTAGCAAACACTACTTCGAAAAACTCTACACAAGTGTAAAAAATTAGTGTCTTTACGGTTCAAATTTAACAACAACTTCCGCCAAAACCATCACCTTCAGCATTCTTACTGCTAAAAGGAATGTCCGTTCCACAACCTTCATAAATACCGTAATGAGTTGCCCAATCTCCAAAGAAATCGAAATGCTTTTGATACCTAGTATCGTTCAACATTCTGAATGTATTTCCACAAACACTCAATATTTTCCCCTTTGGAAATTCATGGTGTCCGTCTAAAAAGAAATTTTCTTTTTCGGTTTTTAATGTTCCTTTATAACGAACTGCTTGACCATAATCTTCACAATATTGTTCTAAACCATCAATTTTAAACAAGCGATAAGTCACAGAAAAGAACTTTATGTTCCCAACTTTATCTTCTAATTCCTTATTCTCTATAGTAATTGGCTCATCTTCTGCTACTCTAGGATCTAAAAAACCAACTTTTCTAGCTACTTTCATAAAATCATTCCAATACAAAGCACCACTTAAACATTCACCCCATAGGACCTGATCATTTTTTAATTCTTTGGAAATTCTTCTATCTGAATAAACATCAGAGAAATACATTTCACCTCCTGGTTTAAGCAAATTATATGCATCAGCTAAGACTTTGACTTTGTTAGATGCCAAATTGATAACACAATTAGAGATAATTAAATCAAAAGATTCTGGAGCAAAGTTTAATTCGTCCAATTTTTCGATATTACCATTTACAAACTCTACATTAGATTTTGCATAACCAAACTTCTCACGGTGATATTCCAAGTGTTTATTAGCTACATCCAATTGCTCTTGAGTCATATCTACTCCAACAATTTCGCCATATTCTCCCACTAATTGAGCAGCGATATAGCAATCTCGCCCGCTCCCAGAGCCTAGGTCCAAAATACGTAAGCCTTTTACTTCTGAAGGAATTGTGAGTCCACAGCCATAATATTTATCCAAAACTTCTGGATGAATATTCTTCAAAGCATTTTTAATTTCAATAGGAGGAGCAACAGCTGTGCAACAAGCGTTTGTTTTTAAATCTGTTGAACTTTGTAATTGCTTTCCGTAATAATCCTTAACGCTATCGTGAACTGTTGACATTTATATTTTTTTTAACAAATGGTTTTTCGTGAACTTGTGAAGTTGTAATTGAATGGATGAAAAATTTTCACACCCACACTCAATAATAATCACTACAGCATCTAACCACTTTAAACATTAATACTTTAACATTAGGTATTTCTTAGTTTGCCATTTCAGACATAAACTTAATACGCATCAATCTTAATTCCTCTTCAGTATAATCACCATCAAACTCGTCATAAGCCTCTTGAAGGGAATCTGTTTCCGCTTCTGAAAAATAATCATAGATTTCTTCTTGATTATCATCATCAAGGATTTCATCGATATAGTAATTAATGTTTACCCTTGTTCCCGAATTAACAATCATTTCGATTTCATCAATTATTTCCTCCATCGATTTTCCTTGCGAATTACTAATGTCCTCCAAAGGTAATTTTCGATCTATATTTTGAATCAACTGTACTTTCAATCCAGATTTGTTGACCAATGATTTCACGACCATATCTTGCGGACGTTCAATTTCATTATTCTCAACATATTCTTTTATCAGTGAAAGAAAAGGTGCACCATATCTTTTTGCTTTACCTAAACCAACTCCTTGAATATTTGTCAACTCCTCTTTATTAATAGGATATTGGAACGACATATCTTTTAAACTAGCTTCTTGGAATATAACGAATGGTGGGATATCCTTATCTCTAGAAATTTGCTTACGCAGATCCAACAAGGCCTGAAACAACTCTTCATCAAAGGTATCTTTCAATCCCCCCATTGAAGGGTCATCACTTAAATCCTCATCAATAGTATAATCGTGCTCCTTTACTAAAATGAATGAATGCGGTTTTTTTAAGAATTCATGTCCTCTTTCCGTCATTTTAATGACACCATAGGACTCAATATCCTTAGAAATAAGACCTGCCACTAAAGATTGACGAATTACAGCATTCCAAAACACAACATCCTTTTCTTTACCCGAGGCAAAATGAGGCAATAAATTATGTTTATATGAATTTATTTCAGTGGTGTTTTCACCATGTAAAAATGCACAAATATGTTTTGCACGCTGCATTTCCTTTAGTTCAACTACTGAATGTAAGAGATTCAGAACATCTTCTTTACCTTCTGTTTTTTCTTTAGGATTTCTACAATTATCACACATTTCCGAGCATTTGGAATCATCATACTCCTCACCAAAGTAGTGTAGCAAATACTTTCTTCTACATATTGATGTCTCAGCATAGGAAACAATTTCAAATAATAGTTGACGACCAACTTCTTGCTCCGCAACCGGTTTTCCTTGTAAAAACTTCTCTAACTTCTCGATATCTTTATAAGCATAAAAAGCCACACATTCTCCTACTCCACCATCTCTTCCTGCACGACCAGTTTCTTGGTAGTAACTTTCTAAGGATTTTGGAATATCATGGTGAATTACAAAACGAACATCTGGTTTGTCAATTCCCATTCCGAATGCAATCGTAGCTACAATCACATCTGCTTCTTCCATCAAGAAAGCATCTTGATGTTTTACTCTTGTTGCAGCATCCATTCCCGCGTGATAACCTAATGCATTAATTCCGTTAACACGTAAAATCTCCGACAATTGCTCTACTTTCTTACGAGAAAGACAATAAATAATTCCCGATTTACCTTTACGCTTTCGGATGTACTTTATGATTTCCTTTTCAACATCTTTTTTCGGGCGAACCTCATAATAAAGATTATCTCTATTAAAAGACGCTTTATATAAGTGTGCATCCAACATATTCAAGTTTTTCTGAATATCCTGTTGAACTTTTGGAGTTGCAGTTGCTGTCAATGCAATAATTGGCACGTCCGAAATAGCTTCAAAAATCTCTCTTAATCGGCGATATTCTGGTCGAAAATCATGTCCCCATTCAGAGATACAGTGTGCCTCATCAATTGCAAAAAATGAAATCTTCACTGAGGTGAAAAAATCTATATTAGATTGTTTTGTTAAAGATTCAGGAGCAACATAAAGCAATTTTGTTTTACCCGCTTTAATATCTTCCTTCACAAGATTGGCTTCTGTTTTAGATAGAGAACTATTCAAAACATGTGCTACTGAGTCGTCTTCACTCACATTTCGAATCGCATCCACCTGATTTTTCATCAGTGCGATTAATGGAGATACGATTATTGCCGTTCCTTCCGACAATAAAGCCGGTAGTTGGTAGCACATCGACTTACCACCACCCGTTGGCATGATAACAAATGTATTCTTTTTATCGAGAATACTTTTTATGATAGATTCTTGATCACCACGAAACTGGTCATAACCAAAATATTTTCGCAATGCTAAGTTTAACTCGGATACTTCTGTAACAGACATATTTAACTGATTTTCTCACATAAATATACAAAAAATAAGCAATTAGATTTTATAGAATCGTTAAATTGTAAATAAATTTAGGCTTAATAAACATAACACCCTATTTAGAAAACTGAATTTCCATAGACAAACAAGTTCCCAAGGTGTATAAACACCAAAAAATCACGTTTTTACGATTCAACTTTTTGCACCAAAAACTAAACTATTTTTTTTTGAAATTATTTTAAATTAATTTGAAATTTCGTACTTGAACAAGCTATTTCCTAAAATTAGGGAATCAGATTTTTGATATAAAAGATTGTATTATTTTTGTCAAAAAAAATTCTAGACTATGAGAACTATTTCTGACGTTGACTTTCAAAATAAACGCTCTTTAATCCGCGTTGATTTTAATGTTCCACTAAATGAAAACAATGAAATTACAGACAATACAAGAATTAAAGCAGCTGTTCCTACCATAAAGCTAATTTTAGAAAATGGAGGCAGTGTTATCTTAATGTCTCACCTTGGAAGGCCAAAAGGAGGTTTTGAAGAAAAGTACTCTTTAAAACATATCGTTGGTGAATTGGAAACGCTAATTGATCATGAGGTGAAGTTTCTTGAGGATTGTGTTAGTGATGAATCAATTGAATACACTAAAAATCTTAAAAAAGGCACTGTAGTTTTACTAGAGAATCTAAGGTTCTATCCAGAAGAAAAGGAAGGTGATGAAGATTTCGCAAAGAAATTAGCAAATCATGGTGATATTTATATCAATGATGCATTTGGAACTGCTCATAGAGCACATGCCAGTACGGCAATTATTGCTAAAAACTTTCCTAATGATAAATATTTTGGTTTACTTTTAGAAAAAGAAATCAAGAACATTGATATTTTGCTACATGACCCTAAACCACCAACAACGGCGATTATAGGAGGAGCAAAGGTAAGTTCTAAAATTACAATAATTGAAAACTTATTAGACTCTGTAGATCAGATAATTATTGGTGGAGGAATGGCCTACACCTTTATAAAAGCAAAAGGAGGAAAGGTAGGTGACTCTTTAGTAGAAGATGATTTTTTAGAAACTGCAAAAAAAGTACTAGAAATGGCAGATTCCAAAGACGTGACTATTCATTTACCAACAGACACAATAATTGCGGATCGATTTGCAAATGATGCCAATGCTAAATCATGTAACATCAATGATATCCCTACAGGGTGGATGGGATTAGATATTGGAACAGAATCGATTAAAATTTTCAACAAGGTTATTCAAACATCTCGCACAATTTTATGGAATGGTCCAATGGGAGTATTCGAAATGGAATCTTTTAATAACGGAACTATAGCTATAGCAAATTCCTTAGTTAATGCAACTTCGAACGGAGCCTTTACTCTAATTGGAGGAGGAGATTCAGTTGCGGCAATTAACCAACTTAATCTTGGAGACCAAGTCAGCTATGTTTCCACAGGCGGCGGTGCTATGTTAGAATACCTTGAAGGAAAGGAATTACCAGGTATAAAATCAATTACGAATTAGTCAATTACGAATTGGGTAATTACGAATTCAATTAGGCCATAATTTATAAAGGCGAATCTCAATTGAGATTCGCCTTTTTTGTTGACCTTACTTATAATATATAGATCTTCAACGAATTAGTATTTTTTTTTAATAAAGAACAGTTACCACGCCGTCCCATACATATTTTTCGTCATTTATTGCATTACTGGCTTTAATTTTCCAAATGTAAGTACCTGATTTCACTAATGAGCCTCCTACTCCATAGGTTCCATCCCATCCTACTTCAAGATCATGTGATTCCCAAACTTTTTCTCCCCAACGATTAAAAATTTCTATGGTCACATCTGTTTTATCAATCCCTTCAATAACAGCTTTCCAAGTTGGGTTGTTTTCGTCTCCATCAGGCGTAAAGGTGTTTGGAACAAAAATTAAAACTTCAGGAACAACCACTACTTCTTTGACTATTGTATCTCTACAACCATTTATTGTAATAGCAATTAACTCCACGTCATAAGTTCCAACTTCACCCTTAGGGAAAGTAATTTTAGGAGTTTCTAGTGTTGAAAAAGTAGGGTCTCCCTGTTCAAACAACCATTCATAAGCAAATGCCCCATCGCTATAATTTTGGAAATTCACCTCAGTATTCAGAATAGTCGCCGGTTTTGGGAAGTAAGTGAAATCTGCTTCAGGTTTTGGATAAACCGTTAACATATTATCAACTCGGGCAGAATCAATACAGCCATCAGGTGTAACAACTACCATTCTAACATCGTAAGAACCAGGCTCACTTATGAATACATTAATGGTATCATTATCTAGGAAGGTTTGTCCATCAGAAATATACCAATACGTCTCTTGCACTAAAGATGAATCAGTTTCATTAAACAAAACAAATTCAGCAGGTGTGCATATTTCTCCATCCACAACATCAAATTCGATAGGTGGAATAATAGCTACAACGACTTCAGAAATACTCGATTGAACTGTACTCTCACAATTATCACTAACAGTTACAGTGTAATCCGTGGTGACTGAAGGAGTAACATTATAAACATTACCATTCCCAACGTTTGGTCCATTCGTATTGGTCCAAGTGTAAGTATAAGGTCCTCCGTTTCCTCCTGTAGCCGTTGCGGTCACGTTAATGGATTCACCAGGACAAATTGTTTGTGAAGCTGAACTTGTCAATGTTATTGGAGGTAAGACATCAACAGTTATTGTTTCAGTTTGCGTTATACATCCATTACTAGATTCCGCAAAAACATCATAACTTGTTTGACCAGTTGGCAAAACCGCCTGTACAGGATTTAAATCTGCAGTATGACTCCAATTATAATCGAATGAAACGCCTCCTAAGGCATTGGCAAATAGGTTAGCAGTTCCATTTTCACAAACGATTGTATCATTGGAGGTTGAAATAGTTAGTTCTTCATAAATGACTACCATAGAATCAACCTTAATTAAAGCGCAAGAATCATTCGTTTCAGTAAAAAACATGGTATAAGTACCTGGTGTTACAAAAGTAACTCCCGGATCATCGACTAAATTATTTGGAGCAAAAGCAACGGTTCCAGGACCAGAATAAGTCCATTCAACTGGGTTTGTGGGAGTGGTGGAAGTCCCATCCAAAGTACCTACCCCACCACTACAGACTACAATATCTGCTCCGGCATCAGTAACCAAATCAGCGGGAGAATCTGCTATCCATATCTCTACTGTATTATAGGTAGTATCCCCACATTCATTTATATTAAAAGTAGAAAGAATTATATTCTCAGGACCTTCAGCAATTCCATCATCAACAGGTGCAATATCAAGGCAAAAAGAGGTGTCTCCTGGTAAAAGAATTATACTATCTCCTGAATTAGGAGCATTTAAAAAATTATAGTCTACTCCTAAAATTGCGGATCCACCCAAAGAATAATGAACAATAGCAGTATCTGTGCTAAGCGCTAAAGATCTTTCAAAACAAAAATTTCCTTGGTGACAGCTTTCTACAATTACAGAATCTGAAAAGCTAGAAGATGTGTTACTTGTGCTTAAATCAATAGTAGGTGTAGAAGCAAAAGAACCTGCTTTTAAGAATACTCCTGAGTCAAACCCAGTATCTGTAACGTTTGAAATTGCCAGCTTAATATGGTATGTTAGTCCACAAATAACCGTTGCATTTGCTGTTAGCTCAACTGTACTACCATTGTATGAGGTTGGAAGATTAGAAGAATTGTATACCGTGTTATATGCAGTAGTAAAATAAATTGCATCTGCAACCCAATTAGGATTTGCATTAACACAATTTTGATTAATATCGGCGTTTGTTCCCGCATTTACAGTATTTATTCCCACAGGAACGTTTGTTGAACCTGGGATAATTGCAATATTCTTTGCGTTATTTGTATAGGGACCTGTAATTCCAGGACCTGAAATAAAGAATCCAAAAACATCATTAAAATTTGAACAAGTAAAACTAGTGTATTCTAATGAGGAAAAAATATAACTAAAAGACAATGAATCTCCATCTGGAATAAAATCGAATTCAATTATGGTTCCATTGGTTATACTATTATTGGAAGTTGGGAATGGATTCGCAATAGCAGTTAAATCTGGATCAGTAATTCCTGGAGCATTACTAGTTTGCAACAGAACTCCTGCATTTAAAGGAAAAGCAGCTGTTCCATTAGTAAATTCCCTAACAGAATTTTGATTGTTATTTGCCAATACTGGACTTCCATTATAGGTAATATTTGATACCGAAACTCCACCTCCAAGTAAAGTATTGGTAATAGCACTTGCTGGTGAATTAATTGGAGTCGTTAATGTTAGTTGCGAAAAAACATTTGATCCACCCTGTATTAAAAAGAAAGACAGCAGAAAAAACAATGATTTTAGGGAGGTATTTTTTGCTTTATTCATTTTTTGATAAGTTTTATTTGTCGTGTACATGATGTGAGTGTATCAATTTTGTACTTAAACGGACCAAAAGAGAATAGAGTTGCCTTATTACATAGTATAATTTACATTCTTTAGTGAAAATTCAAGATTACTTAAAACAAAAAAGTTCCTCCTAGAAATCTAGGAAGAACTTTTAAGGCATTTTATAAAAAATTTATTTCTTTGAAATATACTTAAAATTCAAACCTGGATAGTAAGCACTATTACCTAATTCCTCTTCAATTCTAATCAATTGATTGTATTTTGCTGTTCTATCACTTCTAGAAGCTGAACCAGTTTTGATTTGACCACAACCCAAAGCAACCGCTAAATCTGCAATTGTTGTATCTTCAGTTTCTCCACTTCTGTGACTCATCACTGAGGTCATAGAGTTTTGAGTTGCCATTTGTACTGCTTCAATTGTTTCAGTTAAAGTACCAATTTGATTTACTTTAATTAGAATAGAATTTGCAGAACCTTCTTCAATTCCACGAGACAATCTTTTTGTGTTGGTTACAAACAAATCATCTCCTACCAATTGAACTTTATCTCCAATGGCATCATTCAACAATTTCCAACCACTCCAGTCGTCTTCATCTAAACCATCTTCGATAGATATAATAGGATATTTATCTGCCCAAACTTTCCAATATTCAACAAATTCTTCTGAAGTCATTTCTGAACCAGTAGATTCGAAAACATATTTTCCTGTTTCCTTGTTGTAGAATTCTGAACTAGCCGCGTCTAAAGCAATCCAAACGTCTTTTCCAGGAGTATAACCAGCTTTTGTAATTGCCTCTAATACAAATTCTATCGCTTCTTCGTTAGAACCTAAATTTGGTGCAAAACCTCCTTCATCCCCAACATTTGTAGAATATCCTTTTTCCTGTAAAACCTTTTTTAAATGGTGAAAAATCTCAGTACCCATTCTCAATCCTTCAGAAAATGATTTTGCTCCAAATGGCATCACCATAAATTCCTGAATGTCAATTTTATTATCTGCATGAGAACCACCATTCAGAATATTCATCATTGGAACAGGCATTGTCACTGCCCCTACTCCTCCAATATATTTGAATAAAGAAAGACCCGTACTCGCAGCTGCTGCTTTTGCGCAAGCTAAAGAAACACCTAAAATGGCATTTGCTCCAAGTTTACTTTTATTTTCAGTTCCATCAATATTAATTAACGCTTGATCTATTGCTTTTTGATTTAAAAGGTAAGCACCATTCAAGGCTTCGTTAATTACAGTATTTACATTTGCTACAGCATTTTCAACACCTTTTCCTAAATAGCGTTTTGGATCGTTATCACGTAATTCTACCGCCTCATGAACCCCAGTTGAAGCTCCAGATGGAACAGCTGCTCTTCCTAAGTGACCAGTATTTGTGTATACATCTACTTCTAAAGTAGGATTACCTCTTGAATCTAAAATTTGACGTGCAAAAATCTTAGCAATATAACTCATAGAATTAATTTTAGAATATTAGTTTACCGTTAGTTATCGGATTGATTATGATTGTTTGTATGTATCCATATTTGATATAAAATCATCAAAAAGATATCTTGAATCGTGAGGCCCAGCAGATGATTCCGGATGATATTGAACTGAAAAAACCAATTTATTTTTCAATGCAATTCCAGCTACCGTATTGTCATTCAAATGAGAATGTGTGATTTCAATATTTTCATTGTCTTCAGCACTCACTCTTGAAACAACAAAACCATGATTCTGACTTGTAATTTCTCCTCTGCCTGTTTTATGATTCAGGACAGGGTGATTTAAACCTCTATGCCCTTGGTGCATTTTCTCAGTTTCTAGACCTTGACTCGCCGCAATAATTTGGTGTCCCATACAAATTCCGAAAACAGGAATATCAGTATTGATAATATCTTTAACCAATTCATGAGAAGAAGTCATTACGGCTGGATCTCCAGGTCCGTTAGATAACATAAATCCGTTTGGTTGGTATGCTAACAGATCTTCAAGTGAAGAGCTCATTGGAAAAACTTTTACTTCACAATCGCGCTCATTTAAACATTTAGCGATATTTCTTTTAGAACCAAAATCTAAAAGCGCTACTTTATAATGACTTTTTCCAGTAGTAGAAGGAGAAACATAAGCTTCTTTCGTAGAAACCTTACTTGCTAATTCCAAACCTTCCATTGACGGAACGTTTTTTAATTCTTCAATTAAATCTTCAACCTTATCATCTTGATTAGAAGAAATTATAGCATTCATTGCTCCTTTAGAGCGGATGTAACGCACCAATGCACGTGTATCGATATCAGAGATACCTACTTTACCATCTCTTTCTAAAAATTCTTGAAGTGGAAGATCAGAAATTTCTCGTGAAGCTACTTCAGAAAACTTCTTAACTATAATTCCTGCACATTGAATATGGTCAGATTCGGATTCATCACCAGTGGTTCCGTAGTTACCTATGTGTGGTGAGGTCATTGTCACCAACTGTCCGAGGTAAGAAGGGTCTGTAAAAACCTCTTGGTAACCCGTCATTCCAGTGTTGAATGCTAATTCCCCAGCTGTTTTACCTATTTTCCCTATTGCTTTACCGTGAAAAGTAGTTCCGTCTTCTAAAACTAAAACTGCATTTGCTCGTTCAATCATCTCTATATAGTTTTGACAAAAGTAATATAATTATAATAAATAAACCTTCAAAAAATGAATAGAATCCTATACTTTTTACTCTTCGCTAACCTCACTTGTTGAGTCTAAATAACCTACCTTAAATCCAAGGTGAAATATACTTGAAAAGTCACAAAAGATAAAGCCCGCTTTTCACGGGCTTTTATCAATTAAACGAGTTAAATTCTATTTATTTTGACGCATTGTAACTTTCTAATCCTTCTTCCAGCCATCTTTTGAAATCAGATGGATTACTATGGTTTTCATAATCTGCAGGACCTACATTCAGATCTTCACCTGCCCCATTTTGAAAAATATAGTAAGGCTGAGCTGTTACTTGGTATTCAGAAACTTGTTTAAATGAGTTTTTATCACCCACCGTTTTCAAGTGCTTTTCTCTTCCATTTGGATAGGTAACAGTAATTTGTTCTTCTTCAGGCAAAGCCACACGCTCATCTACATACAATGAAACGATAACCACTTCATCTCTTAAAATTTCAAGAATTCCTGGTTCTCCCCAAACACTCTGTTCCATTTTTCTACAATTCACACAATTATGACCTGTAAAATCAACCATCAGTGGCTTATTCACTTTATTGGCATAAGCTAAAGCTTTATCGTGATCATGGAAAACCATAATATTCTGTGGTCCTAAATGTGTTCCTTCTATAAATTCTCCTTGACTAGCAGTTGTAATTCCACCACCACCAAAACCTAGAGGAGCTTCACTATAACTCATTGGTGGAGGGAAGGCACTAATTATTTTTAAAGGCGCACCCCATAACCCTGGGATTAAGTAAATAACAAATATCACCACTGTTGTCCCAAAAAGAGTTCTACCTACAGATAGTTTTTCCATTGGACTATCATGAGGTAATCTCAGTTTTCCAAATAAATACATAGCCAACACAAGGAATATTCCTATCCAAATTGCTAAGAAAACTTCTCTTTCTAAGAAATGCCATTGCAATGCTAAATCTGCATTTGACAAGAATTTAAATGCAAGCGCTAATTCTAGGAATCCCAAAACGACTTTTACAGAATTCAACCATCCTCCTGATTTTGGTAGTGTATTCATCCAACCTGGAAAAGCTGCGAACAAAGCAAATGGCAAAGCTAAAGCTAATGAAAAACCAAACATCCCTACAAAAGGGGCTAATCCCCCTTCAGACGCTGCCTGCACTAATAAGATCCCAACAATTGGCCCCGTGCATGAGAAGGAAACCAAAGCCAAAGCTAATGCCATAAAGAAAATACCTATAAAACCACCTTTATCCGCTTTAGAATCTGCTTTATTTGCCCAAGAACTAGGCAATCCAATCTCAAACGCTCCCATAAAAGAGATAGCAAAAACTACCAATAAAACGAAGAAAACAATGTTAAAAACCGGATCGGTAGACATTTTATTTAGGGAGTCGGCTCCAAAGATGGCGGTTACTAACAAACCAAGAACAATATAAATTACAATAATGGAAATTCCATATTTTATAGCATTGTTAATCCCTTGTTTTTTCGTCTTACTTTGTTTCGTAAAGAAACTAACTGTCATAGGAATCATTGGAAAAACGCAAGGAGTAACCAGAGCAATCAAACCACTGACAAAAGAAACACCAAATATCCACCATAAAGAACGACCTGTTGGGTCACTTTTACTTTGCTTCTTTCCTTCATCAGCTGTAACAACTAAAGTTTTCTCTGAATCGCTGTTATCAATATCATCTTTACTATTTACAACTGCAGAATTTTGCTCATCATTTGACTCAGTATTAGCACCGGTTTCTTCTGACTCTCCAGGTTCAACTGGATCTAGGTCCGAAGCTTTAAGTAATCCATCATCTGCCTTTTCCACCTTTATTTCACAACCTTTAACCTTAACAGTAAAGACCTCTTCGAAAGGAAACAAACATTTTACTGAATCACAGGGTTGGAAACCAAAGTCAAGTTTCAAATCAAAATCCTTATCACTTGTAATTTTAATCTTTTGTTTTAATGTGAAAGTTCCTTCATGATAGCGTAAACTCTCTTTAGAAACTTTATCGAATTTCTCAATTGGTTTGGGTTCGATAACCTTTCCTACTTTTTTATAATTTGTAGACTCATGAATTTTAAAAGTTGTTGGAATCCCAAAATTATCCGCCGGAAGATTCAAAGCATTAATATGCCAATGTTCATCCACCTTAAACTCACCAATAATTTCAGCATCACAGCCAGTTTGTTTTACCTTGAAACTCCATTCCACTTTATCCTCCGGGTATTCTGCCTGAGAAAAACTATAGAAACTGAAAACAATCATTAAAAGTAGGCTTATCGATTTCATCATAATATTGTATATAAAATTCATCTTGAGTGTTAACTCTTTGTATTAAAATTATAAAATGTTCTGTATTTTAAATGTCTTATTTCTAGATAAAAAATTTTGAATATTGCAAAAATCTAAATCTTAAATAATCAAGTCTACAAATTATTAAAAAAAAGCACGACATTAGTCGTGCTTCAAATTTAATCAAACTCTTTAGATAAAAGCCTAGATTTATAATATCATTATTGTATTCCTAAAACATCTTTCTGCCCTAAAGAAAAACTATTTTATGAATATTGGCTATAGGCATCCACATTCCACCTTTTAAACAAATATAATTCAAACCCGTAGCCCATATCGTGGTTTCCACTTGTTTAATTGCTTCATCATCTTCAAAAATGATTGCCACTTTTCCGTGGTGTAAGTTTCCCAATTTTGTTGCCTCCATTAAGTTCCCCATCAGACCATCTTGTTGTTTAATCTTAGCGTTTTTATCAAACCTTAATCCTGGAATAGATTCTTTATCAACCAATTGAGGTTTTTCTTTTAATATATCTTGCATGGTCTTAATTTTAAAATGTTAGAAAAATTACTATTAATTATTATTACATCCAAGAAAATGCAAATATTTAATTAAAAAAAACAATTACACAATCTAAATCTATAACTGTTGAACCTTTTAGATTAAATAGAATAATTGCTAAAAAATTATAATAGAAAATAAAGCAATTGCTAAATCAGTATTTTAGCCATAGAAACAGAAATTATGGAAAATACAATTTTACGTGAAGGGACAGAAAAAGACGCTAAAAAAAATGGCTTATCATTAGAAGATTATGACTTCTTAAATAATAGCTTTGGAAGAACACCCACTTTTGCAGAAATAGTTATTTATAGCGCTATTTTATCCGATCACAAATCATTTAAAATAGCAGATAATATACTTAAATCAATTCCCAAAACAGACAGTGATGAAAAATATTTTAGCCTTGGTGATGGAAATACGTATGAAATAAAAGTAGAACCTAACTATCTTAATAAGATACTAAACCAACCTAAGAACAATAAAAAACTAGCTCAAATGAATTTACTTCGTTTCGGCAGCATAGAAAACGATTCAACGCTAAAATCATTGAAAGAGATAATTAAAGAAATTAGCGATTCTTTAAATAACTCCGAGACAACTATATTTGAAGCAGATTTATTTTTTGATGAATCTTTCAATAAAAATAGCATAGTAAACACTTTTTCAATAAGTTTAATTGATTCAAAAAAATCTAATTCTAAAAGCAAGACCGAAAATTCTTTTGATTTTATATCAGGAAATATTACGATGGTAATTGCGGAAAAATTAAAAATAAATTTAACTGAAATTCGCAAAGAAATAAATAATCAGGAAATAAGCTTTTTTCTAAAAGACCAATTAATTGCACGTTTCCCTTATTCAACAATAGAAAAAGAAATAACCCAAGCAAACCTAATAGAAGCTTCAGAGCCTGAATATTTCAAGAAAAATAAAAGTTATAATATTCAAGACATTCCTGAACCAACCAACCTAAAGGAAGTTGCTACTTTCTTATTAAAAAACCCAAACAACGCTTCAAGAAGATGGATTAACAAACAATTCAATTCTACGAAATTACCCGTTGGAAACACCTCAAAATCTCCAACCGACGCAGGAATTATTGCACTTAAAGACTCTACAAACGCTTTGGCGATGACAATCAGTGGTAATTCTAGATACGTAAAATCCGATCCGCATATCGGCACTTCTATAGCGGTGGCTGAAGCAGCGAGAAATATTATTTGTTCTGGGGGTGAGCCAATAGTAATTGCAACATGTTTAAATTTTGAACATTTAAATAATTCAGAATCCTTATGGCAATTTGAAAATACGGTAGAAGGCCTAAAAGTGGCAAGCGATAAATTTCAAATTCCAATAGCAGATACAAATCTTTCATTTCAAAAGACAGAAGGGAATGATCGTTCTTCAACATCCTCCTCAACTACTCCAGCGATTGGAATGCTTGGATTGCTAACTGATAAAAACAAAAGTATTTCATACGATTTTAAACACAAAGGTGATTTAATTTTCATTCTTGGTGAAGCGGTAGAATGCATTAGTAGTTCAGAATACTTAAATGCGTATCATGGAGTGAAAAAATCTCCAGCTCCATATTTCAATATTGAAAAAGAATTAGAGTTACACAAAGTTCTAAAGTCTATAATCTCGGAAGGTTTGATAAATGCAGCTCATGATTGTTCGAAAGATGGTGTTTTTATAGCATTAACTGAAATGGCGATGCCCAATGAACTTGGGTATGACATTGTAACAGATGCAGAAATTCGTGAAGATGCTTTTCTATTTGGAGAAGCAGCTGGAAGAGTCATTATTGGCGTCAGTGAAGATAGCGAAGATCAGTTCATTGATTTCATGCTTAATACAAATGTCAACTTCACGCTTTTAGGTCATGTTACTCAAGGAAAACTGGTGATAGATGACGACCATTATGGATTTATACAAGAAGCGAAAAAGACTTATAATTCGGCTTTAGAGTCACTAATTGGTTAATGGTTTTACTTTAAAAACAGATGGAATTAATTGAAGAGCGTTTAGAATAACTTTCTGAACGCTTTCACTTTTAGTTTATAACAATAAAACACAACTTCTCGGTTACTGACAATAATCATAAATCCAATTCCCTACTTTTTCTTCTAAAAGCTTATATTTGCAAAATCTTTAATCATAAAATAAACATAGCATGCAACTGTGGAATAAATTGAGTAAGGAGGAGTTGGTGGAAAAGCTAAAAGAACGTGGAACAAAATTCGTTACCGTTTCTTTTTATCAATATGCTTCTATTCCTAACCCTCAAGTTTTTAGAGACCACCTCTTTCAAATGTGGTCAAACCTTGGAACCGTAGGAAGAACCTACGTTGCAACAGAAGGAATTAATGCACAAATAGGTGTACCAGCTGACAAATTCGAGCAGTTTAAAGAAGAATTGTATCAGATTTCATTCTTAAATAAAATCAGACTAAACATAGCAGTTGACGAAACGGAAGCAGAATTTCCATTCTTAAAATTGAAAATCAAAATCCGTAATAAAATTCTAGCGGATGGTTTAAATGATGAGAGTTTTGATGTTACAAATAAAGGAAAACATCTTAAAGCTACTGAATTTAATAATTTAATCGATGACCCGAATACTATTTTGATTGACATGCGTAATCATTACGAAACGGAAGTTGGTCATTTCAAAGGAGCAATTACTCCTGATGTAGACACTTTCCGTGAGTCTTTACCAATCATTGAAGATGAAATTTTATCAGGAAATGAAGATAAAAACATCGTAATGTATTGTACAGGTGGAATCCGTTGTGAAAAAGCTTCAGCATGGTATAAACACCGCGGATTTAAGAATGTACATCAATTGGAAGGTGGTATTATTAAATACGCCAACGATTGTACAGACAATGGAATAGAGAATAAATTCATTGGGAAGAACTTCGTTTTTGATGAAAGACGTGGTGAAAGAATCACGGATGACATAATTTCTGTTTGCCATCAATGTGGAGACCCTGCAGACACTCATACAAACTGTGAAAACGATGCTTGTCATTTACTTTTCATTCAGTGTGAAAATTGTAAAGAAAAAATGCAGAATTGCTGCTCAACAGAATGTCAAGAGATCTACAATCTTCCGTTAGAAGAGCAAAAAGCCTTAAGAAAAGGATTAGAGAACAGCAATAAGATTTTTAAGAAAGGGAGGTCTGAGAAGTTGAAGTTTAAAGGAAATAATAAGAAGCCGATTCGTATAGCTGAGGCGATTAAGGTGGAGAAGTAAAATATAAATTTCGAAAAAAACTACAACCAAGACCACGAGGGCATCTTGTGCTATCGTGACGTTTAATATTTCGCGGAGTTTCGCTATGTTTTGGCTAAGTTTCGTAGAAGTTGATTGTGGGATTTTTCTTACGCAAAGATGCGCTATGTTTTCGCTAAGTTGCGCAAAGAGTTTGGTCAGGAGATTTTTTTGTTACGCAAAGATCCGCAGTGGACCGCAAAGTTTCGCAGAGGGGATTCTTGAGTTAAAGTTACTCCAAAACTTAAGACGTTGAATTACAAAAGCCTAGCACACTCCAATAATAGTATTTTTTTAAACCTTGTTATTCAACATTTTTATTTATCTTAGGTAGTAACTTAAAAACCTAAATCAAAATGAATGAAAATGAAATCTCCTCGATTATAATTGGTTGTGCAATAGAAGTACATAACAATTTAGGACCTGGCTTACTAGAATCAGCTTATCAACAATGTTTAATATATGAGCTTGAGAAAATTGGACTAGAAGTTGAGAAAGAGGTAAAAATGCCAATTACCTATAAAGAAATCAAAATAAATCAAGGTTACCGTATCGATCTACTCGTTGAGAAAAAAGTAGTTATTGAACTAAAATCCGTTGATTCTATAATTGATGTTCATTACGCCCCATTGCTAACCTACCTAAAACTTGGGAAATACAAACTAGGACTTCTTTTAAACTTTAAAACTAAACTAATGAAACACGGAATTAGAAGAATGGTCAATAATTTATAGCAAATACCTCCTTCAACCCAAGATAATCAATAAAACCCAGTATACGCCTACCAAAACACAACTCGAACCAAACCTCAGTTCATCTCTGAGAAACTCTGCGAAGTCTTTGCGTAATTCTTATTGAAAACTCCCCGTTCTTTCTTTCAAAAAAAGTATCTTTCGAAAACATTTTAAAAACATACGTTGTGATATTAGGAATTGAATGGAATATGACCTCTCAACTTATTGACGGGTGGAGCACTCCAAACTTATACGGTTTACTTTTTGTTTCGGGATTAATTATCGGTTTTTACGTGATGAAGCGCATTTTTAAATCCGAAGGAATTCCAGAAGCATGGTTAGACAAACTATTAATTTACATCGTTGTAGCTACCATTGTTGGTGCACGTCTAGGCCATGTTTTCTTTTACGATTGGCATATTTACAGGGAGAATCCTATTGATATTTTTAAAGTCTGGGAAGGTGGACTAGCTAGTCATGGAGGTGCAATTGCAATATTAATTGCCTTAATTATTTACAGCAAAGTTGTAACTAAAAAAGCCATTTGGTGGATTTTAGACCGAATTGTCGCTCCAATCGCCATTGCAGCATGTTTTATTCGATTAGGAAATTTAGTAAATCACGAAATTATCGGAAACCCAACATCGATGCCGTGGGGATTCATGTTCATGCATGAAAGTATCGATAATTTAGTGGAAGTAAATGGTAAAATGGTTCATGTTTATCGTCACCCAGCCCAATTATACGAAGCATTGGCTTATTTATTGAGCTTCTTCATCCTCTTAAGACTTTATTGGAAAACTAACCTAAAAGAAAAGAGCGGATTCCTATTTGGACTTTTCCTCGTCTTTATATTTGGATGGAGATTCATTATCGAATTCGTAAAAGTTGGTCAAGCAGAACGAGATGCCGGGTTGATTATCAATACCGGTCAGTGGTTAAGTATTCCTTTCGTTTTAGCAGGGCTGGTAATTATGTTGCTGGCTTGGAGGAAAAAGTTGAATCCTAAAAATGATTGATATATGGACGGTTGGCAAACCTTCCGTACATACCATCATTTGAATCACCCCAATATTCCGCCTTATTCCGAAAGTATCGCAAAATTCGATACCAAAATTAGAAAAAACTCATTTTATGAAAAATAGAATTACATCGTTGTTTAATATAGAATATCCACTCATTCAAGCAGGAATGATTTGGTGTTCGGGTTGGGAATTGGCTTCTGCGGTTTCCAATGCAGGTGGACTTGGAATCATTGGTTCGGGAAGTATGTATCCTGAAATTTTGGATGAACAAATTCAAAAATGTAAAGCGGCAACTGACAAACCTTTTGCTGTGAATCTACCCATGCTTTACCCAGATATTGACAAGCACATTGAGACGATAATTAAACACAAAGTTCCTATTGTTTTTACATCTGCTGGAAATCCTAAAACATGGACAAAGCATTTAAAAGACCATGGAATTACAGTTGTTCATGTTGTTTCTAGCGTGAAATTCGCATTAAAATCTCAAGAAGCCGGTGTTGACGCCATAGTTGCGGAAGGTTTTGAAGCAGGTGGACACAATGGAAAAGATGAAACTACAACTTTTTGTTTGATTCCGATGGTGGCTGAAGCTTTAGACATTCCAATTATTGCAGCAGGTGGAATTGGAAATGGAGCAGGAATGTTAGCAGCTATGAATCTAGGAGCTGATGCTGTTCAAATAGGAAGTCGTTTCGTGGCTTCGGAAGAATCTTCTGCGCATATTAATTTTAAAAATACGGTTGTTGAAGCCAAAGAAGGCGATACAATTCTAACTTTAAAAGAGATTACTCCAGTTCGATTGGTTAAAAATGCTTTTTATACTCAAGTTGTAGAAGCTTATAATCAAGGGAAGAAATTGGATGATTTACTTGCCTTACTTGGAAGAGGTAGAGCGAAAAAAGGAATGTTTGAAGGTGATTTGGAAGAAGGTGAATTAGAGATTGGTCAAGTTTCTGGATTGATCAATAAAATTCTTCCTGCCGCACAAATCGTGGAGGAGATTGTTAATGATTTCAAAGCTGAATTATCAGCACAAAATACAAATGAAAAATTTAAGTTTTAATGGTAGAATTTGAGCGTTTTGTACTCGACAATGGATTGCGTGTAATTTTCCATAAAGATGTAACAACACCAATGGCGGTGGTTAACACTTTATACGATGTTGGAGCGAGAGATGAATCTCCAGAAAGAACTGGGTTTGCCCATTTATTTGAGCATTTAATGTTTGGCGGATCGATAAATATTCCAAATTTCGATGGACCATTGCAAGAAGCTGGTGGTTCGAATAATGCTTTTACTAGTAACGATATCACCAATTATTATGATGTTGTTCCTGTTCAAAATTTAGAAACAGCATTGTGGCTAGAAAGTGATAGAATGTTGTCTTTGGCTTTCACAGAAAAAAGCTTAGAAGTTCAACGTAGTGTCGTAATTGAAGAATTCAAACAACGTTATTTAAATCAACCGTATGGAGATTTATGGTTAGAATTACGCCCTTTGGCTTACCAAGTTCATCCCTACAGATGGGCAACAATTGGAAAAAACATTGAGCATATTCAAGAAGCGACGATGGAAGAAGTGAAAGACTTTTTCAACACACATTATCACCCAGGAAACGCAATTTTATGTATTGCTGGAAATTTGGAATTAGACGAAGTAAAACGACTAGTTGAAAAATGGTATGGCGACATTCCTTCGAAAGAAAAGAAAGTTAGAAACTTACCTCAAGAACCAAAACAAACAGAATTCAGAACAAAAACGATTGAACGAGATGTTCCTTCAGATGTTTATACATACGGATTCAAAATGGCTGGGAAAGGTCAAGAAGGTTATTACGAAGCGGATTTAATTTCTGATGTTTTGGGAAGAGGAAAATCTTCTCGATTGTACAAACGCTTGAAAAAGGAATTGGAGCTGGTGACTGACATTAACGCTTATGTGATGGGATCGACAGATACAGGAATGCTAATGATTTCTTGTCACCCAAGTGATGGAGTAACTTTAGAGCAAATTGACACAGAAATCTGGAAACTTATAGATGAAATGCAATCCACTTTAGTTGAAGAAGCTGAGTTAGAAAAAATTATCAATAAAGTAAAAACAACAAAAGCGTTTTCAGAGCAAGGAGTGTTGAATAAAAGTATAGCCCTTGCACAAAGCGAATTAATGGGAGATGCAAATCTCATCAATACCGAAACGGAATCTTACGAGAAAGTTACAGTAGAAGGAATTCAGAAACACGCTGAAGAAATTTTACAGAAAACAAACTGTACCCAATTGATTATTAAAGCAAAGAAAAATGATGAATAGAACAATTGCACCCGAAACATCAACGATTACACATATAGATTTTCAATCACCAGAAATTGACACTTTAGGTAACAAAGTGAATATTTACAGCATGCTTGAAACAACGGATGAAACGGTTCGAGTTGATTTCATTTTTGATGCTGGAAGTTTAAAAACATCAAAAATCATTGCGCAGCTTACTGGAGAACTATTGTTTTCTGGCTCAGCAGATAAATCCAGTGATGAAATCGAAGATAGAATTGATGGATTGGGTGGATTCACTGGAATTGAAGTTTCCACTGAAAAATCTACAATTTCTGCTATTGGATTAAAAGAACACATTGTTGCAATTACTCAAACCGTTGTTGACGCAATTATTAATGTAAATTTCAATCCTAAGGAAATCAATCAATTGCTTCAATCGAAGAAAAAGAAAATGGCGATTAGTTTAGAGAAAGTTTCTACGCAAGCCAGACGAGCTTTTTTGAGCGATTTATTTAGCAATTCACCTTATG
The DNA here is from genome assembly GCF_003025005.1 of Brumimicrobium mesophilum. Classification (GTDB taxonomy): domain Bacteria; phylum Bacteroidota; class Bacteroidia; order Flavobacteriales_D; family Crocinitomicaceae; genus Brumimicrobium; species Brumimicrobium mesophilum. The sequence continues at coordinate 122,654 of NZ_PVSS01000010.1, forward strand.
GAGATTTAACGCAATTGGAAGATTACGATAAAATTAACCAAAAAGATTTAATCGAATTCCACAAGGACAAATACTTAAAAGGCTTACAATACATCAGCGTAGTTGGTTCTTTAAATGAGGAAGAATTAAATTCAATCAAAGCATTAGGAAATCAATTCAGTAAAGATGAAGTGACTAAAATTGATTACGATTATAGTTATACGCCAAACAACATTCACTTAAAAAAAGAGCAAGCACTTCAAACTGCAATTCGCGTTGGAAGAGTTTTGTTCAACAAACAACATGAAGATTTCATCAAATTTAGCGTTGTCAATACCATTTTAGGTGGTTATTTCGGAAGTCGATTAATGACATCTATCCGAGAAGACAAAGGTTATACTTACGGAATTGGTTCTGGAGTTGCACAACTCAAAGAAACAGGCTATTTCTTTATCAGCACAGAAGTTGGAAAAGAATTTAAAGATTTGACTTTAGAAGCCATAAAAGAAGAAATCACACTTTTACAAACTGAAGAAGTGAGTGAAACCGAATTATCATTGGTCAAAAACTACATTATTGGTCAAATCTTAGAGCAATCTGATGGAGCGCAAGCCATGATGGACAGATTTATTTCAGTTGAAACTTATGGATTGGACTTCTCTTATTATGATAAGTTCATCAAAGAAGTGAATGAAATTACTCCGAAAGAAGTGAAAGAACTGGCGAATTTGTATTTGAATTGGGAAGACTTTACTGTGGTGAGTGCTGGGTAACATGACTTTGGGGTGACGGAACGCGGGCCTTCGACAGGCTCAGTCACCGCAAGAAGATGCAAGCAATGCGGATTTTAGTCGCGGATTTTTATTCGGAGAAATCACGGTCGCTTGAGAAATGAATTTACGAACCAAGACCATGAGTTACAATCTCGTGGGAGCTTGGTTCGTAAATTAATAGGCTATTCATTTATTCGATTTTCAGCTTTTTAGTAATTACTGAATTGGATGTTTGAAGTTGCAGGAAATAAACTCCTTCAGCTAATCCATAGATACTATACCCACTACTTGAAGAAGCTACTTTGGATTTAAAAACAATTTGGCCCACTGAATTTGTTAAAATTAAAGGTGAACCTACCATTGATTCAGGAACATTAAGATAAAATAATCCAGTTGTTGGATTCGGATACAACTCAATTTCTTCTTCTATATAAGATTCCAATGAAAGTGAGCCCTTAGTTTTAAAGACAAAGTTTACAGATCTCAATACCGACCTATTTTGACTTCCACCAAAATTCGAATCATCACAATACATCGTTAATGAAAATGCGAAAGATCCATTGATATCTTGCGTTGTATAATAAACGTTGGTAATAATAAATGTATCAATCCCTTGCGCTAAATACCAAGTTGCTTGGTAAATATTCTGATCAAGTTGGATTATACTATTCAAATCAACATAAAAAGTATCTATTGGTTGAGTGTAGTCATAAGAACAATTATAGGTCGATGAGGTAAAGAGTGAATCAGAATAACTGAGGTATGTTGAATCACTATTGTAGCTAACAGTTAAATCTGAAACAACAAATGTAGTTTGATAACTATTCAATGCATTATCTGTTATTGAAAGATCATAAACTCCTGAGCAAAGGTTTTGGATATCTTGTGTTATTTCTCCTGTTGAATATAAAAAAGTAAAAGGCGGAACACCTCCATAAACATTTGATTGAGCTTCTCCATCACAAACCGCCCCAACATTATTTGTAACTGAAACGTTACCATAAATTGAACAATCAATAATTAAATTTAATGTATGAATACTATCGCAACCCACTTGATTGATAAAAGATTCGGTATAAACACCTGATTGAGAATAAGTAGTTCCATTTATTGGCCACACATAGTTACCACATGAAGTAATCGAGTCAACATCTAAAGAACCTGTAAGAATTGTCAAGTTCAACATAACAATAGAATCGCAACCCGCAGCATTTACTAAAGTATCTGTGGCTGAATAATTATTGCTTGTGTAGGTTATACCGTCGATCCATGTATGAGAATCGCATGCTGTAACAACATCAATACCAGCTGATGAGGATTTCACTGTTAAGTTCAGAGTTACAACCGAATCACAACCTGCGGCATTTGTTAGTGTATGTGTAGCTGAATTATTGTTACTTGTGTATGTTAATCCATCAATCCAAACAACAGAGTCACAAGCAGTAATAATATCTGTACCAGTTGAAGGGCTATTACCTGATATTGTTAAGTTCAGAGTTACGATTGAATCACACCCAGATGGACTTACTGCAGTAAATTGAGCGGAATTGTTACTAGCTGTATAAGTTATTCCATCAATCCATGTGAAATCGACACATGAAAAAACAGTTTGCACGCTTGAGAGTGGAGGACAAGTCGTTGATATATTTCGATACAATTTAGCTGAAAAGCTACGATCATTTTCTCCTCCAGACACTAACAAGTCAAAATCTCCATCTCCGTCGATATCTGAGAAATCAATACTCCCTTCACTAACTCCATTTATAGGTAAATTTGTTAATTCGAAAAAATGACCTAAACCGTTGTTAATATAAATTTTAATGCTGGCACTATAATAGAAGGAAGTATTTGAACCAGTAATTATTAAATCTTGATCACCATCTCCATCTATATCAACAAATTGAGCAGAACTATTATAAACTCCTTCAAAAGGGGTGCCTAAAATTTCAGAAAAGTTTCCTAGACCATCATTCTCATACATTATAGCCGCTGGAGGTGATATTGAACTTCCTGTAATCAAAAGATCTTCATCTCCATCTCCATCAATATCTGCAAAATCTGCGGTACCTAAGTTAACAAGATTAAAAGGAGTTCCTAATGCCTCTGTGAATCCTCCTAAACCATCATTCAAATATAATCCAGAAGTAGGTGTGCTATTTTCTTGACCTGTGATTATTAAATCTTGATCTCCATCACCGTCAATATCTGAAAAAGACACTCCCCCATTGGCTCCGACAAAAGGAGTTCCAAGGACTTCTGTAAAATTACCTACACCATCGTTTGAATATAACTTCGTAATATAATCCAAATTATAGTCATTTCCGATTATTATAACGTCCTTGTCATTATCCCCATCAATATCTGCAAAGGCGATGGTACTTGAGTTCAAACCTTCAAATATAGTGCCCGACATCAGTGTAAATTCTCCTAACCCGTCGTTTAAATAAAGTAGCGTTGTATCTAAATATGATTGAGTTGAAGAATTAAACCCATTTCCTGTAATCAAAAGGTCTTGGTCTCCATCGCCATCGACATCTTCGAAAGCAACATCACCCCAATAAACATCAGAAATAGTATCTGTCGTGATTTCATTAAAAACACCAAAACCATCATTATTGTAAAGCTTGGATATAATTAAACCACTTGCTTTCATCCCTGTAAGTAGTATATCTTCATCTCCATCTCCATCTATGTCTTCAAATTTATGAGCGCTATTACTCACCTCTTCAAGCAATGATTTTGTAACTTCAGAATAGCTACCCAATCCATCACCAATATAGTAATTCGTTACTGCAAATCCTGCACGTCCTGAAAATAAAATATCCAAATTACCGTCTCCGTTCATATCCGCAAAATCAACTTTTCCTGAATGCACACCATCGAATACAGCGCTGGTACTTAGCGAAAATACTCCAAAACCATCATTAAGGAATAGATTAGCAACCTGGGAAAATGTAGATGTTTCCCCAGTAATTAACACATCTTGATCTCCATCATTATCAGCATCAGAAAAAGCAATAGAAGTACCTCTAAGATTGATAAAAGGTGTATTGATATTTTCTGTAAAAATGCCTAAGCCATCATTAATGTAAAGCTTAGTTATATACACATTTAACGAATTAACTCCAGATATTAAAACATCTTGATCTCCATCTCCATCTATGTCTGCAAAAGCAATAGAGCCATCATTAGAACTAATAAATGATACGTTAACTTCTTCTAAGAATGTACCTTGTCCATCATTTTTATATAGTTTGGTTGAAGAATTATTTGGTGAGTTTTGAACTGAGATGAGAACATCTTGATCTCCATCACCATCAACATCAGAAAAAGCAACTTCACTGGATTGTACCCCTCCGAATGCAGTGCCAATCACTTCAGTAAAGTTACCTATTCCATCATTAGTGTAAAGCTTTGCAATGCTACCTCCTTGTATTTCACCTGTTATCAACAAATCCAAATCCCCGTCCCCATCAATATCAGAAAACGCAGTTGCCCCTCCTGAAACATTATCAAAAGGGGTTCCTAAATCTTCTACAAAATTTCCTAATCCATCATTAATAAATAATTCGGTACTGTATAACGATGATACAGATCTACCGGTAATTAACACATCTTGATCCCCATCTCCATCAATATCTGCAAAATCCACTGTACTGATATAAACAGGAGTAAAAGGAGTTCCTATTACCTCAGAATAATTGCCAATTCCATCATTTTCATAAAGTTTTGCAATTCGATCATTAAGCTCATTTTGACCAGTGATGAGCACGTCCAGATCTCCATCAGAATCAACATCTGAAAAATCGAAAGTGCCATAGCGTGCGCCATCAAAATCTGCAACCACTTGTGGAGAAGGTAAGGGGGGAAGAATTAACTCAAATTGAATTTGAGTTTGACCTAAAAAAATTGAAGAAAAGGTCATTATAAGTAGTAAATATTTTTTCATGAAAATCGAATTTAAAATCATTCAAGAAGCCATTCTGTATAGCAAACAAAAATATAACTTATTTTAACGAAAATAAGATTTAATCGAATTTTTTGGGTTGAATCTTGTCGAAGCTACTAAAAAGCTGATTCTAAATCTACATTAAACAATATCGGTTTTTTTATTTTATTTAAAAAATCCTGAATTCACGGCGAAAATCGCCGTAAATCCAATAATTATAAACTAATCCTTCCAAAAATCACCACATCATTCAAAAAATCCAATGGTACACCTAAAATTTATCCTTAATTTTGCAGAATAGTGTTATCAAAATAAGACCACCTTTTCAGCAACGTAAAATATATATCAACGTTATACTATTAGAATTAAAATTACGTTTAAACACCAATGTATAAAATATTACAATTCTTATCTATAATTTTGTTGCTCGGATTCAATATTTCTGAAGCAAGGGCTTTGCTTGCTCCAGAGATTACTTGTATCACAACTGCACCAAATGGTGACTTAACAATTCACTGGAATCCAATTTTAGATCCGAATGGCGAATTTGATAGTTACGACCTTTTCGGTTTAGGAGGTGGTTTTTACAATACTTACACAGATATCAACACAAATAGTGCAACAATTACGAATCCGGGAGCTGGAATTGTAGATGGATATTATGTAACTGCAAATTCAAATGTACCTGGAAGCACTCCCCTATCTTCTGATACTTTAAAGAACATCTTTTTAGACTTAAATAACCCTGGAAATGGAGAAGCAGTTCTTTCATGGAACCAACCCTTCCCTACTCAACTCAGCACTTTTAATAATTACTTTCATATTTACAAGGAATTTCCTGCTGGGAATTGGACGTTAATTGATTCGGTACTTTACAACACAACGAACTATGCGGATTCGATTACAGTTTGTTCTGAATTTATCAGTTATCAAATTGTTTTACCAACTTCAAATTGTGATTTCACCAGTAATATTCAAGGTGATATATTTGAAGACAAAATCGTTCCTAGTATTCCAGTAATTAGCACAGTTAACATCGATACTTTGACTAACGACATTACTGTTTCTTGGGATGTAAATAGTCAGGCAGACACGTACGGCTACGTTGTTTATCAAACAGATTTAAATGGTAATTTGGTTGAAATAGATACTGTTTGGGGAAGACCAAATACAACTTACACTCATTCCGAAAATTTAGAGAATGGTCCATTTCAGTATTCCATAGCGGCTTTCGATTCTTGTTATACGACAAATGTGCCTCCAACCTTCCAAACATCTGCAAAAGCGAATCCGCACACAACAAATCAATTGAGTTCCTCGATTAATGCTTGTGATGAATTACTCAATTTAACATGGACTGGATATTTAGGCTTTAACTCTGTGGACTTTCACAAGATTTTCATGAGAACAAATGGAGGAGCTTGGATCGAAATTGGTCAATCACAATCAAATTCATTTAGCACAAATATTAATTTAGGTGATGAAATGATAGTTGTTGTTCAAACTTTCTCTAGTCAAGGTGAGACTTCTTTTTCGAATATTGATACAGTAACCTTAATCTCTGGAAACGGAAATGAGCAGTCTTATTTGAGTGTTGCGACTGTTTATGGTAAAGAAATAGCGGTTAAACAAAGAATTACAAATTTAGGGAGTGCCGAAATAATTGAACTATATCGCTTAAATGAAAAAACACAAACTTTCGAAAAAATAGAGCAAAAGCATATTGGAAATAATAATGAAGTTGTTTTTATAGACAGTGATGTCGAAACAGACGAAAAATCCTATACCTACAAAACAAAATCTATTGATACTTGTCAATTGAAATCTGAATTCTCAGAAATTGGAAAAACCATGTTATTGAATGTGATCACCAAAGAGGAAACAGAAAGTCACACCTTACAATGGAATCCTTACACTAATTTCTTAGGAACAATTTCTAGTTACAGAGTTTATCGCTCAATAGATGGTTATTTTTCTCCTACTCCAATCGCGGTCCTTCCCTACAATACAAGAAGTTACACCGACACTGTCGATCAATTCAGTACACCGAGCCAAGGAAAAGTTTGCTATTATGTTGAAGCAGTTGAAGCGAGTAATATGTTTGGATTACAAGAAACTAGTTTCAGTAATGTAGCTTGTCCGATTATTGAACCAATTATATATATTCCAAATGCATTTACAGTAGGTGGTCAAAACCCAATATTCAAACCAATTACGAGTCATAACAGAATCGAAGAATATTTATTTGAGGTTTATGACCGATATGGTAGAATAATATTTAAAACTAAAGATCCTGAAGTAGGATGGGATGGTCAATTATTAGATAAAGATCATTTCGCCGGGGAAGGGGTATACGTTTATCGTCTTTCCCTAAGAGATGGTAACGGAATTGAGGTAGTCAAACATGGCTCTGTGACTTTGTTAGATTATCGGGAAGTAAAATAATTTTTCTAATTTATCTAGCATCAATAACTTCAAACTCTAGCGGGTAAGCTTATTTATTTTCTGAAGACTGCACTTGAGGAATACATACAGGAAAAGAATTTAGAAGTTGAAAGAGTACTATGTAGAATTGTAGAGAAGTTATCTATTCAGACTATAAGATTCATAAATCAAAAATTTCACGAATAAACAAATAAACTATTCTTAAAAAGACAAGAAATAACACTATTTTCGCATTCGATTATGAATGACGAAGAAAATGAAATGTCTTTCCTTTCTCACCTTGAGGAATTACGTTGGAGAATAGTGAGATCAGTTATCGCAATACTTGTTTTTGCGATTGTGATGTGGTTTTATAAAGAATGGATTATACAAAACATCTTTATTTCCATGACGAAACCAAGTTTCATTTCCTTTCAGTTTATGTGCGATTATTTGGGCATTTGTTTAAATGACATTCCAATTAAATTTCAGTCAAACAAAGTAGGTTCGCAATTTTCTACGGCATTATTGATGTCCTTTGTAGGAGGATTTATCATTGCATTTCCTTACGTTTTTCATCAATTGTGGGGATTTGTAAAACCTGGTCTAAAATACAACGAAAAGAAAGAAGTGCGTGGAATCACATTTTTCGTGACATTACTTTTCATGATTGGTGTTGTTTTCGGATATTTAGTAGTTGCTCCATTATGTATTCAGTTTTTTGGTGTATTCTCACTGTCCTCAGAATTTGAGAATATATGGATGATTGCTTCATTTATGTCCTTAATTATTTCTAGCGTTATTTTTACAGGACTATTGTTTTTACTCCCAATCGTAGTTTACATTTTAACCAAAATCGGAATCATAGATGCTGTTTTCTTAAGAAAATACAGAAAACATTCTATAGTTGGAGTTTTAATTTTATCTGCATTGATCACACCACCCGACTTTATAAGTCAGGTAATAGTTTCTATTCCCATCATCCTACTTTATGAGGTTGGAATTTTAATTAGCGCTAGGGTAGTCAGAAGAAGATTAAAAGCTGAAAAACTAAATTAATCTCGTTTTATACAAACCCTTCAATCCATGAAAAATAATATAATTGGCAATTCTATTTCATCACAAATTAATTACATTAGAAAACAATGAAATGGCTAATCATATTATTTCTTTTAACAAGTACCTTTCTGAGTGCTCAAAAAACGGGAGTATCAGGAAGTGTAATTGAAGCAGAAACTGGAGCACCTATTCCCTTTGCAAGTGTATTTTTTCAAGATTCAAAAATTGGTACAGAAACCGATTTTGATGGGAACTACGATTTGGAATCATACTACTCTACTGACTCACTAGTTGTGCGGGCATCTGGCTTTGCGAGTCAAACTGTTTACATAAAAAAAGACCAGACTCAAGTAATGAATTTCAGGTTGGAACCCATTACTCAAACTACGGATGAAGTCTATATTCGTGCACCGGATGAGAAACCTTCTACCGTTTTACACAGAAGAATTGTCAACAATAAACCTATAAACAATAAGGAGAAGCTAGGAGCCTATCAGTATGAAACTTACAATAAAATTCAGCTTGATTTAAATAATATTGGAGAACAATTTGGAGACCGGAAAATAGTTCAAAATTTGAACTTGGTTATGGACTATTTAGACACTTTAAACGGTGATAAATTTTTACCACTTATACTCACCGAATCTCTCTCCGATTTTTATTACCGTACAAATCCGAAATTAAAAAAGGAAGTTGTCAAAGCTTCTCGAATTACAGGAATTGAAAACCTGGAGGTTAATCAATTTTTGGGTGAGATGTATCAAGACATCAATGTTTATGAGAATTACATCGGTATTTTCGATAAATCATTTATTAGTCCAATTGCTGATTTCGGAAGGGCATTCTACAAATTGTATTTAAAAGACAGTGCATTCATTGGCAACCAATGGTGCTACCTATTAACTTTTGAACCAAAAAGAAAAGGTGACCTAACCTTTGCTGGAGAAATGTGGGTTCATGACACTACCTACGCTGTTAAGCAATGGTCAGCAAATGTTGCAGAGGATGTAAATATTAACTACGTCAATGGTTTTTATTTAGAACAAGAATTCGAACAGGTAGAAGAAGAAGTTTGGATGATGACATCGGACAAATTGATTGTTGACCTAAAAGCGTTAGAAAAATCAAAACTTGTTGGTTTTTATGGTCGAAAGTTAACTACTAGGCGTGACTTTGTAATCAACACACCTAAGCCTCCTGATTTTTATCGCGCAAGTGAGAATGTTGTTGTTTTAGATGAAGCAGGTAAAAGAACTCCTGAATATTGGAAAGCGAATCGTCACAAACCCTTGAACAATCAAGAGGAGGATATTGAGACCATGATAGATTCATTAAATGAAGTTCCACTTTTTAAGGCCTTTAAAAACATAACTTTTATGATCACTACTGGTTTTTATCCCTTGGGTAAAATTGAAGTCGGTAGTGCAGGAAGTTTATTTAGTTTCAATACTGTTGAAGGATTTAGGAATCAAATTAAACTTAGAACTTCAAACGATTTTAGTGAGCGAATTGAGTTTTCTGGAAAATTAGCTTATGGTTATAAAGATGAAAAATTCAAATATGGAGGAGGAATTCGCTACAATGTAACACCGAAGAAAAGAGGGATGTTAAGCCTCTTTTACGATTATGACATCCAACAGCTTGGACTATCGGAAGAAGCTGCAGATATTGATGGTGCTTTTGGTTCTATTTTCAGAACTCAGCCTTTAGACCAATTGATTATGGTGGAAACTTTTGGCGCCAAATTCGAGAAAGATTTATGGAAAAGTTTTATTGTAACGGCTGGAGCAAAATGGGAAAATATGGGTGCTTTAGGCGCTGCGGAATTCAGGATTCCTACTTCATCAGTATCCTATCAATTTATTGACGAAATTTCCACATTTGAAACATCCTTAAAAATAAGATACGCCAAAAATGAAGAATTTATAGCAGGAGCATTTGACCGTATTTCGCTAAGATCAAAGTATCCAGCAATAAGTTTAGAAGGGGTTCTAGGAATAAAAGGGGTTTTAGGTTCCGATTATGAATATCAAAAGCTGGAATTAAAAATGAGTCACAGTCCTAAGCTGGGGATTTTCGGAAAGTTATATTACGAAATTTACGGAGGAATTTATTTTGGTGAAGCCGCTTATCCCTTCTTAAAAGTTCACGAAGGTTCTCAAACGTATTGGTTCCAAACTTTAGCGCACAACAGAATGAATTATTTCGAATTTATTTCTGACCGTTATGTTGGTGCTTCTGCCGAGCAGCATTTCAATGGTTTATTTTTTGATAGAGTTCCATTGGTAAGAAAATTAAAATGGAGGTTAGTAGCATCTGCCAAAGCCGTATATGGAGATGTATCTGAAAGACAAACAACAGAAATGTTATTGCCGGAAAATACAAAGTCATTTGGCAACGTTCCTTATGTAGAAAGCGCTATTGGAATTGAAAACATATTTAAAGTTTTTAGAATAGATGCCATTTGGAGAATGACACATTTGGACCCTGGAGTTTCACCTGTTGGAATTAGAGCTAAATTCTTAATTAGGTTCTAAAATTCTAAGAAAAAATGCAGAATTAACATTTGAGTCTTTTGAATATACTATTTTAGTCAGTGGAAATAAGAAAATGAAATTATTTACAAAAAATATAACTAAATCCTACCGTAGCCGAAAGGTTGTTAAGGGTATTTCCATTGAAGTTAATCAAGGAGAAATAGTTGGGCTCCTAGGACCTAATGGAGCAGGGAAAACAACTTCTTTTTATATGATTGTAGGGTTAGTATCGCCAGATAACGGGACTGTTCATTTGGACGATAAAGACATCACCCGTCTCCCAATGTATAAAAGATCTCAACTTGGTGTAGGTTATTTGCCACAAGAAGTATCAGTTTTCAGAAAATTGAGCGTTGAAGATAACATTATGGCCATTCTAGAAATGACCAAATTAAATAAGGCAGAGCGACATGAAAAACTCGAAAAATTAATTTCTGAATTCGGACTAAATCACGTTAGAAAAAACAAAGGATCCGCACTTTCAGGTGGAGAAAAAAGAAGAACAGAAATTGCTAGAGCCTTAGCAACCGATCCTAAATTCGTGTTACTTGACGAACCATTTGCAGGAGTAGACCCGATTGCGGTGGAAGATATACAGTCCATTGTTGCAGAATTAAAAAACAGAAATATTGGCATCCTAATTACTGATCACAACGTTCAAGAAACACTTTCTATTACAGATAGAGCATATTTATTGTTTGAAGGAAGTATTTTAAAAGCCGGTACAGCTGAAGAATTAGCTGCCGATGAACAAGTTAGAAAGGTTTATCTTGGTCAAAACTTTGAACTTCGGAAAAAATCGTAGTACATTTACACAAAATATTAACCTATAATTTTAAATCATGAATAAATTAATTCACCTTTCGATTATCACCCTAATCATATCTTTATCATCATGTTCTAAGTGCGACCCTAGTAATAGCACAGAAGGAATAATTGTAGAAGACGCAATTGTAAGAATTATTGGCCAAGCACCTGAAGATTTATTCATAACGAATGCAACAAGTTATGATAAAAACATAGAGATGAGTCTTGATGGTGGAGTAAGCTATAAGTCTGTTGATTTCAATAAATACTCTGTTTTAGGATTATCAACTTCTGCAACATGCAGTTCAGGTTACAATAGAAATGTTACAGTGAACAAAATAGAATCAACTGTTAATTATACGATATCAATTACAGAGTGTTCAACATGTAAAAGCAATACAACAATTCCCAATTATGTATTGACTACTGCTGTTCCAGAGGAATACACTCCAGTATATGAAATAATTAGAAATTAATTTTTTTTTAGAAGATACGGCAACTAAAAATTGCTGTATCATCTACCAATTCTTCAGTTTCTCGGAATTCGTCCAATTTCGAAAAAATAAGATTATTTAAATCTTCCATTTTCAAAGGGTAAAAACTATGGATTAACTTGATTAATCTATCAGCTTGGAAATATTCTCCTGCTTTATTTTGAAGTTCAACTATTCCATCCGTATATAAAATCAAAGTTGAATTAGGTTTGATTTCAATTTCATCTGGTTCTATAAAAGGAATTTCATCTAACATACCTAAGCCAATTGAACCCTTATCTAGAAATTCAGCTTTTTTTCCATTGGTTAAAATTGGATGATTGTGACCGGCATTAACATATTGCAAAAGCCTTGTTTTGGAATTGTATTTCCCTATGAAAAAAGTAATAAATTTTTCTCCTTTTGCTGCTTTCATGACCTTACCGTTTAGTTCATGAATGAGATATTCTAAATCAAATTTCTCAAAACTTAAAAGCGTTCTAATTGTAGCTTGAAAATTAGCCATCAACATAGCTGCTCCTACACCTTTCCCAGAAACATCGGCAATACAAATTATAAATTCATCTTCATTGATGCGAATAAAGTCATAATAATCACCCCCAACCTCGTGCCTGGCAGTATAAGTAGCAGCTAGATCTAAACGTTTATCTGAAGGCAGATTATCTGGGAAAAGTAATTTTTGCATTTCGGATGCCACTTCTAATTCTTTATTAATTCTCTCTTGAATTAAACCTTGTTTATTCATCCTTTTATTCTCAATTGCTACAACTATGATGTTGGTTAGCGTTTCAATAAAAGAAAGCTCACTTATAGAACTTGAAAAATTATACTCTTTTCCATTTATGTTTTTCTCACTCAATAAAAGAAATGCCAATGCTTTTTCTTGATGAAAAACAGGAATAACCACATCAAATTGATTCAATTCGAGATTGCTTGATGATTCGATTAAAGTAATTTTATCAAAACGCAACAAATCACGTTCAATATCAATATCTTTTATCCTTCCCTTTACTCCTGTTTTTATTAAATGAGTCCAATTAGTTTGTTTTTTATAAAGCACAAATTTTTGCAATCCCAATTGTTCTTTGAGAATGAATTCATACACCGAAAGCAAATAATCCAAGGATTGATCAGAATTGATTCCTTTTGTAATTTCAAGCAAGGCGTTTAGTTCAAAGTCTTTAAACTTCAATTCCTCACTTAGTGCTCGAATTATGGAATCTTGCATTCTACTTTTTTATGCTTTATGAGATCGATATTTATTATAAAACCTGTTGAAAATTAGATTACATATTCTCTAAGATCTCTGGCAATTTGCGTAAAGCAGCCATTTCTCTATACATCAAACGAATGTCTTTCGCCGGACTTCCAAAGTAGGTTTTATTTGGCGCTAAGCTCTTAGAGATTCCCGATTGGGCTAAAACAACAGCATTTTCTCCGATAACCACATCACTGGCACAACCCACTTGCCCCCACATAGTAACATTGTCTTGCAATTCTGTACATCCCGCAATTCCAACGTTCGCAGCAAGTAAACAATTCTTTCCAATTATAGTATCATGACCAACTTGCACTTGATTGTCTAATTTAGAACCTTCACCAATTATAGTTGTTGCGGTAACTCCTGCATCGATAGTACACATTGCACCAATCTCTACATTCATTTTCAAATGTACATTTCCACATGTATGTAATCTGTCATACCCTGTTGGCTTCTTTTTGTAATAAAAAGCGTTAAATCCTATCACTGAATTTGCACCGATAATCACATTGTCATCAATTATTGTGCGATCCATAATTACAACTCCAGGATAAATCAATACATTTTCACCAATTACCACATCATTACCAATAGTTACGTTTGGATAAATCTGCGCGGAACCTGCAATTTGGGTATTTTCTCCAATGGCATTTATCGTAATTCGAACAGGTTTAAAATGTTTAGTTAATTTATTGAAGTCATCAAATGGATGTTCACTAATTAATAAACCTTTCCCTTTCGGACATTCTACTTCTTTATCAATCAAGATAGTGGTTGCATTACTTTTCAAAGCTTTGTCGTAATACTTTGGATGATCAACGAACACAATATCTCCTTCTTCAACACGGTGAATTTCGTTAATTCCAGTTATTAAGTGTGCTGGATCTCCTGAATATTCACAGTTTAAGAATTCAGCAATTTCTTTAATTGTTTTTGGTTCTTCTAATTTCATAACCCACGATAATTTATAGCTCTAAAAAGTAAAAGTATAAAGAATCTATTGCTTATTTTTAAAATTCGGCAATAGTTGTTAGGTTTTTGGTGTTAGTAATCAATATAGCATGGCTTTTTACAATTAGATGTTATCAATCCCCAAAATTCCTAAGTCTATTAAAGTAATTTATGTTATTTAAATGAACGACAATAAAATTTTAAACTAATTATCAGCAGAAAACTTTAACTTCGCTGGTTCATACAGAATCTATAGAATGGCAAAAAGCACGAATAAAAAAATCATTTCAGTAATCAAGGTTTTATTCCCCTTGGCAATTGGTTTATACTTGACTTGGCACTTTTATAATGCCATGGATGCTCCAACAAAAGAAATCTTTTTCAAGGCGATAAAAGAAGCAAACTATTTTTGGATTTTCCTTTCAATGTTACTCGGATTCATGAGTCATTTGATTCGCGCATACAGATGGAAATACTTATTAGAACCACTTGGTTATACGCCAAAATTTTGGCACCGTTACCACGCCATGATGGTTGGATACTTGGTTAATTTACTTATTCCGAGGGCAGGAGAAGTTACTCGTCCTGCTCTGCTATATCAAACAGATAAGGTTCCATTTTCAAAAAGTTTTGGAACCATCATAGCTGAAAGAATGTTTGACCTTGTAATGTTGGGTGTCATTTTCTTGATTACCATAGCATTGAGTTTTGATGATTTAATTGCCGTAAAAGACATAATTATTGACGGTGCTCCAGAGGAAGGTAGTGAAGCCCAAAGTGGACAATGGATATTGAATTTAATCATTTCAGTTATAGCGGGAGGTATACTTTTATTTGCCATTCTTTGGATTAAAATAGAGAAATTCAGAACAAAAATTACAGAATTTATAAAAGATGTATTGAACGGATTTTTCGGGATTTTAAAATCAAAGAAGCCGTTCCAATTTATATTTTATACAATAATGGTTTGGGGCTTATACTTGTTGTTTTTTGGGATCTGTTTTAAAGCATTTGAACAAACAGAAAACTTTCCAATTAGCGGTGTTTTCATCGGATTTATCGCCGGAACATTTGGATTAATGTTTACGAGTGGTGGGATTGGAGCATATCCTTACTTGGTAGGAATTGTTGTGATATACTTCATTGGTGACCAATTTGAGATCAAAGAACATGCAGAAGGAGTTGGAAAAGCCCTAGGAATGATAATTTGGTTGTCACAAACAATCATGATGATTCTTTTAGGTTTATTATCTTTGATTCTATTACCAAGAAATTACAAAAAAGAAAGCGATGACAAGTTGGGAGCAAATAAAGCATAAATTAGTTTCTCAAGAAGAAGCAAGTGCAATAATATCGTCTTGGAAAGACAATCAAAAGAAAGTAGTTTTCACTAACGGTTGTTTTGACATTCTGCATTTAGGTCATGTTACATATTTAGCAAAAGCTGCTTCATTAGGTACATATTTGGTGGTGGGTGTAAATGCCGATGAAAGTGTAAAAAGACTGAATAAAGCTCCTGGAAGACCTGTTAATGAACAATTATCTCGTGCATTAATTATCGCATCCCTACAAGTTGTGGATTTGGTTGTTATTTTTGATAATGATACACCAAAAGAACTTATTGAGGTTATTCAACCCTCTATTCTTGTAAAAGGGGCCGACTACGACGCTTCAGTTACAGATGAAAAAGATGCTAAATACATTGTAGGTTCTAAGGAAATCAAAGCCCTTGGAGGAACGGTTAAAACCATTGAATTGGAAGAAGGGTTTTCAACAACTGGATTAATCGAGAAGCTAAAATGAAGAATAATTGATAAATTGGTTATTAAAAAATAGACTATGAGAAAGTTTTTTGACTTATCTCTATATTTCACCTATATAAAACAACGAATTCATAATTGGTAATTATTTCTTGACCTTTGTTTTCACCAAATAAACAGTTTGAAAAACTAGTGAAATAAAGAATAGAACGACAAATTGGATTAAAACAGGTTTAGCGATTTCATCAAATCCTATTTTTATGTACGCCGCAAATGCGAAGCATCCCAACATTTGGATTGTTGTGAAGAGTAAGTAAAGCTGCGCGAAATCGATTTTATTATTTTCGTTATTTCCGAGGTAGAATATTGTTGCTCCAACACTATTGAGAATAAAAAGCACCGCATAGGATAGGATTATTTCGTTACCAAAATAAATATCTGGATAAGTCTGCAGAATTCCATAATGGATTAATGCCAGTCCCGTAAAGAAAAATAAATAAACTAAATTATCCTTTAGAATCGTCTTCATCTTTACTCATTTTAATTACTGCCCTTATGATTTGAAAAAGTGATGCAAAAATAGCAATAAGTGTCAATACAAGCGTCCATATAGGGAATTCGTTTTCTTGTTTTTCATCCAACCAATCTCCACCTAAAGCAGCAATTGTAATAACGATACCCATTTGAAGAGCAATACCTGAAAACCTCACATAAGTATTCACGCGCTTCTTTGTATCTTCTTGATTTCCCTTGTTTTCCATTAATAAACAAGCTCAGAAGCTTCCATTTTTTCTTTCGGGGCAATTTTTTTCAATTTTTCAACCGATTTTTTTTTCCCCGTATTTCCTTCACCTGTTTTAATGTTTCCGTCAATATGAGCACCATCTTCAATAACTATTCGACCAGTTTGAATATCTCCAACTACAGATGCTGTTTGGTGTAATGTCAATAATAATTCTGCATTAATGAAACCTTCAACTTTCCCATCTAGCTCCACTTCCTTCGCATGAATATCACCGGTGATCACCCCTTCTGTTCCCAGCACTAATTTACCATCACAGTTAACGTTTCCAACAATTTCACCATCGATTCTTAAACTACTCGTTGCTGTTAAATCTCCCGTTACTTTGGTTCCTGAAACAAGTCTATTGAGTCTATCTGGACTCTCTGGCTTTGACTTCGATTTATCTCCTTTAAACATGGTTCATAATTTTATTTATATGTCTCCTTATAGAATTCTCTGTATTCCTCCAATTTTTGTTGCTGAAGCATAACTTTAAAGTTTTCTTTCGAAATGAAAATGATTTCGTTTTCCCTTAAGTTCCCTATATGTTGTTTAATTCTTTTAAAATCACGCATATAATCTTTAGCCTCTGAAGTGGTTTTAAAATCCTTCACCATTACAAAGTTAGTGTTTTTATCATAAACTTGGGGAGCACTGCTTAAACGCATTCTTCCAAAGTAATCTCTGTTAAAGTTTGAGATATTATTCCCTGAGCTATTTGCATTCTGATTTTCTTTTAAAAATACGAGAATATAGTATTCATCCGAATCATATGAAAATAATTGCGTCGCAATTTCAAACTCCTCAAATGGAGGAATACCATTTTCAATTAACTCTATTAATTCTTTCGCCTTTTTAGCTATATCAGTTTCAGGGTATTCTAAAATCGCTTGATTTAAAACAGGTAATAAAGAAGTCTTATCACTGTTAATTTGTCCCATTGCCATTGCTTTCAAAAGGAAATACTCTTTTCTATAAACATTATCAGGTTCCTCTTCAATTACTTTATCTGCTCTCAAAATAACAGGATAGAATAAACCTTGTTCGAATCGTGTTACAGATCTCAAATAATCCTTTAAAGCCAAAGCATCACGTTCTTTTTTCTTAATAAAGTAATCAGGATCTCTTAGGTAATTAGCATAATCTGTATTTGGATAATTATTTAAAATGTATGATTTATACTGTCCATTACTTCCGCCATTTTCATTGATTTTATACAACTGAAATGCCGAAAGAACATTGTTTTCATTTTCAATATCTTTATCTAAAACACGTTGAAACTGAACCGCACCCATTTGCGTTTCATTCAATTGTTCCTTATATATCATTCCTGAATTATAAAGCGAAGCCAAAAGTCTTTCATTACTCAAATCCATTAACGAATCAGTAAGCGGAATATCAGTCATTAAATCATCAACAGACAATTCACTTACAGCAATTTCGTTGGTTTCTTCTGGAACTAAAGAATCACCAGGTATAGAATCATTGCCGAAATTATTAAATGCAATTCGATCCGGTTTTTGAGACAATCTCCAATAATCTTCATTTTCTCTTTGTCCCCAAACCCTTCTAAACTCTTCCAGTCCTTCCTTCTGGGCTTTCAAATTGCCGAAATACCATTTACTTCCTCCTTTCTGGTTCTGTTCTGCATACGTTTGTTGAAGTTTACGAATTTGCTCTGCACGTATCGCATCTCTTTCTTGCTTTTCTTTTTCCTCCTTTTGAATTTGCTTAACAACATCCTTCAAGAACTTCTCACGGTCATTCTCACTTAAGTTAGCAATTCTTTGAACACTATCTTCAAATGCAATTTGATCGATATACTCAACAAGATTTGCTAATTTTTCAGCCTTATTTTTAATTACCTCAAAATTATGGTAAGACTCCGGAATAACATTCGCCGAACTATCGTAATATTTTTGAGCAGAAACATAGTTTTTTTCTTCGAAAGATAAATCTCCTAATTTCTCATAACTCACCCCTTTTTGACGTGGATTATTTAAAGAATAGAAAACAGAATTAGATAGATAATACTTCGCTTTTTTACGGTCATTTCGTCCAAGTTCAACTTTCGACATTGCGAAGTATATCTGATCTCTGAATTCAAGATAACGTTCTTCTTTCGCTAAATCCTCCAATTCCTCAATCATTGTTTGATCATTCAGGTCACTTACAACAGCTCTATTAATTTTAGCATTAAAACTCATTTCGAACGGAGCGTTCTTTTTTATACTTTCTGAATAGAAACTTCGTGCCTCGGCATTTCCTTCTTTTTCTAGAAGTTGCCCCAAAATAAAACTTAACCTTGCTTTATCTTCTTTACTAGGCGCTTCTTTTAAAGCATTTCTTAATTCGGCAATAGCAACTTTTGAATCGTTCTTTTCTAATGCTAACATCGCCTTAACAATAGCTAAATCATACTTGAAGTCTTCAGGTACATCAGGAGAATCACTTTCATCAGAACTACTGGTTTTAACGAATTTCAGCTTTTTCCTTTTCTTTTTCTTCTTTTTTGCCTTCTTTTCAGCTTCTGCGTCAGTATAAACCACCTTATTGGTTCTCGCCTCTAGTTTTTGAAGTGATCTTGTTGCTTCTGCTAATTTCCCCATTTTAATGAAGGTTTTTGCTTCCCACAATTCACCCGTATAAGTACTTGGACGGTCAACATAAAACTTGCGCATGTATTCAAAACTTCTTAAAGCAGCGTCATAATCACGACGAATGTAATTCGCATAACCAATAATGAACCAGTTTTGGTCTATCCAGTTTGCGTGTTCAGTTTTCTTTTTAGATGGTTTTGAAGAGGTAGGCATACTGTGTTTAGAAATCACAGTTTGACATTTAACGATTGCGGTATCTACTACAGGGTAAAAGTTAACAACGTCTTCTTCATTTGGTAATAACTCAATCGGCAAAATATCATTATAGTCTTCTCTATAATTTTTTCTATAGTCCTCTAATCCAACCCTAATTAGTTCTTTAGCATTAAAGTAACCATTATATTTTGCGGTAGTACTGTGATAAGTACGATTGATAAAGGTATTTTTCTCGGTTGAACAACTGCTAATAATTAGAAAGACAGCAAAAAATGCTACCAAAATTCCAAATGCTGATTGTTTGTTTTTTATATGTCTCATAAAATTCTTCTACTCCCTAGTACTTAACTCAAAACTCACAAAAATATTATTAAATTTTGATATTTATTTCAATAATGCAAAAAAGCCAGAGCATCCCCTGGCTTTCAATTTTAAAAATATCTTTTATTAATTACAGTTCTTTTTCAACTTTGTCGAAAATTTAAGTGTTACATCTGGCCATAATTTTGATTCAGTATCTCCATTGGCGTAATCTGTATGTAATTCTTTACAAATTGTATTTAATGTTGTAATTCCTTCTTGCGCTTGCCAATCGTTTACATTGATTTCAGTTTCAAAAGTAAAATCTCCATCAGTTAAAGTATAATCCCCAACCACTTCCTTATCTATTTCGTTCATTGAAATCATTAAGGTCGCTTTCATTGCATTTTCATCCAAATCCACAACCTTACCTGTTAAGGAAGAGGTGTTAATTGTACCAAAGAATGACTCCTCAATCTTAGCATCTCTACTTTCATCTTTTGTACTGATACTAGAAACTGGAATTTCGAAACTTAAATTTTCAATTACAGCAACATCACTTTCATTTTCTTCACCACCTTCTACATTTATTTCAGTGAAAGTTCCACCAACTCCAGTTTTACCTAAAAACTTATAAGCAGTAAAATTAAATTCAGAATTCTCAGCAGAATAACTGTATAGACAATTCTCTTCTTTTACTTCTTCTGTTTTCACTGTTTCAGCAGTTTCTTCTGCGCAGCTTGAAATCATCAATCCTGCCAAAGCAACAAATAAAAATTTTGTTTTTTTCATCATAACCTTTCTTATTTTCGATAAATATAGGAAGAAATCAAACGAATTTGTCATTCGTGGGTCGGGAATTTTTATGTAAGCTTAATTCTAATTGCTAACTTTGCATTATGTTAATAGAAATTGACGATAAAATAGTAACCGATGAGATTTTTTCACGCAAATTTGTTTGTGACTTATCGAAGTGCAAAGGCGCTTGTTGCGTTGAAGGTGACGCAGGTGCTCCCTTGAAAAAGGACGAAATAAAAATCATGGAGGATATCTTTCCAAAGGTAAAACCTTACA
Organism: Brumimicrobium mesophilum; assembly: GCF_003025005.1. Taxonomy (GTDB): domain Bacteria; phylum Bacteroidota; class Bacteroidia; order Flavobacteriales_D; family Crocinitomicaceae; genus Brumimicrobium; species Brumimicrobium mesophilum. The sequence continues at coordinate 143,622 of NZ_PVSS01000010.1, forward strand.
TGACTAAAGAAGGAATTGAAAAAGTAGAAAAGGACGGAGTTTCTTACCTAGACGACTTTGGAGAACCGGTAACAAGTTTAGTTGATGGAGGGGCGTGTGCATTTGTTGCTTACGATACAGATGGTACAACTAAATGTACGATTGAACAAGCCTATAGAAAAGGTGATGTGGATTGGAAAAAACCAATTTCATGTGAGCTCTACCCTATTCGTGCAAAAGAATATGAAAGTTTCACGGCACTAAATTATGAAGAGATCGACATTTGTAAACCCGGATGTGTTTTAGGTGAGCAACTTAATGTACCTGTTTATCAATTTCTAAAAGCACCACTTACACGAGCGTATGGAGACGATTTTTATAAATCTCTTCAGCAAGTTCATAAAGAATTGGAAAAACAAAACGAGAAAGATCAATAATGGCTAAAAAAACGTATAGTGAGAGTTGGTCCGAGTATGAACTACTAGATGCTGGAAACGAAAAAAAATTAGAACGATGGGGAAACATTGTTACAATTCGACCAGAGCGACAAGCCTATTTCAAGCCAGGAATGTCGGAGGAGGAATGGAATAAAAGGGCCCATTTAGAATTCGTTCCTAAGGGAAATACTGCTGGAAATTGGGTTACTCGGCAAAAAGCACCCCAAGAAGATTGGAAAATTCAATTTAAGGAATTGACTTTCAATTTAGAAACAACAAAGTTTAAACATGTTGGTTTATTTCCAGAGCAAGCAACCAATTGGAATTTAATTTCAGATCACTTGAAGAAACCTGGAATGAAAATGTTGAACCTTTTTGCATACACCGGAGCAGCTTCTGTAGTTGGAAAAGCAAAAGGAGCTGATGTTACACACGTAGATTCTGTAAAACAATTGATTACTTGGGCTAAAACAAACATGGAATCTTCAAAACTAGATGGTATTCGTTGGGTACATGAGGATGCTTTGAAATATGCAGAACGTGAATTTAAGAGAAGAAATAGATACCATTTAATTGTTATGGATCCACCCGCATGGGGAATTGGTGCAAACAAAGAAAAGTGGAAAATTGAGCACAAACTTGAAGAATTAATTGAAATTGCATCAAAACTTTTACACCCCGGTGGACTTTTAATTCTCAATACATACTCTCCAAAAGTAAAGTTGAAAGAAATCAATTACTTTGCTAAAAAGCATTTCAAACAAGTGGAATGTTCAGAATTATGGAAAAAAACCTTCACTGGAAAAGATATGTTCTACGGACATTTATTGAGGGCGCATCGGTAGAGACTGATTGCAATCCGTCTATACGAAATCGCCCATAAAACAATGATAGTATTCAAAAAAATATCTTTATCTTAGCCATCCAAAATAAAAAACATGCCAAATACAGATACAGCAAAACAAGAGACAGTAAAAATTGATCAATCAATAGTTCGCAAAGGATTTGAGTTGATGTGTACTGCAAAAACTTTATCAGAAAAGTACGAGGCACACAAAGAAGTAACAAGTAAATACGTTCATGCAACATCGCGTGGACATGAGGCTATTCAACTGGCATTAGGAATGCAATTGAAACCACAAGATTTTGTAGCACCATATTATAGAGACGATAGCATTTTATTAGGTATGGGAATTACACCATATGAATTAATGCTCCATATATTTGCAAAAAAAGACGAACCGTTTTCTGGAGGAAGAACATATTATTCTCACCCTTCATTGAACCGCCCCGATTTCCCAAAAATTCCACATCAATCTTCTGCAACAGGAATGCAAGCTATTCCAATGACAGGTGTTGCGATGGGAATGCAATACAAAGAAATTGAAGGTATAGCGGAAGACTTAAATGGAGAAAATCCAGTTTCTGTTTGTTCAATTGGTGATGCCGCTTGTACAGAAGGAGAATTTTCTGAAGCACTTCAAATGGCAGCTTTAAAGCAATTGCCTATTTTGTATTTAGTCCAAGATAATGAATGGGATATTTCAGCAAGTGCAGAGGAAATCAGAGCACAAGACATGGCATATTATGCACGTGGATTTAAAGGTGTTGAAGTTTACACTATCGATGGAACCGATTTCGAAGAGTCATACAATACAATTCAAAAAGTATTAAAACTAATCAGAACAGAACGTCGTCCATTTTTAATTCATGCAAAAGTTCCATTATTGGGTCACCATACTTCTGGTGTTCGAATGGAGTTTTATCGTGATGATTTAGAAGAACAAGGTCTAAGAGACCCTTATCCAAAAATCAAAGAACTGGCTAGAGCAGCTGGAGTTGATGAGGCAGATTTGGTGAATTTTGAGGTAAAAACTAAAAAAGTTATAGACCAAGTTTACGACGAAGCTTTAAAAGCTGACGATCCAGACCCTTCAAGTTTAACTGATCATTATTTTGCTCCTACTCCAATTACAGAAGAAAAAGGAGAACGCAAGCCCAAAGGAAAGCAAAAAACTGTGATGGTGGATTGTGCTTTATTTGCAGTTCGTGAATTAATGGAAAAACATCCAGAAGCTTTATTGTACGGACAAGATGTTGGTGCTAGACTTGGAGGTGTTTTTAGAGAAGCAGCTACTTTGGGTAAGAAATTCGGTGACAACCGTGTTTTCAATACACCAATCATGGAGGCTTTCATTATTGGAAGTACTGTTGGAATGTCGGCAGTTGGATTAAAACCAATTGTTGAGGTACAATTTGCTGATTATATCTGGCCTGGATTGAACCAGTTATTTACAGAATTAAGCCGTAGTAATTACCTTTCAAACGGTAAATGGCCTGTAAGTTCAGTATTGCGTGTACCTATTGGTGCATACGGTTCTGGAGGACCTTACCATTCTTCAAGTGTAGAATCTGTTGTAACAAACATTCGTGGAATAAAAGTAGTTTACCCTTCTACTGGTGCAGATTTAAAAGGATTAATGAAAGCAGCATATTACGATCCAAACCCAGTTTTAATCTTAGAACACAAAGGTTTATATTGGTCAAAAATAAAAGGAACTGAAGGTGCAATGTCTGTTGAGCCTGATGAAGATTACGTTATTCCAATTGGAAAATCGAGATTGGTTCAAGAAGCTGATCAAGAAAATATTGATAAAGGAGAAAGCGTTGTAATTATCACGTATGGAATGGGAGTTTATTGGGCTACAGCAGCAGCAAAAAAACACCCTGGAGCAGTTGAAATCATTGATTTAAGAACTTTGAGTCCGTTGGATACTGATGCGATTTATGCCGCAGCGAAGAAACACAACAAGGTAATGTTGGTCACTGAAGAATCTATTGAAGCGAGTTTCACTTTAGGATTAGCAGGAAGAATTCAACGTGAATGTTTCGAATATCTTGATGCACCAGTTGCTATTGTAGGAGCCATTGATACCCCAGCGATTCCTTTGCACAGTGATTTAGAATTTGCTTTGTTACCAAATGCGAATAAAGTTGGAGAGGCACTTCAAAAACTTATTGAATACTAGGGCTAGGTTAACCGCAAAGACCGGGGAGGTTTCCGCTAAGGTCGCGGAGAAGAAAGAAAACAAAGAAGAAAATGAGATTCCTCCATCACTAAAAATCATAGATTTTACGCAATGATCGGAATGACGATCGGTTGGTTTTAAGGTCAAAAAAGGGAGAAAAAATGAAGCATAGCTTCATTTTTTCTCCCTTTTTTGATAACCTTTTCCTTAGAGCCGTCATCCTGAAAAAGCGTAGCGATGAAGGATCTCTTTTTTGTTTAAAAAAATTGCGAACTCTGCGCCTTTAATTTGCTTTCTTTGCGGTTAATACATCAATTCAAACACACTTCGATAACCACCAACCTCTTCTGCATATTCAACAAACTCTTTATAGAATTTATCATTGGCTAAAGTGGCAGAATCTCCAATGACAATCAGTTTTTTCTTCGCTCTTGTCAATGCAACATTCATTCTACGGTAATCAGATAAGAATCCAATTTTCCCTTCGCCATTACTTCTTACCAAACTTAAAATGATCACATCTGCTTCTTGACCTTGGAAAGCGTCAATTGTGCTCACCTTGACATCTTTCAATTCTTCCTTAGCTAATTCCACTTGACTAGAATATGGAGAAATAAATACCGCAGACTGATCCTTTCCAACCCAATTCTCTATATTTTCTCTAACGATTCTTAATTCTTCTGGATTTGCAGTGCTTCTGCTATTCTCTAATCTTTTTTCATCGAAACCTGCACCAGCAGTGTCATAAAAAATCATTGATTCTGGAACAGATTCAGCATGTGTTTGCAACTTTCCATCATAAAAATACCTAGACGAAAATCCAGCGATTTCTGGTGTCATCCTGTACTGAACTCCTAAAAGATCACTTTGAACTCCAGCATTAATTGCTCTTTCCAAAACAGAAGTTGCCAAACCTTTTCTTCCGGCTTCTTCACTAATAACGGTTGGAGGGAGTTGCAAATGGTCCCCACTCAAAATAGCTCTATTCGCTTTTTCAAGCACCAACCAAGCCAATGGTTCGATACATTGACCTGCTTCATCCAGAAAAGCAACATCAAACTTTTTACCCAACAACATTTTGTCCATTAATCCGATGGGTGTTCCAAGAATAACATCGGCAGATTCAAAAAATTGAGCTAAATACGCAGTAGATAAATTCCTTATTTGATCGCGAATTGCATACACTTCATTAAATAGCAATTTTCGTTGCTCTCGTTCTGATTTTCCAAAACTTCGTTTGTATTGATGTGCCATTTTTCGGTATTCGGCAGCTTGAATCTTTAAACGTTTAATTTTCCTACTGTATTTGTCGTCGCTTAAAATTCCTTCAGGCGTATGTTCCCAAACCACCTTATTTACCTTTGCGGTATTTCCCAAACGCAAAACTTTTAGTCCAAGGTTTAATAATTGTTGCGCCAAATGATCCACAGCGGCATTACTCGGAGCAGAAGCAATAATACTTAATCCTTGTTTTCTTAACGACTGAATCAATTCAACAATGGTAGTAGTTTTTCCAGTTCCAGGAGGACCATGAATTATTTGTAATTGCGCATCACACAATCCATTTTCAACAGCTTTCAATTGAAATTGATTGAGGTGTTCCCCAACCTTTATTTTCTTTTCTAACGGCTGAATTTCTTTTTGCTTTTTAATTCCATGAACATATTCAAAAAGTTGTTGTGTAGCTTTATCTTCACCTTTATCGATGCGTTTTAACACGCCATGCATCATTTGGAATGTTCTGTTATCCGGCAATCTTTTAATTCCAAGATTCTTTTCATCTATCCAATCAGGAAAATCTTCCGAATACAGTAAAATTTCCGCTTTTCGATCAGAAATAGAAAGCAATTGCCCATTACAAATATCATTCGATGAAGGAAGAAATAAAGCCACAGGTGTACCTTGGCTATAATATGAATTATTCACTCCACCAGGCGTGTGAAAAGTTACAGTAATCACAGGTTGATCTGTATAACCAAAAGTTTTATTTTGGATTTTTACCGGATGCAGAATTGCGCCTTCTTTTCGTAAATCTTTTAGAGAAACGTCCTTTTCAAACCATTTTCTTTCTTGCGTTTCCTCCTCCATTCGCAAGAGTTCTCTCATTTCCTGAATCACCGTGTTTATTCTCATCGAACTGTAATAATTATTACCCACGAAAATAGTTAAATTATAAGGAGTATGAATTTGTTCTTAAAATAAGTCCGATTAACTTTGATGATTCATAAAAAAGAATAGAAATGGCACATTTTGTTGAAGAAACTACCTTCGAAAAGGAGGATTTCACATTAGAAAATTTAGAAAGAGGAGATTATGAAGTTTGTACTTTTGTGAATTGTAATTTCGCCAATACTGACCTTACAAATATCCGTTTTGTGGATTGTGAGTTTGTTGATTGTAATTTAAGTGCTGTTAAATTAGGAGGAACAGGGTTTCAAGATGTTCGCTTTAGTAATTGTAAAATGTTAGGACTTCAATTTGACGAATGTGCTGATTTTTTATTCCAAGTATCGTTTCAAAATTGTCAACTAAATCACTCCTCTTTTTTCTCAAATAAACTCGTTAAAACATCTTTTGCCAATTGTAAACTTCAGGAAGTTGATTTTACAGATTGTAATTTAACCTCTGCCGATTTTGATGAAACTGATATCGCTGGAGCAACATTCACCAATTGCACCTTAGTAAAAGCAGATTTTAGAACGACTTATAATCTTTCAATTGATCCAGAAAAAAATAGAATGAAAGGGGCTCAATTTTCACAACAGAATGTAGTTGGACTTTTAAACAAATACCAGATTAAGGTAGGATAATCTTTAATGGCTATTTGATTAGAACAGCGCAAGTACGATTTGCAAATCGTCCGTGCCAAATCAAATGAAGATTTGGTGACTGATATTCCGGAAAATTATTTCTTATCACCCCAATAAAACTTATGCTTTTTAACAAATAAAATCTATTTTTACTTTCCATACTCACAAAAGCAATCTTTAAATGGGTTTCAAAGCAAAGCTAAGGTCAATCGTAGATGACAACACCACCAAAAAAGGGAAAATCTTTGATTATACTATCCAAATTTTAATTTTCACCTCGTTAACTGCTTATGCAATTGAAACTTTGCCAGGAATTTCCGATTTAACGAAATCAATTCTATTTTGGATTGAAACGGTGTGTATAATAATTTTCACCGTGGAGTATGTAGTGAGAATTTTTATCGCAAAAAATCCATTTAAATATATTATTAGTTTTTATGGAATAATAGATTTATTGGCCATTTTACCCTTCTTTTTAGCCGTTAGATATGATACTATAGCATTACGGGCTTTTAGGATATTTAGAATATTCAGAGCATTTAAATTGATACGCTACAATAAAGCCTTAAACAGATTTCATTTGGTTGCAAAACTTATTCGAGAAGAGCTGATACTTTTCTTAATCGTAACTGGAATTTTTATTTTCCTTGCTTCAGCAGGCATCTATCATTTCGAAAATGCGGCTCAACCGGAATTATTCACTTCCATCTTTCACAGCGGTTGGTGGGCAATTGTGACGCTAACTACTGTTGGATATGGAGATGTATACCCAATTACAGTTGGTGGCAAAATATTTACATTTTTTATTTTAATGGTTGGAGTGGGTATTGTAACAATTCCCGCCGGACTTGTGGCGAGTGCTTTAACAAAAGCTAGACAAATGGAAGAGGAAGCACTTTTGGAAGATATCAAAAGCAAGGAGTTAATTCAAGAGTCACAAAAGGAATCCGACAATTCAAATAATAATTAGTCTTTTTCATTTATAACTTAAAACAACTTTCAATGAAAGAATATAGTTTCAATGAGTTTTTAACCTCTAAGATTGACGTAGATCAAAAAAATTTATCAGAGCTTCTTAGTCAATGTCCTAGAAAGGAATTTCAAAAAGGTTCATTTTTAAACTTTTCTGGCGATTTATGCGATACTACTTTTTTTGTTGAAAAAGGATTACTTCGTCAATATTCTATAGACAATAAAGGTAAGGAACATATTCTTCAATTTGCTCCTGAAGGATGGTGGGTGACCGATAGAGAAAGTACGTTTTTTAATAAACCCTCAAAATATAATGTGGACGCTCTTGAAGACACGACAGTATTTATTCTTAAACAAGAATTACTAGATAAATTAGAGAAAGTAATACCAAACTTCACGGCTTTTAATAACGAATTGTTGAATAATCACATTCGTCACCTACAAAACAGGATCACGTTGCTATTGAGTGCTACAGCAGAAGAGAGATATTTGACATTTACAAAAATGTATCCAGATATTCTATCAAGAGTTCCTCAACTAATGGTAGCTTCATACTTAGGAATAACTCCTGAAAGCCTGAGTAGGGTGAGAAAAGAACTGGCTTCCAAAAGTTCAAATTCAAATTCTTAACATAGGTCAATGCACATAACTGTTTTCATACTTAACTTTACATTAAAAAAAAATGAAAACAAAAAATATAGATTTTATGGTAGCTCCGAATACTCCACACTTTGTTGGAGATGGATTCAGAGTTCACAACTTTATTCCAGGAGTACCAAAAATGGATATGCAAAGCATGGATCCATTTATTATGATGGATTATAATTCAAAGTATAACTTCCCTCCTTCTGAAACCCCAAAAGGGGTTGGAGTACATCCACACAAGGGGTTTGAAACCGTTACGATTGCTTATAAAGGCAAAGTTGAGCACCACGACAGCAGTGGAGGTGGTGGAATTATTGGAGAAGGAGAAGTACAATGGATGACGGCCGGAAAAGGTGTTTTACACAAAGAGTTTCACGAAAAAGAATGGAGTAAAACTGGTGGTGAATTTCAAATGGTTCAACTTTGGGTAAACCTTCCAAAAAAGGATAAAAACACAGATCCAAAATATCAAGCCGTAACAAGAGAATCGATAATCAAAGTGGAATTACCAAGTAATGCTGGAACAATTGAAGTAATAGCTGGTGAATATAGCGGAACCAAAGGAACTGCTTCTACCTTCACTCCTATACATATGATGAATGCAAAGCTGAATAAGGGAGGGAAAGCTGAATTTAATTTCCCAGCGAATTACACAACGACTTTATTGGCTATCAAAGGTTCTTTTAAGCTGAATGGAAAAGAAGAAATTCCAACAGATCATTTGGCATTAATGGCCAGAGATGGTGAGCATTTTGAAATCGAAGCTACAGAAGATGCAATAGTTTTGGTTTTAAGCGGAGATCCGCTCAATGAACCAATAGCAGCTCATGGACCATTTGTAATGAATACTAGAGAAGAATTAATTGAAGCTTTCCAAGACTTTAATGAAGGGAAATTCGGCGAACTTAATTAGGAATTACGAATTATCAATTACGAATTAAAAAGGCTTTTAAACGCTGACCATCTCTGGAGCAGTAAAAAAACGTACCACGAGATGAAATCTCACGGTAACATTTTTTGTGGTAGGAGGGGTTTTCAAAAAGGAGGGTTAAAAAATGATGACGCCGAGCCGTCATCATTTTTTAACCCTCCTTTTTGACTTTTGAATTAAACTACAGTGTTACGTGGGATCACTTTAAATCTTGTTGGAAAACGGAGTGAGAAACCAAACAATTCGTAATTCATAATTAATCTAATTCGTAATTGACAAGTATTGCTGTAAAATATCCATCTGCAACTTATCCCCTCTTTTGATTTGAGTTTCTCTCGAAAGGTATTTTTGCATGACTTTATTTCCAAATTTAAGTGATTTTGGAATTAAGTTTGCATTCCACACTAGAGGTAATTCGAGGCGTTCAAAAACTTCATTATCCAGGAGAAACTTGGAGCTACTCACATGAATATAATTTAAGAAATTTCTTTGGAATTGATGTTTTAAAATGGGGTTTTCTAATGATTCTTGAACAAGAGATTGAGCCAAATACACCGAATCTTGATCAGCAGGAGGTTGAATTGAAGTCCACAAGAAGAAATTTTCTGTTGCTTCTTTTTTATCACCGGGTAAATACTCTGCAGGAACACCCATTAAGTAAGAAATATATTTCCACAGATGAAACATCCCTTTTTCTTCCTCTTCGGTAAATGAATTGCCTAACTTTTTTAGTCCATGAAGTAAAACCAAACTAAACCCGTTTGAAGTTGCGGTCATGTCCCACAAGTTAATTGGTTCACCCATTTCTTCATAGTCCCAGTCCTTCACATGCTTTTTTAGTTGAAAACGTGCATAGGAATGAATTAGGCGAGTTTTAATCGCAAACTCATAACCTTTCGCATGAATCGCCATAGCATTTGTCCGTGTTACATTGATCCAAAAATCTAATGTTTCAGACAATCTTTTGAGTGCTCCTTTTTTCAAAGCTCCCGTGAAAACGAGTGGTTTACTTAGGTATGCATAGTCGTAACCACCCATCAACGAATAATCTCGTAAAGACATCAATGCATCTCTTCCTGTTTTCATACATGCCTCTGCTCCAAGTTGAAGTAAATCTTCATTTAGCCATTCAGGAACACATTCAGTAAATTCAAATAAAGCTTTTACACTTTCTGGAACTTCTTCATTATTTGGAATACCAGACCTGATATATGTTTCCAATTTTGAATTTGCTTCTTTAAAAGACTGATTGGTATAAAACTCTTGAATGACTTGATCTCCTAACTCATCTACTTCGTAATACAAATGACATTGATTATAAAAATCATCAAAATTTAGATTTGCTTTACTCCATTCAACAATATCCTTTCCATTTCCATTTCCCCAATACGCTCTAAAATGAAAAGCATCTTTATATCGTGGTTCTAATTTGAATGTTTTCATAATTGGATATTATTTTAAAATTCGATAATTTAGAGTTTATTAATTTAATGAACATTGTAAAAGTGTTTATTTTCAATTAAAATTCAAAATCAATAAAATGACTAAAAAATTCAACCTATTCTTCTTTTTCATATTTTTCTCATCACTAGTTTTTTCACAAGAAATAGACAAGAGGAACTCTAGTATAAGTTTTGAAATTAGCAATATGTTAGTAAACACCGTAGAAGGAAGCTTCTCAGGGTTTACAGGAGAAATTAATTTTAACGAAAACAATTTAAGCCAATCACAAATTAATGTTTGTATTGATGCATCCACTGTAAATACAGGAATTGAAAAAAGAGATGATCACCTAAGAACGAAAGATTTTTTTCATGTCGAAAAATATCCAAAAATTTGTTTTACATCTACCAATATAATCAGGAACAATACTGGTTATTTTGCAGAAGGTCAACTTGAAATGCATGGCGTAAAAAAGAATGTGAAAATACCATTAAATTATTCTAATAACACTTTATTAGGGTCATTGGTAATCAACCGATTTGACTACGAAATCGGTGTCGACTCAGGTTCATTTAATATTGGTAAGAAAGTTTACATCTCAATAAAATGTGTTTTGATGTAATTTACTATTGACGCATACGAGACTAAACTCAAGAATCTTGATTCAAATAACCACTATTTCAAGTTAGAACTTTCGAACAGTGTTTAATATTGGTAAAACTCAATTCATTTTACGTGAGCCTGGAAATCTAATTAAAAAACACGTAACAACCAATATAACTGACACTTACAGTATCTAATTCAAAAATTAATGAATCCTTAATAAACAATGCCTAAAAATAGGGCGTTATTTAGATTCAAGTTTTTCAAATCTTACTATATTTAAGGGAATGAATTTTTTGTTTTTCAACTTCATTAGAAAAGAGTTTGATGGAAAAGCATTTAAAATAACTCCATGACAAATACTTTTATAATTGCATTTTGTGTGCTGATCTTAATGGCATACATTTTTGATTTAACAACGGCTAAAACGAAAATACCTTCCGTTATACTTTTGCTCATCTTAGGTTTTGGACTTCAACAATTAACGGATGTTTTGAATATTAACGTCCCAAAATTAGATGATCTACTACCTATTTTAGGAACTATAGGACTGATTGTAATTGTTTTGGAAGGCTCCTTAGAATTGGAGCTAGATAAATCCAAACTCCCTTTGATTAAGAAATCTATTGTAGTTGCACTTATCCCTATGATGGCACTTGGTTTTATACTTGCTGGAGCTTTCTACTATTATCAATTGCATTACGGTCCTGGAGATGTGGATCCCGACTTTCGAAAAGCTTTGATTGGCGCTATTCCACTTACAGTGATTAGTTCAGCAATCGCAATTCCTAGTGCCATTAATCTTGGAAAAAAGAACAAAGAATTCGTCACCTATGAAAGTAGTCTTTCTGATATTCTAGGTGTTTTATTTTTCGATTTTGTGTTTAGAAATGTAACGATTGACTTTCATTCATTTTGGGTGTTTTTATTGCAACTTCTTATTATTGCTATGGTGTCATTTATTGCTACCATTGCCCTATCCTATTTATTGGCCAAAATCGATCATTCAATTAAGTTTATTCCCATCATTATATTGGTCATTTTAATTTATACGCTTTCCAAAATATATCATTTACCCGCATTAATTTTTATTATGTTATTTGGATTATTCTTAGGAAATCTAGGTCAAATTCAACAATTCAAGCTCATTCAAAAGCTCAAACCCCATAAGCTGGGAAATGAAATAAAGAAATTCCACGAAATTTTACGCGAAGGAACTTTCCTAGTTCGTGTCATGTTCTTCCTTCTTTTTGGTTTTTTAATTCAAACAGAAGAATTATTAAACCAAAAGACATTTTATTGGGCTTTAGGGATTGTAGGGTTGATTTTCTTCATAAGGCTGGTGCAGTTAAAAATTTCCAAACTCCCAGTTATGCCATTAATGTTTGTTGCTCCACGTGGGCTAATAACCATTTTACTATTCCTTTATATTGCACCTGAAGACAGTATTGATTTAGTAAACAAATCTCTAGTCATTCAAGTTATATTATTGTCTGTTATTATTATGATGATAGGTTTAATGTTTAACAACAACGACGAACTTTTCTTCACCAAAAGAAAGGGAAGAATGGCTACAGATTCTTCAGATAAAGATGTAGCAACAGATCTAGAAACCCAAATAGCAAACGTAAAAAAAGCAGAGGAATTCGCAAAAACTGAAATATCAGCAGAAATTTCTTCGACTTTGCAAGAAAGAGATGAGTCTGAATCTTCCATTGACGAATTGGCGCAAACCTCAGAACATAACGAGGAAGAAGAAAATCATTCTGAAGAAGATTTAGAAAAGGATAAAGACAAAAATGATGAGAATATTGATGAGAGTGATAAAATCGTTTAACGAGACTAAGCTTCAAATTATTTAATCAAACACTTTAACTTCATACATTTTTAAATCTCTTGTTTCGCCCAATTTGTTTTTCACAGTAATAATGGTGGTGTCTTGCTTTGGGTAAAAATCTCTTTCACCACTCACTATCTCGCAATAATTCTCTTGATTTACAATTTCTTCAATTGGAATGTTGTTAATTGCTTTTACGGTGTCGCCAATGTTGATAGCACCGTTTGGGAAATAATCGTTGAGGTAATTAAAAACATAAACTTTTTTATCATAAACATGGAAATTAATATTGAAATTTTTTGAGGTCTTTCTACCAGATAAGTTAGGAACTTGAATAGGTTGAAAATAAACTTTATTATTAGCCCAATCAAAAGTTGTAATAAATTCTTTCAGGAAATCATGACCCATTAACATATCTAGTTTTTTATATGTCTTACTACTAGTTATGTTAGTATTCATGGCTGTGAATTTATAATTATCCCCAAAATCGTTGGTTTTTAAATTCAATATAATTGAGCTATCTGAATAGAGTTGCTTATCTACCAATACATCTTCACCAATCAACTTAAAAGATGCATGAGAAAGTTTTACTTTTTGACCATCAAAGTTGTCAGTGATTTTATCATTAAAAAAAGTACAAAATCCAGAATTTCCAGTATCTATTAAAGTAACCAATGATTGACCCTCTACATTCAATCTAATTATAGGATCTTCAAACCCCTTAACATCAAGCAAATCGAAAACATAACTATTATCCAAATTAAGATCTTCGATAGTAGGACTGACAATAACTTGGCTCTTGTTATAGTCAAAACTCCAAACACCCTTTTTCATAATGTTTACACCTATAATGCCGTTTATGTCTTCGCATGTCATAAAATTCGAAAATAATTTGAAGTCGATGATCCCAGCTCCAACATTTGAGTATTTATTGGCTCCAATAATAACGGTGTCAATTTTTGCATTACTTGCAAAGTATGTTTGTTTATTTTCAGCATAAATTGGTTTATATATTTCAGGCTTTACTATTACTCTGTCAACAAAAGCATCAGAATAACCTAACACAGTGGGCGCCCCTGTATCTATTACATACTTTCTTTTATTACCTGCAACAATTGTTTCAACAACCGCCCAATTTCCGATAATTTCAAAAGGTATAGTATCTTGTTGAACCACATTAACAACATCTGCTTTTTTGGTCCATACTTTATTTCTAATTATTCTAGAAGGTAAAGTAACAAGAACGCATGAATACAGTAGAAATGTCAAAGCAAATAGTAGAATTATTTTTTTCATATAGAGTTGATGAGCATATTAAGAAAAGCCTAAAAGTAATAAAACAATCACAAAAAAAGCCTTCAACGCTTATCGTTGAAGGCTTTTAAAATATTTAAACTATAAAGTTCTAGTTCATAAACATTCTAATAGACTTAGACACTTCAGTTCTTAGGTTTTGTCTTTCAACGATATAATCTAAGAAACCGTGTTCTAAAACGAACTCAGAACGTTGGAATCCTTGTGGTAAATCTCTACCAATTGTTTCTTTCACTACACGAGGACCAGCAAATGCGATCAATGCATCTGGTTCAGCGATATTGATGTCACCCAACATTGCAAAAGAAGCAGTTACACCTCCAGTTGTAGGATCGGTCAAGAATGAAATATAAGGTAATTTCGCATTTGAAAGTTGATTCAGTTTTGCACTTACCTTCGCCATTTGCATTAATGAAAGTCCTGCTTCCATCATTCTTGCTCCTCCAGATTTAGAAATAATCATGAAAGGTGCATTCAATTTAATAGCTTGGTCTATTGCTCTAGCGATTTTCTCTCCCATTACAGATCCCAATGAACCTCCAATAAAACTAAAGTCCATTGCAGCAATAACTAAATCCTGACCATCAACTTTTCCGTATGCGGTACGAATTGCATCCGTTAGTCCAGATTTCTTCTGAGTTTGCTTTATACGGTCAACATACTTCTTAGTATCTTCAAACTCCAAAGGATCACCAGAACTCAATTTCTTACTAATTTCTTTGAATTTCCCTTCATCAAAAAAGAGTTGGAAATATTCTTCTGAACCAATTCTTTCATGGAAACTACAGCGTTCACAAATAAAAAAGTTAGCTATGTGGTCTTCTGTTGTGACAACAGTTTGACACTTTGGACACTTGTACCATAAACCTTCAGGAATTTCCTTTTTGTTTTTGGTAGACGTCTGTATTCCTTCTAATTTTCTCTTAAACCAAACCATGAATTTCTATTTTTTTCATCACTAAAATAGTGATATTAATAATCAAGTAGTTTATAAAGTGTCAATATTATTCAAATCTTCGAAAGATTTTGTCAATCTTTTTACGAATGAAGCTTCACCTTCTCTAAGCCATTTACGTGGATCGTAATACTTTTTGTTTGGTAAATCATCCCCTTCAGGATTACCAATTTGAGAACCTAAATAATCATTGTATTTCACCATATAATCACGAACACCTTCGTTGAATGCATATTGCATATCAGTATCAAGGTTCATTTTTATTACTCCGTAGCTAATTCCCTCACGAATTTCTTCTACTGTTGATCCAGATCCACCATGAAATACGAAATCAACTGGATTAGCTCCTGTATTGTATTTCTCTTGAATAAATTCTTGAGAATTCATTAAAATTTTCGGTGTTAAAACAACATTACCTGGACGGTAAACACCATGAACATTTCCAAAAGCAGCAGCGACTGTAAATTTATCACTGATTTTTGACAATTCCTCAAAAGCATAAGCTACCTCCTCAGGTTGCGTGTATAATTTTGAAACGTCAACATCGCTATTATCAACACCATCTTCTTCACCACCAGTGATTCCCAATTCGATTTCTAAAGTCATTCCTATTTTGCTCATGCGCTCAAGGTACTTTTTACAAGTTGCGATATTCTCTTCCAAAGGTTCATCCGATAAATCAATCATGTGAGAACTAAACAAAGGTTTACCAGTTCTTTTGAACTCTTCTTCACTCGCATCCAACAATCCATCAATCCAAGGCAATACCTTTCTTGCGGCATGATCAGTATGTAAAATCACTGTAGCGCCATACAATTCAGCCATTAAGTGAACGTGACGTGCTCCTGCAATACTACCTGCAATTGAAGCTCTTTCATTTTCATTAGAAAGGGATTTACCAGCATTAAATATACCTCCACCATTCGAAAATTGAATGATAATAGGTCCATTCACCTTGGACGCAGTTTCTAAACAAGCATTAATTGTGCTTGAGTTTACAACGTTTACAGCAGGTAAAGCAAAGTTATTCTCCTTTGCGAATTTGAATATTTCCTGAACTTCGTCTCCCGTTGCTACTCCGGGCTTTATTGAATGTGACATAATATAATGTTTTTTTAGGATAGCAAAGATAGTAATTATAATCAAAAAGATAATATCAATTACGAATTAGAAAAATTACGAATTCATGGGCTTGGAAGCTTATGATTGAGAGAGTTCTTAGATGAAACGATAGTAATAATCCGATTTTGTGTCTTTTATACTCTATATCCACCAAATCATGACAAATTATTTATATTTTCACTTTTTCAAAAAGATAAAACAAATGAATTTACAAAAATTTACTCTCGGTTTATTGTTATTGGTTACTCCTTTTATATATGGACAAAAACAGACATTTACTCCTGAGAAATTATGGGAGTTAAAACGCATCAGCGGTGGAAGTGTTTCCCCTGACAATGCTAATATTTTATACCGTTCTTCCGCTTATGAAATGAATAATAACTCAGGAAATGGTGATAACTACATTTATAACTTGAAAAAAGAAACCCACGAAAAGATCAGTGGCGAAAATGCCAAAATTCAAGGATTACGTTGGTCAAATGATGGAATCGCAGGAATGATGACCGAAGATGAACAAAGGAAAATTGTGACTTCGTCGTTAAACAAACCTGAAATTAAAACAGTTTTAACTAAGCCTTCCAATGAGTTGATTGATTTTATCATTAGCCCAGAAGGAAAATATCTTCTAACATTAGAGAGAGTTAAAACACAAAAAACAACAGCTGATTTATACCCTGAATACCCAGAAGCTAATGTTCAAATTTATGACGACTTACTTTACAAGCATTGGGATTCTTGGGAAGATGAATTCAGCGATCAATTGTTTTTGTATTCAATCGAAGACGGAAAAGCTAATCCAAATGGAATTAATTTATTGGGAGACAC
Source organism: Brumimicrobium mesophilum (assembly GCF_003025005.1). Classification (GTDB taxonomy): domain Bacteria; phylum Bacteroidota; class Bacteroidia; order Flavobacteriales_D; family Crocinitomicaceae; genus Brumimicrobium; species Brumimicrobium mesophilum. The sequence continues at coordinate 160,524 of NZ_PVSS01000010.1, forward strand.
TCCTTATGAAGGTGTGATGAAACCATTCAGCGGATTAGAGAATGTAACTTTTATTAATGAAAAACACGTTGTTTACGCTTCTAAAAAGAAGGTTGGAAAAGACTACGCAACGAGTACAGATTCAGAATTATATGTTTATGATATCCTTAAGAAAGAAACAAGTAATTGGACAGAAGCTTATAATGGATATGATGCCAATCCTAAAATTCATGAAAAAACACAAAAATTAGCTTGGTTAAGTATGGCCAACGATGGTTTCGAATCAGATAAAAACGACATTATCGTTAGAGATTTAAAATCACAAGAAGATAGAAATTTAACTGCAAGTATAGACTTAACAATTAGTGATTTTGTTTGGAATGAAAAAGGCGATAAAATTTATTTTTTGGCTGTAACTGAAGCAACATACCAATTATTTGAATTGGATGTCAAAACAAAAAAGCACCGTAAAATAACATCTGGCGACCACAATTATGGAAGTTTAGCCTTGGCTAACGGAAAGTTAATCGCCATGCGTCAATCTATGTTACATCCAAATGAAATGTTCGAAGTAGACATAAAAACAGGGAAAGCCAAACAATTGACGCATGCGAATGATGAAGCATTAGAGCAGTTTGATGCTCCAACGATTGAAAAAAGATGGGTAACAACTACAGACAATCAAAAAATGTTGACATGGGTTATTCTACCGCCAAATTTTGATGAAAACAAAGAATATCCTACCTTATTATATTGTCAAGGTGGACCACAATCTGCAGTAAGTCAATTTTTCTCTTTCCGTTGGAATTTTAGATTAATGGCTTCACAGGGATATGTAGTTGTAGCGCCAAACAGAAGAGGTTTACCAGGATTTGGTCAAAAATGGAACGATGCCATTTCAAAAGATTGGGGTGGTCAATCTATCCGTGATTATCTATCTGCAATTGATGATGTAAGTAAAGAAAAATACGTTGACAAAGAAAGAATTGGAGCTGTTGGAGCGTCTTATGGCGGATATTCAGTTTATTACCTGGCTGGAGTGCATGAAGGACGTTTCAAATCATTAATTGCCCACGCAGGATTATTCAACATGACGTCTTGGTATGGAACAACAGAAGAGTTGTTTTTTGCCAATTGGGATTTAGGTGGACCATATTGGGAAGAAGAAAACAAGAAATCCTACGAAGAATTTAGTCCACATAAATTGGTAAACAATTGGGACACGCCAATTTTAATTATCCAAGGTGGAATTGATTTCCGTGTTCCAGAAGGACAAAGTTTTGAAGCTTTTCAAGCAGCCCAATTAAAAGGAATAAAATCTAAAATGATTTACTTTCCGAAAGAAAACCACTGGATTTTAGCTCCTCAAAACGCGATGATTTGGCAAACGGAGTTTTATAAATGGTTGGATGAGACCTTGAAGAATTAAATTTTCAACACCACGATTTTATTTGTAAAACAGGTTGTTATAATGTAGGGGTATTGCGTGGTGACAGACGATTATTATACGGTGACCGACGATTATTCTGTAGAGACGCACGGCCGTGCGTCTCTACAGAATAATAATACGTTTCAACATAATAAACATAACGACACCGTTTTACATAACACCGAACAACAGAATAATACGTTTCAATATAACAACACCGTTTTACATAACATCAAACCAACATAACAACATCGCATTTCAACCTATAAAACTACGCCTACAAACCCCATTAACCAAAAAGGTCGACATTACTGTCGACCTTTTTCAATATAAATACAAATTGCTTCTTACAATTTGAATGCAGTTTTAATTTGATCTACGAAATCTAATTTCTCCCACGTAAAGAATTCAACTTCTAAAGTTTCTTTTCTTCCTGCGTTTTCGAAAGTAACAGTTTTCGTTTCTGGTTTTCTTCCCATGTGTCCGTATGCTGCAGCTGGACTATAAATTGGGTTTCTTAATTTCAAACGTTTTTCAATAGCCGCTGGACGCATGTCAAACATTTTTGAAATTTCACGAGCAATATCACCATCAGTCATATCTACTTTCGCTGTTCCGTAAGTGTTAACATATAAACCCATTGGTTCAGCAACACCGATAGCATAAGAAACTTGAACAAGAACCTCATCACATAATCCCGCAGCAACTAAGTTTTTCGCGATGTGACGTGTAGCATAAGCTCCAGACCTGTCCACTTTTGATGGATCTTTTCCTGAGAACGCTCCACCACCGTGAGCACCTTTTCCTCCGTATGTATCAACGATGATTTTTCTACCGGTTAATCCTGAATCTCCGTGAGGACCTCCAATAACAAATTTCCCTGTTGGGTTGATGTGGTATTTAATGTTGCCATCAAATAATTCTTCAACAGCTGGATTATTGATTTTCTTAATTAAACGAGGAATCAAAATTTCTTTGATGTCTGCATTAATTTTATCCAACATAACAGTTTCGCTTTCATCGAAATCATCGTGTTGTGTTGAAAGAACGATAGCATCAATTCTTTGTGGTTTATTATCGTCACTATATTCAATTGTTACCTGAGCTTTCGCGTCTGGACGTAAATAAGTGATTTCATTATTTTCTCTTCTTAATTCAGCTAATTCGATCAACAAACGGTGAGATAAATCAAGTGCCAATGGCATATAATCTTCTGTTTCGTTTGTTGCATAACCAAACATCATTCCTTGGTCACCTGCTCCTTGCTCTTCTGGAGTACCGCGATCTACACCACGATTAATATCTTCAGATTGCTCGTGAATTGCTGAAATTACCCCACAAGATTTTGCATCAAATTGATACTCACTTTTGTTGTAACCAATTCGCTCGATTGTGTCTCTAGCGATTTTTTGAACATCTAAATAAATGTTTGAATTAACCTCTCCCGCTAAAACTACTAATCCTGTTGTTACAAGAGTTTCACATGCTACTTTTGAATCCTTATCAAAAGCTAAAAAGTGATCTATTAAGCTGTCAGAAATTTGATCTGCAACTTTATCTGGGTGTCCTTCCGAAACTGATTCGGACGTAAATAAATATGACATGTTTGAATATTTCTAAATTAGAACTCCCAAAAATAGCAATACTTCACTAATTGAACCCAATTTTTTACATATTTAAACCCTTTTAACGAAAAAACCTTATTCTTGCAAAACGAATTATATGATATGGCTAAATTTCTTCACATTGAAACCTCAACTAAAGTTTGCTCTGTTGCACTTTCCGAAAATGGGCAGTTAATTGATCTTCTAGAAGAAAGTTCTGACGCCTATATTCACTCCGAAAGGTTGACTGTTTTCATTGATCAAATCTGTAAGCAAAACAATTGCAAATTGAATGAATTATCTGCTATTGTTGTCACTAGCGGACCAGGTTCGTACACAGGATTACGTATCGGAGTTTCAACAGCGAAAGGTTTATGTTATGCTTTGAGTATTCCATTAATAGCCGTTAACACCCTTGTAAGTATCGCCTCTTTAGCACAGAAAAAGCATCCTAACTCTTCAATTTGTGCGATGATTGATGCACGAAGAATGGAGGTTTTTTCTACGATCTTCGACGGCGATTTTAAAATAGTAAAAAGTCTTTCAGCGGACATTTTAGAGGAGAAAACCTACGAAGCGTTTTTACCAATTGTTGTATGCGGAGATGGAGCGAATAAAACCAAAGAAATTTGGGGGAATCGTGATTTACTAATTGATGAAACGATTGTTTCAAGTGCCGCAGGACAAGTAGAAATTGCTTTTGAAAAATTCAAAAATGAAGAATTCGAAGATGTGGCGTATTTTGAACCAAAATATTTGAAAGATTTTGTGGTTACACCTTCGAAGAAAAAGCCTTTTTAATTGATAATTCGTGGGCTGGTTATGTGACTTTATGGAACGCGGGCCTTCAACGAGCTCAGTCACCGCAAAAATGACGGATCTTCGAACGTGGTCCAGAAAGCTTTCGGGATTCACTGATTTTCAATTTACGAGTAAAGCCTGCCTATGGATTTCACATCCAACAATTCGTAATTCGTAATTAAAACATTCGTAATTATTTATGTATAGCCGGTCTTAATTTCAAAAATCCTGCAAAAGCAAATCCTATAACCATCGTTAAATCTGCACAATGGTAAATCCAGAATTGATCTTCAAGCTGCATAAAGCTGGCTCTTGTTTCTACCGTTTGAATTACGAAATATAGATGCACAATCCATCCAGGGAAAAATGCGGAAACACTTGAGATGACGAATGAATTAAATGCTTCTTTCTTTTCTTCAACTGTTGAAATTTCACTCCTATTTAGAGTCGCTAACATTGCAATCGTAACTATCAGTAAAACCAAGTAAACCAATTTCAAAAAGGCTGGTTTCTCATAGTGAAAAATTGTATTACTGAAATAAGTTATGATTTGTTCTGAAGTTTGATCTGCGTAGAAAAGGAATAATCCAAAAACCAGCACAAGCATTAACCCTAAACGGTATTCTTTTTTAAAGAGGAAGCCCAAAATTTCTATGTTTTACGTTTTTTCTTCTTCGCAGCTGGAAAAAGAACATTATTTAAAATCAAACGGTAACCTGGAGAGTTAGGATGTAAACTCAAATCCGTATGTGGATCTCCTACTCTGTGCTGGTAATCCTCTGGATCGTGACCTCCGTAGAAAGTCCAAGTTCCTAATCCCAATTCTCCATGAACATATTTTACAGTCTCAATCGCTTTGGATTCACCCATAATTGTTACTGAAGATTTAATGTAATCCTTCACAAAATCGGTTGTTTGCCCGTAGAAATTTTTAAGAATCGTGGTGTGATTTTGAGTCAACATCGTTGGAACCACATCCCATTTTGCAGAGAATTCGAAGAGCGTAAAAATATCATCTTTTTCTCCAATTCTTCTGTGCCTATTTGTTCCATCAATCGTAGAATATTCGTATTCCATTGGATTTTCAATAATTTCAAAATTTTCAAAAGCCAAAGTCTTATTAAAATCTAATTTTGATTTGTAATTAGGATCTACTCCATCACCATCAAACATTTGTTCGGCGATATCGGTTTCATGCGCAGCTAGGGCAATATCAAAACTATCTGTCCCACTACACATGGTAAACAAAAAACCACCAGAGAAAACGTAACTTTTGATTGTTTCAGCAACTGCCAATTTCATATCTGAAACTTTGGAAAACCCTAAACTTTGAGCACTAGCTTCTAAAGTAGCCACCTGTTCCCTATACCACTGTGCATTTCTATAGGCAGAATAAAATTTTCCATATTGACCAGTGAAATCTTCATGATGCAAATGCAACCAATCATATTCTTTTAATCCGCCAGCAATTACTGTACTATCATAAACTTTATCATAAGGAATTTCGGCGTATTCCATAACTAAAGTTACGGCATCATCCCAAGGTTGCTTCCCTCCAGGTGTGTAAACAGCAATTTTTGGAGCAACTTCTAACTGCACCACTTCTTGATTTACTTCAGGAGAAGCAATATTTCGTTTAATATTATTGACTTGACCATCGGCAACAATTTCATAGCTCACTCCACGAATTACCAATTCATTTTCGATCGCTGAAAGATGCGGCAAAAGAAAAGAACCACCTCTATAATTGAGCAGCCATTCCATAGTTACACCATTCTCCAACACAAAATAAGCAATACCGTAAGCCTTCAAATGATTCGCTTGCGCTTTATCCATTGGCACTAAAATCGAAGATGCAAATAATTGTGCACTAAAAAAAAGTGTGATTATAATCGTAAAAATATATCGCATATCTATTTCGTTTTGGTCAATGTATAAATAATCTACTGATTAAAACGGTGCTTCATCATCTTCATTGTGAGAAACATCAAATTCATCATCATCAATGTCGTCCATTCTACTTGAAATCACCATTCGATTTCCAGCAGATGATGTATCGAAATCACTTCCAACAGGCATTGTACTCAATTGTGGAACTTCTTCATCCATTCCGAAAGATTCTACGTTAGCAAATTTGGCGTATTTCCCTATAAATTTCAATCTTACAGTATCTGTGGAACCATTTCTGTGTTTCGCAATAATAATATCTCCCATTCCTTGTGTAGGACCTTTTTCGTCTTCCAGTAACCCATAGTATTCGGCACGGTAAATAAAGGAAACGATATCGGCATCTTGCTCAATCGCTCCAGATTCACGAAGGTCAGAAAGAATTGGTCTTTTATCTCCTCCACGTTGTTCGACCGAACGACTCAGCTGAGACAATGCAATAACAGGAATATTCAATTCTTTTGCAATCTCTTTAATGGAACGAGAAATTTGTGAAATCTCTTGCTCACGGTTTCCTCCACCTTTATTTGTTCCAGCGGTCATTAATTGCAGGTAGTCAATAATCACCAATTCAATATTGTGCTTTTGTTTCATTCGACGACATTTTGCACGGAGTTCGAAAATCGAAATTCCTGGCGTATCATCAATGTATATTGGTGCTTTTGATAAACGGGCAATCTTTGTATGAATCATCTGAAACTCATGATCTTCAATATTTCCTTTTCTCAATTTTTCAGCATCAATTTGCGCTTCTGAAGAGATCAAACGTTTAACGAGCTGAACACTTGACATCTCAAGCGAGAAAAACGCAACTCCCATGTTATAATCTACCGCTGTGTTTCTGGCCATAGAAAGTACGAATGCCGTTTTCCCCATCGCAGGACGGGCAGCAATTACAATCATATCCGAACGTTGCCAACCAGAAGTCAACTTATCAAGTGCTTTTAAACCTGTTGGAATTCCAGAAACACCATCTTGATTACCTCGAGCACTTTCAATTTCTTCAATTGCGCCTTTCATGGCAGTTTGCATGGTGTCATAGCTCTTTTTCATATTGTTTTGAGCAATCGCAAACAAATCTTCCTCCGCTTTTGAAAGTACACTAAATACGTCCTTCGTCTCGTCGTATGCTTCTTTTAGTATCTCACTTGAAATTCCAATTATTTCACGTTGAATGTATTTCTCAATGATAATTCTACCGTGGTGTTCAACATGGGCAGCAGAAGCAACTTTATTCGTTAAAGTAGATAAATAATAAGCACCTCCTGCAACTTCTAAACTTCCTAATTTACGGAGTTGTTCGGTAACTGTTAAAAGATCAATAGGAGTTGTTGTATTATACAATTCCGTCATTGCTTCAAAAATAGCTTGATGCTTAGGATCATAGAAGGCATCTTTGGTTCTCAAAATATCGATAACGTTATTCATGGCTGTTCCATCAATCATCATCGCACCCAAAACAGCTTGTTCTAAATCAGTTGCCTGTGGTGGTATTCTACCTATATCCATAGGAGTTTTGCTACCACGTGTGCTCCTACTCATTACTGTTTTACCCTCTTTTTTATCCTGCTTATCCATATTGCAAATATATTTAAAACCAATTCCAAATTGGGTTTTAATCTGTTCATCTTTTAAGATTGTGTAAAACTCTATATTAGTGTATAACTTTTATTATCCTAGAGCCTCGATTGTGCTTTAAACTAATTGTTTCATAACAAAAAACAATCATTAGTTTTGCACATACAAAGTTACGATAAACAAGTTCTAATAAAGAAAGAATAGAATATTGATTTTATAAAAAGAAGAAAACATGAAAAGAGAAATAATCACAACAAAAGACGGCTCAAAAACCCTCTATATTCCAGGTATTTATGAACATTACCACTCAAATCATGGTGCACTTCAAGAATCAATGCATGTTTTTATAAAAAGTGGATGGGAAGAAATCAGAAAAGATGAAGTTAATGTTTTAGAAATTGGTTTTGGAACAGGTTTAAATGCAATTATTACCTTAATCGCAGCAAAAAATGAGAACAAGAAGGTAAATTACGTTGGGTTAGAAGCCTTTCCAGTAACTAAAGAAGAAGTTGATTTATTGAAATATGAAGACTTGGAAGGCATAGAGAATGTTAAAAGTGAATTCTATAAAATGCATTCCACCGAATGGGACGTTCCGAATAAAATCATCGATTCTTTCTCTCTAAATAAAGTTCAGCAAAAAATGGAAGATTTTATTCCAAAAAAAGAACATTTCGACCTCATATATTTCGATGCATTTGGACCACGGGCTCAGCCATTTATGTGGACAGATGAAGTTTTGTCAAAAATGTACGGCGCTTTATCAACCAATGGTGTCTTTGTTACGTATTGTGCTAAAGGAGATGTACGCAGAAGCTTAATCAGTTTAGGTTTTGAGGTTGAAAAGATTCCAGGTCCTCCAGGAAAGCGAGAAATGCTGCGCGCAAGAAAAAAGTAAATTATCAATGAGTAAAACGTAGCTTTCACTTAAGCTTCTGTAATTAAACTCAACTTTAAGAATGAAGAAATACTTATCTTTGTCTATTTAATAAAAGAAATTATGGTTAAAAACACATTTATATTTGCACTTTTAGGATTCGGAATATTATTCTCTTGCACTTCCGAAGAGAAAGTAGAAGACGATCAATTCTTTGTTAAAGAAGAAGTTAAAAAGGAAAAAGATGTGTTCACCCAAATATCTGATAGTTTAAATGAAAATCCTGAAAACGTCAAATTATGGATTCGTCAAGGTAATTTGTGTAAGGACGAGCTTAATTTTGATTGTGCCTTAAACGCAGGAGCAAAAGCTTTTAGAATAGATTCAACAAATATTGAAGCACGTCGACTTTATGCTTGGACTTTAATTAATAAGCCCAAAGCACCGGTTTCTGACATTGAAAGAGCAAAACGTCATTACCAATACATACTTTCTCTACAACCAAAAGACCCTCAAACATTGGTAGAATTAGCCAATACTTTTTCTTTAACTGGAGACTTTAAAACGGCTATAAAATATATCAATGACGCTTTAAAAATTGATGAACGCTACCGTGATGGCTATGTTTTGAAAGGGTCAATTTATAAAACATTAGAAAAAAATGATTTAGCCCTTTCGAGTTACCAAACAGCACTTCAAATTGATCCAGAATTCTTTATTGGACATTTAAACACAGGTTGGTTATTGACTTCTATTGAGAATCACAAATTAGCGCTTGAGTATTATGAGAATGCCGTAAATCTAAAACCGGACAATTTAAATGCAATTTATGGAGTAGCCAAAAGTTTACAAGATCTTGGCGATTACGAAGCAGCTTTAGCACAATACAGAAAAATCGAAAAAATCGAACCTGATTTTTATATCACCTATTTCAATCAGGCCTTCATCAAGCAATATTATCAGGAAGAGCTCGACAGTGCAACTTACTTTTACAACAAAGCCTTGGAAATACATCCAAAATATCTACCAGCATGGTATCAACTAGGTGAAACATATTATTCTCAAAATAGAATTCCTGATGCCGGAAGAGCATTTGCAGAAGCTTTAAGAATTGACCCCAATTACGCCCCAGTAAAAGAAGCAGCAGAAAAATTACGAAATAAATAGTCAGATTCCTATGAATCGCTTAAAATTAGCAAACGCCATTGGTGAGGCCATACTCCCGATTTTAGGCTTGTTGTTTTTTGACTGGGGAATTTACTTTATCCTGCTATACTACTTTATTGACCTAGTAGTAACCGAAGTTTTTATGTATATCAAAGTCAATAAAATCGTCCAGAATCAAAAGATTAATTTTCCGTTCTCAACTCGATATGGTCGATTAATCGTTAATTCTGCAATCATGTTTTTGGTGATTATTATCTCACATTTTGCGGTTTATCACATTGTTCCTGGCATAGACTTCCCATATCAAATTATAGAATTTTTAAGCTATGAAGAAGCCGGACTCCCCATCCCACAAGGATACATCCTATTACCGTTGGTACTTTTAGGAAACTACCAGCAGTATAATACAATGTTTATAAAAACAGGACTGTATCAAAGGCAGTCTTGGAAAAATTTGATTTTTTCTCGAAGAAAAGCGCTCTATATTGCAACTGGAGGAAGTCTTTTGGCAATTATATTATCTATTTTAATTCCAATCCCAGGATTTGTTTATGTCTTAGGTATTGTTGGTGTGAAATTTTGGATAGACCTGAAGATCAGTTATGAGTAAGGAGTAGTGAGTAGAGAATCCTAACTCCCTACCCAATACTCAAAACTCGAAACTCAAGACTCAATACTGTAAATCTTCGATTTACTTCCACGTTTCTTCTTCATTATACAATCGCGGTGGATGAATTTGTTTTTCTTTAAACACAATTCCGTATTCTTCCAACTCCTTTAAAATTGGATCATAAACATCTTTGTGAGTTGGAATAATTACCCCTTTCAACTGAATTTCTTCGTTCAAAATTTTCTTAACGCAAATTCCTAATGGTAAACCAACCGTGTTACTCATAGAAGTAAAAGTTTGGTCTTCACCAATATTTACCATTTCTGATGTAATTTCTTTCAATTCATCGTTCAACAAATAGATAAATTTGTGATACATCACAATCATGTCCTTATCTTCCGGTTTCAATTGCCATTTAGCCTCCAATATATGTTGTAACATTTGAGCTGGAGTAGCATTTTTCAATCCTATTTTTGTTTCATTTTCAAAAATTCCTAGCCATACCAATTTGTCCCAAAGTGAATCATCAAGATCAATTTTCATGTAGTGACGCAACTTTAATTCAACAGTATCACTGTGATTGTAGGGCAAGAATGAATTAATAAAATCTCGATTCGTCATGTGTTCACTTCCTTCTAAAGTGTAAGAATCATCTGTTGCTCCTAACTGAACAAAAACATCCCAAGCCCTTGAAAAACCAACTCTTCTTAATGTACCCCGATAAATTGTTGGAATTCCTTCCAAGTCGTAAATCTCACGGTACATCAATGAATTTCTATTGGCATAACCTTCAAAACGACCATATCCTTCAACATCAATAATTTCTGTTCGGCGAAACAATTTATGATAAGGAATGTATTTGTATAGCCCTTCTTGAATAAATTGAGCAGCTCCACCTTGTCCCGCTAAAACAACGTTTCTTGGATTCCAAGTAAATTTATAATTCCAAGGATTATCGTCACTTTCTGGTGCAACTAAACCTCCTGTAAATGATTCAAAAACTTTCATTTCCCCACCCGCGTCACGAATTTCGTCAATCACACGCATCGCGCTCATATGATCAATACCAGGGTCAACTCCAATTTCATTCATGATGATGATACCCGCATCTTTCGCTTTTTCATCTAATTCTTTCATCTCTGGAGAAACATAAGAAGGTGTAATCAAATTTTTCTTCATTTGAATACAGTCATTCGCTACATCCACGTGAAAACGTGCTGGCAACATACTGATTACGATATCTGCTTTTTCTATTTCTGGCCTTCTTTCAGCCGGATCCAATGCGTTAAAAACCATCGCTGTAGCATATTCAGAACCGTTGATTTTTTTCTCAATAGCTTCCTTGTTTTGATCTACAATTTTTAAATGCCATTGTTCCGTTTCTGCATTTTGAAGAAGGTAACGTATTAAAGAGGAAGATGATAATCCTGCTCCTAATATTAAAATAATTTTCATTGTTTGATGTTTTTTTATGCGGTAGTTTTAATATAAAACCTTTCATTAATGATTGATTATAATCCGCAATTATCGTTTGTATAAGTAACAAAGCAAACGAAATTTAGGAGATTTATCAAGAAAATGAAAGCATTGTTTTAGTAATTTAAAGTTAAAATACAAGATTAGAAATGATTCTGACAATTTCCTGTGGAACTAGGAACGATTTGTAAACATAGTAAAGGGTTTTCATGAGTACAAAAAATGAATCTTCTTATTCTGCACTGAAAAATATTAAAGGGATTTTGCTTTGGGCGCCTATTTCCGTCTCCATCTGCAAGTTGCTTTCTTGTTTTGCACAATTCCGATCACCGCTAAAATAGCTTCTTTTGTCGCTTTTTATCGCTGTGGAATTGGCAAACAAGTTCAGCAAGCTTTTCGCTTAAAGTCGGGGCGTAGGGTTAAAGGCTTCGATTTGGTTGTTTTGAGATAGGAATTTGGTTGTTTTCCTCCAAACCGGCTTGGACGTTTTCTATTTTGCAATCGTAAATCAGGGAAAGAGGATGCGTTTTTAAAGATATAAAATTCATTTCCAAAAAAAAATCCCTCCATTTCTGGAGGGATTTTGTAAAAAAATGGAATCAACTATTCTCAAATTAAAAGATATATTCTGATCGATTCACTTAAATTTTATAAATCTTAAAAATTCCAACTCATCTTCAAACTAACAGTAGTTCCTTGACGAAGAGAAAAGAAATATTCATCATCTGCCTCGTAAGACTTAAATACTGCTTCCTTTTTAGAATTGGCAATGTTTTTCAACATTATACCTGCATTAAATTGATCCTTCTTCCCGAAGCGTTTTGAAACATTCATGTTTAAACTGTGGAAAGGAACTGAATAAATATCAGGACGATCAGCAATTCCAGAGAATAAAAGTGTTTCACCTTGAACGTTATAATACATTCCAACGTTTAGGTTTTTACCGAACCCTTTTTCTCCAACGTATTCGATTCCTCCGTTAATTATCCATGGTGCTTGACCAGCCATATCTCTGTATTCATCAATTTCTTGACCTGTTCTTGCATTGTTCACTCTAGATTCATATTCCGTTGCACTTAATTCAATTTGAGATTGTGTTAAAGTAACATTCATCGCTAAACTGAATTTGCTTAACTTCTTTGAAATAAACTCTAGCGACTGTCTTCCTTCAAATTCCAATCCTAGAACCGTACCATCTCCAACATTTCTTGGTTGGAATGCACCTGTTTGAGTTGCAAACTGTACTACCTCAATTGGGTTATTAAACATTTTATAGAATCCACTGATTGAGAAAGTTTGACCTCTTCCGTGAAAAATCTCCCATCTTAAATCGAAGTTATGAATAGATGTACTCACAAGGTTACCATCCCAGTATTCAACACCCAATACATCATTTGCATCTCTAAAAAGCCCTCCAACGAAAGTTCTTCCAGTAATAGGGTCTAAAATTTCTGAATAAGACAACTCCTTAAATGAAGGTCTAGCAGTTGTTCTACCGTATGACATTCTAATATTTTGATTTTCAGCAACGGCATATACAATATTCATCGAAGGAAAAAATCCAAGTTCTTCTAAAACAACATCATTGTTTAAAACATTGGCACCTAGTTGATCTCTTCCTGTATATCTTTGAGAGTAATATTCTGTTCTTAATCCAACAATTACTTTTAAACGTTCTACTGGAGAAAGTTCAGCCATTGCATAAGCCCCAGAAGAAAAAACAGAAGATTCAAATTTATTTGGGTTAATTGGCATAAAAGGAGCTTCAAAAGTTGTCCCTTTAGAAACATCACCGTTATAAGGCCATAAATTTTCTTCAGCAAACAATTCATTAGGATTTCCCGTTAACTCAACATTTCTAACATTAATTTGGAATGAACGAATATTAAAGTCTCTTCTTTTAAAAGATTGAATTGCACCAACTTTAAATAATCCATCATTTCCAAAAACTTTAGTTTTCTTTTCTAAGTCGGCTTTAGCAGAAGTATTTATTTCATTCAATTCTCTCCAGATTCTTTCTGGGAAACCAGATTCTGTTCCGATGTTATAACTTCCATCATTACGCACTTCATAACGAGTAAAACGCATATCTGGATTATCAATTGAAGAAAGAGAAGTAGAGGACGCCCATGATAATTTCCAATCATCATTAGCAAATCTGTGATTACCTGAAATGATTGCAGTTGTTAAAGCACGTTCAGCATATTCTAAATTATGTTGAAATCCTGAAAAAACTGCTCCTTGATCTGTATTTTGATAATCAAACACACCAGCAGTTGAAGTTCCATTTTGAAGATGTAATAAATTAAAGTTATAGCTTGATTTAGCAGTGCTTAATGTTAAGCCCAACATTCCACTCAATAAAACTTCATTCTCACCGTAACTACCTTCTTGTAATTCTCTTACTTCTAACTGATTTTTATCCCTGTCACTGGCAAGACCATATCTAGAATAAACAGCGTCTTCAAAGAATTTTGTTTGATTTTTATAAGAAACATTTAAGTTATATCCAATTGTATATCCTTTCTTTTTAAATGATTCACCTACATTTGCATCAAGTCCAATATCCATCAAAGAATTCGCTTGCATTGCAGCCAATTGTGGATCAAAAGAACCTAAAATTTCTTGATATCTTTTCGCTTCAGGACCATTTGGATCAGCAATCGTTTGTGCGAAAAATGGTATATTGTTCTCAGCTGGAATCTCACGTGAGTTTTTACCAAAAGCCAAAACATCTGCACCACTTTTCTCGTAGGTTAAATAATTATCTTTTAAATGAAAGTTTGGATTATAAGAAGTGCTCATTGAAATGCTTCTTGTTTTCTCTGTTGCCGCACTATTTAATGACATATCAACTATTCCACCAGCGAAATCTGCAGGCAAATCCGCTGAAGCTGCTTTATAAACAACAATATTGTCTATCATCTTAGTAGGAAAAATATCCATTTGAACAGTATTTCTGTCAGGATCTAATCCAGGAACTTCTAATCCACTTAGAAGAGTTTTGCTGTACCTGTCTCCAATTCCACGAATGTAAATGTATTTCCCATCACTTAAAGAAACACCAGGAATTCTTTTCATTGCAGCACCGGCATCTGAATCTCCTGTTTTCTTAAATTTAGCAGAAGACATTCCATCAATCATTTTAGATGATTTTTGTTTTAATGAAAGTATTGCGTTTTCAGTATTTGTTTTTCTTTTTGCAGAAACTACTACTTCTTCAAAATCGCTAACTTGCGCTCTAACATTGAGTAATTCTAGGTTAATTGTTTCATTCGATTTAACGGTAACACTTTCGATAGATAAAGTATCATATCCCATATATGTTACTTGTAGATCGTAAGTTCCAGAACCAACTGAAATAGAAAATGCCCCATCCAAATCTGAATAAGCACCAATTTTATGATCTTTCACCATTACTCTAACTCCTGGAAGTTTTTCACCAGAAGTTTCATCACCTATTACTCCATTGATGAAGCCGTTTTGAGAAAAAGAAACGGAGGTTAAACTGATAAACAGTAATGTGATATAAATAAAATGCACTCTCATAAAAAAAAATTTAAAAAATGTAATCAAAAAAAACTATCCCGAGTGTGAAATACACTCAGGATAGTCCTTGTTTATTGTTTGTTTTAGAAATCTGTTAATTGTCCTCTTACATCAGAGAATGTCCATCCCATAAATGGTGATACATTTGCTCCTACTGTGTTTCCACCTTGTGACACTTCTGTAGCATGAACGTCTGTTCCTCCTTTAAAGATATCTGACAATGCTACTCCTGTTGGAGAAGTCACTTCTAAATTCGAGAAGTTCAAAACTCCATTTGCAAAGTTATCGATTGAAGCTTGACCACTTAATGAAAAGTCACCTCTTCCATCTGTTGCAGGATCAGGGAATCCAAACATGTAAATGTTTTCTAAACTTGCTCTTGCTCCATCTCTAAAATCAGCGATTTCAGTATTTGCAGCTCCTTTAATTGAACCATTTTTCAATGTGTGTGCATCCAAAAATGCTCCTTCAGGTCCGTCTATTTCTAGTGCGTGATCTGTGCTTTCTCCAGCAATTACAATGAAGTTATCTAAAGTTCCACTCCAAGCTTGATCTGTATCTAATGCATCATCTCCTGCATTCCATACAATTACGTTTTTTACGTTAACTGTTCCACCGAACCATTCAACACCATCATCTTGATTTGAAACAACTTCAATGTTCTCAATAACAGTTCCAGTACCTACACCACCCAATGTCAAACCATTGATTTCGTTACCTTCTCCGATATTCGCTCCACCATGACGAATTGAAATATATTTCAATACACCTGAATTATCTGTAGCATCTGAACCTCCATACAAACCATTCTGATCTGATGGTGGAATACCTTCAATTTGAACAGATGGGTTATCAGCAGAAATTGGTGCGTTACCTAAAACGATTAAACCTCCCCAAAGACCATCTAAATCAGCACTCATATTTGGGCTATCTATTTGTCCTGGTTGAATTTCATCTGCGATAGTTGTAAAGATAATTGGAGAAGTTGCTGTTCCTTCTGCCATTATTTTACCACCTCTAGCGATAATTAATGCAGTTGCGTTTGGCCCAGTTCCAACTTCACCTTTTATGATTGTTCCAGGCTCAATTGTTAAAGTTGCACCTGTAGTTACAGTAACTCTTGTATTTAAAACATAAACTTTTTCATTTGTCCAAGTTGTGTTTGTAGTAATGTTTTGAGAAACAACTACAGTTGATCCATCACCAACAATATCTTCATAATTACAAGACCCATCATCTTTCTTTGCGTCTTCACTGTAATTGATTGCAGTTTCATCTGTACAACCTTCTTTTTTACAAGAAGTAGTTGCTAACGTTAATGTTGCGACAACTAATAAACCGCTTACTCTTAACTTTCTCATTTTCATTTTTTCGTTCTTTATTTATTTTCAACAAAGGTGCGAATGAAAAATACTTTTCCTGTAAAGCGAAAATTAAAGGTATATTAAATCAATGTTAACAGATTTATTAAGCTATAAAAATTGGAGAAATGATTGGTATTTTCGAGTTTTAAATCCCAGTGATAACAATGGTTTCGTATTTAAATACTGGTAAATTAGATTATAAACACTAATATCTAAAAGTTTGAAAAATTACTTATATTTTTAAATATTAATCAATAAAAAATAATTGATTGTTAGGAAGGCATCAACAAAGCTCAATTCTGAACAAGTAATTTCAATCAATAAATTTGAAATTTGGATATTTGAGCAAGTAAAGTTTTAAATTTAGTGAAATCTATAAACCGAAATCAATAAGTATAAAGTCCCTCACTTTTAACCCACAAAAGATTATGTTCAACGGTTTTTACTTGAACCCAAACACTGTCTTTAAAGTATTTTACTATTTCAAAGCGATTACCAGAACTAATTTCATCTCTAATTTGAACTCCATTTGGTGAAATATGAAATTTAGTGTCGGAATTTTTCAAAATTGCATAGCGTTCCACGTTATAGTGTTTATTCGTAGAATAAATTCCATAAAATGCAACTGAGAATATAAGGATTGCAGGAATAATCAATCTAATACACCATTTTTTTAAATTTGATTTTCCTTTGGATAAACTATTAAAGATTAGAAGTCCTAAAAAAATCGAAGAGATACTGACCGCAATGATCCATGTAGTTGTTCCAAAACCCAACATTATTCGTTCTAACCAAGGATAAGGATGCGTCCAAGTTATGTTTCTACTTAACTTTTGAGTAGCAAACTTTGCGTTATATTGAGCATCACCATTTAAAGGTTTATACTTCAAAGACGCTTCAAATGCCCACTTGGCTTTGTTCCAATCATTTAAACTACCGGATGCAACACCTAAATTATAATAAGAAGAAAAAGATGGTTGTTTTTCTGTAGACTTTAAAAAATCATTTTGCGCTTTCTTGTAATCTTCTTGCATAATGTCTTCAATTCCAATTTGGAAAGTTGAATCTGCACTACTCACGTAGGAACACCAAGAAAATAGCAGGATGAATATTAAAACAATATTTTTCATTCTTCAAAAGTCTTTATTATACGTTCAACCTCATCTTTTAAATGTGAAACATCTGAGCTCAGAATGCTTCCACCGTATTTCATCGAGTCGATTTCTTTAAATATATAAATCAGTTTTTCATAATCTTGTTCTGAAATTTCATTCGCTGACTTAGACTTTAAAAAAGACCTGGATATCTCACCTTTGGCGACCTTAAATTCACTGGCTAAAAAGTCTATTAATATTCGGCTGAGTTCTTCCAGTTTATCAATATTGGCATTTTCTTCTCGTAACTTATTAATTCCTGCTAAAGCAACAATTCTGTGTTGCACCTGCATTTTCTTGTCTGTTGCCTTTACTTGATTTTGTTTTTTAATGCGAACTGCAAACCCCAGGACGAATCCCAACATTATTGGAGAGAAAAACAAGGCGGCACCTTGCCAACCCCTAAATAATGGATTTGATGAATGATCAATCCCTATTCTTTCTGTAATATAAGGTTGCATAGTTGGAGTTCTTACCTCTGGTTTTTTCACCACAGGAATTTCTTGAATCTCCTCACCATTCGATTTAACCTTCAGCATTCCTATCTTACATTGAGATGTTTCATATTTCTCCGTCATAGGATTAAAGTAAGCGATTTTAATAGGGTTGATTTGAATATTACCTGATGTATTCACTTGGATGAAGTAAGTGAAAGATTTACTTCCTTCTGAACCTCTTGCAGAAAAATTCACTGAATCGGTTACTTCTGGGTCACCATAAAATGACAAGCCATTTGGTAAATAAATTTTTGGTTTTTCAATATTGTGAAGATTTCCATGTCCACTCACCTTTACTCTTAATTCTACTACTTTTCCTTGCTCCAAATTTGAGTTTGATAAACTCGCAGAAACACTAAAATTCCCAACAGCACCAATAAAAAATTTGGGTGTCCCTGAAGGCAATGGTTTAATTTTAACCTTAGTTTCATTGGATACAATTTTCGCTCTCGAAGGATATTGTGATCTAGGATCATTATATAGAATTATCGTTTGGAAAGGATTTATATCATAGTTTCCAATTTTTTCAGGAAAGAGCACTGTCTTTCCAATTCTAAAGGTTTGAATATTTTTTCCATTAATGACAGCATAAGAACTGCTAACCTGATTAGGGTTCGTTAAATGATGATTGTCAGATGGTCCATCAAAATTAAACGAATTAAAACCTTCTACTTGTAGAACCTCTACTTGAGAATAAACTTTACCCTCTAAAAGTAAAGGTTCACCTTCGTAAAGCTCTTTTTTAGATTGCTCTATAATTCCAAATATTATCTGATTCATATTTTTACTTGGATCTTCGCTAATCATATTTTGACGCTTAATCACTTTTACCTTATGAGATTCTGACTCAATTGTGCCATTCTTCGTTTCAATAAGAACTGGACCAATTATGTAATCCCCATCTGCTTCAAAGTAACCTGTGAATGACTGATAATTATATCTTACATTTCTCTGCTTACCATCAATCAGTACAATTGAAGATGACATTCCATTTTGAACCGCCCCAGATTGAATAAATTCGTCAGGTAAATTCATATCCACTCGGCCATCAACATTGGATTTGATGGTTATTGATATCGATTGACCTCTCTCAATAGTTTTAGGATTGACTTCCAATTCAACAAAAGGATTTTGTCCGAATGCCAAGCCAGCCGAAAGCCACAAAATAATATGTAAGAATAACAATCTTACCATTTCTTCCCTGATTTTACTTGTTCATTATTTTTACCAGATTCAATTCCCTGAACCTTCTTTTTCGTTTTCATTTCTTGCTTCAATAGCTCTTCAAGCATTCTATCCGTTTTTTGATCAGACAATTTTGATTGAGGTTTTTCATTGGCATTTTTATTTGCATCCCCTCCTGCTTGATTTGGTTTATTATTTTGATTTTGATCTTCCTTGTTGTTTTGATTTTGATCCTGAGATTGATTTTGCTGATCTTGTTCATTCTTATCAGCGTCTTGGTTCTGATTTTGATTCTTATTTTCTTGACTTTGTTGTTTCTTTTGTACTTTTAAACGTCGTTGTGCCTCAGCCAAATTATAACGTGTTTTTTCGTCTCCAGGATTATTTCTTAAAGATTGCTTGTAGCTTTCCACAGCGTCCTGATAATTCTTAGCTTTCATTTGACTATTTCCTACATTATGCCAATTTTTAGCATTTTCGGATTGATCATCATTTTTTATTGCAGCTGCTCGAAAAGCCTTTTCTGCCATATCAAAATCATTGTTTCTATAAGCAGCATTTCCAATATCTTGAGATAAATCAACATCGCTTGGAGCTAACTTTTGAGCTTCAAGTAGCGACCTATATGCCTTGTCAAATTGCTTTTCTTGGTAATATTTTTTTCCTAAACGCAAAGAATCTTCCCATGACTGCCCTATTACCGAACTTGTCAGGGTGAATGTTAACGCTAATAAAAAAACACTGCGCATCATAATTTCTCTTTTTTATCTGGACGTGACTCCTTTATAAATAAAATAAGTATGGATAGAATAGCCAAAGACAATGGCCACTGATATCTATTTTCTTTTACTCTGAAACTCAAATTTACGGTGTTATCGCCGGAACTCTTGTTAAGTTGAGTTAAAAATTCTGAAACATTTGGAAAAGATTCATTGGAGACAATCACCTTAGAATCTAACCTATTTCCAATATTATCAAGCATTTCTGTATTCACTTTTGAAATAACAGACCGACCTAAGTCGTCTTTCAAAGAAACATCATTTGGCGCGTCGCTTCGGGGAACTATCCCACCTTCTTCTGCACCAATTCCAAGAATTAATACTTCAATATTTTTATCATTGATCGCAGTGTAAGCACTTTCCATTCCTCCTTCATGATCCTCACCGTCTGTAATCAAAACCAATACTTTCCTAATCTTTTCCTTGGAGAAAAATTTACTAGATTCTTTTAAAGCCGCAGAAATATTTGTTCCCTGATTAGATATAAAGTTTGTATTTAGTTCATCAATATACATTTTGGCAGCCTTTTTATCAGCAGTTAAAGGTAGTTGTGGATATGCATTTCCTGCAAAAACCATCAAACCAATACGAGATGCAGAAGATTGATTCACTAATTGATTCATTGCGCGTTTGGCGACCTCCAAACGTGTTTCTCCTCCTTTAATATCCCTGGTATTCATCGAGTTTGAAATATCCAAAGCAAAAATTAGTTCTACTCCAGAAGACTGTCCTTTCATATCTCTGGTACCTAAAACTGGCTGCATTAAAGCGAAAATGATGAAAACAAAGGCATTTCTAATGAAAAAATATCTCCAAAATACTCTGCGTGTAGCAACAGGACGCATAAAGGTTTGAATCGTCTTTACGTTTCCAAGTCGTTCGACTAACTTGTTACGATTGTGGAGTTGAATGAAAAATACAGGGATAAGAATAGAAAGCGACAAGAATAACCAAGCATATTCAGGAGTAAGATAAGTTAACCTTTCCCCTACTGAACTATGCTCAAAAACACCGATTATTCGCATAAGTTGCCAAATAACGATCCAGAAAAACAATTCAAACCCTATTACAAGCCCCATAAAGGACTTCAATCGATATGTATATGTTTTTCTTCTAGGCATTCTTTTTAAGTAACAATTGTTCAGTGATGAATCCTGAAAACAGGAAGGTCAAACCAATGAGTAAAAAATATTTTGGGCTATATGGAGGCTCTCTTTGAATATTGTTATTCACCATTTTCTGGGTCTCCATATCATCAATAGTTTTGTAAATAGATCTCAAAGAATTTTTATCCATCGCTCTGAAATATTCACCGCCTGTTGATTTTGCCATTTCTTCTAATAAGTCTTCATCGATATTTACTTGCGTTTCTGTAAGAATCTGACCAAAAGGAGTATTCACTGGCATTTTAACAATCCCTTTTTTCCCCACACCTATAGTGTACAACGTGATGCCTTTATTTTTGGCTAATTCAGCGGCAGACATTGGTGTGATTTCACCTCGATTAGAATCACCATCCGTTAATAATATAACAACTTTCGAAGTCAAACTATCGCTTCTTAATCTTGCCACGGCAGTACCCAAACCGGTTCCAATGGCAGTTCCTGGATCTATATCTCCAGATTTAATTTCATCTATAGTTTGTTTGAGATATTCATAATTTCGAGTAGGCGGACAAGCAGTATATGCTTCACCTTCAAAAACGACAAAGCCAATTCTATCTGAAGTTCTTCCATCTATAAATTCCTTAGCAACCTCCTTGGCTGCTTCTAATCTATTGGGTAAAAAATCGGTAGCCATCATACTCATGGAAACGTCCATTGAAATTATGATATCAATCCCATCATCATATTGTTGTTCGTTTTCACTGGAATAAGGTGATACCGGAAGTGCCATTGCAATAATCAATAAAGACAAACCTCCTCCAATAAGGAAATAAATCAATAAAATCAACCATTTTATTGGTGAGTAAGCAATCGACTTTAATTGACTCAAGGGTTGTGAAAATTTAAAAACTCCTTGACTTCTTTCTAATTTTCTAAACCTAAGAAATAGCAATATAGGAACCAATAGCAACAACCACAAAAAGTGTGGTGCATAGAATTGATATTCTAAAAATTCGATATGTAGCAAATTCAAGCTATTCATTATTAAAATCTATATCTGCTATTTCGTTTACAACCCTTCTGGCGTCGTTTGTCACATCTTGAATTTCCTTTATTCCAGGAACAGATTTTGCGAATTTTACCAAATCAGACTGCACCAATAACTGCCTTGTCAATAAAATCATTTCATCATCTAATCCATTTTCTTCCAAAATTGATTCAATTTCAAGGGTAGTTTTATCTAAAATTCGGATTTGATAATGAGCTGCGAAAAATCTTCTCAGAATCATGGACAAATCAAAATAATATTCTTTCAAATCAATTTCGTACGCTTTGCTCCTTTCTAATTCATCTATTTGAAGTAAGGTACTTTCTCTTAAAGTTAAAGGAATCTCTTCTTTTCGGGATCTTTTGAATAAATAAATACCAATTCCAATGAACAAGATTAAACCAATTACAACCCATGGCCAATATTGGCTGATAAATTTTTCTATTGCGCTTTTATCTGGTAAATCAGTGAAATTTTCGTTGATATCATAAATTGGTTGTGTTGGATTTGCTGGTGGACTCATTACACTAATTAAGCCCGCTGGAAAAAGATACAAACTGTCTTGTATTAAAATCATTTCTGGCGGAATAACAACATAAGCGCTGTCCCAAGCAATTAATTCATAACTACCTTTCCAAATAAATTCTTTTCCTTCCTTATAAGTAGTATCCTTAAATGCTTTCGTGATTTCTAAACCATAATCTTCACTTATTTCATCAGAATTTGAATTCACAGAATTTTTACCTGAGAAAACTTCTTCTTTTGGAATGTAGACTAAACTGTCGAACTTTTTATCGCTAATTACAGAAAGCGTTAACTTAAAAGGTTCACCAATTTGGACTTCTTCTTTGTCCAAATTAATGTTCAATTTTTGACCAAACGAAAATGAAACGCTTAGCACACATAAAATATGTAATAACCATTTCATCATCTACTTCTTGTCATAAAGAGTTTATTCAATTCTGCTAAATATTTTCCTTCGGTGGAAAGTGTAGCATAATCAACTCCTGATTTTCTAAATTGAACATTCAAATTTTCCTCATTATCGAGGAATTGCTTTTTGTATTTACTTCTTAGTTGTTTAGAACCTGTATTAACCCATTCGACTTCATTTTTTTCTGCGTCAAACATTTTAATCAATCCTAAATTTGGAATTTCTTTCTCCGCTGGGTCAAATATACGCAAAGCCACCATATCGTGCTTGCTATTGGCTATTTTCAAACCTTCGAAGAAATCGTTTTCATCATAAAAATCGCTGATAACGAAACATATACTTCTTTTTTTAACCACATTTCTAAAGAAACGTAAACCTTCATTCAGGTGCGTACCTTTACTTTTAGGTTCAAATAAAATAAGTTCTCTCAAAATCATTAAAGCATGAGAACGCCCTTTACCTGGTGGAATAAACTTCTCAACCTCATCAGAAACGAAAATTGCTCCCACTTTATCATTATTTGCTATTGCTGAAAAAGCCAAAACTGCAGCAACTTCAAGCATTAGTTCCTTTTTTGATTTAGAACGCGTTCCGAAGTTATTTGATCCTGATATGTCCAAAACCATAAAAACGGAAAGTTCCCTTTCTTCCTCAAAAACTTTTACAAAAGGCTCATTGAATCGCGCAGTGACATTCCAATCAATATTCCTAACATCATCACCATATTGATAATTCTTAACTTCTGAAAAAGTCATACCTCTCCCCTTAAACGCAGAATGGTATTCTCCTGAAAACACCTGTTTGGTGAGTCCACGCGTTTTGAGTTCAATCTCTCTTACTTTTTTCAGTAGTTCTTTCGTTTCCATTTATATCGTGATACGTTATGGAACTTCTACTCTAGCCAATACTTTTTCTACGATTGCCTTAGCATCAACTCCTTCTGCCTCCGCTTCATAAGTCAATCCCAACCTATGTTGAATTACATCTACAGCGATACTTCGAATATCTTCTGGAATCACATAAGCGCGCCCTTGTAAGAATGCGTTTGCTTTTCCTGCTAAAGCAAGATTAATACTTGCTCTTGGGGAAGCTCCGAAAGAAATTAAGGGAGTCAAATTGGTTAGATCAAATTTCTCTGGATCCCTTGTAGCGAAAACAATATCAATTATGTATTTTTCGATTTTTTCATCTAAATAAACTTCTCTCACTAAATCTCTCAAGCGCACAATATCATTCGGACTTACAACAGCTTTAGCCTTATTTAATCCTTCTTTCCTCACATTACTGCGCAAAATTTGCATTTCTTCTTCTGGATTTGGATATTCTAAGCGCACTTTCAACATAAATCTATCTACTTGTGCTTCGGGTAAAGGATAAGTTCCTTCCTGTTCAATCGGATTCTG
Organism: Brumimicrobium mesophilum; assembly: GCF_003025005.1. Classification (GTDB taxonomy): domain Bacteria; phylum Bacteroidota; class Bacteroidia; order Flavobacteriales_D; family Crocinitomicaceae; genus Brumimicrobium; species Brumimicrobium mesophilum. The sequence goes on from NZ_PVSS01000010.1 coordinate 185,011, forward strand.
TGTTGCCATTACTAAAAATGGTTTTGGCAATTTGAAAGTTTCGTCACCAATAGTAATTTGTCTTTCCTGCATAGCTTCTAACAAAGCTGATTGAACCTTAGCTGGTGCCCTATTGATCTCATCCGCTAAAATAAAATTAGCGAAAATTGGTCCTTTTATAACTGAAAACTCTTGTGTTCTTTGGTTGTAAATTTGCGTGCCTGTAACATCGGCAGGCAATAAATCTGGTGTAAATTGAATACGGCTAAATTCACCACCAACAACATCTGCCAGCGTATTAATTGCTAAAGTTTTAGCCAAACCTGGTACTCCTTCTAGCAAAATGTGTCCATCAGCTAAAAGTGCAATCAACAAACGTACTAACATTCTATCTTGACCAACAATCACACTTGACAATTCCTTATTAATCATATCAATAAGCGGAGATTCGTTTTGTATTTTTTCCGTTAATTGTCGGATTGAATCAGCAGGTGTAACTGAAGATGGTTTGTTTTCTTCCATAATTTTTTATTCTGACCTACAAAGATGTTCATTGTTACGCCAAGCTCAGTCTGAACGGTGTTAAAGAATGTTAAGCAGCTAAAAAAAAGGGTTCATAAAGAAAAAAATCTTAATAGAAAAGGTGGACAATTTGAATTTAAAGATTTCCCAGATTTTAACCTGACTATTATTTTGCATTCAGCATTCTCAACTAAATTTTATGAATTTTTAAACAAAAAAAATCATTTGAGAATTGAAATTTCTTTAACTTCGAAAACCTTATAATTGCTACACTCCAACATATTTTTCTTAACACAGAAAATCAGTTTCAGATTGTTGTATTAGGTTTTTTTTCAATCATTAAAACAAAAATAATATGCCATTTTTTGGAAATATCATAAAAGGACTTATCGATTTTAAAGACTATGTCACTAGCGAAGTTGATCCTGTAAAAGCACAAGAAGAAGTGCTAAAGGACTTATTATCACAAGCACAGAACACAGCATTTGGAAGACATTTTTCTTTTCAAGAAATCTTAAATGCGGATAATATTAAGGAAGCTTTTTCTTCAAAAATCCCTTATTTCGATTATAACAAAATCAATGATGAGTGGTGGCACCGTTACCATGAAGGAGAAATAAACGTGACTTGGCCCGGAATCCCAAGATTTTTTGCCTTAAGTTCTGGAACAACTGGAAAAACCAGCAAACGAATTCCAATCACCGATGAAATGATTGATGCTATTAAACAAGCTGGAATAAGACAAATTACAGCTTTAAGCAACTTTGACTTGGAAGCAGAATTATTTGAAAAAGACATTATGATGCTAGGAAGCTCGACCAACTTAAGGGAGAACAATAATTTCCTAGAAGGTGAAATCAGTGGAATCAGTACAAGCAATATTCCGTTTTGGTTCAAAGGATATTACAAGCCTGGAGAAGATATTTCAAAAATAGATAATTGGGAAGAAAGAGTTCAAGCGATTGCAGAAAATGCACATACCTGGGATATTGGTGCAATAAGCGGAATTCCAACTTGGATTGAATTGATGATTAAAAAGGTAATCGAGCACAATAATCTGAACAACATTCACGAAATATGGCCAAACTTTGAAGTCTATACTTCTGGAGGAGTCGCTTTCGGAACTTATGAAAAAAGTTTTAATGCATTGTTGGGACATCCGATTACAGTAATTGACACTTATTTTGCTTCTGAAGGATTTATCGCTTCTCAAACCCGACCTGAAACAGATGCAATGCAATTATTAGTAGACAATGGAATTTATTTTGAATTTGTACCATTTGAAGCAGATTATATTCAACATGACGGATCATTAATTCCTGATGCGCCTTCAATTGGTTTGAAAGATGTACAATTGGGACAAGAATATGTGCTAATTATGTCTACTGTTAGTGGTGCTTGGAGATATGAAATTGGTGATACCATTGAATTTACAAATGTTGAAAGAGCTGAAATAAAAATCACCGGAAGAACAAAATTCTTCTTGAATGTTGTTGGTTCTCAGTTATCCGTAAATAAACTTGACGATGCAATTCAGCATTTAGAAAATGAATTCTCAACTAAAATCACAGAATACAATATTTGCGCAAAACGAGGAGAAGATGGTGAATTTTATCATTTTTGGTATATCGGAACAGAAGACAATTTAGACAGTGAAAAAGCGGCCAATTCTATTGACGAATTCCTTCAGGAAAGAAATAAAAACTTTAGAGTGGCCAGAGGAAAAGCTTTAAAAGGCTTGAAAGTAAAAATCGTTCCTACTGCAGTTTTCCATGAATGGTCTGGAGCCAACAAAAAGAAAGGTGGACAGGTTAAATTGGAGAAAGTGATGGAGGAAGAGAAGTTTGAAGAATGGGAGGAGTTTGTAAAAGGAAAATAATTACGAATTAGAGGGAATTACGAATTATTTAAAAATTGGACCACTAGTCAAAGACTCGCGGTAGCCCTATTTTTAATTGCTTTGAGAAAGTTAATGTAGTTCAACAAATTCGTAATTAGCTGCGCTGAGGGCTAAAGCCGTTCGTAATTAATTGATCTCTACTTTTTAATAAGCTTACGTGTAATTTGATTTTTTCCATTTGAAAATCTACAGAAATAAATTCCATTTTTTAACTCAGAAATATCTATCGAATTCTTGAACTCTCCAAAATTTTGATTGGAATATTGCACTGTTTTTATAATCTTTCCAGATACATCTAAAATTTCAAGATTTAAACTGTTCGTTTTATCATTTAAGGTGAAATTGATAAGGTTATTCGTTGGATTTATGTAGAGGTTAATTAAGTTTAAGTCCATACCTTCATTTACTATTCCTAAAGTTTCTTCAACTCTAAAAGTGATGGTATCCGCATCTCGAAAACTAAAATTTTGAAGATCATTATCTCCTGAAGGAGAGCTATTAACCATCAGTTTAGCAATAATCGAATAAGTCCCTTCTTGTAGCATGCCAATAGAAATAGAATCTTCTAAAAATGTAGGCGAACTTAATCCTCCACTGTTATAATATAAATGAGCCACCATATTTGAACCTTGCCAAGTAATATTATCAGTTACATAATATCCTGACTTATTAAAATAAATGTCAGTTTTCAAATAAATATTATCCAATACAGTTGGGTTATCAGGTGATATTTCGATAGAAACAGACCCTTGTGCAAAGCCGGTTAGACTAAAAACTACTGATAGTATTAAAAGTAAAGTCTTGATTAGTTTCATAATTTGTTGTTATTTTATTTTCCTATCATTAAATATGTCCCTACATACAAGCCTGAAAAATCAAGGTTTATCGGATTCTCTCCTTGGACAATCCATCCATTATCTAATCTATCTTGTACTGTTTTTGTCACGAAATATTGATAACCCAATTTCACACCAACAGATGAAAACAAGTTGTTGTTTAAAAAGTAATAACCAACATCAATGAAAGTCTGACCTTGAAAGGCTGTACTTTCGAAAAAGCTATAGGAAGATGAGGTTGGGAATGATTTCATCCTCAAATCAGATACCACTCTTGACAATCCTATTCCACCACTAACTCCTATTCCTAAGCTTAGGTTTTTTAAGAAATCAGTCTCTTTTTGTTCAAAATTCAACAAAGAGCTTATAAATAATGTTGAATTAAGACCAAATGATATAGCCATTGTTTTTAATTCGTAATTTCTTTCATGCTTTGCAATTGCATTTCCAAAGTCATCTGTTTCTAAAAATGTAGAAGAGGAATTTTGCTTACTAAATTGATACATTGAAAATAAACCAACATCAAAATATTTAAAAGGTCTATAATTAAGTGAAAGACTAAATTGTTCTCCCTTTTCGATATTCTTATCAAGAAGTATTGGATTTGTCTGTGAAGCAAAAGAATCAACAAAGAACTGATTTATATTACCCATTGAATAATCATGTTTTCCATATCCAAATTCAAAAGACAGCTCTTCCTTTTTGTTTTGCGCATTTATCCGGGTAGAATTAAAAAAAGTGGTGGCCAAAATTAAAGTGTACATTATGAGCGTATTTATTTTCATGGTGTTAAGTCTATCTTCGTTTCTTCCAATGTTTGTAAATCTATTAAATAGATGGATGATTTTTCAACGATTTCTCCCGTTGTTTTTTTTTGTCCATCCAATTTTTGACGGCTATCTATTCTTTCTCCGATTAAATATTTACCATCTGCCGAGGTTGAGATAGTTTCATATCTTTTGCTATGACAAAAAGGAATTAAAAGTTTCTTTGTTCCGGATGAAGAATTCATTTTATAGAGACCCTTAACATAAAAGGACATGTAAATATCGCTGTTATTGGTACTCCAAGAGGTACCTGTTATACCAGCAAAGTCAGGGTTATTTAAATCCATTAATTCAGAAAAAGAAAATTGAGAAGCGCTCAGGTTTAATATAGCCAAATTATTTCCATTATTAAATATGGTTTTTGAAACAAGTAAATTATTATTTGAAATACTTTTATAATCAGTAAATCCAAAAAATGACTCATCGTTTTTTAAAATAGTATCTGTTTCTCCACCGAAAATAGATTTCTTGAATAAGTAATAAATTTCACCTAAAAAAGGAGAGTGGGTCCAATATAAATTTTCACTATCTAAATCCCATTCAGGGTCTAAATTAGCTAAATCCGAAGAAAATTGCCTCAGGCTATCACCATTGTCCTTCACAACAATGATATGTTCAACATAGCCTTTCAAACGGGTATAAGCAATCCACCCTTTACGACTCCATTTGGGTTGTTTCGCTATTTTATCACCTTCCTGCAGAATTGTTTTCTCCATAGTCTGCAAATTGTACTTTACCAATTGAAATACTTTCAAATCATTGTCTCGAAAATGATAAACAAATTCATCGGAATTATTGGGATTAAAAAAAGGAGCCATATACTGCTTGCCATCCCTTGAATAGAAAGGGGTCATTGGAGAATCAGACTGCTCAAACGAGTAACAATCAGGGTCATTATTTACACAAGGGATTGGCTTGTCTTTATGACAAGCCAATATTGAACATAACATAGTAAAACCAAGAAATATTTTAATATTCATAAGTGCTATTTTTTTTTAATTTTCCTTGATAATATATTACTCCCTATATTTAAATTACAGATATACATACCATTTGCTAAATGAGACACCCCAACAGTAACCGATTGAATTCCAGCTGATTGACTCCCTAGTTTATGACTGGCAATTTTCCTCCCTGTTGCATCTAAAATCTTAAAATGCACATCTGTATTTTTAGATAGATTGTAATCTATGGTTAATTTATTTGTAGTAGGATTTGGGTAAATATTAATACCATCACTTAGAGACTCCGCATCAATTTTCGCTGTTGAGTTTTGATCCTGAATATACAAAGAATAACTTGTTCTAAGTTCGTTAGGAGGCGCAGGAATCCACTGATTGATAGTACCAATTAAATTTTCGATTAAATCGCTGTGTGTGTGTGTGTGTGTGTTCCTAATAATTGCGGAACAAAATTTACTGAGTTTTTCATAGGTATAGTGTTTAATGTTCGCTATAAACTTACTAAAGACTTTTCTTTAAAGCAAGTGAAAGTAAAGAAAGGTTAAAAACTAAAGGCATAAATCGCCTTATCCCTTTTGGCCTATTAATTACTTTGAGAAAGTTAATGTAGTTCAACAAATTCGTAATTGTTTCATTCGTAATTAGCTGCGCTGAGGGCTAAAGCCGTTCGTAATTGATTATTTCGTAATTGATTCATCTCGTTCATTCACAATC
>NZ_PVSS01000011.1 GCF_003025005.1 Brumimicrobium mesophilum
AAGAGGTAATCGATGGAACAGATCCTATTGATCCTTGTGATTACTTAGAACCAAGTGTTACTTTACCTCAAACTTCAGCTTGGGAAGCATCAGATTGTGATGAGGATGGTGTGACAAATGGACAAGAAGTAATTGATGGTACGGATCCAGTTGATCCTTGTGAATTTGTAATTGCAAATCAAACATTAACACCAAGTACAGCATGGAATGGAGCGGACTGTGATGGAGATGGAGTAACAAACGGACAAGAAGTAACGGATGGAACAGATCCGGTTGATCCATGTGATTACTTAGAAACAAGTGTTACTTTACCTCAAACTTCAGCTTGGCAAGCATCAGATTGTGATGAGGATGGTGTGACAAATGGACAAGAAGTAATTGATGGAACAGATCCAGTTGATCCTTGTGAATTTATAATTGCAAATCAAACATTAACACCAAGTACAGCTTGGAACGGAGGGGATTGTGATGGAGATGGAGTAACAAATGGACAAGAGGTAATTGATGGAACTGACCCAGCTGATCCTTGTGAATTCGTACTTGCGAACCAAATATTAACACCAAGTACTGCATGGAATGATGCGGATTGTGATGGAGATGGAGTAACAAACGGACAAGAGGTAATCGATGGAACAGATCCGGTTGATCCTTGTGATTACTTAGAATCAAGTGTTACTTTACCTCAAACTGCTGCATGGGAAGCATCAGATTGTGATGAGGATGGTGTGACAAATGGACAAGAAGTAATTGATGGAACAGATCCGGTTGATCCTTGTGAATTCGTACTTGCCAACCAAACATTAACACCAAGTACGGCATGGAATGATGCGGATTGTGATGGAGATGGAGTAACAAATGGACAAGAGGTTATTGACGGTACGAATCCACTTGATCCATGTGATTATCTTCAAGGAAGTGTAACTTTAACTCAAGGAGGTGATTGGAATAATGTAGATTGTGATGGTGACGGTGTACTTAACGGAACAGAAGTTTTAGACGGAACAGATCCAAATGATCCGTGTGATTATTTACTACCTAGTGTAACTACTGTTCAAGGTGGAGATTGGCTATTAGCAGATTGTGATGGTGATGGATCAACAAATGGACAAGAAGTTATAGATGGAACAGATCCAAATGACCCATGTGATTTTGTTTTAGCAAATCAAACCGTAAACACTAGTACCACTTGGAATGAATCAGATTGTGATGGAGACGGAGTAACCAATGGACAAGAAGTAGCAGATGGAACAAGTCCATTGGACCCATGTGATTACATACTTGATAATGTAACTATAGCACAGACCGGTGCATGGAGTAATTCAGATTGTGATGGAGATGGAGTGACTAATGGTGATGAGATATTAGATGGAACAGATCCATGGGATCCATGTGATTTCATCTTATCAAGTCAAACATTACCACCATCTCAAGTTTGGAACGATTTGGACTGTGATGGAGATGGTATATCAAATGGTGTTGAAGTATTTGAAGGAACTGATCCTCAAGACCCATGTGATCCAAAAATCTGTGGTTTGAATGTTCCAAATGCATTTACACCAGATGGTGATGGAGTAAACGATGGATGGATAATTGAGAATATTGATCAATTCCCTGATAATGAATTAGTGATTTTAAATCGATGGGGTAATGTAGTATACTCAACGGAAGGTTACAACAATGAATGGGAAGGAACATCAAATAGCAGTTTAAATGTTGGAGGTTCAACATTACCAACAGGTTCGTACTATTATGTCCTAGATACCAAGGATGAAAATATAGGTGTATTGAAAGGCTATGTTTACATCCAACGTTAAGAACAGTAGTTATTAGAATAATAAAAAATACAGATATGAAAACAATTAAGTTTTTTATAGTTGCAATTACACTAGTATTCATTGTGAATACTAGTGCGAATGCTCAGCAAGATCCGCATTTCACACAGTATTTCGATAATATGCTATTTGTAAACCCTGCATACGCAGGTAGCAGTGGCATGTTGAATGTGACAGGTCTTCACCGTGAACAGTGGGTTGGATTTGAAGGAAGGCCCCGATCATCTACATTTAGCGTACATTCGCCTCTATCATATGAGTCATTAGGTGTTGGATTGACAGCTGTAAATGATGTAGTTGGCCCTTTGAATCAAACAATGTTTTACGTTGATGCTTCTTATACATTGAAATTTAAAAATCACAGAGGGAAATTGGCATTTGGATTAAAAGGTGGAATCAATTTAATTAATATTGGGGTTGATGGTTTAAATACGGATGATCCTAATGATCCAAAGTTACTTTCAAATATTCGAAACAACATTAATCCTAATTTTGGTTTTGGAATTTACTATCACACACCAAAATTTTTCCTAGGTTTAAGTACTCCAAAGATGCTTGAACAAGCTTATGATGGATTAAGCGAAACAAACCTTGAACGTCGCCATTATTTTGGAACAATAGGAGGTGTGTTTAATGTTTCAAATAAATGGAAACTTAGGCCCACAGCAATGTTAAAGATGACTCAAAATGCACCATTAAGTTTAGATATTACATTGGCTGGTATTTATAACGAGATCTTTTGGTTGGGTGCTACGTATAGAGTGGAAGCAGCATTTGGAGCATTTGTTCAGGTTCAAATTTCGCCACAGTTCAAAGTTGGCTTTGCAAGCGATTTTGGTACTCAGGAAATACGAAACTATAACAGTGGAACTTTTGAACTATTGATGTCTTATGACTTTGTATTTAAGAAAAAAGGAATTGTATCACCTCGTTATTTTTAATCATATAATAGACAGTTTAAATGAAAGCAATATTATTAATATTAGTCGCATGTAGTTTGTCGTTGTCTGTAATTGGACAGTCAGGTAAACTCAAAAAAGCAAATGATTACTTCAATACTTTGTCTTACGCTTATGCAGCCGAATTGTATGAAGAACTGATAGGTTCAGAAGTAGATTCTCCTGAATTGAAGAGCAAATTAGCGTATAGTTATCTTAAGATGAATAATGTTGATTTGGCAATCAAATACTATTCAGATATGATAGAAAGTAGTGAAGCCAAACCAAAAGATTTTTACAATTATTCTTACGTATTGAAAAAGAATGGTAAATATGCTGAAAGTGATCATTGGATGAGCAAATACAGCGATTTTGCTACTTCTGATATAAGAGCACAGTTATTTTTAGCAAATCTAGATTACAAAAGTAAGATAGACAATACGGTTCCTTTTTTCAAGATAGAAAACCTTGAGCTAAATACAGCGTCTACTGATTTTGGTGGTTATTATAATCCGAATATGGATGAATTATACTTTATTTCTTCTAGAAGGAATAGAGCGTTCGTCAAAAATGAGTGGTCATGGAACGCCAATCGATTTTTAGATTTATATAAGGCAAAACTAGACTCAACCAATAAATTAGGTGAAATTTCATTGGTGTCAAAAGTAAATACAAGATTTCATGAAGGACCACTCGAATACGCTCCTGATGGAAAAGTAGTTTATTTTACGAGAAATAATATCTCTAAAGGAAAACAGAGAAAAGATGCAAAGCGCATTCAAAATTTAAAATTATATGTTGCGGATGTTGAAGAAGATGGTTCTTTCACAAATGAAAGAGAATTTGAATATAATTCAATTGATTATTCAGTAGGTCATCCATCTATTTCTAAAGATGGAAAAGTTATGTATTTGGCTTCTGATAAACCAGGGGGATTTGGTGGAGCCGATATTTATAAAGTTGATATTTTAGAGAATGGTGAATTTGGAGAAATGATTAACCTTGGGAGTGAAATCAATACTGAGGGTCAAGAAATGTTTCCTTATATCGATCACGAAAATAAGTTGTTTTTCTCAACAGATGGTCATTCTGGATTAGGAGGATTAGATGTTTTTGTGGCTTTACTTGAAGAAAGTTCTGTTGGAAAAATTCATAACCTTGCAGCGCCAATAAATTCACGTTTTGATGATTTTGGATTTAATTTGTCAAATGATCAAGCTAACGGATATGTTTCTTCAAATAGAGAAGGAGGGAAAGGATTAGACGATATTTATTCAGTTGAGTCAACACGTCCAATATCATTTGGTGTAGCAATTGTAGGAATTGCAAAGGATAAAAAAGACAGTATTGTTCCTTTGGCAAAAATCGATTTAAAGGATGAAAAGGGTAATATTTTAAAAACTGTAACTGCTGACGAAAATGGAGCTTATTCTTTTGTAGCAGAATATGAAAAAAACTATCAATTAACAGGTTCAAAAGCTAAATATTTTGATGGAAACAATAAAGCAAGCACTTTTTCAAATGAGTCCATCATTTATGCTGATGTGATTTTAGAAAAAAATCCAGGTTTATCATTATATGCTTTGATTACAGATAAAAAAACAGGACTTCCTTTAGACGGAGTTCAAGTTTTCTTTACAGATAATTTGAATGATTCCACATCAGAAATATTAACACCTGTTACGGGTGATTTTAGAAGAGCCCTTCACGAAAAGAAATTAAATGATAGGGGAAGTTACAGTATAGTATTGAAGAAAGAGGGTTACTTTTCAAAAATGGTAATTTATAATATCCTATTTGATAAACCGGGTCAATATGATATACATGCTAAATTAGATTTAGGGATGGACCCAGAAGTTAAAGACCTTTCAGAAATGATTAAAATCAATCCAATTAATTTTGATTTAAATAAGTACAATATTAGACCGGATGCAGCATTGGAGTTAGATAAGATTGTTGCAATAATGAATCAGTATCCGAATATGATTATTGAGCTTGGAGCACATACAGATTGTCGTGCATCGAGAGCTTATAACGAAAAACTATCAGATAGAAGAGCAAAAGCTTCTGCTGAGTATATTAGAAAAAGTATCACAGATCCATCTCGAATTTATGGAAAAGGATATGGAGAATCCATACTTTTAAATGATTGTGAATGTGAAGGAAATGTGAAGTCTGATTGTTCAGAAGAAGAGCATCAAAAGAATAGAAGAACTGAGTTTAAAGTTATCTCTACTGGAAATGATAAAGTAAAAGTGGATAACTCAAGTTCCAATAGTTTTAAGGATTAAAAACAGAATGATTACCAAACAATAAAAGCCCGGAAGATTTACTCTTTTGGGCTTTTTTCTTGCTCACAAAATTAATTTCATGAAAAAAGCGACTTTCTTTCGAGAGTCGCTTTTTGGTTTTATTTGATTTTCAATTTGTTCAGAGGTAGGGAGTCGTTTTTATCTTAAAACTCGCACTCACCCAGCCGATTTTATCGGTATTCTCTTCCTTCTCTATTGCTCTTTGAGCTTCACCATCGTTAGAATCGTTGCAAAACCAACCAATGGCTCTTCTGCATCTTCGTCCAACATTTCCACAAACCATTTTACGATTCCACGCTTTATTAAGGTTTTTGGATCATCTTCTTTTGGTGTTGTGTCATTCGGAACCATTTCTTTACACGTAAATCGAATGTGCATTTTAGACCCAGCATAAACTGGTTTTGTAAAACGTAAATTGTCAATTCCGTAGTTCAAAAGAACTGGATTCATTTCGTAACTATCAACAAATAATCCTGCTGATGCACTCATTAAGAAATAACCGTGAGCAACTTGTTCATCGAACATTGTTCCTTCGAAATTTGTATCTCTTTTATGCGCATAAAAATTATCACCTGATAAAGCAGCAAATTGATCGATATCGTCTGCTGTAATTTCACGTGCTTCAGTAATCAATTGATCACCAACGTTTAATTCTTCGTAATATTTTTTGAAAGGATGTTCTTCAATTTCGGTTCCTTTTGCACCTTGTTGATAAACCTGCGTAATCGCTGTTATCGTTGTTGGGTGACCTTGAATTGCAGTACGTTGTAAATAGTGCATAATTCCACGTTTACCACCCATTTCTTCACCACCTCCGGCACGTCCAGGACCACCGTGAGTTAATAAAGGCAATGGAGAACCGTGACCTGTACTTTCTCTAGCACATTCTTCGTTCAACACCAAAATACGACCATGCATACTCGCTGCGCCAAGTACATATTGTGTTGCTTCATCGTTGCAAGGAGTTACAATTGAGGAAACCAAAGAACCTTTCCCCATTTTAGTTAATTCAATGGCGTCTTCCAAGGTTTTATATGGCATAATTGTCGAAACTGGACCAAATGCCTCGATAGAATGCACGTCAATTTTTTCAAAAGGAACATCATTTCTAAATAGAATAGGAGGGAAGAACGCACCGATGTTTTTATCTGCACCAGTCACATCAAATTCATCCATGTCACCATAAACGATTTTTTGTGATTTGGAAAGTTCTTCAACTTTCTCACGTACTTCTTTCACTTGATCAGGAGAAGCCAAAGATCCCATTCTCACACCTTCAGCAGAAGGATCACCCATTATCGTTTTAGATAATCTGTCTGAAATAGCTGATTGAACTTCATCCATCAATTCTTCTGGAGCGAAAATACGACGAATCGCAGTACATTTCTGTCCTGCTTTTGTTGTCATTTCACGTACAACTTCTTTTACGAAAATTGCAAATTCCGGAGTGTCTGGAGTAGCTTTCTTTCCTAAAACAATGGCATTTAATGAATCTGCTTCTAAATTAAACGGAACATTATTGTTTGTAATAACAGGGTTTGATTTCAATTTCAAACCTGTACTCGCACTTCCTGTAAATGTCACAATATCAGAAGATGTAACATGGTTAATTAATTCTCTTGCAGAACCCAAAACAAGCTGTAAAGAACCTTCAGGTAATATTTTCGAAGCAATAATATCTTCAACAACTGCTTGCGTTAAATAACTGGTAACACTTGACGGTTTAACCACAGCAGGAACACCCGCCATTAAATTCACCGCTACTTTTTCCAACATTCCCCAAACAGGAAAGTTGAAGGCGTTAATGTGAATTGCAACACCTTCTTTTGGTACCATAATGTGGTGACCAATGAAAGTTCCATTCTTAGAAAGTGGAGCTGCTTCACCGTCTACATAATACGGTAAATCTGGGAATTGTCTTCTTAAAGAGGCATTGGCAAATAAATTTCCAATACCACCTTCGATATCAACCCACGAATCTCCTTTTGTAGCACCTGTCCAAGCACTTACTTCGTAATATTTCTTTTTGTTGTCTAACAAATAAAGTGCAAGTGCTTTCAACATTCGACCACGCTCATGGAAAGTCATTTTTCTTAATTTCTCTCCACCAGTTGTGCGACCGTAATCTAAAATTTCAGCAAAATCAAATCCTTTACTTGAAACACTTCCAATTTTCTCACCTGTGATGGCGTTGTGTAGCTCTGTTTCAGAACCTTCTCCACTTTTCCACTCACCACAAACGTAACTTTTTATTTCTTGCATAACATTAATCTCTTTTGAACTCTAAATATAACTTTCTTTTAGTGATTTTAAGGGGGGATTGGGTAAAAAACGCCCCTACTAATGCGCCTCCAACCAATTCGTCGCGAATTCCATTTCAATATCCAATGGAACGACCAACTTTACAGCGCCTTCCATTTCTTCTTTTACTATTTTTGAAACGATGTCTTTTTCTGATTTTAATACATCAAAAACCAATTCATCATGCACTTGAAGTAACATTCTTGAAGTTAGGTTTTGTTCACGCATTTTATTGTAAATATTGATCATCGCTACTTTAATAATATCGGCAGCACTTCCTTGAATTGGAGCGTTGATGGCATTTCGTTCTGCGAATCCTCTCACAATTGCATTCGAGGAATGAATGTCTGGCAAATAACGACGACGTTTCATTATCGTTTCAACATATCCGTGTTCTTTGGCTTCTTCCTTCGCTTTGTCCATGTAGGATTTTATCGTAGGATATTGCTCAAAATAACTGTCAATAATTGATTTTGCTTCTCTTCTTGAAATACCCAAATTTTGAGATAATCCAAATGCCGATTGACCATAGATAATTCCAAAGTTCACCGCTTTTGCGTTGCTTCTTTGCTCTCTCGTTACTTCATCAATTTCAATTCCATAAACTTTCGCTGCTGTTGCGGCGTGAATATCCAATTTGTTTTGGAAAGCTTCAATCATGTTTTTATCACCACTCAATGCCGCGATAATACGCAATTCTATCTGTGAATAATCGGCTGCCATCAGGTAATGATCATCATTCTTCGCTACAAATGCTTTTCTAATTTCACGACCTTTTGGTGTTCGAATTGGAATATTCTGCAAGTTCGGATTTGTAGAACTTAATCGACCTGTTGCGGCCACAGTTTGCATGTAATGTGTGTGCAACCTTCCATCTTGTTCATCCACAAGCGTTGGCAATGGATCAACATAAGTGCTTTTTAATTTTCGCAATGAACGATAATCCAAAATCAAAGGAATTATTTCATGGTCATTTACATGTTTTTGAAGCGTATCTTCTGAGGTCGAATACTGACCTGTTTTGGTCTTTTTTGGTTTTTTAGAAATTTCTAAAGTTTCGAATAAAACTTCACCCAATTGTTTCGGAGAGTCCAAATTAAATTCAACTCCAGCTAATTCTAGAACCTTTTCTGTAATTTCATTAAGGGTGATTTCTAATTCTTCAGAGAAAGCCTTTAAACTTTCAATATCTAACTGAATTCCTACCTGTTCCATTGCTTTTAACACAGAAGTTAATGGCATTTCCATGTTATAGAACAATTCCTTTAAGTGATCTTTCTGAATTTCTGGTTCAAAAAGTTCTTTCAACTGCCAAGTGATGTCTGCATCTTCACAAGCATAATCAACAATGTCTTTTTGTTCTAAATCACGCATTGATTTTTGATTCTTCCCTTTTTTACCAATCAAATTTTCAATTGGAACGGTCGTATAATTTAGATAATAAGTTGCCAAATCATCCATACCGTGTCTGCTGTCAGGTGAAAGCAAATAATGAGCAATCATTGTATCAAAACGAGGTCCTTTAATTTTTATACCGTATCGGTTGATGACCTGTTCGTCGTATTTTATATTATGTGCAACTTTCTCAATTTTCTCTGAAGTAAAGAAAGGAGCGAATTTTTCTAATAAGGATTTAGCCTTTTCGAATTCTTCTGGAAATGGAACATAATAAGCTTCTTTGGCTTTAAAAGAAAATGCGATTCCAACTAAATCTGCGTTTCTGGCCTCTAAACTTGATGTTTCTGTGTCAAAACACACAGATTTTTGTTCTAAAAGTGTTGAAATGAGCTTTTGTTGTTCTTCTTCTGTTTCTACAAAATGATAATTCGCCTTTTCCGTTTCCAAAGATTTCATTTCTTCCGCTGGAACTTCTGCTGGACTATCTTGAGATGAATTAGCCGCTGTTCCAAATAAATCTAATTGTCCGTTATCGTTTGAAACTCCAGCATTGGATGCAGTAATCACCAATTCTTCACCTAAAACACGTTTTGCAATTCCTCTAAATTCAAGTTCGGTGAAAATCTCACGGATTTTATCATCATCGTGCGGACAAATTTCTAAATCATCGGCATCAAAAACAACATCTACGTCCGTGATAATCGTCGCTAATTTTTTGGATAATTCACCTTGTTCTTTAAAGTTGATGACGTTCTCTTTTTGTTTCCCTTTGAGTTGATCAACATTTTCAAAAAGTCCTTCCATTGAACCATAAGCCTTAACGAGCTTTTTGGCGGTTTTCTCGCCTATTCCTGGAATTCCCGGGATATTATCTGAAGCATCACCCCACATTCCAAGAATATCAATTACTTGCAAAGGATCTTCAACTTCAAATTTCTCTTGAATTTCGGGAACTCCCCAAACCTCAGCTGGTTTTTTACCACGACCAGGTTTATACATAAAAATATGCTCAGAAACCAACTGACCAAAATCTTTATCAGGCGTCATCATATAAGTTGTGAATCCTTCTTTTTCTGCCATTTTTGCCAAGGTTCCAATTACATCATCCGCTTCAAAGCCCATTTTCATTAAAATCGGTATTTTAAAAGCTTCTATAATGCGTTTAATAGGCTCAATCATGCTGCGGATATCCTCCGGCATTTGTTCACGTTGCGCCTTATATTCAGAAAATTCTTCGATACGATTTGTTGCACCACCTGGAGGATCAAAAACTACTGCAATATGTGTTGGTTCCTCCTTTTTAATAACATCCAACATTGCATTTGTGAATCCAAAAGCAGCAGAAGTATTTTCTCCTTTAGAATTAATTCTCGGGTTTTTGAAAAATGCAAAATATGACCTGTAGATTAGGGCGAATGCATCGAGTAAGAAAAGTTTTTTATCCGTTTTTGGAGTTAACATAATGTAAAAATTTGATTCAAAGATAAGTTTTTTATTTAGACAAAGACGTGACTATTGCAGCTTAAAGTAGGGTGGGTGGTTTGCGCAATGGAACGCGGATGACGCGGATGCAAGCAGCGCGGATTTTCACGGATTTTTCAAAATGTAAGAAAACCTTTTTCGATGTTTATAAAGAATTAGGAATTGTTTTGATTTAAGGTTTTATAAATGGAAAATTTTTAATTACGAATTACGAATGATGGAATTGAAATTGTAGGGACGTTTTGTATACTTAGCGAAGCGATCTCACGACCAACGGGAGTAAACGTCCGTATTGCAATGGCTTTTCAAAATGATGTTTTAGGGCTTGCAGCATCAATTGTAAATCCGCGTTCGTAGATCCGCGTCATCCGCGTTCCATTACAGCGCAACAATTCGTAATTATTTCCCGTCTTTATATTTCTCATACATACTCCCAAAATGTGATTCCATAAATAAGGTGAGATCAATTTCTTCTTGCTTAATGAATCCTTTGTTTTTCAGTTTGCCTTCTGAAACTAAATCCACAACTGCTGAAATACTACAAGCTGTTGTCCAGCTAATTGCTCTCCAATCTTTCCCTTCGATTTCAATATTTCTGTAGGATTCACTGAATTCTTTTCGTCTTAATTGACCATCGATTTTTCCTTCTACGGCAGCGTAAACCAAAACGATATCATCATCAACTAGTGGTAAGGCATTCGTTAAAATTTCTTTGGCTGTTTTTCTGTCGTTCTTTAATCCTAGGTCGTAAAGTAAAA
Source organism: Brumimicrobium mesophilum (assembly GCF_003025005.1). Classification (GTDB taxonomy): domain Bacteria; phylum Bacteroidota; class Bacteroidia; order Flavobacteriales_D; family Crocinitomicaceae; genus Brumimicrobium; species Brumimicrobium mesophilum. The sequence continues at coordinate 11,022 of NZ_PVSS01000011.1, forward strand.
GTTTCATTCCATCTCGGTGACCCGGATAGCGCATCGTTTTGTAGTTTAAAGTATCTACTTTTCCATCCAAAGTTGCGCACATTGTGCCTAAACCACCGGAAGTAGAAAAAGCTTCATATTGTCTTCCGTTGATGTTGATAATTTCCACATCATCAAGTGAACTCACCATTTTACGTTTGCCATTGTGAATCACTTCTGCGTCGTTGATGTATTCGTTGATTACGCCGTCGGCACTCCAAGTAAAACTATAACCCAATTGTCCCATCGGGTGAAGAGGCAAAGCACCAACTCTTAATTTAACCGCTCGAATTTCAGAAAATTGGTTATACAATCCTGCGCCTAAAATCCCAATAAATCCTGGGGCTAATCCACATTGTGGTGCCATGACAGCTTTACTATTTTTTGCCATTTCTTGAATAGCATTCAAAGTCGGTACATCTTCCGTTAAATCGAAATAATGAACGCCCATATCGGCCGCTGTTTGCGCAATCTTAATATTCAAAAAGTAAGGTAAACAAGAAACAATAGCTTCTTTATCTTTAAGAAAATCGCGAATAGTTTCGTCCTTTGAAACATCACCAATTTTAACTTCAAAAGAAAATTCCTCGTCAGATTTTGCCTGATCCATTCCTTCAACTTCATATTTGGAGCTCAATAAGGTTGCTACAAGGCTACCTACTTTTCCCAATCCTAAAACACCTATTTTCTTAATCATTTTTTTAATTGTTAATTATCAATGTTTAATTATTAACGTGATAGTGATATTTCATTTTAATAAATTGTATCGAAATTTACAAGTAATATTTGAGATTTAAGAACGGTAACTTGGATTATAGATTTATAATCCAAGTTTTTAATAATAGGAGTACGGATCTCGAAGGTTTTTGGCTCGGTAAAAAAGTCCAATTGGTAACTCATTACAAAACTGTCCCGGATTTATACTTCCTTCATATTCATTGCTGTAGATGGTTTTCCCTTCTTTTGAATCAATTGGTTCACCGCTTTTTACAAACTTTATTTTCAAACGCAATTTTGTTTTGAATGAACCAACATACGCAGGTGCTTTAAGTTCCCAATAGCTTTTAGATGTTAAAGTTTTATCACGGAAACCATTTCCGCAACGTGCAGTGTTGACTATACTAATGTCTCTCCAAATACCATCTTCGTCTAAAGCTTGAGTGTATGCAAATAACCTCCCATCATAGACTTTAACTTCAACATCTTCCTTCGTGTTATTCGCTAATACTACAGAATAAAACAAATAGCTGTTTGAAGGATTATCAGATTCAAATCGTAATGTATCCAATTTGTTTGTATTTACTTTAAAGTTCAAGACATCCTTTTTCAATTCATTCTCAATTAAACTGAAGTCTTTTTCTTCATCATCCGCATAGAAATACGAATAGTTGATATAATCAATATTGTAATCTAAAACAGGATAATCTTCCTTCGTTTTCCATAAAATTTTGCCCTTTTTATTGATATAGCTTAATTCACCATTGATATCAACGGCAAAAACACCATTTCTGTAATAATGGATGTTATCAAATATAGGTTCTGTTATATAAGTGTCGTCAATTCTTGCTAAGCCATACAATGTTCTACCGTCGATTTCTTCATTTGCATAAAAGAAAAAACCTTCATCCATTCCTTGGATTTTTATGTCTTCAAATTTAGGTGGAATTTTATAAACTCCATTCGTGTCAATTAAACCCCATTTATCCTCTGATTTTACAGAAGCATAATCATTTTCATAAAAACTACTTGACATTATTAAATCAAAAGAATGACTCCCAACTTTTTCCATTTGAGTGTTAATCATGTAGAGTTTATCATCATCTTTTCTTTTAACAAAGGCACGATGATTATAAAAATTAGAAACACTTTTAATTAATGTATCATTTAAAACAATTTCTCCTTTAAGATTGATGTAACCTTTATGTGTATTGTTATGGTCTTTATCCTCTATGATTTCATCGAATCTATTTCGCTTGTTACTAATAGTTATTGGAGCTAAGCCATTTTGAAAATATCCATTGAAGTTTTCATTTTCTGCGAGCATAATCTTGAAAAAATATTTTCCATTAGTATCAACAGGACCCGAGTAATCAGAGTAAAATACATCTGCTTCGCAACTCTTATTTATTGTAATTGCAACCCCGTTATGGAATTCTAAAAAGTTGCAGAAGGAATCAAAAGGAATGAGTACGTTTCCAGCTGTGTCAATTAAAGAGTAGTTGATTCCCCATTGAAAACCATCTGTAATTTTTCCATCTAAATTAAAAACAACATAAGTTCCTTCATGGTAATCGGCTATACCATCATAAATTGTATCAATAATAAGTTGCTCTGTGATTGGATTCCAAATACCCGCTTTACCCGATGCACTTTCGATTATATAATTTTCGTCGGTAGATCTGTATAGTGAAAAAATTTTCGATTCAATGGTTTTAATTTCCCCATTGCTTTTATAAATGTAAATCGATTTGTTTTTGATTTTTGCGTTAGCAATTCCATTAAGAAATCCAGAAGCAAAATCAAATTGAGGTTTAATAACATATTCACCTTTTAAATCGATAAAACCATACAGTCCGTTTTCTCTAACTGCAGCAAGCCCTTCAGAAAATTCTCCACCAACAATAAATTTGGGCTCAATAACAACTGCCCCTTCACTATTTATATAACCAACGTTCCCTTTTTCGATAATTCTAAACAACGTTTCTTCTTGACCAAAGGAGACCATTGATACAAGTAAAAGTTGAATTATAAGAATGAATTTTAGTTTCATATTTATTACATGTTGCTATAATATAACCTATATCAATAAATTGGTTACTACTTCGATAAAACATCAATTCTTCATTGATAAATCTCAACTATCCAAAACTTATTAATTAAAGCAGTTAGCACAAAATTCGTAATTCATAATTCTCCCATTCGTAATTCAAAAAATTCAATTCTTAAAGAATTGAATTTTTCAAAATTTCCCCAAATCGATAAACATCTTCAAACGAATTATACAAAGGAACTGGAGCAATACGAATTACGTTGGGTTCACGCCAATCTGCTACAACACCTTCTTTAGACATCGCATCGAATAAACTTTTTCCTTGTCCGTGGGCTAAAATACTCAATTGAGAACCTCTTTCTGCTGGGTCTTTTGGTGTTATAATTTCGAAATTTGCATTTTCAGATTCTTTTGAAACCTCCCCAATCACAAACTCCAAATACGCTGTTAAATCATTTCGTTTTTTACTGATTGCTGACATTCCAACTTCATTGAAAATATCTAACGAAGCCATGTGAGCTGCCATTCCTAAAACAGGAGCATTACTTAATTGCCAAGATTCAGCACTTTGAATCGGTTGAAACTCAGGTTGCATTTTAAAACGTGTTTCCTTGTCATGTCCCCACCAACCTGCAAAACGAGTTAGTTCATCATTTGAAACGTGTTTTTCGTGAACGAACATTCCTGAAACACCACCTGGACTAGAATTCAAATATTTATATGTACACCATGCTGCGAAATCTACGTTCCAATCGTGTAAAGAAAGTTTAACGTTTCCTGCTGCGTGTGCTAAGTCAAAACCAACTTTTGCACCGACTTTATGACCTGCTTCTGTGATCGATTTCATGTCGAAAAGTTGACCAGTGTAATAATTCATTCCACCAATCATGACCATTGCTAGTTCATCACCTAATTCGTTGATTTTAGCAATAACATCTTCATTTCTGATTAAATGTTCTCCCTCTCTAGGAAATAATTCAACAATCGCTTCGTCAATAGAATAACCATGAAATTTCACTTGTGATTGCAACGCATATTGGTCAGATGGAAAAGCTTTTCCTTCACAAAGAATTTTGATTCGTTTTCCTTCTGGTTTGTAAAACGAAACCATCAATAAATGCAAGTTTGTAGTTAAAGAGTGTGTGATTACAACTTCTTTATTTGTTGCTCCTACAATTTTAGCTGCTTTTTCTGTCAATAATTCATGGTAAGAAAACCAAGGGTTTTTAGCATCAAAATGACCTTCAACACCCCATTTTGCCCAATCATTTAATTCTTGTTGAATATATTCTTGCGTTCGCTTTGGTTGTAATCCTAAAGAATTTCCGGTGAAATAAACCACAGGTTTTTCGTGAAAATCAGGAATAAAAAATTCATCTCTCCATTTTCTCAATGGATCATTTTGGTCTTTTTCTTGAGCGAAAGCAAGTGTGTTTTTATATTCTGACATTTTGGAGTGTTTTAATTTTAGAATCCGAAAATATAAAATTATACAGTAGTGTTCTATAAAAAGAGAAGAAAATGTAGATAAGGTTCAGTAGTGCTTATCGATCTAAAAACAGAGTTAAATTCAAATATAAAAAGCTATAAGTGTAATTATGTACTAGAAACCATCAGGTAAATACAAATGTAAAAATCGGTACTTGTACTTATCTTAACCAAATCATTCCAATATTATTCAATTGGAAATCTCACGAATCTGCCAAGTAATCCTTAAGTTTGCAGCAAATAAAAAATGTTGTCAATGAAACGTTCGAATTCTGAAAAATTATACGAAAAAGCGCTTAACTATTTCCCTGGAGGAGTAAATTCTCCGGTACGTGCTTTTAAAGCAGTTGAAGGTGCTCCATTATTCATTAAAAAAGGAAAAGGTCCTTACATTTGGGATGAAGATGAAAATCAATTTATTGACTTCTGTTGTAGTTTTGGTCCGCATATTTTAGGTCATAATTACCCAGATGTTCACCAAAATATCGTTGATAATTTAGCGAATGGAACAAGTTTCGGTGCGCCAACAAAATTAGAAAATGAATTGGCGGAAATCATTATTTCTCGTAATCCATATATTGATAAAATTAGATTTGTAAGTTCTGGAACAGAAGCGGTAATGTCGGCAATTCGTTTGGCTCGAGGATATACAGGAAGAAATAAAATCATCAAATTTGAAGGTTGTTACCACGGACATGCAGATGCATTGTTGGTAAAAGCGGGTTCAGGTTTGGTTACAACTGGACTAAGTTCAAGTGCAGGTGTTCCAGAAAATGTTGTGGCAGACACTATCGTAATTCCATTGAATGACGAAGCTGCATTGGAAGCTGCTTTTGAAAAATATGCGCATGAATTAGCATGTGTAATCATTGAACCAATTCCAGCAAATAACGGATTGTTGTTGCAAGAGCGTTCTTTCTTATTGAAATTACGTGAGATTTGTACAGCGCACAATGTTTTATTGTTCTTTGATGAGGTAATTTCAGGATTCCGTGTTGCTTTTTCAGGAGCTGCAGAATATTATGATATTACTCCAGATATCGTTTCTTACGGGAAAATCATCGGTGGTGGATTGCCTGTTGGGGCTTACGGAGCAAAAAATCACATTATGCAAAGTGTTGCGCCTGAAGGACCAGTTTATCAAGCAGGAACTTTGAGCGGGAATCCAGTGGCTATGTCAGCGGGTATAGCACAATTAACTGTGTGTAGTCAACCTGGTTTTTACGAAGACCAAGAAGAACGTACGCAAGTATTTGTGAATAGTGTAAATGCTCACGCAAAAGAGAAAGGCTATGATTTCGCATTGGTTACAATCGGATCAATTTTCTGGATTGCTTTTTCTGATCAAACAACAATTAGAAGTGCTTCACAAATTGATGCAGACATGTCGCCATTTACAAAGTTACATAAAGCGCTATTGGAAAGAAATATTTATGTTGGACCAAGTGGATATGAAGTTGGATTTGTTTCTTACGTTCATACAAAAGAGATTCTTGAAAACGCAGCACAGCAATTTAAGAATGCGTTGGATGCGGTATTTTCTTGATGAATTTTTTTAACCATGTAGAGGTGCAATGCATTGCGCCTCTACATGGTTAAAAAAACATCTAACAATTCATTTAAATTATCCACCCGTAAATCTGCGACCTTTAATTGCTCCGAAATTTCATGTGTTCCATCTGGAACTGCTACAACATTCATTTTCGCTGCTTTTCCAGCGATTGCTCCGTTTAAAGAATCTTCGATAACCAAACAGTTCTGAGGTTCGCTATTCAATAGTTTTGCTACTTCAATATAAACTTCTGGATGAGGTTTTCCATAAGTGCAATTCTGAGCAGAAAGTGTTGCATCGAAAAAATGAGCGATTCCTATTTTCTCTAAACTTGTGTCAATTAAAATTTGATACGAAGAACTCGCTAAACCGATTTTCATTCCTTTAGACTTAAAGAATTCTAAGAGTTCAACAACACCTTTCATAGGCTGACCATTGGCTTTAATTCCGTTGACCATTTCCAACATGATTTCATCAACGACTTCTACTTGCGTTTTGTTCTTCCATGGATATAGCGCATGCCAGTAATCAACAACTTCGTCAATTCTTAATCCGACCGTTTTTTCTCCGCCTACTTTGATGAAATCAATTCCGATAGTTGCAAAAACCTTAATTTCTGCTGCTTTCCATAGAGGTTCAGAGTCAATTAAAACTCCATCCATGTCAAAAATAACTGTATCGATATTTTTATAATCTATCATTTCTTTAATTTGTAAAGGTAGTTTCCAGTGAAAAATCCAGAAGCGTTTTCATCCGTTAAATAAATGAATTTATCATCCACAGTAATTCCCTCTTTTTGTGTCCAAGAATCGTGTTTGTATTCTTTTTTCTGCACCCAAGAACTATTCTCCCAAACCAGCTGATAAACTTTCGCATAAGTGAGAATAAACAATTCACCGTCAAAATAAGTAGCGTCTGTAATACTTTCTTCTCTCCAGTTAGTTGGAGGTAATTTCAAATCATTTTGCAGCTTAGCTTGATAAGTTCCTGGCTCCGTTGGTAAGGTATAAACCTTTGAAATTCCATCGAAAGGAACAGTTCTGTTTTTCGTAAATACAATTAGTTGATTGTCCTTCAAAATTAACCCTTCTGCATCAAAGTATAATTCAGATTTTTGAGGTGGAAATTGATTTTGATCAGGATAATTAAAGAATATCTTTTCGGCATCGACACTTTCATTTTTTAATACATCTTCCATTTTAACTTTGTAAATAACTAAGTCTTTACGCTTGTTTGCATTGTTTCCAAAATCACCAACATACAAGTATTCTTCACCATCATAAGCCAATGCTTCCCAATCTACATTTGTTGCATTTTTTAATACGCAAGTATGTTTAATTTTCCCTCTTTTATTGAAAACATAGATTTTCTCTTCGTTTCCAGAATCGTTGATAGTTAAAAATGAACATTTATATTTGATTAAAGCCGAAGTTTCAACCAAAACTGGAGGCAAGACAGTAACTTTATTTTGTGCGTGATTTAAGGTGTTGATTAGAAGAAATAGAAATGATATCAAAAATTTATACATTGAAAACTATTTATATGTTGTGATTACATACAATGATAAGTAAATTAAGAGGGCAAAAAAAAATTTTATTTTATCAAACTGTTAATTAACACGATAATTCTATACTTTTATCTCTAAAATTTAGAATTTTGCCAAAATGATGCAACCGGGTGCTAAAAATTGGATTGATAAATATTTTTCATTGATTGATGAAAAGGTGATTGATTTAGAGTCTGTTGTTCAGCCTTCGTATATCTCTAAAGCCTCATTTTTACGAAATGTATTTTTTAATTCTGGAATTGTATTTGGATTTCCTAGTGAGTTTTTATTCTTTAAAAATGAGGCGTCTTCCAAATGGACTTCTGACGAGAAAACAACTTTTCTTTTATTTGAATGCTTGCTATTAGTTTATCGTACAGAAAAAGAGATTGTTGTAAAAGATGAGTTTATTTCGTCCTTATTGGAGTTTTATGAACAATACAACAACAAAAGTTCGATTAACGTCCTAAAACTTTTATTTAAAGAGAAGGATGGAATAAAACTCGAAAGTATTCTTAAAAAACGAGTTCATTTAAAGAAAACAATGGGGAATCAGTTGTGGGTCAACTATTTGAATAATAGTTTGGTTTACCTTGATGTATTAGGTTTTCGTTCCTTCTTGATTAACCAAAAACAACTCAAAGAAAGTTATGATTCTTTTGTTTTAGGCGCACTAAACACTATAGGGGTTCTGTCACGCGTGGATCATAAAACTGTAGAAATTGAAGATCAAATTTTATCAGTTTACCTCGCATCCGCAAACATGGATGATCAAGCACGAAAGGATTTTAAACAGAAATTGGCGGACGATTCTTTAACTATCGAGGATATCGTTTTACCTGATCAAAATGATGATTTGTATAAATTCTATCTTTTGGATATGGCAGTGCTTACTGTGCAATCGGACTTATCTGAAATGAGTGAAGAGACATATTATCTCAATAAATTATGTGCGTATTTGGGTGTCAAAAAGAAACATATGGATCGTTCAATTATTATGATTGAAAGATTTGTTATGGAGAATAATCATCAAATTACCTTTTTACAAGAAAAGTCTTCTTACGAACAATTATATGGAAACTTTTCCAAACGGTGGATTAAGATTTTGGGGAGGAACAAGGATAAATTTATTGAAGAACTAAGAGAAAGTAAAGAACTCATTTTTTTAGTGAATAAATCTTTCACGCACGAACTGAGCATTGAAGAAAAAGAAAAAGTGAAATCACAATTTAAAGACTTAGCGAAATCTCTACCTGCATTGGCTATATTTATGTTGCCAGGAGGGTTGATACTATTACCGCTAATTTTGAAAATAATACCAGATTTAATTCCTTCTGCTTTTAAGGAGAATGAGGTGGAGAAATGATAGTTGTTCTAATCTAAAGCCTTTTCATTAAAGCGATATTATGGAATTATATCGTCTCCCCCTTTGGAGGAGGCGGTGGGAGGATTTTTAAATTTATTATTACATCTTATTTTCAGGACGAGGCTTAATGTTCTTGCGTTTCACTGTTAAATGATGAGTTTGATTATTAGGGTCCTCCCCCTTTATCCCCCTCCAAAGGGGGAAACGCTTCGAACTAAGACTGTAAGGCAGAAAAAAATCTCTTTCTATAGGTTGTAACAGTTTACATTGCTAACATAAAAGCCGGAAAAGTATCGTCTCCACCTTTGAAGAAGGCGAGGGGAGGACTTTTTGAATTTACTAATTATCATGGATTGAAATATATTCTCCTTCCCAATTGTCAAATTTCTTCAATAAAAATTCTAATTCGACAATTCGATCCCCATATTTAGCACTAAACTCTTTACCGTAATAATTCAAAGTGCGATTTTTAGAGTTAAATCTTAACATTGGATTTTGATCTATGGGAGCTTTGACAGTTCTTCCGTCATTTGTTTTTAGCTCATTCTCACTTATGATACCTCCCAATAAAAAGATTTTTCCGTTCTCTCGAACTTTATATTTGCCAGTGAAAGTGATTTTACCAAAAACAGCTAAGGTGTCATTTCCACCGAAAATGAAGAGGTGAGCAGTAGATGTTGAGTCAATTGGGTTTAGTTTTAAGAAAATCGTTTCTTCGCTGTTTACTTCGAATTTATTCCATTGATAATTAATTGATTCTAATGTTTTATTGCTGATTGTTCCGCAACTTGAAATTGCAATAATTAAGAAAAAGACATAGAATATTTTCATCGGAATTTGCCTTTATGAAGAAGATTGGATATCTATCTCCTATCGCGTTATTCATTAATAATTGCCTCCACGCTTTTCACAGCAACAATTGCATCTTTCACGCCTTCTTCAGATAGTCCTTGATCACTAGATTCAAATATGTAATTTATTCCATCAATTTCATGTTGAGCAGCAGTGTGATAAGTTACTTTACTTGTTCCTTTGGTTAGTTTATAAACGGTGAAATTCTTTTCTTTTTCAATGAATTCAACCTTTTCGGATTGTTTATCAAGTTCTTCTAAATACCTTTTAAATCCATCTATCATTCCCCAATCTTGAATCTTAAGGAAAGTTTGTTTTCCCTTAATAAGATCCCAAGTATAAGTGTCTAACTCATGTTTAATTAATGTTCTGTCCTCTTTTGGAACCATTAGTGAAGCCTTTAATTCATAGGGTCTCAAATCAAATTCAACAAAATCACTATAATCTTTATTTGAAATCTCCGTTCCATCTGAATTTTGATTCTCAACGTTTTCACCTGAATCGGTTTTGCAACTCGAAAGGGATAGGGCAATAGCGATAAAACCTAGTAGAAAATATTTGCTCTTCATTTTGACTTCTTTTTGGAATCCGAAAGTAAGAATTTTTTAACTAAGATCTCTATTGTTCATTTTGTCCATATGGAAGAGATTATTAGAAATGAGGTTTACAGATTATAGTTAAAATATAGATTTTGTCACTTTTCTTACATTGTTTAAACTATCTTTGTTAACATTGAACCAAAACCGAATCGAACTGTTTATGAATTATGGCAGAATACAAAATTAAAGATTTAGAAACTTTAACAGGTATTAAAGCTCATACCTTGAGAATATGGGAAAAACGCTATAACTTGTTGTCTCCTAATCGTACTGAAACCAAAATAAGAACCTATTCTGACAAAGATTTAGTGAAATTACTCAACGTAGCGATACTGTATGATAGTGGAGTGAAAATTTCGAAAATAGCCGAATTTTCTTCCAATCAAATTCAACAAAAAGTAACAGATTTGTATGATCACAAGTATTCTTATAGTGCTGTTGTAAGTTTGTTGGTTCAGTCAATGATTGTGATAGATTGTGAAACATTTGAGCGTGTTTTGAAAAATACCATTCAGAAAGAGGGGTTGGAAACCGTTTACAAAAACTACTTGGTTTCTTTTTTAAATCGAATTGGAGTTCTTTGGATGGTAGGAACTATAACTCCAGTGCAAGAACATTTTGTTTCGAATCTAATTCGTCAGACAATTATTGTGGAAACTGATAAACTGCCTATTGTTGTAAAAAGAAGGATTGATGCCGTTTTGTTTACACCTGAAGGAGAATTCCATGAAATTAGCTTGCTCTTTTATAATTATATCTTAAGAAAAAGGAATTTCAGAACACTTTACCTTGGAGCTAATCTTCCAATAGTTGATTTAAAATCTACACTATCCACCATTAACCCTAAAAATCTTATTGTTTCTATCATCGCGGGTGTTAGTGAAGAGTCGTATTCAGATTTTATGAAGTTTCTCACTGATGAAGTGAGGCTTCCTGTTTTTCTGGGTGGTGCAATGGTGGATAATTATGGGCTACCAAAATCAGAAATAATATTTCCTATTCAAGACTGGATTGAGTAATAAAAAACACAATTGTTGTGTATTAATTTACACACTTTAAATAATTCAGGTTATTTGTTTACTTTGTCTCCAATAAGTTTGTCGTTTTAATGACCTGATTTTCCTCACTTTCTTGCACTTCTTATAAATATACATATATTTGGCACAATTCTGTTTAATCTTAAGTTAACAAAATTAAACAATCATAAAATGTCAACATTAGAATTTAATAATATACTTATATCGATGGAGTCCTATTTATTGGCTTTTGCGATGAATTACACGAAGAATCTTGAAGATGCTAAAGATTTAACGCAGGAAACTATGTTAAAAGCAATTCGCTATAAGGATTACTACAAACCTAAAACGAATTTCAAAGCATGGATTTTCACGATCATGAAAAACACTTTTATTAATCAATATAGAAGAAAAGTGAGGTCAAAAACTATTTTTGATAACTCAACTGACTTATATTTACTAAATAATTCTTCAGAAGACAGAGATTCTCCTTATAATTACATTGCAGATGGCGAGGTAAATGCTCAATTAGAAACTTTAAGTCCAGAGTATAAAGAGCCGTTTGAAATGCATTACAATGGTTATAAGTATAAAGAAATTGCCGATAAATTGGATATTCCTTTAGGAACTGTGAAAAGTAGAATTTTTATTGCCAGAAAGAAATTAATGGACCTTCTTCCTGAATATAAGTACAACAATAATTAATGATAAAAAAGAAAATAACAGTTATAGGAAGTGGTGTAGCAGGGTTGTCAGCAGCTAGTTATTTAGCTAAGTCTGGTCACGATGTAACGCTTATTGAAAAAAATAAGGGCATTGGAGGTCGAGCTCGAAAATTCGAAGTTGATGGTTTTGTGTTTGATATGGGTCCTAGCTGGTATTGGATGCCAGATGTGTTTGAACAATTTTATAATGCTTTTGGGTACACAACGAAAGATTTTTATCAGTTAGAAAGGCTTGATCCTAGTTATCGTGTGTTTTGGAAAGATCAAAGCCAAGATGATGTTCCGGCAAATATTGATGAATTTTATGCGTGGTTTGAAAAACTTGAACCTGGTTCGACTAAGAATTTAGATAAATTTTTAGCGGAGGCAGCATACAAGTACGAAGTGGGTATGAATGATTTGGTTCACAAACCAAGTTTGAGGTTTACCGAGTTTGCTGACATGAGAATTGTTAAAGGAACATTGAAATTACACTTATTTTCATCATTTTCTAAATATATTAAAACATATTTTTCCCATCCTAAAATTATAGAGTTACTTGAGTTTCCTATATTGTTTTTAGGAGCAATGCCAAAAGATACTCCAGCATTATATTCTTTGATGAATTATGCTGATATTAAGTTGGGAACGTGGTATCCGATGGGTGGAATGCATAAAATCATTGAAGCTTTTGAGCAAATTGCAATTGCTCAAGGTGTGAAAATAATAACGGATTGTGAAGCCAAAAACTTCAACTACAAAGAGGGGTTGATCTATGAGGTAAATACTCAAAATAATGGAAGTTATCTTTCAGATATTGTAGTTTCTGGAGCGGATTACAACCATACAGATAAAGTCTTGGCAGGTGAGAATTCCAATTATTCAGAAGATTATTGGGACAAGCGTTTGATGGCGCCTTCATCCTTGTTATTTTATTTAGGGTTAGATAAAAAAATTGATAATTTACTTCATCATAATTTATTTTTTGATACAGATTTTAAAATTCATGCAGAAGAAATTTATAAAGAACCGCAATGGCCATCTCAACCGTTGTTCTATGCGTGTTGTCCTTCTAAGACCGATGATTCCGTAGCTCCAGAAGGAAAAGAAAATTTGTTTTTATTAATTCCAATTGCTCCAGATTTAGAAGATACGGAAGAATTACGAGAGAAATATTTCGATATTATCATGGAAAGATTAGAACAAAAAACGGGATCAGAAATTAAATCACATATCGAATATAAAAGAAGTTTTTGCCTCAAAGATTTTAAATCAGATTATCATGCATATAAAGGAAATGCCTATGGATTAGCCAATACCCTAAAACAAACAGCGTTTTTCAAACCGAAAATCGTCAACAAAAAGGTGAAAAATTTATTTTATACAGGACAGCTAACTACTCCTGGACCTGGGGTTCCACCGAGCATTATTTCTGGTAAAGTCGTTGCTGAAGAAATTAATAAACGTATTAACGCAAACAAAATATAAATGAAACTACTCTATGATAATCTTTCGAAGGATGTTAGCAAGCGTCTTACACGTGCCTACAGTACTAGTTTCTCATTGGGGATAAGATTCTTAAGTAAGGAAATACAACAACCTATTTATAATATTTATGGTTTTGTGCGTTTGGCCGATGAAATTGTAGATTCTTTTCATGATTTTGAAAAGGAAGAACTACTGAATGAATTTAGAGCAAGTACTAAACTTGCAATAGATAGAAAAATAGCGTTAAATCCTATCTTAAATTCTTTTCAAGAAACGGTTCATCGTTATAATATTACTCAAGATCTGATTGACTGTTTTTTGGACAGTATGGAAATGGATTTGAAAAAGTGCGAATACAATCAAAATGATTATGAAAAATACATTTTGGGTTCTGCAGAAGTAGTAGGACTAATGTGCTTAAAGGTTTTTTTAAATGGTGATGAAAAAGAGTATCAAAGATTAAAGCCAGATGCCATGAGTTTAGGCTCAGCTTTTCAAAAGATTAATTTTTTACGCGATTTACAAGCAGATTTTAATGAATTAGATAGAACATATTTCCCAAATGTGGATATGTCAAAATTTAATGATGAAATCAAAAAGGAAATTGAAAAAGACATCGAAAAAGATTTTAAAAAAGGATTAGAAGGGATAAAAAAATTACCTAAAAAAGCACGTTTTGGTACTTATATGGCTTATATTTATTACTATAAACTTTTTGTAAAAATTAAAAATACAAAGGCAGAATCAATTCTCGTGGAACGCGTGAGAATACCAAATAACAAAAAATATATGTTGTTCTGTTCTTCATTTTTACGTCACAAATTGAATTTAATTTAATGGAAGATACAGGAACTAAAAATGTTGTACTCGTTGATGAGACCGATCAGGTTCTTGGAACAATGGAAAAGATGCAAGCGCACCAAGAAGGTCGATTGCATCGTGCATTTTCTGTGATTATTTTTAATGATAAAAACGAAATGCTAATTCATCAAAGAGCTAAAAATAAATACCATTGTGGAGGAATGTGGACAAATGCATGTTGTTCACACCCAAGGTTTAACGAAGATTCTAAAGATGCTGCAGTTCGAAGAATGCAAGAAGAAATGGGGTTTACAACTGATCTGGATTATGTTGGACAATTTATTTACAGAACGGAATTTGATAATGGATTGATTGAAAATGAATTGGATCACCTTTTTATAGGGAAATTCAATGGCACTCCAATCCCAAATCCAGAAGAAGTTGAAGATTTCAAGTACATTGGAATCAATGAACTAAAATTAGATATTGAAAAGGCACCACATAATTACACAGTATGGTTTAAAAAAATTGTGGAAAATTATTTAACGGAATTGATTACAAATGGTTAAAATTGGAAGAAGAACAACTTTTAATGCAGCACACAGATTGCATAATGACAATTGGTCGCAAGAAAAAAACATTGCAGTTTTTGGAAAATGCAATTCACCAAATTACCATGGTCATAATTACGTTTTAGAAACTTGGGTTGAAGGCGAAATTGATCCTGAAACTGGGTTTGTTATAAGTTTGACCGAACTAAAAAATATTATCAAAGAGGAAATTGAAGAAGAATTCGATCATAGAAATTTAAATTTGGATGTTGCTGCTTTTGAAAATCTGAATCCAACAGCTGAAAACATAGCTAAAGTGATTTATGAAAAGTTAAAACCGAGGTTAGCAAATAATAAATTAACAATTAGACTCTACGAAACGCAAAATAATATGGTGGAATACACAGGGAAAGAATTACGAATTACGAATGAGACTAATACGTAATATTAAATTCGTAATTCATAATTAATTATATGAAAATATTCAGTTTAGAGGAAATAAATAAGCTCGATAAACGCTACCGAACAAATTTAATCAACTGTTTGAGCGGATTAAAAGGGTTGAATTTGATTGGAACTAGAAATAAAGCGGGACAAACGAATCTTGCGATTTTTAATTCAGTCATTCACTTGGGTGCTCACCCTCCGTTGATGGGGTTTATTCAACGCCCAAATTCTGTGGATAGACATACGCTCGAAAACATTCAAGAAACTTCATTTTTTACAATAAATTCTGTAACAGAAGAAATTCACAAACAAGCGCACCAAACTGCAGCACGTTATGAAAGGTCAGAAAGTGAATTCGGTGAAACTTCACTAGAAAGCGTTTCTTTGGATGATTTCCATGCGCCATTTGTTGCTAAATCTCCGCTAAAAATCGGATTAGAATGTGTTGATATTATTCCAATTCCAGCAAATGGAACGCAGCTCGTTGTGGGTGAAGTAAAACTCATTCAATTGGATGAAAAATTCCTTAAAGAGGACGGATTTCTTTCATTACACGATCAAAATATTGTTGGAGGAACAGGAATAGACAGTTATCTTTCCACAAAGGAAATTGCAAGATACAGTTATGCAAAACCAGATTCACCAATTGAAATAATTACGAATTAGGCTTGCGATAAAGCGCAATTCGGAGCGTCTCTCCCTTTGGAGAGCCCGTAGCGATAATAATTGGTAGGAATCAAGAGGGAGGAAAGAATTTATTTCAGAGAATCATAAACAATCAATTCGGTGGGAAACTTGATAATTAAACATTAAAAAAATGAACATTTTTTGGCACAGAAGAGATTTAAGAACCAACGATAATGCTGGACTTTTTGCTGCTTTGAGAAAGGGAAATAACGTGCAACCGATATTTATTTTTGATGAAAATATTTTGGAGGATCTAAAAGAAAACGATCAACGTGTCTTATATATTTATCAGCATATTACAGCGCTTAAAGAAGCATACGTAAAAGAGGGAAGTGATTTGTGGGTTTTTTATGGAGATCCAAAAACTATATTCAAAAATTTGATAAAGGAACACAATATTAATTCAGTTTTTACCAATCGTGATTATGAACCTTATGCTAAAACGCGAGATAAAGAAATCGAAAAACTTCTTGAAAAAGAAGAAATCAAATTTCGAACACTTAAAGATCATGTAATTTTTGAACGCAATGAAGTTTTAAAAGGCGATGGAACACCTTACCGTGTTTTCACGCCTTACATGAAAGTTTGGAAAAATGAATTAACTCCTTTTCACTTGAAATCTTATCCAACAGAAAAATATTTTAAGAACCTGAATAAACCTGAGGAGATTTCGAAACTTATTTCCTTGAAAGAAATGGGTTTTTCAGAGGAACAAACACAAGATTTTCCGCCAATTGAAGCAAGCGATAAGATTATAAAAGATTACGAAAAAACAAGAGACATTCCTTCATTAAAAGGAACAACAAGAATGAGTTTGCATTTGCGTTTTGGAACTATTTCAATTCGAGAATTATGTCGTCAAGGTCAGAAAAACGAGAAGTATTTCAATGAATTAATTTGGAGAGATTTCTATCAGATGATACTCGACCATTTTCCGCATACAGCAGACAAATCATTTAAACCTCAGTACGACAATATCCCATGGGAAAACGATGAAAATCATTTCAAAGCGTGGATGGAAGGAAAAACTGGTTATCCAATTGTGGATGCAGGTATGCGGGAACTCAATGAAACAGGATTTATGCATAATCGAGTGAGAATGATTGTTGCAAGTTTTCTCACCAAACATTTGTTAACAGATTGGCGTTACGGAGAGGCTTATTTCGCTGAAAAACTCCTCGATTACGAAATGGCAAGTAATGTTGGGGGATGGCAATGGGCAGCCTCTTCAGGAGTAGATGCGCAACCCTATTTTCGTGTTTTTAATCCTACTAGTCAACAAGATAAGTTTGATCCCGATGACAAATACATCAAAAAATGGGTGCCCGAATATGGAACGAATGAATATCCAAAACCAATTGTCGAGCACAAAAATGCAAGGGAAAAAGCGATATCCGTTTATAAGGACGCGGTAAATAATGATGAATGATGAACGATGAATTCCCGGAATTTCGGCTTAGGGACGTTTTTAAGTTCATCTATGCATATCCTCAATGTTAAAAAAGAGCACGTTTTTTCATGGTGTTGAAAGCTGATTGGGAGCGCCACACCATTTGAAGGAGGATTAAATAGATAGTTAAAGGAGGATAGAATGGGTTAAAAAAATTTAAAAATGAAAACAATACAAAAAGGGGATCAATGTCCATCATTTACATTGAACGATCAAGAGGGGAAAACATTCAATAGTTCCGATTTTATTGGAAAAGAAAACCTTGTGATTTATTTCTATCCAAAGGATGAAACAGCAGGATGCACAAAACAAGCTTGTTCTTTTAGAGACGCATATGAAGATTTTATCGAAGCAGGAGCAAGGGTTATTGGGATATCAAGCGACAGTGAAGAAAGTCACAAGAAATTTGTAGAAAAAAACAGATTACCTTTTACTTTATTGGCGGATTCAGATAAAAAAGTAAGAAAAGCTTTTGGCGTACCCACAAATCTATTGGGTTTAATTCCTGGTCGCGTAACTTACGTTATCGATAAAAAAGGAATCGTTCAAGGAGTGTTTAATTCACAAATGAAATTCGACCAACACGTTCCAGAGGCATTGAAAATTATTAATGGTTTGTAATGTTGGCACGCCCGAAATGTTGGCATGCCCTATTAGGGCAAGCCTACATTTTTGGGGCCACCAACCAAAACCATTTAAAATAATTATTTTAGCCATTCACAAACGGGAAACACATTATGATTTTTGTAGAAAACCAAGGAATCACAGACCCAAGATTAAATCTTGCATTAGAAGAATATATCGTTCGAAAGTTTAGCCCCGAAAACGATTATTTATTGTTTTACATCAATGAACCTTCTATTATTATTGGTAAAAATCAAATTACGATTGAGGAAGTAAACCAGGATTATATCGACAATCACAATATTCATGTCGTGAGAAGAGTGAGTGGTGGTGGTGCAGTTTATCATGATTTTGGGAACCTAAACTTTAGTTTCATTACCAATCACGACATAAAACAATTACATAACTTCAAAAAGTTTACCGAGCCCGTAATTAAAGTGCTGAATGATCTAGGAATAGAAGCTGAACTCAAAGGAAGAAACGATATTTTAGTAGGTGACAAGAAGATTTCTGGAACAGCTCAATTTTCTACAGGTCGCCGCATGATTAGTCACGGGACCTTATTGTACAACACAGATTTAGGTGAAGTAGCGAATGCATTAAATGTAAAACCAAGTAAATTAGAATCTAAAGGACACAAATCTGTAAGAAGTCGTGTGGCAAACATCAGTGAGTTTATTGAAAACCCGCTAGAAATCGAAGAATTTAGGGCGTTATTGCTGAAAGGACTTTTCTCTGAATCTGAAGATTTTGAAACCTATAAATTGACCGAGGAAGAATGGAAAGCTGTTCATGCGCTGAAAGATGAAAAATATGATGCTTGGAAATGGAATTACGGAAGAGCACCAAAATTCAATGTTCAGCATAATAAACGATTCACTGTTGGAGAATTAGACGTCCGTATTTTTGTAGAAAAAGGACTGATTCAAGAAGCTAATATCTTTGGAGATTTCTTTGGAAGAGATGCCGTAGAAGACATTGAAAAATTATTGATTGATATACCCTACGACAAGCCTTCCATTACAGAAGCTTTAGAGAACATTGATGTAACGAATTACTTTGGAGCAATCGAAAAAGAGGCGTTTTTAGACTTTTTGGTAGGGAAAAACAGTTTAGAGCATGAGTAACGAGTTTTGAGGCGTTTCAAACTGATTGATTTCCTTCCACTGGATTATCCTCCCCATGTATCGCCCTCCAAAGGGGGAAGTAGGGCTTCGCAATCTTGCTTTTTTGCTTTAATTAAAAAAAGATAGTCCATTCTAAAAATTTTGGATTTAGTTGGTTTCGTCTCCCCCTTTGGAGGGGGGCAGGGGGGAGGAAATCGTAGGAAAAACTATTTTCAAATATTCATTGAATTACCCCGTTTTTTAACTATCTTCAATTAAAACCACCACTTATGAATAATCATTACAACCCTAATTTAAAGAAAAACGCCAATGATTTAAGAAACATGACTGTTTCACGAGCAGAAAAATACTTGTGGAAAGCAGGTTTACGAAATAACCAACTCGGAGTTAAATTCAAACGTCAACGGCCGATAACGAATTTCATTGTAGATTTTTTCAGTGCAGAAATAGGATTAATAATAGAAGTAGATGGTAGCTCCAATGATGCGAAAGGTTCGTATGATCGATACAGACAAGATAAATTAGAGTCTCTTGGCTATACCATAATTCGATTTCAAGAAGGAGAAGTGATTCATCGCTATCCTGATGTGGAAGATAAAATTATAAGAGCGATTGAAGTGTTGAAAAGTAGAAAAAGAGTAGATTGAGAATTCCTTTCACTGGATTGTCCTCCCCCTTTATCCCCCTCCAAAGGGGGAAATTGCGCTACGCAACTAAACTTTTCTATTTTAATAAATAAGATAATTCTAATCTTTAATCAATAAGACCAGATTGATTTCGTCTCCCCCTTCGGAGGGGGGCAGGGGGGAGGATATCAAAGGAAGCACTATTTTTAAATGAATACTGAAAATCATTGAATTACCCTATTTTTTCAGTGCAGAAATAGGATTAATAATAGAAGTAGATGGTAGCTCACATGACGCGAAAGGTTTATATAATCGATACAGACAAGATAAATTAGAATCATTAGGCTGCACGGTTATTCGTTTTCAAGAAGGAGAAGTAATTCACCGCTACCCTGATGTAGAAAACACAATCATAAAAGCAATTGAAGTTTTGAAAAGTAGAAAAGGAGTAGATTGAGAATTCCTTCCACTGGATTATCCTCCCCCTTTATCCCCCTCCAAAGGGGGAATTAGGGCTTCGCAACCTTGCTTTTTTGCTTTAATAAAAAAGCTAATTCCATTCTTATTCATCAAAACCAGATTGTTTTCATCTCCCCCTTTGGAGGGGGCTGGGGGGAGGAATGGGGGGAGGATTCTCCCAACTAAAACTTAAATCTTCACAAACTCAACTGCCTCAACATTCCCATCTCCTTCATAAACTATCCTGTAATTTCCATTCGCCCAGCTGCTTGTTTCCAATACAAAAACGGTCAAGCCTTTATCTAATGCTTGTTTATCTGAAATTACATGGATTATTTTTCCAAGGTTGTTATACACTTTTAATGTAACCGCTCCTTTTTTAGGCATTACAAGCTTAATCGTTAATTGGTCTTTTACAGGATTAGGATAAGGATTGATGATTACCGCTTGATTTTCAGTCATTGTTTTACACACCTCGTTATTCGTCAAATCTTCCTCAATAAACTGCACTGGTTGAATAATCTCTCCATTCACACATAAATAGTTTTGAATGGTGTCTTCTGCTGGTATTTGAGCGCTTGGAGATGCTGAGAAAATGTAAATTTCTTCCTCGTTGGCCTGTAACATTCCAGACCAAGTTTCTTTGATGGATCCAGTGTTTGGACTCTGAGAAATTAAATCAACTTCTGTAATTGGAGTCGTCCCTTTGTTTTTTAATCGAACTGCTATCGTTAGGAATCCATTGATTTCCTGACTAAACAATTGAGAAATTTCTAAATCTGTTCTTTGATCTAAAACTGGTAATTCTATACGCATACTATCTACACAGTTCCATTCGTTTTCTACTTTCAACTGCACAATTTGGGTCGTTCCAATCTGACTTTCTTCAAACACTATACTTGTGTCTGCTTGTTGAGAAGTCGCGAAATTTCCAAAACTCCACAAATATTCGTTGGCTCCTGAGCCTGTACTTTCAAAAACAATTGGATAATCTGTGATAAATGCTCCAGGTGTAAAAGTGAAATCAGCATTTAAAAAAGGGTTAATCGTAACATCTGAAACATTAGCATTAATGCATCCAAAACTAGAGGTCACTTCATGCTCCAATTCATAAATACCACTATTGGAAAAGTTATTGGTGATATTAAATCCATTTAAAGGTGCTTGGTTATCAAATCTCCAACTCACTTGTGCAACACTCCCATTCGGAACAAATGATGCGTCTATAAATGAAGTTTCTAATCCTGCACAATTCTGATCAACAGAATGTTGAACTTGAGGAGTGGCGTGTATTTTTACAGTTTGTGTGATACTATTACTACAGCCATTATCTGAATTAACCAGTAATTCAACATCGTAAATTCCATGCGAACTGTAAGGTTTTTGAGGATTGTTTTGAGTTGACGCTGTTCCATCTCCAAAATCCCACAGCTTTCCAGTTATTACAGCTGGAGCTACGATTGTAGAAGTATTTTGGAAGTTTACGATACTGCCTTCACATACTTCATCGAAAATGAAATCAGCAGTAGGTGCAGGAACGATATTTATGGTTTGAATTAATGAATCTACACAGCCAAAAACATCTGTTCCGACCAACAATACATCAAAATCTCCGTCATCATTAAAAGTATGAGATGTATTTTGACCATTTGCAGTGTTCTCAATTCCGCTTGAAGGATCTGCAAAATTCCAATCCCAACTTGAAATAGTTGTTGGACTAATTTGACCTCCACTAAATAAAATACCTTCAAATTGACATTGGTTGGTAGTTGCAAAAGTCAACATCGGGTTTTCTTTCACCTCGATTGTTTGCGTTAGTTTGTTGAAACAACCCGAAGACGTTTCTATGATTAAATCTATGTCGTACATTCCACTATTTGAATAAGCATGATTACCTGTGGCAACAGTTGAACTGTCTCCATCTCCAAACGCCCATGTCCAACCAATTATTGTTGAGCCGTCTGTGGTAGAGGAAAGGTCTGAGAAGTTTATCGGAGCGTTTACGCAAGCATTGCTTGGAATTTGCATTTGAACGATTGGTGCATCACCTGTTATGATCACGTCAATAGTGTCTTTTGCTTCGCAACCGTTTGCATTTTGAACGATTACACTATAAGTTCCTGAGGTATTAATCTCCAATTGAGGAGTTGTTTCTGCTGTGTTCCAAAGGTAACTTGTTGCGCTACTTGCTCCAGAACTTAGAACAATATCATTTCCTGAGCACATTGTGGTGTCTGGACCTAATGTTGCTGTGGTTGCAAATATATCTTCAGTGAAATTTAATGTATCTGATGCGAATATACAACCGTTGGTGTCTGTGACTACAACATGTACATCTCCAGGAGAATCGATGATCAAAGTATCACCAGTTGAAAAGTCCGACCAGAGGTAGGAATAATTTAGGCCTAAGTTGGTGTTCCAAATTATTGAATCGTTGGAGCAGTATTGGTTGGAAAGAGGGTAGTTTAATTGACCCAAGTTTACTTTAATAGTATCTCTTGAAATGAAACCAAAAACATCTTCAACTTCAACCCAATATGTTCCTGAAGAATTAACAACTAAACTATCTGCAATGGATCCATCTGACCACAAATAGGACTCAAATCTTTCACCAGCGTAAATAGTGGTGTCGCAAAAACCGTATTTGGAGATATTTGCACCTAGGTTGGTTGGTGGTGCATATTTATGACGAAGATATTCATGTGTTAACTCACGCAACGAATCGGAAAGTTTAACATTAAAAAGAATTATTTCTCCTATTTCGCCATCCATGAAATGACTTCCTGTGGAACGGCCTAAAAACACTGTTGTATTGAAAGACGGTGCACCAACAGCGGTAGAGAAAAATGAATCACTGTTTATTCTAAAATCGAAAGTAGATCCAGAGTTAATATTTAAGATGTGAGGCTTTTTTAAGTCGATGGAATTAGAAATATCACCTATTGTGAATCGTGTAGCTCTTCCAAAACCAGAATAAACAACATTATTATTGTAAGGATAATGATCTTGAGAGGCAGATGTTCCAAAAGACCACAAGCCACTTGTTGAAGCAGAAGTTGCAGGAGTATTTTTGAGTTTAATTAATGAAAAAATTTCAGCATTAGCTAGGCTGGAAAAGTCAATCGGCTGAAAGAAGTTTGGGCCACTTGGTTGAAATTCAACCATGTTATGGTTATTTATACTGTTTTGAGCAGGTAGCAAATAAGGTTGGTTACTAGGTGATGATTGTAAATAACTATTTGAATTTCCGGATAAATCATTCCATTCGGCAATTCTATTTCCTGAAACTGTTTGAACACTATCTGCTTTTAACCACATTTCCAATTGGCTAAACCCTGTGAAATCTACAATTCTAAATGAACGTACTTCCGACCAGGAACTGTTGTTAGCCTTACTTCTCCAATAAAACTGAGTGTTACTTGGAAGTTGAGAGGATGTGAAATTTGTGAGGGTTAAGGAAGTAGCGTTTTCTACTAACGTACTGAAATTAGCACTTGTTGAAATCTGAAAATCGTAACTAGAAGCATTTGGAACAGAGTTCCATTCAAAATAAATTGTAGTACTATCAAAAACATAGTTTGCTTTAGGGAAAACTAAACCAGGTTGTGCAAAAGTTGCTAAGCTAGAAAGCAATATTACTAACGGTATTATTATTAGATTTTTGAACATAATTAAGTTATTCAATTCAAATAGCAGGTTTATATTTTTAGAAAAAAACTGAACTGAAACGTAAATTTACGTAGAACCATTCAAATTAACCAAAAAAATAGCTACTTCCAACTCATTAATTCAAAAAACAATTTGATAAGAATAGGATTGCTTGAGTTATAATTACAAAAACTTGAATAATAGTTAGTAATTTAGCAGCGCTAACTAGATGAATAACTTAATACAAAGTCTTTGATTACCACTGAAAATGCGATAACAATCTCGAACCTTTCCAAATCTTATCTAATTGGTAAGAAAAAGGACTCCTCACTTAGGCAGTCTTTAACTGGAATGCTTAAGAAAAAGGAAAGCTCAACGGAATCTTTTTTTGCATTAGAAAATGTTTCCTTCGAAATAAATGAGGGTGAAGTAATTGGAATTATAGGTAAAAATGGCGCAGGAAAATCGACATTACTAAAAATACTTTCCAAAATAACTCAACCTACTAAAGGGAGGATAGAAATAAATGGGAGAGTTGCATCTCTGTTAGAGGTGGGTACTGGATTTCACCCTGAACTTACTGGAAGAGAAAATATTTATTTGAATGGAACTCTTCTTGGAATGTCTCGAAAAGAAGTTTCAGCCAAACTAGATGAAATTATTCAGTTCTCAGGTGTAAAGAAATTTATTGACACTCCAGTGAAACATTATTCTTCAGGGATGTACGTTAGACTTGCATTTTCTGTTGCGGCGCATTTGGAACCAGAGATTTTGATTATTGATGAGGTACTTGCAGTAGGAGATGCTGAATTTCAAAAGAAATGTTTGGGGAAAATGAAAGATGTGGCAGGTGAAGGTAGAACAGTTATCTTTGTAAGTCATGACTTAGCAGCAGTTAGAAAACTTTGTACTAAGGGAATTCTTTTAGAACATGGAAAGATTATAAAGCAAGGAGAAATTAGTGAAGTTATCCAGGCTTATATTAAATCAGGAAAATTAAGTTATCAATATAAACCTGAAATCGTTAAACCTGATATTCCAGTTGCTTTTAAATCAATTGAATTATTTAATGGAGATGGTGAAAACTCTAATGAATTTACTTGTGAAGATGAAATATTATTAAAATTTTCTTTTGAAGTTAGGAAAGAAAACCACCCTTATTCACTCTTTGTGATCTTCAAGGATAAATATGGTTCTCCGATTTTTTCAGTTGAAAAAGCAATCGACAACGAGGTTTTAGTCCTAAAACTAGATAAAATGTTCTTAACCCGAGGGCAATACGATATAACAACATTTATTCATATACCTAAAGTTGAACAAATAGATGTTGCTAATGATGTTTGTGGATTTTCAATTTATGATGCAACTTCTCCATTAGCAATTCATGGAAGTTATGAATATGGAAATGTTTTTGGAAACTATAAATGGCAAAGTAATATTTAGACAATAATGATAAAAAAAATAAAAGATTATTATAATTGGGGTGGTCGTTTCTTAACAGATCCATTTCACATTAAAGTTGCAGATTTAAATAAAAAGGAAGCTGACAAAACTCCTTTACGTTCAGATATTATCAATTTTTTATTGCAAAAACTAAATAGAGACACCACCTATTTGGAAATTGGAGTAAGGAATCCCGCAATTAATTATGATAAAATTATATCAACCACTAAATACAGTGTTGATCCTGGTTTAGAATTTAAGGAAAACCCTGTTGATTTTAAACTGACAAGTGATGAATTCTTTAGTCAATTGAGAACCAACAAAGTTCTAAGCAAGGATTTAAAATTCGATGTTATTTTTATTGATGGCCTACATTTAGCAGACCAAGTTAATAGAGATATAGAAAATGCATTAGAATTTATTAAAGAAGATGGCTTCATCATTTTACATGATTGTAATCCCCCATCAGAATGGCATGCAAGAGAAGAACATGGATACCGAATTTCTCCCGCTGGAAATAATTGGAACGGTACAACTTGGAAGGCTTTCGTGAAATGGCGCCAAAACAAAGATTTATTTTCGTGCTGTGTTGATACAGATTGGGGGGTAGGAATTATTTCTAAAACTCACAAAATCGGAAGTGCAAGTTCAATAAAAAATCCATTTTTTGAATATGGTGTTATGAATGAAAATAGAAAAGAATCCATGAACTTAATTTCTTTTGAAGATTTGAAATCGCTATTGTAACGTTGGCCTTTAACACTTTTAATTTATTAATGAACTAGACTCACTGTTGAGAATTCTGCAAAATATCTCTTTATTTTTTACGATTTTTATTTATCGTTCTAAAAGTTTGTTCGTAGTAAAGAAAGCAAATAGACATCCTAAATCCATACTTTTTTTACCTGCTTTTTTTCCGGAAAATGCTGGTTATCATTGGCGCGTTAAATTGTGGGCAGAAGAATTAGAAAAAGCCGGGTATAAAGTTGATATTTTATCGGCTATTGAAAAAAATGAATTCTATAACTTGCTTAAAAATAATAGAACTAAGTTCTTTATTACTTTTTTGAAAAGAAGATTTAAGCATGTCTTAATGGCGCGTAAGTTTGAAACTGTTATTGTAAGAAGAGAATTGTTATTGTATAACGATTATGGTAATTTGTTTTTAGATAAATTGCTATTAAAGATTCATGACAATGTAATTCTCGATTTTGATGATGATATCGCTGCAGCTAAAAATCAACCCAAAAAAATCACCAATCGGTATGGGAAAATAATGGGCGAAGAAGGGAATAAGTTTAATGACACATTACGATTATATAAAAAGTTTATCGTTGCCAGTAATTATTTAAAAGACAAAGTTTCGAAAGAAAATATACACCTTAGTTCCGATAATATTTTAGTTATTCCCACTTGTGTAGATTATAATAACTATACAGCTAAACAGTATCCTTCAGAAATTAAAAAGTTGGCTTTTGGTTGGATTGGCGGAGATCACAATTACTTTTTGTTGGACACTCTGTTGCCAACGCTCAACAAACTTTCGAAAACTTATAATTTTAAACTCATTGTTATTGGGGGCGAAAAATATAGCAGAGATACAGATTTTGAAATTGAATTTATTCAGTGGTCTTTAGAAACAGAAATAGAAAATTTGTATAAAATTGATGTTGGTTTAATGCCACTTTTAGAAGATGAAAGATCTAAAGGGAAAGGTGGATTTAAACTCATTCAATACATGGGATTGGGTATTGTGAGCGTTGCTAGTGCAATAACCATTAATAGAGAAATCGTTGAGGATGGAATAAGTTCATTTTTGATTTATAATTCTCAAGATTGGGAAGACACTTTGATTCAACTTTTGAAAGGAGAGATAGACTTTGAAACTGTTGGAAAGAAAGCCAATAAAAACATAATTAATAACTATACTTTTAAGGCTAACTTTAATCGGTATGAAAATTTTATAAAAAAATGAAGAAGATTTGCATTCTCTTAAATGGCCCCATAAAAAATGACCCTAGAGTTATAAAAATAGCACGTACAATTTCAAAGAATAATTTTGTAGACATCTTCTATATTAATGGAAGTCCGGACGATCAATTGTTATTTAATGATAATGTACAGTTATATCATACGGTTAAGAAAGTAGGTTTTAAAACAAAGATAATTCGTCATACATTTTTCTATAATGAGTACAGTTTTCTCTCGCATCAAGTATTAAAAACGAATAAAGAATACGATTATATTTACGCAAATGATTTACCATGTTTAAAGCCAGCCTTATTGATTAAGGCTAAGAAAAGCACCAAGGTGATTTATGATTCTCACGAAATTTATATTGAAACTTTAAATCAATTTCTGCCAACAAAAGCAAAAGGATTAAAAGGACTTTTTTATAAATTCAACCTCAAGTTCTTAAAATACGTAGGAGAAGCAGCTGAAAAAAAGTACCTAAAAAGTGTGGATAAATTTATTACAGTTGGACAAGGGGTAAAAGAATATTTTGAAAAAAAATATGATTACAAAGGGATTCATGTGGTAATGAATTGTCCGGAATTTAAAGAGAATTTAAAAACAATTGATTTACATTCTAAGTTAGGGTTGACACCTTCTACTAAAATTGTACTATATCAAGGTATGTTGAACAACGGTAGAGGATTGGATTTGTTAATTAGATCCTTTCCATTAGTTGACAAAGAATGTGTTTTATTTATTTTAGGAAATGGACCATTAAAAGATCACTTAATTAAACTAACGAAAGATTTAAAACTTGAAAATCGAGTGTTTTTTGAAAAGGCAGTTCCATTCGATGATTTACCTAGTTATACTTCAGCGGCTTTTTGTGGAATTAATTTACTTGAGAATTTTAATTTAAGTAAATCCTTAGCGGCACCAAATAAACTATTTGAGTACATACATTCATCAATTCCAGTTATTGCAAGTTATTCTTTTGAAAACAATATTGTTTTTAATAAATTTAAAATCGGAATACAAACTAATAATAATATTGATGAGATCTCTTCTTCGATAAATGAACTTATTGCGTTAGATACGCATCCTTTCAAAGAGAATTGTAGAGAAGCAGCATTGATTTACAGCTGGAATCAGCAGGAACGTATTTTACTAAATGTAATTCAATGAGAGTAAACTTACCTAAAATAAATCGTGCTTTTAGAATAGGTATTTTAAGACTGTTAAACCTATCAGACGAAAGAATATATAGAAGTATTCATAGGCTCAAAAAAAAGCATCCAGAGGTATTAGGGATAAAAGAAACTTTAAACGAATTAATACACACGGATAAATCGATTTCTAGATTTGGTGATGGTGAATATTCTTTATGTTTGGGAAGAGGAATCGGTTTTCAAGAAGTTAGTAAGACCTTGAGTAATAGAATGAGGGAAATCTTAATCAAAGGAAGCACCGAAAATTGTATTGTTTCAATATTGAATTTCCCAAATGATAAATTGAGTGATTATTCTAAAATGTTTTGGTATGAAAATGTAGTCAGTATTTGTAGACTCTTAGATTTAGGTAAAACATATTTTAATTCAAATATTACGAGGAGTTTAAGTAAAGAACAATTTCTATTAATGAAACAAATATGGGACAAACGAAATGTTATTTTCGTCTCAGGAAAAGGTTCTCGACTAAACGAAGAACATTTTTTATTTGATAATATGTTAACTAAACACATGGTTTATTCTCAGCCAGTAAATGCTTGGCAAGCATATAACCAAACAATTGAAGAAGTTCTTGAAGTTTCAAATAAAGTCGAGAACCCAATTGTGATTTGTTCATTAGGTCCTACTGCATCAGTTTTAGCCTATGATTTGAGTAAATTAAATATAAGAACATTAGATTTAGGTCATTTTACTAACTCTTACGACAACTTGGTACTTAATTTTCCAAAACCTGAAAATTTACCTTATTCTAAATAATAAATTTATGAATGAATCACCGAAGACATCATTATATTTCTTTAATAAAAACAGTAATTTTGGAGATCAATTAAACATTGCAATATTGCAAAAAATATTGAATGTTGAACCTGTTTTTGAATCTGTATATAAATGTCAATTGGTTGCAATTGGAAGTCTTCTAGAATCTTTTTTACATGGGAGTGGAAAGATAAAACTAGCGGTTAAGAAACTAACATTGCCACAATTAAATATTTGGGGATCTGGTTTTATCGCACCTCCCGAAACCAGAATTATCAACCCTAAGTTAAAACAAGAATCATTTTTTAGAAAAGTAAATATTCATGCTTTAAGAGGCCAGTCAAGCAAGCAACGTGTGGAACAAATGTTCGATAGACCTTTTGATATTGCTTTAGGTGATCCAGGGTTATTGGCTTCAAAACTCATTAATACCGATAAAACCATAAAGAAATACCGATATGGAATTGTTCCACATTATGTTGATAAGGATAATCCATTAGTTAGCGATTTACAGAAGAATTTGAATGAATCTATAATTCTAGATATCATGGATGATCCTATTACCTTTTTAACAAAAGTATCGGAATGTGAAAATATTATTTCAAGTGCTATGCATGGACTTATTGCAGCTGACAGTTTAGGAATTCCGAATGTTCGAGCTGTTTTTTCTGATAAAATAGCTGGCGGTAATTATAAATTTAACGACTATTATTCTGTTTTTGGGTTGAAGGATTTAGCATTTTTTAAACCAGAAAAATCCAGTGAATTTCAAAGTGAAATTAATGCTCTGATTGATGATTATTCCATTTCCCGAGATACGATTTCCGAAATTCAAAGTAACTTATTGAATTCCTTTCCCAAATTTAAGTAGTTAGGATACCAGAATTATGATTTAGATATCAATTAAACTTATAATCATTATTTTTTAGAATAAAACCGAAATGAAAAAAATACTGATCCTTTCTTATTTTTTCCCTCCAGCGAACTTTGTTGGGGCACAACGAACGGCTGCATGGGCAAATTATTTACATGAATTTGGATATTTTCCTATTGTCATTACACGTAAATGGAATGAGGGACAAACAGATTTAATTGATAAGCAGGGAAATAATCAATTGGAGGTTGAAGAACTTAAAACTCACGAAGTTCATCGCTTACCCTACAAGAGAAGTATTCGCGATCGACTTTCTAATTACCCTAAATTAAAACCCATTCAAAAAGCACTTACTCTTCAAGAATTGGTTTTTTCAAATTACTTTTTGAGCAGTCTACCATTCTCTAATTTTTACGATTATTCAAAGGAATTAATTAAGAATGATCCAAGTATAAGAATTGTAATTGTTAGTGGCCGACCATTTCAAGCTTTTTCTATTGGATATCAATTAAAGAAAGATTTCCCAGGGATACTTTGGATTCCTGACTATAGAGATAAATGGTCAAATAATGAAGGGGTTACTCCAAATAATGCACTTGAGAAAGTAATTTATAATCTTGAAAAGAAAAGCGAGAAAAAATGGACATCAAATTGCTCTTCATTCATTACTGTTTCAAAAAGTTGGAAGAATGATATTTCCAAACTTATATCTAAAAACGGTATTGTTAGTGCAAATGGTTTTGATAAAGAGATTTCGGTTTCTGATGAAGAAAACTTAAAGCAGAATAAAAAGATAAGGCTTCTTTATATGGGCTCTTTATATGGAGAACAAAACTTTTCAATTTTGTTTAAGGCTATAAATGAGATTAATAAAAATGAGCAGGAAGCAAAAATTCATCTTAGTTTTTTGGGTTCATATTCTAACGAAGAAGGAAAAAAGGCATTGGAAAGTAAAACTAAGATTTTAGGTCCGAATGTGACTTTAATGGATAAGGTGCAACACAAAGAGGTTACAAATTACCTAGCCAACTCAGATGTTGTAGTTTTAACGAGTATTCAAAATCTTACAGGGATTTTACCCGTAAAAATTTACGATTATTACAATTCAGGTAAGCCAATTTTACTTTGCCCATCTGACAATGATTTGATGGAAAATTTTATCGAAGAAACAGAATCGGGATATATCGCAAATACTCAGGATGAATGTAAGATTATTCTTGAGAGTTTAGTTGAGAAGAAAAAAAATGGTCAAGCATTAATCGGTCCTAGAAATACAAAAAATGCTTACTTTTACACGAGAAAGTACCAAACTAAATTGCTTGCAGAAGCCTTAGATCGATTGTTAGAAAAGTAACTTATTCATGAATAAACCAGTCCACAAAACTATAATAGACGCCAGTAAGAAGTCTATCATTCCAGATTTTAAAGAGTTGTATCAGTACAAAGATTTATTTGTCACTTTAGCATGGCGTGATTTTAGAGTTCGTTATGCACAAACATCGATAGGGTTCTTATGGGCAATTCTTCAGCCTGTGATCACCTTGTTAATTCTATCATTAGTATTTGGTCGATTTGTAGGAGTTGAAACAGAAGTGCCACATATTTTGTTCACTGTAGCCGGGATGAGCGTTTGGAGTTATTTTTCTTATGTAATGACCAATTCAGGAAGTTCTATTATTGCAAGCCAGAACATGATCAAGAAAATTTACTTTCCCCGTTTAATTATTCCGCTATCAAAAGCCGTTGTAGGTTTTATCGATTTTGGGGTTGCATTGTTGATTATGATAGTTTTAATGTTTTACTTTCAAGTTCCTCCTTCAGAATATATTTGGATGGCTCCAATATTTATTTTAGTAGGGGTTGTTGCTGCTTTGGCTGTTGGAATTTGGTTGAGTGCTTTAACTGTTCGTTACCGAGATTTCCAACATGTTGTCCCTTTTATGGTGCAAATTGGGTTATATATTACACCTGTTGCTTATCCTGCAGAATTTGCCGTTAAACAATTACCCGAATGGGCAAGTACAATTTATTACCTTAATCCAATGGCAGGTGTGGTACAAGGTTTCCGTTGGTCGATGTTTGGTGGAGATGCTCCAGGTCCATTAATGTGGGTTTCTATCTTAATGATACTTGTAATCTTCATTTCCGGACTATTTTACTTTAGAAAAGTAGAAGGTGATATGGCGGATTATGTTTAGCAGAATCAGTAGCCATTTTTGAAATCGGAGAATTGAGGGGAATTCATGTATTAATAAATGGGTTTGGTTTCCTATTATAATTTGTAAGTCGTTTAAGTTTTCTCATTCCAAGATATGGCTAAAAACCCTTGTTGGCTTTCAAATAGTAAGAGGGATTGAAGTCAGCATTTAATTCACCTTATTTACTATACAATCGATAAGTCTGAATAATTACAAATTATTCAACTTCTTATAAATTTCAGATTTAATGACCTTTTTGATGCCTTCTTCAAGTGGTAAAAAATCTCTATTTAATAATCCTTTGATGTTACTAGAATTCGGTTGTCTTCTGGTCATGTCACCTTCTTTTAAAGGAGGTAAGAATACGATTTTTGATTTTGATTCTGTAATTTGGATGATTATTCTTGCCAGTTCAAGAATAGAGGTTTCTTTATCGTTTCCAATGTTAATTACATCATTCACGAATTTATTTTCATTCAAAGTTTTAACAGTCGCTTCAATATTATCATCGATATAGCAAAATGTACGCGTTTGAGCACCATCACCATAAATTGTAATATCTTGATTATTTAAAGCCTGCTTAATGAATTTACTCATCACGAAATCAGGACTTTGTTTAGGTCCGTATGTATTGAAGAATCGAAAAATTGTGTATTTCAATCCGTATTCATGTGTATACGAGCGACAATAAGCTTCGCCAAGATTTTTTACAATAGCGTAAGGTAATTTAGAGTTCAAAGGTGTTGTTTTTTCACTTTGTGGCATTTCAACGGGTTCACCATAAACTTCGGAAGAAGAAGAGAAAAATATACGTTTAACCTTTCTTTCGGCACTTAATTTGAAAATGTTATTTAAACCATCAACATCTTTTAATACAGATATTGGAGAGTCCGTTGTTCTTTTTACCCCAACTACGGCAGCATAATGAAAAACAAAATCAAAAGTGTAGGCATCAAAAATGGCTTCCATTTGTTGATAATTGTTGCAATCTCCCTCTATAAATTGATAGTTATCGAATTCACTCTTAGAAATTTTAGCCGGACTTCCAGTTAAGAAGTTATCTACAGCTATAACTTTATTATTCGGGTCTTTCAACAGCTCATCTGCTAAGCAACTTGGTATAAAGCCCGCTCCTCCAGTGATTAAAATTTTGATCATTATGTATTGCGATTTGGGATAAAGGTAAAAAAACTACCACACGAAAGCAGTTGTGTGGTAGTTATTTTTATGTAAAGGTTTTTATTTTAATCGTACTGATGGTCAGATAAAACTTATTTTTTAATAAATCTGTTTACTGTATTCAATCCATTTGAGTTTAAAATCTTAACGATGTAAACGCCTGGTGTTAAATTGCTTACATTTATTTTGGCCGCGGCGTTATTTTGCTCTGTTTGCATTAGTGTTTGACCGTGCATATTCAAAATTTCAACTGTTTTTATTTGTCCGTTATCCAATTGAATATTTAATTCATTTGTTGTTGGATTTGGATAAATTGAAGCATTTAGAACATTTTTGGATACAGAAGCAGGGTTGTTATACACCAAATCGTATCGTTGGTTTTCTAAAACACCTTTCATTAAAGCAACTTGACCTTTTGTGAAAGAGTTCTGACATGATTCATCCGAATAATCCATGTAGTTTTCGACCATATCTGGCAAATCAATTCCGTTAATGTCATCTACACAAGTATTTGCAGTTGTATCACATTCTCCTGATTGTTCAATTGCATTTGGCGTATCATCAATTCCATCTTGTTGATTACAACCACCATCAGCCCAAATATGACGTAAACCTAAATAATGCCCCACTTCATGGGTTGCTGTTCTTCCAAGCACCTCATGCGCTGCACCACCTAAAAGTAAATCATTTGGGTTGTTTGAACCTACCGCTTGAAATTGAAGAACAACTCCGTCATTCAAATTACCTGTACTACCAGCAGGCCAATTTGGTAAATTTGTTGGAGGCGTAGCATATCCTAACAAAGGTGTGAATCCTAAGATGTCGATATTACAAATCCAAATGTTTAAGTAACGACTTTGATCCCAAGGGTCAATTCCACCTTCGCTCGAATTTTTCACAGCTTCAGCCGCACTTAAATCTCCAGAAGTCAAGATCGCTAAATCACCGAAAGTACTTACAGAAGTTTCGGTTCTTGTAATTCCCGTAGTTGGATTTCCATTAGGGTCAATAGATGCCAATCCGAAAAGGATTTTAGGACTTCCAGCAATTTCTTCAAAATCACTTCTCATATTAATTGTATCTTCATTCCAACGGTTATAATCGTCGTTTAGAATATCGATTTGATTCAAAATGATACTGTCATGAATATTTTGTTCAGGGGCACCAGAAAAATGAACTACATGAACAACCACAGGGATTTTATATTCCCAAGTTGATTTTGTTAATGGGCTATTCTTAGCGATTTCAAATTGTTCATTCACATGTTGAATGAATCCAGGAGTTTGTTGATCTTGATATTCAATGAATTTATGTGAATAACAGCGTTCCATTTCTAGAACGTCTTGCTGAGCAAAACTAATTCCTGCGAAAAGTGTGAATCCAAAAAGTAATTTTTTTTTCATATTGTTTAATTTATCTGTATTTCAGAAAGATACGATTATATGTTTAATATTAAACGTTTTTTTTTATAGGAGCAAATATACAATAAAGGTTAATTTTAAATATGGTTATTTTTTAAATGGTGTGAATGGTTTTTTAATGGTGGATCGGGTAATTGATAATTGACAATTTTCCGAAACAGTGTTCCGGTTTGATTGGTTAGACAGAATGCCTGATGAGGGTATTGTACTTATCAAAAATGAACTTTATCCCGAACATTACTTAACGTTATTGATTTGTTGAGTTTTTGCACTTCCAAAACGCTAATATAAGAATACGGAACATTACTTAAGATATGTGGTATCCAGTTGTGGAGGGATTTTTTCAAAAGAGGAAAATAGACAATCTACTATAAAGTTTATTTGAAGTAAACTTTTTGTCTAAGTAGGACCAGGATCATTCCGCATGAAATAGCAAAATCAGCAACATTCCAAATCGCGGGAAAGACTTGTCCGCCTCCTAAATAAGGAACCCAAGAAGGCCAAATCACATTGAATTGAAACATATCGACAACATTTCCGAAGAGAAAACCACGGTGCCTCACTTCTACCATTTCGGTGTATCCAAAGTAAGAACATTCTGCATAGACTCCTGAGCCATTAACTTGATTATATGAAATGCAAGGGTCAAAATAATCTCTAAAAATAAAGTCATAAAACATTGAGTCGAAGAGATTTCCTGCTGCACCAGCAAGCACAAGTCCTGCAACAATAAAGAACTCTGTTTTAACTTCTGGTTTTTTAATTTGTTTGAAAATGTAAATAATTATTGCGGCTATGGCTACTATCCGGAAAAGGGAAAGGGTTAATTTCCCCCACATACCTCCACCAAGTTGTGTTCCGAATGCCATTCCTTGATTTTCGACAAAGTTTAAATGCAACCAGTCTCCAAGAATAGGAATGCTCGGGTCATCATAGGCAAAGTTCATTTTGATCCAAAATTTTATCACTTGATCAACAATCAAAATCAAAAGAACCGTGCCGAATGTAATTAAATAGCGTTTTCTCAAACCTTAAATCAATTTAGGAATCTTGTGCATTTTTTGCTTCAATGCTTAAAGTAGCATGAGGAACTAATCTTAAACGTTCTTTGCGGATCAATTTTCCTGTTGACCTACAAAGTCCGTATGTTTTGTTTTCGATACGAACCAAGGCATTTTTCAACGCTTGAATGAACTTTTCTTGACGCAATGCCAATTGAGCCATTTCTTCACGCGATAGTGTGTCTGAACCGTCTTCCATCATATTGAAAGAACGACCGGTGTCATCTGTTCCATGGTCATCTTTGTAAGAAAGCGTGTTTTTTAAGATTTTCAAATCTTCTGCTGCTTCAACTAATTTGCCATCAATTATTTCTTTGAACTCTAAAAGTTCGTCGTCTGAGAATCTGTTTTTTTCGTTTGCCATTTTATGTAATAGTTTAGATATTAAAAATGATAAGGAACAAATATAATCGAATTTCGATTCCAATCAAGGGCTTTTTTCAAATGTGAAAAAGTATTTTTGTATTTTAGAAAAAAACACAAGATAAAATGGACATTATAGAGGCTTTGAAATGGAGGTACGCAGTGAAAAAATTCGATGCTTCAAGGAAATTGACGGATGAAAAAATAAATAAAGTTAAAAAAGCACTGCAGTTAACGCCCACTTCAATGGGGTTGCAACTGATGAAGTTTGTAATGGTTGAATCTGATGAAATCAAAAAGAAAATAACCCCAATTGCATATAATCAACCTCAAATTGAGGATGCTTCTCATCTAATTATTATGTGTCGTAAAACAGATGTTCAATCGACTGATATAGATTCTTTTATTGAAACTGCAGCTTTAACCAATGAATTAGAGGTTTCCCATGAATCAATGCAAGATTATGACAAATCTTTGCGCGTGAGTTTATCTATTCCTGAGGAACAACAAAAGATATGGATGGATAATCAAGTGTATATTGCTTTAGGAAATTTAATGACAGTTTGTGCAGTTGAGGAAATTGATGCATGTCCAATGGAGGGGTTCAACCGCAAGAAGTTAAATGAAGATTTAGGTTTTACCAATCAAAATCTGGATGCAGTTGTGATTTTTGCATTGGGTTATCGTTCTGAAGAAGATTATCGCTTGAAATTCAAAAAAGTTCGTCGTCCTATGAAGGATTTGTTTTCCACAATTTGAGTTTGAAGAATTAGATGTAAAATCCTACGTTATACCCTATTTTGAATTTCAGTTATTTATAAAGATAAACGCTTGAGAATTAAAAATAAGCCAAGCCTTGTCTTTTACATCTAATTATTCAAACCAGTTTAGTAGGGATAATTAGTTGTCAAATCCTGGGTTGTGTGCGTTAGCATTAAAAAAAAGATTCCTCAGTCGTTGACACTTCATCGGAATGACGATGTTTGGGGTGTTTTTGGGTAGAAATTTCCTCAAGCTCCGCTTGAGGAAATTTCTACCTCCCCTTCAAACGAAAGCGCGTCATTCCGACAAAGTTTTAATTTTCGAAGAAGATTAAAATACCGAGGAATCCCTTTTTCGCCAGTCAAATAGAATTATGCTTGTCGTTATATGGAAAGGGAATGCCGAGCATTCGAATGACTTATAAACAACCTCTAAATATTCGAATAATTTTTTAGCATTTAAAAAAAAGATTCCTCAGTCGTTGGCACTTCATCGGAATGACGATGTTCAGGGGTGTTTTTGGGTAGAAATTTGCTCAAGCGGAGCTTGAACAAATTTCTACCACCCTTCAAACGAAAGCGCGTCATTCCGACGAAGTTTTAATTTTCGAAGAAGATTAAAACGCCGAGGAATCCTTTTTTTGCCAATCAGAAAGTACGACGCTATAAATTTTGAACTTTTTAAAATTCGTAATTGGCTTTATCTCCACGGGGTGCAATACATTGTGTTGCGGACAACTGCGGTTCCTTATTAGGGATAGATTATTTAATTGAAATCTCTTCGTATATTTTAACAAATCAAGAGCACTAATTTCGTTAACTTCGAGAACATAATTATAACAATACTGTTAAACTCAATTGCAATCCAAACAAATGAAGGATTTGCATTTCATGAAAATAGATAAAACGAAAGTAAAATGAACAACTTCGAATATTATAATCCAACAAAAGTAATTTTCGGTAAAGATATTTATGATCAAATACCGACTAAAATAAAGTCTGCCACTGCGGGAAATCGAATAATGATCACTTATGGAGGTGGAAGCATCAAGAATAATGGTGTTTATGATGCCGTAATGAAATCCCTTTCAGATTATGAAGTGGTTGAGTTTTCAGGTATCGAAGCTAATCCAGAGTATGACACCTTAATGAAAGCGGTTGAGCAAATCAAAGATAACCCAGTAGATTTTGTATTAGCTATTGGTGGAGGTTCTGTTATTGATGGAACAAAATTCATTGTTTCGGCGGCGAAATACGATGGAAATCCTTGGGATGTTTTAACAATGAAAAAAGGTTGTAAATTTGAATATGCAGTTCCGTTTGGAACAGTTTTAACATTGCCTGCAACAGGTTCTGAAATGAATTCAGGAGCTGTAATTTCAAACAGTAGATTGAAAGAAAAGAGAACGATGGGAGGAGTACAAGGTTTTCCTAAATTTTCATTTTTGGACCCTACTGTGGTTAAAACATTGCCGCAAAAGCAAATTGCTAACGGAATTGTTGATGCTTATATGCATACTTTGGAGCAATACATGACTTATCCATCTGATAATTTATTGCAAGAAAGAATAGCCGAAGGAATTTTATCAACTTTGATTGAGATTGGACCAAAAGTTATGGCAGATCCTGGAGATTATAAAGCAGCAAGTAACTTAATGTGGTGTGCAACTATGGCGTTGAATGGAACCTTAAGAGCTGGTGTAGCTTATGATTGGTCAACACACATGATAGGACATGAGTTAACAGCTTTACATGGAATTGATCATGCACGAACGTTAGCCATTATTGCTCCAAATTTATTCACCATGAAATTTGAAAATAAAAAAGCAAAACTAATCCAATATGGTCAGCGCATATTTGGACTCGAAGGTTCGTGTGGCGAGGAAGCAATTCACAGAACAAAGACTTTCTTTGAGTCATTAGGAATTAAAACTAAACTTTCTGATTACACAGATGATTATCAATCAACTTCTGAAACGATAAGAAAACGTTTTGAAGATAGAGGATGGGAAGGTATTGGAGAACGAAAAGATTTGACACCAAAAGAAGCTGAAAAAATTGTTGAAATGAGTATTTAATTTTAATATTGGACTCCTCATCTCAATGATCAAATCGGGATGAGGAGTTTTTATATTATTTAACCTATATAAGTATGCAAGTAAAGCCTCCATTTGTATTGCGTGAAAGTTATAATGACGACGTTCTCGACTTGCTGAAATCCGTAACATTGGGTTCGAATGGCGCACGTTATCAACATCAACGATTGGAGCAACGTATCAATCAAGTTTACCGCCCGCTGTTCATGAATTTGGAACGTAACGGTAAGGTTTTAGGAAACATTACTTTCTGTCGCCGACCTAAAAATTGGTACGTACGTTATTTCGCTTTTAATTTGGGAATGCAAGCCACGGGTAATCAGCCTAGATCAAAAGCGGAGAATTCAGGACTGAAAACAAGGATTGGTGGTTTTTTTGAAAGCGTCTTTATGTTGGAAGAAGATAACCCTGATTTGTTTTATGCATACATAGATCCTAGGAATGAGCGCTCCTTGTGGATGAGTGAGAACTTTGAATTTTATACTGCTGCAAAAATAGCAACGCAAAGTTTTAGTCGGGTAAAACCGAAGAAACAAGAAGAAGTTGAAGCGGTAAAAGTCAATGATTTTATACGCGAAAAAGTTCAAGAAAAGTATAGTAAATATCCATTGTTTTTCACGCATCATACTTTTAATGATGATCCATTTTATACCTTAACTTTGAACGGTGAGATTGTTGCTTTGGCAAAATCACATAGAGCGGAATGGAAAATTACGAGATTGCCAGGTAAAAATGGAGGATTGATGAGAAATATTATTCCTTTTGTACCGGGGTTAAGAAAAGTAATTCGTCCAAATTCTCATATTTTCACTGTTGTAGATTCTGTTTGGAGTAAAGAAAGTAAACCAGAATATTTAGAAAAATTGTTCCATGGAATCCTATTCCAAGAGAAAACCAATACTATAATTTGGTGGGTTGATGAAAAAGAGCCGCTTTATAAAAGTAACAAAGACAAAGTGAATTGGGGGTTGTTGAATAAAGTGAACGGAGTACAAGAGGTGGATTTAGTTATTAGAACTCAAAAAGGAAAAGCCAAGAAATCCTTTGAAACTCCGACGTACGTGACAGGATTTGATTTTATTTGAGGTAGTTATCAAGTGGTCAAGTTTGTTAGTTATCAAGTTTCCAAACTATTTCGAACTTTATAACTATCTAACTACATCAAACTATCTAACTACATCAAACTTTAAAACTTAATAACTAACTAAAACTACTCATCAAATTCCTCAACTTCATTTATTTCCTCTTCTGGAATCTCAGGCATATATATTTTGTCCTCTAAAACCAAAGCAGCAGGAAATTCTGAAATGATGGTAGCACGAAATTTCTCAGCTTCTAATTGTGTTCGATAATCACCATGTAATAAAAAGTAATTTGGAGCTTTGTATTCAATATATGTTCTTGATTTATCATCTAGACCTAACATTGTAGTTCTGGCTTTATCAACAGCACTTCTATCTTGATCAAAAAACAGTTGAATTCTATATCCATCCATTAAAGGTCCCATATTAGGAGGGATAGTTGCGGATTTAAATTTTATTATTTTATCGACCGCAGAACTTTTAACTATGTTAATTTTTCCAGGACTTATATTTTTAGGTTCTGCGATACTATCTTCAACCCATTCTTGGTTGTTGTGTTTTTCAACTTCCAATGGAGTTGCTTCTTCAACCTTTTCAGGAATTTGTTCAACCTCTTCCTCGGTTTTTGTTTCAGTTTCAGAACTCTTTCCAATTCTCCACCATTCATTTTGCGAAATTGAAACAGGCACAATAGCCATTATAAAAAGTACAGCGATTAATTTCATCAGTTAAATATTTAATGCAAAAGTAAAGAATAATCTTCTATAAAAAGAAATTCTATTTCTACTTCATTTTGCACATTTTATGCCAACTGTTAAATACCAATAATTTAATATAGTAATGTTCATATAAATCATTCAAATCTACCGTCTCAAACAAATACAGAATTTAAAATTGACAATTTATATTTATCTATTTTCATTTGCTTAATTTTGTTTTAATGAAAAACCGTATTCCAATATTATTTATTCTGGCGCTTACCTTGCCTTTTGTTGGGATTTATGGTTGGTTGAAATTTGAAAAAGCTGCAATTCAAAAAACAGTTAAGCGACAATTGATGGAAGGAATTCCAAAAGAAGAATTGATACAATTTACTTTCGCCTTGAGTGACACATCAACAATTTTGGATTGGAAACATGGTAAAGAATTCGAATTGAATGGTGAAATGTATGATGTCGTGACGCGATATTATTCTACTGACTCTGTGAAATATGACCTGTGGTGGGATCATGAAGAAACAGAATTAAATAGAAAACTAGCTAAACTAACCAATAGCCTAATCAATCAAAATTCTGAAGAAAGTTCAAAAAATGGATTTATATCATTCGTGTTGAAATCTATTTATTATGATGATAATCAGGTGGTTTTGAGTTCTCCTTTTGAAAATAGCAATAACGTTTTGAATTATGATAACGTAAATAATTCTCTCATTTCTCGAGATGTAAAACCCATTTCCCCGCCTCCTCAATTTAGCGTTTAAAAATATTCCAACTTGTAGTTGAATCCTTCTAGATTTTAGAAAGGA
This sequence comes from Brumimicrobium mesophilum, assembly GCF_003025005.1. Classification (GTDB taxonomy): domain Bacteria; phylum Bacteroidota; class Bacteroidia; order Flavobacteriales_D; family Crocinitomicaceae; genus Brumimicrobium; species Brumimicrobium mesophilum. The sequence continues at coordinate 52,785 of NZ_PVSS01000011.1, forward strand.
TAAATTTGCTTTGGAATTATATTTGTTGGTTTTTTCAAATTATGAATTGAACCAACAAATTAATAGTCGTTTTATTTCGCTGAAAAGCGAAGGAATTAATAAAATATTATAAATGAGATTAATAATACTCGTGGGAATGCTATTCAGTATTTCCATATCAATGGCGCAACAAATTACTGTCATTGATGAAACAACAAAAGAACCTATTGAATTTGTTCAAATTGGGAGCAAAGGTTCAATAAAAATGTTGATTACAAATGGACAAGGTCAAGCTGATATTACCGAATTTTATGGGTTGAATGATATCAATTTCAGGTTGTACGGATATGAACCTAAGGAATTTGATTACACAGAGATAGAAAATCTCAATTTTAAAATCGAGATGACAGCGAGTGTATTCATGATGAATGAAGTAGTAATTTCGGCAAATAAGTGGAGTCAGATTTCTTCTGATGTTCCTTACAAAGTGAGTCGTTTGACTGCGAAAGATATCGCGCTACAGAATCCTCAAACAGCTGCCGATTTATTGAGTGTTTCTGGAGATGTATTCATCCAAAAAAGCCAGCAAGGTGGTGGAAGTCCAATGATACGTGGATTCTCTACAAATCGATTATTGTACACAATTGATGGAGTAAGAATGAATAACGCAATTTTTAGAGGTGGAAACCTTCAAAACGTTATTTCCTTGGATCCATTAGCGATGGAAAGTGCAGAGGTTTTGTTTGGGTCGAGTTCTACAATTTATGGTAGTGACGCGATAGGAGGGGTAATGAGTTTTCAAACTTTGAAACCAGAATTTTCTTTGGATGATCAACCCTTTGTGAAAGGTAAAGCGATGATGCGTTATTCTTCGGCAAACAACGAAAATACAGGTCATTTCAATGTAAATGTAGGTTGGAAGAAGTGGGCCATTTTGACAAGCGTTTCTGCAAATAAATTTGGCGATTTACGCCAGGGAAGCAATGGTCCGGAAGAATATTTGAAACCCTACAATGTTCAACGAATTGACAGTATGGATGTAGTTGTAAATCAGGAGGATGAGTTGTTGCAATCACCAAGTGCGTATAGTCAAATGAATTTGATGCAAAAAGTGAGATACTCTCCTAATGAAAACTGGGACATGGAGTATGCTTTTCATTATTCTGAGACGAGTTCATACGGGCGTTATGACCGTCATCTTGAAATGAAAGGTGATGAACCAAAGTATGCAGAATGGGGATATGGTCCGCAAAAATGGATGATGAATCAACTTTCCATAAATAACTATTCTTCCAATTTCCTTTACGATCAAATGAGTATAAAAATTGCTCATCAAAATTTTGGGGAGAGCAGAATTGATAGAAAATTCAATAATTTAAACAGAAGAACACGAGTGGAAGAGGTAAATGCTTATTCAGCGAATGTTGATTTTTCTAAGCGACTGAGTGCCAAAAATAACTTGTTTTACGGTGTTGAATACGTGATTAATGATGTTGTGTCCACTGGAATTGAAGAAAATATCAATACAGGAGTGACCGATGCAGCTGCGGCGCGCTATCCACAATCTCAATGGCAATCGATGGGTGTTTATTTGAATGATGAACATAAAATTACTGATAAATTGACCGTTCAAGGAGGGCTGCGTTACACACATTATTTGTTGGATGCGCAATTCGATAACACTTTCTATTCATTCCCGTTTCAAGAAGCTAATTTGAATAATGGAGCTTTGACAGGAGGAATTGGTGCGGTATATAGTTTAGATGCTAAAACAGTTTTCCGTTTTAATGCTTCAACAGCTTTCCGTTCGCCAAACGTAGATGATATCGGAAAAGTTTTTGATTCTGAACCAGGAACAGTTGTGATTCCAAATCCCGATTTAAGCGCAGAGTATGCTTATAACGTTGATTTAGGGTTAACAAGAGTATTTGGTAATGTGTTGAAATTGGATTTAACTGCATATTATACTTTGTTGGATAATGCATTAGTTCGCCGTGATTTTCAATTAAACGGAATGGACAGCATTATTTATGATGGAACAATGAGTCAAGTTCAAGCGATTCAAAATGCTGCAACAGCTGATGTTTATGGAATTCAAGCAGGAATTGAAATCAATTTGACGAAAGGATTTATGCTGAGTTCGAAATTCAATTACCAAATGGGGCAAGAAGAAATGGACGATGGTTCTTTGAGTACTTCTCGCCATGCTGCTCCATGGTTTGGTGTAACACGTTTTAGCTATACTTACCGAAAATTGAAACTTGAAGTTAATGCACAATATCAAGGTGAACGAGCTCACGAAGATTTGGCCGTGACCGAGCAAGGGAAAAGTGACATTTACGCGATTGATGACAATGGAAACACTTACGCTCCAAGTTGGTACACTGTGAATTTAAAAGCGATGTATCAATTCCACGATAATTTCACAATGAGTGGAGGATTAGAAAATATCACCGACCAAAGATACCGTACGTACAGTTCTGGACTTTCTGGAGCTGGACGAAACTTTGTTTTGTCGTTGATTGCTAATTTTTAAAAAGCATAAAAGTTGATTTTAGGAAGGACTGTCGGTGGGCAGTCCTTTTTTTGGTAAAAGTTCCTTCGTAATAATCCTTTTCAACAAGTTGATAAAGAATTATTTCTTCAGGATGATAATTTGGACTGTTTCTAAACCAGTTTTTGCCCTTAATCCCCATGTGATTGTCATCCTGATAATCGTTAAAATCTGTGATTTTGAGATTGAAGGATCTTTTATTCGATTCTGCTTTTTAATAATGAACGGCATTTTTACGAGAAAATCTTGAAAAGATTTTAATTTCTCCCTTGGGAGGGAGATAAAGAGGGAGGACACCTTTCATTTATGTTCAACATATTTAATTCTCCCTTTCGATATATCGGCTCGAAATTAACTAAGTTATGGGACTTCGACGACTGGATTTATTTCATTCGTAATTCGTAATTAAATCATCCGTAATTGATTATTTTCGCAATTAAATCATTCGTAATTGATTAAATTCGTCCACTAAACTATTTTACCGTGATTACAGGAGCTCAACAAGAAGAAAAAAAGACAAAAGGAATCGCCATATTAGGATGTACTGGATCTATTGGAACACAAGCATTAGAAGTGATTGAGGCTTATCCGGATTTATTCGATTTGGAAGTCATCACTGCAAATAACAATGCTGATTTGTTGATTGAACAAGCGATAAAATTCCAACCCAATACTGTTGTAATTGTCAATACTGATTTGCTTGAGAAAGTAAAAACAGCGCTTGAAGACCACGATATTCACGTTTACGGAGGGAAAGATTCACTTTGCCAAGTGGTAGAATTTGCAGATGTTGATATCGTTCTAACTGCTTTGGTTGGTTATGCAGGACTAAAACCAACAATGCATGCCATCGAAGCGAAAAAAGCCATTGCTTTGGCCAATAAAGAAACATTGGTTGTGGCAGGTGAGATGATCACAAAAATGGCCCGAGAAAACGGAGTGAATATTTATCCTGTAGACTCTGAACATTCAGCTATTTTCCAATGTTTGGTTGGAGAATTCCATAATAAAATTGAAAAAATCTACTTGACAGCTTCAGGCGGACCATTCCGTGGTTGGACAACAGAAGAATTAAAAACAGTAAAACCAGAACAAGCATTAAAACATCCCAACTGGGAAATGGGTGCAAAAATCACAATTGATTCTGCTACTTTAATGAATAAGGGATTGGAAGTGATTGAGGCGAAATGGCTTTTTGCTTTAAAACCAGATCAAATTGATGTCATTGTTCATCCTCAATCGATTGTACATTCTTTGGTGCAATTTGAGGACGGAAGTATGAAAGCACAAATGGGATTGCCAGATATGAAATTGCCAATTCAATATGCGTTGACTTATCCAGAGCGTTTGAAAACAGATTTCCCAAGATTCAACTTTATGGACTACCCAAATCTAACTTTCGAACAACCGAACAGAGAAGTTTTTAGAAACTTGGATACGGCATACAAAGCGATGGAAATGGAAGGAACAGCAGCATGTGCCTTAAATGCAGCCAATGAAATCACTGTTCAAGCTTTCTTAGATAAGAAAATCGGATTCTTAGATATCGCTATCATCAATGAGAAAACGATGTTGGGAGTAGCACATATCGCTAAACCAAAATACGAAGATTACGTTTCTGTGGATAGTGCGGCAAGAGATTTTGCAGAGGGATTGATAGAGGGCAATTGATAATTATTTAAGAGCGCTATTCCAATTGATTTTATCGTTTTTTATTAAGAAAAAAGAGATCCGATAAATATAGGATCCTCATCGCTATACTAATTTTTCTCCCCTTTTTTTGACTTTAAACCCACCCCACTGTCATCCCGAACATTTCTTAAAATCTGTGATTTTAGGAATGGAGGGATCTCTTTTAAACAATTTCAGCTGTCTATTGATTAGGTTTAAAGGAAACGTCTAGGTACTCCTACTTAGTTAAGATTTTATAAACTAAAAAAAGCGTTATGTAATTAAACACAACGCTCTTATATAATGTCTGCAATCAATGCTATTTCAAAATCGGTAATAACCCTAAATCATACAGGTGAAGAAATCCGCGCGTATCCGCGTTGCTTGCATCCGTTTTTGCGGTGACTGCGGTTACTGAGCTTGCCGAATGTGAGCTCGTAGAAGGCCCACGTTCCATCACAAACTAAAGCGTTTTCAACTCTTTCTCCTGCTCTTTCTTAAAGATCTTCGCATCAGCCACGAAAGTTCCGAAAGGAATAAGTGAAGCTAAATACGCCCAAAAGTTTGTCATTAGTGACCATTTTTTCTCTTGATTTACAACAAAAACCATAATACAATAAGAGATAAATAAGAATCCATGTGCCATTCCTACAATTTTGTTCGGCATTGGCATTTCATACATATATTTCAATGGCATCGTTAAACCTAAAGCAAGGTAAGAAATTCCTTCTACCAAAGCCAAAATGCGGAGTATTCCTAAACTAGTTGAAAAATTCATGTTTTTTTTTCGGTGAAGATAAGGATTTTAGGGAGTTGAAAGGGTTATTGACTTGTTAAAAATAGGCTGTCGTATTTATAAAAACTAAATCTATTCTAAGTTTACTCTATCTGTGTATAATAATGAAATACTTGATCTTCGACATTACAATTAGAACCTAAAGTAGCATCGTAATCTGTAGCACTAATTGCAATTTCAGCATCACTGATAATCTGCTTAAGTTCATCAGGGTTAATTGCTAAATTATTTTCTGTTTTAGTGTATTGATTTATAGCGGGAGGTTCAATATTCTTAATTGGTTTATCGACTTCAACCAGAATTTCTTCTTTTTCAATTTTTGAATTTCGTTCAATTTGATCGTTCTCAATCGAATCTTCTTTTAATTTTTCTACAAGCTCTTCTTTTGTCTCTTGTGCTTCATTTTCAACGATTAATTGATGCTCTGTTTTTGGAGTTGAATTGAAAAATTGACTATAAACCAAAAATAAGAGTGCCAATATTGCTGCAGCAGAAGAAATGTAAATCGACCAATTAATTAGAACAGGTTTTTTTGAAGAATTTAATTTAACAAGAAGTGCGTTATTGATTTTCTGTTGAGGCTGGATTCCGAATTTATCAATACCAATTATTGGTGAATTTATTAACGTAATCGCTCTGATTTTATCGAATTCTTCAGGTGACATTTGACTTAGTACAATTCGTTTTTGAGATTCGTTCAAACATGAAAAATCTCCCAATTCAATTAACTCTTCAATTGTATAGTTGTCCGTTTTTCCCATGACCTTATTTTCTATTATTCATTTTCATTTCTTAACCTTGACTTGAAGCTACTTTATTCGTTAAATACTTTTAATTCTATGCAAAGCTTTTTGATCGTATAAAATAATTTCGACTTTACAGTTCCTTCTGGACAACCTATAATTTCACTTATTTCAGGAACAGTTAGCCCATCCTGATGTTTCAATAAAAAAATCATTCTATTGTCATCAGACATTTTAGAAAGTTCCTTTTGTAAAGAAGTCGTGAAAAGTTCTTTGTCTATTGAAGAAGATAAGTTTTCGATTGCGTTAATATCTATCAATTGTGTCCAGTCAAAATTTTGATCCTTTGTCCAACTTCTTTCATTTTTGCGGTATTTATTTTTACACATATTTGAAGCTATAGCATAAATCCAAGATAGAAAACGTTGATTTGTATCAAAAGTATTGAGTTTGTCTAACACTTTTATAAATAGATCTTGCAAACAATCTTGTGCGATTTGTTCGTCTTGGTTAAGCCGTGTGTAAAAGAAGAACAACATACGTTTTGCATAACGTTGATACAGTTCGTTAAAGGCATTGTCGTTTCCTTTTCGCACCAAAAGCACGAGTTCCTCATCGGAATCGTGCTTATTGATCATTTTATGTCGCTTTTTAAACAAGATTTACTTGTGCTAATTAATCTTCGAAACTTGTGTTCTGAGGAGCCGTAATTTTCTTTACAGTAGTTGTAGTTTGAGATTTTTCTACAATTTCAAAAGTTATGTCATCTAACCACACAGAGCCTGTTCCAGCCAGAAGAACACCATAAGCAAGATTTACCGCTTCTTTATCAACGTCTAAAACAATTTCGTACTTTTCCCATGAGGTATTTCCTGTGATTTTGCGATCATTCATATTGTCGAAAGCAAGCGTTTTTCTGTTTTTTCCGTCTTTTTCTGGTGCGCCATCAACTCGCATCCATAAGCCAGTCCAATCCTTAACATCTTTTGTTTTAATGTAAGCGGTTAATTTTACGCGTTTGTCTAAATATTTTTCTGGAATGAATCCTTGCATTATTGTGCCAAATCCTTTCGTTTTCGGATTAGTAGATTTGATAAAACCCACCTTCCCATTTCTATCTGCGTCGTTTTCGACACCTATTTCATAGGATTCAGGTTCGCTTCCTGCTAAAACCCATCCTTCGACGTTGGTTAGTGGCTCTAAAGTAAATGAGAGTAAAACAATTGCAGAGAATAAAAACAATACCTTTTTCATAATTCAATTTTTAAGTTCGAAGCTATCTACACCAAAAATAGAATATCGTTCAATCAAATTCTAAAAAACTTTATATAGATTATTTAAAAATAGGCTACCGTGAGTTTTTATTAAGTACAACCACGAGTTTAAAACTCGTGGTAGCGTATTAATAAAAACTAAACCTATTCTAAAGCTTTCTTTACAATTACCAACTTAAAAAAAATTATCTTTGCCTTTTCAAAAACGAAACAGTAAAAAGCATGGAATACGAATTTAACGCGATAGAGAATAAGTGGAGAAAGTATTGGCAAGAAAACAATACTTACGTAGCCAAAATGGACTCAGAAAAACCAAAATATTATGGTTTATCGATGTTTCCTTATCCTTCTGGGGCAGGACTACACGTTGGACACCCACTGGGATACATCGCTTCGGACATTTATGCGCGTTACAAAAGATTGAAAGGATTCAACGTTTTGCATCCAATGGGATATGATTCTTTCGGTTTGCCAGCTGAACAATATGCGATTCAAACAGGTCAACATCCTGCTGTAACGACAGATGAAAATTTGAAACGTTACCGTTCGCAATTGGATAAAATTGGTTTTTCTTTCGATTGGTCAAGAGAAGTGAGAACTTCTGATCCGCAATATTACAAGTGGACGCAATGGATTTTTAAACAATTATTTGCAGCTTACTATTGTAAAGATGCAGATAAAGCTATGTCAATTGAAAACCTTATTTCTGTTTTTGAAAAAGAAGGAAATACAAACGTAAATGCTGTTACTGCTTGCGAAATTGAATTTTCTGCAGAGGAATGGAATGCATTTGATGCGAAGCAAAAAGATGCTGTTTTGATGGATTACCGTTTGACGTATTTAGCAGATTCATGGGTAAACTGGTGTCCTGCTTTGGGAACTGTTTTGGCCAATGATGAAATCGTAAATGGCGTTTCAGAACGTGGTGGACATCCTGTTGAGCAAAAATTAATGCGTCAATGGTCAATGCGAATTACAGCTTATGCTGAACGTTTATTGAAAGGTTTAGACAAATTAGATTGGTCGGATGCTGTAAAAGATATTCAACGCAATTGGATTGGAAAATCTGTTGGTGCTTCTGTCAACTTCAAAGTTGATAATCATGATGAGGAAATCCAAGTTTTCACCACTCGTCCTGATACAATTTATGGTGTTTCATTTATGGTTTTAGCACCAGAACACGAATTGGTAGCTAAAATTACAACAGACGAATACAAAGATGAGGTGAGTGCTTATCAGCAAAAAGCTGGATTGAAGTCGGAGCGAGACCGTATGGCGGACACAAAAACAATCTCGGGACAATTCACAGGAGCTTATGCTGTTCATCCTTTAAGTGGAGAAAAAATTCAAATTTGGATTGGAGATTACGTTTTGGCTTCCTACGGAACAGGTGCTGTAATGGCGGTTCCATGTGGAGATCAACGTGATTATGATTTCGCGAAACACTTCGAAATTCCGATTAAAAACATTTTCGCTGACGTTTCAATTGAAGAAGAAGCCTACACTGAGAAAAAAGGAAAAATCGCTAATTCTGACTTCCTTGATGGATTAGAAGTTGCAGAAGCGATTCAAAAAGCAATTAAAGTTTTAGAAGAGAAGAAAATTGGGAAAGCAAAAACGAATTACCGTTTGCGTGATGCTGTTTTCTCTCGTCAACGTTATTGGGGAGAGCCATTTCCAGTATATTATGACAATGGAATTGCGAAGACAATCGAAGACCAATATTTACCAATCGAATTACCAGAAGTAGACAAATATTTACCAACTCCAGATGGGAAACCACCTTTAGGAAATGCTACAGAGTGGTTTTGGGATACTGAAAAGAATGAATTAACGAGTAAAGATAGAGCAGACGAAGAGAATGTTCATCCAATGGAATTGAACACGATGCCAGGTTGGGCAGGTAGTTCATGGTATTTCTTGCGTTATATGGATCCATCAAATGATGGTGCATTCGTTGCCAAAGAAAAAGCAGAATATTGGAATAACGTAGATTTATACATTGGTGGTGCAGAACACGCAACTGGACACTTATTGTACTCTCGTTTTTGGTCAATGTTCTTGCATGATTTCGACTTTATTCCTTTCGAAGAGCCTTTCCAAAAAATGATTAACCAAGGAATGATCTTGGGAAGAAGTAGTTTTGTTTACCGTGATAAAGAAAGTGGTAAATTCATCAGTTTCGGAAAACGCAAGAAATATAAAGTTGCAAGACTTCACGTTGACATTAACATTGTTGACAACGATAAATTAGATACTGAAGCTTTCAAGGCATCTCGAGAAGAATATGCAAACGCAGAATTTATCGTAGAAGATGACGGAACATATATTTGCGGAAGTGAAGTTGAAAAGATGTCAAAATCGAAATTCAACGTTCAAAATCCAGATGATTTAGTAGAGAAATACGGAGCGGATACTTTAAGAATGTATGAAATGTTCTTGGGTCCAATTGAGCAAGCAAAACCATGGGACACGAAAGGAATCAACGGAGTAAATAACTTCTTACGTAAAGTGTGGAGATTGTTCCATGACCAAGAAGGGAATGTAGTTCTTTCTGATGACAAAGCAGATGCAAAAGCATTAAAAACGATGCACAAAACCATCAAGAAAGCGCAAGACGATATGGACCGTTATGTGTTCAATACAACGGTTTCAGCATTGATGATTTGTGTGAATGAATTGACAGAACAAAAATGCAACAACAAAACTATTTTACAAGATTTAGTTGTTTTATTGACTCCATACGCACCTCATATTGCTGAAGAATTATGGGTGATTTTAGGAAATGAAGCAGGAACAGTGAGTGATGCGACATACCCGATTTGCAACGAAGAATACTTAGTGGAAGATGCATTTGAATATCCAGTAAGTTTCAATGGTAAAATGCGTTTCAAGGTAGAATTACCAAACAATTTATCGAAAGACGAAATTGAAAAAGAAGTGCTTGCAATGGAGAAATCACAACATTATTTGGATGGTAAAACACCGAAAAAGATCATTGTTGTTCCTGGAAGAATTGTAAATATTGTGGTTTAGATTTTTTTTTCACACCTTGCAGAGACGCACGGCCGCGCATCTCTGCAAGGTGTGAAAAAATCCTATTAATCGGCATTGTTTACGGAGACTGCGTTTACCGAAATTCTGTTGACTACTTTCTTAATCAGCCACCCCAATAATCCACCAATCAGTATTTTTACAATGCCACCCAAAACAAATGGATTAAAACCATAAGTTACAGCATCTGAAATTCCTAAATTAAAGGCCAATCTGGTCACACCAAACAGTAAAATTACACAGGTTCCAGAGAAAGCAGCCAATAAAGAATTGACAAAAGTATTTCTGAATCTCTCGGAAAGAAACCCAGTCAAAATCCCACCAAAAAGAAAGCCAATTAAATAACCGCCACTATTTCCGGTGAAAGCAGAAATTCCGTTTCCACCATCTGCGAAAACTGGAAGTCCAACTAATCCAATGATGAGGTAGAGTAAAATTGTGATCGTTCCCTCTTTCAAACCTAAAACATAAGCCACCAGCAAAACAGCTAAAGTCTGTCCAGTTACGGGAATATTCACCTCCAAAAGATTCAATTCTATTTGAAATTGCGTAAAGAGAACCAATACAATCAATCCTACTAAAATTCGTAAACTCATTTTCATGGTATAAATGTATAAAAATTCACCAACGGTGAAAAAATCCTTGAAAACCCGCGTTTGAAAATCCGCGTCATCCGTGTTCCATCACAGCGCAAATGCGGTTAATTTTCAGTAATTTCGCATCTATCATTAAATTGTAATTCCGTCACGTATGAAACAACGCTCAAATCAATGGATTCTCATCATCATTTTGGTGATTTCTGTTGTTTTAAGAATGTTTAATTTTTCCGAAATTCCGTTTACGCATGATGAATTTAGCGCCTTAGATCGCCTCGATTTTGACAGTTTTTCTGCTTTAATAAACGAAGGAGTTAAAATCGATGGACATCCAGCAGGAGTTCAAGTTTTTCTCTTTTATTGGTCTAAAATCTTTGGACTTTCAGAACAAGCAATCAAATTCCCATTCATCGTTTTTGGAGTGCTGGCCGTTTATTTTACTTATCTTATTGGTAAGCGTTGGTTCAATGAAACCGTGGGGCTATTAACAGCAGCAGTCGTTTCTTCCTTGCAATATACAGTGATGTTTAGTCAAATTGCCCGACCGTATATCAGCGGATTATTGTTTTCTCTGATGTTGGTTTATTACCTCACCAAGCTCATTCAAAAACCAGAGAAAAACTTTCTTTTGAATGGAATTCTATTTGTCATTTCTGGAGCATTATGTGCCTATAATCATCATTTTAGTCTATTATTTGCCGCAATTGTTGGATTAAGTGGCGCTTTCTTCATAAAAAAGCAATTTCTGTTTAAATACTTTTTACTCGGAATTGGAATCTTTGTTCTCTACATTCCGCATTTAAACATCTTCTTTTATCAACTGAGTTTAGGTGGGGTAGAGCAGTGGTTAGGTAAGCCAAAACCAGATTTTTTAATCCATTTTATCAGTTTTATTTTTAATTATTCATGGATTTTAATTTCAACAGTTTTAGGAATTTCATTAGGCTTTTTTTTTATAAAAAGGTCGGTTAAAATCAATTGGAAAGTCTACCTTTTATTTGCTAGTTGGTTTACCCTACCTTTTTTAATCGGTTATTTTTATTCGGTTTATTTTAGTGCTGTTCTGCATAATTCTGTCTTGATTTTTAGTTTCACTTTTATTCTCTTTTTATTCTTTGGTCACCTTCCAAACTGTAAGCCCAAAACAAATTTACTGTTGGTTTCCATTGTAATGTTGGCAGGGATTTACTCATTGATTTTCGAACGGCAATATTATACTTATTTCTATCAATCTTGTTACGTGAAAGTACTAGAAGATTATGAGGAAGTAAAGGAAAGTGAAGAGAATGTTCTGTCAATAATTCAGTCGGTTGAGCACATCAATAATTATTACATAAAAGAATTAGAAATCGATTTCAATTACACTTGGTATAATGATTTTGAATCGATGTCAGAATTAAAGTTATTCATTGCGAAGAATGTAAAAAATTACGATAAACTTTATTTAGGGAGTTTACATAACATTGACCCACGTGCTATTCCGATCATTTTAGATTACTATCCAAATATTGAAATGGAGAACAATTATTTTGGTGGAGCGACTTATCTTTTTTCCAAGAAAAACGCGGATTCAAATTCAAAAAAGAGCAACAAAATTTCACTTATATCAATGTTGGATTTCGAAGATGAATCAACTGAATATTGGAATTATGATGCTCAATTTATCACCGATTTAAAATCTGTTTCCGGCTCGAATTCTTACCTCATAAATTCAGAAATTGAATATGGTCCAAGTTATACAATTCAACTTGAAAAGATAAGTCAAAACAAATCAGATTTCATCGATTTTTCCCTCAAAGCAAAAGAGAACACGTCATTCAACGATGCAGTTTTGGTGGTGACGCTAGAATCAAATGGCGAATCGGTTTTTTGGACAGGATATCCTCTAGAAGAAGCAATCAATTCAGACAGTTTAAGTTCCGAATGGTCAACAACCCATGTTTCGCTAAACCTCAGCAGTATCTACTTAAATTATGACCATATTCAGCTGAAATCCTTGATTTGGAACAGGGGGAAAGGGGAGTTTTTGATTGATGATTTTAAAGTGAATTTAAGAGAAGGAAATCCGGTCGTTTACGGGACGATGGAGGGGTTTTAACACTCCCTCACATCTCCAATCTCTCCATTTTATATTCCTACAACCCTTCAGCCAAACTTTGTTCCAATGCTCCTTTAAAAACCTCAGTACTTTGTGCTCCAGAAATTGCATACTTTCCGCCTAAAACGAAGAAAGGAACTCCTTTAACTCCAATATCTCTGGCCTTTTGAATGTCTGCTTTCACATCTTGCGAAAAAGCCTCGCTATTCAAAACATCCTGACATTTATCTTTTGAAATTCCAGCCATTTCAGCTAAAGCCTGCAGAGTTGGTGAATCATCAATATTTTTCCCATCTTCAAAGTGCGCTTTTAACAGTAATTCTTTCACCTCTGCCTGTTTTCCTTCTTGCTTGGCTAAATGTAAAATTCGGTGTGCGTTGATTGAATTAGCTACAATCGATTTATCAAAATCGAAATTTAATCCTTCGCCTTTGGCCATGTCAGTAACTTGGCTAAACATTTGACCAACTTCCTCTATAGACATTCCTTTTGAGTTGGCGAGTTCTTGTTTCGCACTTAAATTTGGATCAGTTTTCAATTCTGCGTTGAGTAAAAAACTCTTGTATTCTATCTCTATATCCTCCAGTTTTAGCTCATCTATGGCTTTCTCTAATCTACGTTTTCCGATATAACAAAACGGACACATTACATCACTCCAAACTTCTATTTTCATATCAATTACTTTGCTTTCAAAAATAACAAGATTACCAGAGATTTGTTTTATGAATGACGATATTATAGCCGTTAGAAATAGAAAATATAAGCTTTTAAACCAAAAATGATTTTCGTCATAAAAAATTCAAGAAAAAATATTTTTTTACATGAATCATTAATTTTTCAAGCTTTCATCATTCAAAAAGGATATTTTGACCTTATCTTTAGTGAAATAAACCGATGTTAATTTTAACGTAATACAAACTACAATGATAACTATTCTTTATCCAACCGACTTTTCAAATGCGGCAGAAAATGCATTTTTTTATGCATTACAATTAACGCGAAAATTAAACGCAGAACTCGTTCTTGTTCATGTTTATGAATTACCTGAATTAGGCAGAGCATTGCACAATACTTCAAAAGAAGTTTTTGAGATTATGGAGATGGAAACTCTTGAAAAATTTAAAAAATCTGTTGAAACTTTGCGAAGAAAAGCAGAGAACAATGGGTATGGAGATGTCGATTTCAAACATTTAATGTCAGAAGGTCAAATTGTTCCAAGAATAATTGATTTAGCCAAAATAGAAAATGCAGATTATATCGTTATGGGAACGACTGGTGCATCTGGATTAAAAGAAGTTTTTTTAGGTTCTGTTGCAGCAGGAGTAATAGACAATTCTCCATGTAATGTGTTGAGCATTCCAGTAGATGTTAGTCCATCAAACTCAATCGATAAAATTGCTTATCTAACCAATTACAAGGATGAAGAAGTTGTTTCTTTTAATGAAGTAAATCGCTTCGCGAAATATTTCGACGCCTACGTTTGCAGTCTGCATTATGAGAAAGATGTTTCAGAGATCACTAAAGATAAAATGGAAGCTTGGAAGAAAAAATTAGGTGTGAATTATGAAGAATTAAATTCTTATGTGGTAACAGGAAACAATTTTGAAGAGGCCGTTTGTGAACTTTATATGAAGCAAAACATTGATATTTTGGCAATTCAACCTAGAAAGAGAAATTTCTTTACGAATATTTTTAAGAAGAGTTTGTCAAAACATATTGTCCATAAATTAAGTATTCCATTGTTTACTTTACCTGCTAAATAAATAGAACTTATAACTCGCGGTTCATTTCTAAAAGCTTATCTTGACCAAACATTAAGATAGTTTATGAAAAATTTATACATGTATTTTCTGTTTTGTGTCTTAGCAATTTCAATTGTTGGCTGTAATCACAAGATGGAAATTTGCGATTGTTTTGAATTGAGATTAAAAATCAAAAACTTGATGAAAGAAGCCGAAAATGATTCAATTCTGGAAGAAAGTGAAGAGTTTAAGGGCTTAATTGATCAAAAGAAGGAATGTTTGACAAAAATTGAACCTGCTTATTTCGAGGAAAATAATATTCAAAGAAACGGTAGAAATGAAGAAGAATTTTTGCGTGTCGAGTTAAGTGATTGTCAAGCTGTAAAGGATTTATTGACAACGCAGGAAGTAGAATAAAAAAGGCTTTAGAAGATGGGTTAACAATGTTCAAATTTTATGCTGACATGGCTTGACTTCCTGATCAAAGAACGAGTCAAAAGAGGAAAGGATTACATTATCTCTTTAACCCTTCCAACTTCCCCTGTATCCAATCTCACCTTAATTCCGTGAGGATGGGTTGGTGAACTAGTTAAAATTTTCTCAACAACTCCTTCAGTCAAAATTCCTGTGCGTTGATCTTTTTTTAATACAATTTTGACTTCAGCACCTACATGAACATTATTGCGATTGTTTCCAGACATTTTTTACTTTTTTAAATTAAAGACAGAAAATTTTAAACCAGTAATTCAACTCCTTTGAATTTCTCTGCAACTTCATCCAAAGTATCATTAATTTCGTTCAAATCAAAAGTTGTAACCAATTTTGTACGGAATGCTTTAAAGTGAGGAACTCCCCTGAAATAGTTCGAATAATGACGTTTCATTTCAACGATGGCTAGTTTTTCACCTTTCCATTTTACACTCATTTCTAAGTGACGTCGAGCAACATCAACTCTTTGTTCTAATGTTGGTCCAGGTAAATGTTCACCTGTATCTCTGAAGTGTTTTATTTCATTGAAAATCCATGGATAACCAATCGAAGCACGACCAATCATAATTCCATCAACACCATATTTTTCTTTGTACAATAAAGCTTTTTCAGGACTGTCAATATCACCGTTACCAAAAACCGGAATATGCATTCTTGGATTATTTTTTACATCAGCAATCAAATCCCAATTGGCTTCTCCCTTGTACATTTGTTTTCGTGTACGACCATGAATAGAAATTCCTTCAATTCCAACGTCTTGAAGACGCTCAGCAACTTCAACGATGAATTTTGTATCGTCATCCCAACCTAATCTGGTTTTAACAGTCACAGGTAAAGAAGTGCTTTTTACAATTTCAGCGGTCATTTTCACCATCTTTGGAATGTCTTGAAGAATTCCAGCTCCTGAACCTTTACACGCCACCTTCTTTACTGGGCAACCATAGTTGATATCGATAATGTCAGGATTGGTTTTTGCAGTGATTTCAGTAGCTAATTTCATGCTTTCGATGTCATTTCCGAAAATTTGAATCCCAACGGGACGTTCATATTCAAAAATATCTAACTTTTCAATGCTTTTTACCGCATCACGAATTAAGCCTTCGGAAGAAATAAATTCCGTATACATTAAATCTGCTCCATTTTCTTTACACAAAGCGCGAAAAGGCGGGTCACTCACGTCTTCCATTGGAGCGAGTAATAAAGGGAAGTCTCCCAATTCTATATCACGGATTTTTACCATAGCGTTGCAAAATTACGTCTAACTTTGACAACAGCAAAATAGTTTTTGAATTAACAGCAAGAAATGATTATTTTTGAACTTATTAAACGGCTCCAAATAGGGCTTAATTTGCTTATTTTTCACCTATAATAAAGAGAATAAAAGATTGAATATGAAACAAGTTTTATTTCTTCTGGTATTGATTAGTCTAATTGCATTTTCGTGTAAAAAATTGAAGAAATTGGAAAATGATATCACCACCGAAAAGTTTATTCCATCATTAACTCTGAATCCTGTTGATAGCGCTGTTCAACTCTATACTCCAAGTTGTGGGGAGTTTATCCCTTTTCCTTTTGATTCAGTTCAAAGTATTGAAATCGATATTGATAAAAATGGCGAAAATGATTATAGTTTTACTTATACCACAGCATATAATTTTATAAGTACTTCAGATTCGTGTAAAAATCATAATTCAAAAGTGGAGGTAAAGGCCTTGGGAATTGGAAATAATATTTTCGTAGAGAATAAAGTAAACAAAAAGGCAAAAGTTTTTGAAGAAGGTGAAGAAATAGATAACAGTAACCATTTATCATCAAACGCAATCATTTTTCAAGATGATGGATTATCATCTGAAGAAATTTCAATGGAAAACGGAAATAAATATATCGGAGTGAAATTATTTTCTGGAAGCGTGGGTTGGATAAAAGTTTACCACCGAAGAGATTCTTTTGACTTTTCAATTATGGAACATGCCCTCAATAAAACGGTTCAATTAACAATCAAGGCGGGGCATAGGGATTAAAAAGTGGAATAAGGAGTAATCATTAATAAGTGAAAAGTAGAGTATTACCTGAATGTATGAAAATTATCGATTACTCCAAACTTGCATCTCAAAACTTCCTACTCACAACTCAATACTGAAATAAACATGTGTGGAATCACCGGAATTATAAATAGAAGAGCGAAAGTTGATTTTAATCAGCTGGCTAAAATGACAGATAAAATTGCTCACCGTGGACCAAATGCAGAAGCGAAATTTGTAAATCCAAACAAAACTTGCGGACTAGGTCACAGAAGATTGAGTATTTTAGATTTATCTGATGCTGCTAATCAGCCAATGCATTCAAAATGTGGTAATTATTCATTGGTTTATAATGGTGAGCTCTATAATTTCAAGGAATTAAAAGAAGAACTGATCCAAGAAGGCGCAATTTTTACAACATCTTCAGACACAGAAGTGGTTTTACAGGCTTTTATCACATGGGGTGCAAAATGCGTTGAACGATTTAATGGAATGTTTGCTTTTGCAGTGTGGAATGAGGAAAAAGAGGAGTTATTTGTTTTCCGAGATCGATTAGGAATCAAACCTCTTTATTATTCTTGGGACGAAGAAACCTTGTACTTTGCTTCGGAATTAAAGGCGATTGCACCATTCATCAACCAAAAAGATTGGGATGAAACTGCAATGCAACATTATTTCCGTTTAGGTTATATTCCAGCACCTTTTACGATATATAAATCAGTTAGAAAATTAGAGGAAGGATCATACATTCAATTGAATAAGGAAGACTTTTTGATTAAAAACTACTGGAATTTGGAAGAAAAGGTTCAAAAAAGGGAACTTTCTGATGAAAATGAAGCGAAATCACAATATCATGAATTGTTAAAGTCCAGTGTTAAATCTCGCCTTCAAAGTGATGTGCCATTCGGTGTTTTTCTGAGCGGAGGAATTGATTCTTCGACTGTTGCAGCAGTTGCTCAATCAGTTTCAAAAGAACCAATTTCTACTTTTTCAATCGGATTTGAAGAAGCAAGCTTTAATGAAAGTGAATATGCTAAGAAGGTTGCTGATCACTTGGGAACTAAACACCATGAATTTGTTTTATCTCATAAGGATATTCAAGATTTAGTCACTGAAATTCCAAAATGGTATGATGAACCTTTCGCTGATGCCTCGGCTTTACCAACTTATTTGGTTTCTAAAATGGCCAGCGAAAAAGTTACGATGGTTTTGACAGGTGATGGAGGAGATGAGCAGTTCATGGGTTATGGAATGTACAGTTGGGCTGATCGGCTTTATACCTTAAAATCATTGCGTTGGTTTTTAAAAACTGGACTGTCAGTTTCTAAGAAAGTAAATAATCAAAGAGCAAGTCAATATTTCGATTTCGGTGAAAGTGATGATTTAACCTCTCATATTTTTTCCGTTGATCAAGGACTGTATTCTGCGAAACAATTAAAGAGAACCTTCCATTTCGAAGATGATTACTCTCCTTTGCTTGTGGGAAAGGTCAACCGTTTATTAAAAGTAAGTGAAAACCAATCATTTTTTGATTTAAAATACTATTTGCCCGGAGATTTACTAACCAAAGTAGATAGAGCAACGATGCAAAATAGTTTGGAAGCTAGGGTTCCACTTTTAGATCATCGTTTGGTAGAGTTCTCACTCAATCTAGACGAACAACTAAAAAGAAAGGATGGTGACGCTAAATATTTGTTGAAACAAGTGCTTTACGATTATGTTCCAAAAGAATTTTTCGATAGACCAAAATGGGGCTTCGGAATTCCGTTGAATCTTTGGCTAAGTAATGAGCTAAAACCCTTGTTGGATAAATACGTAAACCAGGCTGTTTTAGAAAAATACCAGTTCTACAACGTAGTAGAAATTTTAAAAATCAAAACTCAATATTTAAATGGAAAAGTGTTTTTATTTAATCAATTGTGGCTAATTATTATGTTCAACATGTGGAGTGAAAAATAATTACGAATTACGAATGTTGAATTTTTGATTTCTCCTCGCCGGAGGTGAACTCTTCTCAGCGACCTCAGCGAAAACCTTTGTGCAACTCCGCGGTTATACCTTAATCATTACTTAAGGTATATTCGTGAAACGCGTTTACTAATGCTCGTCATTACCTCATAAGGAATCGTGTTTAGTCGCGTAGAAAACAGTTGAATATCGATGCTTTCACCAATGATTTCAACTTCATCACCAGCCTGACAATTTACTTCACTCACATCTACCATCGTCATGTCCATACACACATTTCCAACAACAGGGCAGCTCACACCATTGATAGAAACAGCACCAACTCCATTGCTTAAACTGCGTCTAAAACCATCGGCATAACCAATTCTTAGAGTTGCAATATCCATAGGTTGATCTGCTTTAAAAGTCCTGCTGTAACCTACGGTTTCTCCCGCTTCAATTGTTTTTATTTGAGAAATAGTGGTTTTCCATCTGATCGAAGGTAAAAGTTCGTCTTCTTTTGCAGTTGAAGTGTATCCAAAGACACCAATTCCTAATCTCACCATGTCAAAAGCAGCAATTTTCCCAAATTTACTTGTTCCTTCGCTATTCAAAATATGATAAAGAATAGCATCATCATTCAATTCTTTTTCAAACTGAAGCTTCATGGCTTTAAAACTTTCGATTTGTTGCAAACTGTAGCCATTATCCGGATTGTCAGCATCTGCTAAATGAGAGTAAACCGATTTAACCCTAACTTCGGGTGTTGATTTTAATTTTTCAATTAGTTCGGAGATGTTTTCTGGATAAAACCCTAAACGGTTCATTCCGGTTTCTACAGTAATGTGAATCGGAAAACCAGTGATATTATCTTGTTTCAAACGATTGCATAATGAATCTAATTGACTCATCGAAAACACGGAAGGCTCTAAATTAAATCGGATTAGATCTTCGAAAGCTTCAATTTCCGTATTCATTATAAGTATGGGTAAATTAATACCGTTTTCACGTAATGTTGTCCCTTCATCTGTGTAGGCAACTCCCAAATAGTTTATTCCGAGTTGCTGTAGAAAATGAGGAATGTTTACATCACCAGTGCCATAGGAAGAGGCTTTTACCATTACCATCGTTTTAGTTCCTTCAGGTAATTTATTTTGAAAAACGGAGATGTTGTGTTCTATTGCTTTCAAATCGAATTCCACCCAAGTTTCGTGCTTTCGATTTTTAAACAATTGAACCATCTCTTTCAATCTGGAACGGTAAGAACCTTTGAATAAGATACTGGAGTTTTTTACCTCAAGTAATTCTTGCGGAACTTGATTGTTTTCAATAATAAATAATTGAGTAGGCTGATAGCTATCTACTACATCTAAAATTGCTTTTTTCCTATTTTCATCTACGAATGAAAGGTCGAGAACCACAATTTTATCCTTGCGTTCTTCAGATGAAAACTGATAAGATAATGCTTGTTCCAAGGCGTCAACATCAATGTTGTAAGAATCATTAATGATGAGGTTATTGTCTTGGCCTTCAAAAACTTCCATTCTATTCGAAAGAACAGGTAACAGTGCAGCTTTTTTATTTAAAGTTTCTTTATCGATTCCTAAAAACTCAGCAACATGCAATGCTATAATTCTATTGTTCGAATAAGATAATTGTGAGAAATCAACATTTTTCCAGTTGCTAACATCAATTAAATCAGCATTGATTTTATTTCTTCGCAATGCACTCTTTTGATCATTTAGCGAAAATGTGATGTTTGAATGTTTAAAGAGTTTTAAGTGTTCCGATGCATGAATTTTTTGAGATTCAAAATTATCTAGATAGAAATGTCCAACTCCGGTAAAAATACCAAGGGTAGGAGAAACCATATCTTCGATAAACTCCATTTCATTTGGATGGGAAATGTCTGCTTCAATAATTGCAAAATCGTGGTCTTCGGTCATATTTAATAACGAAATGGCCACTCCAATTTGAGAATTAAAGCTTTTCGGACTGCGAATGATGTTGAATTCTTCAGACAATAAAAAATACAACCATTCTTTGATTGTAGTTTTTCCCAAGCTACCAGTAATCGCTAAAACAGGGTAGAAAAATTGATTTCTATGGTATTTGGCCACTGCTTGTAAGGCGCGCAATGTATCTTCTACCGTGATAATTACTGCATCTTCTGGTAATTCGACTTTCTTACTTAACACAAAACTACGAATACCTTTATCGTATGCTTTCTGAACAAAATCATGACCATTTCTTCGGCCACTCAAAGCGAAAAAAACACCGTTTCTACTCGTGTTAATGAGTCGGGTATCGTAGTATATAATATCGATTTGTTGCTCAGATAACGCTTCCGCTTTACCTGAAACAATGTCGACTAATTTTGTGTGTGTAAGATTTAGTTTCAATGTTCTATTTTATTATAACACGACCTGCAAAGTGGTTCGTATTCTTGAACAGCTCCAACCAGAACTTGTTCTTTTTCTTTTGTTTTTCTGTGAGAAAACTGTGCTAAGTTACCACAAGACATACAAATGGCATGAACTTTTGTAACATATTCAGCAGAAGCCATTAGAAAAGGCATTGGTCCGAAGGGTTTTGCTTGGAAATCCATATCTAGACCGGCACAAATAACACGTACGCCACGTGAAGCCAAATGGTTTACGACTTCAACAATTTCTTCATCAAAAAACTGAGCTTCATCAATTGCTACAATGCGTTCTTTTTTCCAATGTTCGAGAATTTCTTTCGATGAATTTACCTGTATTGCTTCAAAACTTGCTCCGTTATGACTCACTATATTTTCTTCGCTGTAGCGTTTGTCAATTCGTGGCTTGAATAGAAGCAATTCTTGTCCAGCAAAATTTATACGCCTCAATCTGCGAATTAATTCTTCTGTTTTACCAGAAAACATTGATCCACAAATAACTTCTACCCAGCCGTGAAACTTGCCATCTTCAGGAAATTGCTCTAAAAACATACGCTACTTTTGATTTTCTACAAAAGTAAAAAGTTGGGATATGTATCCCAGTTTTTGGTAAGATTTATATCGAAAAGTTATGAACGAAAGGAAGATTTCAAGGATGAAAAAACAGCTAACATTCTGCTTTTTTTAGCTAAGCTTGAAGTGAATTGTTGTTTTAAATATCATCTTTCCTTACTCTGAAAGCTTAGAATATATTGTTGGTTTATAAGATATTCAATAGTTAATCCAGCTTTTTTGTTCTACCCGAAATTACAGTGGTAATTTTATTGAAGCTTAGTGCAACTTTTTTTCTTCTGTTCTTAGGAATAAGTAATACATATTGCATTTCATCTGCTTGCATTGTGATTGAATGTACTCTTTTTATCATTTCATTTTTAAGAATAGTGTAAGTTACATCTTTGATTACTTCATCTGTTTTCCTCTTAATCTCTGTATGATGAACTGTGGAGTCACTTATCAAAAATGTGATATTCGATTTTGATTTTCCTTGGTAAATGATATCATCCGTAGTTTCATTTACTTGAAGAATATATGCATTTTTTAATGTAATTGATTGGCTAAAAGAAATCAGGGAAATGGAAAGTAGGAGTATTGTTAGAAAACTTTTCATAAGTGTAATTTTATTTAAACACAAAAATAGAGTTTTTTACCATAATTAAACCAGAAAAAAGCCACAACTTAAGTTGTGGCTTTCTAAATTATGAAGATTGAAAATATGGGTTTAACCGATAATTTCAATAGTTAAAATATCTTCGTTTTTCGTTACTTTGGCTACGCCATGCTTCGTTAAACCTTTCACACCTTTATCCCATTGTTTGTTGCTTAAACCTGTTTTATCTTTCAACGAATTTAACTCCATCGATTGTTCTTTGGCCAATAAATCGAAAATCAACTGTTCATTTTCATTCAGTTCAGGTCCTTTCTTTGCTCCAAAATTCTCTGGTTTCATTTGAGGGAAGAACAGTACTTCTTGAATTGCTTCATTGTTTGTTAAGTACATAATTAATCGGTCCATTCCAATTCCTAATCCAGAGGTTGGCGGCATTCCGTATTCCAATGCACGTAAGAAATCTTGGTCAATCATTTCCGTTGCTTCGTCATCTCCTTTTTGAGCCAAACGTACTTGATCTTCGAAACGTTCTCTTTGTTCAATTGGGTCATTCAACTCAGAATAAGCATTTGCAATTTCTTTTCCACAAACCATCAATTCAAAACGTTCTGTCAATTCTGGATCTTCACGGTGTGATTTACACAAAGGAGACATTTCTTTTGGATAGTCAATGATGAATGTTGGTTGAATGTAATTTCCTTCACATTTTTCACCAAAAATTTCATCGATTAATTTTCCTTTCCCCATCGTTTCATCAACTTCGATTCCCATTCCTTTGGCAGCCGTTCTCAGTTCATCTTCCGATTTTCCTTTGATGTCGAAACCTGTAAATTCGATGATAGAATCACGCATTGTAACACGTGCATAAGGAGCCTTGAAGTTGATTTCATTTCCTGCAAATGTTGATGTTGTTGAACCGTTAACTTGCATTGCACAATGCTCTAATAAGTTTTCAGTAAACTCCATCATCCAATTGTAATCTTTATATGCAACATAGATTTCCATTGCAGTAAATTCAGGATTATGTGTTCTGTCCATTCCTTCATTTCTGAAGTTTTTAGAAAATTCATAAACCCCATCAAATCCACCAACGATTAATCTTTTTAGGTACAATTCATTGGCAATTCTCATATATAATGGAATATCCAAAGCATTGTGGTGAGTTACGAAAGGACGTGCAGCTGCTCCACCAGGAATTGGTTGTAAAACTGGTGTTTCTACTTCCATATAACCTGCTTCGTTAAAGTAATTACGCATCGCTGAGTAAAGTTTACTTCTTTTAACGAATACTTCTTTTACGTTTGGATTTACAACCAAATCAACATAACGCTGGCGGTAACGCATTTCCGGATCAGTAAATGCATCATGTACATTTCCATCAGCATCTGTTTTTGGAAGTGGTAATGGTCTCAATGATTTCGAAAGCATTGTAAATTCCGTAACCTTTATTGAGATTTCTCCAACTTGAGTTTTAAAAACTTTTCCTTTAATACCAATGAAATCTCCTAAATCCAAAAGTTTTTTGAAGACATCATTGTACAATGTTTTATCTTCACCTGGACAGATTTCGTCGCGGTTAAAATAAACTTGAATTCTTCCAGTGTCATCTTGTAAATCTCCAAAAGAAGCTTTTCCTTGAATTTTACGACGCATTAAACGACCAGCAATCACAACTTCCTTGTCCTCCTTGAAATTCTCCTTAATCTGTTTGGCTTTATCCGTTACTGGGAAAAGGGCTGCAGGGTATGGATCGATTCCATGCTCTCTTAATTTCGTCAACGTTTCTCTACGTTGAATTTCTTGATCTGACAATTCTAAATTGCTCATAGTTGTTTAATTAACCGTTTTAAATTTTATTCAATATGCAAAGATAAGGATTATACTAATTTAAGTTGTAAAGCATCTACTTTTAATTGAAATAGCTGATTTATTTAAGTGAACAGCGTTTTTTAAACAAAAGAAGCGGACAAATTAATGTCCGCTCCATTTTAGATATTCAATTTATTCAAATAATCAGAAAGCACTTGCTTGAATGATCATTGAAACAATTTTTATTTTACAATTAGTCTTTTCACTTGCTGAGTTCCTGCAATATTTACAGTTACAAGGTAAATCCCAGCTTGAATACTTTCCGTATCTAGCATAACTAAGTTGTCTCCTGTTTGTGCTTTGATGTCATTTGATTGAATTGTTTGCCCCATCATGTTCATCAAGCTAACATTTACATTTTGGCTATTTTCCAAATTGAAAGTTACGTTTGCGCTATTTTCTGCAGGATTAGGGAAAAGATTAAACTTAAAGTTTAAAGTATTCTTTTCAAGAGCTAATACAGGTTCTTCATTTTCAGAACCAGAATAGATATTTATATCATCTAAATAGAAGTTGTTCCCACCATCAGACTCAAATTCAAATTTGAATCTAAAATTATCAACCCAATATTGAGAAGTGATATTAGTCATATGAACAGTAACCCAATCAGATTCTGATGAAGGTGTCCAATTGTTACCCGCTACTTCAGATGATAATCCATTTCCTCTAAGTGTTTTACGTTGAACCCATGATTCTCCGCAATCATTAGTGATAAATACACGCAACCATTCGTCGTTTGAAGAAGATCTTTTTCTATAGGCATATCTGAATGTTAATGTTGTCTCAGTTGTTATTGGCGATAAATCAATAGGACTTGATAATAAAGCATCAAAATTTCCAGCGTTTTGACCAAAGTTGGCAAGCTTCGCAGATTTTGCTCCTGTATAAGCTGCAGAAGAAGTGATTTCGAATGCCGCATTACCTCCATTGTTTTCAACTGTCCAGAAAGAACCCGTTAAAGAAGGAATGTAATCAAAACTTTCCATTACTGGTAAATCAACAGAATTTGGTAAAACTCTAATGAAAGCTGATTTAGTTTCTGATTCAGTATTCGTTCCATCTGTTGCAGATAGCGTTACTGAATAAACACCAGGCGTATTATAAGTCACTGTTGGGTTTTCATTTGTTGAAGCAGACGGGCTTCCACCTGGGAAAGTCCAATTCCACCCTGAGGCTCCACTATAAGATAAGTCTTCAAAAGAAACTGTACCTCCTGTACAAATTTCTTGAATATTGGCTCCAAATTCCGCTTTACACATTACATCCGGTAAATTAACTCCAGTTGCTGAAAGATTTGTAGCTATGTGCATGTTATTTCTTCCTCCTACACTGCTGTTTAATGCTGCATGCATACGTGCTTTTTGACCATTAGTGAACATTTTTGAACAGTATGAATATTCCATGAAATTTTCAACGTTATCTAAAGAACCACAAGATTCTCCGTTGACATTACAAGTTGTCCAACCAATAGTATTTGGAGTGTCAGCAATTCCATCGTCATCATTACAGTTTGAAGCTAATCCTGGGTTGTTTGTACCTCCCCAGTTGTGTGGTAAATCTAACCAGTGTCCTACTTCATGCGTTAATGTATGTCTTCCATTTGAACCTGCTGTTCCAATATCACCAACATAAGTATGTAAAACGTGGATTCCGTTTGACATTGATGCACCTATTCCATTATTTGGGCGGTAAGTATATCCAGCTGCTCCATTAATGTCTTCAGCTACATAAATGTTAATGTATTTATTTCCAGGCCAATTTCCATGTTCTGCCTGTACAGCTGCAATTCTTTGTTGACCAGAAGCACCTGATGTTGTGTTAGAAAAAGTTCTTGTAATTCCGTTAGTACAATTACCACTACCGTCTAATTTAGCTAACTTAAATTCAATTTCAACATCAGCAACAATTGGTAAAAACGCTGGATTCACGTTTGGCCACAGCGCATTTGATTTTTGATAATCATCGTTCATGTGCTGAAGCGCATTCAATACCTGCTCATTAGAAATGTTTTCAGGTCCATCTTGATGGATAATGTGAAAAACAACTGGAATTGTATAAGTTATTGCCCTTTGATTTCCGTTTGACGGAGTTAACAACTGAGGGTTATTAGCAACAAAATTTTGGATTTCTAAATCGTATTGAGCTTGATCAGCGATATGTTGAGCTCGCTCTTGTGGAGATAAAGACTCAATATATTCTACTGTTTTTTCATCCGTATGACAAGGATAAGGTTCTTGTGCATATGTGGAAGAAACTGCTCCGAAAGCGATAGCAAAACTTAGTAATATTCTTTTCATAATTATTTAATATATTTTAGCACTTGAAATATACAGACTTTTTGAGGATAATCAGCAATCCATTCTTTAAACGGTCTTATTTGTTGATTAAAACAAAATAGTGCCTTGTTTATTTATGAGTATTTCTTCAAAAATAATGAATTCAAATAGATTATTTATTCGAGTGCACATATAGATTAAACACAAAAACATAGGAATTGTTTGAATGCTAAAAAGATTTAAATTATTTGTGTGGTTAAAGTATTAATTTTGTGCTTAGGGTGTTTTCGATAAATTAAATTTTTGTAGACGATGAAAAAAGAAACCCGTTGGAAAACAACGAATAAAATTTTCGCGCAGACCTATGTCGTCCCGGTAGACCTTTTAACTAAACAGTATCCATGTAAACTCAAGTGTCGTCAACTTTTTTAATAATTTCCGTTCCATGAAATACTATTTTGATTATTTAGTTGAAAATAAAATTAGGTTTATGAAAACCTTAGGGATTTTCCTTTCAATCATCGGATTTGGGATGTTTTTAGTATATATAATGTTGAGTTTTAGGACGCTTGAGTCTAATCGATCTTTATATGGTAAGGTTTTGTTTGTAAAAATGGATACTATAAAAGAGAAGTCTCAGGCCCTTTATGCCTTAGGACATGTCAGTATTCCTGTTTTAACGATATCAATTGGTAATGCAGATTTTAAAATCAGACCACAATTTGAGCATTATCAAAAAGAATTGTATACCAAAGTCAAAAAGGGTGATTATTTAAAAATATACTATAAAAATGTTCCTGAAAACAAATACATGCCAGTTCAAATTGAACGTGATGGGGAGGTGCTGTTTCCATTTTCATTCTTTTATAATAAGCAAAGCGATTTCTTAAAGGTTGCCATACCTATTTTATTGATTTTTATAATTTCTACGATTATCTTAATTGTGAAAAGGAGGAAGATTGCTTAGGTTTTCGATTCCAACTTGTTTGAACCTTAGTCGGATATCAGAAACTTTTCTAAATTCTTAATATTACCGTAGTATTCTATTTCTGATAACGAATTAACAACTACATAAGTGGGAGTTCCGTTAATGCCAAGTGTATCAAATAAGTTTCGGTCGTTGGGGATGATTAAAGATATTTCGGTATTGTCAACATCGAAGAAATTGAGGGCTCTATCTAAATCGTCTCTTTCTAAAGGGTAATTGTAAGCAATAAATAGGGTGTCATTAGAGGAATGTTTTTTAGATAGCTTTTTAAATTCGGGAAACTCTGCTTTGCAGTAGCCACATGCGGTATCCCAAAAGTCAAATACTACAACTTTTCCGTTTAAAATTGAATTATCTACCTTTTCCTGTTTCTCATTAATTCCAGTGAACTCTATCATCTTGTATTCCTTAGTAATATTCCCCGAAAAATTCCCAAAGGAGAGATAATGAAGCCACTTGGGGTAATAGACTAACCCCATGATGAAAATAGCAATGAGATAGATTGTAGATAACGTTAGTTTTTTAATTTTTGATTGAATTTGGTGAAAAAGCAAGCCAAAGCTGATACCTAAAATAAAAACTAAATTACTTGGAAAAGATATTAGAGTTCGCTGAAAGTCAAATACATGTATCCCTAAAATAAGTACTGGTGGGATAGAGATAAGAAGAATGCTTAAGGGGATTGATTTATTTCGTTTCGAGGCTAATTTGAGCACAAATAAGGTGAAGAAAAAGAATAGCACTCCAGAGAATACAAACTTAAAACTAAATATAAAAAAAGAAAAGTAGCCAGAGGCCGAAAAGGACACCAAAAAGGTCAGTAATAAAGATGCTATGAAAATTAATATGTACATAACAACTAATATAGACTTTTCTATTACAAAAAAAAACTGCAACCAACAGATTTTAAAATCGTGGTTGCAGCCTCTCGCATTGTATATGTTGAATTAGACAAAAATTATTCTCCAATCATGTTTCTTGGGTTAACCCATTCGTCATATTCTTCAGAAGTTACATGTCCAAGTGCTAATGCTGATTCTTTTAATGTAATTCCTTTTTCATGTGCATTTCCGGCAATTTCAGCTGCTTTGTAGTAACCAATTTTTGTATTCAATGCAGTAACAAGCATCAATGAATTGTTTACCAATTCTTCAATACGTTCATGGTTTGGCTCAATTCCAACAGCACAGTTGTCTGCGAAAGAAACACAAGCATCTCCGATTAAACGAGCAGATTGCAAAACGTTAGCTGCCATCATTGGTTTGAAAACGTTCAATTCATAATGACCTTGCATTCCACCTACAGAAATCGCAACATCGTTCCCCATAACTTGTGCAGCAACCATTGTGATTGCTTCAGCTTGAGTTGGATTAACTTTTCCTGGCATGATTGAAGATCCTGGCTCGTTTGCAGGAATCATGATTTCTCCGATGCTTGAACGTGGGCCAGAAGCCATCATTCGAATATCATTGGCAATTTTATTGATAGAAACAGCGATTTGTTTCAATGCTCCGTGTGTTTCAACTAATGCATCGTGTGCTGCTAAAGCTTCGAATTTATTTCCAGCTGTAATAAAAGGTAATCCTGTAAACTCAGCAATTTTCTTTGCTACTAATTCAGAATATCCTTTTGGTGTGTTGATTCCTGTTCCAACCGCTGTTCCTCCTAATGCAATTTCAGAAAGGTGAGCCATTGTGTTGTCTAACGCTTTCAATCCGTGATCTAATTGCGCTACATATCCAGAAAACTCTTGACCTAATGTTAGAGGTGTAGCATCCATAAGGTGTGTACGACCAATTTTCACGATGTCTTTAAAGTTTTTTGCTTTCTGATCTAAAATGTCACGTAAATGTTTTACACCTGGAACAGTAGTTTCAACAATGCGCTTGTAGATAGCTATGTGCATTCCCGTAGGGAAAGTATCGTTTGAAGATTGAGATTTGTTTACATCATCGTTTGGAGCAAGTGTTTTTTCACCTTCACCCAATTTCTTTCCTGCGATTACATGTGCACGGTTGGCAATAACTTCATTCGTGTTCATGTTCGATTGCGTACCCGAACCTGTTTGCCAAATTACTAATGGAAATTGATCATCGTGTTGACCAGCGATAATTTCATCACAAACTTGAGCAATCAAATCTCTTTTTTCTTCTGCTAAAACTCCCAATTCACAATTGGTGTAAGCTGCTGCTTTCTTTAAATAAGCAAAACCATGAATAATTTCTAATGGCATTGAAGCTTCTGCACCAATCTTGAAATTGTTTCTAGAACGCTCAGTTTGAGCACCCCAGTATTTATCTGCTGGTACTTTTACTTCACCCATTGTGTCTTTTTCTACTCTATATTCCATGTTATATCGTTTTGTATTAAATTATTTTTTATTTTTACCGCGTAATTACTTACAATAATAGTTTACAAAAATAATATATCATGAGTATTTTCGGTATTGTTATGTTTCTTTTAATTGCAGGGATGGCTTTTTGGCTATTACTTTTCTTAATGGCATTCGTTGTTCCTTATTGGATTACATTAGGAGCAATCGAACAAATGCGTCCAAAGAAAGTTTTTGACGACGAAGACGATAAAGCGTAAGAACCTGTATTAATGTAATATTACTGGGAATTCGAAAGAGTTCCCTTTTTTGCGTTTAAGATTTTTTATTGCTACTACGAGATTTAGATCCGAAACCATGAGTTAAGAATTCTCGTAAACGCTTAAGAAACTCTGTACTTATCTTTCCAAGGTCAAAACCACACCATATCCATCAGGGTCTTTAAATTCGATACCATTTAAACACCAATATGGATTTTTTGATTTTACAGGAAATATTTTAAGTTTCTGAGCTCTTTCTTTTATTTCATCAATTTTTTCAATCGATTCTAAATACAATACAATTAAATCGTCATCATCTGGAATATGAAGAGCTTCTTCATTCGATTCTGTAAATTCTATATGCCAATCTTTATTCGGAAAGCCAAGAAATACTCCGTTGTAATAGGAGTGGTTTTTAAAAGCTCCTAGTTTTTCTAATCCAATGATTTTGGTGTAAAAATTAATTATGGAATTCAAATCGTTTGTATGTCTAGCGTATCTAAATTTCACCTTTTATGTTTGAAATGCGTTTCTACTTAGCAATCCACAAATTCGGATTCAACTGACTCACAGAATTTCCTTTTACATGATGTACTTCGAAATGCGCAACTGAAATATCTCCAGATGGATTTGGTAGCAAGGATCCGATTGCTGTTTTCGTATTCACAACACTTCCTCTTGTTACATAAACATCTTGAAGATTAGAATATACTGTTCTATAATCACCGTGTTTAATAATCACCACTTTCCCGGCGCCTGGAATATTAATCACACTCGTTACTTCACCTTTAAATACAGCCAACACATTTGCATTTTTAGCTGTTCCTATATCTAAACCATTGTTTTGAGTATATACTCCTGGTAATGTGGGATGGCTATTTTTTCCATAGTTTTGTGTAATTGAACCTTTTTCAACTGGCCAAGGCAATTTACCTTTATTAGAAGCGAAACTTTCACCAATTAAAGCGCTTTCAGCTGTTAACGAAAATTCTTTTACAGGTTTTTTCGGTGCTTCTTTTTCTACTGTAGGTGTGTTTGGAGATTTTTTAGCTTCTTCTGCTTTACGTTTAGCTTCGGCAGCTGCTGCTTCACGTCGTTCTTTTTCTATTCTGGCACGTTCAGTAGCAATTTCTTTTTGAATTGCAGCGGCAATTTCTTGTCTTAAACGTTCTTTATCTTGTTCTTGCTTTCTCAACTCTCTAAGCAATTCATCCTCTTGCTCTTTAAAGCGCTGGTAAATTTCTTCTTTTGCTTTTTTCGTCTTGATTATTTCAGCTCGCTCAATTTTCTTTTGACCGGCCAATTCAATTTGCTTCTTTCTTTCACCATCTAATTCTTTAATCTCTTCTTTTAGTAGAATAGCATTCTGTTGAATTAAGCGCATTTGCTTTTGTTGAATTTCAGCTAATTTTTCTAGGTATAGTTTTCTTTTTAATGCTTCTTCAACAGTGTTTGCACTAAAAATGAACATCAAATCACCGTATTTATTTCTTTTTTTATAGGCATAAAGAAGAAGCTGTGCATATTGCGTTTTCAACCTTTCGATTTCAGCATTTAGTTCTTGTATTCGACCTTCTTTTTGTTCAATTTTTAATTCGGATGAGCGAATTTGATTGTCGATGTTGCGCAACAATTGCTCACGGTATTCAACTTGACGTTCAATTAGATTTACTTCTTCAAGTGAAAGTCGGGTGTTTTTTTTAGATTTTTCAAGTAAGGTCTTAGTCGTAGAAATTTGTTGTTCAAGTGCTTTTTGTTCATTTTTTAAACGTTGAGAACCAGGCTGTGCCCATAAGTTAGAGGGAACAGCAAAAAACAATAGCGCAACTAATAAAATAAATCTATTCACACCTTTCATATTTATTCGGTATTGCCAAATATAGTACTCTTGGATCATTCACACTCGATTTGTTGTATTTAAAATCAACATACAACTTATCTCTTGGGGTTTCTACATTAATGTCTCCTGATTGAGGAATGCTATAACCTTCTTGCATTTCACGATCATAATAATTTATAGTAATTGTTGTGGTGTCTTTTGGACTATCAATAATCATCTTTGATAAAGATTTTGTGTCTTCGCTCATGAAATATCGAATCTTAACCTCATTCTCGTCTTCATGTTGCCAAACTCTTCGTTTTGTAGTTGAAGCAATTACATAGTTGTATGGATCTTTGACTAAATGATAGTCAAAGTTCTTTTTGTCCCAAGCAACTGGCATTCCTAAAATTAATTCCTCAATGTTTTTATGCTTAAAATCTATTCCAAACGTTTTTTTAAGATAAGCCATGTCTTCAATCATGTAACAATTGTTTCGTTTGTCTACCATTGTTAAGGTATCTGGAGTTACCATGACATTGTAAATCGGAATTCGTGCAAATGTTATTAATGCATGTAAAGCACTATCGGCAACCATTCGAATAGATGTTTTAAATGAAACATTGAACTTGCTATCAGAGTATTTTGAGTTCAGCTTGGCATAATAATGATCTGGACGTTGTTTAGATAAACTATCAAGACGATCAACAAAAACCTCCTCCCTAACTTTAGATAATTTTTCTTCATTTTCTAAGTCAGCATTTCTTCTACTTCCACAAGAAACAAGAGAGGAAAGTAAAAGAATGGAGAAAATATATTTAGTAATATTTTGGAGCATATAATTTTTCTTCGTTAATCTTCTTAATTAAATTTTGATTTCTTGATTCAGATTTCTGAGCAGCTTTCCAAGCTTCTAAAGCTTTGTTTAAGGATTGATTTTGAAAGTGAAGATCTCCCAATAAGTCCAATAATTCTGCTTTGTATAGTTCTTTTTTTATTCCAATCTCCAAGATTTCAATTCCTGCACTATATTTCTGAGAATTAGAAGCCATTATTGCTTTCGCTAAGAAATAATCACGCGTTTGGTTGCTTTCAGTTATTTTATTTAAAATTTCGTTGGCAACCTCATCAGCAATTTTTGCCTTACTTAATGCCAAGGCATAAGCAATTTGAATACTTTGATCATCTGCATTATTAATCATTGCTTTTTCAAATGCAACTATTCCTTTTTTATATTCTTTGTTGTGAAAGTAGATTTCACCTTTTCTCATCGAGAATAGGGATTCTTTCTTTTTATCGTCTAAAAGATAAATTTCTCCAGCTGCTAAAAGTTGAATGGCTTCCTCGGGATTATTTGAATATAGAGCGCCTTCCGCCGTTGCAAAATAAATGACCGGTAAAGTGGGGAAAAGTGCTAAAGCTTTGTTTCCATCTTCGTAAAGAGCAGGATAATCCATATAATTTGACTCCACTGCAAATGCTAATTTCCAAGCTTCAAAATTATTAGGGTTGTCAACAGTTGCTTTTCGAGCAACTGAAACTGCTTTTTTACTTTGGTTGGAAGTGATTAATGCTTTAACATATCTAGATGCAATTTCAAAATCTTCGGGATATGATTTATACAACTCCTCAGATGCATCAAAAATCATTGGGTCACCAGCTTGTTTTAAATCTTGAATTTTTTTAAAAATAAATAGCTTTTGCTTTATTTCAATTTGATTATTTTTTAAAAGTTCAGGAGCCAATTCTAAAAACTCTTTATAGTTTTCTTGTTCGATAAGATTATTGGCCAAAACAAATTGAGCCATTCCATTATCTGGATCGTTTTGAGCTAATTGCTCGATGAGGTTTATTGCTTTCTTTTTCTCTCCTCGTTGCTCATAAAAAGCAATTATATTTCCTAGAACCTCTTTGTTCTTAGGATATTCTTCTTTTAATATTAAGAGTGTTTCTTCTGCTTTATCATAGTTCTTAATTTCAACATATAAATCGGCTTTCATGATCATCAACTCAGGAACTACGCCTGTTTGACTTTGTAGCGTATTAAGTTCATCAATTGCCAATTGGTAAGCCTTGTTGTAAATTAAAACCTTGCTGTACCCATATCTGAAATCCAAATTTCTAGGCTCACGTTCGCACATTTCCTTAAAAAGAATTTCAGCTTGTTCAAAATTGGCCCTTTCAAAATGGATATAGGCCAATTCTTGCAGATAAGTAAGGTTTGATGGATCTAAGTCGTAGGCTTTTTGAAAGTTTTCCAGAGCCGCCGAAAAATTATTTTCAACTTTAGCAATTTCAGCCAAGCCAAAATAGACTGCGTCATCATCTTGTTTTATTTCCAAACAAGCATTAAAACGTTTTTTAGCTTCTGAGTAATTTCCCGAGATCTTTTCACGTATTGCTTGGTGAAATTGTTCAATGTAAGGATAGTCGCGAGATGAGAGCGCGTTTATATCATCCATTGCTTGTTCTTGCATAGATTTTTCCTTTTCCCCTTGACCAAAAAGGGGTGCAAGGGGAAAAAGAACTAAAGATGATATAAAAAGTAGTTTTCTCATTAAATATCCATCGTACTGTAATCTCCAACGCTTAGATTGTCTGGAGTTTTCGAAATTTTCGCATGATTACCAATCATAGAATCCATTAAGTTAACATTTTCTACAGTGGTTTTAGATTGAATAATCGTATTTTTAATTACACTACCATTCACAGTTGAATTTGCACCAATTGAAACATGTGGTCCTACAACGCTATTGTTTAAAACAACATTCTTGCCAATAAAACAAGGTGGAATAACAACACTGTTGTTGATTTTTGCCGAAGCATCAATCATATCGATGTTTTTTTCACTATCGAATTCTAAAACACGTTGATTCGCATTTACGGTAACTACTTTATTTCCACAGTCTAACCATTCGTTAACTTGACCAGGCTTAAAGATTTTTCCTTTTTCAGTTAATCTTCTCAAAGCGTCAGGCAATTGGTATTCACCTCCTTTAATTACGTCATTCTCGATTAAATAATCTAATTCTGTTCTTAAATCTGCTCCTTCTTTGAAATAGTAAATTCCAATCATTGCTAAGTCTGAAACGAAAGTCTGCGGTTTTTCCACAAAATCAATAATTTCATTCTTTTCATTCATTTTAATTACTCCGAAAGCAGAAGGGTCATCAATTTGTTTTACCCATAAAATTCCATCGTCGTTTGGGTCAATTTTGAAGTCTGCTTTGAACAAAGTATCTGCAAATGCTACAACAACAGGTCCGTCTAACTTCTCTTTAGCACACAAAACAGCATGTGCAGTTCCCAATGGCTCGGTTTGATAATGAATACTTCCTTTCGCTCCTAAACTATCAGCAACTTGCAATAATTCTTTTTCGGCCTCAGCTCCAAAATCACCAATTACAAAAGCAATTTCTTCAATTGGCTCGCTACAAACTCCTGCGATATCTTCAACAAGACGATGAACAATTGGTTTTCCTCCTACCGGAACTAGTGGTTTAGGTACTGTTAAAGTGTGTGGTCTTAAACGAGAACCTCTTCCCGCCATTGGTACTATAATTTTCATAATTTATTTTTTTCCAGTGCTTCCAAAACCGCCTTCCCCGCGGTCGGTATCTGATAATTCTTCAGTTAATATAAATTCAGCTTGCTTTACTTTTGAAAAAACAAGTTGAGCAATTCGGTCTCCGTCTTCTATTACAAATGGGTCTTTTGAAAGGTTCACCATAATCACCCCAACTTCTCCGCGATAATCTGCGTCGATTGTTCCAGGGCTATTCAATAAAGTAATTCCGTGCTTTATTGCTAAGCCACTTCTTGGTCGAACTTGGGCTTCATATTTTTCAGGGATTTCTAAAAATAACCCAGTTTTTATTAATGTACGCTCCAAAGGTTGAAGTGTAAACGTTTCCTCTATGTTTGCTCTTAAATCCACGCCAGCAGAAGCTTTTGTTTCATATTTTGGCAATTCATGTTTCGAACGATTAATGATTTTTACTTTCATTTTTCCCTATCTGTTAGTTATTGAACGCTTCCTGTGAATTAATGAAATGAATTCCATTTTTTTACAGGCTTCAAAATTAACTTTTTTTACTGAAATTCCTTTTTAGATATACGGTTTTCTTGATTTATGAAAGATTCTTTAATGATTTTTATGATACCGCTCTTAATTGTGAATTATGAGTGGCTAAAGTGTAAGGAACAATTTTATTATTCTTTAATACAAAGTTTAAATGTTGATGATGCAATATGAATTAACTACTGTATGAAAACAATTGTTTTCATACATGAGACTTAGGTGACAATTATTATTTGATTACATTCGTTTCATTAAAATAAACAACAATGGACATAAATAATATTTTCAAAAACAACGAAGAATGGGTTCAGTCAAAATTAGATGTTGATTCCAATTATTTTGACAATCTTTCAAAAGGGCAGAGTCCTGATATTCTTTATATTGGGTGCTCAGATAGTAGAGTAACTGCTGAAGAGTTAATGGGAGTTTCTCCTGGAGAAGCTTTCGTACACAGAAATATAGCAAACATGGTTCCGAATACAGATTTAAATTCGATGTCTGTAATAAATTACGCTGTTGCCCATTTAAAAGTGAGTCATGTTGTGGTTTGCGGTCATTATTATTGTGGTGGAGTAAAAGCTGCAATGGAATCACAAGATTTGGGTTTACTTAATCCATGGTTAAGAAACATTAGAGATGTTTATCGAACTCACAAGGAAGAATTGATGGGGATTTCTGATGATGAATCTCGCTATAAAAGATTGGTTGAGTTAAATGTTGCAGAACAATGTATCAATGTAATTAAAACTGCGGAAGTTCAAAAAGCATTTCGAAGTAGAGGAATCCAAGTACATGGTTGGGTTTTTGATATTCACTCTGGAAAATTGATTGATTTAAACATTAATTACTCTGAAATAATGAAAAACGTGATGGAAATTTATCATTTGGAATAAGTTTCTCAAACAATTGTTTTACCACCATTTCAACTGTTATTTTAAGGACCTATGGTTTCTAATCAGGCTTTAGCGATTAATTTCTTTTTTTCCAAAAGAATAATTTATCATAATACTTTTGAAATACTTCAATATACTTTACGAAATATACGAATGTCATGATAAATCCAATTGCTCCAATTATTGAAAACCATGGAGTTAAATTTTTGTCGAGATAAGTACTTAATCCAAATCCGAACAAGCCATTGTAAAGAATGATTACGTGAACAATGTAAATTGAAAGCGTATTTTGACCAACTTTAATGAATAAGTTATAATTCCAATTGACAAGTTTCGCAGTGATTATTATTACAGAGATAAATAAGAATAAGTGACCCAAAGCATAGAGAGAAAAAGTAGGGAGAATTGTGAATTCATTTCCTGAAAGTAAAGTGTAAAAAATGATTGTTAATCCTGAAATACCAAAAGTAATTGGTATAATCCAGCTTTTTAAGAATGCTAATTTTCTGTGGTAGACAATCCTTAAATAGCGTTTGTGCTTTCCTAAGAAAATAATGACGGCAAGAACCCAAATTACTTGTCCAAATCTAGCAAATAAATAACCTAATCCATAGAATGGTTTTATCCCTGAAATATTTAATAAAGCAGGTTGGATTATTTTTAAAATGTTGTCTGAAAATAAATTTAAAACTAATCCAGTAATAAAGAGCATCAAAGGAAACTTGTTTGTGTAAACTTTGTCAGGGTTCTTGCTTACATATGCGCCTATCATCGCTCCAAAAATTACAAACCCCACCCATGGAAATAATGGAAATATTGATTTGAAAGCTACCTCTCGAGAGGTTGAGACAAAGATGTTTTCAATCAATGGGTGAAATGCTGAGAAATCTAAGGCGTAAATGGTGGGTCTTAAAATAAAAACAAGCGTACCGCAAATACCAAACCACCAAGTTAAAGGAACGACTTTGATTAAGCGATTTAGTCCATAAAGTAGGATTACTGTGATTAAAGAGGCTCCAATACATTGTAAAACGTGGAAAATATACATGTAACCACTAAAAGTGTAAGAACCATTTTCTATCACTCCTTTAAAAATAAAATACAGATTGAGTTGCAGCGCATAACCCCAAAGAATTAATTTTAGACCTCTGTTCAACCCTTTTTTGACACGTTTGTTTTTGAAAAATGGTTCTTTTTTACGCACTAAAAGATAAGTAAAAACTAATCCTGAAACGGTAAAAAATAATGGTGCTGTTAAACCACGGGTGAATCGCCAAATATCATATAATAGTAAATCATTTCCTCTGTGATTTTCGGTTAAAGCCATCACAATAAAATGTCCTTCCAACATCATTAATATCGCAATGGATCTTGCGATATCAATAAATACTAAACGATTATGAACGTTTCCTTTTGCTAGTAACATTTAGAAGAAGTTTCTCTGTGTATTTACTTTAATAAAGTGCAAAGATAATCTGAATTAATGGGATTTAGCAACTGCTTTTGGTTTTTCCATCCAATAGACCAATCCAACGTAGAATAATATGAAAATATTGTGAATAATAAATTGTAAAACCCCCGCTTCAATGTCAATCCACATAAGAATGAAATAGATAAGAATAGCAGCAATACTGTACAATCCAAACTTTCTGAGATTGTATGGAATAGGGTAGTGTTTTTGACCAAGTAAATAGGAAGCTACCATTTGACCACCATAAACAAAGAATGTTGCCCAAGCACACGCCATATATCCATAAATTGGAATAAAAATAAAGTTTAATGTGATGGTCAAAACTGCTCCACCCATGGCGATATAAGCTCCGAATTTTGTTTGTCCGCTCAATTTATACCAAATACTTTGATTGATGTAAATTCCTGAAAACACGTTGGCCAACAGCAGTATAGGAACAATTCTTAATCCTTCCCAATAATCTGGATTAGGAATAAAATATTTGAAAATATCAATATTTAAAGAAACCCCTAAAAAGCTGAGGAAAACTGCTCCTACGAAGTAATTCATTACTTTAACATAGGTTTTGTTCCTGTCTTTACTTTTTGATTGAGCAAAGAAAAATGGCTCTGCAGCATAACGATAAGCTTGTAAAAAAATCGTGACCAACATCGCTAGTTTATAACTTGCACTGTAAATTCCAACCTGAGATTCAGCATAAGTTAATGCGGCTTCCGTGGTTAATTCACCAATGGAATTTTGGAAAGTAATGTGTTTTAGTAAAATTCGGTCCAGAGTTTCATTGATAATAAAAGCGAATCCAGCAATGGCAATTGGGAAGCTATATTTGAACATAGAACGCAATAATTCTGTGTCCCAGATCCATTTTAATGAAATAAAATCTTTGTATAAAAAGATAGGTTTCACCAGTGATGCGATCAAATTAACGATTAAAATAAAACGAATCCCCACTTCTGCGTCATCTACCTTAGGTTCAAAAACAAGTAACATGAGGATTAAATTCAACCCAATATTCAACCCAATTCCAGTCAGCTGAATAGTAACAAATTTCTTGGCTTTTTCTTCTGCACGAAGCTTGGCTAACGGAAGGGCTGAGGTGGCATCGATGACCACAATTGTCGCAAGCAGAATAATGTATTCTGGATTTTCGGAAAAGAGCATTGCGTCTGCAATCGGACCATTGAAAACCAAGACTAATAGGAGAAAGATAGCGTTAATGAGAACTATGCTCAGCATAGAGTTTCTAAATATCTTTTCTTTATTCTGGGGGTGATCAGAAAGAAACTTGAAAAAAGCGGTTTCCATTCCAAATGTTAGCAAAACCATTATGAAGGCAATCCATGCGTAAAGTTCAGAAATCACTCCGTAATCGGAGGGTTCTATAAAAACGGAAACATATAAGGGAACCAACAAATAATTCAACAATCGTCCTACGATACTCGATAAGCCGTAAACCGCTGTTTGTCCTGCTAATTTCTTTAAAGGGTTACCCATGGAATTTTAAAATATGAGCGCTAAGTTAAATGGATTCTTTGAAAATGAGTTTATATAGGAATTGTTTTGTGTTTTTTGTGAAGCTGGAAAACGATGTTATGAAATTCGTTGTTAGTCAACCTAACTCATCTAAATCAATCTATTTAGCGTTTACTTTTAAAGAAATTCCTCATTAAATCAGAGCATTCTTCAGCGAGAATTCCACCCACAATTTCTGTTGTTGGGTGTAAAATGTTTTCATAGCGCAATGCTCCGCGTCTTTCATCTTTTGCACCATAGACTATTTTACTAATTTGAGACCAATTTAGTGCTCCTGCACACATTACACAAGGTTCTAAAGTAACATACAGTGTACATTTTTTAAGGTATTTTCCGCCTAGAGATTCAGCTGCAGAAGTAATGCTTTGCATTTCGGCATGAGCAGTAACATCATTCAATTGCTCGGTAAGATTATGTCCTTTCGCAATAATTTGGTTGTTAGCTACGATTATAGCTCCAACAGGTACTTCATCCAATTCATAAGCTTTTAGTGCTTCATCAATGGCTTTGCGCATAAAGTAAGTATCGTCGTAAGGAGAAATCATATCTAGAATTTATTTTGCCATTTATGGATATACAAAAGTAACTGGATTTTATAGTTGATAGAAGAATCCCTAGAGAAATTGATTTATTCCAATTCAATATTTTCCATATTTAAATCAATCTGATCAATTTCTTTTTCAGATTTACTTGATTGGTCGTTGAAAAAGATGAGGAATAATAGAACAGTAATAATGATCGAATAAATTAAAAAACGGATCAACATTTTCCAACTTTTTGAAAAGTTTTGATGCTTTTTGAAATCGAATTCTGGCTTGTTCATTTTAATTGAAAACTGATTTTTTTCTATCACGCGAAATTAATACAATTGTTTATGAATTGGTCATGGCATGAGGATCATGTTTAAACGATACTCAGAATAACTCCAAACAATGATGAATTGTGTTCACTTGTGTCTGGTCGGAAACAGACACGAATTATCCCTTTGTAAACTTTTAACTCATTATCTATTTCTAAATTCTTATTTTTGGATTATGAATACTGAGAAAAAACATATTTTAGTAACAGGTGGAGCAGGTTACATAGGTTCTCACACTGTTGTAGCTTTAATAGAAAAAGGCTATACGCCAATCATAATTGATGATTTTAGAAATTCTAATAAAGATGTTATTCTGAGGTTGGAGAAAATCACGAATAGTGAAATAATTTATTTTAATGTTGCCTGTCAAGACACTTTCAGGCTAAAAGGTGTTTTTAGTCAATTTCCAATTGAAGGAATAATTCATTTTGCTGCCGATAAAGCGGTTGGGGAATCAATGGAAAAACCACTAATGTATTTTGATAATAACTTTGGCAGTTTAATCAGTATGCTAGAACTAGCCAAGGAATTTGAGGTAAAAAGCTTTGTTTTCTCATCTAGCTGCACGGTTTATGGAGATCCAAAGCAAATTCCAGTCAATGAACAAAGTCCGGTATCCTATAATTCACCTTATGGATTTACTAAAAAAGTGAGTGAAGAAATGATTGAACAATTTGTTAAGAGCTGTCCAATCGTTAAAGCAACTTTATTGCGTTATTTTAATCCTGTAGGAGCTCATGAAAGTGGAACAATTGGTGAAGAACCAGACGGAAAACCAAATAATTTATTGCCGTTTATTACACAAACCGCAGCTGGAGTTAGAGATGAATTGACCGTTTTTGGTAAGGATTATGATACACCTGATGGAACTTGTATTCGAGATTATATTCATGTTGTTGATTTGGCAGAAGCACACGTTGCGGCATTAGAAATGTCAGATTCAAATGAAGTTAATCCAAAGGTTTTCAATGTAGGCACAGGTAAAGGAACCAGTGTTTTAGAAATGATTAAAGCCTTTGAAAAAATTACAGGAAAAGAATTGCCATATAAATTTGGACCAAGAAGAGATGGAGATATAAAGGAAATCTTTGCCAATACTGATAAAGTGAATAAAGAATTGAAATGGACATCTCGTAAAACTATTGAGGAAGCTATCTCGAGCTCTTGGACTTTTGAACAATATATTCGTGAATTAAGAAAAGAGGCATGAAAAATTTAAGTTTATTGATAATTCTTTTTTTTTACTCTACAACACTTTTTGGTCAATACCAAACTAAGGAGGAGGGCTTATATTCTCGATTTAGACCTGGAGTAAT
The DNA here is from genome assembly GCF_003025005.1 of Brumimicrobium mesophilum. Classification (GTDB taxonomy): domain Bacteria; phylum Bacteroidota; class Bacteroidia; order Flavobacteriales_D; family Crocinitomicaceae; genus Brumimicrobium; species Brumimicrobium mesophilum. Next base: position 95,036 of record NZ_PVSS01000011.1, read on the forward strand.
GTGGTTTTTCAGTGGTTTAGAACCTTATGATGCTGAAAAACTTCGTAAATATGATCGTTTAATCGTTGATGTGGTTTATAATGATTGGTATGGAGATAGAGATTATTTATCAAGTCCAGCCGCATCAATTGGGTTCAATACTTCATTAATGTTTGACGTTGTAATGACCAATAGAAACACCTTGAGCTTCGGTTGGGGGATAGGTTTCAGTCATTACAATAACAAAAGCAAAATTCAATTTACCAGAGATCTTGAGAATGAAAACACGCTTATATCAGATTTTCCTGAGGGAAATGAACCAAAAAGTTCAAAATTTGGAGCAAACTATATTGAAATTCCGTTAGAACTAAGATTCAGAACCAAAGGATATAAGCATTTTAAATTCATGGTGGGAGGAAAGATAGGGTATCGATTAAATTCCTTTTCGAAAGTTACGGAAAGAATAGAGGGTAAAAACTATGCTACAAAACAATATAATTTTGCAGATTCAAATCCATTGAGGTATGGTGCAACAGTTAGAATTGGAATTCGTAATTGGGCAATCTATGGAGCATATTATTTCTCGCCATTATTTACAGGAAGTGGGAGCGCTGATTTGACACCATTGGAGCTGGGAATTAGTATTTCATTGTTTTAGTAATTGCTTCTTTGTTAGAAGAATGAATAAATATTAAATGCGAAAAGCATTGTTGAGTAACATGGCATAGACCCATCCAAAAATGTTTATTTAAATCACATTATTTATATATTTGGTTAAATGATAAAATACAATCCCAAAACTTGGTTCAGACACGTTTTAAAATTTCAGAAATCAGATACTTTTTGGACATTTAGAAAGGAAATCGTTATGGTTGCTTTGTATGCAACCGGAGTTGGTTACCTCGAAGGAGAATATTGGGAAGATGCAGTTACCTTCTTTGAATCTGTGAATGATGTGTTTTCATTTATTGGTTTTGCATTTTCATTATTGTTAGTTTTCCGTATTAATTCTGCTTATGATAAATGGTGGGAAGGAAGAAAACAATGGGGAGCTTTGGTTAATAATTGTCGTGTATTCGCTATGAAAGTAAAGTCGATGATTGATGACAAAAATAAGGATGAAAAGAATAATTTGTTTGATTATATTGCTGCATATCCTTCTTCAATGCGTTTTCATTTAAGAGATCAAATGGAAATCGAAAAGTTACCATTAAATGAAGATTTGAAGCGAAAAATTATTGGGAAAAAGCACATCCCGAATGCCATTTCAAGTGAGTTGTATATGGAAGTTCAGAAGTTAAAAAAGAAAGGTGAGCTTTCTCATGAAGATGCGATTATTTTGGATGAGGAATTGCGAGTTATTTCATATTCTCTTGGCGCATGTGAACGCATTAAAAATACACCCATTCCTTACAGTTATAATTTATTTTTGAAAAAACTAATTTTCATAGTAGTCGCTATGGCGCCATTTGCTTTTGTTTCGAATTTGCATTATTGGTCAATTCCAGTAACAGTATTGGTGTTTTATATTTTTGTTGGATTGGAATATATTTCTGAAGAAATCGAAGAACCTTTTGGTACAGATACTAACGATCTTGCTACTGACGATTTAGCAGAAACAATATTTAATAATATCCAAGAAATTCGTAAATAGGTTCATAGAAAAATCTGTTTCGATTTTGAATTCGTGAATGAACTTGGCGGGTAAAATTAGTTTAGCAATCCAAGTTAGAGTTTTTGAAGTGTAGTAGTAGTAATGGCATAGTCGTTTATAACGGTTAAAAACGCTTATTAGAATCCAAAGTTTCGGCAATTTTTCCGTTTTCTTAGGGAGTAAATACCTTGAAGAGACAATCTCCAAATAGTAATGACATTTTCTACTGTTGGATGTTACTTTGAATTTTGATCCGAAGTGAGTTCTAAACCCAATTAGCAATCCAACTCTTAGTTTTTAAACTCTAGCAATATAAAGGGTGTAGTCGTTTATAACGGTTAAAAACGCTTATTAGAATCCAAGGTTTCGGCAGTTTTTCCGTTTTCTTAGGGAGTAAATACTTTGAAGAGACAATCTCCAAATAGTAATGACATTTTCTACTGTTGGATGTTACTATGAATTTTAAAACCAAAGTGAGTTCTAAAATCAATTAGCAATCCAACTCTTAGTTTTTAAACTCTAGCAATAGAAGGGGTGTAGTCGTTTTTAACGGTTAAAAACGTTTATGGTAATACTAATGTTTGCAGTTTTCTTTTAAAATCAAAACACCCCGTAGAAATTAATCTACGAGGTGTTTTGAATTATATTTTAAAATTTAGTAGGCTTTCTTTATTAGGGTCTACCTACTAAATAAGCGGCAATCCTATTAAAATTTCAATACTTCATTTAATGTAGCACTTGGACGCATTACCTTTGTAATATTGGCTTCTGGCGCATTATAGTAACCTCCGATTGGTGCAGGACTTCCTTGAACTTCGTTCAATTCTTTAACTATTTTATCTTCGTTTTCTGTCAATTTAGCGGCAATAGGTTCAAATTTCGCTTTTAATTCAGCATCAACTGATTGGTTTGCTAATTCTTGTGCCCAATACAAAGCTAAGTAGAAGTGACTTCCTCTGTTGTCAAGTTCATTTACCTTACGAGAAGGAGATTTTCCAGACATTAACAATTTAACAGTCGCGTTATCCAATGCTTCTGCTAAAACTTTAGCTTTTGAATTATCAGTAACTTCTGAATAATGCTCTAAAGAAACCGCCAATGCTAAGAATTCACCTAGTGAATCCCAACGAAGGTGATTTTCCTCAACTAATTGATCAACGTGTTTTGGCGCAGATCCACCCGCTCCAGTTTCGAATAAACCACCACCATTCATTAATGGAACAATAGAAAGCATTTTCGCACTAGTTCCTAATTCTAAAATTGGGAAAAGGTCTGTTAAGTAATCACGTAAAACATTTCCTGTTACAGAAATTGTGTCTTTTCCTTCTTTTACACGTTTCAATGAGAACATTGTTGCTTTAGCAGGAGACATAATTTGAATTGCAAGTGATGAGGTATCGTAATCTTTTAAATACAAGTTTACTTTTTTGATTAACTCACGGTCATGTGCACGGTTTTCGTCTAACCAAAATACTGCTGGAAGACCACTTGATTTTGCACGATTAATTGCCAACTTTACCCAGTCCTTAATTGGTTCGTCTTTAGCTTGACACATTCTCCAAAGATCTCCTTCTTCAACTGTGTGCTCAGTAAGAACATTGTTATTTGCATCAATCACACGAACAGTTCCATTAGCTGGAATTTCAAAAGTTTTGTCATGAGAACCATATTCTTCTGCTTTTTGAGCCATCAAACCAATGTTTGAAACACTACCCATTTTGGTTGGGTCAAAAGCTCCATGTTCAATACAGAAATCAATTGTTGCTTGGAAGACATCCGCATAAGAACTATCTGGAATCACAGCTTTAGTATCTTGTTGTTCACCTTCTTTATTCCACATTTGACCAGAAGTACGAATCATTGCAGGCATTGAAGCGTCAATAATTACGTCACTTGGTACATGTAAATTTGTAATTCCTTTATCCGAATTAACCATTGCAATAGCAGGTCCATTCTCCATTGCATCATCCAAATCTTTTTGGATGTCTGCTTTTTCATAATCTGGTAAATCATCGATTCGACTCAATAAATCACCTAAACCGTTGGTAACATCTACACCAATTTTATCAAAAGTGGTAGCATGTTTATCAAAAACTGGTTTAAAGAAAGTACGAACAGCATGACCAAAAATGATAGGGTCAGAAACCTTCATCATCGTTGCTTTCATGTGGAGTGAAAATAAAACTCCTTTGGCTTTTGCATCCTTCACTTGTTCTTCCAAGAATTTAATCAACGCTTTTTTACTCATTACAGTAGCGTCAATTACCTCACCTTTAAGTAAATTTAAATCTTCTTTTAAGTTCTTTTTTGTTCCGTTAGCCTCTAATTCTATACGAACTTTGGTTGCTTCTTCTAAAGTAACTGATTTCTCGTTTGATCTAAAATCACCTTCTTTCATTGTAGAAACGTGCGTTTTAGATTCTGAACTCCAAGCTCCCATTCTATGCGGGTTTTGCTTAGCGTATTCCTTAACTGCTCTTGGTGCACGTCTGTCTGAATTTCCTTCACGTAAAACAGGATTTACCGCACTACCTTTTGCCGTGTCATATTTAGCTTTGATGGCTTTCTCATCATCATTTTTAGGCTCATCTGGGTAATCAGGTAATGGATAACCGTGAGACTGCAATTCGCTAATTGCTTTTTTGATTTGAGTTACAGAAGCTGAAATGTTTGGTAATTTGATAATGTTTGCCTCAGGCTTTTTCACCAATTCACCAAGTTCCGCTAAATCATCAGCAACTTGCTGGTCTTTAGTTAATAATTCCGGGAATTTTGAAATGATTCTTCCAGCTAAGGAAATATCTCTAGTTTCAAATTCGATTCCAGCTTGACTTCCAAATGCACGAATTACCGGCAATAAAGAATGTGTTGCCAACATTGGAGCTTCATCCGTTAGCGTGTAAATGATGTTTGATTTAATCGGTGCCATACCTTATTTTGTTTTATGAGCAATCGCTCGATTATCTTAATTTTTCGAGTTGCAAAGATAAGAATTAATGCTTAATTATCAATGGTTAAATGTTAAGGTAGCTTAGCCTGTAGTTCTTAACGTTTGAAGAATTTATATGGTAACTCGAGATCGTCTGAAACAAGTGTTTTGATTTTTTAATCACAGATTGTCAGTAAGTTGATGAAAACGAATCATTACAAGCTGTGGAGAAATGATGTGCGAAAATTCTATAGTTGTATTTAATAACCAAGCTTATGTAACAATAGGATAATGAAAAATTTAAATTAAATGAAAAGTGGCCTCATATTTTTCCCCAATTTCACATTGTGATAAACTATTCATAGCGTGATCAGTGAGTTGAAGAACCCTTGCGTAGCCTCCAGTTGTTTGGGCGTCTCTCATCAATATTATCAATTCCCCAGAAGGTGTGAGTTGGACAGTACCTGGTTGAACTGGAGCTGTTATAATTTCTGGTGCGCTGATCTCGGGAACATTTCCTAATTTAACTGCCATTCTGTTACTGTTTGGAGCTACATAATATTTTTGGTTTATTAATTTTTCTTTTTGCTCCAAACTTAGTAAGTTGAAATCAGGACCTGGATAAACATCCATTTTTGTCCTGCAAAATTTATCATGAACTGGGGTTACACGTGAATTGAATTCGGTATTCTTAAATTTAGTTTTCACATAAGCCAATTGCATTCCTTTAGTTAATTTAGCAGAAGGGAGTAAAAAGGGATTGAAACTTGAACTATTCAATACTTTCTCAATTTTGAATCCTCCTAAAACGGCAATATAACCGAAATTGCCTTTAAAAACATGTCCAATTTCTAAGGTGCTTTCTGCTGGAACATGAATTGGTGTGTTCTGCGAAATTTTTTTCCCGTTTAACTTAACATGAAACTCTGCCCCTGATAGTGCAATAAAGGTTTGACCGTAGAAATACAATGATGGACCATTGATGGCAAATTCAATAACTGGAGCGAATTCCTCATTTTGTAACAAATGGTTGACCAAAAAATATGCGTGATGATCCATAGCTCCACCTATTGGAACTCCCTGATTTCGAAAGTTAATTCTTCCTCCATCTTGAATGGTACTATGTGTTCCAGGCTGAATAACTTTAATCATTTGTAGATTTTTTTCTGAATTATATAACTGCCAGATTTGACTTGCTCTTCAATCTGTTTATATGTTGCGTAATCAATAGCTTCGAAACGCAGGTGGTCACCAGCTTTCAATAGTGAAGGTTTTTCTTTATGAATATCGAAAAAGTTTAATGGACTTCTACCAATTATATTCCATCCTCCAGGGGATTCACACGGATAAATTCCGGTTTGTGTTCCGGCTATTCCAACCGAACCTGGTTCTACTTTTTTACGTGGACTTCCTTTTCTCGGATGAGCTATTTTTTTACTCATTCCACCTAGATATGGAAAGCCCGGTAAGAATCCAATAAAATAAACGGGGTATAAACGTTGAGTATGAATTTTAATTACTTTATCCACACTAATTTTTTTTTCTGTAGCAATTTCTTCGATATCTAATGCGAAAGGTGCTTCATAACATACAGGAATACGATAAATTATAGATGTTTCTTCAAATTCTTCTGCTAAATTGGCTTGATTAAATTTTTTAACAAATATTTCTATTGCTTCATCAACTGAGACTTCGCGCTTTAAATAGAAGGCGCTTTCATGATAAGCAATTGTAAATCCATCAATTAAGTCTGACAATGATTTAGATAAATAATGCGTGTATTGGGTGAGAACTTTATGGATTTTATTGTCAATTCTCTCAGGATAGCGTATGAGAATCCCATGGTCTCCAAATCGTGAAATAGTGGGTTTCTTTTTCATTGTTACATCTTTTCTAATTCTGCTTGAATGTATTTTAAAATATTTAACGCATTAGGATGATCTCCATGAATGCAAAATGTATCTGCATTTATATCTATCAATTCACCCGAAATTACATTAATTTTTTTTAAAAATGCCATTTTATAAAGTTGATTCCAAACATTTGATGGTTTTTCAATGAGTGCATTTTTATCTGTTCGACTAACTAAACTCAAGTCAGAATTGTAGTTTCGATCAATAAAGGCTTCGAAAAGAATTTTATGGTTTTCTCTTCCTTTTTGATGTAAAAATCCATTTTTTAGTGTGTAAATCGTCGTTTTTAGCTGTAAGTCTTCTAAAATACCTAAAAACAAATCGGCGATTCTTTCATTATTTACCACATCATGATACAACGCACCGTGCGGTTTGATGTGATTTACCTCAGCTTTTGATTTTTTTGCAATTTCATAAAAAGTACGAAGTTGAGATTTCAAACTTCTGCGTAATTGATGATCACTAATATTAGGTCGAACTCTACCGAAATTTTCTGAATCTGGATAGGAGGGATGTGCTCCAATTTTTACATCGTGTTGTTGAGCGAGTAAAATAGTCTTTCGAATTGATTCACTATTGCCAACATGACCACCAGAGGCAATATTGCATGAACTCAAATACGGCATTATTGCCTCATCTTGGCCAGCCATTTCTCCTAAATCAGCGTTTATGTTGACTTCAAACATGCGATTAAATTAAGAATCAATTACGAATTATCAATTACGAATTCGTAATTAAAAATTGTCAATTCATAATTATTTACTTTAGCATTCTCTCAGTAACCACTTCATTTTTATTGGCCAATTGTCCACATGCGGCATCAATATCTTTTCCTCTACTTCGGCGAACATTCACAATGATGTTTTTACTTTCAAGATAAGCAGCAAAACGATCAACCTTTTGGGCATCTGCTTGCTGGAATTCGCCTTCATCAATGGTGTTGTATTCAATAATATTCACCTTACAAGGTACGATTTTACAGAATTCAGCTAATTCTTGGGCGTCCTCTAATTCATCGTTGAAATCTTTAAAAATAATGTATTCATAGGTTACGCGTGTACCTGTTTTTCCGTAAAAATAACCAATAGCTTCAGCCAAAGCTTCGAGATTATTGGTCTCGTTGATGGCCATGATCTTATCACGCTTTAAGTCATTAGCGGCATGTAAAGAGATAGCTAGATTGAATTTTACTTCATCATCCCCTAGTTTCTTGATCATTTTTGCAATTCCAGCAGTTGAAACTGTAATTCTTTTTGGCGACATTCCCAAGCCATCTTCTGATGTGATTTTCTGGATACTGTCCATCATGTTTTTATAGTTCAAAAGCGGCTCGCCCATTCCCATATAAACTATATTACTCAAGTTCTGAGTGTATTTGTTTTCCGCAAGGTTTTTAAGGTAAACAACTTGGTCTACAATTTCTCCAGCAGATAAGTTCTTGAGTAATTTTAATTTTCCAGTTGCACAAAATTTACACGCCAAACTACAACCCACTTGAGAAGAAATACAAGCAGTCATTCTTGTTTTACTAGGAATTAAAACACCTTCTACAACTTTACCTACACCAACATTAAATGCACACTTTATAGTTCTATCTTGAGAAATTTGTTGCTCATCTAATGAAATGTGATCAATAAAAAAATTGTTATTTAAATGGCCTCTGAGTTTTACACTCAAATTTGTCATTTCATCAAAAGAAGAAGCGTTTTTTTGCCATAACCACTCATATACCTGAGTAGCACGAAATGACTTTTCACCTATTTCGGTGAACTCTTTCTTTAATTCTGCTTTTGATAAAGCGCGTATGTTCTTTTTGTCTTCCATAAATTGAGGTGCAAAGTTCGATGATATTTTTAGATTAGACAAGCTATAACAATTTATCTTTTAAATGAGAGACAAAGCATTTGAGTTTTTTGGGTTAATTTTTTTATAAAATAATAGGTAACCAAGCGTTTTAAAAGCTATCGAAAAGTTTAGATCATAATAAATTGAATAATGATAATTTTACTTTCACTAAAGGGTGGAAACCCCTTGAAATGTGATAAAAGTCACTTTATATTTATTGCTATTCTTAGTATCTTTGTAATATGGCTTGGAAAAACAGTAGAGTTAGAAGTGTATTGACAAATTCTTGTCCTACATGCCTTGAAGGAAAGGTATTTAAATACAATTCAATATTTAATTTGAAGAAGTTCGACAAAATGCACGAGCATTGTAGTGAATGTGGTCATAAATTTGAAAAGGAAAATGGTTTTTTCTATGGTGCTATGTATGCCTCCTATGCAGTTACTGTAGCGTTTTCGGTTGCGACTTTCGTGCTTACCTATTTGATTTACCAGGACACTCCTTACTGGGTCTACATTATTAATATTTTGGTGGTATTAATTGTTTTGGCCCCTTTAAGTTATAGAGCAGGAAGGTTAATTTGGATAAATATATTTAATGGATATAATCCAGAAGCAAAAATAAAACATCAACAAAAAAATCAAAATTATGAGTAGTTTCAAAGATATAATAAAAGGTGATATTCCGGTTTTGGTTGATTTTCATGCTGATTGGTGTGGACCTTGTCAAACAATGAATCCGATTATTGAAGAAATCAAAAATCTGTATGGAGAAAAGCTACGTGTAATAAAAATCAACGTCGATAAAAATCAAGCGGCTTCTCAAAAATATAAAGTTAAAGGTGTACCCACATTTTTATTATTCAAACAGGGGGAAATCAGCTGGAGGGCTTCGGGAATTCATTCAAGAGCAGATTTAAAAAATGTGATTGATAAGGTTGTGTAAGTGTTTGATTATAAAGATGTTTTATTTTCTAGAATTCAAAGTATCTAAACCCGAGACCATTCTGAAGTAATTAGTTTATTGGTCTGAGATTGAGTTAAAACTATGCTATCTGAATATTCATCGGATCTGGTTTCTAAAAATAATACGATAAATCAATTATTGGATATAAGATAAATGGTCTATTCTCGTAAATCTAATTTCTATCTATTTTGATAGTTATTGAATTTTATTCTCAAGTGAACTTATGTTACTTTTAGTCCATAGTGGTTCGGTTTTTTTCTATTGTCTAAAACTCATTAGATCAATGGTTCTTCAATTAAAAAACTAATTTTGTGCGATAATTATATAAAATTGGCACAAATTCTGTTTTCTGATTAAAAAAATAAACGCTATGAAAAAAGTTATACTCACATCAGCACTTTTAATTTTTGTCGTCCTTCAAGGATATGCACAAAGATTCGATTACGAAAACACATCAAAAATATTCTTCGGATTAAACATTGGTAGCGCTTGGCATACCACAGATGTGGAAAACGCAAAAGAACGTTTTCCTTTAGGAGCAGGATTCGTATTCGGTGGTTCTATTAACCAAAACTATGGAAATGCAGTTTCTTTCGATCTTCGTTTTCGCTATTTAGGTGGAGCGTGGTATGGTAAAGATAGTGATACAACTAGTTATATTTCAAATAATTACGCTTTAGGTGAAGTCTATGATACACTTGGGTTCGCTGTTCAAAATTTCCGAGCGGGACAACATAGGTTTGCTTTGGAACTTTCTATGCATGCCAATAGGTTTAAAGAAAGAACAGGAATTGATCCTTATATTTTTGCAGGAATAGGAATTACAGCTTCTAACATTACTGGAGATTTAGTGAATAATAGCACTGACACTTATTATCCATACAACGAAACACCAAATGGAAGTATTATTGATGAAAAATATGAAACTCCTTTGGACATGAATTCAGCGGGAGATAGCTATACTCGAAATGATTTTGATTTCAAAGTTCTGCCTAGTTTAGGTGTAGGAATTGGATATTATTTCAACAGTAGATTCTCGATGGGAATTGAACATAAGACAACTTTTTTCAGAGGTGATTATTTCGACGGAACAACATTAAATCAAGAGGGTGTTGAGAGTGACTTTTTTAAAAATGATCTTTATCATTACACAAGTATCTATTTTAAATGGTATTTAAAAGGTAGAAAAACGACTTGGGAGCCTCCAATAGATGAGGAACCAATCTCAGAAAATCCTGTTGTTCGTAAAGATTTACCTATTGTGGATTTCACAAGTCCTAATTCTCCACACAGAACCAATTCTCCAACGATAAAATTAAGCGCTAAAATTCAAAATGTTTCACGTAAGAATTTGATTACTTTCACTGATAATTCAGTAGAATCTAACGACTTTACATTTAATTCGAATTCACAAGAGTTTCGTGCAGTTGTTAAATTGAATAAAGGTTTGAATGTGTTTTTCCTAGAAGGTGAAAATCAATTCGGGAAAGATAACGATGCCCTTGAAATTTATTATGAAGAATTAGTTCAAGGAAATCCTCCAATTGTGAAAATTACAAATCCAACGCTAAGGCCATTTTATATTAATAGTTTAGCTTACACTGTAACAGCTGATATTCAAAATGTAGAGTATAGAAACTTGGTGAAAGTTTACTTTAATGATCAGGTGGTGAGTAACTTTAACTTCAATACCACAGGTAACAATAATTTCAGTATTCCATTGAACTTGAGATCTGGAAAAAATACTTTAAGAATTGAAGGTAGAAATGATTATGGACAAGATACGGATGAAGCAATTATTATTTATCAACGTACAGCTCCCGATAATAAGAATTATCCACCAACGGTAAATGTCACAACTCCATATGCCAATCCATATAAGACTTCAGATGATTATGAAACAGTGGTAGCAAATGTTACGAAGGTTAATTTGAAGCAACAAGTTGAAGTACGTGTGAATGGAAGTTTAACAAATAACTTTAGTTTTAATTTATTGGATAATAATCCAACTTATAAAATTCAATTAAATACAAAGTTGATTCCGGGCGTGAATACTATAAGAATAAGTGCAGCCAATAATTATGGAAGTGATTTTGAAGAAACTCAAATTATTTACCGTAAGGATGTAGTTGTTGTCGAAAATCCACCAGTTGTAAATATTCTTACTCCAAATGTGAGTCCTTACACATCTAGTCTAGCAAGCGAAAATATAATTGCTAAAGTAGAGAATGTAGATACGAAGCAACAAATTGAAGTTCGTATAAATGGTGTTCAAACAAATAACTTCAGCTATACTAACGGAACTGGTCGAGTAGAATTCGATGCTAGTTTAAATTCTGGAAACAATACCATAAGAGTAACTGCAATTAATTCTTTTGGAAATGATTTTGATGAAACGGTAATCGTTTATCGTCGTGGATCAACGGGAAATGTTCAGCCACCAGCAGTTGAAATTCTTACACCAAGTGTAAACCCTTTGACTACTGAACAATTATTTGAAACCGTGATTGCGAAAGTAGAAAATGTCGACAGTAAGTCGGATATAGATGTTCATGTGAACGGAATTCAAATAAGTAATTTCATATTTAATAGTGGAACTAATCATGTACAGTTCAACGCATCATTAATTTCTGGAGCGAATAATGTGAAAGTGAGTGCAAGTAATCCTCATGGTAATGATTATGACGAAACAACAATATTTTACCGTCCGGCTGTTGTGAAATTGGCGCCAGTTGTAGATATTTTAACTCCAAATGTGAATCCTTTAAATACTGAGAATTTAAATGAAGTGGTGACTGTAAAAGTTGAAAATGTTGACAGTCAATCTGAGATAGAAGTTCGTATAAATGGAATTCAAACCTCAAATTTCACTTTCAACAGTGGAACAAGTCGAGTGCAATTTACTGCAACTTTAAATGAAGGCCCAAACACAGTTAAAGTAAGTGCAAGTAATGCACATGGGAGCGATTTTGATGAAACAAGCTTGATTTACTTTCCTGACGGAATAATAAAAGAAAAGCCACCAGTTGTAAACATTCTTAAGCCAAGCGCAAATCCATTATCAACTTTCAAAATCAGTGAAAATATAACTGCAAAAGTTGAAAATGTTGATACTAAACAAAAAATAGAAATTTTAATTAATGGTGTGCAAACGAGTAACTTTACTTATAATAACGGAACAGGATTGGTACAATTCAGTGCTAAATTGAACACCGGATCAAATGTTGTTAAAGTAATTGCTAGTAACTCAAAAGGAAATGATTCTGATGAAACAACCATCTTTTTCAGGCCTGTTGTAATTAAAACTCCACCGGTTGTAAATATTCTTACTCCAAATTTAAAATCATTTTCTACCAACAAAAGCAGTGAAAAAGTGATTGCAAAAGTGGAGAATGTGGAAAGTAAATCGGAAATTGAAGTAATTATAAATGGTATTCAAACGAATAACTTTACTTTCAATAACGGTACAAGCCGTGTTCAGTTTACTGCAACCTTGAAAACAGGAAAAAATACTGTAAAAGTAAAGGCAACGAATGCAGATGGAACAGATTATGATGAAAGTACGATTAACTATGTCAGAAAGTTAACCGTTAAACCTCCTTTTGTAAGTTTCGTATCTCCAAAAGTTGGTCAAAAAGCAGTGACTGATAAAAAATTCACTATGCTTGCAAAAGTCGAAAGAGTTACTCAAAAAGATGATATAAAACTATATTTTAACGGAATTCTAATTAATCCAAATGACTATTCTTTTAATAGTCAATCGCAAATGGTAAGCTATTCAAGTCAGTTGATTCTTGGTGAAAATACTTTTGTTGTAAGTGGAAAAAATGAAGGAGGTAATCATCAAGCGTCTGTCAAAGTTGAAAGAGTGATGAAAACGATTTCAAAAGGAGATATAGGCAATGATGTGGTGAAGTGCGATAAGCCTACAATAACTATGGTTTCACCGAATAGTAATGTAACGACCATTGAAAGCGAGAGCTTTAATGTTAAAGCAACGATAAGAAATATAACGAATGTAAATCAAATTAAAGTGTACCTCAACGGAAGACTATCAGGTGGATTTAATTATAATGCGAGTTCCAAGTCTTTCACTCATTTGATAAAAATTGCAGATGGTAAAAACACTTATTCAATTCAAGTGACGAATAGCTGTGGAACAGTAGATAATGAGATTGTTATAAATAAAACCCCAAAACCTGCTTGTGGAGTGAAGTTTGAAATGATTAATAACAATACAGAATTTTGTTTAATCACATCAACTGGAACAATTACAAGTACTGATTTGATTTCTAATCCAAACTTCACATATAATGGAGCGGCAACCTCAATCTATTTTAAAGCAACAGCAAATGGAATTGCTACTGTAGGAGGTGTTGATTATAATGTAGTTAGTGGGAATTATTACAACTTTGTAGGATTTATAACTGTAGATATAGGTAAAAACAAGCCGGGAATGAATGGTCAATGGAGTGTTTGCGTAGGATCTGCTAGACCTCCACTATATGGAAAAGGCAGTTCAAAACCAACCAACCCATGTGCTACAACAGATATTAAAAAAACGGTAGTTAAACCAAATGTTAGGAATAAACCACAAAACCAGGTCAAACCTGATGTTAGAAATAAAAATACAATAAATAATAAAGGGACAGAAGAAGTTCCAAACACAATTAGAAACCAAACAGAGCCAAGGGGGGAAAAGAAAATTAACACTAGGAATGTGCGAAACCCTGGGTAAAATAAGCTTTTTTGAAAATTAAGAACCATTCAACAAGATAATCGCATTTTGATGAATGGTTTTTTGGTTTATAAACTTCAATATGTTAATTGTGAGTGGATGAGGTTGAAATCTTTCATGAAAAGTTTAAGTCTAAATTCAATTAGAGATACTTTTTCTTATGCATTATTATTTCTTGAGAAAAGTCATTATCCGAAGGAATAAATTTTAATTTTAGACCAAATAAATTTTATTGTAGATTCTCTAGGATTGAGGAATTCGGCAGACAACTATATTATGACATTAACAACATTAGACTACGGAATAATTATTTTCATTTTTCTTGCAGTAATTGCGATTGGAGTAGTGGTTTCAAAAAAATCAGGTAAGAATAGCACGGAGTTCTTTTTGTCGGGTAGAAATATGCCTTGGTGGTTGCTTGGGTTTTCAATGGTTGCAACAACTTTCTCAACAGATACTCCTAATCTTGTAACAGATATCGTAAGAAATGATGGTGTTTCTGGAAACTGGGTTTGGTGGGCTTTTTTAATTACAGGGTTACTTACCGTGTTTGTTTATGCGAAATTGTGGAGAAGATCCAATGTGGAAACCGATATGGAGTTTTATGAATTACGCTACGGTGGAGCTCCTGCAAAATTCTTACGTGGGTTTAGATCAATATATTTAGGATTGGCGTTTAATGTTCTAGCAATGGCTGCTGTAACTCTAGCTGCAATCAAAATAGGACAAGTTATGCTTGGACTTTCTTCTTATGAGGTTGTTGGAATAGCTGGAACAATCACTGTTTTATTTAGTGCAATTGGAGGATTTCGTGGTGTTATTTATTCAGATTTCTTATTGTTTTTTGTAGCTATGGCTGGGTCAATCGGAGCTGCATATTATTTGGTTAACTTACCAGAAGTTGGTGGTTTGACAGAGTTGATTACCCATGAAAATGTAAGAGATAAAATTGATTTAGTTCCAAAGTGGAGCGACAAAGAAAAATTTATTAGTCTACTTATTATTCCTTTGGCAGTACAGTGGTGGAGTTCTTGGTTTCCTGGTGCAGAACCTGGAGGAGGAGGCTATATTGCTCAAAGAATGTTAGCCGCTAAAAATGAAAATCACGCTGTCGGAGCAACTTTCTTTTTTAATGTAATGCATTATGCATTGCGTCCTTGGCCTTGGATTATCGTGGCTTTGGCTTCCTTGGTTATCTTCCCGGATATTGCAAGTATTCAAGCAGCCTTTCCGAATGTTGAAGAAAGTAAATTGGGTCAAGATTTGGCTTATTCTGCAATGCTAACAATGTTGCCTGCTGGATTGTTAGGATTGGTTTTAGCCTCGTTAGGTGCTGCGTATATGTCAACGATCTCTACACATTTGAATTGGGGTTCGTCTTACATTGTGAATGACTTTTATAAACAACATGTTAATAAAAATGCTTCTGAAAAAGAATTGGTAAGGGTTGGACGTGGTTCCACAGTTCTGCTATTTGTTGTTAGTGCTATTTTTGCACTACTTTTAAATAATGCAATGCAACTCTTCGATATTATTATCATGTTTGGAGCAGGTACAGGACTAGTTTTTATCTTGCGTTGGTTTTGGTCGAGAATAAATGCTTGGAGTGAAATTACAGCAATGTTTGTTTCAGGAATCATTTCAGTTTTACTCAACTTTACTGCCTTAGGGCCATATTTATTTGGAGGAAACTCAATTGAAGGAAATTTCCAGGAAGGTGTCTTTGAAGGATGGTTACAATATCCTTTTGTTGTATTAGTGACAACAATCTGTTGGTTAATTGCTACATTTTTAACGCCAAAAGAAGATAAGAAAGTTCTGTTTACTTTTTATCAAAAAACACAGCCAGGAGGTCCAGGTTGGAAAAAAGTAATTGAACAAGCCGAAAATGAAAACGTGAACATCATCACTTCCAAAGAAAAATGGTCAGTTCCAACGGGGATTCTTGCCGTTATAGCCGGAACAATTATGGTTTATGGCTGTTTATTCACAACAGGGAAAATAATTTATGGAGAATATGGAAATGCAATGATTTTCTTCTCCATCACATTGGTTTCAGGAATTGTCCTATTGTATTTATGGAGAAAAATTAAGGGGAAAGCCTTCTAGATAATGATTGATTACAAATGTTTAATGTTGAACCTGGGTTGCGCTGGATGCTTTTTCTAATTTTAAAAACTCAATTTTACACAGTTGAAATTCAACATCAAATTGCGTTAAATCTTAATCATTACTAATCATTTCTCCTCATTCTTATCATAAATGAAAATCAAAGCTTCTTCAATCGTTTTATGTTGGAATTCGAATCCTGTTTGAATAATTTTACTGTTATCCACTCTTACACCTTCTAAAACAAGAGTTGACATTTCACCCAATGCAAGGTTTAGTGCAAAGCTAGGTACTTTAGGCAGCCAAAGTCTTTTGTCTAATTTTTTTGCAACTGCCTTTGTAAGTTTCTCATTCGTAATATTTGAACTACAAGCATTGAAAGCACCATCTAATTGCTCGTTGACAGCATGAGTATATACTCTTGCGATATCTTTTAGGGTTAGCCATGGCATAATTTGTTCTCCAGAACCTAATGGAGTACCTACCCCTTTGATAATAGTAATAGATATTTTTGGAAGTGCTCCACCTTCTTCAGTTAAAACAACTCCGGTTCTAATTTTTGCTACCTTTTGTTGAGGCGAAAATAAATCTGCAACCTCTTCCCATCTTTTAACAACAGTTGAAAGAAAATCTGTTCCAAAGTCATCACTTTCCTTATGGAGTCTAATTTGATCTTCGTAGCCATAACAAGTAATTCCAGAAGCTGAAATATATTGAACCAAGGAAGGGATGTTCTGACTTATTTCATGCAAAAATTGTGTTGGCTTAATACGGGAATTAAAGATCACTTCTTTTCTCTTGTCTGTCCATCTTTTATCAGCTATACCTGCACCCGCAAGATTGATAATTACATGAACACCTTTTATTCCTTCACGATCAATTTCTTTTTTCTTTGGATCCCAATGAAAATATGGAGCAGATGGATTTTCATCACGTGTTAAAATACGTACTTCATGACCACATTTATTGAGTTCTTTTTGTACCTCTTGACCAATTAGCCCTGAACCACCAGCTATCAATACAATGCGCTTTACCACTTTATTTACCATTTCGATTTACTTCCAAATATTATTAAAAACAATCTTATCAACCTTCTGTTCAATCATAAATTACTGTTTAAAAAATTATTTTCAAATACAGTATTTCAATTCATTTCTGGAACATTGATACAAAATTACAATTAGTATTTCGTTTCTTCCTTATAATTGTCAAATGAATAGGTTATAAGATAGAACTTCTTTATTTTTGAATGAATAAAAAATTCCTCACATGAAAACTTTATTGTCTTTGTTGTTCGTATTTGTTTTTGTTTCCTCACAAGTTTTACTTGCTCAAAATTCGGTGGTTGAACGTCATGAAAGTGTTGGGGATATTGAATTCAAAGAAGCTTTAAAAACAGAAGAATATATTTTGTTAGATGTCAGAACAGTAGAGGAGTATCTATTGAATAATTTAGAACGCTCTAAATTAGTAGAATTCAATGGAGGAAATATGGATGGCACATTGTCTTCTATGCCTAAGGGTCATAAATATTTAGTTTATAGCAATGAAGGTGTAAGAAGTAAAGTAGCCCTGAAAAGAATGAAAGAATTAGGGTTTTCTCATGTTTTGGAATTAGATAAGGGAATTAAAGAATGGAAATAAACCTTTTTGGTTATTTTTTGTTCTACTTTTTTAACAGGAGATGAAAGAAAACTTACTATTTCAAAAAATACTGAAACATAAATCACTAATACTAATTTTGGTCTTGGTGATTTTTTATACTGTCGGTATTATAGGATTGACCTCTTCTTATAGAGATGATTTTCTGCCATTATCTTTCATGAATTTAATGATTTCTTTTGTGGTTCTACTGATCGCATCGAAAAATAAAAGTCTCCGTTTTTATGCCTTCGTATTTATAGGTTTTTCTATTGGAATGATTGCTGAATGGCTTGGTGTTCATACTGGTCTTTTATTCGGAAATTACGTTTACGGAACAAATCTGGGTCCTTTATGGTACGGTGTTCCTTTAATCATTGGAATTAATTGGGTAATGCTTACCATTATTTCTGGTTCAATTGCTGAAAGAATAAAAATTCATTGGTCTTTAAAAGCAATTATTGGAACATTTTTAATGCTAATTTTGGATTTGTTGATTGAGCCAGTTGCCATCCAAAGTGATTATTGGACGTGGAGTGGAGATATCCCCTTTTCTAACTTTGTGGGTTGGTTTTTAATTGCATTGGTGATTCAATTGGTGTATTTTGCGATGAATTTAGGGGAGAAAAATAAGGTTGCAACTTTTTTATATTTCTTACAGATTGTCTTTTTTCTAATATTAAATATTGTTTTGTAATGCATTTGTGGGGTCCATTGGTTTTGATACTAACATTTATTTTAACTGAGTTCAGTGCTTGGTTTAATCATAAATATATTATGCATGGTTTCTTGTGGAAATTTCATAAAGATCATCATCAACCGGAACCTGGTCCATTTGAAAAGAATGATATTTTCTTTTTGATTTATGCAATTCCATCTTGGTTGTTAATCATGTTGGGGTTTATGTATGAAGGATATTTTTTTGTTTGGGTTGGATTTGGAATTGCAGCATACGGTTTGGCGTATTTCCTTTTTCATGATGTATTTATTCATAGAAGGTTCAAATTCATGGATAAGTTGGATGGGCCCTATTTAATGGCCATCAGAAAAGCCCATAAAGTTCACCACAAAGAACGAGGAAAAAAAGATGGTTCATGTTTTGGAATGTTGATTGTTCCTATGAAGTATTATCATGAATCACGAAAGGCATATAATCTTAAAACCAATAAAAAATGAGTTTATATCTGTGGATTAATGTCTTGAGTATTGCTGGGCCATTGCTACTTTCTTTTGATAAAAAAGTTCACTTTTATACCCATTGGAAAACATTGATTCCAGCAATTTTAGTCATCGGAAGTGTTTTTGTAGCATGGGATATCTTCTTTACTGAAATCGGTGTTTGGGGCTTTAATCCAGATTATTTAGGTGGAATTACATTCTTCAATTTACCATTAGAAGAAGTTCTGTTTTTCTTTGCAATTCCTTATGCTTGTGTGTTTATTTACGAGGTTGTTAAGGCTTATTTCCCCAAATTCAGACCAGCTAAATTTTCTTACTTCTTTTCCTTGATTTTTACAATTGTATGTGTCATTTTAGCAATAATTCATTACGATAATTGGTATACAGCAGTTGCTTTATTTGGAGCAGGACTTTTAAATTGGATAATATATTTTGGATATACACCAAAATGGTATCCTAATTTTATAGTTGCTTTTATGATAACTCAAGTTCCGTTTTTGATAGTAAATGGAATTTTAACTGGGGTAGCTACAGAAAACCCTGTGGTTTGGTATAATCCTGAAGAAATTATGGGTTTTCGTGTACTTTCAATTCCGATTGAGGATGTTTTCTATAACTTCTTTATGTTGTTTTCGATTGTAATCGTTCATGAATTTTTAAAGTTAAAATGGAACAAAATAAAAAGTACGTAGCGCAAAGCCACGTACTTTTATGAAACCTAACCAAACCTATTTTGGATTGCATACCGTTTTTGATTTAGGTGGTAAGCTATGGGTTCGCTTTTATACAAACCTAAGGTTAAATAGCAAGAGGTTTTATTCGTTTTATTATTCAGCCCTAACTTAATGTAACTGCATTCTTAACCTCAATTGAAGTAAAAGATCTTGATACTCCTGTTTTTGATAAATAATTTCTTGTAACAAGTTTTCCTGTTATGGCAATCTGAGTTCCTTTTTTACCTGATTTAGCAATATAATTTGCCGTTGGTCCCCATGCATGAATATTATGCCAAAAGGTTTTATCTTGTTTTTCTCCATTTTTGTCCACATATCTTTCGTTCGTGGCCAAGGTGAAACGTACTTTTTTTGCTCCACTTTCAAAATTTGTTATTTCTGGATCGATTCCTATATTTCCGATTAATTGAACTTGATTTCTCATGATTTCTTTTTTTATATCCGATAATTGTCGGAGGATTAATATTTATTCACTTAAGATTTGGAGTTAATAATTGATTTACAAAATCACCAAATCATTGATTTCTATTTCTGTATAAGATTGTCGCTTGCCGTTCGAATTGTAAAAACGAGATCGTAATCTTCCTTCGATTGCTAGGGCTTGACCTTTTGATCCCAATTGTTCTAAAATAGGAACCCATTTGCCCCAAGCGGTTACTTTATGCCAGTTTTTTGTGTCTTTTGTGTTTCCTTCATCATCCAGGTAGGTTTCTTTCGTAGATAATGAAAAGCGAGCTATTCTTTTGCCTCCATCCATTTCTACAAATTTTGGGTCAGATGACATTTGACCAATTAAATTTACGTGATTCATTTGCTGTACTCTCATGATATTATGTGTTTAGGATTTATACTTGTTTTCAATCTTTGTGTTAAAGAGTGCCCGCTTTTAGTTTCGGACACTCCTATCCAACTGTTTTCTTATTTCTTACCTGATTTTGTTTCATCTTTATCGCGGTTCAATACCATGAATTCACGCATCGAAATTTCGGTTTTATAGCGTTTTTCACCTTCTTTCGTTTCATAAGAATCGTTGACTAACTTTCCTTCTAAAACAACTTCTGACCCTTTCTTAAGTAATTGGCCACAAAGTTCTGCAGCTTTTCCCCAGGCAACTACATTATGCCATGTTGTATTTTTGATCCATTCACCGTTCTTATCTTTAAACGACTCGTTTGTGGCTAATCTAAAACGTGCTACCGAGTTTTTATCTCCGAATTGTGTGATCGCTGGATCTGCACCTAAATTCCCGATTAAACTAACTGTGTTTCTTAAATTGTTCATGTCTGTAAATTTTAATTAATAATTGTTTGAATTTGTTACTAGACTGTCTCTCAGTCATCGACACTGCAAAGTTGGGGTGAGTTGCTATCTTTATATGGTTATTAACTAATTGTTGTCGAATGTCTTTCGTTTGTAAATGGTAGTAATCGGATAGAGAGCTTTAAATGCTATAAAATTCCTACTCAAGAAAATATAAAGTTTTTTCAAAAATAGTTTGGAAAGGATAGTCCAAGTTGAAATGCTAATCCGAAAACAATCGAAAATGATTTTTATTTAAACTGATGATAATTGGTTATTGTGATGGCTTTTCATCGAATTGGTCTGGTTTTGGTCGTGAATTTTTGATGTTTTAACGATGAAAAGGTGTTGTTTAGCGTTGTCAAATGTTAAAAAAATATTTTTTTTTAGATTCAGTTGATTTTTTAACAATTGTACGAACCCTATGAATAACAAGGGATGCAGACCTTTTTAATTAAATAATATAAATTTAAAATGTTAAAAATTAAAATTATGTAACAAATGTTATGCATGCATAAGTAAAAACAGCATATATTTGCATCGAATTTAACTATGCATACATAATGAAACAAACTATTTTAATTTTACTTTTTGCGTTGATGATTGGTTCTGGTGCTAAGTCTCAGTATGAATTTACTACATCTTTTAGTGTTCAGGGTAACAAAACCATCGTAATCGATTTGGTTACTACTGGAGTTCAAATAAATAATGCAGGGAGTTATCCATATAGTTGTCAATATGGTTACAACTATGATGTGAAATTTGATTATTCAATCAAGGCTTTCAATAGTAATGGAAACGAAGTAGGTTTTAATAATATCTATACTTTACAAGGTGTTTTCGAATGTGGCAATCACACTTCCTTTTTTCCGCTACCTAATCATTTGGGCGCAGGAAGTGGGGTAACTACAGGTAATATTTGGACTAACCAGACAAATTGTAATACGGCTACAGTTGAAGATTTATTATGTGGTAATATTGTATTTGAAGTTGAAATGCAAGGTTATAATGGTCCAAAATTTATCCCTTTAACTGGTCTCTCAACACTTCCGATCGAACTCATCACTTTCGACGCTTACAAAAATGACCGTGTAGTTGAATTGGCTTGGAAAACAGCAAGTGAACTAAATAATGATTATTTCACTATAGAAAGATCAATTGATGGTTTGTCATGGGAGAATCTCCAAATTGTTAGAGGAGCTGGAAATAGCTCAAGTGTAATTGATTATTCATGGATAGATTACTCTCCTTTTTCTGGAGTTTCATACTATAGATTAAAGCAAACTGATTACGACGGAACAACTGAAACATTCAATATTGTTTCTATTGACAAAAATGATGTTGAGGAATTACAGGCTTATCCTAATCCAGTTTCACATTCGGTTACAGTAATAGGACTCCAAGATAGTGAGGTGTTACGAATTATGAATACAGTAGGCGTAGAAGTGACTGGAAATGTCATCGTATCCAATTCTCCATCAAAGAAAACTTTCATCGATATGAGTCAGTTACCAAAAGGCATGTATTTTATTGTGAATGGTGACGAAAGTATAAGGGTGTTGAAGCAGTAATTTAACAATTCACTTAAAATAATTTGATCAGAATATTCCTTTTCAGGTTAAAAAAAATAGTTTTTATCTAAATATTCGTCGATTAAACTTATTTGTTCGTCTATAGTATGTGTCTGTTAATAATTTGTAATCTAAACAAAATGAGCTTTTTACGATTCCTTAAACTTCATTCGTCTACAATATTGATGTGTTCATCTGTTAAAAATAGCTGTTTGTCGTAAATTAATGTTGTTTTATTGAATTCTTAATGTAAATTTGTCCAACTATTTAAAAAATAATAAACAAAATGAAACAGTTTATAGTTACCCTTTTTGCAGTTATGATGATTGGTTTTGGTGTAAAATCTCAAAACTATATATATACAGTATCGGCAACCGGCACAGCTGGAACATTGGTTACGACCATAACAACTACTGGGTTAGTTAAGACTCCTAATGGTGGAGGATGTGTATTGAATATGATTTATAATACAGAGGTTAAGTTTTTTAATCACTCAGGAGTAGAGTTGTCACTAGGTGACCCAGGGGTTCCTCCTATCTATACTTTGCAAGGTACTTTTAGATGTAATACCCCACCTAATTCAGCATTGAAAACAAGTTTTTTCCAGATTCCAAATAATTTAGGGACTACTACAAATAATCTTTCTTCAACATTTTCCATTGATGATTTGGCTTCGTGTGCGTCATTAACATTGGATAATGTGAATTGTCATACAATACGATTTCAAATACACTTCCCTGGTTTTAATAATACTAATTATAATGTTAATGGTACTTCAACTCTCCCAATTGAACTTATCACATTTGACGCATACAAAAAAGACCGTTCGGTTGAATTGGCTTGGAAAACAGCAAGTGAGTTAAACAACGATTACTTTACTATTGAAAGATCTGTAGAGGGGAAATCTTGGGAATTTCTTAAAACAGTAAAAGGTGCTGGAAACAGTTCTGAAATTTCTGAATATACAGTAATTGACGATTCACCTTATGCTGGAGTTTCGTACTATAGATTAAAGCAAACAGATTACGATGGGACAACTGAAACTTTCAATATCGTTTCTGTAGAGCAAAACGATGTTAAAGAATTACAAGCTTACCCTAATCCAGTTTTAAATAGGGTAACTATTTTAGGAGTAAATTCTGATAAAGAATTGAGGGTTTTCAATACCGTAGGTGTGGAAATAACAGGGAATATAGTTATTACAAACTCTCCTTCAAAGAAGACTTTTATAGATATGAGTCAGTTGCCAAAAGGGATGTATTTTATAGTGAACGGAGACGAAAGTTTAAAAGTGCTGAAACAATAGTTTTATCAATTCTCAAAATGTAGTTTCATCCGAATTCCATTTTATTTATTAGTAATCTAAGGTTTATTAAGTAATTCGTCGATTGTAACCATATGTTTGCCTAGTGATAATACACGTTTAAATTTTAATGTTTCAGTTGAAATGGTTCTTTGCGATTTCTTGAATGTCGTTAGTCTAAAGATTTCATGTCTTAATGGGTTAAAAAGCTGTGTTTATCGTTATTTGTTGTTTTGTTAATTTCTTAATGTAATTTTGTCATTGTTTTAATAAAAAATAGTAGACAGAATGAAACGATATATAGTTGCGTTTTTTGCAGTTATGATGATTGGTTTTGGGGTTAAAGGACAAAATTATTTTTTCACAACATCCATAGTTGCTCCAAATGGTATAACAGTTGTATTTGAATTGGAAACCACAGGAATAGTTATCGTTCCTAATAGTAGTGGAAATTGTAATTTTGATATCACATATGATTATTCTGTAAAGTTTTATGATGGAGGAGTAGAAGTAAATACTAATTTGCCTGAAGTCACTTTTTATGATTATCGCTTTTTATGTGGAAGTGAAACTAATTATTTACCATCATTGGCGCCTGGCGAATCATCTGGAGTAACTTATGGATCTATAGAAGTTGTGGGAGTTACAGCATGTAATAATCTAACTCTGGCCACGGCATCATGTAACAAGTTGAGATTTAATATTAGTGTGGATGGTTTGGCTATTGATACAACTTTAACAGGTACCTCTCCACTCCCAATTGAACTTATCAATTTCGACGCATACAAAAAAGATCGTCAAGTAGAGCTTTCATGGAAAACAGCAAGTGAGTTAAACAACGATTACTTTACTATTGAAAAATCTGTAGAGGGAAAATCTTGGGAATTTCTTAAAACACTAAATGGAGCCGGAAACAGTTCTCAAATTTCTGAATATACAGTAACTGACGATTCACCTTATGCAGGAGTTTCGTACTATAGATTAAAGCAAACAGATTACGATGGGGCAACTGAAACTTTCAATATCGTTTCTGTTGAACAAAACGATGTAGAAGAGTTACAAGCTTATCCAAATCCTGTTTCACATACAGCAACTATTCTTGGAATAAATAATGATCAGGAAGTAAGAATTTTTAACACCGTTGGAGTTGAGGTGACCGGTAAAGTAATTATTACCAGTTCTCCTTCAAAGAAAACTTTTGTTGACATGAATCAATTGCCGAAAGGGATTTACTTTATTGAGAATGGGAAGGGGTGTGTTAAATTGCTGAAAGAATGATGAGTTATGAATGATATATTTCTCACTTTTTGGGTATTCATCTTCCAAAACTCATTATTAATTTATGGCATCACCTTAGAAACCATATCCAAAGCTACATTAATATCCTTAACGTCATTAAAAACCAACCTCAACTTATCGTTTTTCTGATTCATCTTCACTCCCTTAGGATTCGTCTGAATGTAATTTAAAACTGCCGTAAAAACTGGACTTTGGTAATAAATATGAGCTGGATTTTCAGTGAAATATCCAATCATTTTTTCAGATTTGATAATTAATTTCGTGAAACCTACTTCTTGGGCTTTTCTCCTTAATCTAATCGATTGTAATAAATCTTCAACTACCGCTGGAATTGGTCCAAAGCGGTCGGCCAATTGTGTTTCGAATAACTTTAATTCTTCCTCCGTGTTTAAATTATCCAATTCTTGATAAAGTGAAAGTCGCTCCGAAACATTGTTAACGTAATCATCTGGAATTCTGATTTCCATGTCCGTTTCTAAAACACATTCTTGAACAAAGGTTTGATAGCTATCGCTGTTTCTATTTTCGAATAAATCCTTGAATTCAGATTGACGTAATTCATCGATGGCTTCGTTTAAGATTTTTTGATACATGTCGAAACCAATGTCAGCAATAAATCCAGATTGTTCTCCACCAAGTAAATTTCCAGCCCCTCGAATATCTAGGTCTTTCATAGCGATACTGAATCCTGCACCTAAATCGGAGAATTGAACCAAGGCATTCAATCGTTTTTGCGCTTCTGATGTCAACATGTTATAGCGCGGCGCAATTAAATAACAGAATCCTTTTTTGGTAGATCTTCCAACTCGTCCACGCAATTGGTGCAAGTCACTCAATCCAAAATTATTGGCCATGTTGATGATGATAGTATTCGCATTAGAAATATCAATTCCTGATTCAATAATCGTTGTAGCCAATAAAACATCGTATTCATGATCGATGAAGTCCATCATGACTTTTTCCAACTTTTTCCCATCCATCTGACCATGTCCTATTCCAACACGAACACCTGGACAAAGTCGTTGAATCATTCCAGAAATTTCTTGTATGTTTTCTAGTCTGTTATGCACGAAATAAACTTGACCACCTCGACTTACTTCGTAAGAAATAGCATCTCGGATTACTTCTTCATCAAATTCTACAATTTCAGTAAGAACAGGTTGACGATTTGGAGGAGGCGTATTAATTATACTTAAATCTCGAGCTCCCATTAAAGAAAATTGTAAAGTTCTAGGGATTGGTGTGGCTGTTAATGTTAAAGTGTCAACAGTAGCTTTTAAAGTTTTTAGTTTGTCTTTTACTGAAACTCCGAATTTTTGCTCTTCATCAATAATGATTAATCCAAGGTCCTTGAATTTAACATTTTTACTCGCAATTTTATGTGTACCAATCAGGATGTCAATTTTTCCTTCCGTTAAATCTTTTAAAGTTTCATTGGTTTGTTTCGTGGTTTTAAATCGATTTACATAATCAACTCTCACCGGGAAATCTTTCAATCTTTCTTTAAAACTTCTGTAATGCTGAAGAGAAAGAATTGTTGTTGGAACTAAAATTGCAACTTGTTTTCCGTCTGTAGCGGCTTTAAATGCTGCCCGAACGGCAATTTCTGTTTTTCCAAACCCAACATCACCACAAATCAAGCGATCCATAGGTGTGTCTTTTTCCATGTCCTCTTTTACAGCCTCTGTTGCTTTTAGTTGGTCTGGCGTGTCTTCATAGATAAAAGATGCTTCTAGTTCATTTTGCAAATAAGTATCTGGAGTGTATGCATAGCCAGGCTGACTCTTTCTCTTGGCGTACAGTTGAATTAAGTCGAAAGCAATTTCCTTAATTTTCTTCTTGGTTTTGTTTTTCAACTTCGCCCAAGTTTGTGTACCCAATTTATTCATGGAAGGCGCCGTTCCATCTTTCCCCGTGAATTTTGAAATGCGGTGCAAAGAGTGAATTGAAACATACAAAACATCATTGTCTTTATATACAAGTCGAATAGTTTCCTGCGGTTTCCCGTTCACATCAATGGTTTCAAGGCCACTAAAACGACCAACTCCATGGTCAATATGCGTTACATAATCTCCTTTTTGTAAATTGTGTAATTCTTTTAATGTTAACGCTTGCTTAGCTTGCCGAAACCCTTCTTTTAATCTGAATCTATTGTAACGTTCGAATATTTGATGATCTGTATAACACACCAATTTTAATTCTTCATTGATAAAACCTTCGTGAATTCCTGTATTTATTGGAGTAAATTCAACTTCAGCTTGAATATCTTTAAAAATATCGAGCAATCTTTCAATTTGCTTTGGCTGATTCGAAAAAATGAGGTTTTTAAATCCTAATTTCTTGCGTTGCTTCAAATCTTCTGTCAATAAATCAAAATTCTTATTGAAAGCAGGTTGTCCTTTATCTGTAAATTGAATTAAAGTAGCGTCTTTATTGGTGTAATCTGGTCCCCATTCAATTTGCGAAAACAATTGAATTTCTTTCTCTAAATCTGTAGGATGAAAATACAATTCTGAAGGTGGAGTATGTTTTGCTCCGGTATCGGGCAATTCATTGAAAATATGTGCAGCTTTTTTATATTCAGCTTCTAGTTGACCTTTTATTTCTTTGTAGGAGCTTATCCAAATCGTTGTGTCTTTTCCTACGAATGAAAGAAAACTTCCATTTTCTGTATGGTCCAAACTCAACTGAATATTAGGAACAATATGAAAAAACGCATGTTCCTTTAAAGAAAGTTGTGTTACAGGGTCAAAAGTTCGGATAGTTTCTATTTCATCTCCAAAAAACTCTAATCTAAAAGGTTGGTCATTCGAATAAGAGAAAATATCTACAATTCCACCACGTATCGAAAATTGACCAGGTTCATAAACGAAATCAACGATGTGGAATTCGTGTTCCATCAAAAATTCGGTTAAAAATTCGATATCATAATCTTCACCTTTTTCAACTTTAAAAGAATTTGTTGAAAGTTTTTGTTTTGTGGGCACCCGTTCAAAAAGTGCTTTTGGATAAGTAACAATCCAGGAATTTGGAGATTTCGTGACTTTATCTAGTGCTTCGGCTCTTCCCACAACATTTGCGTTGTCAGTTTCCTCCAATTTATATGGAACTTTGTAAGAAGCAGGATAAAAGACCACACGGTCGTCGTCCTCGAAAATTCCCTGTAAATCATTTAAGAAATAAGCTGCTTCTTCTTTATCTTGAAGAATAAAAAGGTGGTGTCCTGGTACTTGCTCAGCAACAGAACTAGCGTTGAAAGCCTTGCTAGCTCCTACAACTCCTTTCCATTGAATTTTCGTAGGACGTTTTTGTAATTTATCAATTGTAGAAATTACTCCACTCGATTTTTTAAATTCTGCTTTTACCGTCTTTATTGTCATATTCATTTATTGGAAGTACAAAGTTAAACTATCTGTTGTTTAAATTCCAATTTGGAGTATTTCTAAAAAATTAAATTGGAATTTCATAAATGTATTTCAGAAACATAGGATAGAATTTTAAGGGTATTTTTGTTTATACATTTTTCAAGATTCTGTTCAACTAGAAAGATGTATTTCTTAAATGTAGAAATTAAGTTCGGAATATTCCTTCCTTAAGATGGAGGCAGAGCGGAGGAATTTCATTAACTCCACTCCTAAAACCCACATTCAAAAATTTTTGAAGAGCAACCCTGGACCTTGAATATTCTATAGTAAAAGCAAAATCGATTTATCATTTATTTAGCTTGCCACTTATATTATCAATTTTATCAACACCAAAAACAATTTGTTTTTGGATTTATTAACAATTGATGTTGATATGTAATTTTGAAGTCTTATTAACAAAAATATCTCGATGAATTGAACCAAGAATTTCGGTAAATTCCTTTGTAGATGTGTGTTTCCAAATTGAAGATTATTTTAAGAACTTTAAGAGTAGATAATAAATGTTTATAACTAAAGATGATTTTTATTTTCGTTCTTAAATTGTCAATTAAAGTTCCTAATTTTAACCCAGATTTGAAAATAAAAGGTGCTTATTCAGATGCCTTTTTATCATTTCTGTTCAGAATCGAAGAAGACAATAAAATTATATAACTTTTAAATACATAGAAATATGAGCGACGGATTGGCACTAAAAACTCAGGAAACCAAGGACTTAAAAAGCTACTCTCAGGAGGAGGTTTTGAAATCTGCAATTGATTATTTCAAAGGAGATACTTTAGCAGGTGAGGTCTGGATGAAAAAATATGCGTTGAAAGATGCGATGGGGAATCTTTATGAAAGAACTCCGGATGAAATGCACAAACGTATCTCAAGTGAGTTTGCCAGAATGGAAGCAAAATATCCAAATCCGATTAGCGAACAAGAGATTTATGATGCAATTAAAGACTTTAAATACATCATACCTCAAGGAAGTCCAATGGCTGGAATTGGAAACAATTTTCAGTATGTTTCTATCTCAAATTGTTTCGTTATTGGAAATGAAAAAGATGAAGATTCTTACGGTGGAATTCTAAAATTGGATCAAGAGTTGGTTCAATTAATGAAAAGAAGAGCTGGTGTTGGTGTTGATTTATCATTTGTTCGTCCAAGTGGTTCTCCTGTCCAAAATTCAGCTTTAACTGCCACTGGAGTTGTTCCTTTTATGGAGCGTTTCTCTAATTCTACAAGAGAAGTTGCTCAGGGCGGAAGAAGAGGTGCTTTAATGGAATCAATTGCAATAGATCACCCAGATTCTGAAGCGTTTATAGATGCCAAAACTATAGCAGGAAAAGTTACCGGTGCCAATGTTTCTGTTAAAATTTCTGACGATTTCATGAAAACGGCTTTAACTGGTGGTGATTATACACTAACATACCCAGTTAAATCTAAGAATCCAACCTTCACTAAAACTGTTGATGCTAAGCATTTATGGGGGAAAATAGTTCACAATGCTTGGGCATCTGCTGAACCAGGAATTCTTTTTTGGGACACTTTGATTAATGAATCAATTCCAGATTGTTATGCGGATTTAGGTTTCGAAACTGTGTCTACAAATCCATGTGGTGAGATTCCATTGTGTCCAAATGACTCTTGTCGTTTATTAGCACTTAACCTTTATTCATACGTAAATAATCCATTTACTGACGAAGCTGAATTTGATTTCGAATTATTCGATAAACACGTAATTTTAGCACAACGTTTAATGGATGATTTGATCGATTTAGAACTTGAAAAAGTAAATAAAATCATCAATAAAATTAAAAATGATCCTGAATCAGAAGCAGTAAAAACAACTGAATTGAATTTATGGACAAGCATTCGTGAGAAATGTGAACAAGGTCGTAGAACAGGATTAGGAATTACTGCTGAAGGAGATATGTTAGCAGCGCTTAATATTTGCTACGGTACAGATGAATCAAACGATTTCTCTGATAAACTACACATGAGATTGAAGCACGGTGCATTCATGTCTTCAAGCATTATGGCTGAAGAAAGAGGTGCTTTCCCAATCTGGGATGCAAAACGTGAGGAGAATAATCCTTTCATGTTACGTATTAAAGAAGAAAATCCTGCGCTTTATGAAAGATTGCAAGTGCACGGAAGAAGAAATATAGCATTATTGACAATTGCACCAACTGGTTCAGTTTCAATTTTAACGCAAACTACTTCAGGTATTGAACCAGCATTTATGGTTTCTTACATGAGAAGAAGAAAAATCAATCCAGATGATGTTGGAGCAACAATTGATTTCGTTGACGAGGTAGGAGATTCATGGCAAGAATACCCAGTATTCCACCATAAATTCGAAACTTATTTAATCGCGAAGGGATACAATATGGACGAGGTTCGTAAAATGGATCAAGACCAGATTGCATCAATTATTGCGAAATCTCCTTATCACTTAGCTACATCAAACGATGTTGATTGGGTAAAGAAAGTGGAAATGCAAGGTCGTGTTCAGAAACACATTGATCACTCAATTTCGGTTACCGTGAACCTTCCAAATGATGTGACGGAAGAAATGGTAGGTAAAGTTTATCAAACAGCTTGGGAGTCAGGTTGTAAAGGTGTAACTGTTTACCGTGATGGTTCTAGATCAGGAGTTCTTGTTTCAACTTCTGAAAAGGAGGAAGAGGAGAAAAGTGTAAACTTTGATGATCACCACGCTCCAGAACGTCCAGATAAATTAGAGGCTGAAGTAGTTCGTTTCCAAAATAACTTGGAAGAATGGATCGCATTTGTTGGTATGTTAGATGGGCGTCCTTACGAAATCTTTACAGGTCGTAGAGATGGATTTAACGGTATTCCAAACGATGTGAAAAAAGGATTCATTAAGAAAGTAAAAAGCGATGATAGTAGCCGCTATGATTTCCAATATGAAGATAGAGGTGGTTACAATGTTACTGTTGAAGGTTTGTCAAGATCTTTCGATAAAGAATACTGGAACTATGCAAAAATGATCTCTGGAGTTTTAAGACACGGTATGCCTTTGTTACACGTTGTGGAACTGGTTGGTTCTTTAAACTTAAGTGATGATACTTTAAATACTTGGAAAAATGGTGTTTCGAGAGTAGTGAAGAAATTTATTCCAGATGGAACAGAAAGTAAAAACGAATGCCCTGAATGCCACCAAAAAAGTGTACAATTTCAAGAGGGTTGTTTGACTTGTACTAATTGTGGACATTCTAAGTGTGGATAATGTTAGTCTATAAAGTCCGTTATCAGCGTTGCTGTTGTTTTTAAAAAAGACATTGACAAAAGTCAACTTAATGTATTTAAAAAACTTCATGCGCCTTGTTAATGAAATATATAAATGTTTGATTTATATATTAGGACTATTAAAATACGGCTAATTTTAGACTATGACTATTCCGATAAAATGGGGGAAGGCTCAGCAGTAATCTGATGGTGGTTTAGTTAAAAAATAAACATTCTTATATAAAATTTTAAAAGGCGAACTCTCTGCAGAGTTCGCCTTTTTCTTTGGAGTTATTTTACTTTAATATCAACTTCTTCTGAATAACTTTCTCTCCGTTTACTATCTTCAAGATGTAAACGCCTTGGGTTGCATTCGTATTTGGTTTGATTTTCCTGCTAGATTGACTTTCTGGTAATTCACTTGTTGTGATAATTCTTCCAGAAACATCGGTCAATTGAAGAGTCGAACCGCCCCATTGTGAAGGGTCATAATTAATGCTCCAACCATTAGCTTGAGTGGATGGATTCGGATATATGCTTAAATTGTCTTCCTTTAGGAAGTTATCAGCACTCAATGTACCTGAGATGTTGATGTTGTCAATAGCAATATTGTTTGACTTGTCTGAAGCTATATATTCAAACTTTAACAAAACATGACTTCCTAAGTCTGGTAATGGAAAGGTTTCAGTGTCCCAAAGTGAAGACGGTCCTTGGTTTGGATGAAATGATGTCCAACCCGAACCATTATTCACCAAGTCTGTACCCACTATAGATTTTCGTTGTTGCCACGTATTACCACAATCTTTAGAAGAATAAATAATCAATTTCTCCGTAATTTCTTCAATCAAAGAAGCATCGGTGGCACATGCCCAATCAAAAGAAACGGTGATGTTTGTCATGTTTGAAACATTCAATGTTGGTGTAACAAATGAATGTTTAGTTCCTCCTCTTCGCATGTTGAAGAAGTATTCAGGAGAGAAAATGATTGGGTCTTGGTAAGGTGTTGATGTATTTAAAAATATTCCTCCACCACCATTTCTTCCTACATCATCCAGTACTTCCCATTCTATTTCATTTTCTTGTGGGTTATGAATAATCCAGTAATTAGGATTGTTTTCAAAATCAAATTGATGCGTTCCGCTAAAAGCTGACCAACCTGAAGTAATGAAAATAAAGTTTTCCTTAATAATAGTGTTGGCTATACCATCATCATTGACGGTAAGGCTTACATCTTGCCAACCTGGGGAAGTGAATGTAACAATTGGATGTTCAGCAGTTGGATCCGTTGTTGTGCCATTTTCAAAGCTCCAAGAGTATAGGGGATTACTACTATTAAGTCCCCAAGAGAAGTTTTCAAATTGTATTTGGTCGCCTTCACATGCAACTAATCTACTGGCATAAAAATCTGCTTTTGGGTCACATACTCCGTTGTCGGGAATTGAAATTTCAAGGTTTTCTTGACTCCACAAGAATGAACGCTGACTTACATTTTGATCTAAGATGTTGTGCATGAAAGAGACTTGATTTTGAGTGTACATATTTGAACAGTACGAATATTCCATGAAATTCTGCACATTGTCTAATTCATTGTCACATGTGGTTCCGGAAACATCACAAGATGTCCACCCGATGGTGTTCGGCGTGTCGGCTATTCCATCGTCAACGCCACAATTGCTTGTTAGTCCCGGGTCATTTGTTGGTCCCCAAAGGTGTGCAAGTCCTAAAAAGTGACCAATTTCATGTGTTAAAGCTCTCGAGTTATAAACACTGGAAGTTCCCACATCACCGATGTAATTATGACGAATAATGATTCCGTCACGAAAACGATTGTTTCCTTCCACCGAGCTAGGGTAGAAAGCGTAGCCCGCCGTTCCACCTTCCATGGATTTAACTGTCCAAACATTCAAATAGCGACCTCTAGGCCACTGGTCTATTTTCGAATAGTCGTCCCCAATCATGGTTTCACTGCTGAAATGTCGAGTAATTCCATTTGTGCAATTTCCGTAAGGATCGACTGTTGCTAAAACAAATTCGATTTGGGCATCGGCTGCTATTCCCTTAAATTCTGGAACGATATCACTCGTGTCATTGTTTAGTTTTCTAAAATCCTTGTTTAGAATTTCCATTTGACTATAAATCTGTTCATCAGATATGTTTTCAACACCATATTCATGAATCACATGAAAAACAATAGGGATGGTATAAACTTGGTTTCCTCGAGTTGAGATACGGTCGGCCACAGCAATGTTACGCATTTCCATATAAGCTTCTTCTAGTTCTGGGTTTTCGGCCCAAAGTTTCGCCTCTTCAATGTGAGACCCACATTTTTCAATCTGTTCTTGAGCTCGAGCAGTAAAGGCTACGAAGACAAGAAATAATAATAAATATTTCATATAATAATTTTAATTTTTGTGTGTATTTATCAATTGACACTTGAAAAGTGAATTGATTTTAAGGAATTTAATCCTTGTAAGAAAGTGGTGTTAATTAATATGTATTGTGCATATGCTTATGATAAGTCTAACACATTAATTGCATTTCTTAAAAAGAATAGAAGTTGATTAAATTTCTGGTGGCGGTGGAGTAGGACTCTCCAAAAAAGTATGGAAAAATGATTTTCTGAAAATAAAATCTTCTCCCTCTGTTAGGTAATTGGGTAAGTCATCTTGATTTTGAATTCCGTTCTGAAAGGAATAAATTTGTTTTGACCAATAAATGATAATTGACTTTTCTTTACTCGACCTGTTGTTGGTCATTAAATCTAATTTCTGAAAAAGGCCGCTTTCCTTTACATCATGAATACATTTATAGTAAATTGTATCATTGCTTTCGGTGGTTTCAATAATGTCATACATCTGATCATTAAAGCGAAATTCTTTTTCAGGCTTTGTCCATTCCAAATTTGTGAAGTTTTCTTCATGCATGTGAAAAACAAAATCAACCAATTGATCTTTAGGAACTCCTTCTTTAATAGCACGTTTTATATCCTTTCGAATATTGGCTTGGCGATACTTAAAAAAACCATATTGAATTCCTGAAAGCGCGGCTAGTTGTGCGCTTAAAAACAGAATGATCCAAAAGTGTTTTGTATTTATCAAAGCAAGTTTCTGCAAAAGTGAAATACTAAATTAGAAGTTATTTCATAAAATATTATAATTTAAGTACAAGAATTAGCCAAAGGGGCATTTCAGAAAGTTATTGGGGTTAGATTAAGTTTGAACTATAAATGAAGAACTAAAATCGATAAATGTTGTCAATTGACATTTTATACTTCAAATAATTTCAGCTTCGAAGCCTTCAACTAAGTTAATTATCTGTTGTCAATTATCAATTGCCAAGCTTTTTCGATTAAAATGACTAAATTTGCAAACTGCAAAATAAAGGCAAATTATGAGCGAAAGATATCCAGAATATAAAGGGTTGAATTTACCCGAGTCAGCAAGTAAAATCGCTGAAAAGTGGAAACAAGAAAATGTTTTCCAAGCTTCTATTGACTCAAAAGACGATGATAAAACATTTGTGTTTTTTGAAGGACCTCCTTCAGCGAATGGATTACCGGGAATTCACCACGTGATGGCGCGTTCTATTAAAGATATATTCTGTCGTTATAAAACGTTGAAAGGATTCAAAGTTAACCGTAAAGCAGGTTGGGATACACATGGTTTGCCAGTTGAGTTGAGTGTTGAAAAAGAATTGGGTATTACCAAAGAGGATATTGGAGACAAAATTTCTGTTGAAGATTACAACGCAGCTTGTAAGAAAACAGTAATGCGCTATACGGATGTTTGGAATGACCTGACGGAAAAAATGGGATATTGGGTAGACATGGAAGATCCATACATTACTTATGAATCAAAATACATGGAAAGTGTATGGTGGTTGTTAGGTCAATTGTATGAGAAAAACATGATTTACAAAGGGTATACTATCCAACCTTATTCTCCAAAAGCCGGAACTGGATTGTCTTCTCACGAAATCAACCAACCGGGTTGTTACCAGGATGTAAAAGACACTTCTTGTGTGGCTCAATTTAAAGTAGAAAAAGAGAGTCAATCTGTATTTGGTGATGATTTCAAAAATGAAGATGTTCATTTAATCGCTTGGACTACAACTCCATGGACTTTGCCTTCAAATACTGCATTGACAGTAGGAAAGAACATCGATTATGTAATAGTAAAATCCTTCAATCAATATACTTTTGAACCAATTAACGTTGTTTTAGCTTCAGCCTTATTAGGAAAGCAATTCACTAAAATGTTCTTTAAAGTTGATTCTGTTGAAGATTTAAAAGAATATAAAGCAGGAGACAAAAAGATTCCTTATTTCGTAGGAGGTACTTTCAAAGGATCTGAATTAAACGGAATCCGTTATGAGCAATTAATGCCTTTTGCTCAGCCAATGGAAAATCCAGAAAATGCATTTCAAGTAATTTTAGGAGATTTTGTAACGACAGAAGATGGTACTGGAATTGTGCATACTGCCCCAACTTTTGGTGCGGATGATGCTATGGTTGCAAAGCAAGCGAATGTTCCTGGAATGTTGGTGCCTGATGCAAATGGAAATCCTGTTCCTTTGGTTGATTTACAAGGTAAATTCCGTCCTGAAATGGGTGAATTTGCTGGAATGTATGTTAAAAATGAATATTATGATGAAGGTAAAGCACCAGACAAATCGGCTGATGTATTGATCTCTATCAAATTAAAAGAAGAAAATAAAGCTTTCCGTGTTGAGAAATACGAGCACAGTTACCCACATTGCTGGAGAACTGATAAACCAATTTTATACTATCCATTAGACTCTTGGTTCGTTAAAGTAACGGACAAAAAAGAAAGAATGATGGAGTTGAATAAAACCATTAATTGGCAACCAGAATCTACTGGAACTGGACGTTTCGGAAAATGGTTGGAGAATTTGAACGATTGGAATTTATCGCGTTCACGTTATTGGGGTATTCCAATTCCGATCTGGAGAACTGATGAAGGAGAAGAATCAATTTGTATTTCTTCTATCGCTCAACTGAAAAGCGAATGTGAAAAGTCAGTTGCAGCTGGAATTATGGAAAATAATCCACTAGCTGATTTTGACCCGACAGATATGTCGAAAGAAAACTACGAAAAAGTAGACTTACACAAAAATTACGTAGATGAAATTACTTTGGTTTCTGATTCAGGTAAACCAATGAAAAGAGAAGCAGACCTGATTGATGTTTGGTTCGATTCAGGTTCAATGCCTTATGCACAGTGGCATTATCCTTTCGAAAACAAAGAATTAATCGATGGTGGAAAAGCTTTTCCGGGAGATTTTATCGCTGAAGGAGTTGACCAAACGAGAGGTTGGTTCTATACACTTCACGCAATTGGAACAAGTGTATTTGATTCTGTAGCATACAAAAACGTTATTTCAAACGGTCTTGTTTTGGATAAAAACGGACAGAAAATGTCAAAACGTTTGGGTAACGCTGTTGATCCATTCATTACTTTGGATAAATATGGGCCAGATGCCACACGTTGGTACATGGTTACAAATGCATCACCTTGGGATAACTTGAAATTTGATACCGAAGGAATTAAAGAAACACAACGTAAATTCTTCGGAACACTTTATAATACATATTCATTCTTTGCTTTGTATGCAAACATCGACGGTTTCGCTTATAACGAAGAAAGAATTGCAACCAAAGAAAGACCGGAAATAGACCGTTGGATTATTTCTAAGTTGAACTCGTTAATTGAAGAAGTTGATGTTGCGTTCGATACTTATGAACCAACAAAAGCTGGACGTTTAATTCAGTCATTTGTAAATGATCAATTATCAAATTGGTATGTTCGTTTATGTAGAAGACGATTCTGGAAAGGTGATTATTCAAACGATAAAATTTCAGCATACCAAACTTTGTATGAATGTTTGGAAGCTGTAGCAATTTTGAGTGCTCCAATTGCGCCGTTCTATACAGACGAATTATTCTGTGATTTGAATAAAATTTCTGGAAGACATACTGCAACTTCAGTTCATTTGGCAGATTTTCCTGCAGTGAATGAAGCAGATATCGATAAAGAATTGGAAGCACAAATGGAAATCGCACAACAGGTTTCTTCGATGGCATTGAGTCTACGTAAAAAGGAGAAAATTCGAGTTCGTCAACCATTGCAAAAAATCATGGTTCCTATTTTGGATCCAAGTTTCAAATCACGTATTGAGCACATGAAAGATTTGGTTCTTTCTGAAATCAATGTGAAAGAATTGGTTCTTTTGGAAGATACAACTGGTGTTTTAACCAAAAAAATTAAGCCAAATTTCAAAACGATTGGTCCTAAATACGGGAAGCAAATGAAAGCTATCGCTGGAATGGTTAATGCATGGGGAGCTGCAGATATAGCATCTGTTGAAACAAACCATGGTTGGACAGGCGAGTTAAATGGTGAAAACATCGTTCTTGATAGCAATGATTTTGAAATCGTAACGGATGATATTCCTGGTTGGTTAGTTACTTCAGAAGGAGGAATTACTGTAGCGATGGACATTACAATTAGTCCTGAGTTAAAACAAGAAGGAATTGCCAGAGAATTGGTTAACCGTATTCAGAATTTCAGAAAAGAAGCTGGATTTGAGGTAACGGATAAGATTGTTGTTACAATTGAGACCACAGACGAAATCAAAGCAGCCATCGAAGAAAATAAAGAATACATCTCAGCCGAAGTTTTGGCAAAAAATATAGTTTTGGGAAAAGCGGAAGGTCATGTTTATGATGCGGATATCGCAGCAGAGGGAGATTCTAAAATAGGAGTGGAGGTTGTTTAATTGATAATCGTCCAAGTTGGTTATTTTGCTCCATCAGGAATTCAAGACCTTCTATTTATTTAAATATTTCAACAAAAAAAGAGACGCAAATCGCGTCTCTTTTTTTGTTGTATTTTATTTCCTCAATCGCAATGCATTGCGCCATATCAATGGGGTATTATTTTTTATTCCTTTTCAATCTCCACCTTCAAAGCCAATTCTTTCAATTGCTCATTATCAATTGTTGCAGGAGCATCAATCATTACATCACGACCAGAATTGTTTTTTGGGAATGCGATATAATCACGGATAGAATCTGAACCTCCCATTGTAGCTGTTAAACGATCCAATCCGAAAGCGATTCCTCCGTGCGGTGGCGCTCCAAATTCAAATGCATCCATTAAGAATCCAAATTGCTTGTTCGCTTCTTCTTCTGTAAATCCTAGGTGTTTCAACATCAATGCCTGAAGTGATTTATCGTGAATACGAATAGAACCTCCACCTAACTCAACACCATTCATTGCTAAGTCATAAGCATTGGCACGAACTTTCCCTGGATCAGTTTCCAATAAGGCCACATCTTCTGCTTTTGGAGAAGTAAATGGGTGGTGCATTGCATGGAAACGGTTTGAATCTTCATCCCATTCTAAAAGTGGAAAGTCGATTACCCACAATGGCTTAAATTCATTTGGATTTCTTAATCCCAATTCATCTCCCATGTGTAAACGCAAGTCATTCATTTGACTGCGAACTTTATCAGTATCTCCACTTAGTATGAAAATCAAATCACCAGGTTTTGCTCCTGTGTGGTCTGCCCAAGCTTGTAAATCTTCTTGGCTATAAAATTTATCTACTGAACTTTTAAAGGTTCCATCATCATTATATTTAGCATAAACTAAACCTTTGGCGCCAACTTGTGGACGTTGAACCCATTTTGTTAGAGCATCCAATTGTTTACGTGTGTAAACAGCACATTCATTTGCGACAATTCCTAAAACCAATTCAGCTTCGTCAAAGATCTTGAAGCCTTTGTCTTTTGTTACAGAATTCATGTTTTTAAATTCCATTCCGAAACGAATATCAGGTTTGTCAGAACCATAAGTTTCCATTGCCTCAGCGTAAGTCATTCTCGGGAAATCTCCTTCGAACTCAACATCTCTGCAAGATTTAAATAAGTGTTTTACCATTCCTTCGAAAGTGTTCAAGATATCTTCTTGTTCAACGAAAGACATTTCACAGTCAATTTGAGTAAACTCAGGTTGACGATCTGCACGTAAATCCTCATCTCTAAAACAACGAACGATTTGGTAATATTTATCAATTCCAGAAACCATCAATAATTGCTTGAAAGTTTGAGGAGATTGTGGTAAGGCATAAAACTCACCTTGGTTCATTCTACTTGGAACAACGAAATCTCTTGCACCTTCAGGAGTAGATTTAATCAAATATGGAGTTTCGACATCCATGAAATCAACAGAATCCAAATACTTTCTTGTTTCTAAAGATACTTTATTACGTAAACGCAATTTATCAAGAACTGCTTTACGACGAATGTCTAAATAACGGTATTTCATACGCTGCTCCTCACCACCATCGGTTTCATTTTCGATAGTAAATGGAGGTGTTTTCGCTGCGTTTAATATATTTAATTCGGCAACAATAATTTCTATTTCTCCAGTAGGAATCGTCATGTTCTTGCTAGAACGCTCAATTACTTTACCCTTAACTTGAATTACAAATTCACGACCTAATTTACGTGCTTTTTGATTTAATTCTTCGTTCCCTTCTGTGCTAAAAGCCAATTGTGTGATTCCATAACGGTCACGAAGATCAACGAAAGTCATTCCTCCCATTTCGCGAGTTCGTTGTACCCAACCACTCAAAGTAACTTCATTTCCAACATCAGATAGGCGTAATTCGCCACAGGTGTGCGTTCTATACATAATATTCAATTTATAAGGTACAAAAATAGAAAGAAGATTGAACTTCAAGGTCAATATGAAACAAAAACGTTGTTTGAAACGTTACATTAAAAATTAGAATCATGAAAACTACAATATTATTCTTGTCATTTATATTTGCTTTATCAAGCTGTTCAAATGCTGCTGATAATTATCCTGTTTCGAATGGTGAAATTGACGCATCAAAAATCGAACATTCAGACGTCAATCAAAATATCGAAACCAATTCGGTTGCCTACTTTGCTTCAGGGTGTTTTTGGTGCGTTGAATCAGTTTTTGAATCTGTAATTGGAGTAGGGGATGTTATATCAGGATACAGTGGAGGAAATGCAACAGATGCTAAATATGAATTGGTAAGCGCCGGAAGAACAAATCATGCAGAGGCAGTTGAAGTTCATTATGATAGTACGAAAGTTGATTATCCTACCTTGTTAAAGGTGTTTTTTGGTTCGCACGATCCTACAACATTAAATCAACAAGGTCCGGATAAAGGAAGACAATACCGTAGTTCAATTTTCTACCGTAACGATAAAGAAAAAGAATTAGCTCAGAATTATGTAAAGGAATTATTAAACAAAGGAACATTTTCAAAAATCACAACAGAGATAGTACCGTTCAACGCTTTTTATGATGCAGAAGATTATCACCAAGATTTTGAACATAACAATCCAAATAATGGTTATGTGAAAGCGGTTTCGATTCCAAGATTAAATAAATTCAAGTCAAAATACCCTGAATTGTTGAAGTAAAATTACTTACTTGATATTTAGTTTAATGTAGAGTATATTATAAGGACAGTTGTAAACTGTCCTTTTTACTGAGAACAAACTTTTTTTGTTCTCTTTCACCCACCCACAGCTATTTCCATCAAAAAACGTCTAAAAGCCAAAAAAAAGCATTGACTTTAAGAAAAGAATATATATCTTTGCACCCAAATTTGAACAGAACGATTCATTTTTAAAGTGATTATAATGTTGAATACGACGCTTAAAGCATTTGTTTGGACGATAGTACTGTTACTATCAGCACCAGTTTTTTCAAGTTCATCTGAAGAGGGTGAACCAGTAGATGTTACAGAAATGATTATGCATCATATAAAAGATGCGCATGAATGGCACATTCTAACATATACAGATGATAATGATGGAAAACAACATGTTTCTGTTCATTTGCCAATTATTTTGATTGATAATGGAATCAAAGTTTTTTCATCAAAAAGATTTTACCACGAGGAAGATGCAATTGAAATTGTTAACGCAGAAGGTAAAAAAGATCATTATTTGGTAAATCGTGAGTTAGGCTATGGAATCTTTCATGAGAACATCTATAAATTAAACCAGGCTGGTTTATTGGATTTCGATGCTGAAGGTCACGCGACTAATGCAAAGCCTTATGACTTTTCAATTACCAAGAACGTGTTTACTTTGTTCTTCTCTGCATTATTATTGTTTGTCTTATTAAGGTTGGCGGTTAAATCATACAAAAATGATGGATTGCATCCGCCAAGAGGTATTGCTAGGTTCATTGAGCCAATCGTAGTGTTTGTTCGTGATGATATAGCGAAAGCAAATATTGGAGAAAAGAAATACAAGAAATTTATGCCATTCTTGTTAACAGCATTTTTCTTTATCTGGATCAATAATATGTTAGGTTTGATTCCAATTATACCAGGAGGAGCTAACTTGACAGGTAATATTAGTTTTACTTTAACATTGGCAGCTTTTACCATGCTAATTACAGTGTTCTCAGGAAATAAAAATTACTGGAAGCATATTTTCGCAACACCAGGAGTTCCGATTCCATTGTTGATTATTATGATACCAGTTGAGGTTATCGGAGTTTTCGCTAAACCATTTGCCTTAATGGTACGTTTGTTTGCGAATATTACCGCAGGACACATTATTATTTTAGCATTAACAGGAATTATTTTCACGTTCGGAAGTGCGGCGTGGAGTGCTTTATCAATACCAATGTCATTGTTTATCGGTGTCTTGGAATTGTTAGTGGCATTTTTACAAGCCTTCATTTTTACCATGTTGTCAGCGCTCTTCATAGGAGAGGCAGTTGCTGAGGAACATTAAATTAGTAATCTTTATAAAAACAAATAGTTATGACTGGATTAGCTGCTATAGGAGCTGGAATCGCTGTATTAGGTGCAGGATTAGGAATTGGTAAAATCGGAAGTTCAGCAATGGACGCGATGGCTCGCCAACCGGAAGCTGCTTCTAAGATTCAAACTGGAATGATCATCTCTGCTGCCCTTATTGAAGGTGCTGCTTTGTTTGGTGTTGTTGTTGGTTTGCTTCAAGGATAGTATTAAGAAGCTTAATCTCCGCGCAACGGTTGGTTGTGCGGAGATTATTTAAAAAGATTATTTTAAAGAGAAATTATTAAGAAATGGATTTAATTACACCAGATTTAGGATTAGTATTTTGGACAGGTTTGACTTTTATCATTCTGATGTTCATTTTGACGAAGTTTATTTGGAAGCCAATTATGGCAGCTGTAAACAATCGTGAGGACAATATTCAAGAAGCTTTGGACATGGCTAAAAAGACCAAAGCAGAAATGGAGAAGTTAAAAACTCAAAATGCTAACTTGTTGAAAGAAGCAAGAATCGAACGTGATGAGATGATCAAAGAAGCGAAAATTACCAGTGATGGAATGATTGAGTCTGCGAAGTCAAAATCTAAAGTTGAAGCGGATAAGATTGTAGAAAATGCAAGAGTGTCTATTGAAGCTGAGAAGAATGCTGCAGTTGCTGAATTGAAAAATCAAGTAGCTACAATCGCTTTGGAAATTGCTGAAAAAATTCTTCGTGAAGATCTTTCATCTAACGAGAAACAAAAGCAATTGGCTGAAAGTTTTGCTAAAGACATCAACTTAAATTAAGAACAATGGAAGGATTGAAGGTAGCAAGTCGTTATGCACAGTCGCTTATTGAATTGGCTGAAGAAAAGCAAGCAACAGATGCAGTGTTGAAAGACATGGAGTATTTGTTGGCTACTACAAACGGTCACAATGACTTCCACGTGTTTCTAAATAGTCCACTTATCAATTCGGACAAGAAGAACAATGTTTTTGATAAATTATTTGGTGATTTTCAAGAAATCAGTAAAAAGTTTATTCGTTTATTGACAAAAAATAATCGTGAGATGATTTTGCCTTTAGTTGCAGAAGAATTCATTACGAAATTAAATACTATCCGAGGAATTGTACCTTTAACAATCACCTCAGCTGTAAAGTTGGAGGATTCTGTAAAAGCAATTATCTTAGAAAGATTGAATAAACATATTGAAGGTTCAATTGAACTCACAGAGAAAGTTGACGAATCACTCATTGGAGGATTTGTAGTAAGGATGGGAGATACACGTATTGACGCGAGTATTGCTCATCAATTGAATGAAATGAAACAACGTTTAATACGATAATTTTAACGCCCGTCGTTAATATAAAGTTTAATAAAATGGCAAATATAAAACCAGCAGAGGTTTCTGCAATTTTAAGAGAAGAACTTTCAGGATTTAAAACTGAAGCTGAACTTCAAGAAGTTGGTACCGTTCTTACAGTAGGAGATGGTATCGCTAGAATCTATGGATTAGGTGGTGTTCAATACGGTGAACTTATTGAGTTTGACAGTGGACTACAAGGAATTG
This sequence comes from Brumimicrobium mesophilum, assembly GCF_003025005.1. Classification (GTDB taxonomy): domain Bacteria; phylum Bacteroidota; class Bacteroidia; order Flavobacteriales_D; family Crocinitomicaceae; genus Brumimicrobium; species Brumimicrobium mesophilum. The sequence goes on from NZ_PVSS01000011.1 coordinate 139,251, forward strand.
CGCTTAACTTAGAGGAAGATAATGTTGGAGTTGTACTTTTGGGTAACTCTATGCATGTTAAAGAAGGCGATACAGTTAAACGTTTAGAAAGAATTGCCTCTGTAAAAGTAGGTGAAGGTATCGTTGGTCGTGTTGTGAATACACTTGGTCAACCTATCGATGGTAAAGGTAAAATTGAAGGGGAATTGTTCGAATTGCCAATTGAACGTAAAGCACCTGGAGTAATTTTCCGTGAGCCTGTTACTGAGCCAATGCAAACTGGAGTTAAGTCAATTGACTCAATGATTCCAATTGGACGTGGACAACGTGAGTTAATTATTGGTGACCGTCAAACAGGTAAAACAACTGTTGCAATTGACGCAATTATCAATCAAAAAGAATTTTATGATGCAGGAGAACCTGTTCATTGTATATATGTAGCAATTGGTCAAAAAGGATCAACTGTTGCTGGAATAGTTCAAAAATTAGAAGAAGCTGGTGCAATGGCGTACACAACTGTTGTAGCTTCAAACGCTTCTGATCCTGCTGCAATGCAATATTTTGCACCAATGACAGGAGCAACAATTGGAGAGTTTTTCCGTGATACTGGTCGTCCAGCTTTAATTGTATTTGATGATTTATCAAAACAAGCTGTTGCATACCGTGAGGTTTCATTATTGTTACGTCGTCCTCCAGGACGTGAGGCGTACCCTGGTGATGTTTTCTACCTTCACTCAAGATTGTTAGAGCGTGCTGCAAAAATCATTAATGATGATTCTATTGCTGCACAAATGAATGATTTGCCTGAAGCTTTAAAACCAATGGTAAAAGGTGGTGGTTCTTTAACTGCACTTCCAATTATTGAAACACAAGCAGGTGACGTTTCAGCTTATATTCCAACAAACGTAATTTCAATTACTGACGGACAGATTTTCTTAGAGTCTGATTTGTTTAACGCAGGTATTCGTCCAGCAATTAACGTAGGTATTTCTGTATCGCGTGTTGGAGGTAATGCTCAAATTAAATCAATGAAGAAGGTTGCTGGTACGTTAAAATTAGACCAAGCACAGTACAGAGAGTTAGAAGCTTTCTCTAAGTTCGGATCTGATCTTGATACTGCAACTAAAAACGTTTTGGATAAAGGTATTCGTAATGTTGAAATCCTTAAACAAAATGAAGGAGATCCATTTACGGTTGAAAGACAAATTGCTATTATTTATGTAGGTACAAAAGGATTAATCCAAAATGTACCAGTAGAAAAGGTAAAAGCATTCGAAATTGAATATTTGGACTTCTTAGATGCTAAGCACAAAGATTTAATGAACAGTCTTAAATCGGGTAAATTAACTGAAGAAATTACTGATACTTTAACTAAAGTAGCTAAAGAAATAGCTTCAAAATATTAATCTTTCTTTTTAGAAAGTGAATTGTAAGGAATGGCGAATTTAAAGGAAATTAAAAACCGTATTACTTCTATCTCTTCTACGATGCAGATTACACAAGCCATGAAATTGGTTTCTGCTGCAAAGTTAAAGAGAGCATTGGATGCAATTACTCAATTGCGCCCTTATGCTGAAAAAATCCAAGAAATTCTTGGAAATGTAAGTGCTACGCTTGATCTTTCTGAAAATAGATATGCTGAACAACGTGAAGTAAAAAACGTATTGATAATTGGTGTTTCATCTAACAGAGGTTTGTGTGGTGGATTCAACAATAGTATTACGAAGAAAATAAACGAACTTTTAGCAACTGATTTACAAGGTAAGAAGGTTGATCTATTATCCATTGGTAAGAAAGTAAATGACTCATTTAAAAATAGTGGCTTAATCAATCGCCCAGAACAGTTGTCTAATGCTTCTGCAGTATTTGATGATTTAATATTTGAACATGTTTCAGAGTATGCTCAATATGCAATGGACAGTTTTATTGATGGTAAGTATGATAAAGTAATCGTTGTTTATAACGAATTTAAGAACGCAGCTGTTCAAATTATTCGTGACCAACAATTGTTACCAATCGAGGCTTCATCAATTGAAGAAGATGGTGGAGAGATTGGAGATTACATCTATGAGCCTTCTAAATTAGAAATCATAGGAGATTTAATTCCAAAATCATTGAAGTTACAATTGTTTAAAGCAACATTGGATTCTTGGGCGTCTGAACAAGGAGCAAGGATGACAGCGATGCACAAAGCAACTGATAATGCAGGTGAATTGAAACGTGATTTAACTTTACAATACAACAAAGCACGTCAAGCTGCAATTACAAACGAAATTTTAGAAATCGTTGGTGGTGCTGAAGCGTTGAACGGCTAATTAATTCCGATTAATTTAAATACGAATTACGAATTTTGTAATCCGTGAAAAGATAAGTTTAAAAAGAGGTTTTTCGAAAGAAGAACCTCTTTTGTTGTTTTTACCTCTATGGGTTTACCTTGTACCTTGTATTCTCTGTTTGATGAGAAAGGCATACAGGGCATGCAAACCTAGAGCGTTTTATTAGATGTTTTTTCTCTTGTATTTTTTATATTAAATCTATTGCTGGACTGCTTCTGCAATATTTCACCTCCCTTTTCCACGCATTCTTACGGATTGAAACAGTTCTGTTTGAACGCTTTTCACCTCTTTTTTCTTGAATAAAGAAATAACGTCTAACCAATCTGTAATTGATCATCTGAAATTCGGAACTGGATTGTGATATTTATCACACTTAACTTTTATAAAACTAACTATCTTTGAAGAATGTTATATTTGAATAAATATCAAAAGTCATAAATGCAGTTTAAATTACCTTTCTTTCAACAGCTCAAAACATATAAAGGGAAGACATTTCTTGCAGATTTAATCGGTGGATTAACTGTAGGAGTTATGTTAATTCCTCAGGGTATGGCTTATGCATATTTGGCTGAAATACCGCCGGTTTATGGTTTATATGCTTCAATTGTTCCATTAATTGTGTATATGTTGATGGGAACTTCTATATATGCGGCAATTGGTCCAGCAGCTTTGACATCGTTATTGGCATTTTCAGGCTTAAATCATGCGGGAATTACCGATCCGGATGAATTCCTTAATGCTATTCTTGTAATCGCATTATTGTCGGGTTTAATTCAATTTTTAATGGGGGTATTTCAATTGGGTAAAATTGTGAATTTCATTTCAAAACCCGTCCTTAAAGGTTTCATTTTTGGTGCTGCCTTAACCATCTTTTTGTCTCAGATGAAAAGTGCTACAGGTATAAGAATAAATGCCCATGGTTCTATTGATACACTTATTGCCCTTATTTCCAATATTTCTACCTTTAGTTTATATACGATTTTGATCTCAGGGCTTTCAATTGCTTTTTTATTCTATATGAAACGTTTCAGTAGGAAGATTCCGAATCAATTGATTGTAATGATAGTCACTTTGTTGATTATCTACTTCTTTAACACAGAAAACTCAGGTGTTTCTATTTTAGGTACAATTCCCGAAGGATTACCCAATTTTTCCATTCCATTGTTAGATTGGGAATTGGTTAAATTGCTTCTTCCTGTCAGTATTACCATAGCGTTTATTTCGTTTGTTGAAGTTTTTGCTATTGGTGTGTCTCTAGAAGATAAAAAAGATCAAGGTAATCTAAAACCTAATCAAGAATTGATGGCTTTAGGACTATCTAAGTTTATTGGTTCATTTTTCTTGGCATATCCAACTTCTTCAAGCTTTTCTCGTTCAGCTGTGAATAAACAAGCTGGAACTAACACAAACGTATCTACGATTTTTACTGTAGGATTGGTTGTGATGACCCTTTTGTTTTTAACTCCATTATTTTATTTTTTACCGAACGCGGCTTTAGCAGCCATTATCATTGTAGCAATTATTGGATTGATGGACTTTCAGTATTATAAAGCTTTGTGGAGAATAGATAAACGCGACTTTTTAATGTTTGGAGTTACTGCTTTGGTCACTTTCTTAATTGGGGTTCAAGAAGGAATCATTACGGGCGTAGTCTTATCGATGATGTCTTTGGTTTATGCTGTTTCATTTCCACATACCGCTGAAGTTGGCTTGGTAAAGGGTTCATTAGATACTTTTAGGAATGTAGAGCGCTATTCAGAAACAGATATACAAGACGAGATATTAATTTTTAGGTTTGATGCTGCACTTACGTTTGCAAATATTCCTCATTTCATTAAGAAATTAAGATTATATGAATCCAGAAAGAAGAATTTAAAGTTTGTAATTATTGATGCGAATGCAATTGATTCAATCGATACAACTTCAATTGATACTTTAAAAGAAATATCAGAAAAATATAATGAAAATGATATTCGTATGATGATAACTTGCTTAAAAGGTCCGGTTAGAGATCAATTCAAAAAGACCAATATGTTTGCTATTTTAGGAGAAGATAATTTCTTTCCAAGTATTTCTGAAGCTATGCGGGATATTAAAGGTGAAAAAAGATTGGTTGATCCTAAGATTGCTTTTCAGGCGAATCCACAGAGGAAACTAAGGAAAGATTAAGGGTTTTTAGTTGAGAATTCACTTTTTGTGAATTGGTTTTCTCTTTATGTTCATTGCCTTCGACAGGCTCAGTCAACGAAGCCTAATCCGTTGACTGAGCTTGTCGAAGGCGACAAATTCAACGGAGCTTCTACTCTTCATTCAGTCAAAAAAGCAATTTCCAAATGAAGTGCAAATCCAATAACTTGTTCGTCCATTGACGGATTCGTAACTTTATAATTAATCAAAGTTCCTCATACTCTTCATACAACTTCTGCATCAAAGCATTACATCTTTGTCTTTCCTTATCTAACAAATCGTCATCAAATGTGTTCACGATGTATTTCTGATAGTCTAAATGGAAAGTAAATTGACCTTTTGGAGTTACCCAACCAAATCCTCTTGTGGTGGTATGTAATGCAAATTCCGGTACATTTGGATTTAAAAGGTCTTTACTCCACGGATAATCATCACCTGTGTCCACTTTCATTTGGTAAAGCAATGTTGCAGCAATATCAGCTTGAGAACCTACTTTTTCAACGACCATTCCACGGGCTGAATCTTTTAGTGCTGGTCCATATAAAAGCAATGGAATTCTGTAAAATTCTGAATCACTTGGATTGGAGATATAAGGTGATGCATGTCCATGATCTGCAACGATTACAAAAAGTGTGTTCTTGTGCCAATCTTGTTTTTTCGTGGCTTCGATAAATTCACTTAAAGATTGATCTGCATAAATCACTGAATTCATGAAATTCTTCTCGTCACCTTGCCACTCTGGTTTGTTGTGACTTGGGAAATCGTAAGGTGAATGCGTGCTTCCAGTAAATGCACATTCTATAAATGGTTCTTCCTGCTGATTGATTTTATCCATGAAAATTTTGAATAAATCTTCATCATAATAGTTCAGTTTTCCTTTCTTTAATCCAGAAGGGAAATCAGATTCATCTTCAATTCTTTCAAATCCATGATCTGTAAAATAACTATCGATATTTCCGTATTTTAAGTCACCGCTGAATAAATATCCGGCTGTGTATCCTCGAGGTTTCAAACTTTGGTTGAGCGATTTTAATTTTCTGTGCTTGAATGGCTGCATAGAAATTGAAATTTCTGGCAAGGCAGGATAGCCTGAGAAAATACTGGAATTCCCTATTTCTGATGTACTCCCAGTGGAATATAAATTGGTAAACAAAACACCTTCTTTTGAAAGTTTGTCAAATTCTTCTGTTGCTCCTGGTTTACCCGTAAATCGATTACTGATTGTAGAAGTCCAACTTTCTAAAATGACAAATACCAAGTTAGGCGAAGTGTTTTCTAAAATGTAATTGTCGTGTTTCTTTTCGTAAGTCAAGAAATCATGAAGAAGAACTTCAATTTTTTTCTCATCATAATCAGTTAGGAATTCGCCAATGTTTGAACGTTTAAAAAGGAGAAAACTCTTTCCAAAAAAGAAAGGTGAATTCACAGAAATGTCATTCACAATATACTTTTTCGAGAAATAAGCGGCATCAATATTAATTGGAATTTGCTGAACTCCGCCACGTGCGAAAAGGAAATAAACACCTAATAAAATCGGTAAAACTGGAATAAAAAGAACAATTTTAGACCAAATCGAACTATTTGATAAAATAAATCTTTCTTTTTTGAAAAGCCAATTCATTATTTTCCAACCAAAGACAACTTCCAGAATAAGGTAAAAAACAAACCAAATGGTCATGCTGTAGTCTGCAGTTCTGAAAACTTCATCAGGATTTCCAAGGTGCATAAAAACCCGCGAAGTCAGTTTGTGATTCCATTCACCATAAGCATTAATTTCGCCTGCATGAATCATGGAAACTAAAATCAATTCTATAATTAATACTACTTTAAAAAATATAAATATGAACTTCTTTTTAAAGACAATATAGCTGAGAATTAGAATAATTGGAATTGCACTTAAATATCCTGCCATTGCCAAATCCAATCGAATGGAATGGAAAAACACTTGAATCCATTCCCAAAAAGAAGAGTCTGAGAGTTTATTCAAGTTATGAATAGAGAATAAAATACGTTGAAAATCGAAAACGAAAACCCAAAAAATCAACAAGAATAAAAATGCTAAACCTGTTTTTTTAAAGATTTTCATGTTGAATTGTCAATAAGATGAATAAAAATTATTGTTCTGGCGTGATTTTTAAAGACGCACACTCAGCCGCTCTTTTGTGTAATTCTGCTGGAGCCATATCTTGAAAAGGTTCACATAGTTTATCACGCTTTTCTTTAGCAACATATAGACTGTCTTCACCAGCTTGGGTTGGTGCACGATTAAAAAACGTTGCTGAAATTCTATTGACATCGTCTCCTGCTTCAACACAATCACAAAGTGGTTGACTATTGTTACAAGAAACAAGTAAAATCAGTAGAAGTGATAAGCTTAATAATTTCATTAGTCTATGGTTTTGTCCAAAACTTTTGGAATTCTAAAGTAATCTGAATCCTTTTTTGGTGCATTTTTTAAAGCTTCTTCATGCGTTATAGTTTGCTGAGGAAGGTCTTCACGCAATACATTCACATTGTCTGACATAAAGATTAGGGGTTCAACGTGATCTGTATCAATTTCGTTTAGCTTACCCATAAAGTCAATGATTTTATTCATATCATTTTTAATGGCTACCTTTTCTTCTCCTTCGAAAGAAAGTCTTGCTAAATGCGCAATGTGATCGATTATCTCGTCTTTAATTTCCATGTTGAATCAATATTGTTGTTGCAAAATTAATCATTTTTTTATGGTAAATAAGAATCTATCACTTGATATGTTTTTTCTTTGATGGTATTCATCTCTTCTTTCACTATTTCTTCCTTACCAATCATTTCATGAATGTGGATTTTAGATAGTCCAGGCATGGCAGGTGCACAAAAAGTGTCTGGGTCAGAGAAGAGTTTAAAATGATTTCTAAAGGTTATCGGGAGAATTGAAACTGAAGATGTTTTTGCCAATTGAAATGCTCCATCTTTAAAAGGAACTAAAGTTGGTGCACAGTCTGGTATACCTCCTTCAGGAAAAATAACAATACTCCATCCGTTTTTGAGTTCTTTTTTGGCTTGAATAAATGCTTTTGCCGAACGAATACTGCTTTTTCTATCGACAGGAATATTTAATTTTTTGAAGAATGTTTTAACCAATGGATATTTTAGTATTTCACTTTTCCCCATGAAAATGAATTTTTGTTGAGGTAGAATACTGTATAATATGAAAATATCTAAATATGAAGTGTGATTGGCCACAATGATAAATGGCTCATCCGTTTTTGCAACTTTTCTGTTTACTTCAACAGCGTAAAAACAGAAGATGCGCATACATCTCGACCACATGATATTAATTTTAAAACTAAGAGGTCTTAATTTTTCGAAAGAAAGTACAAACAATAAGACAGGATAGAAAAGGAGTAGTGTGATGGCAAACACAACCCCAATATATATTTTCCATGAATAGTATACTAAACCTATTGTATTTCGCATTTTCAATTTTATAGACCATCAAAGTTAAATATTTTGCTTATGTCTTCAACAAAAGTTTATTTTTGTGAGTAACTATTTTTTTAATTACAAAAATCAGTTTTATTATGACACGTATTTTAACGGGAATACAAAGTACAGGAGTTCCTCATTTAGGGAATTTATTAGGAGCAATTGTTCCAGCAATAAAGTTAGCAAATAATAGTGAAAATGAATCATTCTTATTTATTGCTAATTTGCATTCTTTGACATCGATTAAAGATGGCCAAACCTTAAGTAATAATACTTATGGAGTTGCAGCCGCTTGGCTTGCCTTTGGATTGAATCCTGAGAAAACTGTGTTTTATCGTCAAAGTGATGTTCCTGAAACAACTGAACTTGCATGGTTCTTAATGTGTCATTTTCAATATCAAAGATTAACATTAGCGCATTCATTTAAGGATAAAGCAGGAAGAACTAACGACATTAATGCAGGTTTATTTAATTATCCTATGTTGATGGCTGCAGATATTTTGTTGTATGATGCTGATGAAGTGCCAGTTGGAAAAGATCAAATGCAGCATCTAGAAATGACACGTGATGTAGCGCAAAAATTGAATACAAGTGTTGGAAAGGATGTTTTAGTTCTTCCAGAAGCAAAAATTGAAGAAAGTACTAAACTTATTCCTGGAACTGATGGTGGGAAGATGAGTAAATCAAGAGATAATTTTATCAATATCTTTTTACCAGAAAAAGCACTAAGAAAGCAAGTGATGAAAATAGAAACGGATAGTACACCGATGGAAGATCCAAAAGATCCAGAAACGTGTAATGTTTTCGCTTTGTATAAATTACTTGGAGATGAAGAGCAAATAAAGGCTTTGGGAGATCAATATCGTGCCGGAAATTTTGGATATGGTCATGCTAAACAAGCGCTATTCGAATTAATTATCGAGAAATTTAAAGATCAACGTGAAAAATTCAATTATTTCATGGAAAATAAAGATGAAGTAGATAGTATTTTGAGCCAAGGAGCAGAAAAAGCAAGGAAAGTCGCACATCAAACATTGTATAGAGTTCGACGAGAATTGGGATACTAAATAATTATTAATGATTAATTCTTGAAGGTTTAACGAGGTGAGATATAGAATTTCAACTTCGTTAAAAACGAGGGTTGTTTAGATTCTTTTATTTCAAACGGAATGGTTTTGAGGGAGAGAATCGAGAGAAGAGGTAAATTGAAATGATAAATTATAGGCCTAGAATTTTTTTTACACATATTTTTAGCTATATTTATAACTGAAATTTATTATTAACTTATAAAAAACCTCTCAGCTTGCAATTTGAGAAAATTATTTAAACCACATCCACCGGGATGTGGTTTTTTAGTTTGCAGTAACAAGGGATGAGTTATGTGATGAGATCAATTGTGATATAATTTTTTGAAGGACTGGAAAATAACCCTTGTTCTTATCTTTCTGTGTTTTTTGGATGAATGTAATTTAAATTATTGCTGTCCTCCCTCTGTATCTCCCTCCTAAGGGAGAGTTGCTTCGAACGAAACTTTAAGTTTTACTAAATTAAATTAGATTGCTATTTTCTAATTTTATTGAAAGAATCGAGATTTTCAAACCCCAAATTATCCCATTTAATTCCCACTATATTCCGAATAACCACCTTCATTATTCAAGAACCACTATATTTGTTTTTGAAGAAAACCCATGGAGCATAAAATTACATCTACAATTATCACTTTTAATGAGGAACGGAATATCGAACGTTGCATAGACGCTTTGGCTCCAATTTCTGATGAAATAATTGTACTGGATTCTTTTTCCACTGATCGAACAATTGAAATTTGTAAAAGCAAAAAGGTACGCTTCGAACAAAGAGAGTGGCAAGGTTATTCCAATGCGAAGAATTATTTGAATCAACTGGCTACGCATGAATATGTTTTTTCTGTTGATGCAGATGAAGCACCAGACGTGACTTTACAAAATGCCATTTTAGCAATTAAGAAGGAAGGGTTAAGTGGTGTTTATGAAGTCAATCGCTTAACAAACTATTGCGGAAAATGGATCAAACATTCAGGTTGGTATCCCGACGTGAAAACTAGAATTTTCCCAAAGTCTACAAGTCAATGGGAAGGTGCTTATGTCCATGAGGAATTGGTGGTTGAAGGAAACCCTGAGGCTAAAAATTTGAAGGGGCATTTATTGCATTATTCATATTATTCTCAAGAAGACCATAGGCAAAGGGCTGATAAATATTCTGAATTAACTGCGATTAAAATGTATGAAAAAGGGAAGCGAGTTGGACCTTTCAAACCATATATTAGTGCTCTAGGAAGATTTGTAGCCATGTTTTTAATCAAAAAGGGTTTTTTAGATGGCAAAGCAGGTTTTACAATTGCTCGAATTTCCGCGGTGTCAAATATTTATAAATACAAGGAATTAAGGAGATTGCAGCATGAAAACAACTGATTTATCTGGAAAAACCATTGTCATTAGTCGCACTGATAGTATTGGAGATGTTATTTTAACATTGCCTTTATGTGGTTGGCTTAAGGAAAAATTTCCTACTGTTCGTATTTTATTTCTAGGTAAATCTTATACTGTTGATGTGTTGAATTGTTCACCGTATATTGACGATATCATTCGTCTTGAGGATTGGCAAAAGGAAACATTCGAAAAGCAAGTTGAACTAGTTAAGGCTCTTGATATTTATGCTTTTATCCATGTCTTCCCAAACAAAGAATTGGCTAAATTAGCCAAAGCGGCTAAAATCCCGTTAAGGATAGGGACCTCTCACAGAATGTATCATTTATTAACATGTAATATTCGACCAAATTTCACGCGTAAGAAATCAGAATTTCATGAAGCGCAATTGAATTTTGAGTTGTTTAGAAATTTTGGAATTAAGACTTTACCTAGTAAAAAGGAGTTGGTTGAATATCTAGGAAACTTTAAACCTCAAGTTGAATTACCTTCTCATCTTAAAGATGTTTTAATGGAAAGGAAACGTGTAATTCTACATACAAAATCTCAAGGTTCAGCGGTAGAATGGCCAATTAGCAAATATGTTGATTTGGCAAATGAATTAGTCACTAAAAACTGTACTGTTTATTTTTCAGGAACAGAGAAAGAAGGTTTACTTTTCAGAAATGAATTGCCAGAACATCCGCAAATTATTGATGTTTCTGGAAAAAGCAGTTTAGCCGAGTTGATTACTTTTATTGATGAATGTGATGTCTTGGTAGCTTGTAGTACAGGGCCACTGCATCTAGCAGCTGTTTTAGGTAAGAAAGCGATTGGATTATACACAGATTTACGTCCTATGCATCCAGGGAGATGGGAGCCAATTGGAAAAAATGCTTATGCAATTACAGCGAATAATGTAGAAGATCCAAAACTAGAAGACATTTACAATATTTCTATAGATAGAGTAGTGCAAGCTGTCGAGAAATAGCTGTAAATGAAAATAGTTACCTTTCGAAAAAAGTAACTACAAATAAATACACTTAATTTAATAAGTGATTCTAAAATAGAGGTTTACCCTATTTAAATTTGGTAGGATCGTTAGCAGCTTCTCTGTTATATTTAGCTTGCAAACGTAACCAAATAAACAACCCTATGAAGCCAAGAACAATTACACCATAGTTAAAAATATTACCTACAACTTCAAAGAGTAATTCTGTTGTCCACAAAAGTCCTTCTCCTAATTCGTATACAAGTTCATTATAAGTCATAACACATATTTAAGTGTACAAATATAATATTTTTCCAATTGAATTCTTAAAAACTCTATATTTATCTCGATGAATAGATACATTTGTTTTCCGTTTTATTAAAACTTCGAGTATTCATGATAAAGTACTTTGCCAATAATAATTCATTTGTTGTATTGTTGATTCCTATTTTTGTGGGTCTACATATCTTATTAGATTATTATTTTCCATCGTTTGATATGACAACCATTGGACAAGAAAACCTATGGAAGTTAGATTTCAATGCTATTCAGCCATTGACATCTAGAATTTTTGTACTCATTTTTATTTGTGCGAATGCAATTCTGTTAAATTTTGTTTTCAACTCTTTATCTTTTTATGATAAATATGTTTTTCTACCAAGTATACTTTATGTTTTGATGGTCTTTCTATTTCCGATAAGTTTGAAGTTTGGAGAGGATTTAATAGGGCATTTATTTTTTATTCTTTCCTTCTATCAGTTGTTGAGCATACAGCAAAATGAAGACGCAAGAAGTAACGCCTTTTTAAGTGCCTTGTTTTTAGGGGCTGCTTCAACGTTCCTGCCAATATATTCTGCCTTTATTGTTATCATTTGGTTTGGATTATTTACTATAAGACCTTTTGTGTTTAGAGAATACGTCTTACCCGTTTTTGGTTTTATTTTTCCTTTTTTATGGGTGATATTGATCAATCCTTTCTTTTTAGAAGAAATGTTTACTTTTAACTCTTACTTGAGTTATGCTGATGTTGGTGACTATATAACTTATGTTGCATATTTGATAATTATCATATTAGCTATTCTGGCCAATAAATTGATTTTAGAACGACGTGTTAAAAGCTCTATTCGTTATAAAAGAATTATCTCTGTCACTTTCGTTTCACTTTTATTTGCGGCTGTAATTAGTAGTGTTATTCTAATTGCGCATGACTCTTATTTCTACTTTACCATTACCATCGCGATTTTACCCTTCATTTTACCCTATGCATTTCTCAGTGCAAAAAGGAAGTGGTTCCCACACTCATTGTTCTACTTATTGATCATATTGAATGTGGTTAAATTCTTTTATTAAACTTCAATAGACTTCTGTTAATGCAGATTTAATACATATCTTATTACTTAGGTAATAAACTTGGTTAGAATTTTCACTTGTATTTCTTGTTCAGTTTGTTTGTTCTTTTTCAAGTTCCTCATTTCTCATGATATAACTTTTTATTGAGCTTTCACATCCCTGAAAGAGCGCTGTATTCATTTTTGTAAGGACATTTCTGAGCCTATTATCTTTATTTTATCTTAAAATAATCTTAATAGAAGCTCCAATACGAAAAGGTAATTTTGCCGGAAATTAAACCAAGAAAATGAGAAAGATTTTACTTTTAGTAAGTGCGTTAACCGCGGCGAGTGGTTTTTCGCAAATAGATATTAATCAAAACAACCAGGTATATACCCAAGATTTTGATGGCTTGTCAAATACAGGAACAACCAATGATTATTCAACATTGCCTGTAGGTTGGTCGGCTTTAGAAGTAGGTTCTAGTGCAAATACAATTTATCGTGCATCAGATGGGTATTATTCTGGGGGTGATTTATACAGTTATGGAACCATTAATTCAACAGATAGAGCGCTTGGGACAATTGGAAGTGGTTCTAACTCTCAAGTCTATTTTGCGACAGCATTTGTAAATCAAACTTCAGGTGTTTTAAATTCGGTGGATTTATCTTTTGATGCTGAATTATGGCGAATTGGTAATCCTGCAAGGTCTACTGGTCCAGATACGTTAAGATTTGCGTATGCGGTTAATCCTTTAGCAATTGATGATAATGCCGCATTTACTGATGTCTCATCTTTATATTTTATTAGTCCAGCTGATCCTACCGGGCCAACAAATATAGAGGCTGACGGTAATTTGCCAGCAAATCGCTCAACTATAACTGGTGTGTTAAATGTGAATATTGCTCCTCAAGATACTTTGTGGATTAGATGGAGAGATGATAATTCTTCTAGCTATGATGATGGGATGGGAGTTGATAATCTTTCAGTTGAATTTTCTACTCAAAACACAGGAAATACAAGTATGTATAATGTAATTGCCGCGATGGATACTTACTACACTGAAGATTTTGACGGGATGGTTAATGAGTATTCTGGTATTTCTGATTTCTCAACATTGCCAAATGGATGGCATGCGCACGAGGAAGGAGGAAACGCAAATCAAGAATATAATATTTCTTATGGTGAATATGGTGGTGGTAACTTATATAGTTATGGTGATAGCGCATCAACAGAAAGAGCGTTTGGATCTGTGGGTTCAGGAAGTTTGACTGTTTCTCATCGAGGTGTAGCATATATAAATACAACTTCTACTGTGGTAGAAAATGTAGAAATTAGTTTTACTGGTGAAATGTGGCGTCAGGGAAGACCTGATAGAACAACTGGTCCTGATACCCTTCATTTTTCTTACGCTGTTAATGCAAATGATATTGCACAAGGGAATTATCAAGACCTTGAATTGTTAAGCTTTTATTCTCCTGTTACTAATGGTACATTGAATTCTTCAATGGATGGAAATGCTATTGAAAATAAAACAGATGTTTTGTCTGTTATCGGAAATCTAAATCTTCAACCAATGGATACACTTTGGGTAAGATGGACAGATTATAACTCTTCAAGTTATGATGATGGTTTGGCAATCGACGATTTTTCAATTGCTGCGATCAGTACAGCAAGTATTCTGAATGTTGAATTTGCAAACTCTTCTACTACATTCAATGAAAATGATGGTATAGTTTCAGTTCCTTTATATGTTCACAATAAAAATAACTTCTTAACTCAAGTAGAAGTTAAGATTGTGGATGCGGGAAACACTGATTTAGCAACCGATCTAGATATCGTAGAAAGTGTAGTTACTTTCCCAATAACTGGAATCGACAGTATCGCTTATTTTCAATTCAATATTGTAAATAGTGAACCTTTTGAAGGACAAGAATATTTCGTTTTGGAAGTTTCAAACCCAAATAATGCTTTTTTAGGTACAAATATATATGACACGATTTATATCAATAATTATGACTACCCTTTACTTCCAATTTCTACATTAAAAGGTGTTGATGCAGCTGGAGTTGCTGATGATATGGGATTGAATGTTCACATTAATGGAGTGGTTCATGGTGTAAATTATAATTCATTAGGAGGAATAGATTTCTATGTTTTAGAAGACGAGAGTGGAATGAACGTTTATTCAATGGATCCTGCGGAAAGTTATGTTCCTACTGAAGGTGATGAAGTAAATGTTTGGGGTAAGATTAGTCAATTTAGAGGTCTTATTAGAATGGAACAATTGGATTCAATAGAAATGGTTTCTTCGGCGAATGGATTAGAAACTCCTTCAAACTTTGAAAGTGTAAATGAAAACACTGAAGGAATGTACATTCAATTGGATTCTTTACAATTGATCCCTGCAATTTCTGTTTGGCCAACTAATCAAAATGTTTTCGCTAAAAATTTAGCAACAGGAGACACTGTTGAATTGTTTATTGGAGCAAATACTGATTTAGCTCAAACTATTGCGCCACAAGCAATGTTCAGCGTAGTTGGAATTGGTTCTCAGTATGCGAGCTCTGCTTATGTACCTTTTATCGATGGATATAGATTGATGTTGGTAGGAAAAAGTAACTTGAGTGTATTGAGTTTGGAAAATGAAATTGATTTAAAATTAGCCTTATACCCAAATCCAGCAAATTCTCAAATTAGTTTTAGAGGTTTGAATCACGTTTCTGAAGTAAAAATTTATTCTTTAGATGGTCGTAAAGTAATGTCAAAAGAAATTCAACCGAATGAGACAATGAACATCGATTCATTAGAAAATTCGACATATATTTTAAGATTAAACAATCAAGAAGGAGTATTCACAACTACTTTAATCAAGCAATAACAATGAAAAATATAATTATAGCAACTTTCTTGATTTGTACAGGATTTGCAATGTCTCAAAATGGGTTTACCCATGGACCAGACCAAGGAATAGAACAAAGTTATTTTGACCCAAATGCAGCTCCATTTTATCATGGAGTTGCCTCTGGAGATCCTTTAGAAGATAGAGTTATTATTTGGACAAGAGTAACGCCAACCAAAGATACATTGATTCCAGTTCACTGGGTGATGGCTTTGGATACAGGGTTTCAGACTGTTGTTGCAGAGGGCAATACAGCAACGGATTATACAAAAGATTATACTGTAAAAGTTGATGTGGAAGGATTGAATCCAAACACAACATATTATTACTATTTCTCTGCTTTGGAGGCAAATAGTGTTAGAGGTAGAACAAGAACTCTTCCTGGAAACAATACAGATCATATTCGATTGGCTTTTGGTTCTTGTAGTAATTACCAAATGGGTTATTTTAATTCTTATAAAAGAATCGCTGAGCGCAACGATTTAGATGCTGTTTTACACCTTGGGGATTATATTTATGAATATGCAACGCAAGGCTATGGATATTCGATTGAAGTGGGAAGAGAGCACAGGCCTAATCATGAAATCATCACTTTGGATGACTACAGAATTCGGCACAATTTCTATAAATTAGATCCAGATTTAAAAGCGGCACATCAACAACATCCTTTTATTTGTATTTGGGATGATCATGAAATTGCAAACAATACCTACGAGACAGGAGCACAGAATCACCAAGAATTATCGGAAGGTGACTTTCAAACAAGAAAAGAAGGTGCCATTCGTGCTTATTTAGAGTGGATGCCAATCAGACATCCAGAATTTAATGGTGATCCTAAAATTTACAGAAGCTTTTCTTTTGGAGACCTTATGGACTTGCATATGTTGGACACGCGTGTTGAAGAGCGAGATAAACCAGCATTGAATATGCAAGATACTTTGTTTAATGATACAACAAGATTATTGCTTGGTGATACACAAAGAAACTGGTTGTTTGATAAAATGGACGAATCTCAAGCGACATGGAGAATTATTGGGAATCAAATTATGATTTCTGAAACAGGGGAAAACGATGCGGATATGGATTCTTGGACAGGTTACCCATATGAAAGACAGGTTGTAATTGATAAATTGAAGTCATATTCTGACAAAAACTCGGTTGTTTTAACTGGAGATACACATAGAAGTTGGGCTTTTGATTTGTCAGAACATCCTTTTGACCCTTCGACTTATACGCCTTTAACAGGTCAAGAAACTTTTGGAGTTGAAATTTGTTCCCCAAGTTTAGCTTCTCCTAACCGTAATGAAAGTAATCCAGGTACAAGTCAGTTGGCAGACCAAACAGCTTTGTATGTTGAAAATCCTCAGTTGCGTTATGTTGATTTAGATAACCATGGATATGTAATTCTGGATATTACAGCATTGAAAATGCAGGCAGATTTTTATTTCACAGAAACTGTTGCTCCTTCAACAAAAGATAGTTTAGGGAAAAGTCTATTTACTTACGTCAACCAAGGATATCTTCAAGAGGCATTAAGTCCAGCGGCTGGAAAAGCGAATCAAATGATTCCTGCTCCAAGTGTTCCATTGGCATTTACAGATACAACTTCTTCATTAAATTTAGTAAACAACTCAACGTTCTTTTTAAGCGGAGTTTATCCTAATCCTTCGAGTGGTCAGTTTACAATTGGTTTTACAAGTAATTTAAAAGATCAATTAAGTATTGAAGTGTATAGTATTGGAGGTAAACAAGTGTTAAACAAGCAATTAAGTGTTTCTCAAGGGAATCATAAAATTGTTTTCGATATAAGTGATGAGCCAAAGGGAATGTATATTCTTAAGGTTAGAACGAATAATGGAAGTTTGACAACAAGGAAGATTATAATAAAATAATAACATTACTTATGCCACCTTTCAAAAATGCTTCATCACTAATTTAGTGATGGAGCTTTTTTTATTGTTTAAATTCATACCCGCAACTCTTACAAAATTGTGCAGATTTTTCGTGACCATCTTCCCCACAATTTGGACATTCAAAAGGTTTAATTCCTTCTGAGCGTAAAGCAGTGAATTCTGACGAAACAATTCCAGTAGGAACGGCAATGATGGCATAACCAAAAAGCATGATAAACGATGCCAACGCTTGTCCTAATGGTGTTACGGGTGCAATATCACCATAACCAACCGTGGTAATGGTGATAATTGCCCAATATATACTTCTCGGAATACTGGTAAATCCAGCTTCTTTGGGTTCGATTACATACATTAATCCACCTAAAATGATCACAATAGTTAATATAGAGATTAGAAAAACAGCAATTTTGTGCCTACTGTTTTTCAAAGCATCTCCCAAAATATCTGCACCTAACATGTATCGACTTAGTCGAAGAATTCTGAATACCCTCAAAAAGCGAATAGATCTTAAAAGCATTAAAGATGTAGCACCATCCACAAATAAACTCAAATAGGATGGAAGTAGAGAAAACAAATCTACCATTCCCATAAATGAGAAGATATAGGAAAAGGGTTTTCGTAAACTTATAATTCGAAGAATATATTCAATGGTGAAAAGTGCAGTAACAACCCATTCAATAGTTAAAAAACTGAAACTATATTTTTGATTCAAATAAGTTACACTTTCCAACATTACTACCACGATAGAAAGCAAAATTATTATCAATAAAAGGATATCGAAAATTCTACCTGGCTTTGTATACGTTCCGTAAATAACTTCCTGTATTTTTAATTGCCAAGGTCTTAGCTTAAATTCCTTTTCCCTAAATGATAAGGTTCTATCAATGTGTTTTTTCATATTTTATCAACTGATGATATAAAAGTAGTTAAATTTAAGGAAAGTAGTATTTCAATTATTAAATGAGCCTTTTGGTAGTTCAACTTAAAGATTTACTAAATGGTTTTCCTACTATTATTATCACAAATTCCTTTTCATTATGTTTTAATAACACAAGGAATGGAGTAAAACTGTTCTAATTCTTCATTATTTAGTATTTTTGAACAATGAATATACAAGAGTTAATTCAACGCAGATTTACGGGGGAACTCAACAATGAAGCCGAATATATTGAGCTTTTGGTGCAAGTTTTCGCAGTGCTTATCTTAGGATTAGTACTCTGGCGAATGATGATAATTTTTCACAGAAAAAAGAAAGCCACGCGCAAACCAAGTTCATATTTTGAAAGTACTTATTCTAAAAACTGGAGAAAATAATCGAGGATTTATTGAGTAGTTCAATTGCATATAGAGACATGATCAAAGCATATTTTTAAGAGAAAATTTTAACATGGAAGAAAAGAAAGTTGCAGTAGTTGGAGCAGGGTTGGTAGGAAGTTTATTGGCTGTTCTATTGGCAAAAAAAGGAATGCAAGTAGATGTTTTTGAGCGTAGGCCTGATTTAAGAAAAGCAAAGGCAATAGGTGGAAGATCAATAAATTTAGCACTTTCTAATCGTGGATTTAAAGCGCTTTCATTGGCCGGTTTTGAACAAGAAATTCGAGATATTTCAATTCCAATGTATGGACGTAAAATGCATGATGTCGAAGGAAACTTAACTTACCAAGCTTACGGAAAAGACAATGAAGCAATTTATTCGGTTTCTCGCGGTCAGTTGAATCAAAAATTAATGAATTTAGCGGATGATTTCGAAAATGTTAATTACCGTTTCGATAGAACTTGTGAGGATATTGATTTAAAAAAGAATGAAATCGCTTTTGAAAATTATAATTCAAAGGAGAAAGAACATTTTTCTTATGACCATATTTTTGGAACTGATGGAGCTTTTTCTGCTGTAAGAGGAGTGTTGCAAAAAACACCAATGTTCAATTATTCTCAAGAATACTTACCGCATGGATATAAAGAATTAAGTTTTCCAGCTAACCCTGATGGAACACATTGTATGGATAAAAACTGCTTGCATATTTGGCCAAGAGGTGAATTTATGATGATTGCATTACCGAATCTTGATGGTAGTTTTACTGTAACTTTGTTTTTCCCAATGAAAGGTGAAGTTTCATTTGAAAGCCTAGATTCCGAAAAGAAAGTGGTTGATTTTTTCAATACAACCTTTCCAGACGCTGTTCCTCATATGCCAACGTTAGTAGAAGATTACTTTTCTAATCCGACCTCTACGTTAGTAACCGTGCGTTGTAGTCCGTGGAATTATGAAGACAAGGTAATGTTGCTGGGAGATGCTTCGCATGCCATTGTGCCGTTTTATGGTCAAGGAATGAATTCGGGTCTTGAAGATTGTACAGTGTTCTTCGAAATGTATGAAAAACATAAAAATGATGTACAAAAGTTATTTGAATCATTTAGTGAACAACGCGTTCCAGACGGAAATGCAATTGCTGATCTCGCTTTGTATAATTATATCGAAATGAGAGATTTGGCAGGAGATAAGAATTTCTTGCTAAGAAAGAAAATTGAAAGAAAATTTAGCGACTTGTATCCAGATAAATGGATGCCGCTCTATTCACAAGTAACCTTTAGTTATATAAGATATTCAGTGGCATTGGCTGCTGGAAATCGCCAAAGAAAAATTATGGATGAAGTCATGGAAATGAACAACATTCATGATAATTGGGACGACCAAGAGGTTATTGATAAAATTTTATTATTGTTGGCATGAGATTATTAGTTATAGTAATATTTTCCAGTTTTTTATTTAGTTCAGCAGTATCTGCACAGTACAAGCCTGCCAATAAGAGAAAGCAGTTTTACGGAAATCAAAGGCTTCAAAAACCACTTTACAGATGGGTAACTGGTGATTATGCTAAACATGGAATTCAATTTTCATTTGGTCCAACCTATACCTTTACACAAACAGGAGCTAGAGATGATGAATTTCAAATGGATTCCAATACCACTGGTTTAGATACGCTTATTCGTTTTTCGCAAGAAGCAAAAAGTAGAATTGGTTTGTTTGCTGAATTAGGAATGGTGCATATCACTAGAAAACCACGTAAAATCATTCAATATTTTGATTGGGGTATCGGGTTCAAACTTTATGGAGGTAGAGAACTTACAGAATCAAAAATTTATGATAACAGAGATACTTTAATCGGTCAAGTGAATGGTGAGGGAGAATTTTATAACGGGTACTTATATGGGAGATTAAGTGCACACAATGTGTTTCAAATTAATCCTCATTTATTTATTGATAATTCAATTGGTGTTAACTTGGATTATGCGGTGATGGTAGGAGATATGACTTATGATGGATTCCGTGTTCCAAAGGATGAAAAATTTCAAGAAGACTTAATAGGGCAGTTGCATTATTCTCTTGGGTTTGGGATAAAGCCAAGAGTTGACAAAGGGTTTTTCTTTATTCCAAGTATAGAATTGCCTGTTTTAGGAATTCATGAATGGAATGGTGGTACTCCAGCAATTCACTGGTTTTCTAGTCAATACTATCCAGCAATGTTTAAACTGAAATTTGTTTGGCTTTTCAGAAAGGATCCTAACCGCTGTCCTCCAGTAGAATTGAATCATATACAGAAACACCAAAAGTGGAGACTGAGGAAAGGTAAGTAGAATATTTTGAACTAAAATGCTGATTCCAAAATATGAAATCAGCATTTTTTTATTCCAAAATCTCTAATTAATTGAGAATAATTGCTTTTAAATAATTTTTTAACGAGAACGCTAACAAATGCTTAAGAATTGTTTAAAAAATAGAGTCCAAAGCCGCTATGACAAAATAAACAAAAACTACTTGAAGGAAGGTTTACGTTTTTCGATAAAAGCCGTAGTTCCTTCAATAAACTCCTCAGTTCCAAAGCAATTTCCAAATTCAGTAATTTCAACTTCATAACCATTTACTCCATCAGTATAATTGGCATTTACTGCTTTCATTGCAGAAGCGATTGCATTACCCGAATTGTTACAAATTTTACTTGCAATTTTCTCTGCCAAAGCAAGCAAATCAGCTTGAGCAACAACATGATTAACCAATCCCCAATTTTGAGCATCTTCCGCTGAAATCATTCCTGCAGTGGTAATCATTTCCATCGCTTTACCGCGACCCACTAATTGAGATAAACGTTGAGTTCCTCCGTATCCCGGAATTACACCCAAAGAAACTTCAGGTAAGCCCAATTTTGCATTGTCCGAAGCCACACGAATATGAGAAGCCATTGCCAGTTCTAATCCACCACCTAAAGCGAATCCATTTACAGCAGCAATTACGGGAGTCGATAAATTTTCAATGAAATCAAACAATTTCTTCTGACCATCAGCAGCCAAAGCTTTTCCATTTTCTGTATCGAAATCAGCAAATTCTTTAATGTCAGCACCCGCAACAAAAGCTTTGTCACCACTTCCCGTTAATATAATAACACGTGTTCCTTGATCTGCTTCAGCAGTCTTAAAAGCATCATGTAATTCTTGGATAGTCGCTTTATTTAAAGCATTCATTTGTTTTGGACGATTCACTGTAATGTAATGAACACGCTCTTTTTGCTCTATTGATATATTTTTGTAACTCATAGTTCGTTTTTTTGTGCTAAAATAAGAATTCGTAATCAAATACGAATTACGAAATTATGAATGTTTAAAGCCCTTCATTCATTGAAGTGCTCTACAGCGGAATACAGCATGAAGGAGTATCCATCTTAATGCAGGTAAAAAACTTAGCGAACTAAAAATCCGGCTAAACTTTGTGAAAACTCAGCGTATTTTGAGTTTAATAAAGTGATGAATATAAAGTAATAGAGACGAAGTAAAAAATCTAACTTTGAACCCGTAAAACCCATTTTTCATGAAAAACAATATTGAAATTCGTAAAATTCAACCAGAAGACAATCCATTAATTGCTAAAATCATTCGTACAGCATTGGAAGAATACGAGGAAGCAAAGCCAGGAACGGTTTATACTGATCCTACGACGGATGAACTTTATGAGACATTTTTAAAAGCTCCAAAAAGTGCATATTTTATCGCGGAAATCAATGGAAAAGTGGTTGGAGGAAGTGGAATCTATCCCACCAAAAACTTACCAGACGGCTATACTGAATTAGTAAAAATATATCTCCATAATGAATCCCGAGGAAAGGGAATAGGTAAAAAATTGATGGATAAATGTATTGATTACGCGAAAGATGAAGGCTATACACATTTATATCTTGAATCATTTCCGAGTTTAAAGGAAGCGATAGTTCTTTATGAGAAAACCGGATTTAAACGCTTGGTAAAACCGTTGGGAGATTCCGGCCATTTTGCATGTAATGTTTGGATGGTACTTGCAATTTAGCAGTTAAAATTTTATGGAAGAAATTGGATACCAAACAATGCTTTAGAATATATATTTTGGGAGCCTATTTCTGCCTGCGTTTTCTAGTTGCTTTTTTTCTTTACTACGTATTTATAAAGTTTGAAACGAGCTTCCTGAGGTCGCTGTCTCAAACTTAAAATACTGTGCAAGAAAATTCAGCAAGCTATTCAGCTTCGTCAGGGCTTGGGCGAGCAGATTCTATAACAAGGGTATGTCTAACAATGATTGCCTTTCAGAAATTTCAGCATTGTTTGAAAATCTTATATTTGGACAGATAATTAGCAGGATAAAACCATTATGTACTCTAGATTATCATCCCAATAAACCAAAAATAAAAATGAAGTACTTCAAATTTAACAAAGAAGAATATTTAAAACGAATAAATTTCGATGGGGAAGTATCCATCGACTTCGAAAGTTTCAAGTCACTTCACCGTGCACAACATTTAGCCATTCCCTTTGAAAACTTTGATATTTGTTTGGGAAGAAACATCCAGATTGATCCGGAATCGATAGTTCAAAAATTAGTCAAGCAAAATCGTGGAGGATATTGTTTTGAACTCAACGGACTACTTTTAATGGCACTTAAAGCTTTCGGATTCGAAGCACGTCCACTATTGGGAAGAGTTCACCTTTCCAGAGAGATTACAGGAAGAACACATCAAATTTGCTTAGTAAGCATTGATGACAAAAGTTGGCTTGTAGATTTAGGATTCGGAGCGGAAGCGCCACTTATTCCCATACCGCTTATTTACAATGAACCCATTTCATTCGAAAATCAAACTTACAGAATAATTGAAGATGAAGTATTTGGAAACATCCTTCAGAACAATCCAAAAGGACACTGGAAAAATCTGTATAGTTTTGACTTAACCCCTGTTTTTGATATCGACATCAAATTAGGAAATCATTTTACCACAACACATCCCGATTCTTTTTTTACCAATGCAAGAATAGCCGCACTTCCCCTTGAAAATGGTATGATTAGTTTGTACCATAACAAATTGAAAAAGTTAATCAACGGAAAAGAAGAAATCATCACACTGAAAGATGATTCTACTTATTTGGATGTTCTGGAGGAGGAATTTGGGATCATGCTTGATGCGGAGTATGGGGAATTGAAGAGGTTGAGGTGATTAATTTCCTTAACCGCCAATCAATATCAGAATCGAGTTTTCCGACATATTATTTTTAGAAACGCCTCCAGATTTAATTTTAACCATTTACGAGTAAAGCTTGATGAGCCAATGTCCAAGTAAAAAATGGTAGTCGTATAATTATAAGTTTATTAATCGTGAGTTTCCTTGTAATTCAGGATGATCAACGAGTTGAAAATTGGTTTTAATTGTTAAATTTGGGTGAGCGTATAAAGAAAATGGTCGAAAGGCAATTGTTGTACTCAATTTAAGAACCACTAAATGGAATATGATAAATGGAATCCTGAAAAATGGGAAACAGCTTTCTCTGAGATTGAATGGTTATTTATGGAGTCTTTAATTGACAATAAATCAATTCTGACAATATTATTAACTGATAATAAAGATAATTTATTTGAAGTCACATTTAATAATTATCCAGCTTACCGAAATATATTAGAAGAATATAGACTTAATCTTTGGGGAATTAGAGATGAAAAATGGCCGAATTTAGGAAATGCTTGGATAGTAAAAAATTCTGATTGGCTTACTGATTTAACTGAATCTGAACCTCTTTTAAATCATCACGAAGGAAAATTAAATCATTTTATTATCTGTACGCAAGATGATGTAATAGAAATTCTATCAAATGAATCAAATCCTATGGTGAAAATTAATAGGAAAAGCTTTAAAAAAACAGCAAACAACATTTAACATAAGATAAAATGAATTTTAGTATACTTATCCTGACTTTGCTGATAAGATAAAGTGAGGCCATCTAACAAAAACAACCCCTAGGCTCATTTTTACATTACCATTACTAAAACCAGAAAACTAACCTTCTATTCAAACGCTTTTCGATTTGTATATTGATTGTCTATATTCAATTCCCCATTTTGCTAATTCATCTATAAGTGGCGAAAGAGTTTCACCGTATTCAGTGAGCGCATATTGAACTGTGATTGGTTTGGTATCCTGAACTGTTCGGCTAACCAAGTGATTCAGTTCTAAATCTTGAAGTTCTTTGGAAAGCATTTTAGAACCTATCCCTTTTACTTCTCTTAACAAATCCATAAATCCTAATTTATTACCTTCTATTAGTGTTCCTATAATATGGAACTTCCATTTTCCAGATAAAATACTCATTGTATCACTAATGGCTTGCATCCTCAACTGACAAACCTCTGTGTCGTTTACTATTGCTTTCTTTTTCATTGAAATAAAAGTTTATACTTAATCTTAAATTCTATCAGGGTGCTTTCATATAGGAAACTACTTCCCTAAAGGAAATCCATATCAAATATACACTTATTTACGTTTATATTTGTATTAAGAACTAAAGATTATGATTGTTAAAACCAATATTATAGCATTATTAATTTCGCTGTTAAGCTTTACAGCTTGTCAGGGACAACAAAAAATAAACGATATGAAAAACGAAACAACAAATACAAATCCGCTATTATGCGATCCTGAAACAGGAATGTGCGAAGTGCCAAATAATGAAACAAAAGATGTAACATCTAACGTTGCTCAGACGAGCGATAAAAAAGTAAAGTTAGTCTACTTTACTGACCCAATTTGTTCTTCTTGCTGGGGAATTGAGCCACAGTTGAGAAAATTGAAACTTGAATACGGCAACAACATTGATATAGAATACAGAATGGGTGGCTTATTGCCCGATTGGAGTTACAATAGCGGTGGAATCAACAAACCATCAGATGTAGCTCATCATTGGGACGAAGTTAGTGGTCATTACGATATGCCTATAGATGGTGATATTTGGTTGGAAGACCCGCTCAACTCATCGTATCCCCCTTCTATCGCTTTTAAGGCAGCCCAATTACAGGATGAAGAAAAGGCCAACTTGTTTATGAGGGAAATTCGTGAAATGGTATTTTTGAAAAAGATCAATATTGCAAAATGGGAACATCTGGCAATTGCTGCTGAAAATGTAGGACTTAATGTTGAGCAATTGAAAACTGATTTTGAAGGAAAAGCAAAAAAACTATTTGAAGATGATTTAAAAACGGCTAGAGATTTCGGAGTAAGAGGATTCCCAACGATTTTCTTTTTAGATGGTACTGGAAACAAAGAGACTATTTACGGTTCAAAACCTTATGCTTTTTACGAAACAGCCATTTTAAAGATGAATTCTACAATAACTAAAAGTGAATATAGTAAGAATTGGGAAACACTTTTTTCAAAATACAATTCGCTTACGGCCAAAGAGTTTTCAGTACTTTCTGGCACTCCAAGAATAGAAAGTGAAAATTTATTGAATGAACTTTCAATAAAAGGTGAGTTAAAAAAGCTGACTACAAAGAATGGTGCTATCTGGAGTTTAGTAAAATAAATAGAAACCTAATTGATAAGCAAAGAGAAGACAGCAATTAAAGATGAACAAAAGCAAGAGCGGTTTGGGTGTAAACTTAAACCGTTTTTGCATTTTAATAAGTATCTTTTTTGACACCCTGGAGTGTAGATTTTCTGTGAGACACACCCCAGTCAACCATTGCGTCAAGAACTGAGAGAATATTTTTTCCTGATTCGGTCATTTTGTATTCAATGCGAACTGGTGTTGAATCATAAACGTTTCTTGTAATAACACCATTAAGCTCTAATTCTTTTAACTCCTTAGACAACATTCTAGGTGTAATTTTATCGATGTTGGACTGTATATCTTTGTACCTATGATTACCGTATAGAATAGAAGCAAGTATAGGTAACTTCCATTTTCCACTTATCACGTTTAAAGTATCATTAATCGCCAAAACGTACTGTACAGGGCATTTTTTTATCTCAGAAATAGTTTGCAAATCACTCATTATCAAATATTTTAAACTTTTACTATACAAAAGTATACCAATATCCACTAATAACTTACTATACTTTAGATAGCAAATATAGTACATTTGTATTATTATTAATGATTAAAAATTCAACAAATGATTTTAGTAACAGGAGCAACAGGCGAATTTGGTAAACATGCCGTTCAGCAATTAATAGCAAAGGGTGTAAACACTTCCGACATTTCGGTACTTTCAAGAAGTATGGAAAAGGCAAACAATTATAAAGCAGATGGAATTACAGTTAAAATAGGAGATTATAGTAACTATGACTCTTTAGTAAAAGCCTTTGAAGGTGTAGATAAATTACTATTTGTCTCGAGTAGTGAAATAGAAAATCGTGCCGCTCAACATCAAAATGTGGTTAATGCTGCCAAAGCTGTTGGAGTGAAGCATGTTGCTTATACTTCGTTTATGAGAAATCAGGAGAGAGATGATTCTGCTATCGCATTCTTACAGGATTCACATCTAAAAACAGAAAACTGGATAAAAGAAAGTGGCATGACATATACTTTTTTACAGAACGCCACATATATGGACATGTTGCCTATGTTTATAGGAGAACAAGTATTGGAAACGGGCGTCATTATGCAACCTGCACAAAACGGAAAATCCAGTTTAGTATTAAGACAAGAATTGGCAGAAGCAGCAGCAGTAGTATTGACTTCTGACGGGCACGATAATAAGGAGTATCCATTGGTGAACAATCAAGCGATTACATACAATGAGGTAGCTGAAACAATTGCACAAATAAGTGGCAAAGACATCACCTATCAATCGCCTTCACCAGAAGAATATCAGGCTACACTGAAAACTTATGGTGTTCCTGATGAATATATTGGATTATTCACCGCATTTTCGGTAGCTCAAGCCAATGGTGAATTAGAAATGTCAGACAATTCATTAGAGAAGTTATTGGGAAGAAAACCAACTACAGCTAAAGAATTTTTGACCAAGATATACGCTTAAAATGGAGCGTAAAAAGTTTTTAAAGATTGCAGGACTAACAGCTTTAAGTATTCCTATGATAACAGCATTAAATAAATTAGAAAACATCACGGATTCTTTTGATTCTTCAAAGCGAATGCCTGTCCTTTTTTTAGGACATGGTTCGCCCATGAATGGTATCGAAGACAATGAATTTGTTAGAGCGTTTAAAAAACAAGGGCAGCAATTGGACAAACCCAATGCTATTATTGTGGTTTCAGCACATTGGGAAACAAACGGAACTTTTGTCACAGCCATGCAAAATCCAAGAACGATTCATGACTTTGGCGGATTCCCTAAAGAACTTTATGAAGTGCAATATCCAGCGCCTGGACATCCAAAACTGGCTAAAGAAATTTCAGAATTTATTAACCCAGCAGGAAGCGTTCACTTAGATGATAAATGGGGTTTGGATCATGGAGCTTGGACTGTTGTCAAGCATTTATTTCCAGAAGCAGATGTACCTGTTATTCAACTTAGCTTGGATTATAATATGACGCCTCAGCAACATTACGAGTTAGCGCAACAATTAAAAAAGTTAAGAGAAAAAGGCATACTCATTGTTGGTAGCGGGAATATTGTCCATAATTTAAGAAAAGTTGATTTTAGAAAAATTAATGAAAACTACGGCTATGATTGGGCAATAGAAGCAGATAGCAAAATGAAGAAATGGATTTTGGAGGGAAATCATCAAAATTTAATTGACTTCAAAAAGCAAGGAGAAGCTTTTAACCTAGCGATTCCAACGTCTGAGCATTATTTGCCTTTATTGTACACATTAGGATTAAGAGACGAAAAGGATAATACCACAATCTTTAACGATAATCCTATAGGTGGTTCACTGACTATGACAAGTGTAAAGTTTGGATAAAAAAAGCAAGTAATAAGGTATAAATGCAATAACGGTTTGGGTTTAAACTCAAATCGTTTTGCTTTTTAATAGGTATATTTTACTCCAAACGGGAAGTGATTTCATCCCACTACTGCTTTATACTCATATAAGTTTCAATTTTTAGTTGAGGCAATTCATGAGTAATTCTTGCCTAGCCAAAAAACCAACCAAAAACGATAGCCGTATAATTATACGTTTATTATTCATTTACAAACGACTATTATCATTTATGAATCGCGAATCACCTTGTAAATCAAGATGATCAAAGATTTGATGTTTCGTTTTAATTGTTAAATTTGAGTAAATATATAAGTTGGATATAGACTATTGTCGATAGCCAATTGTTGGCGGTAATTGTAATGATAACACTAA
>NZ_PVSS01000012.1 GCF_003025005.1 Brumimicrobium mesophilum
TGTGTGAGGTTTTTTTGTTTTATATGGGTCATCAAAATGGCTTGTGATGAAGATATTGTTCGTCCGGTGAAGGTTGGAAGAGTATTCAAATAGTAATCCTATAGACTTCATCTTTTTAAAACGTCCAACATATAATTATGTGGGATATTTGTTTTGTAATCTAATGTATCCGCGTGAGCATCTACACCTACTACGATTTCTTTAAGTGGTCTAACTTTTCATTATCAATTTTATTCGGAAGGAATTCTTAAAGTTTATTCATTGTATAATCTGCAATGATACAAAAGTATATTGCCACTGTTTTCGTGTATATGCTCCATTTGACTGATAATAGGTGAAAAGCGATAAAAACATTACGGAACGTTAAAGTCTTCCTGAATTAAAGTCTTTGCTGTGATGTGCCAGGCTGTCTTTATCGTAAATTGATATTCTACTTGATTAGGTTATTACTTATCAAAATGAATAGATATGCGCTTAATGACCTTGGTTATATTTCAGCTTTTATGGCCTGGGTTGTTTTTGTTTTGCCTTGGTGATTTCTTTAGAGCTTGAATTTGATTCACTTATTTCTCTCTTTATTACACATTCTTTATACAATAATCAATTTGCCTTGGAATAAATTTTTATTCGCTGTAATGTAAGTTTTATTCTTTACCCCGTAGTAGGCGATTAGCTTTGTGCAGTTGTTTTTGTTGCAGTATTGGAATTTGAAGTTGCGACTTTAGAAGCACATTTCAAAGTCCAGAATACTGCCAAAAAGAACAAATAAACTAGAAGACGAATGCGGAATAGGTGCCTAAAAAAGACTATAACCAATTTGTGTTGTTTTACTTTGTTGGTTACCTTCTACTGCGTTGCATAGGATTCTCATTCATCTTTTCTTCCTTAAACAATTTAAATCTTGTAGGTTCAACCTTTCTTGGCCAGCTATTATTGCTGATATCAGTGTCTGCAGTTTCTAAGTAAGGATCTAAAATAAAAGCACTTACTTCTTTTTCAAAATATAAAACTTTAGATATTTTATAATTGTGTTTCTGCCATATTTGAGCTGGAATTCTGATTATTTCTTCAGTTCCATCAGTAAATTCAGCTTTAATGATTAATGGCATTACTAAACCTCCAATATTTTCAAAATTTAGTTCGTAGAAATGTAATCCTTTATTTAATAGTTCTCTATCTTCTCTGCTCAGGGAGTTGTTTAATTTCTCGAAATCTTCTTTATCCGCGGATTCTATGGAATATGGATTTTGATTGTTATAATAATCTGCTAATTCCGGCCTTCTTTCTAATCTTGTTTTATTTGTATCTGCTTGATGTCTTTGGTTACCAATATAATCAGAGGTTCTTTCTGACTCCGTTTTTGATATTTGTTTTTCAATAGCAGGATTACCTGTATTCATTTGAAACCATTTTACATCGGTCATAGCGATATCAACGTGATCGGTAGAGTAGAACCAACCTCTCCAAAACCAATCTAAATCTACTGCAGAAGCATCTTCCATAGTTCTGAAGAAATCTGCAGGAGTAGGGTGTTTAAATGCCCATCTATTCGAATATACTTTAAAAGCATAATCGAACAATTCTCGACCCATGATAGTTTCTCTCAGGATGTTTAAAGCTGTTGCAGGCTTTCCATAAGCGTTGTTTCCAAACTGCCAAATCGATTCTGAATTAGTCATGATTGGAGAAATAATCTCTTTATCTCCACCCATGTAATCACTAATCATATATGCAGGACCCCTCCTTGAAGGATAATTTCGCTCCCATTTCTGTTCTGTAACATATTGTAGAAATGTATTTAGTCCTTCATCCATCCATGTCCATTGGCGCTCATCAGAATTAATTATCATTGGGAAGAAATTATGTCCCACTTCATGAATAATCACTGACATCATTCCATATTTTGTACGTGGAGAGTAAGTGCCATCTTTTTCTGGTCGTCCAAAATTAAAACAGATCATTGGATATTCCATACCTATCGATGCGGCATGAACTGAGATTGCAACGGGATATGGGTAAGGGATGGTATGCTCAGAATATACCTCTAATGTATGTGCAACCACCTCAGTTGAATATTGCTCCCACAATGGATTTCCTTCTTTAGGGTAAAACGACATTGCTAATGTCGTTTTACCATCAATTTTTACTGGCATTACATCCCAAATGAATTTTCTTGAGGATGCAAAAGCAAAGTCACGAACGTTTTCAGCTTTAAACTTCCACGTTTTTACTTTTGTGGATTTAGTTTTTTCGTTTTGTGTAGCTTCCTCTTGATTAATAATAATTGTTGGTTTCGAAAAATCTTTTTTTGCCGCAGCTAATCGTTCTCTTTGTTTACTTGATAAAACCTGCGATTCATTTTGTAAAACTCCGGTTGCTGCAATAACATGATCTTCTGGAACTTTAATTTCAACATTATAATCTCCAAATGGTAGGGAGAATTCGCCTCTACCTAAGAATTGCTTATTTTGCCAACCTTCAACATCGTTGTAAACACACATTCTTGGAAAGAACTTAGCAATTGTATAAAGGTAGTTTTCGTCTTCCGGGAAATACTCATAACCTGCGCGACCACCAATTTTCATCCTATCGTTAATATTGTAATACCATTTTAAGTCAAAACTTATTGATTTTCCAGCTAATAGTGGTTCTTCTAAATCGATACGTAACATTGTTTTATTTATAGCATAGACCAGATCTTCGCCATTTGTGGCTTTAATGGATTCTATTTTATAACCACCATCGAATTCAAACATTTTTCGGTGAACTTTGGAAAGTGTATTGAAATTTTCCATTCTCTCAACTTGAATAAGTTTTGAATCCGAGTCTGGAGCTCGCATATTTTGATCCAATTGAAGCCATAAATACTCTAAATTATCTGGAGAATTATTTACATAAGTAATGCGTTCTGTTCCATTAATGATTTGCTTTTCATCATCTAATTCAATTTTAATGTCATAATTTGCACGTTGTTGATAATATTCATGACCAGGTGCTCCAGAGGCAGTTCTGTATACATTTGGCGTTGGCAACTCTTGTTTCAACTGACGAAATTTGTTCATGTTGATATTCTCAGGATTCACATGACCCTGACTCCAGGAATGCAAACAAGTGAAAGCAAAGATAATTGTTAGTATTATTCTCATAGTTCTATCGTTCTTTTGAATCTTGTGTTTAAAAAGGTAACAAATTGTTTTCCTTTTGGTTTAAATATAGTAAGCTTGTTTTGTTGTAAAGGATAGAAGTCCATTAATAAATTGTATTTTACATCTATAGTTAACGGTTTTTCAACTTTATTTGACACCAGGAATAGTACAACTTGATCATTGTCATTAATTTTCATTCCAACCAAATCTAATTGAAGAGTTCTTTCTTTGATTATGACTTGAAACCCGCTGGAAATTTCCTGTTCAATCATATTGAGATAAAGTGGTTTCCCAACACAATCCTCAAGTCGAGGAATCAAAATGCCTTTATTTTTGATATAATCTTCTAAGTCATGTCCAGTGACTTCCAATGAAATTTCAAATTTTTCTGTTTTCTCATTGTATTGCATTTCAGCAAAGGAGAAATAAAATTCATGCGCCTTTGAGTTCAAGGACATTGAAAAAAAAAGGGATAATAGAATAAGTTTTAATGTCATAGAACTGCCTAATTTACTTAAATTCTTTAAAGTAATTATGAATATTGATGGATGATTATTGAATCTTTTCGGATTCATGTGTTTAACCCGATAAATTACATTTTTATTTTCTGAGCCATCCAAGAATGCGCGCACTCTCTATTTCCCATTTAGATTGATTATTTAACTTCATATAAAAGTTATCCCGAGAAGAACCATTCGGTCCTGGATTCTGTTGAATAATTTCAATCTTGTTATCACTTACATTTGAAACAATGGCAACATGTCCATAGGAATTAAAAATCGTGGCATCAAAAACAATTAAATCTCCTATTTTTGGTTTGGATGAACTAGGATTAGTAAATTGAAGTAAATTTCTCTGCGTATTTAATTCTCCATCTTTAAATTTAATATTGTAAAAACTTAAAGCATGTCCATAACTGTCGGGCATTTTGTGATTGTAATATTGATAATAATATCTTTTTACAAATTCCACACATTGATATTTTAAACCAATATTATACCCCTCTTTAGTATTTCTTCCAATTACGTTCCCAACTTTATCATTGTAATAAACATACACATTATTCAAACTGTCAACTTTCTCACCCACCTTCGGGTGATCATATATTAAGTTAGGCCTCAGTTTTTCTATTGAAAAATAAGTGATTAATGAAATTCCTATAATTAGAAGTATAATTTTCATTTGTCGTTCAAATTATTTTTAATAAAAGTATCAAATTCTAGCTGTAGAATTGATTTTTGCGAAGACATTTTCCTTATCAATCTAACAATCCAATTTTGAAGCTTTATGGTTTTTTATTAATCTGTAGTTTAGAATTTTGGAATATATAATAAATTTAACGCTATATTTGATAAACAAAAACTCAAGAAATTCCAAGAGATGAAAGCTATATCAATATTACTAAGTATATCTGTTTTAATGATTTTTTCTAGTTGTGCAAAGTGCAACAATGAAGAACCAACTGCACGTGTTTTGAATAATGGTTCAACAGCTGCAAATGTTCAAATTACCGCTTCAAATGGAGATATTATTTCAATAACGGAATTGTCTTCTGGTTTAATTTCATCTGTAAAAAGTTATTCTGCTGGAAATGCTTCAATCAATGCCTCTATAGATGGTAGCCAACTTTCACAATCATTAAATATGGAGGAATGCGTATCATATGATATTACAATTACTAGCGAGAACGAAATTGTAGTGTTCTCACAGGAAAAGGATTGATTGTTTTTTGTTCCCAATACACTAGTAAGTCAGCTTGTTAATGTGACAATAAAAGTGCTTAATTGTGTAAAGTTCAAAGGATTTCTTTCTTAAAAAATGTAAAATTGGGTTACACCTTTGGATTAATATTGATATTTTAAGCCTACTAATTAAAACGAAAATTATGAGTAAGAGAATATCAGATAAAATGGAGAAAATCCTTAATACCCAAATGACGCGTGAAGCTTATCAAGCTCAAGTTTATTTATCATATGCATCGTGGGCGGAAGTTAATGGTTTTCCAGGAATTGCGACTTTTTTATATGGACATATGCAAGAGGAGCGTGAGCACATGTTTAAGATTTTAAAATATATCAATGACAGAGGAGGGGAATCAAAAATTGAAGCAATAAAAGCTGCTCCTAAAAATCCTAAAAACTTAGGGGATTGTTTTGAGCAAATCCTTCAACATGAAATTGATAATTCTAAGGAGATTGACAAAATTGTTAATTTAGCTCATGAAGAAAAAGATTGGTCTACTTTCAATTTCGGTCAATGGTTTGTGGAAGAACAAATCGAGGAAGAAACCCTAATCAATGACATCATTGATAAATATCACTTAGCTGCGGGGGAAGGTAAAGGTGGAAATTCTAATCTTTATGATATGGACAGAGATTTAGCATCTGCATCTCAAGA
This sequence comes from Brumimicrobium mesophilum, assembly GCF_003025005.1. Classification (GTDB taxonomy): domain Bacteria; phylum Bacteroidota; class Bacteroidia; order Flavobacteriales_D; family Crocinitomicaceae; genus Brumimicrobium; species Brumimicrobium mesophilum. Next base: position 5,544 of record NZ_PVSS01000012.1, read on the forward strand.
AGGTGATTTGCCAAGGGAGGAAAATCTTTAAAGCTAGCAGAATGCAAGCCATAAAATTAAAAATGTACAAACGGTTTCGTTTGTACATTTTTTGATTGCAACAAGATATTTGCATAAAAAAAATCCCCGTTATTGCTAACGAGGATTTTAATAATATATAAACATCAATGCTTACATAATAGCATCTAATTTGCTTTTCAATTGCTCTTTAGGAACTGCTCCGATTGATTTGTCAGCAACTTCACCATTCTTAATAAACAATACTGTTGGGATGTTACGTACTCCAAATTTCGCTGAAACTCCCGGGTTTGCATCTACATCTACTTTTCCGATAAGTGCTTTTCCTTCATATTCACCATGCATTTCATCGATAATTGGCCCGATTAATCTACATGGTCCACACCATTCTGCCCAAAAGTCAATTAAAACTGGTTTGTCAGAATTCATTACCATCTCATCAAAATTCGCATCTGTTATTTCTACTGCCATAATTTTATTTTTTATTTATTAATGTTCTATTTTATTTCAGCTCATAAATATAAACCTTCAACTTCAATTTATCAAACTTTTTGCCAAGTCTAATTTAAAGACAGATTGGCATAACCGTATATCAAAACACGACATTAACTGTCTATTAGTCCCATTTTACGTAACAAGAAGCTTGCATTCATGTTCTTGGCAACTCCGTTACGAATGCAATAATCAAAGGAAATATCATCACCATTTATTTCCGTGTCAAAATATTTATTGACCACACTTTTGTAAACATTTGCTAATTGAGTTAATGACAAATCATGTGTAGCGATAATTCCTCGCGCTTCTAATTGATTTAATTTCTGTAAGAATTTAGCAGAACCTTCTTCCTTATCTTTTGAATTTGTTCCTTTTAGAATCTCATCTAAAATTATAAAAACGTTTTCTCCTCTTTCAATAGCATCAACAATAAAACGTAGGCGCAATAACTCCGCATGGAAATAAGAAGTTTCATCTTTTAAATCGTCACTTGTTCTCATACTGGAGTAAAGTTTCATATCTGGAAAAACAAATTTTTCTGCCATAACATGAAATCCTGAGCGTGCTAACATTAAATTTACTCCAATACTTCTCAAGAATGTACTTTTTCCTGCCATGTTAGGACCTGTAACAATCGCAAATTGTTCAATGGAGGAAAGTGTGAAGTCGTTACTAACTAATTTTTGAAATGGAATTATTGGGTGACCGAGTTTTATCAATTCTATTGGGCCATCCTTCTGATTGGATAATGTTGGTATAGTCGTTTGATTCTCGAAGTTGTACCTAAAATTCGCTCCACTAATTAATGCCTCCATTTCATAAACAATTTCTTCCCATATTTCTACTTTGTTAGAATAAAGCATATTCCATTTCTCCATGTTAATCAACAAACGGAAATCCCAAGCGAAAAAGTAATTTAAGATAATTGCCACGAGGATGTTATTTCTGAATTCAGCTTGTTTTACCAGTTTAGATAATTCGGTTAATCCTTGTTTTCCATTGTTTTCATCCTGAAACAACTCTTTATGAAAGTCAGACATTAACTTCGAAGAGAAGCTTTCCTTCTCCATTCTCGTTAATTGATTTTGCATGGCGGAAACCCTGAAACCAATTTTTGAAAGTGATTGATGTAAATGGTTTGTCGTTTTTAGGGATTGACGAACTGGAATGAAAATAATAATTGCTCCAATCGCAAAATGAATTCCACCTATAAAATCAAAATAATATGCGCCAAAAGCGATAAATGCGATTATTGGAGAGAGAATACGCAGAACTTTCATCCAAGATTTAACGGGATATTCTTCTTTCGTTAAATCAGAAATGCTCACTTCCGTAGCTTCTTTATCTAAAGTACTTCCGTGTGCCAAATAATCTTGATACCACTCTTTTTTGTTTTTCAATTCATCAATGGCTTCTGCACTTTCTAAAGGAACTTCAACTCCATTCAAAAGGCGTTTTACCAATGCTTCTTCACCTTTTTTAGTTACAGTTCTATTGAATAATTGAAAGAAACTTCCTTTTCCGAAAATATCCATGTCATAACTAAATGGATGTTGAGGGTTCATGTATTCTTCACCATCATCAAAACTTGAAAAATCATATTGACTTCCTTTGATCTCATTTTCATTGATGCTAATAAGTGCTTTTACATAGTTTAATTGGTCTTTATTTTCCGCACTTTTTCGAACGAAAATCAGAAATAAAATAACTGTCGCTATAATTCCTAATGCTGAATAACCACCATAAGGATAAGTGAAATAAGCCAAAATTCCGATGGACAAGAATGAAATTAGACGAACGGCAACCCAAATTCGTGAACGTTTGGTATATTTTTTTAGCTCTACGGCCAATTCTTCTAACCTTTTTGTATAAAACTCTGTTGAATAATTCTCTTTTGTCATTTTTCTAATATGCTAATTATATCTTTGCGCCCATGAATAAAGGCATTCTGTATATGATACTTTCTGGACTTTGCTATATAATAGTAAATGTCCTGGTTAAAATTCTTGGACAAGGTCCAGATCAAACTATCATTTCAGGTTTACAAAAATACCCAATCCCTGAGATTATCCTATTCAGATCGATTATAACATTTTCAATTTGTTTGGCTGTTATTAAAAGTAAGGGGATTCCATTGTTTGGACACAATAAAAAATGGTTGATCATTCGAGGTGTAACGGGAACAATCGCATTAACCTTGTATTTCTATACCTTAAATAACTTGCCAATTGCTATTGCAGCTACGATTCAATATTTGAGTCCAATATTTACGGTGATTCTTGCCATCTTCATTCTTAAAGAAAAAGTAAAACCTATACAAGGCTTGTTTTTTCTCATTGCATTTGTAGGAATTGTTTTTATCAGCTTTTCTAAATATTTTAGTGAAGACGATAACATCTCGAATGTAAATCCATGGTGGATTGTAGTAGGAGTCGTTTCTGCCGCTTTTGCTGGGATGGCTTACAATGCAATTGCAAAATTACGACATACGGATGCACCAATAACAGTCGTCCTTTACTTTCCATTAATTGCAATTCCTGTAATGACGATCCTTACGGCATTCGATTATGTTATTCCTCAAGGAAAGGAATGGGGAGTGATATTGGTAATTGGTGTTTTCACACACATCGCACAAATATTCGCCACGAAATCATTTCACGCTGCGAATACTGCAACAGTAACTCCATTCAAATACTTGGGGTCTATTTATGCTTTTATACTTGGATTGTTTTTGTTTGATGAAGTTATTTCCTTGTATGCGATTGCGGGGATGTTGTTGATTATTGTTGGTGTTTTAGGGAATACTGTTATTAGAGGGAAGATTTTGAGATCTGAAAAAGCAAGAAAGTTACAGTAATTTCTGGATCCTTTATGGCGTACTTTAATTTCATATTTTTTGAAATGGATTACAGATTTTCCAGTTTTTTAAAAACATCCAATTCTAATTTACTACTTCACACATTAATTCTATTTCATAACCTTTTCAATTATTTATGTAACATTTTGAAGTATGATTACCAACATTCATAATAGTTCTTTTAATAGAATTAACCAGCGGAATTTCAGTCATTTGATTCCGTGTTATTATTTAGCGATAATCAAAAAGAGATTCCTCAGTCGTTTTACTCCATTCGGAATGACAAATGTTATATATTATTGATTGGGAAAGTTGCTGAAGCTAAGCTTCATCAACTTTCCCCACCTAACCAACTAATCGATTGTCATTCCGAAAATACAGAGTATTGAGGAATCTCTTTTTGATTGAGATTAGTGGTTATTTAAGTGGAATCAATTTTGTAGTGCGTTTTCATTACAATTATTTTTATAAACATTACAAAAAGTGGTTGTTTACAAATTGGAAACAACCACTTGCAATCACGATAGATTAAAATTAAACCTATATCTAAATCCTCATATTCTCCAAATTCCCACTAAATTCGCCACTACCAAAAACAAATTTTGAAATCCTCCAACGAAAATAAAAGTTTTACTATTTGCCTTGATTGTCAGGGACGTGGAAAGAAACGCCAAAAACTCAGGAAAAAGGTGAAGCTTCGTTTCCAGAGAGAAGTTGAGGAATTTAAAAAGTCTAAAAGCGAAGATACTGCACCTATTCGACCAAAAGGACATTTATCTACTTGTACCACATGTGATGGTTCTGGATTACTTCCTTCTGAAAATCCACCTCAGCCAGATAAAGTAAATTTACCTCATGTTGCTATTATCGGTGGTGGAATAGGTGGTGTGGCTTTGGCCGTTGCTTGTTTTCACCGCGGAATCCCATTTACCCTGTATGAACGAGATAGTAGTTTTGATGTCCGATCTCAAGGTTATGGATTAACTTTGCAGCAGGCCAGTAAAGCCATTGAAGGATTTGGAATTTTCTCATTGAAGAATACAGTAATTTCTACAAGACATGTCGTTCACACTCCAGATGGAAAAGTAATTGGTGAATGGGGCGTTAGAAAATGGATGGATTCGGAAGAAAAGAAAACTTCGAAACGAACAAATATGCATATTGCTAGGCAATCTTTGCGTTTGGCTTTGCTAGAACAATTGGGTGGAGAAAACAAAGTGGAATGGAATCATCAATTGGTAGATTTTCGAGAAGTCCAAAGTGGGGGAGTTGAGTTGGAATTCCTTGTGGAAGGTGAAATCAAAAAAGCCAAGGCTGACCTTTTAGTTGGAGCAGACGGAATTAGAAGTGCTGTTCGGAAAATTTTGATTGGTGATGAAATTACTCCTTTAAGATATCTTGATTGTATAGTTATTCTAGGAATTTGCCCTTTGTCTGCAATGGAGAATGTTGAAAGTCCTTTGTTAGATTCAGCAACGGTTTTTCAAACCGCTAACGGAAATGAACGTATTTATATTATGCCTTTCGACTCGGAATCTATCATGTGGCAATTGAGTTTTCCAATATCAGAGGAAGAGGCGAAAACATTAAGTGCAAAAGGAACAAAAGCGCTCAAAGAAGAAGCCATACGAAGAACTCCATGGCATGATCCAATTCCTGAGATTTTGGAAGCAACGGAAGAAACTCAAATTTCTGGTTACCCAGTTTATGACCGTGAATTACTTTCATCAGAATTCTTGGAAAAAGGAAAGCAAGTTACTTTAATTGGAGATGCTTCCCATCCTATGAGTCCATTTAAAGGTCAAGGAGCTAATCAAGCACTTTTGGATGCTTTGTCTTTGGCGCGAGGAATTGCAATTGGTTGTAGACCAATGTCTAACTGGCGAGGAAATGGAATTCGTGCAAGTGTTTTAACTGAATTCGAAGCTGAAATGTTAAATCGCAGCGCTAAAAAAGTGAAAGATTCAGCGGAAGCAGCACAGTTTTTACATTCTGATGTGGTGCTTTATGAAGGTGATGAACCTAGGGGGAAGTGTTTGAAACGAGGTAAGGAAAGTTATTAATTAAGGATTTATTCTATTTTTTTAGTGTTTTGAAAATTCCTTAGAACGTGAGAAGTTTTAGGTATATTATTACTATCTATTTATCCAAAACTATTATGAAAGTAATATCAGTTATTTTAATTGCAATTTTATTCGTAATTTTAAAGAACACTATTTAGTGGGAATATTTCTAATCCACAGACACTATAAATATCTAAAAATCAAAGCTTATGAAGTCTAATCAGTATTTTACGAGAATCAAAACTTTTTTATTCATTATTTTTATCGGAATAAGTTCATCATTTCAAGCAAACAATAGTATTCCAGTAGACTCCTATTTCAATCACCTTTCTGAAGTGAATGAACAATGGAATAATCACTTAGAAATTGCTCCAAATGGGATGGTTTCATTTGATTCAGATAAAGATAGAATTCAGTTACACCTCAATTTGGTCATTAAACACTTGAAAGAAAATTCTCCCTCAGGTTTAAATTCTAATCAGCTTTCAAACAGATTGACTTTATTAAACAAGCTTCAAGATTATGCTAACAAAAAAGTTTTTCCAATCAATAAATATCATTCGTTGAGAACACCTTATTTTGTGGATCATTTAGGGACGAATTGTGCCGTTGGACAACTGATTTATTTTTCTGGAAATGAAGATTTGGTCGTGAAAATCAGTAATGAACATAACTATGACTATATAAAAGACATTCGCACAGAAGGAATTTTAGAATGGGCCAATGAATTTGGTTTTACTTTGGCAGAATTGAAGTGGATTCAGCCAGGCTATCCACCAACACAAACAATGGATCAAGTTTTAGGTGGGACGAATGGTAGCGTAGAAAAGATTGTAATAAATAATTTAAATGGTGGCTTTTCGATAGCTGGGAATTTCACAGAATTAGATAATTCTGCTTGTTTAAACATTGGATATTACATTAACGATCAGCTTTCTTGTTACGGGAACGGAATCGATGGGAAAATCAATGATATTCAACATAAAACAGATGGCATTTATGTTTTTGGAGAGTTTCCTCACGATGGAGAAGTTTACCCTCTGGCTAAATATGATGGAGTAAATTGGGATTTCATTGGAATTCCAGGTAGAAATGGTGCCACCGCATCAGCAGCAAACTTTGGGGGGCAAGGCTATATCTATGAAGTTGCCATTGCACATAGTTCTATTCCTAACCACCAAGAAATATGGCATTATTTGAACAGTAATACTTGGGAAAGGCAAGCCAAAGTCAATGGAAATATTAATGATATTATTGCGAGTGGATATGGTCGCGTACATGTAGGAAATTTTGATTCGGTAATTGTTTATAATTCTAATGCAACAATTGACACAACCTTTTCTGTAAACAATGTGGTTATTAGTAAAAATTATGAAGACGTTTGGTATGGAATAACTGGCGAGATAAGTGAGACTGTTAATACGGTTAAGGAGATTGGAGGAGCTTTGATTTTTGGAGGAACATGTCAGAGTTCTGCTTTTGGTAATGATGTCTGCATGAGCCGATATTTTAATTCAGTTTTACAACCTCTGTACCTTAATGATCATCAGTACCTCCAGTATTCTGTCAATACCATTGCTTATAATGAGGGGAGTGAATTTGCTTTTGGAGGTGATTTTGAGGTGATGCAAGGTTTGACTTTTGGATATAATCTTGCTAAATACGACCTAATTGCTAATCAGGTAATTCCAATTGCAATGTTGGATCATCCCGTAAACAGTGTTGCTTATATGAATGACGACCTTTATGTTGGCGGAGATTTTGAAATTAACTTATACACCCAAAGCATTAATTATTTAGGAAAAATGTCTTCAACTGTCGGTTTAAATGAAAATATTGCCGAACTCAATCTCAACGTTTATCCAAATCCTTTCAATTCTATATTGAAATTAGAAGGTATTGAAGACGGAGCAAAATACTCAATTCTACACACCGATGGACGTGTGGTGAAAAGCGGAATTATAGAGAATGAGAAAATAACTGATTTAGATTTCTTACCAAAAGGAAGTTATTTGTTACAATTAGAATCGGAGCAAGGGAAAGTGGTAAAGAAAATATTTAAGTAGAATTCCATATTTGTAAGGAGAACAGTTTCACTGTATTTCTATCTACTATAATAAATATATAAATAAATGAACGAAGAAGGCTTAACAGTTAAGAAATCACTAAAAAAAGAGAGGACAACTCGAATTATGAACGCTGTTTTTATAGGTGCAATGATAGGAATAATAATCTTCAGCATTTTTAAAAGTACAATCGGAATTGTTTCATTAATACCGCTGTTCTTTATTTACAGAGGATTTAATAATTCTAATAATAAATAGAATCTACTCAAATGCGCTGCTATTTCAATTTCGCACGAACTTTAATGGTGAATTGAAAGGTAAGAGTTTGTAGTTCATACTAAAAGAATAATTATCATGTGATTGATGATTTTACAGAAGTTATCAAATTAATGATACTGCAAACGGTTTAATTTAAATTCTTTCATTCTTTAATCGTAAAACCGAAAACCTCACTCTAAAAATGACGAAAGTCATACAGATAAGTAGTGTTTAAATATGACTTTTATACTATCTTTGTTGCGAAAATGAAGAAAATAATATCCATATCCCTTCTTTCTATCATGTTGAGCTATGCCTTCAATCAGATTGGAATTTTTGCGGAATATGTTATGGATATTGAGCAATTCACAGAATTATATTGTGAAAACAAAGACAAACCCGACCTGAAATGTAACGGTAAATGTCACCTAGCTGATCAACTTGCAGATAACCAAGAGGAGAAAGAAAGTAAAGACATTCAAGTTTCACCAGAAATTCTTATGTTCTTGGTTGAGTCAAAAATTGAAGCTGAAGAAGAGAAAAGTTTTCACATTGAAAAGAATATTTCTTATTTCTTCAACTCTGATTTAACAAACGGAATTGGTTACGCCATTTTTCATCCACCCCGAGTATAATTTTGTATGGGGTCTTTGACGATTTAAGTCATTCATAGTAGACAAAAGTATTTTTTTCTTGATCAAGATAAAATGTTCAAGCATAGCCGGAGCTATTGTTAAAATTTTGACGTATAACGGAAAAAAATAGAACAAGTCAATTTGGATTAGTTATTCCTTCTTAGACTCTTAGTGTCAAAATAGCAAGTAAAAGCTAGAGTTTACTACTTCTTGCTATACCTTATTTTTTATTAAAAAATTAGTCGTCTCAAAAAATTGAATAGAGAACGATTGAACACATACATTATTTTAAAATTAAAAAGATGAAAAAGATATTTTTATTGTCGTTGATGAGTGCATTCTTATTTGTTGCATGTAAAAAAGACAAAGATGAAACTGAGGAATCGAATCCGGGTGTGACAAACCCAAGCTCAGAATATAAGTTGATTGAAAAAGATACAACAGATAATGATTTAATTGTTGAACTTTATGCAGAAAACGAAACGCTTGAAATGGGTTATACTCCTGTTTATGTGAAGGTGGAAAATTTGAATGGTGATCTTGTTGAAAATGCAATGGTTTCTTTTATGCCAATGATGGACATGGGAATGATGCAACATACAACACCTACCGTGCAACCAATTTACAATTCAACTTCTGGATACTATGAAGGAGTTATTGTTTTTGTAATGTCTTCTTCTCAAGGTGCTTGGGATATCGAAATAATGGTTGATGGAGAAGCTGCAACTATGGACTTAAATGTATTGGGTGCTCCAGCAGGGGAAAAGCACGTTGGTTCGTATGTAGGAACAAATGGAGATAGCTATTTTGTATCAATCGTTAAACCTTTGGATTGGTCAGTTGGAATGAACGATGTTTCATTTATGGTGCACAAGAGAGAGTCAATGATGTCGTTTCCAGTAGTTGAGGGATTAACAATTGCAATGGATCCACAAATGACTTCAATGGGGCACGGTTCTCCTAATAACATTTCTCCAGTAAGTGTTGGAGATGGTTTTTATGAAGGAGAAGTAAACTTTACTATGACAGGTGATTGGAGGTTAAATTTAGATTTAATCGATGCTGGTGATACAATTGTAAATGCAAATATTGATGTCCTATTTTAATTAGGTAATTAAATATAATTCACTTAAAGTCCCTGCAGTCATTGACCGTAGGGACTTAAAAACATATAAGATGAAAAATTTAATACTATTAGGTTTGTTTTTATTTGCTTTAGGATCAGTGTTTTCTCAAGAAGATACACTTAGAGCACCTCAAAATTTCACAGAAATAATTATTCAAGGACAAAGTAAAGAAAGTAAAGATAAAACCGCTGAGCAATTACAAGAATCAACGGATAAGTTGATGAGTACAATTCCTGCAGTTACATTAATTAAACGTGGAAATTTTGCATTGGAACCAACAATCCGAGGTTTAAATGCAGGTCAGATCACAACTACAATTGATGGAATGCAGATGTTTGGAGCTTGTACGGATCGAATGGATCCAATCAGTTCATATATTGAACCAACAAATTTAGAAAAAATTCAATTGAATACTTCTCCAAACGCTGAACAGACAGGAAGCACTGTAGGAGGAGGAATTAATTTCTCATTAATGAAAGCACAATTGAATGCTCCAAAAAAGATGAGCGGTAAATTGGGAGCAGGTTATCAGACCAATGCCAATAATATTCAAACTTTAGGTACTTTTCAATACAGTACTAAACGTTGGGCATTGTTGGTGAATGGGATTTATAGAAAAGCTGATAACTACTTTGCTGCTGATAGACGTGAGATTTTATTTTCTCAATTCGAAAAATGGAATGCTGGTGCAAATTTAGTTGTCGCATTAGACGATCACAACAGAATTTCTTTGGATTATATTCAAGATGAAGGATACGATATTGGTTATCCAGCATTAACAATGGATGTTGCGTTTGCAAAAGCATATATTTCTGCGTTTACACATACCTATAAAAATAAATCTAGAAAATTGAGAAGTATAGAATCTAAATTCTACTTCAATTATATTGACCACGCGATGGATGACACGAAACGCCCAGCTGAAATGGTGCCAATGCACATGGATATGCCGGGAACTTCCCGAACTTTTGGGATGTATAGCAAAGCGAAATATGTTGTGAATCCAAATCACATGTTAAATTTCCAAATCAATGCTTTTCAGAACGATTTACATGCTGAAATGACAATGTACCCAGATACTGGATCAGAGATGTATATGTTAACCATTCCAGATGGGCAGCGCAGAACATACGGCTTAACCGTGTCTGATGCCTGGTTAATAAATTACAAGTTGAAAGCTACGTTTGGAGGAAGAATAGAGATGAATCAATCAGATATTACAACAGAATTTGGAAGACAAACTTTGACCAGTTTTTATGTTGGTGAAGCTGCTCAATCAAGATTCTCAGGGAATGTTTTTGCTCAAATGAATTACAAACTTTCTAAAAAGGTGTGGTTTTATGGTGGTTTAAATTATGCGCAAAGACCTCCTTCTCTGCAAGAAGTATATGGTTTCTATTTATTTAACCGTTTAGATAATCATGATTATTTGGGAAATCCAGATATAGAAAATGAATCTTCGATAAGTGGAAACCTAGGAGCTAATTTGAAGTATGAAAAGTTTGCAATTTCTATGGAAGTTTTTGCAAATTCATTCTCAAATTATATCATTGGAATAGTTCTTCCGGAATACAGCAACATGACAATAGGAGCGGATGGAGTAAAACAATTTGACAACATCGAAAGTGCGTTGCTTGTTGGTGGAGAATTGACTTTAAAATGGGATCCAATTGAAGTTCTAACTGTTCAATCAGTGAATAGTTATACTTATGGAACTGATGAGGTGGGTGGTTATTTACCTTACATTCCACCATTCAAATCTGTAAATTTCATAAAATATCATTACAAAGGTTGGGGATTGAGACTTGAATATGTTGGAGCGTTGGCTCAAAATAATGTGAGTACCGCAAGATATGGTGAGGGAACAACTCCTGCGTTTAATCTTTTAAATGTAGCTGTACAAAAACGTTTCGATTTGAAAAATGATAAATCTCTTCATGCTGAGTTTGGTATAGATAATATTTTCGATACACCTTATTACGAGCATTTAGACGTTTTGAAAATTCAACGACAAGGATTGAACTTTGTGTTTCGCACAACATTTGTATTTTAAAGAAAAAATCTAACCCATATAAATCAAAAACAGCCCAAAAGATATCTTTTGGGCTGTTTAATCTTGAAGTCTAACCTCTATGACTTATTTCTCTTGGTAATCTGAAATTTCAGCACAACCAACTCTTTTTCCAGCGTCTCCTGATGGTTGCGAAACGAAATCATCACCTCCTTGGTGAATAATTACAGAACGTCCAACGATATTTTTATTTGTATCATCACATCCAATACACCATTCTGAAGTTTCAAACCTTACAGTTGCTGTTCCATCTTCTGTAGCTTCAAAATTTCCTATATCACCTTTGTGAAATCCTTCTGCATCTCCCCATTTTCCATGACGTTCACCTGTAGGGTTCCAGTGTCCACCTGCTGATTTCCCATCGTCAGAGCTACAATTTGCAGTTTCGTGTAAATGAATGGCATGAGTTCCTTTGTTTAAGCCTTCAAATTTAGCTTCCATTACTACTTGTCCCATTTTCTCTTCAAAAGTGATATAACCAGAGGCTTTACTTTGGCTTTTTGCATTCAATTCGGTCCTGATTATTTTCGTTTTGAAATTGTCTGGATCTCCCATTTTTACTGAAGAGCTTTCATCTGAGTCATTATTTGACATTGAAGTAGAATCAGTTTTATTTCCGCCATCTTCATCTGCCTGAATAGCATTTTCACAGCTAAAAGAAATCATTCCTATTGCTAAAATAGAAACAATGTATAAGTTTAAATTTTTCATATTATTAATGTTTAAGTTTATGAGAAAGTTAATGATTAGGAAACTATAAAGAAAAATTCCGATTACAATAAATGTTAATCGGAATTGCAACAATAGATTATAAACTGAGTAAGGATTTAGTTTATCACTTCGTTTATTTTCTCCCACATTAAATCATGAAATACTATTGGAACTAATGAATTGTCCGGTGATTCGCCCATTCTAATTACAACCATATTTCTACTTGGAATTATTAGAATAAATTGACCATTCTTCCCTAATGCTGCATATAAATCTTGGGGGGCATTATCCGAAATTTGTTGATTAAAAGAAAAAGTTGAGCCTGGAAAAACAACAGATGATTTGCCATTTAGCCAAAATAAATACCCATAAGAGGGATTTATGGTTTGAGAAGAGTTAACCATAGATTCAAAATAATTTTGATCTGTCATAATTTGATTTCCATCCCATTCTCCATTATTTAACAAAAGAGATCCAAATCTTGCAGCGTCTCTTGCTGTAGAAGAATAAACATTAAGTTCAGATAATTGTAACCAATTACCTTGCATTCCAATTGTTGATTCTAGTTTTTGATCAGTATATGCATTAAAGGATATTCCTGTTGCGTTTTCTACAACATTTTTCAAGAGTGTGTAAGGTGCGTTATGATAATACCATTGGTCACCTGCGTTTTCTTTGTAGGTTAAACAGGAAGGAGAGGTACAATCTAAATCAGAAACATTATAATCTAAACCAGTAGTCATAGTTAACTGATGCTTAACACTTATCAAGTTTTCTTTTTCAAGAACCATGTTGGTCCAATTATTACCTAAGTATTCGGAAGTTTTGTTTTCTATATTAAGAAGGCCATCTTCTTGAGCTAACCCCAATAAAAAGGAAGTAATTGTTTTTCCAGCGGATGCCCAATACCATTGAGAGTCTTTGGAAAATTCACTTGTATTTAGAATGTTGTTTCCCCAATATTTTTCAATTGCAATTTTTCCATTTTCCATAAGGATGAATGCCCTTGTACCACTTTGAGATAAAAAATCATATAACTCAGAAGTGTCTGGCAAATCATAACCTAATTCATTAAGGTTTGCAACATCCCATTCTGATGAATTAATAGGAGGGAAATAGTATTCTGTAGATGGGTTAGGAGTGTTTGGATTTGAAATAATTTCGTTCTTCTCTTTCTTACAAGCCAATAACATCAATAAAATAAACAATAAGTATTTCATTGTTAAAAGTTTAAATGCGAAAAGGAGAATTCCTTGTTACTTTCAAAAGTATAACATTTGATTTATAAAAACATAATTGTAGTTTTTTAATGTTGAGTAAAAACAAAAAGATTTTTGAGAACTATTTTCCTAATTTCTTTCTCTTTCTTTGTAATTTGCTTTGCCTGAAAACTTTTTAGGTTTTGGCTTCCCTAGCATCAAAGCTAAGTGAGATTTTAAGATTCTTCCCATATGATTGTATTTTGAGAAGCGTTTTGTATCATGGTAAATGTTTAAATCTGCGGCAAGTGTAGCAATTTTTTCTGGTGTTGAAAGTTCTTGGTAGAGCATTGAATCCAGTAAACGATTTAATCTAGCTAAGGCCAATTTGTATCGTCTTTTCATTAATGTTCTTTCCTCATATCTATATTGTTCAACGGTCTCTGGTGTGAGTAGTTGAATGCAGAAATCAATTATTTTGTTATTTTCCTTATAATATTGAGGCTTATAATGATTTTGTCTTCCTTCGTAAGCGGTTTGATCGAAATCAATAGGTCGAACCCTATATTGTTCTTTGTCGAAGTCTGGAGTAATCGCCACAACATAGTTGTACGAGCGCATGTCACCGAGTAACATTACAAAACAGCGTTCATTAAATTTTACAAATTCTTTGGCCATTCCAGTTGGATAAAAATTAGGTGAATCCATGTAATTATCCATAAATTGATCTCCGGGAATTCCTGCAATATGTGCTTCAACTAAAGTATTTCCATCAACCATATAGTCCATTCTATTTGGTGAAAGAATATGTTCTAATTCTAAACCATAAACCCTGGAAGCATCAGCTCTTTTAATGTAGAAATAATCGTGGTGGTCATTTAGCTTATTTACAATCTTTATCCGGAAAGGGTTTGAATTTGCAAACAAACAATAATCAATTGCTCCAACTGTTAAATGACTTATAATTTCTGTATCACCCCCTGTTTTAAGTTCAGCGTATATTTCCTTTAAACCTTTTAAAATTTCTTCTTGAGTGGCCATGTCATAAATAACACTTTCCCAATAAGTATTTTCACCGTTCGCATCATAAACCGGACTACTGTCATTCCAACGTAACATGTCTTCATAAGCAACAGCAATGGAATCTTCACGTCCATATTTACGTAAATACTTTCGTAAACCTTGGTTAATTGGAAATGGTGGTTTCTTTTTTGAAATATCCATGTAGAAAATTCTATTGGTTTTTTGAATACTGTTAATTTCAAATATACAAAGAAATTTAAGAATACGGTAGGAGATTCTAGAGTCTTGAGTACTCAGTCTAGAGTGCCGAGGCTCGAGGTTCGAGTTTGCAGTATGGTGAAGTGTCAATTCTCAAGACTCAAGACTCCCAACTCAAGACTCCCTAAATAGTAAAGGGACTTCATTGGAGTGAAATCCCTTTACATTTAAACAAATAAAGTAGTTGTTAAACCTCTTAAACCACTACTCTAAAAAGAAGGACAAGAAATTGTTCTGAAGCTTGGCTTCTTTTTCTTGCATGCTATATCAAACCCTAAGGAGATTTCATGTGAACCTCCAGAAATTCCGTTGTTTAAAGCAGATACCGTCACATCATAACTATATCCCACTTTAAAAGTTCCTGTATTTAATCCTGCTGATAAAATAAATGCATCTCTTGACCTAAACCAAGCACCTGCAGTTAAAGCACCATATTGAACGTATGTTCCAAGAAGCATTTCCATAAAGCCTTGTTGATATTGGAAAATCATGTTTGGCATGATTGAAACATCAGTGTTAAATTGTGATTTTCCACCCAAAGGTAGTTTCGCCCCCATGTGTCCTGTAAAACGAATTGGCATAGGGCTATTTCCAATAATCATTGATTCATCAGGCATATTTAGATGGTAAGCTGAAACACCGAAGAAGAACTTCTCAGTAAAACCCACCATTCCTGCAGAAACGTCGAAGAATCCTCTTGTTCCACCTCTAGGCGTATCGTTAGTACCATAAATGAAACCTCTTCTTGGGTCAATCATATCACCAAAAGTAAGTCTATCCCAATCTAATGATTTTTGATTCCATGTTGCTTTACCAGCAAACATCATGGTGAATTTTCGGTTCACTTTTAAATGATAATTGTAAATCAAACTAATTGTAGAATGGTTAATTGTTCCTCTTCCTTGTTGGTCATGTGTTAAGATAACCCCTAATCCTCCATTTATCCCACTAAGGTATTGATCATAGGAAGCAGAATAAGTTACATAAGAACCATCCAATTTTGGCCATTGATTTCTATAATTTACAGCAAATCTGGGACACAAATTACTTCCCGCAAATGCAGGATTCAAGTAAATTGGATTCGCATAAAATTGCGAAAACTGTGGATCCTGTGCGTATACTTCTCCAAAGAAGGAGAACAAAAATATGATGAGTAGTTTTTTCATAATTATTTGTTTTAATTAGCGTTTTAAAAACCTAGCGGCGTTTCTACTAGGTTTTAATAAAAATCTCATTGAGATTTGGTGTGAAATATTTTGTTGTGCTAATAATCTACTTTCAGTATAATCTACATTATAATGCAAACTAAACTGTTTAAAAATCACACCTAAAGATGAAGCTAAATCAGCATTAGAACTTACACCAATTCCAATTTGTAACCAGTTGTATTGGAAATTAGAACCTAACCATAATTCATTTAAATCACCATAATTTTGAAATAATGCATAACCGCTAATTCTCATTTGTCGTGTTTTAGCAACATATTCTGTTCCCATTATTGCAGTATAGTGAATGCTTGATTTGTACTCTTTATCTAAATTAGATGAATAGTAGTTGTTGTAATGTCTTCCAATATTGTCAGCATTAAATCCTGCATAGAACCATTTGGTGTTTAGCATAAACCCAAGTCCCATATCACGATACCACAATTGTTGTCCGTTGGCTACTTTTTCATCTTCAAATAAAGAAACAATATTCCTGCGGTCCAATTCAATGCTATTTCCAATACTACTGGATTGTTGATCTAAATTTAGAACACCCATTTTAAGGCGGATTGCTGGTTCAAATGAAATCTTTTTATTGACAGAAAATTTAGGCGAATAAGTCAATCCAGTAGAGTAATTACTTATGTCATTGCCTTGATAATTGTTGTAATTGACATCAACCCCAACACCTCCTCGAAGTGCGTAAACGTAACCGTCATAAGAAATAGTATTCATCAATTGGCTATTTGATTCGTTTAGCCATTGCATGCGAGAAGTAGCCTGAATTCTGTTACCCGAAGCTGATCCAACCATAGCTATGTTAGCATCGTATCCTGACATCATTGGAGTATGGAAATTAGGATTTTTAGTGTTTTGCATTGCCACAGGATAATCTGCCATTCGTTTTATTTTTCTGAATGTAGAGCTTAAAGTTTTCTTAAAACTAGATTTTGAAGCAGTAGATTTAGAGGTCTTTTTAGATTTGTTATGTGCAAAATCATTTGCTCTATCACTTCCGCTATCAATTTTCAAATTGGTGTTAGCTCTATCTTTTTCTCTTAAATAATCCGATATTATTTCAAAATCACTTGAAATAACTTGGCTTTGATTATTTACGGCTAAATATTGATCTTCAATGGTGTTTTGATTTTTAGCTATAAAATGTGAATATTCATCGGTTTGAATTATTCTTTCTACATCACTTAAATGGTCATTTGATGAAGCTTGATCAATTACTGCTGTTTGAGATCTAGACCAATTGATTGGGGAATTGCTATTATCTGAGCTAGAATTAATATTTTTAATCGGTGTTTTGATTGCTTTTGAATCAACCTCTTTGTCTTGAAAATCAGTGCTTAAGTTTTTCTTATTTGACAAAGCCAATAAT
This sequence comes from Brumimicrobium mesophilum, assembly GCF_003025005.1. GTDB lineage: Bacteria > Bacteroidota > Bacteroidia > Flavobacteriales_D > Crocinitomicaceae > Brumimicrobium > Brumimicrobium mesophilum. The sequence goes on from NZ_PVSS01000012.1 coordinate 22,917, forward strand.
TGATCAACATATAAATCAGTTTGCTCGGTTTCAGTTTCAATAATTTCGGCATCAATATCTTCCATTGTGTATATTGGAGTAGAAGGAATTAAACCATATCCTAGCCAAGCTAATACGAAAGCTAAAAATCCAATTCCAACTAAAGAAAATGGACGTAATAAAAATGGAGCTGATTTTATTAGGTGCTCAGAAGAAAATTCTGTCTGGGCTGGTGCTTTGATTTTAGCGCTTGACCAAGCCTTAAATTCAGGCATTAATTCAGGATGAAGTTCCAAAAAATCAAATAAATGCGATTCTTGTTCATCTGTAAGGTTTCCCTCAGTGAACTCAAAAAGCCATCGGTCTATGTTTTCGAAATTTAATTTGCTCATTGAATTTTTGTTAAATCGCCTAACTGTTTTTTAATTTTTTTACGTGCTCTGTATAAGTAAACTTTTACTTGGCTATCGGATAAATCCAAAATGTCACCAATTTCCTCATACGAATAACCTTCTAAATCCCTTAAGAGAATGATACTTTTTTGTAGTGGTGGAAGAAGAGATAAAGCCAAATCAATAATTTCTTGATTTTCAAAACTTTCATCAATATTCATCTGCTCTGGAATCATGTCTGTGTCATATACAGTACGCTGTTTCCTTTTTGCAAAATTGATCAATGTATTGTGTCCTGTACGAAACATCCACGCTTTACATTTTTCAACTTCAACTTTCTTCTTGTTTTTCCACAATTTTTCAAAAACATCCTGAACAATATCTTGACTATCCTCGCTATTGCGGAGGAAGCTAAAAACATACCCAAACAAGTTGGATGAATGTTTCTCTACAGCGATATTGTACTCTCTACGATTCAAAATGTGCACATATAACAGTAAAACAATTTAACAGGTGCAAAAGTTACACCCCTGTTCAATTATTTTTTAAAATAAAGCATTTTTTATTGAAACCTTAAAATTATTCATACTTTATTATGTACTTATAACGGCTAAATGTTTTTTAGTAACGAAAAAGATTTAGTATGTTTTTTTTTAGTAGATTTAAGGAAGTTAAATAGAAAAAATAAAACCTGCTAAAGGTTATTTTTGAAAATAAAGAGCCGTTTGAAACTTTTTCTAAACTTCTGAAAGGAAAATTTAGAAAAAGTTAAACGAGTAATAACTATAAAATTATGGAAAGACAAGAAAGATTATTTGATATACCTTATTACCAGCTTGAAAAATTCCCTCAGGACATCATGTTTTCTACTAAAATTGATGGGAAATGGGACGCTGTGAGTACAAAAGAATTTTTGGAGAAATCAAATTTGGTTTCGCGAGGACTAATTGCACTAGGGGTGAAACCTGGAGATAAGGTTGGATTGGTTTCAGGGAATAGGGTTGAATGGAATATTATGGATATTGGAATTCAACAAACCGGTGCTATTGGAGTTCCGATTTATCCCAATATTTCAACCAAAGATTACAAATATATTTTTGGTGATGCTGACATTAAAATGTGTGTTACTGGTGATGAAGATCTTTATTCAAAAATAACAGGAATTAAAAGTGAATTACCATCATTAGAGAAAGTGTATTGCTTCGATAAAGTTGATGGAGCAAATCATTGGACTGAAATTATGGATGAAGCTGATAAAGTAGATATTTCAGAAGTAGAAGTTAGAAAATCTGTGATTAAGAATGGTGATTTAGCAACAATGATTTACACCTCAGGAACAACAGGGAATCCTAAAGGAGTAATGCTTTCTCATAACAATCTTCTATCAAATGTTTATGGAAGCTATCCGCGTATTCCTGGAGACTCCAACAGTAGATCTTTGTCGTTCTTACCTGTATGTCACGTTTATGAAAGAATGTTACATTACTTATATATGAGGGCTGGTTTTTCTATTTATTTCGCTGAAAGTTTAGATACAATTGGAGATAATATTAGAGAGGTTAAACCGCATGTATTTACGGCTGTTCCAAGGCTAATTGAAAAAGTATACCAAAAAATCATTGCTAAAGGTGATGATCTTTCTGGAATTAAGAAATGGCTTTTCTTTTGGGCTGTTTCTGTTGGTGATGAATATGAACAAGAAGGAAAGTCTGGTTGGTACAATTTTAAACTAAAAATTGCTCGTAAACTTATTTTTTCGAAATGGAAAGAGGCCCTTGGAGGAGAAGTGTTAGCAATAGCTTCAGGTGCAGCTGCATTGCAACCAAGGTTGGCAAGAATCTTCTTAGCCGCTGAAATTCCAATTCTTGAAGGTTATGGATTAACAGAAACATCTCCTGTTATTTCTGTAAACTGTAAGAAAAATGGAATTAAATTCGGAACAGTTGGAACTTTGTTAGATAACGTAGAAGTAAAATTCGCTGAAGATGGTGAAATCATCGTTCGTGGTCCAAACGTAATGATGGGTTATTACAATCAACCTGAAAAAACTGCTGAAGTACTTTCTGAAGATGGATGGTTTTCTACAGGAGATATTGGCGAAATGATCGATGGTAAATATTTAAAAATCACAGACCGTAAGAAAGAAATTTTTAAAACTTCAGGAGGGAAGTATATTATTCCACAAATGATGGAAAATAAATTCAAAGAATCTCGTTTCATCGAACAAATTATGGTGATTGGAGAAGGTGAAAAGCACCCGGCTGCATTGGTGGTTCCAGTTTTTGATTTCGTTAGAGATTGGGCAGATCGCAAAGGAATAAAAGTGGAAAATGATAACAAATCTTTGATTGAACACCCTGAGGTGATCAAAAGAATGGAGCAAGAAATTGACCAGTACAATGAATTGTTTGGACAATTTGAAAGAATTAAAAGATTTGAATTACTTCCAGTAGAATTTTCAGTTGAAGGTGGGGAAATGACCCCAACATTGAAATTTAAGCGTAAAAAGATTATGGAAATTCACGCAGCTTCTGTAGCGAAGATTTATAGAAATGCAGAATAGTCATATATCGGTGATACAATGAGGGTGGGTCTGTAAACCCCAAAATCAATGATGAGTTATAATTGAATTCAAAAATACAATAATCGAAGGGACCAGCTTTATGAGTTGAGTCCCTTTTTTAGGGCATTTTCGATTGTTCCCTTCAACGAGGCTCAGTCAACGTATGGCTCTTCAGTGACTCAATGTGTTGAAGGTACCAACTATTTTATCAATCAATTCATATCTATCGTTTCACCATCGTAATAACTACAGTTGCTTTGTGAAATTTCGGAAACCACGTTCCTGGTTCAAATTTGAATTCATTCACATGATTAATTGCTTTTAACTTTGCTGGAGTACTATTAGTAGTTGTTTCACTGCTCAAAACTTTAGTAGATGAAACATTTCCGAGTGCATCGACAGTGATATCAATTGTAATTGTTCCGTTCAAATGTCCATTAATTTCAAATTTGAAATCGGATTTCATTTTACGGTTGTCCTTCACTACATCACCACTTATTTGGCTAAATGCCGCGGTGGAACACAATAATAGAAGGAATAATAGTGATGTTAAATTTTTCATGAGTTCAAGTTAAGAAATTTTACTCCAATTGGGCTTAGCTTTCAATTGTCTTTTTAATTCTGTTCTTAATCCGCGGTGTTTTCCAAGGCGAACTTTCGGGTCTTCTTTAAGAATTGCCCTAGCAGTATCTCGAGCGGCACTCACCAATTGACCATCCTTTGCTAAATCAGCTAAGTTGAGATTCATAATTCCACTTTGTTGTGTTCCCATAATGTCTCCCGGACCACGAATTTCTAAATCGACCTCCGCTATTTTGAATCCGTCATTGGTAGAAACCATGGTTTGAATTCGTTTTTTACCTTCTTGAGAAAGTTTCTCTCCTGTCATTAAAATACAATAGGACTTTTCAGCTCCACGTCCAACTCGTCCACGTAATTGATGCAATTGCGAAAGCCCAAATCTTTCGGAGCTTTCAATAATCATTACGGAAGCATTTGGAACGTTAACACCTACTTCGATTACGGTAGTGGCAACCATAATGTGCGTGTTTCCCGCAGCAAATTGGTCCATTTCAAATGCTTTATCGTCTGGTTTCATTTGACCATGAACAATGCTGATTTGGTAATTTGGACGAGGAAATGTTCTAGAAATGGCTTCGTATCCTTCCATTAAATTTTTGTAATCCATGGTTTCAGATTCCTGAATTAAGGGATAAACTATATAAACTTGTCTGCCTAAACCAATTTCATTTTTAATTAAATCGAAAACCCTTAGTCTACTCTTTTCAAAAAAATGCATTGTATTGATTGGTTTCCTACCAGGTGGGAGTTCGTCGATTACAGAAACATCCAAATCTCCATAAAATGTCATGGCCAAAGTTCGTGGTATGGGAGTGGCAGTCATTATTAATATATGTGGAGGTTTAGTATTTTTCTTCCATAATCTCGCACGTTGAGCAACTCCAAAACGGTGTTGTTCGTCAATGACTACCAAACCAAGATTTTTGAATTTCACCGTAGGTTCAAGTAAGGCATGTGTACCTATTAAAATATCTATATCACCAGACTCAAGTTCTTGAAACAAACCTACTCGATCCTTCTTTTTGACTGAACCGGTCAAAAGTGCGACTTTGACATCGAGAGGAGCCATTAATTCTTCTATTGTTTTGAAATGTTGCTGTGCAAGTATTTCTGTAGGAGCCATCAAAGCAGATTGATACCCATTTCCTATTCCAAAAAGCATACTTAAGAGTGCAACTAAAGTTTTACCACTACCAACGTCTCCTTGTAATAGGCGATTCATATGAACACCTTTGCGCAAATCCTTTCTTATTTCTTTCACAACTCGTTTTTGAGCATCGGTAAGTTCGAAAGGTATATGGTTTTTATAGAATTCATCAAAATATTTACCTGTTTGTCCAAATGCAAAACCCTCTGATTTTTCAATGTTGGCGTTTTTTCGCAAAAGCAATTCCAATTGAAGAAACAAAAGCTCTTCAAATTTAATTCTCATCTGTGCTTTTTGGATATCCTCTGCTGTTTTTGGAATATGAATTAAATGGTAAGCTTCATCTCTAGAAATGAGTCGGTATTCGTCGATGATTTCTTGTGGTAAAATCTCTGTAATTTTCCCGCGGCTAGAGGTCGCCAATTGATAAGTTAACTTTTCAATTCCATTAGAATGTAACCCTTTTTTGGTGAGTTTTTCTGTACTGTTATAAATAGGTTGCAATCCTTTTTCATGAGCTACTTGTTCAAATGGAGTGATTTCTGGATGCGCAATATTCCATTTTGGACCAAACCTAGCAGGCTTACCATAAACTCTGAAAAGTACACCAGGTTTTAATTTATCTTTGATCCATTTTGCACCTTTAAACCACACCAAGTCTATTGTACCCGATGAATCTTGAAAAGTTGCCTGCAAACGTTTTCCTCTTCCAGTTCCGATTTCTCTTACTCCTGTAATTGTGCCTTTCAACTGAATAGATTGTCCTTCATAACCAGGAATATCAACTATTCTGGCATAATTAGATCTGTTTACATAACGAAAAGGGAAGTAGTTGAGTAAATCCCACATTTTGTCTATGCCCGCTTCCGATCTGAGGATTTTTCCTCTTTCTGTTCCAACACCTTTTAGGTATTCAATAGGAGTAATATTGAAGTGTTCCATATCCCCAGTTTAGTCAGTTATGGATTGATTTTCTTAATAAGAATAGGCAAATTTGTTTTGTCATTGTACACAAATAGTAACATTCCTTTTTGCAGGTCTGATTTAAGAATTTTTATGTCAGCAAGGTTTTTATTCGATTTGAATAAAGTCCTTCCTTGGATATCGTAGACAATTATTTCACCAATGTTTTCAGTCATTACTTTAAAATACCCATTGCTTTCTTCAACTTTAAAAAATGGTGGAGTAGTTGATTTGTCAATATTTGATAATTCAGGGTTATGGAGAAGATAAGTGTCAGTAGTGGCTTGCTGTAAAGTGTCAATTCCACCCGCAATCATCCAATTTCCTCCACCTAGTTTTGCTATTCCCCTTAAGTCCATAGCTTGAGTTTGAGCACTGAAATAGTTATTTTGTGATTTGTTTTCTAGATCTAATTCAAAGGTTCTCATGTTTGGGACAACAGGCTTGTTGGAATAATATGTTATAGCGTCAAAATTATAAGCTTCCTTTGATCCACCTATCCAAAAAATTGTTTTGTCATGCGCAGAACAAGCGCTTCGGTAAAGTGGTTCTCCATTGTTAGAATTTACAATTGACCACTCAATTTGTGTTGGGTCATTTTTATCAATAACTCCTTTTCGCAAAATATTGTTAGCTAAGAATGTTGGGGTATCTCTGACTCCTCCGAGGTAATAAATGGTGTCTCCCAAAATGTAACCAGAAGCACCAAAACTTTTGAAATTAGAATTGTTTGGCGTTGGACTACCCATCATCCAATAGTTTAATTCTGGATTGTAGATTTGTACATCAGGTATATTTCCTGTATTGCTCCATCCAGTAATTATGTAAATTAAGCTATCACGCCAAACGGCTTGCACATGGTCGTCAATTGGAATAGGAATTGGTGAGCCATCTGCTTCAAAAACATCAGTTTGTGGATTGTAAATATGTACTTTATTTGAACTCGTTTCTGTGCCATTAATTTGGACATGATATCCACCAATTAAATAGATTTTGCCATTAACATAACTTGCTCCACTAGCTAATTTTCCTGTCGAATCTGGGACTCCATCCATTTCTGACCAAATATCCTGACTAACATCGTATTTAAAAACACGTTTATGAATTTCAGATTGGGTCAAACTACCGGTAATTCCTCCGAAACTATACATGAATTTATTGTTACCCACAACAGCTTCAACCACGGCGTTGTTTGAAGTGGCAAATGGCAGAGGTGCCACTTTAGTCCAAGTCCAATCACCTTGTGCTATTCCCAGAGAGGAAACAGTGATAAATATGAGGACAATTAGCATTTGTTTCATGTTACGAATTTAGTGATTTTAGATGATAGAGCTGTTCAAACGACCCAAGAACTTCAACGTAATTTAATTTGAAAAATTATAGAAGACATTATCAAAGCATCCTTTTTCTTTCATTAACTTCCGATTATGGTTAACTTTGTTAGATAAATAAATTCAATTTATATGAAAAAAGTTGGTGTTAATGGTTTTGGTAGAATAGGAAGGTATTTTACACGAATGAGTTTAAAACAATCTGAAATATCAGTTGCTGTAGTAAATGATTTGGCAGATATTAATACGCTAGCCCATTTATTAAAGTACGACTCTGTTCACCGACAAATAGACGAAGCCTTTAAGGTTGTTGACGACACCATAGTTTTTGAAAATGGAAATAAGATAATCTTTACACAATTTCGAGATCCTAAGGAAATACCGTGGGAAAAGTATGGAGTTGAATTAGTTTTAGAATCGACTGGACTTTTTAGAACTGAAGAATTAGCTTCATCTCATTTTGAGGGTGGTGCTAAAAAAGTTATAATTAGTGCTCCTGGACAAGGAGAGAATGTAAAATCAGTAGTTTTAGGGGTTAATGATGATATTTTGAACGGTGAGGATACTTTAATAAGTAATGCATCTTGCACAACGAATTCGGCAGCTCCAATGGTAATGTTGTTCTCAAAAATGTGCAAAATCCAAAGTGCATACATTACTACTGTTCACAGTTATACCTCAGATCAACGTTTACATGATGCACCACATAAAGACTTGAGAAGGGCACGTGCAGCAGCCGAATCAATTGTTCCTACAACAACTGGTGCAGCTAAGGCCTTAACTAAAATATTTCCTGAATTGGAAGGGCATATCGGAGGATGTGGAATTCGTGTTCCAGTTCCTGATGGGTCTTTGACCGATTTAACACTAACAGTAGATGGGAAAGTTCCTACAGTAGAGGAAATTAATGCAGAATTCAAAAGAGCAAGTGAGAATGAATTGAAAGGGATTTTGGCTTATACAGACGAACCATTGGTTTCTTCTGATATAATTGGAAACCCTAATAGTTGTGTATTTGATAGCCAATTGACTTCCGTTGTTGGAAATTTAGTGAAACTCGTTGGTTGGTATGACAATGAAGCTGGATATTCTAATCGATTAATCGATTTAATTAAAACACTTTAGGTTTGGGATTAGAAATTGAAAGAAAATTCCTGGTTGATAAGTTAAAGTGGGAAAAAGCTAAGCCAGAAAATGGCTTGAAAGTTATTCAAGGATATATATTAAAGTCAGTTGAGAAAACCGTTCGCGTAAGAACAAAAGGGAATCAAGGATTTATTACTATCAAAGGAAAAACAAAAGGAATTTCAAGATCTGAGTTTGAGTACACTATTCCGTATGAAGAGGCGGTGAAAATGCTAGAAGAATTCTGCGGTGATAAAATTATTAAGACACGCTATGAACTTACCTTTGGTAAGTTTGTTTGGGAAGTGGATGAATTTGAATCACCAAAGACAGGTTTAATTTTAGCTGAGATTGAACTCTCTAATGAAAGCGAACATTTTTTGTGTCCAGATTGGTTAGGTAAAGAGGTTTCAGGTCAATCAGAATACTATAACGCAAACATGATTTAACATTGTCTTAAAGCATAAAATAATTCTAAATTTTTTGAATTAAGATGGAGGGAGTATGAGCTTTATTACAGAGTAAATAATTGTTATGTTAACTCCTGTTGGATATGAAAAAATTCATTTAACTTTGCGAATTAATTTTAAAAAAATAGTTTCTAATCGTAAGCTCGATTAAGTTAGGCATACGATTAGAAGTTAAGTTGTAACGATTTGAAATATAAGGTATTAATCATTAATAGTTTGATGTTATGAAGCCAAGAGGTATTTTTATTTTATTATCAATTATAGTTGTAGGAACAGTAGCTGCAATTTATCCATTTTGGAATAATGTGATTTGGTTTATGGTCTTGTTTGGACCGTTAATCGTAATTGGTTATTTTGACATGTTTCAAAAGGGTCACAGTATCAGAAGAAATTTCCCAGTAATAGGAAATATTCGGTATTTATTAGAGTCTATTCGTCCAGAAATCATGCAATATTTCGTGGAAAACGATACCGATGGTAGACCAATTAATCGTCTTGATCGTTCCTTGATCTATCAACGTGCAAAGAAAGTAAATGATACTGCTCCATTTGGAACACAATTGAACGTTTACGATATTGGTTATGAATGGATGGATCATTCAATTTACGCTAAAAACCGTAAAGAAATTGATCATGATCCTAGGGTAATGATTGGTGGTCCGGATTGTCTTCAACCCTACGCAGCAAGTTTGATGAACATTTCAGCAATGAGTTTTGGTTCTTTAAGTATGAATGCTGTACTGGCCATGAATAAAGGTGCTAAAATTGGTGGATTCGCTCAAAACACAGGTGAAGGTGGAATTAGTCCTTATCATTTGCAATATGGTGGAGATTTAATCTGGCAAGTTGGAACAGGTTACTTTGGCTGTAGAGATAAAAAAGGGAATTTTAATCCAGTAACATTTAAGGAAAATGCGAACATTCCTAATGTGAAAATGATTGAGTTAAAAATTTCTCAAGGAGCTAAACCAGGACATGGTGGACTTTTACCAGCATCCAAAAATACTGAAGAAATTGCTGCAATTCGTCACATTGAACCAAACACAACAGTACACTCTCCTAATACGCATTCGGCTTTTACAAACGCAACTGAATTGTTGTATTTCATTAAAGAAATGAGAGATCTTGCAAATGGAAAGCCAGTAGGATTTAAAATGTGTATCGGAAAGCAAATTGAATTTACAGATATTTGCGAGGCTATGATTGAAACAGGGATTAAACCTGATTTCATTACTATTGATGGAGGTGAAGGAGGAACTGGTGCTGCACCTGTTGAGTTTTCTAACGCTATTGGTATTCCTTTGAGAGACGGGTTAGCTTATGCTGTTAATACATTACGCGGTTATGATTTGAAGAAGGACATCAGTGTAGTGGCATCTGGAAAAGTATTCTCAAGTTTTGATATCGCTAGATTAATAGCTATTGGAGCCGATACGGTTTCATGTGCCCGTGCAATGATGTTGGCTACGGGATGTATTCAAGCGTTATTATGCCATAAAAACACTTGTCCAGTTGGTGTTGCAACGCAAGATAAGAGTTTAATGCGTGGATTAGATGTTGAAGATAAATCTCAACGTGTGGCAAACTTTCATTCACAAACTGTCTATAGTTTTATTGAGCTTATGGCAGCAAGTGGTGTCACAACTCCACAAGGATTAAAGCGTGTTCATATCAATCGCCGTGTTGAAATGGATATCATTAGAAAATATAGTGAAATTTATCCTTTAACTGAAGTTGGTTCTTTATTGAGAAAAGAAGAATTCGAAGCGGTGCACTAGTATAAAAAGTTTAGAATTGATAAAGGGACGCCTAATTGGTGTCCCTTTTTTCATTCTTTATACATAGGCTTTTTAGCCAAATTAGTTCAGAAGTATTTAATCTTTCAATCTATCTTTTACGAATTCAACCTTCGTTTTACCATGTGGTTTGGCATTGCCATTTTCATCCAAGCTAACCATAACAATTCGGTCAACAGTGATAATGGTCTTTCTAGTCATTTTATTTCGAACCTCGCATTTTAGTGTCAATGAAGCATTGCCAAATTTAATTACTTCAATACCTATTTCAATAATGTCTCCTTGATGAGCAGAACTTTGGAAGTCAATTTCACTAATAAATTTTGTGACTGTTTTTGAGTTTTCTAATTGTATAATTGAGTATAATGCGGCTTCTTCATCAATCCATTCTAATAATCGACCTCCAAATAAAGTACCATTCGGATTTAAATCTTCAGGTTTAACCCATTTTCTTGTGTGAAATCTCATAACTGCTAATTTTATTTATTTGAAACTATTGTGTCTTTCTTTTCTGATTCTTCATCATTAGAATTATCAGCTGTATTCAATATTAAACTATCTTGAATTTGACCATAAATTTCGATCAGCTTTCCATGTTGCATTGCATAGTAATCCATAGAATGAATATATCTCATACTATCTACATTGTACTTTTTGAAAATTGGATCTATAGCCCTGGGTAAAGATTCCGAATATAAATTTGCGTTATTTTGCTGATGTTTGAAATAGGATTCAACAATCATAACTTCATGTAAAATCATAGTAAATGTATCTTGAGGAATTAGATCTTTTGGTGCTTCCTTTTTATCTAACTGATAAGAGCAAGCTCCAAAAAGAAGGACCAATGAACCGATTAAAAGATACTTTAGATTTTTCATTAGTCAAATCTATTGAAAGTAAGACGTTTTCCTGTGCTTTGGTCAATAATTTTATCGTTATCGAACACCAGGTTGCCATTTACGAAAGTCTTTTCAATTTGATGACTAAATGTAATTCCTTCAAAAGGAGACCAACCACAATCGTATAAAATATTTTCTTTTGATACGGTTGTAGATTTGTTGGGATTAATAATTACTAAGTCTGCGAAATAGCCTTCACGAATAAAACCTCTATTTTCAACTCCAAAAAGAATCGAAGGAGCATGGGCTGTTTTTTCAATTACTCTCTCCTTGCTGATTATACCTTGTTTAGCTTTCTCAAAAAGTGCAAGTAAAGCGTGTTGAACTAAAGGGCCTCCAGAGGGAGCAGAGAAATATTCATTGTTTTTTTCTTCTCTAGTATGAGGAGCATGGTCTGTTGCAATTACATCGATTCTATTGTCCAAAACAGCTTGCCAAATCGCATCACGATCAGATTTCTTTTTTACAGCAGGATTCCATTTGATCAAAGTTCCTTTTTGGTCATAATCTTCTTCAGAAAACCAAAGGTGATGAACGCAAGCTTCTGCTGTGATTCTTTTTTGTGCTAATGGAGTTGTATTTTCGAACAAAGACAATTCTTTTTCTGTAGAAATGTGTAAGACATGTAACCTAGCATTGTGCTTTTTTGCCAAGGAAACTGCCAAAGAAGAAGAAAGGTAACAAGCCTCGGCACTTCTTATTTCTGGATGATATTTAATTGGAACAGCCTCACCGTATTTTTCACGGTAAATCTCCATATTTCTTCTAACCGTTGTTTCGTCTTCGCAATGCGTTGCAATAAGCATCGGTACTTCGCTAAATATTTTATTTAATGTTGTTGGAGCATCTACAAGCATATTTCCTGTACTTGAACCCATGAATACTTTTACACCACAAACGTTTTTAGGGTCAGTCTTTAAAACCTCCTCGATGTTATCGTTAGAAGCGCCCATAAAAAAGCTGTAATTTGCAATACTTGAATTGGCAGCGATGGCATATTTATCAGCTAACAATTCTTGAGTTAAAGCATTGGGAACCGTATTCGGCATCTCCATGAAAGAAGTGATCCCACCTGCTACTGCAGCACGGCTTTCTGTAAGTATATTTCCTTTATGAGTTAAACCTGGTTCTCTAAAATGAACTTGGTCATCTATACTTCCTGGAACCAAATATTTTCCTTCGCAATTTATTTCAGTTGCTGTAGGATCTGAAATAGAAGTTGCTATTTTCTCAATTATATCATTGTTAATTAGAACATCCTTAACTGCTGATGTTCCTTCGTTGATAAGCGTTGCTTGTTTTAATAGATATCTCATAATTTCATTCCTCTCATTTTCCAGACGCCAAATAACGCCTCCTTAAAAATCCCTGTACTCATTTTAGATGTACCTCTTTGCCTATCTATAAAGGTTATAGGGACTTCTTCAATTCCTAATTTATGTTTACGTACTCCATATTTCATGCATATTTGAAATGCATATCCCTTGAATGGAATAATGTCGTAATTTACTTTTTGTAAAGCCTCTTTTGTATAGCATTTGAAACCTGCTGTGGTGTCCTTTATGCCTATCCACAAAATCATTCTAACATAAATAGATGCAAAATATGACATCAAGACCCTCATTATTGGCCAATTCGTTATTTTTCCTCCTTTGCAATAGCGTGAACCAATTGAAAGATGAATTCCTTCTTTTGAACAAGCTTTGTATAGTCTTATTAAATCTTCAGGATTATGTGAAAAGTCAGCATCCATTTCGAATATATAATTGTAATCCGTTTTTAAACACCAATCAAATCCAGCTTTGTAAGCTGTTCCTAATCCATTTTTCTCTGGACGCTGTAATAAGAAGAGGCGTGTTGGGAATTCTTTTTGAAGATCAATAATTTTTTGAGCAGTTCCATCAGGTGAATTATCATCTACAATAAGTAAATGAAATTCTTTTTCATAGCTAAACACCTTACGAATCATTCGTTCAATGTTTTCTATTTCATTATATGTTGGAATTATTATTATGCTATCAGACACGTCTCAAAATCTTATAATTCGCTAATATAATTTAAAATTTTTTGACCGATGTTTTTAATCAGTTAATTCTTTAAAGATTTATGCGAATCCCTCAGAATATTAAGCGGAAGAGAAAGTTGGTTTGCAAATAGTATATTCTGATTATTCCTAAGATTAGAATTGTTCCAATAGGGAGTGGTTTTAACTTTGGTTATTCATTTAGTTCTTGTTCTATATCTTCTAGAACATTATAAATGAGATCGAATTCATATCCTTTGCTAATTAAAAATCGTTGCACCTTTATTTTAATTTCGAAGTTCGTACCTCTTTTGGTTTTCCATTTTTGAAGCGCCAAAGAATGTATCATATCTAAATATTCCTTTTGGTCAATTTCTTTTAAAGCATCCTGAATAATTCTTGCTGAAATTCTTTTTTGTTTTAGATGGGCTACAATTTTATTCTTGCCCCATTTTTTTATGCGGTGTTTTCCAGATACAAAACTATCTGCAAATCTTTGTTCGTCTAGAAATTGATAAGAGATGAGGTGGGAAAGTAAAGCATTGGTGTCCTCATCATCTAATCCGTAATCTCTAAGTTTGTTGTAAACTTCGTGATGACAACGATCTTGATAAGCACACCAAGCTTCAATTTTGTTTTTAGCTTCTAAAAAGGAATATTTATCCTCTCCTGCCATGTTATAATTTTACAATTTGACCCTCTTTGTCTTTGAAAGCATATTGCAATAAATGGAAATTAGTAACTCCTGTAACTTTAATCCACTTTTTATATTTTAAGAACCACTTTACTTGTTTCGAAAGTAGGCCTATTTTGAAATGAGATTCAATATATGGGTGAACCTCCAATGAAATGTCTTTAACTTTCCTGTCTTCTAATAAATAAGTAAGGTTGTTTTCCACTTCATCTGCAAATAAAATACTTGCTGTAATTTCTCCAGTACCATCACAAACTGGGCATTTTTCTGATGTTTCAATGTCTGTTTCTGGTCGAACGCGCTGACGTGTTATTTCAATAACACCAAAACGAGATGGAGGCAAGATGTTGTGTTTTGCACGATCAGGCTTCATAAACTCCTTCATTTTTTCAAATAGAGCTTTGTTATTTTCCTTTTCATGCATATCGATAAAATCGACAGCAACAATACCACCCATATCTCTCAATTGGAGTACACGAGCTAATTCTTCAGCAGCTTCAAGATTAGTTGCAAGTGCGTTACTTTCTTGCCCCTTAGGATCTTTTCTGTTACCACTGTTTACGTCCACCACGTGCATGGCTTCAGTGTGTTCAATAATCAAATATCCACCACTAGGTAAAGGAACTTTCTTTCCAAATAGTGTTTTGATTTGTTTGTTAATTCCAAACTTTTCAAAGATATCTAATTTACCATTGTATCGCTTCAAAATACTTTCTTTGTCAGGAGCAATTGAGGCAACGTAGAGTTTCATTTTGTCATACAAATCATCATCATTCACATGGATGTTAGTAAAGTCTGAGTTCAATAAATCTCTTAATAATGATGATGCTTTATTGATTTCGCCTAGAATTCTTCTTGGAGGTTTAGAATTTATTAAATTACCATGTAATTTATTCCATTTCTCTAAAAGGTCTTTTAGGTCTTGATCAATTTGTTCAATCTTTTTGTTTTTCGCCACTGTACGAATAATCACTCCAAAATTCTTTGGTTTGATATTCTTCATAAGTTCGCGCAGACGCTCACGTTCTTCTGGGTCTTTTAATTTCTGAGAAATTGAGACCTTATTTGAAAACGGAACGAGTACTAAATACCGACCAGCTAATGTTACTTCAGCACTTAATCGAGGTCCTTTGCTTGAAATAGGTTCTTTTGCTATTTGAACCATTACATGTTGAGAGGAAGAAACCACATCAGTGATTTTTCCATCCTTTGCAATATCCTCTTCAGTTTTGAAGTATAAAAGATCGGCTACGTTTTGTTTTCCTTGCAACGTATGTTGGGTAAACTTATTGAGCGACAGATACTGTGGACCTAAATCCAAGTAATGCAAAAAAGCATCTTTTTCGTATCCTACATCGACAAAACACGCGTTAAGACTAGGAACTACTTTTCTAACTTTACCATGGTATACATCACCAACAGCAAAGTCCGTCTGTTCACTTTCTTCGTGTAATTCAATAAGCTTTCCGTCTTTTAGTAGTGCAAGCCAAACACTCCCTTTACGGGAATCAACTACTAATTCGTAATTCACGGAAGCCGTTTTTAAGTTTATATAATGCAAATAACTTAGCAATCAATTGCCAAGTTATTTGCGAATTTGTCTTTGTTCTTAATCAGAGAAACTCAAATTGACTTGAGTTCTTTTCCTGAAAAGAAACATGTTAAAGAAGAAATCTATTTTTTCTTCTTGTGACGGTTTTTTCTTAAACGCTTCTTTCTTTTGTGCGTTGACATTTTATGTCTCTTTTTCTTTTTACCACTTGGCATAACTATATGTTTTAAGTATTAATATTCTTTTAATAATCAGTGTTTCAAAAAAAACACTCCTGCCTTTTTAGGGAAACAGGAGCGCAAAGATATAAATAACTTTTATAAGTCCCAACATGGAGACAGATTTTCGATTATTTTACTTTAACATTTGATTTTACTTCTTCTACAAATGTCTTAGCAGGCTTGAATGATGGTATGTTATGTGCAGGGATAATTATTGTCGTATTCTTTGAAATGTTACGACCTGTTTTTTCTGCTCTTTCCTTAACGATGAAGCTACCAAAACCTCTTAAGTATACATTCTCTCCGTTCGTTAGAGACTTCTTTACAGTTTCCATAAAAGATTCAACAGTCTTTTGAACTTCGTTTTTCTCTAGTCCAATTTCTTCAGCAATTTCCGCTACAATATCAGCTTTTGTCATAATTTATTATTTTTTAACTTTTAACAACCTAATGATTTCCAGCTACAAAGGTACTTAGCTTATTCCTTTTATCTTTGTCTTTTTAACTTTTTATTTGAAAATTTATTTAAATGCATCATTTTTCCCCATCAATTCAGGTTTGGTATCGACAAAACTATAGAAAACTTCCTTGGAGGGAGACTAGAAATGCTTATAAAATATGGCTCTCTGAGGTTATTATGCAACAAACTAGGGTAAATCAAGGTATTTCTTACTATAAAAAATTTGTTGAACATTATCCTGACGTAAGTAAACTAGCGGCTGCAGAGGAACAAGAAGTGCTGAGATTATGGCAAGGTTTAGGTTATTATAGTAGAGCCAGGAATTTGCATTTTGCTGCTCAACAGGTTGTAAATGAGTTTAATGGTGTTTTTCCTGATAATTTTAAAGATATTAAAAGTTTAAAGGGAGTAGGGGATTACACCGCTTCGGCAATTGCCTCTTTTGCATTTGATTTACCATATGCTGTTCTAGACGGAAATGCTTTTCGTGTACTTTCGCGTTATTTTAATGATGATACTCCTATAGATACAGGTCAAGGAGCTAAAATTTTCAAAGCATACGCGGATGATGTATTGAATAAAGAAGATCCTGCCGAATTTAATCAGGCAATTATGGAAATAGGGGCTATGGTGTGCAAGCCTAAGAATCCAGATTGCGAAAATTGTCCCTTGGCTGATACTTGTTTAGCTTTTAATGAAGGTGTTCCAACAAGTCTTCCAGTTAAATCAAAAAAGGTTAAAGTTACTACCCGCCATTTTCATTATTTTATTTTTCCCTCTCAAGAAATTCAACTTATTAAAAGAGAAGGAAAAGGTATATGGCAAAATATGTATGAATTTCCTGTGCTTGAACTAGAAGGCAAAAAATTAAAGAGTGAAATCAAAACATTAGTCCAAAAGAAATTTCGTGTAAATCTGCTCAAGAAGATTTCTGAGGAAAAGCATATATTAACGCATCAACATATTAATGCTACGTTTTGGGAAGTTGATGAAAGGTTGAAAGATGGAGGAATAGTAAAAGTTGATTTGGAAACAATTAATGATTTGCCATTGCCAAGGTTGATTGAAAGATTTTTGGAGGAGAATGTAGGACTGTTTATGGAGTGATGTACTTGCCCTGATTTGTCGTAATTCAAACCTAGTTCAAGGACGATTAGTGCAAATACTAGCCATAATAACTAACTATTCAAAGTACCTATTGCGCTCTTCAATTTTGAATTAAGACTAATGATTGTGTTAGTGGAGTGGTTTTCTTCTTTTATATACTCAAAAGAACAATTTTTATGATTTTGACAACCTTAGTCAGAATAAGAACGTTTTTGTAATGATGTTTTGTCATACAATTTGGTGAGAAAACATTATTTAATACTACAATTAATAACGATTAGCTATAGATAAAACTAAAGCTATTTAAAATCAATTCTTATGAAAAAGTTACTACTCTTAAAATTTCTAATACTTTTTTCTCTAATTTCGTCTGCACAATGCCTGGAAACTTTAACCTTTGGTGGGATGCACACCCTTGGGCAGAAGTCTGACGGGACTCTCTGGGGTTGGGGGGCGGCTGCTTATGGAAATTTGGAAACCATAACAATTGTTGAACCTAATCCAATCCAAGTAGGTACAGAGACTGATTGGGATGTTGTAAAAGCTGGGAAATTGAACACTTTTGCTATTAAAGATGGCACACTTTGGGGGGCTGGAAGTAATCAATATGGATCTTTAGGGGTGAATTCTGCTACACAGCAATTTCATTCATTTCAGCAAGTGGGAACCGCTACAAACTGGATGGATGTTTATCCAAATTCTGATTTTACTCTGGCGATAAAAACTGATGGAACGTTGTGGGCTTGGGGTCGTAACGATTACAATCAGATGGGTAATTCACCAAATACGGCTGATCAATTATTTCCTATTCAGATAGGTTCGGATACCGATTGGGTAAGTGCTGCAGGATTTCACAGAACTTCTTTTGCATTAAAATCGAATGGTACTATTTGGGGGTGGGGATCTAATATTTCTTCAGTCATTGAAGCCAGCAGCAGCACTAACTTAGTTCTCGAGCCAACCCAAATA
This sequence comes from Brumimicrobium mesophilum, assembly GCF_003025005.1. Classification (GTDB taxonomy): domain Bacteria; phylum Bacteroidota; class Bacteroidia; order Flavobacteriales_D; family Crocinitomicaceae; genus Brumimicrobium; species Brumimicrobium mesophilum. The sequence continues at coordinate 41,190 of NZ_PVSS01000012.1, forward strand.
GGTACAACAACCGATTGGGTTAAAATGAGTATTGGATTACAACATGTATTGGCGCAAAAATCCGATGGTACTTTGTGGTCATGGGGAGGAGGAGCTGGTTTAGGTGTTGGAGGTTCGCCCACTGAAACCAATACCCCTCAACAAATTTCTACAGATAAATGGTCATGGTTTTCTGCTGGCGGAAATACATCTTATGCGATTAAGGAAGATGGTACTTTATGGGTTTGGGGAATAAATTCTTTTGGACGATTAGGGGATGGAACTGATATAAATAGATTTGTACCTTATCAAATTGGAACAGAAAACAATTGGGAAACTGTAAATGCTGGCTTTGCAAATGCTATTATGGCTACCAAATCAGACGGTACAATTTGGTATTGGGGAGGAAGAAATCAATATGGAGAATATGGAAATGGTGAAAGTTTTGGTGCAACTTTTATTCTTTCTCCGGTCATGACCGATGGTATTTGTGTTGATCTAACTGAATTAGGGTTAGATGGAAATGAAAAAGTGGATGAGATTTTTAGCGTTTTTCCGAATCCAGCTAAAGACATTATTACGGTTCAATACGAATTGTCTTCTTCCGATGCAGAGTTAGAGATTTATGATATTTCAGGAAGAAGTATTATTAATCAGAGTTTGCGAAATTACGAAGGTGAAACTAAAATTAATACGAGTAGATTTCATTCAGGGGTTTATGTCATAGTTTTTAAGCGAAGCAATGGTGGTGTTTGGCAACAAAAGATAGTGATTGAATAAGATTTAATTGTTTAGAATATAGCAAAATGAGATGCTTAATATTCATTCTAGAATTTTTAGTTTTAGCATGCCCTGATAATATTTTTTCATTTGAGAGCAGAAACGATATTCAGCACGACAAACTTATTGATTCAGAGAAAGCTAATCTTTAGAGTCTTTTTCGAAGGTTTAGTTTTTTTAGGGATTGTTGTACTGAAAGTGAAATATTAAATATTAAGAAAATTCCTAAATTACGTAAATAAAAACCAGTTCATCATTTGAAAAATGCCATTTTCATACTAAGTTTCATTATTGGCACATTAGTGCTTGCTCAAGATTCTGATTCGACTAATTTTCAAAAACAACAGTATTACGATTTAGTGAATTATGTACCGATAAATCTAAAACCTGACTCAATTCATGATCTAGAGAGTAAATTGCCTTATTCCACGTTAAATTCAATAGGAGTGATCCAAGCTTATAGTGGATATAGAGAGGAGCTTGAATTATCCGAACATGACAGGCAATGGTTGGACAAACGAATTAGTCAAATTGCAACAGCTCTCTATCAAGAGGGAAAAAGAATTTTAATTAGCCCAGTTGGAGGTTATTCTGGTTGTCCAGATGAAATGATAGATACACTTTACTTAAATAATATAAAGATTATTGATTTAAAATTCTGCCACACGTGTACTGACGCCTCCAGAATCTCAAGATTTATCAAGATATTTAACGATAGGATGTATACGTTGATGAATATTGAGCCCCCTGATAGAAAAACAATATTGTTCTTTGGCAATTATCAAGGACGGAATAAGGACCGTTTTAAAATGAAATTGATTTTAAATGAGGACAGAACATTCCAATTTTCAGCAAACAAACGAAAGAGTTCATTTTTTTCAGAAGGGTTATGGAATAACAAAAATGATACGCTGATGTTAATATCTCGAAATCTGTCTGAAAATGAGAAGATAAATTTTGCATTGGCTAATAAAAGTTGGCTAAAATTTAATGATTTGAAGTTCCTTTTGGTAAAAGGTAGGTTGATTGAATTGAATGGCGGAAGTTGGAAATTAAGACAAACCTATATCGCGCTTTAGGTTGAATGTAATTCATTAAAATACCTCATTATTTTTAGATGTAAAAATTTAGATTCAATTTTAGGGGCTATTGAACTATCTTTCCAATTTACAAATCCACAATAAATAAAGCGTTCCATTGCAATTCAACCCTAATTTATACATTATTAAATTTTTACGAATATTGTATGTATATTTAAGTGAATATTTTTTTACTTTTGCATTATGGCAGGAAGCGTAAACAAAGTTATATTAATTGGTAATTTAGGGAAAGATCCCGAGATTAGAACTTTAGAAAATGGGACGAAATTAGCTCGTTTTCCTATGGCTACATCCGAAAGTTATAATGATAGAACAACTGGTGAGCGTGTGAATATTACGGATTGGCACAATATCGTAGTTTGGAGAGGCCTTGCCGAAGTTGTAGAAAAGTATGTAACGAAAGGTCAAAAAGTTTATGTTGAAGGGAAGTTGAAAACCCGATCGTGGCAAGATGAAGCCGGTGCTACAAAATATACTACAGAAGTTGTTGCAGATAATATGACAATGTTGTCAGGTAAAAATGAAAATGCAAACAGTCCAAGCCAACCTGATTTCAATACTGGAAATACACCAGAAAAACCTAAGCCGATGAGCGGAGGATTGTCTGAAGATGATGATGACGATTTACCATTTTAAAGCATAAGTTTAATGGACGATACAGACCCCTTCAGTTTTATTCTACTTTCTATTTCCTCATCCGACTTTGGGGTGAATTTTTGGATTTCAATATTAGTTCTTATTTTATTGTTGGCCGCATCAGCATTGGTCTCTGGTTCAGAGGTTGCTTTCTTTTCTTTGTCGCCAGAAGACAAAGAAGGGATTCGAGAGTCGAATATTCCAAGTTCTGAAACCTCATTAAGATTGTTGAATAATCCCAGAGAATTGTTGGCCACTATATTGATCGTGAATAATTTCGTGAATGTTGCTATCGTTATTATAGCGAGTTATATATTTGCTCAAATTTATCCTGTTAACCCTGATTTTGTAGGTGTTGATTATCTGAGGACTACAATTGAAATTGGGGGAATTACATTTGTATTGTTGTTGATTGGAGAAGTAATTCCTAAAGTTTATGCCAACAAGAATAGTTTGCAACTTGTGAAATTGATGTCGTCTCCTTTGAATACATTAGGTAAAATACCACCTTTTTCTTGGTTACGAATTTTCCTAGTGAATGGAACAGATGTTATTTTAAAATATGCACGAAAGCGTCAAATTGATGTTTCAACTGATGATTTAGAGAACGCAATAGCTTTAACACGTGAGGAACATACGACAGCAGATGAACACCGAATTTTAGAAGGAATTGTGAATTTTGGAAATACTGATGTGCGCCAAGTTATGCGCTCTAGGGTTGACACGATTGCGGTCAATGAAGAGAATTCTTACGAACAACTGATGCAGGTGATTCTTAATTCAGGATACTCTAGGATTCCAGTTTTTAGAGGAACTTTTGATAATGTTACAGGAATTCTATTCGTTAAAGATTTGTTGAAGCACTTGAATGCACCTTCTGATTTTGCATGGAATCAAATTATTCGTCAACCGTTTTTTGTTCCAGAGAATAAAAAGATTGATGATTTGCTAAAAGAATTTCAGGAGAAGAAGATGCATATGGCTGTTGTAGTTGATGAGTATGGAGGTTCTTCAGGAGTAGTAACCTTAGAAGATGTGCTTGAGGAAATAATTGGTGAAATTACTGATGAATTTGATGATGAAGATATTGTTTACACCAAAATAGACGAATCAACTTATCTTTTTGAAGGTAAAACTTCGTTGGTAGATATGTATAAAGTTTTGGAAATTGATGGTAAAGCTTTTGAAGAAGAAAAAGGTGAATCGGATTCAATTAGTGGTTTTCTAGTTGAACAATCTGGTAGAATTTTGAATAACAACGAAAAATATATTTTTGAAAACTTCAAATTTGTAGTTGAATCTTCCGATAAGAAAAGGGTGAAGATGGTTAAAATCATTAAATTGTAAAGTGGTATGTTGAAGAATTTTGGTTTTGCTTTATTGGGGTTAATATTACTTGCTTCATGCAATGATCAAGAAACTTATGTTCCAAAACCTTCTACGTTCTTAGAATTGAATTTGCCAGAGCGTACCTATGAAAAGTACATTGACAGCTGTGGATACGCTTTCAATAAACCAAGTTATTTTGAAGTAAAAGATGTTTCGGGTTCTACTTGCAACAGAGATATTGAATTGTCAACATTGAATGGTATGCTTCATTTAAGTAGATTAGATATGGATACAAGTTTAAGCGCTTATGTGAATTACTCAATAGATAAGGTAGGTGAACATAAAGTTATGGCTACGGCAATTCTTGATACTTCTTTTATTAGAAATGAAGCTAAAGTTTTTGGAACTTTGTTTGAATTACAAGGTAATGTTGCTTCTCCTTTTCAGTTTTATCTAACAGATAGTACTTCTCGTTTTTTAAGTGGAGTAGTGTACTTTAATTCACGACCTAATTATGATTCTATTCTTCCAACTTTGGAATTTGTAAAGCATGATCTTTATGAATTCATGAATACATTGGAGTGGGATTAGGGATTGCGATTTGCTAGCGCGCTAACCTTTTGCAGTCACCATCAAAATTATCAATTTCATTGAGATAAGCTTAAACTGAATTATCCGCACCCATCTCATAACTTACTTTCATCCTATGATTGCAAAACGAATGAATCTCATCTATATGAGGTACGACTTATCTTAGTGGGCCAATAATTTACTATATTTAATTCATAGGTCCATTTTCGAAGTATTTTACCCTAAGCCCCGACGAATACGGAAATTTTACTGTAATTGATTGCATGTTGATAACATAGGGAAAGCGACTCTGGAAGCTCTTTCTTCTGCCAGAATCAATATAGCAATTCAATAAGGTAAATTGGAGGAGTAGGCGGAAATAGGCTCCCCCCAAAAAAAAGAAGCTAATCCACTAGATTATTCTACTGTAAAACTTTTCTACTCTCATAAATGTCTTTTTTTATACAAAAAAAGAGGAAGGTTTCCCTTCCTCTTTAAAATTCGAATGTTGAATTAGTTCGAAAATTCTACCAAATGATTTCATAAGGCAATCTCGCCTGGATACCTGACATCTGTTCAATTTGTTTAATGCGTGAATACATTTCAGTCAACTCCTCGGGGATTACGGTTGTGTTAGTTGTATTTCCGTTTTCTCCCTCAAAGGATTCAAGTAATTCTATCCATGCTTCTGTTTCAACTTTAGGATAATAGCGAACTAATGGTTCTTTTATGCCAGCCTCCTTTGCAGCGTAGGCAATGGCGTCTTTAATTCCGCCAATTGTATCAATTAATCCAACACGTAGAGCATCTTTTCCTGTCCAAACACGACCTCTTGCAACAGTATTTACTTGTTCAACAGTCATGCCTCTTCCTTCGGCTACTACATTTAGGAATGAAGAGTAAATGTGATCCACTTCGTTTTGAACTAAACTTCTTTCTTTATCTGTTAGCTTTTGGTTTGTACTTAAAACCGCATGTTTATTTGTGCTCACTCTATCAAATGATAATCCCAATTTGTTTTCCAGCATTTTCCCAGTGAAAGGAATTACACCAAAAACACCTATTGAACCGGTAATTGTTGTCTCTTCTGCGAATATTTTACTTGCTGGAGCTGCAATGTAATAACCTCCTGATGCAGCAACGTCTCCCATAGAAACAATTACTTTTTTCTTTTCATTGGCCAATTTTACTTCTCTCCAAATTTCATCACTTGCTAAAGCACTTCCTCCAGGAGAATTGATTCTGAAAACGATTGTTTTAATATCATCATCTTTTCTAGCGTCTTTAAGAAGTTTAGTGATATTTTTACTTGCCAAGCCTTCACCTTCAACAATTACAGCTCCTTCAGCAATAATTACTGCAACATTTGCTTTTTTTACATGTGCCATGTTTTGATTGTCTTCGAATTTCTTTTGAGCATATTTTTCAAAACTTTTCAAGATGAGGTCTTCCGTTTTTTCTACTTTAATTTTATCTGCTATAAGTTGAATCACTTCATCTCTGTATTTTAAACCATCAAGCAGTTTGTATTCTACTGCGTGTTCAACTCTTCTAACCAGGCTGCTGTCTGCAATTCTTTCTAATTCAGTCATCGAAATTTTTCTGTCATTACTAATATTTGTTTTAACTGCCAACCAAATATTGTCGAGGTAAGTTTGTAATTGTAATCTGCTAGAATCGCTCATCTCAGTTAAGAAATAAGGTTCAACAGCGCTTTTAAAGTCGTTGTTTGAACCTCTGATTACTTGCATTTCTAAATCAAGTTTATCAAACATTCCTTTGTAGAACATTAATTCTGCTCCTAAACCTAAGAATTCAAACATTGTGGAGTGAAAACCATAATTTTCACTTGCTGCCGATGCTATGTAATATTGTTTTAAACTTACAACTTCTCCACTGTGATAAGCTACAACAAATTTACCAGATTCTTTTTCAAATCTTTTGATTGCATTTCTTATTTCGGTTGCTGCGCTATAACCACAGTTTGCGCCGTTCAACTCAATAAAGACTCCTTTTATTCTATCGTCCTTGGCAGCTTTTTCAAATCCAAATATTAAATCTGCCAAACCTGTTTTATTGACGATACCAAAACTAGAATAACTAAGGTCATTTTTGCTAATTTCTCCAATTTGTCCATTTAGTTGAAGATGTAGGATTGTTTTGTCTTCAACTGTATAAACAGGTTTGCTATTCATTAATGAGCCAATTGCTCCCATAAAAAGCACAGTTATTAACACCAGAATAAGGATTCCAGATATTAAACTTGGCCAGAATATGCGCCAGAATGAAACTTTTTTGTTTGTCATAATTTACTTTTATTTGTAATATAATTTATTGCGTTGAACATTTGTACTTTACAAAGTACAAAAAATGATATTCAATTTCCAAATCAAAAGGTATAAGTGGAATGGTTTTGATTTGGTAGGTTAAGAAAATGAGTAAAATGGTAAAAGAGAATATTGTTGTTTTAAGTATTGGGAGTAATATAGGTGATAGAAAAAACAATTTAAGAGAAGCTATTTTAGAGTTAGAAAGGGTTTTCGATTGTAATGTTAAATCTTCATCAATATATCAAACTGAACCATGGGGTTTTGATTCAAATAATTTGTTTTTGAATTGTTGTGTTTCCTTTAGCACTAATTTGGCTCCTCATAGGGTTTTAGAATTAACGCAATTGATTGAATTGAAACTAGGAAGAGTTAAAAAAAGTAAAAATAATTTTTACGAATCACGGGTTATTGATCTTGATATTTTATATTATAATGATCTGATTTTAGATACTGAAAGACTGAAAATTCCTCATCCGTTAATTTACGATAGGTTGTTTGTTGTCAAGCCTTTAGCTGAGTTATTACCTGTCTTTATTGATCCTTTAAAGGGTGTAACCACAAAGCATTTACTTATGATTTGTAACGTTGAAAATAAGGTCGTATTGTATGAGGATTAAACATTAACATTAAAATTATTACTATAAACTACTTTTTTGTGGTGGAAATAATTATTATTATTGCAAACAATTACAAGGAAAGAAATAAAAATTATGATAATGAAGAAAAAAGGAATCAAAAGTATAGCATTTGTTGCTGCAGCTGGTTTAATGGCGACAAGCTGTGATATAGTTAGAGATGTGGAATATACTGTTGTTCCCTCTCCGCTTGAAATGCACAATGATAGTGTTAAAGTGAGAATAGACGTTATGGTACCTGAAAAAGGGATTAAGAAAAACGCTTATGCTGAAATCGTTCCTATGTTGGGTGATAAACCACTTAAACCAGTAACTATTGTTGGAGAAAAAGCTACTGCCAATGGAGCAGTGATTCCTTATAAGCCGGGAGGGAAAGTAGTCTATGAAGATATAGTTGCTTATACTCCAGATCTTGAGGTTTCTGAATTGAAATTGACAGGTGAAGTTTTCAAAAAAGGAAAAGCAAAAGGTTATATTGATGAAGGAAAGATTGCTGATGCAACTATTATCACTCCTTACTTGGTTGATAAAGATTTCCGCGTTATCATGGCAAAAGATGCATTCAAGAGAGTTACTCAAGAAAAGCAAATTGCTGAAATTAACTACTTAAAAGGTAGTCCAGTTGTTCGTTCTGGTGAAAAAGTTGATCAAGACATGAAAGATCTTGAAGCATTCATGATTAGAGCACAGAAAAATCCAAAGATTAAAATTAATGCTATAAACATTACGGCATTTGCTTCTATCGAGGGTGAAGAAACTAAAAATAATACACTTTCAGAAAATCGTGCTAAGTCGGCAAAGGAAACGACTATGGAAATGGCAGCTAAGAAGAATGTAGCTAACGAAGCAGGTCAAAAAGACGCTAGTTATTCTACAGTTGGAAAAGGAGAGGATTTCGAAGGTTTCAAAAAAGCTTTAAAGGCATCTGAAATGGATGAAGGTGATAAAGACCGTATCTTAAGAATTCTTGAAATGCAACAAACTGCTTCTTCTCGTGAGCAAGCAATTCGTGATTTAAGTACATATTTATACTTAGACAAAAATATCTTCCCAGCACAACGTCGTTCTGAAATTGTTGTAGATTTCGATTTGACAGGATACACTGATGAAGAATTAACTGCACTTTCAAAATCTAACATCGATACAATGACTGTTGAAGAAGTTCTTTTTACAGCAACATTGACTGATGATATGAACGAAAAATTACGTTTATATAAAGAAGCTGAGCGTATGTTCCCTGAAGATTACCGTGGAGCAAACAACGTTGGTGGAGTTTACTACATGCAAAACAAAATGGCTGAAGCAAAAACTCAGTTTGAAAAAGCAAATGCTATTGAGGAGAATATTATCTCTAAAAATAACTTAGCTGCAATTGCTGGAGCTAAAGGTGAGCGTCAAAAAGCTAAAGATCTTTTAGGTGAAGCAAATGGAGCTGGTGATGAAGTATCTTACAACAAAGGTATTTTAGCTATCCAAGATGGTAAATATGATGCTGCTGTTTCTAACTTCGGAAGTGAAGATACTTACAACAAAGCATTAGCTCAATTGTTAAATAAAAACGATAGTGGTGCAAAAACTACAATCGAAAACTCTGAAGAGGCTAAAACTGCTAAAGGTTATTACTTGAAAGCAATCATCGCTTCTCGTCAAGACAATATCGCAGAAGTAAACAAAAACTTAAGCGCTGCAATTGCTCAAGATTCTTCTCTTAAAGCTAAAGCTGCTAGAGACCGTGAGTTTATTGATTACCATGAAAACGCAGCATTTATGGCTGTAGTTAAATAGTAAAACGCAATATTTATTTTGAAAAAGGTTCATCGTAAGATGAGCCTTTTTTTTGTTTAGTACTTTTAGGTAGCTCAGTTTTTATATGTGGTATTGGATAATCAAATAGTTTATGAACGGTTTCAGGATTACCTAATATGCTTAACTGACATTAAGTTGTACTGATGATTCATTTTTTTCAAAATTTCAATTTTGAATTTAGACTGATTACTACTTAGAATGAAGTAGTCATAATTCATTTAAATGCCTATCATCTTCATTATCCCTAAAGTTTTTCGGAATGGTCATATTTATTTAATATGTTTTTTTACAGGAAAAATAAATTCTGATGAGTAGTCGTTTGTCCATTGTTACTAGTGGCTTACAAATTTTAGTCATAGATGGACTATATTTTTATAGGTTCGGACTTTGGTCTTGGTAAATAACATGGCGCTCCTTTGGAGCTAGTCAATCTATTTAGGGGTAAAGTTACCGTTTGGCATTTTTATTTATTAACTTAATAAGTAAATTTGAAAAACAAGATTTATCTTGATCTCTTGTTAATCATCAGTTTTAAGATATTAAATGGGAAGTGCTTTTGTTTTTGGAAGGTTCAAAGCACAATTTATGAAGTATTGAATCAAATTATACTTAGTACCTGAATTTGAGTTTGAAGGATTTAGAAATTTGTTCAAATAGGGTAGGACAGCACTACGCTTTTTTTACATCCTCCTCGTAGCATTCAAATGCTATTTTGGCACTGTTAAGCGCTAAAGGAATTCCTCCTCCTGGATGCACAGTCACTCCTGTAAAATAGAGACCAGCGATTTTTTTGCTGAAGTTTGGGTGACGATAAAATGCTGCGTATTTATTATTAGAAGCATTACCATAAATAGAACCTTTTGCTGCTGAATAGGTTTTTTCTAAATAGACGGGATCAATCACGAATTCTTCTTCAATTAATGACTTAATATCCCTATTTAAAAGTTTACTTAATTTTTTTAATGAATCCTCTTTGCATTGTTGTATTAGTTTTTCCCAGTCTTGGTTTTCAATGTTGGGAGTGTTAATCATCACAAACCAGTTCTCTTTGCCTTCTGGAGCATCTTCTTTCTTCATTTTAGAAGTAATGTGAAGATAAATGGATGGATCGTTATTCAGTGTTTTGGACTCAAAAATATGTCTGAATTCGTCCTTGTAATTTGAAGCAAAAAACATGTTGTGAACATCTAACTCTGGAAATGTGCCATTAATTCCCCAGTAAAATACGATTGTTGACGAAGACAGCTCTTGATTTAAAGTTTTCTTAGGTTTAGGAATTTCATTTGAAAGTAACCTGTCATAAGTGTAGCTCACATCCATGTTAGAAACCACAACATCAAAAACCTCTGTTCTTTGATCGGTTTTTATTGCTCTAACTTTATTGTTTTGAGTTTCAATGGATAGAACCCTTTCGTTGAAACGAAAAACAGCACCTTGGTCTTTTGCTAAATCATATAAGCAAAGTGGGATTTGTACCATCCCATTTTTAGGTAAAAATATACCGTCATTCAATTCTAAATGTTGAATCATGTTCAACATCGCAGGAGATTTAAAAGGACTAGAGCCGTTATATGTAGCGTAACGATTAAATAATTGGATTGTCTTCTCATTTTTGAATGTAGAAAGGTTTTCTTCATTCATTGTAGAGTTTAATCTGTACTTTGGGAGTCTTGCCAGGGCTTTGAATAATTTGGCGTTAATCAGGTGCTTAAATCGATGTAATGACTTTTCGATAAATAAAGGAGCGATGTGGTTGTAATTTTCACCAGCTTTTTTCAAATACTTTCTTACAACTTCTCTGTCTTCACCCAATTCTTGTTCAAAAACATCCAACATTTTTTCCTGATTAGCAGGTAAAGAAAATCGGGTGTGATCATTAAAAAAATAATTGAAGGTGGTGTCTAATTTATTGTATTCAAATTCAGCAAAGTCTTTTCCACATAATTTATACAAATCTTTTATGTATTGTGGAGCAGTTAAAACTGATGGGCCCATATCCCAGCGAAATTCTCCCAAGGAAAGAGTGTTAATCTTTCCTCCGGGATGAGAATTTGCTTCGAATACTGTTACTTGGTGTCCAGCGTTCGCAAATCGAATTGCACTAGCTAGGCCACCAACACCAGCTCCAATTATTGCAACTTTTGCCACTTTGGAAAATTATTTACCGTGACATTGCTTGAATTTCTTACCACTTCCACAAGGGCATGGATCATTTCTACCTACAGTTTTTTCAGCAACAACTGGTTGTTGTTTTGGCGCACTTTGACGTTGAGAATTGGCCATTGCTTGATCGTAACCTTGACTTCCTTCAAACTTCTGTTGATTTCCGCTAGTCTGTGGTTGTTTGTTCTCATTCACTTGCGCTTGAGCATAATTGTCATTTTGCTTTGCTGCATTGTTTTGAACAGATGCCGGTGCTTGTTGAACTGGAATAGCTCCTTTTACCAAGAACTCTACGGTATCTTGATTCAAACGGTCAATCATGTCTTTAAAAAGATTGAAAGATTCCAATTTGTATACCAATAATGGATCTTTTTGCTCATGGCGTGCCTGTTGAACAGATTGTTTCAAATCATCCATTTCACGAAGGTGCTCTTTCCATTCATTGTCAATTAAACCTAAAACTATAGCCTTTTCAAATTGACGAATGATAGAGTTACCTTCAGTATCAAATGCATCTTTAATAGTTGTTGAAACTTCAATTCCTCTATTGCCATCAGTAATTGGAACACGCATGTGTCGCATCCAATTTTCTTCATTTTCGTAATGTGGTTTCACATTTTCGAAAACCAATTGAGCTATCTTTTTGTTTTTTGCATCATAACGGTCCAATGCAGCATTGTAAACTGCGTTGATAGTATCCGTTTGATTTTGACTATTGAATTGTTCAGGTGTAATTGGAGATTGGATTCCCACAACACGTAATAATTCTAATTCGAAATCTTTGAAGTCATCTTTTCCATTGTACTTGCTTACTATAAATTCAATAGTGTCATAGTACATATTGGCAATATCTAAATCTAAACGATCTCCATAAAGTGCATTTTTACGTTTTCTGTACACTGCTTTACGCTGTGCATTCATTACGTCATCATATTCTAATAAATGCTTACGGTTACCGAAGTTGTTTTCCTCTACTTTTTTCTGTGCACGCTCGATAGATTTAGAAATCATTCTGTGTTGAATAACTTCACCTTCTTTCAAGCCCATACGGTCCATTAATTTAGCAATACGTTCAGAACCGAACTTACGCATCAAATCATCTTCTAAAGAAACAAAGAATTGAGAAGATCCTGGATCACCTTGACGACCGGCACGACCACGTAATTGTCTATCAACTCGACGAGAATCATGACGTTCAGTACCTACAATTGCCAAACCACCCGCTTTTTTCACCTCATCGCGCAATTTAATGTCGGTACCACGACCAGCCATATTCGTTGCAATTGTTACCGTTCCAGTAGTACCGGCTTCGGCAACAATTTCAGATTCTTTTTGGTGTTGTTTCGCGTTCAAGACATTGTGTTTAATGCCTTTCATTTGTAACATTCGACTCAATAATTCAGAGATCTCAACTGTAGTTGTACCAACAAGAACTGGACGTCCATCAGCAACTAACCTCTCAACCTCAGTAATAACTGCTTGGTATTTTTCACGACCAGTTTTATAAACCATGTCCTCTAAATCCTTACGGGCTAGCGGTCTATTCGTAGGGATAACTACAACATCTAATTCGTATATATCCCAAAATTCTTTTGCTTCAGTTTCTGCTGTACCTGTCATTCCTGACAATTTGTGGTACATTCTAAAATAATTTTGTAGAGAAACACTTGCGTAAGTTTGCGTTGCCGCTTCAACTTTTACATTCTCTTTAGCTTCAATTGCTTGGTGAAGTCCATCAGAATAACGACGACCTTCCATGATACGACCGGTTGATTCATCAACAATTTTCACTTTATCATCAGCAATTACATACTCAACTTCTTTTTCAAATAAAGTATAAGCCTTTAAAAGTTGATTGATACTGTGGATACGTTCAGATTTTACAGAATAATCACGAATTAATTCGTTTTTCTTCTCTGCTAATACATCTTCAGCCAAATCTTCATTGTCAAGTTTTGCTAATTCTGTTCCGATATCTGGCATGATGTAAAAGTTAGGATCATTTTGTCCAGACATTAAATCAATTCCTTTATCAGTAAGGTCGATGGTGTTATTTTTTTCATCAATCACGAAAAATAATTCGTTATCGATAAATGGCATTTGCTTATTTTGCTCAGCCATGTAAAAATTCTCAGTCTTTTGAAGGTGTGCTTTTACACCAGGTTCAGAAAGGAATTTTATTAATGCTTTATTTTTTGGAAGTCCACGGAATGCACGCAGTAGTTTTTGTCCACCTTCATCCAGTAACCTTCTTTGTTCTTTCTTATCTTCACTTGGCTGATTTATAGCCGCTAAATCCTTTTTAGCCTCTGCAAGGACTTTATTAATATAAGCTCTTTGAGCACTAACAACTTTTTCGATTAATGGTTTTAATGCTACATATTCTTGTTGGTCTCCTTTTGGAGTGGGTCCAGAAATAATCAAAGGAGTTCTTGCATCATCAATTAATACTGAATCGACCTCATCAATAATTGCATAATGGTGTTTTCTTTGAACCAAACTTTCTATGTCACTTGACATGTTGTCACGTAAATAGTCAAAACCAAATTCATTATTCGTTCCAAATGTAATATCCGATTTGTAAGCTTCTCTTCTTGATTCTGAGTTTGGCTTGTGTTTGTCGATACAATCTACGGATAAACCGTGGAATTGATAAAGTGGTCCCATCCATTCACTATCTCGACGAGATAGGTAGTCGTTCACTGTTACAAGATGAACACCTTTCCCCGCTAATGCATTTAAATAAACGGGTAAAGTAGCGACTAAAGTTTTCCCTTCACCCGTTTGCATCTCTGCAATATTTCCACCATGAAGAACTGCACCACCCATGATTTGCACATCGTAATGAACCATGTTCCATTCAACATCTGTTCCTGCTGCAGTCCATTTGTTTTTCCAAATCGCTTTATCGCCATCAATTACTAAACCGTCATGCTTTTTAGCCATTTCGCGGTCATAGTCGGTAGCCGTAACGATTATTTCTTTGTTTTCTGCCCAACGTCTTGAAGTTTCTTTGATTGTTGCAAATGCATCTGGCATCAAATCTTTTAAGATCTCTTCAATTTTTGTATCAACTTCTTCAGTAAGTTTGTCTATTTTCTCAAAAATATTCTCCTTATCCAAAACTGCTGTTTCGGTATTGTTGGCTTGGTCTTCAAGTGATTGGATTTCTTTTTCAATCTCCGCCGTTCCTTCTTTTATTTTGTCTTGGAATGATTTGGTTCTTGCCCTTAATTCATCATCACTGATGTTTTGTATTGAGTTAAAAATCTCATTTACTTTATCAATTGTTGGCTGAAAGGTTTTACGGTCTGTAACCGATTTGTCACCAAGTAATTTTTTTAATAGTCCTCCTATCATTTTATATGCTATTATTTAGACCTCAAAAATAAGCTAATTACTTTTAATTGGGGTGTAGTATTTTTTAATATGTTAGTCATAACATAAATTATTCCATGAGTGAATAACTGACAATATGACGTTAGGTTAAATAAAAAACCCAGACAAAAATGTCTGGGTTTAATGAATCAATAAGGTTTAGTATTCATCTTCATTGAAGAAGAAGTCCTCTTTCGAAGGATAATCTGGCCAAATATCTTCGATATTTTCATAAATTTCTCCTTCATCCTCTATACCTTGTAAATTTTCAACCACTTCTAATGGTGCACCGTTACGGATAGCAAAGTCAATTAACTCGTCTTTGGCTGCTGGCCATGGTGCATCTTCTAAGTAGGAAGCTAATTCTAATGTCCAATACATATTATGTTGTTTTTTATAATGTTAATTCTATATACATCTGAATCGATGCGCAAAAGTAATTTTAATTTTTGAAAATCCAAATAGTATTTTAACTTTCACAGATTAAAAGTCTATTAACTCCTTAAACTCTTGGTTTCCATTGGATTTCTTCAATTTTTAAATCGTTGGCAACTTTTCTTGAAAGTACAAACAAGTAATCACTCAATCTGTTCAAATATTTCACAGCTATTTTAAATTGATCGCTATTGTCTTCCAATCCAACGGTCAATCTTTCCGCTCTTCTGCACACACATCTAGCAATATGGCAATGAGAAAGAATAGGTTTTCCTCCTGGAAGAACAAAGTGGCGCATTTCTGGCAAGTCTTCATTCATTTTATCAATTGATTCTTCAAGGAATTCAATATCTCCTTCATAAATCAATGGTAGTTTCATTTTTGTTCCATTAGGCTGGGTTGCCAATAAAGAGCCGATAGTAAATAAACGATCTTGTATTTCTATAAGTTGATCAAATTGGTTTTTTGGCATTTCTTCATGATCTCTCAGTAATCCTATCCACGAATTTAGTTCATCAACGGTTCCATAGCTATCAATTCTAATGTCGTTTTTAGAAACTCGTTTTCCACCAATTAATGATGTTTTTCCTTCGTCTCCTGTTTTGGTATATACTTTCATCTATATTGTTTTTTGTCTTTTTATTTTCGAAAAATGAATATAATTAAAATCTTTTCCAATCACCAATTGTATTAGCACAATTAAAGTGAAAATATTGAGCAGGAACGGTTTGCTAACCTTCCATACTACAACTCTTTGCATGGAATTCTAAAAATAAAAAAGCCCAAACAATCTGTTTGGGCTTTAAAGTTATTTAGAAAGGTGAGAAGTCTATGCTCCCAAAACACCTCTTGATATAACGATTTTCTGAATTTCAGAAGTTCCTTCATAGATTTGAGTGATTTTTGCATCACGCATTAATCTTTCGACGTGGTATTCTTTAACGAATCCATATCCACCATGAATTTGAACTGCTTCTACAGTTTGTTCCATCGCTACAGATGAAGCGTATAGTTTTGCCATCGCTCCAGATTGGTCATAGTTAAGACCATTATCTTTTTCCCATGCCGCTTTATGAACCATCAATCTAGCAGTTTCAACAGCTGTAGCCATATCTGCAATTTTGAATGCAATGGCTTGGTGTTTGTGAATTTCTTTACCGAATGCTTTACGTTCTTTCGAATAAGCAACCGCTAAATCCATTCCTCCAGCAGCGATACCTAATGCTTGAGCAGCGATACCGATTCTTCCTCCTGAAAGTGTTTTCATTGCGAATTTGAATCCGAATCCATCTTCTCCAATTCTGTTTTCTTTAGGAACTTTTACGTCAGTGAACAATAATGTATGTGTATCACTTCCACGAATTCCTAACTTGTCTTCTTTAGCTCCAACTTCGAAACCTTCCATTCCTCGTTCAATGATGAATGCATTGATTCCTTTGTGACCTTTTTCAGCATCAGTTTGAGCAATTACGATGTAAGTAGAAGCTGTAGATCCGTTTGTGATCCAGTTTTTTGTTCCATTTAAAAGGTAGTGGTCTCCTTTATCAATTGCTGTTGTGCGTTGAGATGTTGCATCAGAACCTGCTTCTGGCTCAGAAAGGCAGAATGCTCCAATTTTCTCACCTGAAGCAAGAGGAACTAAATATTTTTGTTTTTGTTCTTCGTTACCAAAAGTCTCAAGTCCCCAACAAACTAATGAGTTATTTACAGACATACAAACAGATACAGAAGCGTCAACTTTAGAGATTTCCTCCATCGCTAAAACATAAGAAATGGTGTCCATTCCACCACCACCGTACTTAGGGTCAACCATCATCCCCATGAATCCAAGTTCACCAAGTTGCTTGATTTCCTCTTTAGGGAAGCGTTGCTCGTTATCTCTTGCAATAACTCCTTCTTTTAATACGTTTTGTGCAAAGTCCCTTGCTGCATCACGCACTGCTAATTGTTCTTCTGATAATTCGAAATTCATACCTGTTCTTTATATTAATATTGATTTTAAAGCTTGCAATTATTGAAATTTTGAAGTCTTTAGATCAATGATTTCTAAATTTATATACTTAATATTGAAGTCGCAAAATTAGCTTAATTATTCAAATTTCACACTATAAAGTTTAATAGAAATGAAAAGTTTTCGTGTAATTGGGTTGATGTCAGGAACTTCTTTAGATGGGTTGGATGTGGCAGATGTTACATTTGAATTGTTAGATACGGAAGAATGGAAATTTAAATTAAATCATGCTTCAATTTTTTCTTATGATAAAGTTTTGCTCTCTAAATTGAAATCGGCTGTGGAGACTCCTTCTTATGAATTAATTAAATTAAGTATCGATTTAGGTAGATTTTATGCTGATAAAGTCAACGATTTTCTATTGGAATTCAATATTAATAAATCAGAAATTGATTTTATTGCGAGCCATGGACAAACAATATTTCATCAACCTAAAATAGGTTATACGCTTCAAATTGGTAATGGTCCTGAGTTGGCTGTTCATACTAATTTGCCCACAGTTGTAGATTTTCGGTCTAAAGATGTTGCGTTGGGTGGTAATGGAGCACCTTTAATTCCAGTTGCTGATCATTTACTTTTCAATAGTTACGCTGATACTTTTTTAAATCTTGGAGGATTCAGTAATTTCTCTTTCATGAAAAGTGGTCAAGTTTTCTCCTATGATATTTGCCCGGTAAATATAGTGGTCAATGAGTTAATGGGGGAGTTAGGCAAGGAGTATGATGAGCATGGTGATTTTGGAAAGGGAGGCAGTGTTCACAAGGGCTTACTAGATAGTTTGAATGCATTATCCTTTTATAATGAAGAAGGTCCGAAATCTTTGGGGTGGGAATGGGTAGTAGATCAGATTCATCCCTTATTGAAAATTGAACTTTCATTGAAAGATAAGATTAGAACTTTGTATGAGCATATAGGAATTCAGATTGGAGATGCGATAAATAGTTCGAATTCTAAATCTACTTTAGTAACTGGTGGAGGTACTAAGAATAAATTTTTAATTGAAAGAATTCAATATTATACTCAAGGAAAAATCATTGTTCCAGATGAAAATATAATTGATTTTAAGGAAGCAATAGGTTTTGCATTTCTAGGCCTTTTGAAATGGCAAGGTAAAATCAATGTCTGGTCGTCTGTAACAGGTTCAAACCGAGATTCTTCTTCTGGGATTGTTATTCGACCATGAATAAATTAATAAGGAGTGAAGTTTTAACTAAAATTGTTTTTATTTTTGCCGTCAGGAAATTCTAACTCAAGTATAAAAGGATTAAGAATGAAATTAAGTATTCATAAATTCAGGTTGACAAACTTTACTCTTTTTTGATTTTTAAAATACTAAGATAGTCAATAGAAAACATTGCCTAATTGGTGAATTTTGCAATGTGATTTTTAACATTACATTAATATTTTTTTAAAAAACAAACCCTTTTTATTAAAGCAATTTAAAAGATTTTTAAAAAGGTAAACACTATTTATTATGGAATTATTTATTGTTTTTGTCTTCATTTTAGGTTATCTCGGAATAACGTTAGAGCACAGCTTAAAAGTGGATAAGTTGGTACCTTCTTTATTAATGATGGCATTTGCATGGGCGGGTGTTTCTCTAGGTTTGGATGATTTTACAATGTGGTTCGATTCTGCGGGACACCAACTTTTGGATATTACCGGGATGGGTAATGATGAAAGAATGCACTTGATGGAAGAAACACTACTTCATCATTTTGGAAAAACATCTGAGATCTTAATTTTCTTGATTGGTGCAATGACTATTGTTGAAATTATTGACCATTTTCATGGATTTTCGGCAATAAAAGGTTTCATTAAAACCAACAAAAAACGAACACTTTTGTGGATAGTCGCTTTTTTAGCTTTCGTTCTTTCCGCGATTATTGATAATTTAACTGCTACCATAGTACTGATTACCATTCTCCGTAAACTTTTAAGTAATTCAGAAGACCGTATTTGGTTTGCAGGACTTATTGTTATTTGTGCGAATGCCGGAGGAGCTTGGTCTCCAATTGGTGATGTTACCACGACAATGTTGTGGATGGGTAATAAAGTTACTGCATTAAAATTGATGGAGTTTTTATTAATTCCTTCATTGATCTGTATGATAATTCCAACACTCATTGCTAGTTTTATGAAGCCATTTCAGGGGAACTTTGAACTGCCAGAAGAAGACGGAGTAACCAATTCAAAAGCTTCGATGATGCTTTATTTGGGGTTAGCTATGATTGTTTTCGTTCCGATTTTTAAAACAATTTTTCATCTTCCACCATACGTTGGAATGATGCTATCGCTTGGAGTTGTTGCTTTGTTTGCGGAAACAATCAGTGTAAGACAATTCAAAATGACGTATGTTGGAAATGTTAATAATGGTAAAAATTCTGATAAAATTGCTGAAAAGCCGGCTGAACATCACGAAAGTCCTACCTTTAGGGCGTTAACTAAGATAGAAATGCCATCGATACTCTTCTTTTTGGGTATTTTGATGACAGTTGCAGCTTTGGAGTCCTTAGGTTTAGTGTTTAACTTCGGGCAGTCAGTTCAAAACAGTATGCATGATGATGTGTTTGTGATGTTGCTTGGTGCTGGTTCTGCCGTAATAGACAATGTACCATTAGTAGCAGCAAGTATGGGGATGTTTAATGCGCCAATTGATGATCACATTTGGCAGTTTATTGCTTATTCAGCAGGAACTGGCGGTTCTATGTTGATTATTGGTTCTGCTGCAGGTGTAGTTGCTATGGGAATGGAAAAAATTTCGTTCTTTTGGTATTTGAAAAATATCTCTTGGTTGGCATTGATAGGTTATTTAGGGGGGGCAGGATTTTATTTATTAGAAAGAGCGTTGTAACAAAATTTAATTTAATTCGTTATTGAAACTATGAAAGGTTCATTTTTACTACAGGTTGTTCAAGACTCTACAGGAGTAGGGGCTGAGGAAGGATACAAAGAAGTTGCTATTTGGGAAGCAGTTGCAGATGCTGGAAGCAGTATTATGGGATTGGTTATCCTTGTGTCGTTGGCGTTAATGTCGATTTATGCGGTTTACGTTTTTGTAGAGCGTTTATTAGCTTTAAAAAGAGCTTCAAAGAAAAATCCAAATTTTTTATCTGAGGTTAAAAGATATCTTTCAGATGGGAAAATTGATGATGCGAAAAACTTATGTGCTCGTACAGATTCTCCTTCAGCTAGAATGTTGGAAAAAGGAATAGACAGATTGGGTAAGCCAGTTGATATTGTTTCTTCAACAATTGATAATACAGGAAAGTTAGAAATTTCAAGACTTGAACAACGTTTAAGTTTTTTAGCAACAGCAGCAGGAGCAGCTCCAATGATCGGTTTCCTTGGTACAACAATTGGGATGGTTCAGGTATTTAATGATATGAAAAATCTTGATTCATTAGATTTAGGAACAATTGCTCCAGGTATTATGACAGCAATGATTACAACTGTCGCTGGTTTAATTGTGGGGATTATTGCATTTATGGGTTACAACTATTTGGTAACACAAATTTCTAAGGTTGTTTACCGAATGGAAAATGACGCAATGGAGTTCATGGATATTCTCCATAAACCTTCAAAGTAATAAATTGAATTATGGGATTTGGTACACAAAATAAAATAAAAATTGAAGGCGGTATGGCCTCCATGACCGATTTGGTATTCTTATTGCTTGTATTCTTTATTATAATGAGTACAATGTCAGAGAAAAACACACCAGTTGAGTTGCCACAGCCTTCTGAAACCATGGATACTTCTATGGAAAATACCACTACAACAGTGGTAATTACTGAAGATGATTTGTATCAAATAATGCTGAGTGATGCAAGCGAGTCAACAAATCCTTATGGGGTGAAAACTGATGGAGTTAGTTATGAAGAAATACGTGAGTTTTTAATTTTAGAAGTTGAAAAAACACCAGAAATGAAAGTAAAGATTGCTGGAGCAAGAAAAGCAAGTTATGAAGCTGTTTTCCAAATTCTAGCATTATCTAAAACGAAAGGGTGGAAGCCAGTATTGGCTTATGATTAATAATTGAATGAATAGTTATGTCACAAGTACCTATAGTAAGAGAATCGGATAATCGTAATGGAATTATCGCTGCCATAGCGTTTCTAGCCGTTACGCTATTCCTACTTTTCTTTATTAAGTACAGTGAACCTGATCCCCCAAAGGTAACGGTTTCCATTCCGATCGTAATGGAAGACAATGGAATATCAAACTTTGAAGTGAATAATGGTGGAGGCGGATCGCCAAGTCCAACAACAAATCCTGATCCTGCTCCAGTAGAACAACCGAAAGAACAGCCAACTCAGGAGAAATCACCAGTAACGACACCAACAGGAAGCGGATCATCAAAAACTCCAGCAACAAAACCAAGCGAGCCTGAAAAACCTTCTAGTCCATTCTCTGGAAATGGTTCTGGTGGTTCTGGTACAAGCGGAACGGGAACAGGTTTTGGATCGGATGATGGTCCTGGAAGTGGTGATGGAGATCCAGGGACTGGAATGGCGGGAGACCGTGTTCGTATCTCAAATATCACTTCTAAACCTAAAACTCCGAATGATGAAGTTTGTAGAATTGCGTTAAAATTAACAGTTGATTCTCAAGGAAAAGTAATGAGAGCTGATGTTATTCGTAACCAAACAACCGCTACTAATCAACGGTTGATTGACGAGGTTATTGGTTTTGCTAAGCGCGAAGTTCGATACAAAGAAAAGCCTGGCGCTAGAGATGAGATAGCATTTTATACCGTTACTGTTCAACCAGGATAATCATGAAATCTTCCGTTTACAATGAAAAAGTTGATTGGTTATTCAATCAATTTCCGGTTTTTCAAAAAGTTGGAGCTTCGGCCTATAAACCAACATTAGATAATACTTTATCATTAATTCAATTTTTTGGTGTGCCCATTGATGATATGAAATTTGTTCATGTCGCAGGAACAAATGGAAAAGGAACAACTTGTTCTGTAATTGCAAGTGGTCTAACTTCAGCAGGAAAGAACGTAGGATTGTTTACTTCACCGCATATTAAAGATTTCCGAGAAAGAATTCGTGTAAATGGTCAAATGATTTCCGAAAGTAAGGTTGTTGATTACATCAATCGCATACAAAATACAGATTTCGATTTTTCACCATCATTTTTTGAAATGACATGGGTTATGGCTTTGGCGTATTTCTATGAGCAAGAATGTGATATTGTTGTTGTAGAGACTGGTTTAGGAGGTCGTTTGGATGCTACGAATGTAATTAAACCAGAATTATCCGTAATAACGAATATAGGACTAGACCATGTTGCAATTCTTGGGGATACGAGAGAAAAGATAGCTTTTGAAAAAGCGGGAATCATAAAAGAAAGAGTTCCTGTAATTATTGGTGAAAGTGATGATGAGATATCACATGTTTTTATTGAAGCCGCTGATGTGAAAATGGCGCCAATTATTTTTCTACCTGAGCATTTAGGAGAAAATACTTTTGAAGTGAATAAAAGATTAGCATTCAAAGCTATTGATTTTCTATTGGAGGCCAATACAAATTTGGAAGGAATAAAATCATTAGCGATTTCTAGTTTATATGAGAATACAGGTTTGTATGGAAGAAATCAGGTATACAGTAAACATCCTCTGATTATTTTAGATGCTGCTCACAATCCAATGGGTATACAAAGATTTATTCTTGATGTTCAAAAAAGATACAGTGATAAAAATGTCCGTGTTTTATATGGAGCATCAAATGACAAAGATTTATTTGAAATCGCCAATTTGTTTCCTGATACTTGGGAATATTACATTACAGAATTTAAAAGTCAAAGGACGATGAGAATTCAATATTTTAAAACCAATGAGAAATTAAATCAATTAAATGTGACATATTTTTCTGATGCCAAGAAAGCATTTTCTGATGCTAAAGTTGTTGATAATGAAAATGGTATGTTGATTGTGTTTGGTAGCTTTTTTCTTTTAGAAGAAATTATTTAATTATTTTTTAATAAAAACTGCTCAGATTTGAATTTTGTACTTATATTTGCACCCGCAACGAGATTTAACGAAATCTCATTATTGAAATAAAAAGGGCCCTTAGCTCAGTTGGTTTAGAGCACCTGCCTTACAAGCAGGGGGTCACTGGTTCGAATCCAGTAGGGCCCACTTAGAAAATCTGTTTTATAGATTTTAATTTAAGTTTACTTAAAACCCTTATTATTTTAATAGTTGCATTTGTTGAGAGGTTTCCAATACCTCATTAAAATAAATTGGGCCCTTAGCTCAGTTGGTTTAGAGCACCTGCCTTACAAGCAGGGGGTCACTGGTTCGAATCCAGTAGGGCCCACAAAAAAAGCTTCACAGAAATGTGAAGCTTTTTGTTTTTTAGCTCATTTAGTTTAGCGCATCCCTCTCCAACTTTTAAGACTGATCCTAAAGAAGTCTGATTGAAGTTTTTTAACTTATCAGCTAAAATTCTTATTCAACTGTATTTGTTTTGCATTTATCTCTATATTCGTTCTATGGCTAAAGCAGAATATTCCGTTTATGTTGTTGAGTTGGCGAAACGAGTTTTTACTGACAATGCGAAATTTAGAAATGCAAATCCTCAATATAATGGAACCATGCAATGTGTTTATGTAGGAATGACTAGTAAATCACCGGCAGAACGATTTGAACAACATAAAACGGGTTATGTAAACAATAAAGGCTATAAATTATCAGCGAGCATAGTTCAGAAGTATGGAAAATATTTACGGCCTAGTTTATATAACCACTTAAACCCAATGAAAACACAGGCTGAAGCCTTAAAAATGGAGAAGCAATTAGCTTTGGAGCTGCGTCGTCAAAAATATGCTGTTTGGTTCAATTGATTCTATTAAGGCAATGGTTTAAATTTGACTTTGCATCGTTGAAAAAACAGTACTCCTAATTGTCCAATAATGAAAGTCCATTTTCATCAGTAGTTAAAACGTCGGTCATGTAATCAAAGTATGGACGAATTGCTTTGAATGCGGTATTTATTTCCTCAATAAAATTCGGTGATAATACTTCTTCATCTGAAAAATACTTGGTAAAAACGAATTGTTTCTTTCGAATTAAATCAATGTTTTCGTGATCTTTTTTGAATCCTTTTGGAGCTGTTTTTAATTCCTCACCTTCTAATTCTCCCCATATTTTTTTGAAAGACTTTTCTTCTATTATTTCTCTCAATTCTGAAGCGTCGAGCTCAAGTTCTTTTCGAATTCTTAATAAATCTTCTTTTTCGGGAGCCCAAAACCCTACGGCAATAAATGAACCTTCCGGGGCGATATGTAAATAGTAACTTCCTCTTAAATTTGGTTTTATTCGGATAAAGTTTCCTCCAAAATGTGTTTTGTATGGATCCTTGTTTTTTGAAAAACGGACATCTCTGTAAATGCGGAAAATTTTTAATTTTTCAATGTTGTCATACTCCTGTATTCTATGTAGCAATTCATTATAAAATTCTTTTATTTCTGCTTCAACGGCTTTGAATTCTTTCTTATGTTCGTTGAACCAATCTCTATCATTGTTTTTAGCTAATTTTTGTAGAAAAGTAAATGCTTTTTGAGGAATTGTAACTGCCATAATTGAATTTATTTAAGCTAAATATATAAAGTTTATTCTCAACTGACGAAAGAAAGGTTGATAATTAAATCACACCGATTTCCTTGGAATGTTTAATGGCTTCTGAGCTACCTTTAAAATAACAAGTCGCAACGTTAAGTTTGTTTATACTTTCCATGGTGGATTGAATATTGCTTTTTTTATTGTTTCCTATTTGACGAATGTATATGGCCTTTATTTTATTTTGATACTTCCTACAAATACGCTCATAAATAAATGCGTCATGTTGAGAGTCGTCACCTAAAAGGATATATTCGATGTTAGGGTAGAAGGAAATGAGATCATCAATTTTATGAAACTTGTGGTCGTGACTTCCTCTTCCGGTTTTAAAAAAATCAAGGATACCTGTTTTTATCTTTTTTAGTAAGATTACTGCCTTGGGTAACTTATGAAGTTGGGTGAACTCAATAATAAAATCATATAAGTTGTATTCGCTGCTGGAAACGTAGAAAAATGAATTGAAAGCAGTTTCTTTGGTTTGTCCATACCGACTTAAGGCTTGATAATGTGGTGTGACATCAATAAATGCTTTTCGCTTGTTTACATTTTTAAAAAGCATGATGTACAATTTTTTAAAGAAACTCTTACTGTGTGAAACTAAAAAAGTATCATCAATATCGGAGATAATACCAAATTTACTATCGTAAGGTTTAAGCACTTCACCTTTTCCGATGATGCCAAATTCTCCAATTTTACAAACGACTTCGAACTCATGCCAACCACTCTCTAATTTTGTATGAAAAGGAATTTCGAATTTGAAAAAGCCATCATTTTCTGTTTTAGATTTGATTTCGATGCCTTTAAACCTTAGGGTGACTTCTTGGTTTTTTAAAGGTTTAATTCTAAACATGTGTATGACTGAAAACGCATGATAAATTCCTCTTCTGTCTAGTTTGTATTTGTCAGGTGCCCAAGATTTGAAAACATGGCCAAATACCACTAACTTTTCATCATTTAAATATCCTCTATATAGTTTTAGATCTAGTTTTGTCATTTAATTATTCTTCGCTTTTAGTGTTCTGCCTATAATTTTATTTGTTTTAAGAACAATTTAGCATTATTTAATATTCTTATTCAATGCAAAAGCTTCATTACTGCCTTTAAATTATCTAAATTTATTCGATCTAAAAGAATAATGATGAAAGAAATTAATCATGTCCTATTTGTAGTTAATCCCATTGCAGGAAATGACAATAAAGAGGTGTTAATTGATTTGGTGCAGACTGAATTGAGAAATCAAAATATAGAACTAACTGTTTATACGACCACGGGTGATGGAGACGGGCACCAAATTAAAGATTTAGTCAAAAAACATAAGTTTGACCGCGTATTTATTGCTGGTGGCGATGGTACAATAAAAATCACTACCGAAGCAATATTAGGGAAGAACTTGCCGATTGCGATTTTTACTGCTGGTTCTGCTAATGGTTTTGCAAAGAATTTTGATCTTCCCTCAACTTATGAAGAGCAATTAAAGGTCGCATTGAGTGATTTCGTGTTTAAAATGGATTTAGTAAAGATTAATGATCACATCAGTTTGCATTTAGCTGATTTTGGGGTAAACGCTGAATTGATTCAAAATTATGATAAAGCTGAATGGAGAGGTAAGGTGAGTTATTTGATGCAATCTGTACCAACACTTATGAAAAGTGGTCATCCTTTTGAGTTTGATATTTCTACTGATGGGAAGTCTTTTTCCATAGAAGCTTCTGTGCTTTCGATTGCTAATTGTCAGAAGTATGGGACGGGTGCCTGCATAAATCCAACGGGATTGATGGATGATGGAAAGTTTGAAATTATCGCTTTTAAGAGTTTGAATTTGATTGAAATTGTAAAAACTTTTACCAATCAAGTTGAATTAAATCCTGAATTCGCGGAGACACATTCTGTTTCAGGAGCAACGATTACGTGTAAAGACCCTGTGCCATTCCAAATTGATGGAGAGTATTTGGGGGAACTAACAAAAATTGAAATTTCTATTTTAAAGAAAGGTTTAGAGTTATTTGTTCCTGAGAGTTTTAAAGCCAATACTTAGTAATTTCAATACGTGAATTGTATGAATATAAAGTCCTGTAAATTTTAATTTACAGGACTTTTGTGTTGATGCGCTTTATAGCTTCACTACTTTCTCAATGTTTTTTTGATCGTTCAATTCGTATTTTAGGAGATAAATTCCGCTTTCTTTAGGTAAAGGAATCCAAGTAGAGCCGTTTATTTTTTCCGACGAAATTAAAAACCCCGTGGTATTGTAAATTTCAACTTCAAAATCTTTGTAGTTTTGGTTCAAAGAAATGTAAACTCCGTTTCTTGTTGGGTTAGGATAAATTTTTATTCTTTCATCACCTTCACAACTAGAGGTTATAGTTTTTAGCGTATTCGTTTTACCGTCAAAATCTTTTTGTGATAATCTATAGTAAGAGGTTCCAGGTTGATAAGCAAAATCTATAAATTCGTAATTTGTAGAAGTTGATTTCGTTCCTTGGCCTTCTATTGTTTTAATAATTTCAAAATTTAATCCATCTGGTGATTTTTCTAGAATAAAGTAGTTGTTATTGTTTTCTGAAGCAGTAATCCAGTTGACTTCAGTTTTTCTATTGTTGCAGTTGGCATAAAAATCTGTTAGTTCCACAGGTAGTGGTGTTGAAGGGCTAGTAGATCCAATTGTCATGAAGCCTCCTGATCCCACGTGATTATTTGCTGTTAGACCCGCAATTGTAACTGTGTTGTTGGCATATGAAATGCTAAGACCTGAACCATCACCATTATAGAATTGAGTTGTTCCTCCGTTTGAGAAATTTCCATCATCATCAATTAAAAGTTGTATGTCATTTGGGTTTATGCTTGAAAGGTTGGTGCTTGCCGAAAGGACAATGTCCACGTTGAATGAGTTTGTTAGATTGGTGGTTTTAACCTTCCAATTTCTTTCAAGAATAGAGGTAAGTAATGAACCGGATTGGATTCCTGAGTTTGAATTATTTGTAGCGCAAGATTTCCCTTGATTTGCACTGACTACAACAAAGGAGTTGTCATTGGCGATTGTTGCAGAGTTCGCGATGTTTGTAGCAGCAATATTGTTAAAGTAAAGTCGAAGACTATCATCTTGTGAGTGAGATTGTTTTTGCAATAATGCAGAGTTGTCGTCTCTACCAATTCCGATGACATCTCTGGAAAAGTTTGCGTCTCCAGTCCAGATTTCCGTACCATTTGAAGAATGGTAATCTACTGATGGTGGAAGTGTAACTCCGTATTTTATAGCGAGGTAGGAATCAACCCTATTTCGTTCTTCAGAGGTTATTCTTTTATTGAAGGTGATTACTTCTCCTATATGCCCTTGGAATTGGCTTCTGAATGGTATTTCACCAATTCCAAATGCTGTATTATGAGAGCCAAGAATACTAAGAATGTCTAAGACAGAATTGACAAGTGGTCCTGCATTTAATAATTGAGGAGTGAGTCCATTTGTGCTTGCTCCATTTTGAGCTGTTGTTAAATTTAAACCTTGGAAAAGGTTGACTTCACCTAAAATGCTTATTGCCGCATCTGCATAAATGTATTGTGATAATTGAATACTTGGTGTACTATTGACTGTGTTAGGCCATTGTATAGAGGAAAAACCTCCCAGCAAGCCTAATAGTCCGCTTGATTCAAAATATGTATTGTTCATACTGTGATTAAAAGATTCTGAGCCGTTTGGAACGAGACCTAAAAGATAGTTGTCAAGAGTATATCCACAAATTCCTTTATTGGTGAGTGCAGTGGAACTGGCTATAGAAATCAAGGTTCCTTCTCCATTCGTTCCGAAAACTTCAGATGCACCTGAAACATCTGATATGAATCCTCCGCCATTATCAAAAGAAAAAGAAGGATTGTAGTTCCAATTGTTATGAGAGGTGTGATACACTATATCTGTGGTAGTTGGTTCTAGTCCGAGTTGGGGGATGCTTGTAAATGGGAGGCTATTGTTTGAGTTGCTCCAGGTGTTATTAGGGAATGTATAGTCATCCACTTTGAACCAATTTTTGAGTCCTGTTACTCCTCCAGGAGAAGCTTGGGAAAAAGTAAAAGTAGTTTTATTTAATAAAAACAATAATAGGAGTAGTCCAATGGAAGTAAGTCGATTTTTCATAATAAGTAGAGTTTAATTGTCATAAATATAACAAAAAATCATTTTTATTTATATTATTAGGATAATTTATTTTTTATTACATAGTTGTTAAATAAATTTTTTGCATAGAATTCTTGTTTATTGTTCACGAAATCGTTTTTTAAGAAGCTCAAGTTTTTGAACTTAATTGATGATTTTTTATTTAATTCCAAGAATGAGCAAAATAAAAATGCTTCGTTTTATGAGTCCAATAAAGCAAAATCTAATAATTCATTAAATTTCGTTTATAGGTACTTCAACTCTTGAGTGTTTCCATATAAAATTCAGATATTTGCATTTCAAAAAAATATAACCATGAAATATACTCGACTTCCATTGCAAGATTTGCAAGACCTTGAAAAAGAATTTATTGATTTTTTAGCAATTAACGGTATTCCTGCTGATGATTGGGAGAGAATGAAAAAGAATGATTTGGATAAAGTAGAAGGAATTATAGATCAATTTAGCGATGTTGTTTGGGAAGGATTATTGAGGAAAACAGAAATGGTTGAACTCAGGAGAAAAGACACATTAACAGTTTGTAGAGTTGAAGAAGGTGATTTAACGACATTGGTGGTTAAGGCAGCAAATGAAAATATTGACTTGACCAAGTCGGAGGATATTGAAAAAGTTTTATCAGATATAGATCATATTGAAATTAATGTTCGAAAGGATGAAATTACAAAGCCTGCAACAGAACAGTTATTTGAGTTGATTCAGGTTGGATTCTATGTTTCTAAAAATCCAAAATATATTGATATAATTAAAAGCAGTTCTAAGTAAACTTAATGCATAAAAAAATGCCTGCTTCCCCTAAGAAACAGGCATTAAACTAACCACTACTAAAAGTTATGATTATTTTTTTATAAACTGACTGCTAAATAGTTTTTGCCCATCAATGATATTTAAATAATATATTCCATTATTTAAGTTTTCTACTTCAATTTTATTGTTGTTTAATTTTCCAGATTTAACAATTTCTCCGTTTAAATTTATTATTGTGTAATCTAAATTTTCAAAATTTTCTACTGTAATTAAAGATGTAGTTGGATTTGGATAAACAGAGATGTTTTCCAATTCTAAATTGTCAACTGAAGCGGTACCCGGGATTAAAACTTTGTCAATTGCATGAACAACACCGTTGTCTGCATTCACGTCGGCTAAAGTTACCGTGGCGTCATTAATCATCACTCCTGTCGATATGTCAACCAGGATGTCGGCGCCGTTAACTGTAGTTACCAACCCATTGGTTAGATCGGTTGAAAGAACCTTCATTCCTAAAACATGATATAATAGAATATCAGATAAACTAGAGCTAGCTAATAAATCGGCAGCTGTGATTCCAGCATTGGTCAAATAAGTTGTAAATGCTGCATCGGTAGGTGCGAAAACAGTGAATTCTGCGAAAGGATTGGATAGAGTAGGTACTAATTCAGCGGCAATAACGGCTTGCGTAAGTATCATGAAATTGTTATCTATTGCAATGTCAACAACGGTTTCATTAGTGAGTAGTACTGCATCTACTGAATGTACTACACCATTAGTAGCTGTTAAGTCTGCAGCTAAAACCTGACCTTGATTAACAAAAACATCGGAAGCTGAAGTAACAGTCAATTTGAGTGTGTTAGCAGTGTTTAAAGGAGTAACAATGTCGCCATTTGTAATTGCAGAAGATGCTACAGAATTAGATAAAACATGGTAAGTTAATATGTCAGATAAATCAGGGCTAGCAAGTAAGTCTGCTGAAGTTATTCCTAGTTCCGATAATAATAAACCGAAAGCATCGTTATCTGGAGCGAAAACAGTGAAATCTCCCATGGGGTCATTTAAAGTTGCGTCTAGACCGGCTGCGTCGATTGCCGCTGTTAAAGTGGTGTGGTCTGGGCTTCCAGAAATAACGCCATAAACTGTTTGTCCAAATGCAGAAACTGCCATCAGACTTAATGCAAGTGTAAAACTTACTTTTTTAATTGAGTTGAGTAATTTTGTTTTCATGACTATTTGTTTTTTGATTCCTCTTTATAACATTTTGTTTAACTATATGTTTAAAAGATTAAACAAAATAAATGACATTTGTCGTATTTGTGACAAAAAAAAGGTAGGTTTAAATTTTTAACCTGATTAAGATGATGTAACGACCAACTTGTGGAGTCGTTTTAAGAAATAGGACTTGATTATTTATCCTCTGTTAGGTAGAATGAAGTTCAATTGAAGTTTGAAAGGGGTAGATTTTATCTTCAATTATTTTATCAATTTATTTCATTGAATAGATTAATGAATTTTAATCTAGGCAGTTACAAGGGTTGTCAAATTTGATCGTCGCATTAGGAAAAGCTAAAGTCCATTTTTCTACAAAGGATGTAGCGAAAGTGGTTCCTCGTAAATCAATGTATTTTAATTGTTGAAGTTCAGCAAATGCGTCTGAAATAGAAGTAAAACGATTGTCCCAAACATCTAAATATAGAAGTTGCTTTAGATTTTTGATACCGGTCGGTATATTTCCTATTTTGTTTCTGCTGATGTCTAAATAAATAAGATTTGATAAATGGAATATCTGAGGAGGGAAGATGGTGAAATCGTTTTTATCGATATATAAAAATTCAAGATGATTAAAAGTAGTGAAATAGTCTGGTAACTCTTCCAATTTGTTTTTAGTAAGTTTTAGTCCACGAAGATTTTTAAATTGCTTTAAATCTTGCGGAAGAGTTGTAAGTTTATTCTTGCTTAGATCTATTGCATAAATTGTATCAGAAAAAGCAGTTTTAGCTTCTGTTAATGAATAATAATTTAATTGGTCTTTAGGGATTTGACTACAAACAGAATTACCAATTATAATCAACAATCCAATTGCGAAGGCATACTTCATCTTTTTTCATTTCTTTAATTAGTTCATCTAAACTTTCAAACTTCTTTTCGTCCCGAATGTTTTTCAATAGTTTTAAGCACAAATTTTCTCCGTATAAATCTCCTTCGAAATCCAACAAATATGCTTCTATAGTAATTCTTCCCGAGTCATCTACGGTTGGTCTTTCGCCAATATTCACTAATCCGAAAAAATCAGAACCATTTTCTCGAATGACGCGAGTAGCATAAATGCCATTTTTTGGAATTAATTTTATATTGCTTTCAACTTCAATATTGGCTGTTGGAAAACCTAATTTAGTTCCTAGTTTCTTTCCGTGAACTACGATTCCATTGATTTCAAATTCTTCACCCAAATAGGTGTTAGCCAAACTTACATCGCCTTGCTTAAGTGCTTCTCGAATTTTGGTGGAACTCACATTTACGTCATCAATGTCTTTGGCTCCTATTTCGATTACTTCAAAGTCATAAACTGGAGCTAATTCTTTTAATAGATCGATACTTCCTTCTCTATTTTTTCCAAATTGATGATCGTAGCCAATGACAATTGTTTTTATGTTGAGTTTATTCACTAAGTAATCTCGTACAAATTCAATAGCTGTTAATCGAGAGAAATCCTGAGTAAAAGGATGGACAATAATGTTTTTTAATCCGATACGTTCCAACTTATTCAGTTTTTCGGTTTGAGTTTGAATGAGTTTTAGACCATGAGAATCTGGAAATAGTACCATTCGCGGATGCGGGTAGAAGGTGAAAAGTACAGACTCACCACCGATTTTATTTGCTACTTCGTTGAGTTGCTTAATAATTTTTTGATGACCAATGTGAACTCCGTCAAATGTTCCAATTGTTAGAACAGGGTGTGGAATTTTGGACATTGCATTAAATCCTTTGAAAACCTTCACTTATTTTGTACTTTTCTTCAAAGATAAAGAAATCATATATGCATCAACATTTATTTGTAACTTTTCATTCTAAAATAATAAAATTGTAAAATGATTTTTAGTATGCTTGCATAATAAAGAATAATCTTATATATTTACAATATAGAAAGTTATAAGAAAATAATATAAAATATATAGAAATGGCAGAAAATACAGCAATTAAGGGAGGTGAGTTTATTATTCGTGATACCAAACCAGAGGATATTTTTATTCCAGAAGAATGGACAGAAGAGCAATTGATGATTGCCAAGATGTGTGATGATTTTATTGCGCAGGAAGTTGAACCAAATTTAGATAGGATTGATGCAATGGAAGAAGGTTTAATGCCTTCAATTTTGGACAAAGCTGGAGAATTAGGTTTATTAAGTTTATCTGTTCCTGAGGATTTAGGAGGGATGGGTTTAGATTTTAAAACAACGCTTCTTGCTACTGAAAGATTAGGAAGTGGATATTCTTTTTCTGTTGCTTATGGAGCACACACTGGAATTGGAACATTGCCTATTCTATATTATGGTACGAAAGCTCAAAAAGAAAAATATATCCCAAAATTAGCTTCAGGAGAATGGAAAGCTTCTTATTGTTTGACTGAGCCTTCAGCTGGGTCTGATGCTAATTCAGGTAAAACCAAAGCTGTATTGACAGATGATGGTAAGCATTATATTCTAAACGGTCAGAAAATGTGGATTACTAATGCTGGATTTGCTAAGGTGTTCACGGTTTTCGCTAAGATTGATGATGATAAAAAATTGACGGCTTTTATTGTGGATGCTGAATCAGAAGGAATTTCTTTAAACCCTGAAGAAAAGAAAATGGGGATCAAAGGTTCGTCTACTAGACAAGTGTTCTTTAACGACGTAAAGGTGCCCGTAGAAAACATGCTTTCTGAACGTGAAAATGGATTTAAGATAGCATTGAATATATTAAATATTGGTCGAATTAAATTAGGTGGAGCTGTACTAGGTGGAGCTAAATCAGCAATCGATTATTCTATAAAATATGCCAATGAGCGTGCTCAGTTTGGTAGACCAATTTCCAAATATGGAGCTATTCGCCATAAAATTGCTGAGCAAATCATTAAATGCTTCGTTGTAGAATCGGCTACTTATCGTGCCGGTCAAAATATTGATGACGCAATTCAATCTTATATTGATGGTGGAATGGATAAAGAACAGGCAACACTTAAGGGTATTGAGTTGTTTGCGCCGGAATGTGCAATTTTAAAAGTTGCAGGTTCAGATTGTTTAGATTATGTAGTTGATGAAGCTGTGCAGATTAATGGAGGTATGGGATATTCTGCTGAATCACCAGTAGAAAGAGCCTACAGAGATGCTAGAATTAATAAAATCTTTGAAGGAACAAATGAGATCAATAGAATGTTGATTGTGGATTTGGTTTTGAAAAGAGCCATGAAAGGAGAATTAGATTTAATGGGGCCAGCTCAAGAAGTGGCGAACGAATTAATGAGTATTCCTGATTTTGGAGATCAGCCAGAAGGTATTTTTGCAGAAGAATACAAGGCTTTAAAAGGATTCAAAAAAGTAATATTGATGGTTGCAGGTTCAGCAGTTCAAAAATTAATGGCAACTTTATCAAAAGAGCAGGAGGTTTTAATGAATATTGCAGATTTATCCATAGATACATACCAGGCCGAATCGGCATTATTGAGAGTTGATAAAATGATTTCAATGCGTGGAGAGGAAGCATGTAAAGATGAAATTGCAATCGTAAAAACATATTTCTATGATGTTGCAGACAAAATCAATAAATATGGGAAAGATGCAATTAACGCATTTGCAGGAGGAGACGAAGCAAAAATGATGTTGATGGGATTAAAACGTTTTACTAAAATTGATGGATTCAATTCAAAAGAAGCACGTCAGCAAATAGCATTACGTGTAATTGAAGCTGGAAAGTACAATTTCTAAGTTACAAAGTATATCAAACAAAAAAAGGGCGCAAATAGCGCCCTTTTTTTTTGGTATAGAGATAAATTTATCTAATGATTTCTATTCCATCAGCAACAAATGTCATATCATATTTTGGTTTTGTAATTGCATCAATTTCTTTTTGATCAGCATTTGCGTCTTCCAAGAAATGTTGTTGCATTTCAACAGAAACAGTATCTTGAATTGCTTTTCCAGACAAGTAAGCTATTGTTCCTGGTTTAGTGTCAACTGGAATTGTGAAATGGTCTTTAAAAACAACCATAAATGTTCCACCATCTTCTTTTTCTATATTTACCCAACATCCAGCTTTAGAACAAGTTTCATGGATTTTCGCTTTAAAAGTAGCTTCCATCTCAGTTTTTCCTTCGAATTGAGCTAATAATTCTTTGGTAGAAAGTGCATTAACTGTATCAACCATTTTAGGTCCGTAAGAAGTTCTTGTAGAATCAACTATTACTTGTGATGGTTCTCCAACTTCAACTTCAATTGTGTCAACTTCTGTTGATGGAGCTTCTTCTGTCTCTGGGTTTGTGCAACTAGCAAATATTCCTGCAGTCAATAAACCAATCAATAGGTATCTTTTGTTCATGTGTTTAATTTTTATTGCTAAAGTAAGGTTTTTTCTTATTAGGAAAAATATATTATTTCTTAATAATTGGAGTAAGGACAACCGTGATTAGCAAAAAAACGGTGATTTTAGATTTTAATTATTTGAGTTTCTGATTTTTAAATTAGATCTAATTTAAATTGCTATGCAATAGGTATAAGCTAGCAATAACAGATGTTTCCTGCTAAAAGTGAAACGCCGAGGAATCTCTCCTCTGTAAATATTTGACCTAGTATTCAATTTTGTATCTCATATTGGAAATTCCCATTAAAATAAGGGTAGAACCTAGAATTTATTGCTGAATTATTTTAATTGAGGTGAATTGGTCTCATAATAACGCCGTGAAAAAATATATTTATAAATATATAGTACTATGTATTGCATAGTACTATATTCTTTTTATATTTGTCGAGAATATAATAAGAGAATCATGAAAGTTGAAAACACAAAAGCACAAATGAGGAAAGGGATTTTGGAGTATTGTGTATTGTCGATACTTTCCAAAAAAGAGTGTTATCCTTCTGAAATTATAGAGCATTTGAAAGAAGCTGAATTGATTGTCGTAGAAGGTACGCTATATCCTTTGTTGACGCGATTGAAAAATGCTGATTTATTGGATTATCGCTGGGAAGAATCCAATGCTGGTCCGCCCAGAAAATATTATGAATTAACAAAATCTGGAATTGATTTTTTAACTGATTTAAAGTCAACGTGGGGAGTTTTAAATAAAGCAGTAAACCATTTAGAAAATAAGACACTATGAAAAAGACAACAACAATAAATTTAGCGGGAATGGTTTATCACATCGAAGAAGATGGATACCAGGTTTTAAAGAAATATA
Organism: Brumimicrobium mesophilum; assembly: GCF_003025005.1. GTDB lineage: Bacteria > Bacteroidota > Bacteroidia > Flavobacteriales_D > Crocinitomicaceae > Brumimicrobium > Brumimicrobium mesophilum. The sequence goes on from NZ_PVSS01000012.1 coordinate 77,319, forward strand.
TTTCTGACATCAAACGTGTTTTCTCAACACAAGAAGGCGTTGAAGAGATGGTTTCGGATATTGAGGTTCGAATTGCTGAGTTATTTCAAGAGAGGTTAAATAAAAGTAAAGAAGTAATTACTTCAACGGATGTGGAAGAAGTGATGGCTATTATGGGATCTCCAAATCAGTTTGATGAGGATTACGATGAAAATAATGAAGAACACTTTTACCAAGAATATTCAAGCCAAGAAAGTTCAAAACGATTGTATAGGGATGAAGATGAAGGAATGATAGGTGGAGTTTCTGCTGGTTTAGCGCATTATTTTGGAATTGATCCTGTGTTAATTCGTGTTTTATGGATTATATTGGTGCTTGCAGGTGGTTCTGGAGTTTTGATTTATATTATCGGTTGGATTGCAATTCCTGGGGCCACAACAACAGCTCAGAAATTACAAATGAGAGGTCAGTCGGCAAATATTGACAATATCAGGGCATTTGCAGATTCTGTAAAAAATGAAGCGAAAACAGGATTTAAACGCGCATCAAATTCGATGAAAAATACCTTTAAAAAAAAAGATAATGCTTTCACGAATGGCGCGAAAATAATAGGGAAAATCTTTGGTTTTGTCCTGTTTGTCGGTGGGATTTTAGGTCTGATATTTTTAGGACTTTTCTTTTGGGCTGACTTCAATTTTATTTTTATTAATGATGAAATGTTTGCCGCAGATGCTCGAACAGTTATCGATTTGTTTTTCGATGAAACATTGTGGGCTACTTGGCTGATTGGTATCGTTTCAATTATTCCAATGATTTTCTTAATTGTTGCCGGTGGAATGTTGCTATTTAATCAACGACCTAAATCGAAAGCTTTTATTTTGACATTGTTAATTCTTTGGTTCGCCTCAATTGTAGGTTTAGCTTTCTTGGGAGTCAGAACGGGAATGGATTTTAAAGAGAATTATAAATCAATCGAAAATACCAAGTTGAATGGAGATTATTCCGAAGTTCAAGTTAATTTATTTGAAGATGATTTGTTGATCACCAATACCATGGATTACGGTTTTGATAATTTTCTTACGATTTCAAACGATGAGGTTCAATTGGGTTATGCTAAAATTGAAATTCGTACAACTACAGATTCTATTTTTCATTACTCAGTAGAAAAAAAGAGCCACGGTGGAACTTTAAAATTAGCGAAGGAAAAATCTGAAGAAATTCTATTTGATATTGAACAAGGTGGAAATACTTTAAATATTCCAGCACGTTATGGATTTCCTAAAGAGAATAAATTCCGTGGTCAGAAAGTAAATTTAAAAATTTATGTTCCGCTAGGAAAGGAAATCATACTGAATGGAAACTTAGAAGATTATCCTTTGAAAATTCAGACCAAAACAAGGTTCTCAGACGATTTATTGAAGCAAAGTTCCATTTGGAAAGCCACAGAATTAGGAATGGAGTATAAAGGTTTTTTATAAAGAATGCATTTTTCAGTGGCGGCGTATTTTGTTGCGTCGCTATTGTTTAAAATCAATAACAATCCATCAAAATCTTTCCTTTCTCAATGTATTTTTCCAATGGTGGCAGACCTTCTTCCTCCAGGATGTTTTTAATTGCTTCCAAAACTCCATCTCTCATTTTAATGGAACCACAAATCATGATACTGCCTTTGTTTTTTAGCAATCGGGCAACTTCAGCCTTGTTTTTAATGACTAAATCTTGAACATAACATTGGTTTCCGTCTTCCTTTGATAGAGCAAAGTGTAAGGTGTTGAATAATTCTGTTGAATTGATGTACTGAATTGTTTTATGGTACAATTTAAAACTCAAAGTATTTCGACCACCTAAGTAAAAGATTTTCTTTTGTTTGGAATACATGGAGGTCATTCCTAAAAATGGGGCAATTCCAGTTCCGTTTGCAATCATCAAAACATCCCCTTTTTTAGGCAAATGAAATTTATTGTTCACTTTGACATAAGCGGAAATTTCATCATCAATTTCTTGTTGAAATAAGAAATTTGAACATTCTCCAATATCATGTTTTTTTATGCTCAAAAGAATATTTCCTTCTTCTGTTTTTCCTATTGAATAATAGCGTGCAATATCATCTCCCGGAGGCGCAATCGCTAATAAATCTCCCGATTGAAAGTTGCTTTGTTCTTGAGGTGAAAGTTCGAGAGTGAAAGTTAAAACATAGCCATCATCAACAATTTGTTTTTGTACAACTTTGAACTTAGATAAGCGAACAGGCTTTTTTAATTTCTCATTCGGAAGTTCAAGTTCAATTGAATGACGTTTTTTCCATTCATCTATCGATAAAGTAAAACTTGTTTGTGACTTTGCATCGATTAAAGTAGGGGAGACATCTAGTTGAAATCCATCATTTTTTTTAAGTGTTTGATGAACCTCTATTGCAAATTTACAGAATTTCGGATAAATCATAGAGCCAAACCCTATCACATGCGTTGCTAAAACATTATGTTGTTTGATGCTTGCAACTTTCGATAAAAATAATCGAGCATTGAAAGGAGGATCTCCATCACCATAAGTCGAAGTCAATATGATGAGGTGTTTGGCTTTTGGAAAAGCTTTATAGTGATTCATGTCAGCAATAAATACGGATTTCCCAGCGTTGAGCAAAGCAGTGAATAAATGTTGACCAAATTTTCGTGTTGAACCATTTTCAGAACCAATTAGTATAATAAATTCTGCTTCTTCGGGACTAACTTTATTACGAGTTTTGGCTGAAATTCTCCTCCAAGCAATTTTTGTCCCAGAACACATGAAGTACAACAAGTTTATTGAAATTAAACCCAATACTATTGCCCAAATCCATTGGCCTTTTCCGGTATGAAGGGTCATTGACAGTGCGTTCAGATTTTGTTTCCATGTTGCATTTTGTTCAACAATAACTTCTCCAGTAAATTGATGGATTTTTAAGGTTTGATCATGTAATATTAATTCGAAATAATCTTCCTCATCAGGTGAGAATGGGAAGTTGAGAGTTTTAACTTCGCTTAAATTGGTGTTTAGAAATATAGGAAAGGCATCAATATCCCTGCTTTCTTTTTGCGTTTGGACATGAACAATTTCTTGATTTTCTTTAGGTTTAAATTGCGTATTCAAAAACAGCACTGTTCCTGAAAAAGCCATTATTATAATTGGAATGAAAGAAATTCGCCCCAATAAAGTATGATAATATTGAGCACTGTTTTGTTTCTTTATATGCGAAAATATATTTCGAAATCCGTTGGTGCGTTTGATCACCAAAGCAATTCCACTCAATGCCATGAGGAAAAGCAAGAAAACGGTAATTCCCATTAAAATTCGTCCTGTTGCATGAATGAACAAGGAGCGATGTAAAACAGTTACCCACGCATATATCTCATTCTTCGGAGGAATGTCAGCAATTTTTTCTCCTGTACTCGGATCGATATAAAAAGCACCATCTGCATTCTCATCAAAACCAATCACATCTACTTTTACTGCTTTTTCATCATCAACGGATAAAGAAAAAACTTCGATGTATTGATCTTTTAATTGTGGGATAATTTGTGCTAAACTAATGTTGTCAGCAGCAATTCTATCGCTTGGCGAATCCATGTGCTCAACGATTGGTTCTGTTGCGAGAATAATTCCCGTAACTGAAGCAATCAATAAGAACACACTAGAAAATATGGCCAGGAGCAAATGGCTTGTCCTCCAAAAGTTAGTCAACATAGGGAATTACAAAAGTTATTTATCGACAGGAATTAGTCTGATTTGGCGGATATATCCTTCTTTTCCTTCGTATTTACCTAATTTCAATTGGTCGTTGGATAATGAAACAACAACATCTTTAACATGATAACTTTTGTCCTCAACCGCTGTTTCGAAACGAAGAGAATAACCTTTGTCGATGTATTTTTGATTAATTTTCAGACTAACAACAGAACGTTCGCCGCTTCCAATTGTGGCACCTGTAACACCATCTAACCTTGGCTGATGTCTGTTTTTATTTCTAAAAGCATACCACGATTTAATGTCTGGATACCATTCGTGGTCATCACCTAGAACGCGTAATGTTTCAACATATTCTCCTTTGGAATTTACCACAGATACAGCGATGTACGCACCTTCACCTTGATAGTTTTTTAATTGAATTAGGCATTTGTATTCTCCACCGACAGTTTGAGCGTTTGAATAAAAAGAATTCATTGTTAGGTTGGCGCAAATTAACCCCAGAATTAAAATATTTTTCATTTCACTTATTTTAAAAATTCTAAATCACCTGTTAAAAGCTCATTGCTTTTGGCTAAATCGTAAACTGATTCTTCAAAATCAGTTAGGATATTTTTGTCAGCTCCTTTACTGATTAAAAACTTAAGAAATTCTGTATGGTCACCTTTCATTGCCGCCAATTGTAGGGCAGTAATTCCATCATTGCTTTTGGCGTTGATGTCAACTCCAGCATCCAATAATGTATTCACTAAAAATTCGTTTTCAATTGCCGTTGCCAGGTAAATAGTTTTATCTTGAACTTCGATTCCTTTGTTTACGAAAACACTAAAATACTGTGTGAAAAATGCTTTGTCTTTCTCATCATATGTTGCCACTAAATAAGTAATTACGTTGTCTCCTGATTTATCCTTTAATTTAAAGTCAGCACCTTCTTTTAATGCACGTTCTGCCAACTCTGTGTTTTTATTTTTCAAAGCAAAAGTCACTAGCGAATTTCCTTTTTCATTCACCATGAATTTATCTTCAGTTAAATCGTATAAGGCCCTGATGGCTACTGTATTATTTCTTTCAGCGGCATTCATCAAGGGTGTATTTCCTTCCTTATTTACTTTTTGAAGATCAACGTTTTTTTCTATTATATAGGTGAAAACATCTTCGTTTTTGTTACCAGAAGCTAAATAATGTAACAGATTGTTCCCTGTTGCGTTCGTCAACTTTGGATCTAAACCAAGTTTGATTAGGTATTCAAAAACCGCCAATTCATTGGAGAATCTACGTTTACCTTTTGCAGCAAAAAACAAAGCATTTTCATTATTGTTGTTCAGCGCTTTTGGGTCTAATCCTTTGGTAATTAATTGATTTAATAATTCAATATTTCCTTGTGAACTTGCATAGTGGAAAACAGTGTTATTGTCTTTGTCTTTCGAAGTTAAATTGATTCCATTCTTAAGGAAGTATTCGAATTCCGCGATGTCATTTGCTTGTTGTGCCAAATAATGAATCACATTTGCTCCTTGTCGATTTGGGGTGTCTAGTTTTAGTCCTGATTTTATATATAAATCATAAATTCTGTGATCTGTAACACCACCCATAGCAGTAAAGGTCTGGATATTGTTTCCTTTGTCATCAATTATTTTTAGATCTGCACCTTCGTTGATTAAGAATTCCACCAATTCGAAATTCCCTTTGTAGCCTGCCCACATGAGGTAGTTTCTCCCATCATGTGTTATTTTACTCACTTCATTTCCTTTGATACTCAACAAATATTTCATTGTTTCAAAAGGAACTTTATTCAAAATGGCGTAGGCTGTTGCATCAAAATTAAAAGCATTAAATTCTGTAGGATCGTTTCCTTTTTTGATTGCAGCCTCAACTTGTTCAATCGTTGTTGATTCATTCCAAAATTCTCCTCCAAGAAAAATGTTTTTTTGAGCATTTACATTAAAAACTCCTAAAAGTAGGAGGACACTAATAATTGTCTTCATAGTTGCTTAGAATTATTCTAAATAAGGCAAAAGTAGAAAAATTATCACTCGAAATTTGAGAAACATTCAAAATACCTAGAACAGGGTATTTTGTCCAAATACTAGTGAATACCTACAATTTGGTATTGTTAAAAAAATATGTCTGCCCTACTTTTGCGGCGTTATTTGTATTTAATCTAAATAAGAACAATGAAAAAATCTATACTTTTTACAGCACTTCTATTCGCAGGAAGTCAATTTTTAAACGCTCAATCAACAATAGAAACGGTTAGTATTGGAGCAGGATATGCAGACGAAACTTGGTACAGTTTAGAAAATGGAGATCAAGGCACTAAAACTGCTGCTGATTGGGATTTGGCATTTGATTTAGGTGGTTTCGGAACATCAATCAGAATTAATTCGGGTAATGGAGTTCTATTATATGCATATCCAAATGGAGATGTTAACGATTGGGCGATGGTTGATACAACAGGATTGTCAACTTGGGAGGCAGTTTATAATTCGGAATCAACATGGTTTGAAGGAGCGCTGGATCAAAATATCAACCCAAATGATCCATTTGATGTAGGTTGGGGGATTTACGATATGAATACACATATCATTTCTGGAGATTCAATTTTCATCATAAAATTAATTGATGATACTTACAGAAAATTACGTATTGATCAAATGGCAGGAGGTGCTTTTGACTTTACATTTGCAAATCTAGATGGAACAAACGAAGTTCAAGCACAAGTTGTAAAAGCGGATTATACAGACAAATTATTTGGATATTATTCAATTCAAAATGAAGTTGCGGTAGATCACGAGCCTGTTACAGTTGAGAATTGGGATTTATTTTTCGGAAAATACACTGGGTTCATTCCAACTCCATATAATTTAACTGGAATTATAGCAGGACCAAATACTGAGGTTGTTCAAATTGATGGGGTTTCAGATGTTGCAAATTACAACGATTGGGGAGCTGAAACTTTTACCACTGACATCAGCACAATTGGTGCGGATTGGAAAGAGTTTGTGTTTTCTTCTATGAGTTACGAAATTGCAGATGATGTGGTTTATTTCGTGAAAACTCAAGCTGGAGATGTATGGAAACTTATTCCTACAGGATTTGGAGGTAGCTCAAATGGAGATTTCGAATTCACCAAAGAAAAAATCTCTGCATTATCAACTGACGAAAATGGGTTGCCAAACGCAGAAGTTGTTGTTTATCCAAATCCAGCTAAAGAAAATGTATCATTGATTTTGAACAACATGAATTCTAATTCATCAACTGTACAAATTTTGAATTTAAATGGACAGGTATTATTTAATGAAAATTATGTTGGTTCTTCAAACTTCGAAGTGAAAAATATACCTGTAAGTTCTTTTGAGTCTGGGGTTTACTTAGTAAAAGTGAATTCTGGAGAGGAATATTTTAATCAGAAACTAATTATTAAATAAAAGAGAGATGGTGTTTTTCTTCATGAACACCGTTGCCTTCGATAGGCTCAGTCATCGGGATGAACTTCGGAGATTGAGCTTGTTGAAAGCGACGAAAGAACTGGAGGAAATTCACGAAAAACTAATATTAAAAACTAAATAATACAATACAAAAAGTTATGAAAAAATCATTTTTATTTTTACTTGCCTTAGCCTTGACAAGCATAATTACATTTGCTCAGAAGGACAAAAAACAACAAGATCGAAATTCTATTTTAGCAATGGAAGGATGTTATAAAGTAACCTTCGATTTTGCTGAGACATTTTCACCTGATACTGCGTATGTGAAGTACGACAATTATTCTTCTCAAGCGATTGAGTATGTATTTGCAATAGAAAACGAACCAGATTTCATCTCTCTACAGCATATTTTGGTAATCAACGACAGTTTTGTAGTTAAACATTGGAGACAAGATTGGTTGTACGAAAACCAAACGCTTTTAATGTATGACAAAAACAGAACTTGGAATAACAAAGAGATTTCTAAAAAGGATGCAAAAGGAACTTGGACTCAAAAGGTTTTTCAAGTTGATGACAGTCCACGTTACGAAGGATACGGTACTTGGGTTCATGTAGACGGGAAAAATTACTGGGAATCTACGGCTGATGCTCCATTACCAAGACGTGAATTAACGGTAAGACAAGATTACAATGTTACTCGTCGTCACAGTAGAATGGAAATCACTGAAAACGGTTGGAACTTAGAACAAGATAACGAGAAAATTTACCGTGATGAAAACGGGAATGATCAATTGATTTCTTGGGAAAAAGGACATGAAATTTTTACACGAGGTGATCATGATTGTAAAGCTGGGATTGACTGGTGGAAAGAAAACCACAGATTTTGGACGGATGTAAGAACTGTATGGGGTAAAACCATTGCAGCCAACAAAAAAATGCAGTTCGAAAGAAAAGTTGATAAAAAGTTGATGTATGAGCACTTATTCGCAATGGGTGATAAATATACTGGCGATAATTATGATCAAGCAGAAGCGCAGAAAGAAATTCAGGCTGTGATCGAATCTTACCTAAATCAAAAGTAATCTTTCATAATTTGATAAGAGTTGTTCAGTTTGATTAAGGCTCAAACTGGATGACTTTTTTCAGTTCCTAAATTTTACCTGGAAAATTAAAATATACTGGGTTGACTTTTCAAAAGAATAATGATCATGTTTATAGCGATTTGTAAATATTTCTTCAATACATTTATTTTACTCTTGTTTTTCACAACATTTGCATGTGGTCAAACTGTAACGGTAATTTCTCTTGAAGATAGTCAGCCCATTCCTGGTGCTAGAGTGAATATTCAACTCAATGAAAAAACTTTCAATTTTACAACTTCAATTGATGGAGAGTTAAAAATTGAGGATGCTTTTAAGTTGAAACCGCTGACAATGACCATTTCATTTTCCAGTTTTGAAACGAAGCGGTTGGAAAATTTAGTGCTTTCAAAAGATACAGCAATTGCATTGGCTTCTGCTGTTAAACAGTTTGATGAAGTGGCTATTACTGCCCAATACAAATCGCAATTGGTTGAAAAAGCGGTACACAATATAAAAGTTATCGATCGTCAGAAAATCGAATCGATGGCGGCACAAGATTTAAAAGATGTTTTAACCAATGAATTAAATGTTCGTTTAGGAGAAGACAACATCTTAGGAAGTAGCATGCAACTTCAAGGAATTGGAGGTGAAAATGTAAAAATTCTTGTTGATGGAGTTCCAATGACAGGAAGATTAAATGGAAATATTGATTTATCGCAAATTCCATTAGAAAGCGTAGAACGCATAGAAATTGTTGAAGGTCCACTTTCTGTAAGTTACGGAACGGATGCCTTAGCAGGAACAATAAATATAATCACAAAGAAAAACCAAGCCAATAAATTTATTGCGACTTCAAATAACTACTTTGAAAGTAGTGGAAAAGTGAACAACACAGTTTCTTTGGGCTGGCAATTAAAAAAGCATCAATTTCGACTAGAAGGTGGTCGCTACTTTTTTGATGGTTGGAACCCAACGCACGAAACATTTCATTATGAACCAAATCCAATTGCAGACAGTTCTCGTGTAATGCAATGGAATCCAAAAGAACAGCTTTTTGGTGGAATTAATTACCGTTATAACAGAAAAAACACCTTGTTTAATTATAGCGGGCAAGTGTTTAATGAAAGTATTATTAATCGTGGAACACCACGAGCACCCTATCAAGAAACGGCATTTGATGATTACTATGAAACCAATAGAATAAATCAACGTGCAAATTTCCAATACAGATTAAAAAATGATTATCGTTTATCAATAATTGCTGCTTACAACGGTTATTTTAGACGGAAAAACACTCAGATTCGTGATTTGACTGAAATTACAGATGTTGTTTCTGGAAATCCAAGTGACCATGATACTTCTGCTTACCATAGTTTTATCGCTCGAGGAAGATTAGTTCAAACAAAATCAAATAAGAAAATCAACTATGAAATTGGTTATGATATTCTTTATGAGGTAGCAAATGGAGAACGAATCCTAGACAAGCAACAATCAATTGGGGATTACGCACTATATGCTACGGCAGAATATACACCTTTCAAATCTTTAATTATTCGTCCTGGAATTAGATATGGGTACAATTCTGAATACACCGCACCTGTTACACCTTCAATTAATGTGAAGTATGACTTCTTGGAAAATGATAAGCAATTGTTGAGTTTGCGTACCTCTTACGCAAGGGGATTCCGTGCACCATCAATTAAAGAATTGCATTATGTTTTTGTGGATATCAATCACAATATAGTAGGTAATCCTGACTTGGAAGCAGAAACATCGAATCACTTCAACCTTTCACTACATCAGAATTTGAATTTGAAAGAGGTGAAATTGAAGAATAAATTAGTTTTGTTTTATAACGACATTCATGACTTAATTACCTTGGCTCAAGCTTCAGCAACTGAATATTCATACTTTAATTTAGATAGATATACAACAACTGGAGCGCAAGTTGAAAGTAATATCAATTACAAAAATTTGACAACAGGAATCGGGATGGGTTATGTTGGAAGATATAATGAATTAGTAGAGGAAAATTCTAATTCTACAGATTTTTTATTCTCTCCTGAAGTGAAGTTTAACTTACAATACGATTGGAAAAAAGCGGGGATACAAACAGGTGTTTTCTATAAATATACAGGTGTTTTACCAAATATTCGTACCAATGCTGAAGGCGAATTGTATGAATCAGAGGTGAGTGATTATCATATCACTGACTTAACAGTTTCAAAATTCGTATGGAAAAAAAGGTTGAAATTTACAGTAGGAGTGAAAAACCTATTCGATGTCACATCAATTACTGGAACAGCTAGTGGAGACGGTGCGCATTCTGTAACATCGGGAAGTGTGAGCGTTGGAATGGGACGTGTTTATCATATGGGAGTTAGACTTAATTTAAGTTCAAAATAAAAATTAAAGAGATGAGATTTACAATATTATTAATGATCGCTGTTTTATTGTCGTCATGTTTGAAAGAAGAACTTCCTATTCCTAAAAGACAAGCAGGAGAATTAACTGTTGGTGAAGTGAGTATGGGAGCAAACTACGAATATCAAATTTACTTTGATTTTTCTGCGAACCAAATGACAGGGAATGTTTCAAAAAATATTTGGGATTTAGGTTTTGAAACAGGAGATGAGGGTAGCCGTGTAATTACAAATACATCACGAAATATGATGGTTTATACGACAGATAAAACCGAATTGTCTGAAATATATAGCGAAGTTGGTTATACAAATGACCCTAAATTTGATAATGCAAACGGTAATTTAGATTCTACCGGAATAGGAAACTGGGAAGATGGATTTGTAAGAATCATTAATATGGGATATTCCTCTACTGGAAACGAATTAGGATTTTTTAAATTAAAAATTCATGAAGTTACACCAACTACCTATACTTTTGAATTTGCGAATATATCTGCAAGCAATTCTTCAACACGTACTATTCTTAAGCGTGAAGGCTATAATTTCACATACTTTAGTATGTTGAGCGACTTAGAAGAGGATGTTTCTCCTAAAACACAAGATTGGGACATTGTTTTCACGCAATACATTCACCAATTTTATGAACCAGTTGTAACTCCTTACTTAGTTACAGGTTGTGTTTCTAACAGAATAGAGACAAAAGTTGGATTAGTAACAGAAGTTGATTTCGACGCCATAGATTTAGAATATGTTGAAGGCTTAGAATTATCAGAAAACACAAATACAATTGGTTTCAGTTGGAAAACACTAGTTGGGGAAAGCTATGAAATCAATACTGAAATGACTTATGTAATTCAAGATTACGAAGGAATTTACTACAAGATGAGGTTTATTGATTTTTATTCTGAGACAGGGGAAAAAGGGAATCCTGTTTGGGAATTTGTGGAGTTGTAAATGATTTCTTTAGATCATTTCCCAAAGTAGGTATGCTAATCCAATCAACAACAAATTGACATAAGGTAGAAATGCAAATTTGATGTTTTTCTTATAACGAAACAGTAGCAGTGAAACAATAATAGTTATAGGATAAACTGTTGTTGCAATGATGAAAAAATAGGGAATAAAAACATCAAAAAATGAAGAGTCAGGTGCTTTATGGCCTGCCAAACTCATAGCGTTTGCAAGTAGAACAAAGGGATAGAAGAGCAGTGGAATAGCAGATATTCCAATGAGAATAAATCCTGTGAGTTTTGTTCTTTTATTGTTCATCCTCTAAAATATTTTGTTCAATTTCTTCAATAGTAGGTAAAGAAGATTTGAGGTTTTCTGGAAGTATATCTGTTAATTCAAATTCGCTAACGCCCATTGGCTTGTTGATGTCTCGTAATGCAAATTCAGCTTCAATATTGTTCTTTTCTCGACAAAGTAAGATTCCAATTGTTGGTTTGTCATCAGCTCCCTTTAAAGTACTATCAACTGCTGACAAATAGAAATTTAACTTACCAGCATATTCGGGTATGAATGCCGTGCTTTTTAATTCTATAACCACATAGCACTTGAGTTTAATATGATAGAAAAGTAAACCCATATAATAGTCCTTGTTAGCAATTTCTAAATGATATTGTTGGCCAACAAACGCGAATCCTTTGCCTAGTTCTAATAGGAATTTCTTGATATGATTAACCAATTGGTTTTCTAAATCTTTTTCTTTAAAGCCCTCTGTCAGTTGCATAAAATCAAAAACATAAGGATCTTTTAAAGTTTGCTGCGCCAAGTCGGAAAATGGTTCAGGTAGGGTATTGGAGAAATTAGTTATTGCAGCACCATTTCTTTGAAACAGTTGAGATTTAATTTGCAAAGCCAAAGTGTCTCTACTCCAATTATTTTCTTTTGTCTTTTCTAAATAAAAGACGGCTTCTTTTATATCTTTAGACTTTGAGAAAATTAGGATATTGTGTCCCCATGGTATTTGGGCAACAGCTTGTTGCCCAAATACAAAAATGTCCGAATCTTTGGAAGGTTGGGCAACAACTTGTTGCCTAATTGGAATAGTGTAAAACTCCTAAAATCTACGGCAATATTTTATATTTCTTTCTGAAAACCCTTTCATTTCAGGGAATTCATTTCTTAATTCTTTGGAAACATTTTCGAGAACCTTATCGCCCCAATTACTTGATTTTATCTTTTCAGAAATCATCATCCCTAAATCCCAATAAAAAAGAATGAGCTCCCTATTTACAACTACAGCTGCTTTAATCTGAGCGGATCGAACCTTTTTTTTAAGTTCTGAAATCCAAGTTTAGTAATCTTTATCTTTAATTAGTTCCATTTAAATGTAGAATTGTGAAAAAAGTAATTTAATTTTATCAAAATAGAGTTTTTCGATGTTTTTCCCTTCTACAATATAACAACATTCCCCAAAACCTTCACCACCTATGAACGTTTTTTCGATTTCAACTATCCCAAAACCTTTACAAGTCCACATTCAAAAAAAATCGTATTCCTAAAATTCGTAATTAGCTGCACTGAGGGTTAAAGCCGTTCGTAATTGATCATTCGTAATTGCTCCAAAAACATTTATTCAAACGATTTTCTCAACTTTTGAACATGATTAATTATCTTTGTGTCAAACTAGAAATTAAGCATGGAAATTCCTAAAACATACGAGTCACAGAAGTCTGAAGAGAAATGGTACAAACACTGGATGGAAAAGAATTATTTTCACAGTGAACCAGATGACAGAGAACCTTACACAATTGTAATTCCACCGCCGAACGTGACGGGAGTTTTACACATGGGACACATGTTGAATAACACAATTCAAGATGTTCTGATTCGTCGTGCGAGAATGCAAGGAAAAAATGCTTGTTGGGTACCAGGAACAGACCACGCATCGATTGCTACTGAAGCAAAAGTAGTGAATAAATTACGTGCGGAAGGAATTAAGAAATCCGACTTAACACGTGATGAATTCATGGAGCACGCTTGGGAATGGAAGGAAAAACACGGAGGTATCATTTTGGACCAATTGAAGAAATTGGGTGCGTCATGTGACTGGGAACGTACTTCTTTTACCATGGACGAAAGTTATGCTGAATCTGTTGAGGATATCTTCATTGATTTATACAAAAAAGGAAAAATATACCGTGGAGTAAGAATGGTGAATTGGGATCCATCTGCAAAAACGGCACTTTCTGATGAGGAGGTAATCCACAAAGAAGTGAATTCAAAATTATACAATGTTCGTTACCAAATCGAAGGAACAGACCAATGGTTGACTGTTGCAACAACGCGACCTGAAACTATTCTGGGAGATACCGCGATTTGTGTAAATCAAAACGATGTACGTTATGTAAATCTTGTGGGTAAAAAAGCAATTGTACCGATTTCAAACCGTGCAATTCCGATTATCCAAGACGATTATGTGGACATGGAATTTGGAACAGGATGTTTGAAAATTACTCCAGCGCATGATGTTAATGACCATGAAATGGGTGAGCGTCACAATTTGGAAGTAATCGACATCTTAAATTCTGACGGTACTTTAAACGAAAAAGGATTACATTATGAAGGAATGGATCGTTTCGAAGCAAGAAAAGCTATCGTTGTAGAATTGGAGGAAAAAGGGTTTATGGTGAAGGTAGAAGACCACATCAATAAACTTGGTTTTTCTGAAAGAACAGATGCGGTAATTGAGCCACGTCTTTCTTTACAATGGTTTGTAGATATGAAAAATATCTCTGCACCAGCATTGGAACATGTTATGAATGGAGACATTAAGTTCTATCCAGACAACATGAAAAATACTTACCGTCACTGGATGGAAAACATCAAAGATTGGTGTATTTCTAGACAATTGTGGTGGGGACACAGAATTCCAGCTTGGTATTTCGGTGAAGGAGAAGAAGATTTCGTTGTTGCTAAAACAAAGGAAGAAGCTTTGAAATTAGCGACTGAAAAAACAGGAAAAACAATTACAGATCTTGACTTAAATCAGGATGAAGATGTATTGGATACTTGGTTCTCAAGCTGGTTATGGCCAATCTCTGTTTTTGATGGATTAACGAATCCAAATAACGAAGAAATCAACTATTACTATCCAACAAATGATATCGTAACCGCACCAGAAATTATGTTCTTCTGGGTAGCGAGAATGGTAATTGCTGGATATGAATGGATGGGAGACAAACCATTCAAAAACGTTTACTATACTGGAATTGTTCGTGATAAATTAGGCCGTAAAATGTCTAAATCATTGGGGAATTCACCAGATCCAATAAAATTAATTGAAGATTTCGGAGCGGATGGAGTAAGAATCGGAATGTTGGTTTCATCACCTGCAGGAAACGACTTACCGTTTGATACAAGTCAATGTGAGCAAGGAAGAAACTTTACGAATAAAATTTGGAATGCCTTCCGTTTGGTAAGTTCGTGGGAAGTTACTGAAATTGAACAACCCGCTTCATCGAAAATTGCGGTTGAATGGTTCGAGAGCAAATTGAACGAAACTTTGATTCACATCAATGACCAATTCGATAAATTCAGAATTTCTGATGCGTTAATGGCATCTTACAAATTGGTATGGGATGATTTCTGTTCTTGGTATTTAGAAATGATCAAGCCGGCATATCAACAACCAATTGATGCTACAACAAAAGCACAAACAGTTGAGTTCTTTGAGCAATTAATGAAAATTATTCACCCTTTCACACCATTTATTTCTGAGGAAATCTGGCATTTACTAGGAGATAGAAAAGAAGGTGAGGACATTATTGTTGCAGCTTGGCCAGAAACAGGTAAAGTGGATGAAAAGTTATTGGATAATTTCAAGCTTACGTCAGAAGTAATTTCGAACATAAGAAATATCCGTAAACAAAATAACATTGCTAACAAGATTGAGATTGAATTGGGAATTGTGAAAAGCAACAATCACCCTGTTGAAATGGACCCAGTTTTAGTTAAAATGGGGAACGTTTCTGCACTTTCTTACATCGACGAAAAAATGGCGAATTCATTCTCATTCATCGTGAAAAACTCTTCATTCTACATTCCATTTGGAGAAACAGTAGACGTTGAAGCAGAGATTGCAAAAGTGAAAGAAGAATTAGATTATACGAAAGGATTTATGAAATCAGTTCAAAAGAAATTAGGTAACGAAAGATTCGTAAACAACGCACCAGAAGCTGTTGTTGCCATCGAAAAGAAAAAGTTGTCTGATGCTCAAGAAAAGATTAAAATCCTTGAAGAAAAAATAAAGAATTTAGGTTAGTGGAGATTCAGTCAGTGGACTGAGAACTCCTGGTTGATTCAGATTGATATACTTAATGTTTCGAAAGGTACAAAAACTTAAGTATTGAAAAGGAATAGTTGATAGGTAAAAGAGATTCCTCGTCGCTTTGCTCTGTCGGAATGACGGAGGTCGAAGGCTAGGATTGGGGTAGGTTATGATGAAGAAGAGCTTCATCATAACCTACCCCACAAAACCTCCAACCAAATTGTCATTCTGTTCTGACTACTGTAAGGAAGGGAATGAAAATGACGGGGAATCTGACCTTTTTAAAGGAATTGATTTAAAATTTGAAAAGAATCCTAAAGGGATGACATGTATTTAACCAAGATGTAAATCCTTGGTTTAAAATGGTAAAAGTTCAACTAACTCCGAAGGGGTGATATATGATTTGATTAACTATTTAAATGAAATGAATAATAATTTAAAAATAATCCTGAAGGGATGACATTTATTTAACCAAGGATGTAAATCCTTGGTTTAAAATGACAAATGTCAAACTAACCCTGAAGGGGTGATATATATCCATTAACTCAATATTTAATAAAATAGAATAAAAACAAAAAGACATGATTTTAGAAGATATTCAAAAAGACATTCAGGAAGGAATACCATCAACACTTCCTCCTGCACAACCGTATGATTCATCTGTAAATCATGCGCCAAAAAGAAAACAAATTCTTACCAAAGCGGAAGAGAAGTTAGCCTTGAAAAATGCTTTACGTTATTTTCCATCTGAGCAGCACGCAGAATTGTTGCCAGAATTTAAAGAAGAATTAGAGACTTACGGTAGAATTTACATGTACCGTTTACGTCCAAATTATAAATTACATGCCAGAGATATTAAAGAATATCCTGGGAAATGTGACCAAGCCAAAGCAATCATGTTGATGATTCATAATAATTTGGATTACGCAGTAGCACAACATCCACATGAGTTAATCACTTACGGAGGAAATGGAGCTGTATTCCAAAATTGGGCACAATATCGTTTAACAATGAAGTATTTATCTGAAATGACAGATGAACAAACATTGGCAATGTATTCTGGTCATCCGATGGGACTTTTTCCATCACACAAAGACGCACCAAGAGTGGTTGTTACCAATGGAATGATGATTCCGAATTATTCTAAACCAGATGATTGGGAGAAATTTAACGCTTTGGGTGTAACACAATACGGACAAATGACAGCCGGTTCTTTTATGTACATTGGACCGCAAGGAATAGTGCATGGAACAACGATTACTGTTTTAAATGCAGGAAGAAAAATCGCTGTTGATGGTGAAGATTTGGCTGGTAAACTATTTGTTACATCAGGACTTGGTGGAATGTCTGGAGCTCAGCCGAAAGCAGGAAACATCGCAGGGTGTATCACTGTTTGTGCGGAAATCAATGAAAAAGCAACAAATACTCGCCATTCTCAAGGTTGGGTTGATGAGGTGATTTCTGATTTAGATGAATTAGTTACCCGCGTAAAAACGGCAAAAGCAAATAAAGAAGTTATTTCAATAGCCTACCAAGGAAATATCGTTGATGTATGGGAGAAATTCGATGAAGAAAACGTAAAAGTTGACTTAGGATCAGATCAAACTTCATTGCATAATCCATGGGCAGGAGGATATTATCCAGTTGGTTTTTCATTAGAAGAATCAAATCAAATGATGGCTGAAAACCCGGATCAATTCAAGGAAGAAGTTCAGAAAACGCTTGTACGTCATGCGAATGCAGTAAATAACCATACCGCAAAAGGAACTTATTTCTTTGATTATGGAAATGCATTTTTGCTAGAAGCTTCAAGAGCAGGAGCGGATATCATGGCAGAAAATGGAATTGATTTCAAATATCCTTCCTATGTTCAAGATATCATGGGACCAATGTGTTTCGATTTTGGATTTGGACCTTTCCGTTGGGTTTGTGCATCAAACGATCCAGCAGATTTATTAAAAACTGACGAAATTGCTTGTCAAGTATTAGAAGAATTACAGAAAGAAAGTCCAGCTGAAATTCAGCAACAAATGTCTGACAATATCCAATGGATAAAAGGCGCTCAAGAAAATAAATTGGTTGTGGGTTCACAAGCAAGAATCTTGTATGCTGATGCCATTGGTAGAATGAAAATCGCTGAAGCATTCAATAAAGCAATTGAAAATGGTGAAATCGGACCAGTTGTTTTAGGACGTGATCACCACGATGTTTCAGGAACAGATTCACCATACAGAGAAACTTCAAACATTTATGATGGTTCACAATTTACTGCCGACATGGCGATTCAAAACGTAATTGGGGATTCTTTCCGCGGTGCAACCTGGGTTTCCATTCACAATGGTGGTGGAGTAGGTTGGGGAGAAGTAATCAACGGAGGTTTTGGAATGTTACTCGATGGAACAGCCGATGCAGACAGACGTTTAAAAAACATGTTGCATTGGGATGTGAACAACGGAATCGCAAGAAGAAACTGGGCAAGAAACGAAGGAGCAATGTTTGCGATCAAGCGAGCCATGGAAATGGAACCATTGTTGAAAGTTACAGTTCCGAATTTGGTGGATGATAAATTATTCGGAGAATAATTGCTTATGGACGGTTCTCAAACCATCCGTGATTCATCCACACAAAACAATAATTTAAAATAGAATTTAAGGGCGGTGAACAAACCGTCCTTTTTTATTTGATATGAATTACTGTGTTTTAAAAGATATAAAGCTTTACCCTTTTGTCGATTAATTTCTTGAGTTAAGCAAAACAAGGGCATTTTCAAAATTCAAGAATCCTCATCTATTCATTCAAATATCTATAAATAACAACTTTTGATTCAAGAATCGTTCGTTTCTCAAATTCTTTGAAATTTAATTTTTTTAATAATTTTTTAGAGACTAGATTATTTTCATCTGTTATTCCAAAGACTTCCTTCAATTTTCTTTCTGTAACAGCATAGTTAAGGAGTTCGGTTAATAACTCGGTGGCATACCCTTTATTCCAAAATTCTCTTTTTAAATGACATCCAATATGTGTCATCGCAGTATCAGAAAATTGATTTAAGTTGATTGTTCCAATAAATTCATTGTTCTTTTTTCCTCGAACAGACCAAAAACCAAGATTTTTAGCATTTACAGCTATTTTATTTTCGAGGAAGGTGGTATAAAACTCATCCGATTTCCCTTCATATTGCTTCACATATTTAAAAGAATCAGGTTCATTGTACATTTTAATAATTTCAGGAATGTCCAGTTTGTGAATAGGTTTGATAAAAGTACGGTCGGTGTAAAGCATTGTTGTATGGATTTGGGTTACTACAATTTTCTGAAATTACGCTTTATTAGCATCATTCTTCCAAATAATTTAGAGTATTTAGCATGAAGTAATCTTTCTAATTATGCTTCATCCAGAAACTGAAAGCTTATTCTAAGTTGGCTAAAGCTCAAATAAAAGAAATTTATTTTTTTCTGGAGAATTAATTTTTATTTGCTATTAAGATTGTTCGAATGTATAACTAATTACTATTCAAGGGTGTAGGTTTGTTTCTTGAAGTGTAAATGAGTCATTTTATAAAGTAAGGGAAAACCCTCGCTTTTTAGGGAATAAGTTTATCTATGTTTGTAACATAACTCAATACGCTTATGAAACTTTTGATAATTATTTCAGGAATTATTACATGCCTTCCAGTGATTTATTCACTTGCTCCACGATGGGCTTTAAGGAAGTTGAATGACACCAATTTCAGTTCTGAATCGGGACTCTTTGTAAAACATTGGGGCATTCTATGTTTAATGATGGGAATTTCCATAATCTACGCAGGTTTGAATCCGGTGTACTTACCAGTGATTTTGTCAATGGCGATTTTCGAAAAACTATTATTGGTTGTTCTCATATTTCAAGGATATCAATTTCATAAGAATAGTTTTTATAAGGGTTTTCTGTCTACCATGATATTTGACCTGATCTGCAGCAGTTTTTATATTTTCTACTTAAATGCTTATTAATTTAATAATGGAATAATCAGATGGTTTAGAATTTCAATTCCAATATTTGCCACCTTTAAAAAAAAATAATTATGATAACTCAAGAATCAACCTTAAATCGACCCGAGCAATCCTTTATTGAATCTAAATTGTTGGGGAAATTTGCTTTTTTTATACACTTCAGATATGGATATAGCGAAGATATGGGACAGCTTTGGAAACCATTAAGTAAGATTCCAGATAAGTTTTACAAAAAAACCTTTGAATTAACCCAATGGGATTCCTACAAGTGGAGTAAAATATACATGGAGGGAAAAAAGAATGATAAGAAATTGATTGGTGTTAATCAAGTCCTATTACTTTCTTCGGATGACATGCTGGCTAATGGTTTTAAATACACCACCAATAAAATTGAAAAAGCCATAGATAAATTAGTGGAAAAAGGATATACGAATATTGGACTTGGAGCGCTAACTTCTCCAATGACCCTTGGTGGAAAAATGTTGAAAAACAGAAAAGATATTTCAATTACAAATGGGAATGCTTTTACAGCAGTTTCCATTTACAATGGAATTCTGGAATTAATGAAAATAGACGAAAGCTTGATTGAACATCAATCGATTGTTGGTGCAACCGGTAGTGTAGGTTCATTAGTCGCAAAAATGCTGGTCAAAAACAATTGTGGAGTAAAGCTGCAACTTGTAGCGCGTAATTTGAAGAAGTTAGAAGCGTTAAAAAAGGAATTAATTGCGATTTCTCCAAAGGCAGACATTGAAGTAAGTATTGATTTGAAGGATATTAAAAAATCTAAATTAGTTACGCTTTTAACAGCGAGTACCGAAAATTTAATGCGTTCTGAAATATTGCAAAAAGGGGCGTTTATTCTGGATGGAACACAACCTAGAAATACCTCGCCAGAACTAATTGAAGAAAGACCAGACCTCACAGTTGTTGATGGTGGAATTATTAGTATTCCAGGAATTCGTCTACAAAATGGGGGTATGGGATTACCCGAAAATAATTTTTATGCGTGTTTTTCTGAGACTTTACTTTTAACTTTGGAAGGATACAA
This sequence comes from Brumimicrobium mesophilum, assembly GCF_003025005.1. Taxonomy (GTDB): domain Bacteria; phylum Bacteroidota; class Bacteroidia; order Flavobacteriales_D; family Crocinitomicaceae; genus Brumimicrobium; species Brumimicrobium mesophilum. The sequence goes on from NZ_PVSS01000012.1 coordinate 98,269, forward strand.
AGAACATTTCTCAATAGGAAATCCAACCCTTGAACAAGGAGAGTACATTAATAAACTTGCTCAGAAACATAAAAAATACGGTTTTCAGTTAGCTGAATTCACAAGTTTTGGAAATCCAATCAGTTTTTAGAATCAATGTTATGCAAAAGAAAAAAATAGTTTTTATTGGGTGTGGTTATGTTTCTGTGTGGGCATTTAAATCGCTTTATTCAAAATTCAAATCACAAATCAAAAATGGAGAAGTCGAAATCACTTTACTTTCTAAAAGTGCTGGACACGATTTTCATGGATTCACAGGTGAATTTATTAATGGTTTTTTACCCCTCAAATTTAGATCTACACCACATGAAAACTTATTTAGGCATTCAAAGTATATTCAAGGTAAGCTGTTGAAGATTAATCCGGAAAACCAAATCATTTCCTATTGTAACGAAGAAAATGGAGAAATTGGCACATTAGATTATGATCATGTAATAGTAGGAGCTGGTTCATACGATCATTTTCAATCTATTCATGGAGCAAATGAGTATGGATTAAGCGTAAAAAAAGCCAATGGAATTAGCCAATTACGAAAAAAGCTGATTCAAAATTTGATTAAAGCTGAATTGTCTGGTGACCCGAAAGAGATAAATCACTTGCTGAGTTTTACGGTTGTTGGGGCTGGCTTGGCAGGAGTGGAAGTCAGCGGGAATCTTGTGGAAACATTAAATGACTTGAAAGAAGAATTCCCAATTTTGAAGCATGAAGGATTCAAAGTGAATCTTGTTTATTCAAGTGACGAGATATTGCCACAGCTCGAGAAGAAAAAAGTGTTGAGAAATTATAGTATAAAAACACTTCGGAAATTGGGGGTAAATCTTTACTCAAATTCACGAGTTCAATCAATAAATGATTATTCTGTTGAATTTTCAAATGGTGAAAATCTTCCGACTTCTTTTGTTGTTTTTACAACCGGACAAACAAATGATGCTTTCATAGATAACGTGAAGTCTGAAGCGAAATACAATAATAGAATTACAGTCAAATCAACACTTCAAAGTGAAGCGTATGAAAATGTTTGGTCTGGAGGTGATGCTGCAATCGTCAAAAGGCCATATTTTGAAAAGACTTGTAATCACGATGCATTATGGGCCATTAAGCACGGGTCAAGAATTGGGAAGAATATTTCACGAACATTAAAGGGCAAAGAACCAGGTAGTTTTAAGTATCCTGGATTAGGTCAGACAGCGGCTTTTTATAAAAACAAGGCCATTTTAGAAATTTATAGTATACCTATAACTGGAAGATTAGCCTTTATGGTTAGAATAGGTTTCTTTCTTTATTTTATGCCTTCACGCAAGAATGCCTTTAAGGCGTTGAAATCCATTCTTTTTGATAAAGATCAAAGAAAGGAAGGTTGGAAATCAATTATTTCTAATGAAAGAGCGAAGGTCAATCTTAAAAATGCAGTTTAAGGATGGTTTGGCAACTGCTCTTTTTTTAATTATTGAGTCTATTTGGCAAGGCAATTAAATTCATATTTAATGCTCTATCTTCTAGCTCACTCTAAAGATTTTTATCGGACCTAATCCCTAATCCTAGCTACTGCTCTAAATTCATCTCGCTCTACCAAGATTTATTGCGAGATGAAATGTCGTAATAAAGCTTGTTCCCGCATTTTCCTTATATTTATACAATTCAAAAATTATAGAACCATGTATAAAAAGCTATTAATCATTCCAATCCTTGGAAGCTTGCTTGTTGGGTGTAATGCAGACAATCAAGAAAAAGTAGAAAAAGAAGAAATGAAAACAAGTTTAACCTATCCTGTAACGGAAGAAGGAAATGATGTCGATACTATATTTGATAGAGTAATTGCCGATCCTTACCGTTGGTTAGAAGACGATATGAGTGATGAAACAGCGGAATGGGTGAAAGCTCAAAACAAAGTGACTTTCGATTATTTGAAGGAGATTCCTTACCGGGAAGAATTAAAAGACCGTTTATCTGAAATCTGGAATTATGAAAAAGTTTCAGCTCCACGAAAAAGAGGAGATTATGTTTATTATTATAAAAATGATGGGCTTCAAAATCAATATGTTGTGTACAGAAAAGATGCAGAAGGAAACGAAGAAGTTTTCCTTGATCCAAATACTTTCTCAGAAGACGGAACAACATCTTTGGGTCAGTTGTCATTCACAGAAGATGGAACGCTAGCTGCTTATGCTATTTCTGAAGGTGGTTCGGATTGGAGAAAAGTCATCATAATGGATGCTGTAAAGAATGAAATTATCGAAGACACATTAATCGATGTGAAATTCTCAGGACTTTCTTGGAAAAACAATGATGGATTCTATTATAGTAGCTACGACAAGCCAAAAGGAAGTGAATTATCTGCTAAAACGGATCAACACAAATTGTATTACCATAAACTAGGGACAGCTCAATCAGATGATCAAGTTGTTTATGGAGCAACTGCAGAACAAAAAAGAAGATATGTTGGAGGAAGTGTTTCTAAAGACGGAAAATATCTATTTATTTCTGGATCTGTTTCAACTTCAGGAAATGAGTTGAGTGTTCTAGATTTATCTAACCCAAATGCGAAAATCAAACCATTGGTTACAGGATTTGATCAAGATGCAGGAGTCGTGACAACGAAAGACGAAACATTCTATATTTCTACAAACCTAAATGCGCCAAACAAGCGTTTAGTGAAAACAACATTTGAAAATCCAACAACAGACAATTGGGTAGATGTAATTCCAGAAACAGAAAATGTTCTTTCTATCTCAAAAGGAGCAGGATATTTCTTTGCGCAATATATGGTTGATGCCATTTCTGAAGTGAAACAATATGATTATGACGGAAAAATGATTCGTTCAATCGATTTACCAGGAATTGGTTCTGCGGGTGGATTCGGTGGAAAAGACGAAGACGAAGTATTGTATTATTCTTTCACGAATTACATTACTCCAGGAAGTGTTTTCGAATTTAATCCAGAAGCAGGGACTTCAACAGATTACTGGAAACCAGAAATAGACTTTAATCCAGATAACTTTGTTTCAGAACAAGTTTTTTATACTTCAAAAGATGGAACAAAAGTTCCGATGATTATCACCCACAAAAAAGGATTGAAAATGGATGGAAAAAATCCAACGATTCTTTACGGTTATGGAGGATTTAACGTGAGTTTGACACCATCATTCTCAGTAGCCAATGTTGTATGGATGGAAAACGGCGGAATTTACGCAGTTCCAAATCTTCGTGGAGGAGGTGAATACGGTAAAGAATGGCACAATGCAGGAACGAAAATGCAAAAGCAGAATGTTTTTGATGACTTTATCAGTGCAGCGAAATACTTAAAAGATAAAAATTACACTTCATCTGATTACTTGGCATTACGTGGAGGATCAAACGGAGGTCTTTTAGTGGGTGCAGTGATGACGCAAGAACCAGAATTAGCAAGAGTTGCTTTACCAGCCGTTGGAGTTTTGGATATGATTCGCTACCACACATTTACTGCAGGAGCAGGTTGGGCGTATGACTACGGAACAGCTGAAGATTCTCAAGAAATGTTAGATTATTTATTGGGTTATTCGCCAGTTCACAACGTGAAAGAAGGAACAAGTTACCCAGCAACAATGATTACTACAGGAGATCACGACGATAGAGTAGTGCCAGCGCATTCATTTAAATTTGCGGCAGAACTTCAAAAGAAAAACACAGGTGATTCACCAATGTTGATTCGTATCGAAGTAAACGCAGGTCACGGAGCAGGAACACCAGTAAGTAAAACAATCGAGCAATATGCCGATATATATGGATTTACTTTCTATAATATGGGAGTAACTGAATTAGGAACTACGAAATAGAGAATTACGAATTTTGTAGTTGATATTTTAGTAGTTGATATTTTAAAGGCCTTTCGATTGATTTCGGAAGGCTTTTTTTAATTATATACATATCATTTTTTAGGATAAAAGCTTAAATAAAAAGTAAATTAAAATGATTTGGTAGATGTCTCCCTCTTTGGAGAGGGATTAAGGGAGAGGACTTCAACTCAGCGTTTGTCTTTGATACTCATTTCAATATGTATCTCCTTTCTTTTCAATCGACCTAAATAGTTTTATATTTACCTTAATCATAACAATTTCCAAAGCACATTCGTGAAAAACAGAGAAGTGATCAATAAAACAGCTAAATACACTGCCATTACCCTTGTAACTATTCTAAATCTTTTGGTTCTGCTAATGTGGCTGGGACACCTATCGTTTGGACATGGTTTAGGTGATATTGCTTATTTAGGATATTACACTCTATTAGCAGCGGTGGGTTACATTACGGTTATTGTAAACAAAAACACTTATGTCAACCTGTTTCTAATCTTGGTTTTCATCATCGCCAACTTTTTATTTATACAAAAAGCTACAATTGGAAGAGGGCCAGAACAGCGATGGGATGGAAATTTCTTAGTTTTATCCGAAACTTAATATTTTAATCTAAGTTTCATAATTTAAATTCAAAACGTCCAAATACGTGAACTATTTCTCCCTTTGGCTATTCTTTTCTTCCTTTTTCTATTCTTAGACTTGTATTCAATTCATATTCTCCGTAAAATAGATTTCAAATAAAAAAAACATCTATGAGTTCAATAAAATCAAAAACCTTAAACGATAATTACGAAATTGAAATTAAATCAATATCGGGGCATAGCATCACTGTAGATGAACCTTTATCGCTAGGTGGACAAAACAAGGGAATGTCACCTGATGAATTAATCATCGCGGCATTGGCTGGATGTACTTCTGCAACTTTAAAAATGTATGCGCAGCGCAAAGAGTGGGATTTAAAAGAAGTACATACAGATATCCAACTAATCAAAGGTGAAAAAACCGGAGATTTACCTTCAATTCATAGAGATATTGTGCTAGAAGGCGATTTAGATGATAAACAAAAAGCACGTTTAATGATTATCGCTGATAAATGTCCAATTCATAAATTAATCTCAGGACAAGTTCAAATCAATTCAGCTTTGGTTTAATATGTCGAAAAGTTTCTAAACTGCTCATTCCTCGTTTCCGGTCCTTGTAAAATTCGTTAAAAACAGGGTTGGTGTAACATAAGTCACGTTGTGAATGAAACACATCTTCTATATTTGAACTGTGATAAAAAAACAGGAGAATAGAATTTTACTATATTTTCAGGTATTGGCCCTTGGGCTGATACTTGTTTTTTCGCCTTGTTCTGTGCGAAACTCTATTCAAGATTCCCTCAATTTAACCCAAACTGGAGTTACAAATAAAAGTAAAACCACAAATCAATTTGAGGAACTTTGTACAGCTTTTTCAGTTGATGTTGCTGGAGACAATCCTATTCAAAAAATAAATACAACTCCCGAACTTCCTGAGTTGGGAAACAATCAAAACCTTATTTCTCAAGTCAATTGGGGATTTGCACAAGGTTTAGCTTTTAATCATTACCAATCTCCATCAAAAGTAAAAGACAAAACTCCTTTGTATCTTTTACATCAACAATTCAAAGTCTACCTGCAAGAGGCGTAATTGTATAGAATAGCATCCTGCTTTCTGTTCCGTTCTGAAGTACGCAATCCTTCAATTATTCAATACATTTATTAGGGCCGAATTTTGGCTCAATAGCTTTAAACTTTTTCAATTTTAAAATTGATGAGGTTCAACGCTTAAATTTATTCAAATGAAAAAAATATTTTCAATCCTTGTTGCAGGTAGTTTTTTAACTGCTTGTGGATCAAACTCAACAAATAATCAATCAGAAACTAAAAAATCAGAACAGATTTCGGACAATAGTGGTGATACCATAACCATCCTGCAAACAGCCGACATTCATGGTCAATTAGAAGTACACGATGAACTTTTCTGGGAAAACGATGAAATTACCTTTAGAAGACTCGGAGGAATGGCCAATATGAAAACCTTGTTTGATATGGAGCGCAATAAAAACCCTGAAGGAACAATTATTCTTGATGGTGGAGATTTAATTCAAGGTGGTGCAGTGGCAGCACTTTCTGAAGGAGCAGCATTTTCCAATATTGTTAAGTCCATGAATTACGACTTCTTAATTCCGGGGAATTGGGAGGTAGTTTATGGAAAAGAGAAAATGATTAATGTTTTGAAGGCCTACGACACACCTGTGATTGCAGCGAACATGTATGACGACGAAACGGAAGAGTTTATTTTCCCGCCTTACTTCATTAAGGATGTAAAAGGGGTGAAAGTTGGATTCATTTCATATAACGACCCAGATATTCCTGTTCGTCAGAATCCTTCGTTCAGTAAAGGAATTCGCTTTGATCAAGTGCATAAAAACTTAGCAACTTTGGTGAATGAACTTAAAGATGAGAAAAAAGTTGATGTTTTATTTGTGGTTACGCACATCGGAATTTCAAAACAATTTGATTTGTCGAATGACCCTACATTGAGCAAAGTCGATTATATCTTAGGAAACGACACCCATGAAAGAATCCGTGAACCTTTGCAAGGAGAGTTTTCTAAAGTTACTGAACCTGGAGCATTCGCTTCATTCGTTGGGAAACTTCAATTGGTGGTAAAAGATGGAAAAATTGAATATGAAGATTATGAGTTGATGGAAGTGGACCCAAAGATTTATGCACCAGATCAGAAAGTTGCTGCAGTAATTGAAGAAGAAACAGCGCCTTACAAAGAAAATATCAGTCGAATTTTGGGATATACGTCAACACCGATGTACCGATATTTCGTGGTCGAAAATCCTATGGATAATTTTATCACAGATGCAGCTCGCTGGAAAACAGGTGCAGACATTTCAATTTCTAACGGATTCCGTTTTAGTCCGCCCTTAGTGCCTGGAAAAGATGGGAAAGCTGAAATTACCTACGAATATTTATGGAATATGCTTCCTGTAAATGAATATGTAAAAACAGGAAAAGCAACAGGTCAGCAAATTCATGATTGGATGGAGCAAGAAATTCATAACGTTTTTGCGAAGAATCCAAAAGAGAAATTTGGGGGATGGCTAGTTCGTTTTTCGGGAATGACATTGAAATTCGATTCAAGCAAGCCAAAAGGTGAACGTGTAATTGAGATAAAGGTAGGGGAGGAAGCACTAGATTTGAAAAAGGTCTACACTGTTTCTGCTTGTCGCAGAGAGGGCGAACCCGACCACATGTTATGCAGAATGCCGAATTTAACGGAAACTGAAGTGAAAGAATATACTGTTCATGAAGTGCTCGAAGAATACCTAAATGAAAAAGGTACAATTTCTCCAGTGCGAGATGGCCGTGCACAAGCAGTAGATTTGGGAGATAATGTTTTGTCTCAAATGCCAGAATCTGGATATCACTTTCATTAAGCTTTTCACGTAAGAAATAGAAATTTTATTCCTCCCCATTTTGGAGGGGATTAAGGAGGAGGATTTATTAAAATATAAAATAGAAATAGGTATGAAGAATTCGACATTCGAAGTGAAAAAATCTTCGGTAGTTATTTTGCGAATGATGTTATCAGGCATTTTTATTGTGGCGAGCTTAAACCATTTATTTAATCTGGAGAAAACCGTTTCACGAATAGAACAAGCCAATTTTGGAGCGATCGGTCAACTTTTGGGTTCGCCGGAAGTGGCCGTTATCGCTTCTGGAATATTAATGCTTATCGCAGGAATAGCTCTTTTTATAGGATTCAAGACCAAATGGGCAGCCATTCTTCTCCTCCTGGTTTTGATTCCAATCACATTAACGATTCAAGTGGGACAAACGCAAACCATAGGTCCATTATTCAAAAATATAGGACTCGCTGGCGGACTTTTGTTCTTCGCTATGAATGACATTCAATTTCGAATAAACTCGGAATCAACTTTAAAATAAAACAATTATGAAAAATTTAATAACAATACTCACACTTGCTTTCGCATTCACTTTAATGCAAAGCGCAACAGCTCAAGATTTAAGCAATATAAATACCAAAAAGAAAAACTATATAGTATTAACGAAGAAAGTGCCTCAATTAAAACCAATCACTTTAGCAGCTCAAGAAATGAAAGCTGAAGACGGGAAAAAATATGGCGAATTTCATGTTGTTTTTTGTGGTAAAGAAATTGGTCAACTTACAGATAAAGAATTGATGAAACCTTATCTAGAAATGTTAGAAAAAGAAGGCGTTCAACTCATCGCATGTGGATTTTCCTTGAAAAAATTTGGAGTAAACCCTAAAGACCTACCAAAAGAAATAGAAATTGTTGACAATGGAATAGCTTACAGCTTAAAATTGAAAAAAATGGGATTCTTCGGAATGGAACTATAAAATTTTCAACTGGAACAAGAGTTTTTATCGTGCTGACCTATACTTTTTTTATTTTGTCGAAAGAAGGATGGATGAACTTGTTGAATTCTAACTCAAGGAAGCATAAATAAAAGTATAGGTCAGGTTCCCTTTCAGTTGTCTATCGCGTTAAATCTTTTTCATAAAAAAGGACACCAGTGCTACTTTCAGCCGAAAAGATTAGTTTTAATAAATTTAGTTTTTGACTATTTATAGATGTAAGCTACTTTTCATACGAAGGGATTTTCACACTTGAATTAGTCAAAAATTATTATGAGCGTCCTAAAAAAATTGTCTTTTATTAATTAATTCAAGATAATTGGGCTGAAAGAATATTCTAAATGAATGGAATTAATCAAATGATTATAGCAGTACTAACCCCTGCTTTTTGTTCAACTTATTTTGAAAGCTAATTTAAAGAGGTACCGCTTTATTTATGATACTCAATCTGATTAATTGGATGAACACAATGGTCGTTTTTATATTACTCCAGAATATCCGAATGGAGCGTATGCATATTTTGCTACTGTTGATGAATATTGGAATTCTGTATATCCTTATGTTTTTGAACCAACTTTTTATAGAGTGGCAACTAATAGAATAGTAAGGTCCTTAGACAAACCAACTACAATCCAAGAATTATACGATTGAGCTTTTTGATGTCATTAAAATATGTCAATATAGCTTAACATTAAAATAAATCATATGGTTTAATAGCTTAATCTTATTTCTTTCTAAACCAAAAAGCTTCGTAATAATTATTGCGAAGCTTTTTGTTATGTCTAAAGAATTGTTTTCCCTAGATTTTATTATTTTTTCAATACTTTAATATTCTTAAATTCTCCTTTCTTTCCTGTAATCTCGAAGAAATATATCCCTTGTGAAAGATGACTAATATCTATTAAAGAATTTACTTTTGCATTTAGAACTATTTTTCCTAGATTGTCTCTTACCGTAATTGCTGAAATTGTTTCAGGATTCGAAATATTAATTTTACCAGTTGTGGGGTTAGGACCAATATTCAAACTCTTTAAATCTTCCTCTTTTTCAATCCCTACATGCAAGTTGTTGCACTCACCACTTACGAAGTTTGAACTGTTACCGTTCAAAGAAAAACTGTTAAAACTGCCAGATTGAGAAGCGTTTGCTTTGTTTACTAATGTAGAAATATTTGTATTATTCCCATTTGGGTTCCCTTGGTTAAAATCAAAATAAACTAACAATCCTTGTTCTGTTCCTGCTAGTTCCATGTTCTTTCCATTAATAATCTGATTCTGAGTTTTTGCGTAATTCCAAATTCTAAAATCATCCATTTCTCCGTTGTATAATTGAGAAACAGGATTTGTGGCTGGATCAAATTCTTGACCTAAAGAATGTAAATCTTCAGGTTTGAAAGCGAAATTATGTGTTCCAGTGGCATCCAGTTGACCGTCAACATATAATGAACAAGCTGAATTTTGAAAAGTGAAGGCTAAATGATGGCATCTGTTATTTCCTATTGTGGTGTTACCTATAATCCAATTTTGATTTCCATTTTGGTCTTCAATGAAAACTACTGCAGCATCAGAGATATTATCCTGAGGACCTGCAAACCTAAAATTAAATCGATTGGTATAATCACCCGGGTTTACTCCATAAAAACAATTGTAGTCGGTGTTATCCTGTGCACTGAAATTTACCCAAAATTCAATTGTAAAAGCATTTAAGTTTTGAACACTACTCGATATGGAATTGATGTTTATATAACTTTCATTTTCGAAATTAAGTGCGTTATTAATATTTTGCGCTGAAGTGCTTTGAATTGTTAAAGCAAAAGCAAGCGCTGATAGTAGAAGATTTCTCATTAGTTTCATGTTTAAATAATTAGTATTTATTTCTAATATTGGAAATAGCCAATAAATTGATTACATCAAAATTAACGTTAAATTTTCAAATTTCAACGCAGTACATAAATTAAATCTTGATGTAGTTTCAATCTGTTGTAATTTTTATGACGCCGACGCATTGTATGCCATTTATAGGGCAGAACATTCTCCTTTAATTGGTTTTGCCTATGATTGTTTTCCGATTTATGGAGCTTTTGCATTTGGAAATACAGAGGGAAAAGGTCCAATTTTACGAATGAAATCTAGTTACGATTTAAACCGGCCTTCATCAAGAGTTATTGGTCGGCCAAATAATTCAACTTATGTTGAAGGCTATATTAAGAAGATTATAAATACGTTTCTCATAATCAAACTGATTATTTGGACGAACACAAGGGTCGCTTTTTTAGCACACCAGAATATCTAAACGGAACTTATGCTTATTTTGCAAAAGTAGATGAAGATTGGAATTCGGCATACCCTTATGTTGTTCGACCAACTTTTTTACGGAGTGTCAGCTCTAAGAAAAGTAAACTATGTTAACGAACCCATGACAATATTTGATGGTTCTTTGAGTGTTCAAAACATAGATATTGAAAAGCTATCTGTAAACATTTTTCCAAATCCAGAGAGTGATTTAACCGCGATTCAGGTGAATGACTTAGTAGACTTGAGTATTATTATTGAACTTTTTGATGCCAAAGGAAAGCTTGCACAGTCGAAAGTGATAAAACCAGAATCTATGATTTTATATTTTGATATACAAGCACCTTATTCGGGTATTTACTTTGTGAATATTTCATCAGGAAATTCTTCTAAACTCCATAAAGTAATTATCGCAAGATAAATTAGTTTATTGACGAATCAAAGTTGTTTTTTTATTAAACAGAGCTCCGCAATTCATTTTGGGGAACTTTGGTATTTTATAGAATAACTGGTTTTTGAAACCGAGTGTTTTTCCATTCTTTAAATCCTCTTTTTGACTTCTTTTGTTCTGCATTCTAAAAGAAATTTACCCCATGTGAAAGAATACTGATATCAATTGATAAATGACAATTCATTTCTTATTTTTGAGCCTCTAGTTTATTCAAATCAATGAATTCGAAAAAGAAAGTTCTCGTTATTGCATATTATTGGCCTCCGAGTGGTGGGGCAGGAGTGCAACGTTGGTTGAAACTCACAAAATACCTAGCGAAGTTAGGTCATGAAGTACATGTTTTATCTGTTGCCCCAGAAAAAGCAAGCTATTTTCATGTGGATGAAAGTTTAAAAAACGATATTCATCCGAATGTGAATGTTCATTTAACAAGTTCTTTCGAACCCATAAATATTTATAGTAGATTGGTAGGGAAAAAGAACGTCCCTACTGCAGGTTATTCGAATGTTGATGAACAACACTGGAAACAAAAATTGGTAAGTGGGATTAGAAGTAATATTTTTATTCCTGATCCTCGCGTTGGTTGGAAAAATTATGCTTATAAAAATGCCTTGGAGATTATAAAGACTGAAAATATTCAGAATGTAATTACCACTTCTCCACCACATTCTACTCAGTTAATTGGGCTTAAACTCAAAAGGAAATTAAAAGATAAAATTAAATGGATTGTTGATTTTAGGGATCCTTGGACGGATATTTACTATTATCCTTTATTACAACATTCAAAATTTTCTCACAACATCAATTTAAAATTAGAACGTCAAGTTATTGAAGAATCAGACCGAATTATTACAGTAGGGGAAGGTTTTAAAGCCTCTTTCTTGTCAAAAACTAAAAAAGTTACTCCAGCTAAGTTTGAAATTGTCTCGAATGCTTTTGATCCCGATGATTTTAAAATGAAAGATGAGGTTCATCCAGATAAAGATGTTTTCTTAGCTTCCTATATTGGTACAGTTTCAGATAAATACGCTCCGGATATCTTTTTCGAAGCATTAGGTCAATTGGCAAAAGATTTTCCAAATGCGCCGATAAGATTTAAAGCAACAGGGGTTGTTTCTGAAAGGTTACAAGAGTTAATCACAGATTACCTTGGAGATAAAGCTTCTTTTCACGATCCTGTTCCGCATGAGCTAGCTGTTCACGCCATGCTTAAATCTCGTTTGCTTTTGTTGATTACTCCAGGGATTGAAGGAACTATTCCAGGGAAAACATTTGAATACTTGGCCTCTGGAAGAAGAATCATAAGCATAGGTAAAGGTGACAGTGCAAAGGCAATCATCCAATGTGAAGCTGGTGCAGCATTCGAACGTTCAGAAAAGGAAGTTCTTTACGAATACTTGAAAGAAGCGTTAATGGAATATCAGAACAATGTTCACTTTGAAACCAATTATGAAGAACTTAAAAAAATGTCTTGGGACTATAAAGCAGCTCAAGTAGCTCAATTGCTTGAGTAAACTTGTGTTGCCGCGAGATTTTATCTCGTAGTTCAAACTCTATCACTTAAAACAACTTCTGAAATCCACCACTCAACAAAGAAATATTCAATCTTGCTGTTTGATACTCAATTTGAGATTGCAACAACCTTCCTTCGGCTTGAATGGCGCTGTATTGAATTTCCCTTAGTTCTAAAGGTGTAATACTTCCGGCTTTAAGCGCTGTTTCTGAAATTTCAATAATCGATTGTGTTTGTGAAATATTACGTTCTTCGAATGATAATTTCTCTTCAGCAAATTGTATCATTTGATAGTAGTTCCTTAAATCGGCTAATGCATTAATCGAATCATTTTGATAAGCAAGTTCTGAACGTTCAACATTCAATCTGCTATTTCTCAATTCCGTAACGCTAGAAAGTTGGTTCAAAATGCTCCAAGATGCAGTGATTCCCACACTAGGTCCGTAACTTCTGTTTGAGGCCAAGAAACCTACTTCATTTACTGAATTTCCAAAATTGTATGCTGCATAAAAACTTAGTTGAGGATAAAATTTACTTTTCGCTTCTTTAGTTGATAATTCTGAAATAGCAATGTTCGCTTTAGCTTGCATAATTGAAGTGTTTTGCGCCATGAATTGGGTTGCTATTGCATCCCATTCTTGCGTTTCTTCTCTTGTACCTAAATTTCCTTCAACAATTATTTCTTGTGTAACATCTAGTTGAAGAATCTTAATTAAATCTGCTTTTACTTGAGCTTGAGATTGTTTATTGGCAATGTATGCCGCGCTATCAGCGGTTAAATCTAATTCTGCTTGCATCAATTGAATTCTATTTGCTGCTCCGCTATTGAAACGGTTCTCAGTATAATTCTTACGCATTTTAGACAATTCAATGGCGCTTGTATACACTTCCTCCATTTCTTGTAAAGACAATAACGTATAGTAATTAACTACCGCCTCATAAATTTTCATTTCCATTTGAGCGCGCAGATTCAATTCGCTAAAACGTTCCAATTCATCCAACTTTTTGTCAGTTGCAAACATTTTAAAACCATCAAAGAATGTCCAGTTTAACATTATTCCAGCGTTAAAAGCTCTGTTGTTGGCATTCGTTGCTTCGTTTACATCTCCACTGATGAATTCTTGTCTGGCTGTATTTACTGTTAAATCTTGCGTCGCGTCAGCATCTATAGTGGGAAGGTATCCTGCTGCTCCAATATTGTTTTCATTCTTGGCGATTTCAACATCTACTTTCGCAATTTGAATTCCAAAATTTTGCGATAAAACACGATTCACGACTTGTTCTAGACCTAGCTTTTCTTGTGCTATCGAAAAGGAACTCAAAAAAAATAAACCAGCTATAATTAATATTTTCATGATTCTAATGCTTTATTTTCAGTAGCTTCAGCTTCTGATGATTTTTTTGGTTTCGAAGAAATGTAAATATACAATCCCGGAATAATGTATAAGGTCAGAACCAATGAGAATGTTAATCCTCCGATTATGGCTAATCCCATCGGAACTCTACTTGTTGCGGCATCACCCAAAGCTAAAGCAATTGGAAGTGCTCCCAGAATTGTTGCTAAAGAAGTCATCAAAATTGGTCTAAATCGTTCTGCTGATGCATCGATGATAGCAGATTTTAATGATAGACCTGCATCTTTCCTTTGGTTCGCAAATTCTACAATCAAAATTCCATTTTTGGTCACTAAACCAACCAAAACTATTATCCCAATTTGACTAAAGATGTTCAATGTTTGTCCGAACAGCCAAAGGGTAAGAATTGCTCCAGCGAGTGCCAATGGAACCGTTAACATTATCGTAAACGGATCTCTAAAGCTTTCGAATTGAGCCGATAATACTAAGTAAACTAGTATCAGAGCTAATCCAAATGCGAAAATTAAACTTCCTCCACTTTCAGTAAATTCTTTAGATGTTCCAGAAAGTGAGGTGGTGAATGAAGCATCCAACAATTCATCCGCAATTTTATCCATTTCTGCAATTCCATCTCCAATGGTTTTGCCTGGGACAGGTGCCGCAGAAATTGTAGCAGAAACATATCTGTTGTAACGGAAAAGTTGTGGCGGACTTGATTCATCTTTAATATTTACTAAGTTACTCAGCGGAATTAATTCTCCGTTTTTACTTCTCACATTAATTTCTTGTAAATCACTCGGTTCATTTCTGAACTCTTTCATTGCCTGACCAATAACTTGATATTGTTTTCCTTCTTTTATGAAATATCCGTAGCGCTGACCAGAGAAATACAATTGCATTGTTTGTGCGATATCTAAAACTGAAACACCTAGAGTGCTCGCTTTATCACGATCAATTGTAACTTGTAGTTCAGGTTTGTTGAATTTTAAATTTACATCTACAACTTGGAATATTGGACTTTGTCGCGCTCTGTCCATAAAGTCAGGAATTATTTCCTCTAACTTCTCCAAAGTAGGAGCTTGTAAAACATATTCAACTGGAAGGCCCGAACTTCTTCCTCCACCAATAGTTTGTTCTTGAACCACAAAAGTTCTAGCAAAATTAAATTCTGACAACTTTGCTGTAATTTCATTTGCTAATTCAGCTTGGCTTTTATCTCTTTCGCCTTTAGGAACAAGATTCATTCTTACAAAACCTGTATTGGTAGAAATTGATGATCCAAACCCTGGTGCTGTAACTGAAAGCAAGTTTTTTCTTTCTTTCATCGTATCCACATACGCGATTATTTCTTGCTGAAATTCATCCATGGTTTCAAAGGAAGTTCCTTCAGGTGCAGAACTCATAATTCTTAGCCTTCCTTTGTCTTCCATAGGCGCAAGTTCAGATTGCAATTGACTACCAAAGAAGAAAATAGAACCAACAATAATTGCCATATAAATAAAGGCTTGCCATGGTTTTTTCATAAAAGCCATCAAAGAACGTTTGTATCCTCTAGTTAATCCATTAAAGAACCTCTCAGATTTTAAGAAAATCTTACTCTTATTTTCTGTTTTTTTCAACATCCTTGAAGACATCATTGGTGTTAATGTTAAAGACACAAATGATGAAATGATGACTGAACCGGCTACAACAACACCAAACTCCCTAAATAACCTTCCTGTTAATCCTTCCAAGAAAATAACAGGCATAAATACCGCTGTTAAGGTAATTGTAGTAGCTAAAATTGCGAATATTATTTCATTTGAACCTTCAATAGCGGCTTGTTTAGGCTTCATTCCCCGTTCAATCTTTGTGTAAATATTCTCCATGACTACAATGGCGTCATCTACCACGAGTCCAGTGGTTAAAACAATTGCCAATAGTGTTAAAATATTAATTGAGAATCCACTCAAGTACATAATGAAGAATGTACCCACTAATGAAATTGGAATAGCGATAATTGGAACCAAAGTAGTTCTCCAGTTTCTTAAGAACAGGAAAACAACCAATACAACCAATAGGAAAGAGATGATTACCGTTTCTTTTACTTCGTCAATGGATTTTCGAATGTTTTCAGTGGTGTCTAAAGCAACACCCAGTTGAATGTCCTCAGGTAAATCAGCACTAATCTCATTGATTTTTTCATAGATTTTATCTACAATTTCAATGTAATTTGCTCCTGGTTGAGGTTGGATAGCAATTCCGATCATTGGAACACCACCATTTCCTCTTAAAATAGTTCTTTCGTTTTCGGGTCTTAACTCGGCAGTACCGATATCCTTCATTCGAATAATTTCACCATTTTCCTCTCTTATAATAAGGTCGTTAAAGTCCGTCTCAGTTGTTAGTCGACCAAATGTACGGATTGTCAATTCCACATTATCTCCTTCAATTCTTCCTGAGGGGAGCTCAATGTTTTCACGCAATAAGGCTGCTCTAACTTCTGTTGCTGTAATGTTTTTCGCCGTCATTTTGTTGGGCTCCAACATAAGCTTCATAGAGAATTTCTTTTCTCCCCAAAGGTAAATTCTACTGATTCCAGAAATAGTTTGTAAACGCTCCTTGAATAAATTTATTCCGATATCTGTTAATTCTAATAAACTTCTATTGTCTGACTGAACTGTCATTGAGAATATAGTTTCCGCATCAGCATCAGATTTCGCAACAATAGGAGGATCTGCATCATCGGGTAAATTTCGAATAGCTCCAGACACCTTATCACGAATGTCATTCGCTGCGTTGTCCAAATCTAAATCGAGGTTAAATTCCACCGTAATTGTACTACGACCATCACTACTCACAGAAGTCATGGTTCTAATTCCTTGCACCTGATTAACTGCTTCCTCAATTGGTTCTGTGATCTGAGATTCAATGATATCAGCGTTTGCACCAGGATAATTGGTGGTAACAGTTATAATTGGAGGATCTACGGATGGGAATTCTCGTACTCCCAAGGAATAAAATCCTATTGCTCCGAAAATGACAATTACAATGGATAAAACCATTGCCAGAACAGGTCTGTTTATGCTTAATGATGAAATACTCATTTAATTTCGTTTTTCGCTTTTATGTCTGCACCAACTCTCATTCCCAATAACCCCGTAAGAACTATAGAATCATTTGGCTCTACCTCTCCAAAAATCTGAACATTTTTATTCGATCGGTTTCCAATATTTACTTTTCGCTGTGCAGCTTTTCCATTTTCAAAAACCCACACAATTTGACCATCAATTACAGAAACGATAGCTGATGTTGGAACGGTGATACTGTTTGGAGATTCTCCTAAATTAAAATCAACATTAACAAATCCTCCAGCTACAATGTTTTCACTGCTTTCCACTTTAGCTCGAACATTCAACATTTGGGTGTTTTGATTAATTATGGGACTAATGGCATAAACAGTTGCTTGAACTGGTGTAGAGCTTATCGAATCGGAAGGAGGACGCAAGGAGACTTTTTGCCCATTTTTTACTTTATGAGCATAGCGTTGTGCGATCGAGAAATCAACTTTAAGTTGATTGTTCTGAGCTAAGACAGTGATTAAATCACTTGAGGTTATAAAAGCACCTTCACTAATTTCTCTTAATCCAACTGTTCCCTCAAATGGAGCCGTTATTCTTCCTTTTGCAATTTGAACGTCCAATGATTGAATTTGTGCTTTTAAAGAGTTTACAGAAGATTCCGCCTGTTCAAATGCCTCTTCTGTTCCTGCCTCGCTTTCAAAAAGTGATTTTTTTCGAGATTGATCCTTTTTAGCTAATGCTAAATCAACATTTAATTTACTTCTTTCAGCTTGAAGAATGTCTGTATCAACTGTCACTAATAATTGACCTTTTTTGATCAAGTTTCCTTCTTCAAAATGAATTTTTTTAACTCTACCGCTCACTTCACTGTATATCATGACTTGTTCGAAAGGCATTGTTTTTCCTGGAATTGTAATGATTTCCTCAAAAGGCTGAACTTTTGCAACATAATAATCTACATTGGTATAGTCGATTTCTCCAGTTGCGTTTTTTAAACCAGGTTCTTCTCCGCAAGAAATGAGAATCAGCAATGGGATTGAAAAAAGGAGCGTTTTTATTTTCATTTTCTATTTATTTAATCTTTTGTAATCTAAAACAATTCTGTCACCTTCAATTGGACCAACTTTATTCACGAGATTTGTAATTCCTGATAAAACAAGTGCTTTGTTTTCTGAGTCAATGGCATCAATAAATTGTTGATCAGTTTCAATCAATGCATGCTCTATCACAGGAACATATTTTTTTCCAATAGCCGTGACGTGAAGTAAAAATGATCGTTTATCATTGGGGTGTTTTATTCTTTCAATGAAATTCTTGTCGGAAAGATATTTCAAAATCCTCACAACTAGCACTTTATCAGTTTGCAATAGTTCGGAAAGTCTTTTTGATGTTATATCTCCGTCATTGTCAGCAATTAACCAAAAAGCATAGAAATATCTATCAATAGGTAAATCGTTCAATTTAGCACCCAAAATACTCAGGTATTGCTTCGTTAAAATCGCAAATAATTTGCCCAAAGGAGTTATTTGTTGTTTTGTTTCTGACATTAAATTTTGTTATTCTTTAGAAAGTTTACAAAGTTAACTAATTAACGAGTTTTTTGAGATATTGTTTAGATAAGTTCTAAATAAAGTGTTAAAAGGTGGAGTAATGATTTTGTTGGTTGAAAACCACTTAAATTTTTCTTCTAACTTTGAAAAAAAAATCACAATGAAGCAGATATTCACTTTCATTTTAATTATTCTATGTCTTTCAGTTTCCATTGAAGGGAGAGCCTGGGGATTGTTGGGGCACCGCGTAATTGGTGAAATAGCAAGTTTACACTTACATGAATCCACAAAGAATAAGATTCAAAATATTCTAGGTCACCAAACTTTGGCGGAAGTGAGTACTTGGATGGATGATATTAAATCAGATTCAAAATATGATTCTTTAAAACCTTGGCATTATACAACGATTCCTGATGGAATGAAGTACAACGAAACCAATGTAAATCCAAAAGGAGATGTGATTTACGGAATTAACTTCATCGTAGAAGAGTTAAAAAAAGGAGAATTAAATCCTCAATTGGAAAAAGAATATTTGATGATGCTCGTACATTTAATTGGAGACATTCATCAACCTTTGCATGTGGGAAATGGTGAAGATAGGGGTGGGAACCAAGCAAAAGTAACTTGGTTTGGCGAAAGTTCAAATTTACATAGGGTTTGGGACAGTGAAATGATAGATGGGAAATTGTACAGTTATACTGAATTGACGAAAATAATCAATCATCCAATGCACGAAGAATTAGTGTCATGGCAGTCGGATAGTGTTGAAGATTGGGCACACCAATGCATGGAATTTCGCAATGGAATATATGAGTACGGAGACGATTACGGATGGGAATATAAATATCAGTACACTCATTGGGATACAATGAAACTCCAACTTTTAAAAGGTGGAGTGAGGTTGGCTGGAATCCTCAACGAAATCTATGGATGATTTTAATTGGCAATTCGTTGGGCAATGATTTTAGTTTCGGAAAGCCTTGATTTTGCTAAGCATAATGCGGCTAGGTAACGAAATTTCTATCTCAGAAATATTGATTTTTGAAATTGGTTTTCCTCCTAAATTTTTTATATCCCTGAATCCCTGAATTTTTATCTTACCGTCAATTCAACCTCCCCAATTCGTATTCGATTTTCATGAATGCCTTCTGAGACTTTATCAATAAATCAACGAATTTAACTTGTGTACTGATGTAGCTCCATTCTCTAGAGTTTACAAGAAATAATGAGCTTTCGCCAGCGTTAAATTTTTGTTGTTCGGCTTGCAATAATCGATTTGTGCTCGTTACAATATCTGAATAACCTAAAAGTTGTTGCTGTGTTGTTTCCCAAGTATTCATTGCTGCTGTCACATTTAAATTTATCGATCTTTCCATTTGATCTAAATTATATTGCTGCTCCATAATGTCAATATTGGTTTTTTGAAGTTGACCTCTTTCCTTTCTCAAGAATATTGGCATCTTAAAGGTTAAGCCCCAATTGTAATTGTTTATCGAATATCCTTGAATGAGATCACCATTTAGCGGTTCGTTTAATGCATTATACTTTAAATCTAATTTCGGCTTTAAACGTTCTAAATCTAATTTTCGTTGAATATTAAGTTGTTCGAGATACAATTGATTCTTGGCCATTTTAGGATGATTTTTTAGTAAAGAATCGAGTCGAATTCTCATTGCTCCAACATCCATTGATGATTCGAAATCATTCGTCCTTGGTGGTGAAATGTTTGCCGATAATTCCAAAGGTATTCCATCCTGATTCCAGAGATAAATTTCCAATTGTGCATTGGCATTGCGATAATCTAAAATAGCATCTTGTAAATTTATGGTTCTATTTTGATACTGGATATAGGCCTCCAAAGTATCAATGGCAGGACTTTCACCTACAATCGCCGATCTCGTTAATGCCCTGTAGCGGGTTAAAGCTAAAATTTGACCTTCTTGATAAATTGACAATTTCCTTGATGCGCTAACCCAATCCCAATATGCAGAGATGGCATCTTTAAATAAATTGTTAATCAATATTTGTTGTTCTGCTTGTGTGATTTCCTGATATACTTGTGCTTTCCTTAAATCGGCTCTTCTTTGATCCATAAATAAATCTTGTCCAATTGGAATTGAAATTCCGGCATAAACTAGGCCGTTTGCAGGAGTTCCTCGTTGCGGATTTACGTAATTTCCATCAGATTGTTCATACCCAGCATCTATTTCAATACCAAACCATGTTGGAATTTTCATGCCTGCATTCAATAAATCATAATACTGCTTGTCATCAAAATACTTTTGATAAATATCACCATATAGATAAGGGTCGAAAGCTCCTTTTGAAGATTTTAGATTTTCAGTTCCGTATTCAATTCTTAAGTTCGCTTGTTTTCCCAAAGGGTGAAAATCTCTTACGATTTTTAGAAAGTCGCTCAAACCCAGGACCTGAGTGGTGTCCTGAGACAAAGATGCGCTTGATCCTAAAATAATTAATACAATAATTGAAATAAATTTTTTCATTATTCTGATTTTTCTTTAGACAGGGTTTTCCCATTGGAATAGTAATCTGGAGGGAAACCATTAAATTGACGCCACATCTCATACCAAACTGGAACATCAGAAAGCAAGAGCATGCTACTCACACCACCACCAACACTTAATACACTTGGCCATTCATTCTCAGATTCTTCTGGTTGAACCAAGATTCTAAAAGTTCCATTGGGTTGTGCAAATCTATCAACGGCATAAACAGTTCCTCCATAAGTACCATAACTTTTATCTGGCCATCCAGAAAACACTATTGCAGGCCATCCATCAAATTGAATTCTAACATGTTGTCCTTTTTTAATTAAAGGAATATCAATTGGCTGCACATACATTTCGACAGCCAAAGCAGCATTGGCAGGCATTATACTCACAATTTGATCACTTTCTTTTATTAATTCTCCAATTCCCGTAGAAATAGATTGAGTAATATACCCATCCTGTGGGGCAGTTACGTAATAAAATCCTTGTCGAATTTCATAATTAGACAGTTTGTTTTCTAAACCTTTCATTTCTTTAAGGGCGGACATTTGATTTGATTCAGTGCTAAATTTTTCAGAATTAATTTTAGCAATACTCATGTTGTAATCATTTCTTATCGAGTTCAATTCTATCTTCGCATTGATTACATCATTTCGTGAAGCCAATAAATCATTCTCAGCTCCAATTTTTTCTGCTACTGTCTTCTGGAATGTTAATTTTCTATTTTCAAAATCAGTCTTTGACTTTAATCCATCATCCAAAAGTGTTTGAAATCGATCCAATTGACCTTTAGCAATTTCTTCATTCATTTTAGAGGCTTCAAACTTAATACTATCACTTTGAACTTTGAGCTCTGTTTGCTTTAGTTTGTTTTTAGCTTGTTGTAATTTTAATTTTACAATTTCACGTAAACTACCTACTTGCTCCTCTAGTGTTTTCACCTTGTCGGAGTAGGCCTCTATTGATTTTTCGGAAGCATCAACTTGATCTGATGTGCGTTCAATGAGTTGAGGGTCAAAATATTCTGGTTTAACTTCAGTGATTTTCATAATCGTATCTCCTTTTTTCACAAAGTCGCCTTCCTGAACAAACCATTCGTCAATTCGACCTGGTATAACAGAATGTAACATTTGTGGTCGAGATGAAGGAGATAGAGCTGTTACATTTCCTCTTGCTCGGATATTTTGTGTCCATGGAACAAATAAGAAAATTAAAAAAATAAGTAAAGCAATAGTTAGAATTTTAAGAAGAACTCTATTCCCAGTGCGGTTTTGTACAGTTATTAACGCACTAAAATTTTTGCTGTTTATCCTTTTATGAATTGAAACTTTAGATAAATTTATCATATCAATTATCGTTTAGTAGATGTTTAACTTGGTCGTATTTCCCTTGTTGTTTGATCGTACCTTTGTCCATCACAACAACTTTGTCGCAGATAGTCATAACTTCAGGATCTTTTGTAATAAAGATGATCGTCCAATTATTCTTCTTGTCGAAAAGAAAATCCATAATTGTTTTTTTGTCTTCAGGTGTTACACGCTCAAATGAATTTTCAAGAAGTAGAAGCCTTGGTTTGTCCACTATACTTCTGGCGATTAATAATTTTTGAACAACATTTTTAGGTAAAGATTGACCATTGGGTAAAATCATGGTGTTAAAACCCATTGGAAGTTCTCCAATAAAATCTGTTAATCCAACTTTTTCGATGGCCCATCTCACATTTTGTGTACTGGCATCAGATCTTCCTACTTTTATATTTTCAATAATAGTTCCATAAAACAGGTCCTCTTGTATTAGATTTGTACCTATTACATTTCGTAAAGTTTCTAAATTGAGACTTCCTAGAGAAAGGTCATTATAGGAAATGTTCCCTTGTTTTACGTCATAAAATCCTGCTATTATTTGCATCAAGGTGCTTTTTCCTGAACTTATTTTACCAACGATTGCGACACTTTCATTGCTTTTTACTTTCAGTTTTACATTTGATAATGTCTTAATTGCAGTGCTGGGGTACATGAATGAAAGATCATTGATGCTCAAATTTAAACCTCCTTCAGCTAAGTTTAGTCCAAGGTCTAAACCTTCGTTGTTCTCCAGAGGTAAGTCTGTTACTTGAGCAACCTTTTCTATTCCCGTTAGTACATCATAAATCGTATCAATGTCACGAATCAACTTTTCAATAGAGTTAATAATCATTACGATAATTATTTCTGCAGCAACGAACTGACCAATATTCATTTCTTGTTCCATAACTAATACACCACCAATAATTAATAGTCCAGCTACAATTAAGACCTTGAATATTACTAATAAAGAGTAATGAGAAACCAATACTTTAAAATGTTTTTCGCGGGCCTCGAGGTAGTCATCTGCATGAATGTTGGATCTCTCTAACGCATAATCGGTTTTTCCAGCCATCCTAAAGCTAATACTTGTTCGTCCAACTTCTTCAAGCCAATGTACAAGCTTATATTTATGCGTTGATTCTTCAAAACTTGTAAGTAATCCTCTTTTCCCCATTAATTTGAACATTAAATAGAGAATTACAATTAACAAAAAACTAAATATTATAAAAAATGGATGGTATAAAGAGAGTAATATTAACCCTAGAAACACTGTAACTCCTGATGTTGAAATAGAAGTTAAGAGTTTTGACATTCCCTTTTGAATTGTTACCACATCAAAAAAACGATTTACTAACTCAGGTGTATAGGTTTTAAAAAGTGCTTCTAGTTTTATCCTAGGAACTCTATAAGCAAAGTCAAAAGCTGCTCTAGTAAAAATTCTTTGTTGAATATTTTCTGTAATTCTTAACTGTAGAATTTGAAGTATTCCTTTTACGGCAAATCCTAAAACAACGATAATAACCATTACAATCCAAGCTGAATTTATTCGGCCAATTTGTATAAGATTAATTATGGCTTGAATACCTAATGGTAATGTTAAACTGGTGAGTCCAGCAAAGAATGAATAGTAATAAACATTTCTTATCTCTTTGGCATCTATTTTTATTAATTGCCAAAACCTCTGTGATAGGGATAATTTTTCTTCCATTAGTTATGATTTAATTGTTTTAAGCACCAAGTCTGTAAAAAACTGTGGAACGTTGTCTTCGCCGTGCTCGTTGCTGGTAGTTAAGGCCGGTAGGTGTCGAATAAAAAATCTTTGCAAATGTGTTCCTTCTATTATAGTCGAAACTAGCATATGTGGATATTGATAATTAGGATTAATTTCTAAAATTATTTCACTTACCCTTTGAACTACAGATTTGTAGTATGCGAATACTCCATTTTTATTTTCATCATCTACCAGTTTATTGATATACGCTTTGGCTGACTCATCATATACCACTTTTTGAAGTTTACGTTCATTAATTTCCTTGAAACTTCTATCTTCTAAGACCGCCTCGGTTATTACAGCCAATGCTTTTTTTAATTTTAACTCTTTGTCTTCGACATTTGTAATGGCAAAAATTAATTTTGATTCCGTCCAGCCCCAAAACCAAATCGTCATGTACAATAATACTTTATTCTTATTTTCAAAGTAGCGATATACAGAAGCTTCTGTTGAATTTATCTCCTTGGCTAATTTTTTGAAAGTAAAAGCCTCAAAACCTATTTCATGCATTAATTCTATGCTTCCCGAGATTATGCGTTTACCTAATTCACTACTGAAAGGGTCTTTCAGAAAGAGGTAGTCATTAACCTTAATTTGAATATTCGAAAGAAATTGCTGCATAAAAGTTTTTTGCACAAATGTAATAGCATTACTATTACCTATGTATATTTTACTATCAAATTTATGTTAAGAATTGGACATTAATGGATATTTTATTGTTCAAAACTGATTTTCACAGTTTTGATTTACAATGCTTTAATATTTTTAGTCCATATATTATTTTTTTACTTTTTATTCATATCGGATCTCAACTTAGGTGACAGTAATTGATAAGAATAATTAAAATATACATTGGAGCTAACACCAAATACACATAATATAAAAAACAATTAAACGACATGTTAGTTCACAGTCTGATTGAAAATTAAAAAAGAACACGTTAAAAAATTAAACATTAATAATTATTCTTGACCTCGAAGTCGTGCAATAAATAACCAGCCTAAAGTTGGGTGAGGCTCTATGCTCAAATCAAGAATCTTTAAATTTTTCAAATTTTTTCTCCATACCTTATAGGTAGATTGTTGAATTGGTTGGGTTAATTTTAGAAATTCATTTTCTTCAAAGACTTGAAATGAATTTCTCTCATTGGAAGAAAACATAAAAGAATTAGGTTGATAATCATTTTCGTAGGAATGGTAACTCAATGCAGAATCCAATAGAATTATTTCATAGCCTATGCTGTCGATTTTTTGAATTGAATCAGAATTCCAATTTTGAATTTGATTTAAAAAAAGCTTCACCAAATCTTCCTTAGAATTGGTTTTATCTTCATCTTTACTGACTTCAGGTTTGTTTCCAGCAACGTCACAGGATGTAAATACTAATAGAAATGCACTAAGAATATATAATATCACTTTCTTCAACCAAACCATCACCTTTCATTTTTAAAAATAACTGAATCAACGCTACAACGTCTTTTTCGCAATATACTTTTATTCTTTCAAGGTCCTTGTCTTCATAGTAAACTCTTGCAACATCAGCTCCAGAAATATCGTCTTTTGGCGTGGGGATTTTGAATATATGACACAATAATGGGAGGGAAGTGAAGTGTTTGTAGTCTCCGAATTTCCATAATTCCAAGGTGTCTAAATGATTAACTTCCCAGGGTTTTTTACCTGCAATATCTAGAGGGATTGGGAGTTTTATACCGAGAATAAGCATTCTTCTGGCGATATATGGAAAATCAAATTCTTTTCCATTATGACCGCACAATAAATTTTGCGGACCACTATAGTATTCATTCAGCAATTCAGCGAAATCCCTTAAAAGAGTTTCTTCATCATGATGATAAAAAGACTTCATCCTTATCTTTTTATTGTGTACTACTCCAGATTTTGGTTTCTGAATATATCCTACTGAAATACAGACTATTTTTCCAAATTCTGCTAGAATACCTGCATTTTCACCATAAACTTCTCCTTCAAATTCACTCCCACGTTGTTTAAATCGAGTTTTTTGTTGAAACAGGTTAGCCGTGGTTTCATCCAACTCATGGTAATCATATACTTGAGGAACAGTTTCTATATCAAGAAACAATATTTTTTCTAAGTTGATTTTATCTAACATACTTTTGCTTTTTAATTAAAGATACAAAAAAAAATGAAAGCGTTTTTAAATAATATTATAGCTCGTAAAAACACGAGTCAATTCTTTTAGTAGGCAAATTTCCATTTTTTCGAGTTAGGATTTTTGTCTTGTGTTTTACAAAAATATTTAATGGACTGAACATAACATTCTTTAACAAGTGTACTTATTTGATTTGAAGTCAGTTGTTTGTAGGTGTTAGGTTCCATTGAAATTGTTGTTGTTAAGATTTTTTAAGAATCAAAGCGGTGTGAATTTTATTTAATACCTCTACCTTAGACTCAACTAATAACTAAATAAAATATATTATTATGAAAAAAGTATTGTTTGTAGGAATGGTATTCGGAGCATTGGCATTAACTTCTTGTAAAAAAGATTATAAATGTACAACAGAGGTTGCAGGAGTTGAAAATGTTGAAACTTATAAAGATTTGGATAAAGACGAAGCAGATGAAAAAAAGCAGGAATGTGAAACTGGTATAGTTTCAGGAACTTGGTCTGTTGACTAATGTGATATTCACATAACGTATATTAAAAGGAGTTCTTAAGAGCTCCTTTTTTTTATGGTGTTCATCCCATAAGTTTCTGTAGAATTGATAAAACTTCATGATTTAGATGAGGTTGTGAGTTTAAAATAACTTTTTTTATTTTTTTAAATAAATTAACATCTTAATACGTTTTTATTATTACTTTCGGCCATCATTAATTATTAAAAAACATTATTATTATGAAAAAAGTATTATTTGTTGGTATGGTATTCGGAGCATTGGCATTAACATCTTGTAAAAAAGATTATACATGTGAATATGATTCTGTGTTTTATGACGATGTGACGTATCCAGATCTTGACAAAGATGAAGCATCTGCTGCTGAAACAATTTGTAAAGCACAAGGAGGAACTTGGTCAGAAAAATAATTCTTTCCAGTTCAAAAAATTAAGGAGCTCATTTGAGTTCCTTTTTTTATGCGTTTTATTTTGGTAGAAATGATATATTTTCCGAACTTAAGTTCAACCATAAATCAAAATAGCATGACCACAAAAGAATTAGGAGATTTTGGAGAGCTTAAAGCGCTTCAGTTTCTACGTAAAAATGGATTTCAAATTGCCGATACAAATTACCGCTACAATAGAAATGAAATCGATATCATTTATAGATTGCCAGGAAAAATAGTTTTTGTTGAAGTAAAAACAAGACAAACTGCCGAAATTGGACCACCTTGGAAGTCTGTAACACGCCACAAGCAAAAGCAAATCATCAAGTGCGCACATCATTATATTGTTTCTAAGGATTTAGATATTGAGGCGCAATTTGATATTATTTCAATTGTCCATAATTCTCATGGCACATTTCTAGAGCATATTGAAGAAGCTTTTTACCCTAGATTATAGAGGTTGATTTCCCTTGATTAGTTCAACTAAGAAAACTTTCCGTTGACCATATCTATTGACTTTCCTCAATTATCAATTGTCAATTGTCAATTGTCAATTATCTTTCTCTATCTTTGTAGTATAATTTTTAGAAAATGAGTAAAAATACTGGAGAAAATCCAAAAAGCAGAGAAAACCGTAAAAAAGGTGATTCTAAATATAGCGGTAAACCGAGCAAATATCTAACTAAGGGGAAAGCTAAAAGAAAGGTTTCTGAAGGAGCAGCTGGTCTGCCTAAAAGAAGTCGTACTAGTCAAGGAGAGCCTTTACCGAAGTTTGATGATAAAATAAGATTGAATAAATTTATAGCCAATGCAGGAATTTGTTCTCGTAGAGATGCAGATGTTTTAATCGAATCTGGAACAGTAAGTGTTAATGGAAAAACTATTACGGAATTTGGATTTAAAGTGAATCCTTCGGATGTAGTTCGATATGACGGTTCTATTATTAAGCGTGATGTTAAAAAGTACGTTTTGGTTAATAAACCAAAAGATTTTGGAATTAGATATGTCGATGACATGTCAAAAAAATCTGTTTATAGCTTAATTCAAAAAGCGGGAAGAGAAATGCTTGATCCTGTGGGTAAGATGGATAGAGCCGCGTGCGGATTAATTTTATATACCAATGATTCCGATATGGAAAAGAAATTGATGCATCCTAAGTTTAAGGTGTCTCAACTTTATCATGTTGTTTTGAAAACTGTGATGTCAGAAGAAGATTTGGAGAAATTAACTAAAGGATTGTATATCGATGACATGATGTTTAGTGCTGAAGACGCAAGTTTTATTAATGGAAAAAGCCATAATGAAATTGGAATCAAAATTTTCTCTAACAAGAGCAATAAAGTGAAGTTAATGATGGGGAAACTAGGTTATGAAATCATAAAGCTAGACAGAGTTGAATTCGCTGGATTAGATAAAAAAGATTTGCCTCGAGGTCAATTTAGACACCTTACGGATAAAGAGGTTTCTTTCTTAAAAATGAGTTAAATGAAACATTTATTTTTCCTTTTTAGCCTACTTTTTATTCTTGTCTCATGTGGAGGTTCTACAAAAGATCAGGTTCAAGAAGTTTCTTACATGGAGTACTTTTACCCAACTGATAGTCTCATTCCTTTTATTTATGTTTATCAGAATACAAAGGAAGCCTTGGACGAGAAGGTGCATAGAATTTATAGGTCTGAAACTCCTGAAGATACCACTTTGGTTGTAGAGTATTATAATTCTGATTTAAAAATTACAGAAGGATATACGCATGATTTGATGAATGAACTAAGAGTAATCGATCACATGATTGTAGATGGAGATGGAAAGAAGAGACAAGCTAAACTTACAGAAAATACTTTTTTTCCTCAAAAGAAGGGTGAGCAAACACAATTTCTATCAGATTTCCCTTCCCATCTAGATTCTTTGACGATGATTTATCAATCAAAAAGAAGGGTTTTGGAAGAGAATTCGACAGTCTCAGTTTTAGGTAAGCAAGTGCCTGCAATAGTTATCGAAGATTCCGTAAATATTATATTTGCTAATCCATATACGAAAGAGACTGGAGGTCAAAATGTAATGATCACCAGAACTTTTGCCAAGGGTTATGGAATGGTGAAGTGGTCTGCCAACAATGAACAAATTGTTTATAAATTGGAAAGGATATTGTCAAATAAATGGTGGGAAGAGTACGCTCAAGCACCACAAGTAGCTTTGTAAAAAGTGTTGATTAACAGATGTTTTTTAACTTTGCAAGAATATTTAGTTGCATTTTTATACTGTGTTTATTTTGATTTTGTTCAATTGAATGAGATTAAAGGTTAAAGGCATAAAATTTGTAGTTGAGGAGGAGAACGAATAGAAAACAATGAATTATATTATAACATCCATATTTACTTTATTTTTTGCTGTAAGCTCAATTTTCTCTATTCCCTATCAGGAAGTAGAAACTGCTTTCTCTCAAGGAAATGCTAGTAAAATCATGAATTTGGGAACTACAAAAGTCCTGATTTCTATTGAAGGAAGCGAAGGAGTATATAGTAAGTCTCAAGGGACTCAGGTTTTAAGTAATTTTTTCAAGAATAATCCACCCAAATCTTTCTCTTTTGGATTTAAAGGGAAAGAGACAGGTGCCTCTACCTTTGCTGTAGGTGATTATCAATCGAAAAGACTTTATAGGGTAAGTTTTAAGTTTAAAAAGGTAAATACACAGCATCAAATAGAGTCTATTACTATTATTCCCCAGAAATGAAAATAAAGTTGATTTATGTAGGGAAAACGGGAAAGAAATTCCTTGAAGATGGCGAAAAAGAATACACCAAAAGATTAAAGCGTTATGTGCCTTTCGAAGTTGTTGAGTTAGCCGATGTTAAAAATGCCAAGAACAGATCTGAAGATGAAATCAAAAACATTGAAGCAGAAACCATCTTGAAAAACATAAAAGCTAATGATCATGTTATTTTACTTGATGAAAAAGGTAAGGAAATGACATCAGTAAAGTTTTCAAATTATATCCAAAAACAGTTCAATTCGGGGAGTCAAGGTCTTGTTTTTGTAGTAGGCGGACCATATGGGTTTAGCGAAACCGTTTACCAAAGAGCAAATGATAAATTGGCGCTAAGTAAACTCACTTTCTCTCACCAAATGATTCGAATGTTCTTTATAGAACAACTTTATCGGGCATTAACCATATTGAAAGGAGAGCCTTATCATCACCAGTAAATTAATGGCGAATTACGAATTATCAATTACGAATTCTTAGGGTGTTGACTTCGGCACTTGTATAGATGAGCTTATATTGGATGGTCTCCGAATGTTCAGTGAGTTAAATTGTAGGATAATGGTGTTGAGTCTAATTAGTAGAAATTATCTGTATATTTTCAACTTTTAGCAATTATTAATTCTTTTGTGTCCGGTTACAAAGTTGAATTAAATCTCCATAGTTAATTCTATACCGATGTCATTTTCAGGGATTGCATCAAATTCTACATCTAATGTCTAAATCTGCTGTATGCGGTTATTAATCCGTAATTATCTTTTAGTACTTAAAGTAACTAATACTGTCCAAACTCAGTTCCCATTCTCCGTTTTCATTTATAAATGGTTCTTCAGTGACATAATGAATTTGAGAAACAGAATTTCCAAACTGCATGGCTTTTGTTGATGTATTGAATTTGATTTTCCCTGTTTGAAAAATTAAACAGTTTTTAAAAGCTACATCTTCTTCACAAGCAACGCCAAACGCGCTTTCCTTGCCCTCAACATTTAGAAAATTTCTAATAGAATCGCCTTTAGTAGGGGAGTAGTATACTTTTGTTTTCCATTCACCTTTAAAATCTTCGTTGTATTTCTCTACATTTTTAATGTTACAAGAGAATGTCATGAGAAGAATTATTCCTGTTAAAAATACACCAATCTTGTTTTTCATAGTAAGAAATTTTGAAAATTAAAGATATAAAAAATAAACTAGTAAATTATATTATATAGGAATTGAGACCAACCGAATCTCCAATCGAATGAACTTGATTAGCGATTGAGAACTCATCTTTAGTTTAGGAATGGTTGAACATTTCTGATGTTTCAAAATGAGCTTAGTCCTTTGTTAACCGTTATAAACGGCTACGTTCGCTGATAGTGAGGGTTTCAAAAAGTCGATAAAGTTTGTGATTTAGCCTTTGGTTTTGAATTTCACCTATTCTAATGCTAAGCGTTATTAACCGTTATAAACGACTATGTCCTTTGATAGTGAGGGTTTCAAAAAGGCGATAAAGTTTGATTTAGGCTTTGTTTTTGAGTTTCACCTATTCTAATTCTAAGCGTTATTAACCGTTATAAACGACTAGATCCTCTGATAGTGCGAGTTTCAAAAAGTCGATAAAGTTTGATTTAGCCTTTGGTTTTTAATTTTACTTATTCTAATGCTAAGCGTTATTAACCGTTATAAACGACTAGATCCTCTGATAGTGCTAGTTTTAAAAAGTCGATAAAGTTTGATTTAGCCTTTGGTTTTGAATTTTAACTATTCTAATGCTAAGCGTTATTAACCGTTATAAACGACTATGTCCTCTGATAGTGCTAGTTTCAAAAGTGGATAAAGTTTGATTTAGCCTTTGGTTTTGAATTTTACCTATTCTAATGCTAAGGGTTATTAACCGTTATAAACGACTAGATCTTTTGATAGTGCATAAACCAGGATGGATAGAGGAGAAATTTATTATACAAAAAAATGCTATCCGATTTCTCGAATAGCATTTATAATAAATATATACCTTTAATTATGCTTCAGTGTTTTCCTCTAATGGGCTAACTGATACATAAGAACGGTTATTTCTTTTCTTTGTGAATTGAACAACTCCTGTTGTTAATGCAAACAAGGTGTGGTCTTTACCAATCCCAACGTTTAAACCTGGGTGATGCTTAGTACCTCTCTGACGAACAATAATGTTACCTGCAATTGCAGCTTGTCCACCAAATATTTTTACACCAAGGCGTTTACTTTCCGATTCACGACCGTTTTTCGAACTTCCGACTCCTTTTTTATGTGCCATCTTATTTAGTTTTTTCAATTGTAGAATTAAATTCTACAACCTTTGGTTTATGCCTTAATTCCTGTAATAGTCACTTCCGTGAACTGTTGACGGTGACCATTTTGTTTCTGGTAACCTTTTCTTCTCTTCTTTTTGAAGATAATTACTTTATCTCCTTTCAGGTGACGTTCTACTGTTGCAGAAACTGTTACACCATCTATAGCTGGGGCGCCAACGTTAACTTTATCATTGTCACCAGTCAATAAAACACGGTCAAAGTCGATTTTGTCTCCTTCTTTAGCGTCTAAACGGTGTACAAACAAACGTTGATCTTTTTCAACTTTGAATTGTTGCCCTGCTATCTCTACAATTGCGTACATAGCTAATTTAATTAATTATTAATATTCCTATAAAATTCGGACTGCAAATATAGTAATTTATTTATTCGAAATACTATTTATTTGCAATTTGTTTTTTCTTACGGTTTGCCGTAAAAATTCCGACTAAAATAATCAACATCGCAGCCACTTGAATCCAACTCATTGTTTCTCCATCAAAAAAACCGATGATCACTGCAACTATAGGAATTAGATATGTAACACTACTGGCAAATAATGCTGATGTTTTGCTGATTAAATAGTTAAATAAAATCAATGAAAGTGCTGTACCAACTACAGCCAAAATTAAAATGTAAACCATTGCCTTTTTGGCATGTTCATTTTCCATTATTGTGGTTGGAGTTTCGAAGTAGAAAAAACAAAATACCGCGGGTAAAAATGCAAAAACAAATGCTACCGATGTAACTTTTAAAGGTTGTAAATGGCTTAAATTATACCGCATAGTATTTGTACTGAGTCCATAACATAGGGTCGCCAATACTACTGCCATCACATGCAGGTATGTTCCTGAGGTGTCAACAACTGAAACACCATTTACGAGTGTAACAATTCCAATGGTTCCAATTAGAACGCCAATAACTTGCATTTTTAAAAGCTGTTGACGAAAGAAAAATGCCCCAATTATTAACGTGAAAATTGGTACAGTACTGTTCAACATACCGGCATAGCCAGAACTGATGCCTGTTTCTGCGTAAGTAAATAAAAATGCAGGAAGAAAACTACCCGCTAATGAAACAACCGCCAAGCTCAATCCGATTTTGAATGAAGTTATGATTTTCAAGGACCGCAATCCCATTGGTAAAAGTACAGAAGAGGCAAAAAGCATACGCATTGCTCCAACTTGTGTACTACTGAAAATCGTATCTCCAGTTGACTTGTCAATCATTCCTCTTTTCATAAGAATAAAAGAACTTCCCCAAACTATTGATAGTAATATCAAAATCGCAGCGTATTTCAGGTTTGCTTTCATTCCGCAAAAGTAGTACATGATTTTAAACAATTGAGATATTACTTTGCTGTTTATTGAATGTTTTCTTATTTTTGATAAAATAATTTACCAATGAGACAATTATTCTTTTTGACAATTCTTTCATCTTTTCTATTTGGATGCGAATCTAATGAGCTTTTAACTCCTGAAATTTCGGAAGAAAAAAATATTTTTCCAACTCACCTTGCTACATTCGATATTGAAGGAATGATGTGTCAAAAGGGTTGTGGTGCTGCTATCAGAAAAGGACTATTGGATACAGGTGGAGTTTCAGAAGTGGAGGTTGCTTTCGATGATGAGCATCCTTTAAGTCAAATCAAAGTTTATTTCGATATCAAAAAAACATCAACAGATAAAATGATTAAAGTTATTGGGGGATTAGCAGATAACCGGTATTCTGCTAAACTTAAAAAAGTAACGCAATCAACATTGTCAGCTGTAAATGTGAAAACGGATGAAGTGCAGGATGATCATTCTTTAAATGGGCTTTCTTCTAGAGAAGTGTCTTCAAAAAGTTTCACTTTCCCAAATCTTACGAAATTGTTGAATGGTTTGATTAATTAATATTTGCCTCCTCAGAATCTTCTTTTCAATTCTCCAAACCTCAAATTGTCCAAGTTGAAACATACCCTTTAATATCTTCCTTCAAAAACACGTAATTGATTTTTAATACTCTAAAGTTATCAGTTATCAGTTATCAATTATCATTTGTTCCCTCTTTCCAACCCATTTAAAACCTCTGCGTTCTTGGCGACTTCTTAACGCTCTGCTCGGTTAAAAAAGGTACAATTAAAACGAAGTTGGAATTCAATACTCCACAAATTATTAACATTCATAATTATCTCAAGACACAAAAAAGCCGCTCTAGAAATAAATCCAGAACGACTTTTACAAAACCTAAATTCTCCACTTTTTAATTCAAGATTACATTCGTAAATCTGTTCTTTTTCTTGCCTAATGAATAAAGTACAAGATCATTTTCTCTTCCTACTGGACTAGCGCCTGGGATAACATATGTTTTCAGTTCTTTTGAACTGAATAATGGAGTTTTTGTAGCATTCCCGTCTTCTTCAAATTTTACTAATACAACTGTTGATTTTTTTAATTTTAAACTTCTAGAATTATCATGGTCAACAACTGTAGATGTTTCTGTATTGTCGTTAAATATGATGTTTAATGAGTTGTCATTGTTCAATCCAGTAATAATTCCAGAGAATCTGCCGCCATCATTTGTAGAATGTTGCCTTTTTGGAACTCTTGCATACCATTCAACTGAATTATCTTTTAATACATCAATTACCATTAAATCATTATAGTAGTAGTGGTAAGTTGTTCTAGTCGCTCCATTCGAAGTCGTTGTGGTTGTAACTCGTAATTCATAATATTCTGCAACCATATAAAAACCGCCTCCTTTTTTCATTACGATATCTCTAATTCGATAATTATATAATCTTTCGTAAGGATTCTTCTTGGCATTTCTTTCTGATTTACGTTCCTTTTTACGGATTTGCTTATCAGACAAAAACTGATTCAAATATTCGTCAGTAAATTCTTGAGAACTCACATTGCTGATTTCCTTAGTATCAGTATCTATTGTAAATGCAAATACTCCTCTTGTAGAATTTCCTTTTTTGTCAGAATAAAAACCAGCACATTGAAGTCTTCCAAGTTTATCTGTTTTCATCTTTATTTGACTGATAAATCCAGCCTCTTCATTTAATAAGTTGATTTCATATTCTTCAACTTCACTTTCACCTTTGTATAATGTGAAAACGCGTGCCTCCTTTTCAACCGATGTGTTGAACAAAGTTTTTCTCCTTGTTTCTTCAATTGCTATTGAAGTTAACATGTGAATGTTTCCTTTGGCATCTAATTGAATGCTTCTAATTGAGAAGTCGCGCTCATTATAAGGAAAATTTATGGAAACGTTATCTACTTCTTGAAAATCTAAATCTACAATTAAGAAATCACTGCTTGCATCTTGATCCTCATCTCTAGACCATGGAGAGGATTGTACCAAGAAATGCGTAGAGTCCTCAGATAGAGAAATGGTAAACAAATTAAAGCTACTTTTTAAAATATCAACTTCTTTTAGTTCAAAAATATCAGAATCGAACTTCCCATCTCTGTTGATAGTTGTTCCATATAATGTGTTTTTTTCTTCTCTCTTGTCATTTTTCAGCATGAACATATAGATTTTCTCATTGACGTACATCATTTGATAGATATTCAAGTCATCATCTGGAAGTGTAATTTCGTTTCTTTTTACGAAATCCATCTTTTCATCAAAAATTTCTAAGAAGTAATTATTCGAACGAAGTAATCTCATCGTACTTTTTAATACAATCACATCGTCTCCAGCATGGTGGGCTGATGCTATTGTTTCTCTCTTTTCGGTTTTTGTTTCCTTCCCAATGTTCACTTCAATGTCTTGGGCAAAATTTAAATTACCAAATGTAAAGCAGAAGATTAGTAGTGCGAGGTTAAAAAAAGTGTTTTTCATAATGATATTTAAAAGGTTATATTTCTAATTAAGTGGCTAAAATACGTAGCCGATTTTAAAACCAAAGTGAAATCTTGGACGAGTATTAAGTTTTTCACTTTGTACTTGTAGTGTTTGATAATTGAAAACACTTTCTGTAGGTGTGTTCATTCCAACTCCAATGTGCCAATCAAATGAAAGATTGTTGTCATAAAAAGTGATGTAGCCTAGATTAATCCTCGGCATTAAGTACGTTCTTGTTTCATCCACGGTTTGCGTTACAACATTTTCATATGGTGGATATGGATTGTATTGATCTATATCTCTCGACCAATTGAAATTTCTAAACTTAAATTCTGGCGAAATGTAAAAGTCTTCTAAAGATGCGATTGGATAAAAACGGAGAGCAAGTGAAAAACTAAAGCCGTATTTAGCATCAATATTGTAGTTAAAAGGAGAGTCATAATCAGAGAAAATTGAAGCTGTGTAATCCCCAAACGTTAATCCTAAACTTGCCTCAGCAGAAAATGAATTGCTTAAAACTCGTTCATAATAAATGGGGAAATCTCCGGCTGCTAGCTCAAATAAGCTGATCTTAAAAACATTCATTTCATAACCACTTTGGTCTTCCCTTGAGCCCTCGTCAGACTCAAAAGTGACAACTCTTGGTTGGGCAATTGCAAATCCTATGGCGAATGTAAAGGCAATTAATAGTAGTGATTTCATATTATATTTTTTTCGTTAGAACGGTTGTAAATTCGTTTAATTGTCCAATGATTTTAAGTTGTTTAAACTAAATCTAAAATTGATCTTCTGATTTCTTAACAAAAGAACTAAAAAAGAGTGATTAAACCAATTTTGATTTAGAAATAATGTCAATTATTACCTTTGGATGTCAAATGATGTTTAAATCCTTAATTCCTTTGAAGTCAGTGAATTGATGTATAAAATATTAGTGTTTAAATTCTGCCTGCGGAATAATTCGGCTTAAAATAGTTTTTAACTCTTCCAGTGAGTCAGGCGCAATAGTTTGTGTGTCTATAACAAACTCACCTCGTTCTGTTTTTAGTTTGATGTCACCAGCAAATTCCTTTATCGCTATAATGTCTTTGAGATCAATTTTTTTTGAAAATATCCCATGTTTAGTTATTTCATCTGCTTGAATTGAAAGGTATTGCTTTTTTTTCTGATAAGAATACACAAAAAGCATAACTATTCCAGCACTAATTTCACCTACTCCAATGGCCAAAGGAGAAATGCCTTCCCAGTCTTTGTAGACAAAGGAAAGCAGAATGAAAAATAAACCAAGTCCTAAAAAGAGTTTTCCCATGCGTAAACTTCCTTTTAATCTTTCTTCGGTGTATTTTATTTTCGCCATTCTGTATTTATAAGATATCTGCTAATATAAAAAATCAATAAGGTTTTTTAAATTCATTTTGGAATTCTATACATTAAATTAATCTTGCTTGTTCGTGAAAGTGATCAACATTATTTATGGAAATACAAGGTATAAAGTTCATAATTCGTAATTTCTAATTGAATCAATTGATTAAAAATTGCTAATTTTGCCTCCATGAAAAAGAGTGAAGACAAGCTAAAAGAGGTGATTTCCCATGCTAAAGAGTATGGATATGTATTTCCATCTTCAGAGATTTATGATGGGTTATCGGCAACATATGATTATGGTCAGTTAGGTGTTGAATTGAAAAACAACATTAAGAAATATTGGTGGGCTGCAATGGTTCAAATGAACGACGAAATTGTGGGTTTAGATGCCGCTATTTTTATGCACCCTAAAACTTGGAAGGCCTCTGGGCACACTGAAGCTTTCAACGATCCTATGATCGACAACAAAGATTCTAAAAAGCGATACCGTGCGGATGTTCTTGTTGAAGAGCATATTGAAAAATACCGTGAGAAAATCGCGAAAGATGTTCAAAAAGGAAAAAAACGCTTTGGTGATGATTTCGATGTTGAGCAATTCTTAGCAACGAATCCGAACGTGAAAAGAAATCAAGATAAAATTGATGAACTAGAAGGGAAGCTTGAAGTTATTTTCAAAGATGACGATTTAGCAGCTTTGAAAGGGATGATAGATGATCTTGGAATTGCTTGTCCTGTTTCTGGTTCTAAAAATTGGACAGAGGTAAGACAATTCAACTTAATGTTCTCAACTGAATTAGGTTCAGTTGCTGATGATACTTCAAAAATATATTTACGTCCTGAAACTGCGCAAGGAATTTTTGTAAACTTCCTCAATGTTCAGAAAACAGGAAGAATGAAAATACCTTTTGGAATTGCCCAAATTGGTAAAGCTTTCCGTAACGAAATCGTTGCACGTCAATTTATCTTCCGTATGCGTGAATTCGAACAAATGGAAATGCAATATTTTGTGCGTCCAGGAGAAGAGTTGAAGTGGTACGAACACTGGAAAGAAAAAAGAAATAAATGGCATAAAGCTTTAGGTCTTGGAGAAGAATTCTACAGAGATCATGACCATATTCAATTGGCGCATTATGCAAACGCTGCTTCTGATATCGAATTTGATTTCCCAATGGGTTTTAAAGAACTAGAAGGAATTCATTCTAGAACAGATTTTGACCTTAAGGCACACGAAGAACATTCAGGGAAAAAATTACAGTTTTTCGATCCTGAATTGAAGAAAAGTTATGTTCCTTTTGTAGTTGAAACTTCTGTAGGTTTGGATAGAATGTTCTTGGCTGTATTTAGTTCATCATTGAAAAATGAAACATTAGAAGATGGTTCAGAAAGAGTTGTTTTGTCAATTCCACCTGCTTTGGCGCCTTATAAAGTTGCGGTAATGCCGTTAACGAAAAAAGATGGACTGCCAGACAAGGCAATGGAGATTATTGATGAATTGAAATTTGATTTCA
This sequence comes from Brumimicrobium mesophilum, assembly GCF_003025005.1. Lineage (GTDB taxonomy): Bacteria > Bacteroidota > Bacteroidia > Flavobacteriales_D > Crocinitomicaceae > Brumimicrobium > Brumimicrobium mesophilum. The sequence continues at coordinate 137,273 of NZ_PVSS01000012.1, forward strand.
ACTGTCAATACGATGAGAAAGATTCAATTGGAAAACGTTACCGTCGCCAAGATGCTATCGGAACACCATTCCACGTAACAGTTGATCATCAAACTTTGGAGGACAACACGGTGACAATTCGTGATAGAGACACTATGAATCAAGAACGTGTTGCAATTTCAGATTTATACAATATTATTGATGAAAAAGTGAGCTTGAAGAAACTCTTACAAAAAGGATAGAATTGAACAATAAAATTTCCCACAGGTATGAGGGAGAGTTTAAAGTGAAAATATAAAAAAGGCTGCAGCTAGTATTTGTACAAGTTGCAGCCTTTTTGTTTGAGTAATATCCTTAATAAGGTTGTAGTTAGGATGTTATGGGGGGAGTTTGTTAGGTTTATTTTGTAGAGAATTTCTTAATATTCCTTTCCCTGGAAAATATTGCTTTACATTTATAATAGTTATGCTGACTTTTTTTTACATTATTATTCGGTAAAGGTTAGAATAATGAAATTATCCTTAGTTTTGTAAAGAGTTTAAAAGTGAATAAAAAAAACGGTTGCGTTGCGTTTCTTAACGCTTGGCAACCGTTTTTAATTTGTAGTTCTTTTTTCGAGAACTATTTCAATAAAGTAAAATGTCCAGTAACAACTTCTCGTTCAGGACTTTTTTCTATCCCAAATTCGATTTTATATACATAGGTTCCTTCTTCACTCATTTTACCATTGTAAGTTCCGTCCCAACCAACTTTGTGGTCATTTGATTCGAAAAGAATTTCTCCATAACGATTGAAAACTTTAAAGTTGTAATCATCTGGGTTAAATCCTGCCGCAAATATTGGTTCAAACAGTTGATTGTGTTCGTCAAAATCTGGCGTGAACGCTGTAGGAATAT
>NZ_PVSS01000013.1 GCF_003025005.1 Brumimicrobium mesophilum
AGGATGGAAAAATAATTAAAAAGATCCAATGGATGGTGTTCTTTGTAGCTGTTTTTAAGTACAAAATCGAAATCGTCTTTCTTTTGCTCTGGAATATGATACTTGTCTTTTCGTTGATGACCCGTTCTCACAATAACTACATTTATGGAAGGAATAACGATGATATATTGTCCTAAGATTCCCCTTGCATAGATTGCTGGATATTTCGGATGATCTACAATCCAGAAATGTAATCCATAAAATGGTGATTTCAAATTGAATGGTGAAGTAAGGGTTTTCAAGGTTTCCGCTGAAATCACCTGCTTTTCTCCCCATTTCCCATTATTTAGAATGAGCTGTCCAATTTTTGCATAATCACGTGTAGTGGCATAAGCACAACAAAAAGTTTTTTCTACACCTTTCTCATGGTCTAGACTCCATAACAAGTCATTTTCAGTTCCAATTTTTGACCAAATATGTTCATGAAAATATGCTGTTGCTGTTTTTCCTGTGGCACTTTCCAAAATGATTCCAAGCAATTGACTATTTCCACTGGCATATTTAAAATTTACTCCTGGAGCTTCAGTAAATTCCTCATTCTTCATAAAATCCGTGAGTTCGGAAGTATAATAAGCTTCTGCATTATTGGAAAGCGGATTACTTCCACTTTCAGACCAATCTAAACCGCTAGACATACCCAAGAGATGGCGAATAGTGATTCCTTCGTCTTGCGACAATTCGAAGGGCAGATAATCGCTTATTGGCGCGTCAAAATCATCTATTTCACCCTTATCAATTGCAATTCCAATTAACATTCCAATAAAACTTTTCGCCATGGAAAAAGAGTTAGATTTCATCGATTCAGAATGGTCTCCAAAATAAGATTCATGAATGATTTCTCCTTCTTTTACTATCAAGAATGAAGTTGTATTTATTTCATTAAGCGTATCAACAAATGCCGAGTTTAAAGGAATATTTGAAGATCTAACAATCCATTCTTCAGGTGCCTTAGAATGTTTGGCCACGCGAACAGGAAACAAAATAGAGTCATAGATTCCAGGACCAGAATTTCCTTTTAAATAGGTGGATTGAATTCCTTTATAGAGATAGGTTTTACCCGTTAAAAAAATCATTAAATTGACAAAAACAAGAAACAAAAACAAGAAGAGAAGAAGTCGTTTTACCGTTCTCCCAATACCTTTTTTATTTTTTGATGTATTTCGCATTAAAAAGTGAAGCTACGTGGTTTTGAAGCTTGGTTTTAACCTCATCCATATCCACTGGATGACCCAATTCCTTCGCAAGTGAAGTTACACTTTTATCTTCAATGCCGCAAGGAACGATGTAATTAAAATAATTGAGGTCAGTATTTACATTAAAACCAATTCCGTGCATAGTAACCCATCGCGAAGACTTTACGCCCATTGCGCAAATTTTGCGTTCATTGGATGTTCCACCATCTAGCCAAACTCCAGTGTAACCTTCCACCCTACCCGACTCAATTCCGTATTCTGCCAAAGTTAGGATCACGGCTTCTTCCAAAAAGCGCATGTATTTATGAATATCGGTAAAGAAATAAGATTCTAAATCGAAAATAGGATACATCACCAACTGTCCGGGACCATGATAAGTAATGTCACCTCCTCTATTGATTTTGTAATATGTAGCCTTAATTTCTTCTAAACGCTCATCAGAAAGCAATAAATGAGATTGATCACCACTTTTGCCTAAAGTATAGACATGTGGGTGCTCACAAAATAAAAGATGGTTTTTTGTTAACTCAGAAGATTCATTCCTACGGATCTTGATTTTAAGATCAACAATTGATTTAAAGATTTTCTCTTGGTAATCCCAAGCTTCTTTATAATCAATAGAACCCAAATCTTCCAGAATAACCTCGGCTGGCATAATTCAGTTTTTTTCTAAGGTACTTTTCAAATAATCGATTACTCTAACTTCAACAGCGTCTACTTCGTTCAATTCTGCTAAATATAAAGATGCCCAATCAATAATGTGTGTGAAATAGAATGCTTCTTCGATAACAGTTTTTCCTTTTCCTTCAATCATTAAAACACTTGCATTATTTTTAGTAATGATTTCAGTGGTCAATTCTGTCCTTTTAATATTTCTATCAGATAAATATTTAGAAACAAAGAAAACTGCCGCAAAACTATCGTTTCCTCCTGCCCAACCAACAAGTTCATTGTGGTTCATTTCAGGAATAACATGGTGCCAACACAATTGTTTACTGTTTTCATTGATTTGTTGACGTGCTCTAATTGCCACAAACTCCAATTCCGAATCTGTATAGAAAACACTATGTTTATTATAAAGATGTTGAGCTAACTTCTTGGCTTCATCTTTAATTGTAATTAATTCTTCATTTAATAAAAGGCGACATTTAGCAATAGAATCGATAGCATCTCCATTTATGATTCCCGCAACTGACAAAATATTAATCAATTGAACAGAAGAAAAAGCCAACATGCTACGAGGAGGATTCCCACCTGGTAATTTTACGCTTTCATAATTGTTTTCTTTACAAAATTGCAACATTTCACCACCAGAACTCACCCCAACAATTGTTGCTCCTTTATCTTTGGCTAACTTCACAGCAGTCATCGTTTCTTCTGTGTTACCAGAATAAGAGGAACCAATGACCAAAGTGTTTTCATTAACGAAAGCTGGAATTGCATAATTTTGGACCAAAACTATTGGCAGATTCGCTTGATCTGCAAATAACTGTAAAACCATTTTTCCACCAATACCAGAACCTCCCATTCCGCAGATAACTACGTTGCTAAAAGTTTTGTTTTTATAAAAGGAAAATTCGCAACGTGAAGCTATTTCAATAGCATCCGCAATTTGTTTTGGAAATTGAGCAACCAGTTTATCCATCAATACTCGTTATTTTGAATTAAAAGGCTAAATAGACTTTGCAAAAAAGTCTTCAGCGTTAATTTTCTGTAAAATAAACGAAAAAAAGAGGATTATAGATACTTGTGACGATATAAATTTTCGAAAATTGGTTTCGCAATGTTAACTTTAGGAAAATTCCGATTATAATAAAGGTAATTTATAGCGAATAAGTCAGCACGAATTGTATTTTTGTATGTCAAGATTATTGAAATTGATGGATTAAATTAAAATTTAGAACAGCACTAGGAGGTGTACAAAACAAAATGCCGAACACAAATAAAAAAATATTACTAATCGAAGATGAGCAAAGCTTAAGCAATGTGGTTGAATTAAACTTAAAGCTTGAAGGTTTCAATGTGGTTTGTATTTCGAATGGAAGAACAGCAATTGATCATGCACACACTGTAGGCGAATATGACTTGGTGATTCTAGATGTAATGTTACCAGAAGTAAGCGGTTGGGATATTTGCTCCATGTATAAAAGTGTGGCTGACACTCCGATTTTATTTGTTTCTGCCAAAGGAACTTCTTCAGATAAAATCAAAGGACTTCGTTTAGGAGCCGATGATTTTCTAGCCAAACCATTCGATTTGGAAGAACTACTTTTACGTGTTCAGGTTTTAATTTTAAGGCACCAAGGAAAAAATCCTAAAGACTTACAAACTGAATCAGAAAGCTTTGCAATTGGAGATTTCAATGTGAATTTACTCACTTACGAAGTTAAAAAGGACGAAGAAACTATCACAGAATTATCAAAAAGAGAAATTGAACTCCTCTATCTATTTGTTGACCATGCAGGAGAAGTTTTGTCCAGAGATTTTATTTTGGACCAACTCTGGGGAACTGACACCTATCCAACAACGAGGACTATTGATAATTATATTTTATCGTTTAGAAAATTGTTTGAAGTAGATGCGAAAAACCCTGAATTGTTTCATAGTATTCGTGGAGTTGGATATAAGTATACTGGGTGAGAATCACTTGGAAATTTATCAAGGTAGCTGCGGTGGAATTCTAAATTCCATTTGAAGCTCATTCATTTCTTCAGGATAAAATTCTAGCATTATTCTTCGATAACGTTCAGCCATAAACTCACGATTACCAAGTCCTGTTGTATTCAAATTAATTGTGTCTCTTTCTTTTGGATTTGTTAACACAAAAAAGGGACTGCTACTTTGTATTGAATCCTCAAAATCGGTCATCATTTTCTCCAAATTCAATGTATCTGATTTCATTTTATAAAAGACTTTTGTGAAATGAAGAGGTTCATCATACATAACACTTTTTTCTTTTAATTGAATGAAAACACTATCATTGAATTTCGTGATTTGTAATTGGTCATATTCACTCCATTGGCAGATGGACAGATTGACTTCGATATTTAAAGTGTCATAGTTTTCCATTTTCGATGTGAATTCAGAATAATGTTGAGAAACCCTAAATTCAGATTTTTTTGCTTGGGGTATTGTAGGTTGCCCACCTTGCTCACAGCCTAAAAATAAGCTTGTGAGAATTAAGATGTTTAACATGATGTTTCTCATATGTTTGTTAATCTCTTATTGTTAATTGTGCAATATGCACAATTCAATTTAAACTATAAAAAGTACCAGTCTCATTTAATTTTTATTTGGCGCATTTTTAATATCATTCATTCTAGCATAATTACTACATCCAAATCCTAAAGTAAAACCGAGAATATATCCAGGTTGTAAAAAAGTGACCATCCAATCTGAAAATATGATTCCGTCAATTGTCGCAGAGATACGGAGGAAGGATACTAGAAAAAAACGAATAAGATATACTCGTTTTGAGGCTTTTTATTCTTTTCTGACTCCTACATTTCTAAGTTATTGTTTCGTATATTTTATTCTAACCGCCTCTAAAATAGTATCTTTTCCAACAAATTTTAATATTTGAGTCTTGTCTTTTTCTAGCTTTTCAAAAAACAAGTTAAACTCTAACAATTCAAAAGAATATTTATAATTTTCATAGGGAAACATCTCATGTTTGGCTTGACCACTTTCTTGTAAAAATAGTTTTCCGTTCTCTTCAAAAACATTTAAAACAATGGATTCTTTTACTAAATATTTCCCGAGAATTTGTTGCCTTATTTTGTTTGGAACTTTAATGAGTTTTGTTTCCTCAGGCAAAGGAATGTCCTTATTGTGAAGGATAGCAACAAGGTCATCAGTGATCCTTATTTTGGGTGTATTGTCATCATTGGTGAGCAAACAAATAAACATTTCAGCATGAGGAATATAGGTAATTGCACCTATAAAACCGTTCATTCCTCCGTAATGTCCGAAGGCTACAATTCCGTCAAAATTTCTAATTCCCCAACCGTAACCATAATATTCTCCGCTTTCGAAGATTTGTTTTGACTTTTCACCTGAAATCAGTCTTCCTTGCAAGATGGCCTGAGTAAATTTCCATAAATCTTGCGTAGAAGAATACATGTTTCCAGAAGAAAAAGGTTGATCATAATTGATGTATTCGGCTTTTAGAGTTGCGTTTGGGTTTGTGGTATATCCACTTGCTAAATTCATTACAACATCTTTATTGTTGATTATTCCAGTGTTTTTTAGGTCTAAAGGAATAAGTATTTTCTTTTGGATAAAATCTGCAAAAGCTTCCCCACTCGCCTCTTCGATGATTAAACCCAACAAAATGTAACCTACATTTGAATACCTAAAGCTTTTTCCGGGTTGAAACAGCAATGGCTGGGTGCTCATTTCGTTGATTGTTTTTTGAGGCGTTGTTAAATCGGATTTGCTATCTGCTTTCCAGTTGGGTAAAATTTTATAATCGGAAATCCCTGAAGTATGGGTGAGTAAATGCTCAATTGTAATGTCATCAGCAGCTTGAAATTTCGGGAAATATTTCGACAATTTATCGCTCAATTTGAGTTTTCCTTCCTTTTCTAAAATCAAAATACCTAAAGCAGTAAAAGGTTTAGTTATTGAACCAATTAGAAATTTAGTCGTCTCCTCATTTTTAATGTTGTTTTCTCTATTGGCCAGTCCAAAGGAATTAGAATAAAGCACATTTTCTCCTTTAGCGATAAACAGATTACCATTAAATTTTCCATTCTCAACGTGCTTATTGATGTATTGTTCAATGTTAGTAACTTGAGTTTCATCAGCCTTATTTTGACACAAAGCGTAAGAGCAGATTGTGATTGTAAAAATTGTAAATAGTGTTTTCATATCTATCTCAAATATAATCGTTTTTTAGGCTAATTATTCTTTTCCTGCTTTTATCATTGAGAGAAATCCAAATATATTTGAAGATAAGGTTATAAGTTTTATTAAGAACAGCTGTGAATGTTGTTTGCGCTGTAATGGCACGCGGTCCCGAAAACTTTCGTGAACACAGATGCATCGTCAAGCTCTGCAACGCGGATAAGCGCGGATTTTCACCTCTGGTGAATGCGGATTTAAGCAGATTTCTTGTGATTGATAATAAAAAATATAAATGTAGATAAGGTTATGAGTTTTATTAAGGGTCGCTGTGAATGTTGGTTGCGCTGTAATGGCACGCGGTCCCGAAAACTTTCGGGAACACAGATACATCGACAAGCTCTGCAACGCGGATTATCGCGGATTTTCACCTCTGGTGAATGCGGATTTAAGCAGATTTCTTGTGATTGATGATAGAAAATATAAATGTAGATAAGGTTATGAGTTTTATTAAGGGTCGCTGTGAATGTTGGTTGCGCTGTAATGGCACGCGGTCCCGAAAAATTTCGGGAACACAGATACATCGACAAGCTCTGCAACGCGGATAAACGCGGATTTTCACCTCTGGTGAATGCGGATTTAAGCAGATTTCTTGTGGTTGATGATAAAAAATATAATTGCAGATAAGGTTATGAGTGTAATAATTTGACCTATCATGGCTGCCCAGTTTCCACCACCAAATCCCAAAGCAAAACCGAGAATATATCCAGGTCGTAAAAAGGTGATCATCCAATCTGAAAACAGGATTCCGGCATCCGTTATGATGTCAAACAACACAAGTGTGGATGGAACCCAATAAATTAGGGCTAAAAGTATGGACAGGGCAATTCGTTTAAGCATTTAGAAGCATCTTTAAAAATGAAGTACGTCTTTAAACTTGGCTTCTTTGATCTGTTGAATGATTTCTTCTCCTTCTACTATGGTAGAACAAGGAATAATTATTTTGTTTGGCGCATTTTTAATATCATTCATTACAGCCCAATTACCAGCCATCATCTTTTGAATTTTTAATGTCCCTATTATTTTGGGTCTTACAAATCTCATGTTGGTTTTTTTTGGGGGTTAGTGGGTGGTTTTGGTTTAAATCTTCAAATCAAAGCTAAGAAATATTTTGAGGTTTCTGTCGGATTGATGAAAAGGGAGGGTTTTGGGAGAGTTAGTGGTTTGGGAAGAAATTATAATATCTCAATTTAAGAATGATTTACTATAAAATAAACTAAGTGACAAGTAAGTTTTCAAAACCTTCATGATTAACAATTGCAACTTGTAATAAGGACTTCCAATGATTATGACCATACAAAGCTCGCATTTCGTCAGATGATTTTTTGACAGTTTTCCGGTATTCCTCTATTCCTATCATTGGAATGATTGCATTTGCAGAAGAAACAAGAGAGTCAATAACTTCATGAGAGGACTCTTTAAATCTTTGGAAAAGATTTAATTTAGTGTAATGAGATAGAGTTAATCTATAAAATTCAGACGGTATTGCTGTTTTGTCAATTGAAAATTCAGGAATTGGATAAGAATTGAAATTTATTTTTAAAAATTCAATGTCTGGCAGAGTATCGTAATATAGGTTGTAAAATAATCTACGATCCTTTTCAAGCCAACGCTTACCTTTTGTTTGGTTACAAGATAAGCAGCATGGAAATAAGTTAAATGGGTTAACGGAAAACTCTGGGAATTCCTCCTTGGGAACAATATGATCAAAGGACCCAATAGGATCTATTGAACACATTTGACATGTATTGAATTTTCGATTATTTATGGTTGTTAGAAGTATGTGTAAATCTTGAATTGGTTTAGTATCATACCTATAGAGAGATAAGAGATCTTTTTTTTCTTGGGAGCTAAAATCACTCTTCGGTATTAATTCAAAACTACCTTCAGAAATTAACCTAGTGTATTCTTGATATGATAGATCAATTCTTGGTGATAGTGTATCGAGACGACTTTTGTAAGCAGGATCATTGGCTTTAAACTGTTTCCTTTTTACCTGATTAAGATGAAATTCAAAACAATTCTCACTATATGCATTAATATTCCTCATGATTAATCTTGGAATAGGCTTCTAATAAAAAGGCGTAAATTTAGACTTACTGGAATGTCCTCACTTTTTATAGAATTAATAATATGATTTAAAGATTTACCTTTTCGTTTTAAAGATTTTATTAATGATTGGTAATGTTTAGGAATTTCACTTGTACCAAAAATTTCTTCTGTAATATCTGAAAGATTTGCACCAAAAGATTCTAAACCAATTTTTCTAATCGATAAGTTATCTTCAAATCGATCAAAAATATAAACATTTCTCGAAAAAAGCTCACGGATAATTATAGGAGAGTGAGTAGTAATAATACAGAAGGATTGAAACCTTGTAACTAAACTATAAATAGTATTCATTATTTGAGCAATTGCGTTTGGATGAAGATGAGTTTCAGGCTCATCAAAGAGAAGCAAAGAGTCATAACGTATATGAGCAATAATATTGGTAAACCCTTCTAATAACACGCGTTGGCCAGAGCTAAGTTCTTTCCTTATTAAGTTTAGTTTTTGAATATTTACAACTGGTTTCTCAAAATCAATTTCAGTGAATATTTCATTTATATAATTAGAGGGTAGAAAATCCGAAAGTACTTTCTTCCAATCTTCAACTCTATCCAATTCTTGAATTCGTTTACGAGACTTACCAAACTTTATCGAACGCCCATGATCATCGCTTAAATTACCTTGATCATCTCTTAGATTGAACGAAATATGTTCAATATGCTCGCTTGGCTTATATGGTTTATAATTATCAAAAGGACTGTAAGAAAGTGATATTATTTTAGAAAAAAGAGGAGTAGGGCCTTCAAAGTATGAATTGTCATCCTTTATAAGATTATTTGCTAACTGAGAAACAAACTGTGTTTTACCTACGCCATTTTTCCCAATTATAGCAAATATTCTATTTGGAATTTCTGAAATATTTTCAAAATTTAATTTAATGGGTATACTGTTACCTGAATTAATAAAATTTGGAGTAAATAAATAAGTGAATTTATACATGTCAGCTCGCGATCTGCCGTTTATTTCATGTCTTACTTCTCTTAATGTCCTCTCAGCTATGTTGTTTCTTATTAAGGAGTTTTTGAAATAGTATTTTTTTTCAAAAGCATCTTCAATTTCTGTGAAAAAAGCACAATCGCGCAAGGCGAAAAGAATTGATCTAAATTTTTGTTTAAATTTATCCTTTAGTTTATTATAATAATCTAAATCTTGGCCAAGACTACAATATGACTCATCTAATTCACTAAAGGATACAGGTAATATTGTATGAAAGTTTGGATAGTCTTTATTTGATTTAGAGTAGTTGTCTATGTTATTTGTGATTATTTTTACTACACCAAAACGTTCAATATTTCCCTCGGAATCTTTGTATATTAAGTCAAATATTGATTGCAAGTTGTAATCATTCCAAGTGTATCTAGAGGAGTCTAAAATGAATATATCCTTCTTTTCGGTCATAAAATCCTTTATTGACCCTTCTACTGTTTTAGTGTAAAAGGTGATTTTATTTTGAATTACCCCTGCTGGGTATTTAACCCCTGCTGGATATTTATTAGTAGGATTATAATTTAATAACTCAAAAATAGGCAAATCATCTTCGTTAAAGTCAGACATTTCTATAGAGAGGTCTTGCTTGTTTAGGAACTCATTTAGTTCGTCAACCAAATCTAATCTTTCCTGTTCAGATGCTTGAAAATTGGGTTCTAATATATATTCAATTAATTTAAATAGATAATCTTCTTTTAAAATATCAAACCTTGTAAGAAAAGTATATTCTAGGTCCCAATCATTATTATTGACTAAATGTTGCCTTGAATCTTCGTAAGCATTATTGAATCTTGGATCTTCTGATGGCAGAATTTTAGTATTAAAAACATAATCTAATAATTTAATAATGTTTTCTTGTTCCGCACCATATAAAACAGAGGGTTTAGCTATTAATAGATTTATTAATTCAAGCTTCTTTACTTTATTTAACTTCATTCAGATTTAATTTCTATAATTATTCCTCCTCACCATTAATCGTCTCCATAATCTCTTTAAAGCTATTCAAGCCAGCTTCGATGTTTTCAATTGTTTACGCTAAATAATAGAGTGCTTCATTAAAGTCTTTTGATTTTTTGAATATCAGAATATTACGTCCCATGGTATTTATGCAACATACAGTTGCACTTTTTCAAAATTATTAAAACCTTTCATATTTGGAAATTCAGCATCATATTTATTGCTTATATTCATTTATTGGTTTTAATTATCGCTAACGCTTGAATTTAGCCCTCTTTTATTGCCTTACATCAAATATATCATTAATTTCTGTTCTTTCAGTCCAAATCCCGCATTAGGGATAGCAGCGGCATCCTTTTTATTACCACAAGTTTTTACTTGCGGTAATAAAACGATACAGCGGAAAGCCCGACCCAGATTTTTTTTGGAGTTTACGGAAAAGAAGATCTGGGGAATGCCCAAATCCCCCAATTCCAACCCCCACCACTCCCCCATTTCCCAAATCCATCCCAACAATCTACTCCCAAATTAAAATTAACCCTATTTTTGTCGGTATAATTAAGAAACATGACCAAAGCAAAGCAACTTCGATATGACAAAGCCTATTTACGAATGGCTAAAGAATGGGCACAGCTCTCGCATTGCAACCGTAAACAAGTAGGTGCTTTAATTGTTAGAGATGATATGATTATCTCTGATGGGTACAATGGTACTCCGTCTGGCTTTGACAATTGCTGTGAGGATGAAAATGAGAAAACGCATTGGTATGTTTTGCATGCTGAAGCGAACGCCATTTTAAAAGTTGCGAAATCGACCAATAATGCGAAAGGGGCAACGTTATATTTAACGATGTCGCCATGCAAGGATTGCAGTAAACTCGTTTTACAAGCAGGAATAATACGTGTCGTTTACATTGATCATTACAAAGATGATTCTGGTGTACATTTTTTAAGAACAGCTGGAATTAACATTGAACAAATAACAAATATCGAGAATGAATAGCTCAAACAAAGCATTATATCCATTAATTGGAAGTTTATTGATTGTAGTAGGAATATTTTTAGGAATGTTCTTAACGAAAGGAAAAACTTCTTATTCGACTTCTTCTGCTGAAGGAAAATATGAACAAAAACTAGCGGATATTATTCAAGTTTTGGACAGAGAATATGTGGATTCCATTGACAAAAAAATACTGTTCGAAAAAACGATTACTGATTTATTACACGGATTAGATCCACATTCAAATTACATCGCAGCCGAAGACTTAGCTGCAATGAGTGAAAGTATTCAAGGGAAATTTGGTGGTGTTGGAATTCGATTTACAATTTATGACGATACGTTGAGCGTGGTGAATGTGATTGACCAATCGCCTGCTTTTAAAGTTGGAATTCGAAAATTTGATCAGATTATCAACGTAGATGGCGAAGATATTGCCAATGTTGGTTTGTCGAATGAACATGTGAGAGAATTATTGAAAGGTCAAGAAGGAACTCCAGTGAATGTGACGATTTTAAGAAATGGCGAAGAATTAAAGAAGAAAGTTATTCGTGGAGCTGTTCCAATTGAATCGATTAACGCTTATTATATGTTAACAGATGAAATAGGATATATTCGTTTGGGGCAATTCAGCATGTTATCTGCCAATGAATTTTATGCTGCGGCCTACAGTTTGCAAAGCAAAGGAATGAAAAAACTGGTTTTCGACTTGCGCTATAATGGTGGTGGAGTTTTAGGAAGTGCAGTTTCAATTTTGGATGCCATTCTTGAAAAAGGAACGCCTATCGTTTCAACAAAAGGAAAAAACAATCCTGAAAGAGTGCTGTATTCTGAAAGTAAACCGTTTTTAGGAGCAGTTGATATGGCTGTTTTAATCAACAGCAGTTCGGCTTCTGCGAGTGAAATCGTGGCGGGTGCGATTCAAGACAATGACAGAGGAATTGTGATTGGTCGTCGTTCATTCGGAAAAGGATTGGTGCAACAGGATATTCAATTGAAAGACGGAAGTAATCTACGATTGACCGTTTCACGCTACTACACTCCAACTGGAAGAAGTATTCAAAAGCCGTACATGGAGAATTACGAAGACTACATGATGGATGAATACAACCGTTATGAAAATGGGGAATTGTATGAATTGGACAGTAGTTTATTCGCTGATTCATTGAAATACACCACTCCAAAAGGAAAAACTGTTTATGGTGGTGGTGGAATTATGCCAGATATTTTTGTTGCCTTAGACACCACAGGAAGTTCTACTTATTACAGAAGATTACAATATGCGAATGTTTTTAATGAGTTTTCATATCAATTTGCTCGTTTTCATGACATGAATAAATATGGAAATGTTCAAGCCTTTGACCGTGAATTTACTGTTTCTGAGAAGGTTTTGAATGACTTTAAAAAGTACGCTGCTGAGAAGCATGATATTACTTTTAATGAGAAGGAGTTTAATCAATCTTCTGAACGTATAAAGACAAGTATAAAGGCTGAAATTGCACGTCAGAAATGGCTGGAATTGGGAGCGTATTATATTTTCAACAAGACGGATAAGGAAATCAATAAAGCTATTGAGGTATTGCAGTAGGGACGGATTGCAATTCGTCTATACATGCATCTTTTCTCACGTTGACTGAGCCTGTCGAAGGCAACGTCCGTTATAGAAAATTTAAGGTGTCCTAAATTAGATAATCAAAACCCCATTTATTCATACCCCCAATTCTTAATAGACCTTAGCGTTTATCGGTGAACTATGGTTCATTTTTAATCTGAAAAATATTCTTTTGGTTGAACCTCCAATAAAAACGGTAGTTTCAAAAAACCTTGTCGAAAAAAAAGCAAAATCCACCCATATATATATTGCTAATTTGATATATTTATGCTAAATTACTATATATCATGAAATATTGTCCTCAATGTCAGTCCAAAAACGTAGTTAAAAGTGGTGTTATTAATGAAAAACAGCGTTATAAATGCAAGGATTGTGGATACCATTTCACGGTAAATAAAACGGGGAAACAGATCGACATGTACTATGTCACAAAAGCGCTACAACTCTACCTTGAAGGGCTAACCTATAGAGAAATCGAGAGGATTATTGGCGTTTCTCATGTAAGTGTAATGAATTGGGTAAAAAAATACAACATTAACAAAGTCAAAGACTTAAATTACCATCCGACCTATAAAATTCTAAGCCAAAGTGAATTACCTAAATACTTCACTGATCCAAACAACACAAAAGGAGCTGGTGTTATCGTTACAGAGTTAGGTGATAAATACATGGTTATTAAATGGGAGAGATTTAAATAATCCACTGATATTAAACAGTTCAGGAAATAATTTATATATACTATTTACCATATATATATATTAACATTTATTTTCTTTCAAATTATTTTCAAGTTCGTAGGGTTGATATGAGAAAATATCGACACTACAAACACTCGAAAATGAAAAAACTTACATTCTTATCTATTTTATCCATCTTGTTAGTTTTTAACGTACAAGGACAAGGAAATCCAAACTACGACGGAGGATTTAAAATTAAATTCGATGATGAAGGTCAGAAATACATTCGCTTTTTAGCATGGACCCAGTTTCAGGCGGTCATGGATGATGCTCCAGCACCAACAGAAAGTCTGATCAACATGAAATTACGTAGAGCAAGGTTTTTGGCCTATGGTCAGTTACTTGATAACTTTCTTGTTGTAACCCATTTTGGTTTAAACAGTTTAGACGCAAATAACATGTCTCCAACTGGGCAATCAGCAGGAGCACAACTTTTTATGCATGACGCTTGGGTGCAGTACAGTGTGCATAAAAACCATGTTATTGGTGGTGGTTTACATTATTGGAACGGGTTGTCGCGATTAAACGCTCAAAGTACATTGAACATGATGACTTTGGACAATTACCGTCCAGGTTGGTCAACTTTAGGATTATCAGATCAATTTGCTCGACACCTTGGTTTCTTTATGAAAGGAAGTTTTGGTAAATTTCAATATCAAGTATCGATAAATGAAGCCATCACAAATACTTTAGATGAAAGAGACATTTTAAGTAATGAAACGATTTATCAAGGAAGAAAACTACTCGGTTCTAGAGATGCCGGAAAAACTTACGGGGGATATTTTGTATACAATCTTTTGGACACAGAATCCAACTTTTTACCCTATAAAACAGGAACCTATAACGGGGGCAAAAAATTATTGAATATTGGAGCTGGTTTTTTCTTACATCCAAACGGTGTTGTTCGCTTAGATAACAATTTAAATATCCAATCAGAAGATGTACAACATTTTGCAATTGATGTTTTCTATGATCATCCCCTTGGAGAAAATGGAGCTGCACTTACTGCATATGCCTTAGCACAACATAACGATTATGGAACAGACTTTAATTTTGGTCCTTACTCAACAGGGATGATGTATTATGGTCATGTTGGCTATTTAATTCCTGGTGATATAAAAGGAGCAAAATTTCAACCTTATATTTCATACGGAAATCATGATTTAGACTTTAATTCTTTAAGCAAAACAAACATTGGTGGAGGATTCAACCTATTCTTTAATGGACACAATGCAAAAATCACGGTTGGCTATCAAAACGAAACATTCATGAACTCAACTGATCACCAACTTACTCTACAAACCATGCTTTATTTATAAACTAATAATAACAAGAACTTATGAAAAACAAAGATGAAAATGCAAAAGCTTACTGGCGCGAAAACGTACGCTACTTAGTCATACTGTTGTCTATTTGGTTTTTAGTCTCTTATGGCGCTGGAATCATGTTTAAGGATGCTTTAAACACAATAAAAATTGGAGGTTTTAAACTCGGATTCTGGTTTGCGCAACAAGGCTCTATTTTGGTATTCGTCGTACTCATTTTCGTGTACGTTCGCCTGATGAATAAGCTAGATAAGAAATATGGTTATGACGAAGATTAAAAAATAGAAATTATGGACGGACAATTATTAACATATTTATTTGTAGGGATTTCTTTTGCCCTATATATTGGAATCGCAATCTGGTCTCGCGCCGGATCAACAAAAGAATTTTACGTTGCCGGAGGTGGAGTTGGACCCATTGCCAATGGAATGGCAACCGCAGCTGACTGGATGTCGGCAGCTTCATTTATCTCCATGGCTGGAATCATTTCCTTTATGGGATATGATGGTTCAGTTTTCCTTATGGGATGGACAGGTGGATACGTTTTATTAGCGTTATTACTCGCGCCTTACCTAAGAAAATTTGGAAAATTCACAGTTCCAGATTTTATTGGTGACAGATATTATAGCAACACCGCTAGATCAGTTGCAGTTTTTTGTGCATTAATCATCTCATTTACTTATGTGGCAGGACAAATGCGTGGAGTTGGAGTTGTATTTTCTCGTTTTTTAGAGGTCGAAATTGACACTGGAGTATACATTGGAATGATTATCGTTTTGTTTTATGCTGTATTGGGAGGAATGAAAGGAATAACCTATACGCAAGTTGCACAGTATTGTGTTTTGATCTTCGCATTTATGGTTCCTGCAATATTTATTTCAATTCAAATGACAGGAAATCCTATTCCAATGTTTGGTATGGGAGACACAATGGCCTCCAATCCAGAGGTAAATTTACTTGATCGATTAGATGGTTTAAATGCCGAGTTAGGTTTCGACAAATACACAGAAGGTTCTAAAAGCATGATTGATGTGATTGCAATTACATTAGCATTAATGGTTGGAACAGCTGGACTTCCTCACGTTATTGTTCGCTTTTTCACAGTAAAACGTGTTAAAGACGCACGTAAATCTGCAGGTTATGCATTATTATTTATCGCAATTCTTTATGTTACAGCACCAGCCGTAGCAGTTTTCTCTCGTGTAAACCTAATTGAGACCGTAAGTGAAACAGATTACAAAGAAATGCCTGCTTGGTTTACCAATTGGGAAGACCTAGGATTAATAGGTTGGACAGATAAAAATGCAGATGGTAAAATTCAATATTTAGGTGATGGCCCAGCCATGGAAGGCGATGGAAACAAACCTGCATTTGATGGCGTTTCAAAAGGAGTGAATGGTGAACGTGTAATCGTTAACCCATCCAACTCTGTAAATGAATTATATGTCGATCAAGACATTATGGTAATGGCCAATCCAGAAATTGCAGACTTACCGAATTGGGTAATTGCACTTGTAGCCGCAGGATGTTTGGCAGCAGCACTTTCAACAGCTGCAGGATTACTTTTGGTTATCTCTTCTTCGGTTTCTCATGATTTAATTAAGAAAATGATTAAGCCAGACATCTCTGAAAAAGGAGAGTTAATTGCAGCAAGACTTGCTGCGGTTGGTGCAGTTGTTATTGCGGGATATTTCGGAATTAATCCTCCCGGCTTCGTAGCTGCGGTTGTGGCTTTGGCTTTTGGTTTAGCAGCAGCGTCATTTTTCCCAGCAATTGTTCTTGGAATATTCCATAAACGAATGAACAAAGAAGGGGCAATCGCGGGAATGGTTGTAGGTATGGGATTAATGCTATTCTACATGTTAAAATTCAAATTTCATTTATTTGGAGGTGGAACGAGTGAAGATTGGTGGTTTGGTGTTTCTCCAGAAGGTTTTGGAGCGGTAGCCATGTTCTTTAATTTCCTAGTTTCATTAGTGATCAGTAGGTTTACTCCTGCTCCACCACTTGAGGTTCAAGAAATTGTAGAAAATATCAGGATTCCTAGTGGTGCTGGTGAGGCAACACACTAAATAATAAGCGTTGTTTTATTCATAATTACGAATAAAACAACGCTTTTTTTCTTACTTTAGAAAAAGTCTTTTTTAAGATGAAAAAACGACATCAACAGAAATTTATAGCATGGACTGCCTTTGGAGCTTTGATTTTAAATCCTCCAATTATTATGGCATTAAATGAAAAGTTTGTGTTGTGGGGTGTGCCTTCATTTTATGTCTTCATTTTCTTTATTTGGATTTTAACAATTGCACTGAATTATTTATGGATAAAGAAACACGGTGAGTAGTTTAGAGTTAATATTAATCATATTTGGATACCTGAGCATTCTGTTCTTTATTGCTTTTTGGGCAGAAAAAAATCACCGGTCCAAAATGGTCAATAGTCCGTATGTATATGCACTTGGACTGGCGGTATATTGTTCAGCATGGACATATTACGGGAGTGTTGGTGCAGCCGCAAGAACAGGTCCACAGTTTCTAACCATTTATTTAGGTCCAGTTTTAGCAGCCCCTTTATGGATAATAATTTTAACGCGAGTAGTAAAAATATCCAAATCTTATAACGTTGCATCAATTGCAGATTTCATTTCTTTACGTTACGGAAACAACCGTGCATTAGGCGCTTTGGTTACACTAATTTGTGCCGCAAGTATAATTCCATACATTTCACTTCAACTGAAAGCTTTATCAGAAACATTTCAATTGGTAACAAGCGGAAGCACTGAAATTTCGCACAACAATTGGCTGGAAGACACCTCTTTTTACATTGCATTATCACTAGCCTTATTCGTTACATTTTTTGGAACGCTTAGTCTTGATGCCTCTAAGAATAAAAAGGGAATTATGTTTTCAATCGCATTCGAATCAATTCTGAAACTTCTTTTCTTTTTGATCATTGGAATTTATGTGACCTTTTATCTTTTCAATGGAACAGGTGATATTTATTGTCAAGCGGAAGACATCATCAAGGTGAAAAGCTTGGAAGGTTTATCTGAAATCACAAGTGGAATAAATTGGTTTTTCAATATTGCCCTATCGTTTTTGGCTATTTTCTTGCTCCCTCGCCAATTTCAAACCAGTGTGATTGAATATGCAAACAAAAAACAAATATCAAAAGCAATGTGGGTATTTCCTTTGTACCTACTCTTGTTCAATATTTTTGTAATCTTCATTGCTTGGGCAGGTATAATTTTGCTCGGGGACAATGTAAATTATGATTATTTGACCATTTTAATCCCCATGAGTCAAGGGAATAACACCCTCGCTGTAATGGTTTTCCTTGGTGGATTATCTTCTGTGATTTCTATGGTTGTTGTTTCTACCTTGGCACTCTCTACCATGTTAAGTAACAACCTCATCATTCCTTATGGGTTTTTAGGTAAGTTTTCGGGTGAAAAAGCGCCTAAAAATGAGAAAACAATCAAAAACATACGAAGAATAGCCGTTTTTTCATCAATTGCATTGGCTTATGGGTTGTATGCAGGAATAGGAACAGACGTTCCTCTTTTTGACATTGGATTGATTTCGTTTTTAATCATTGCCCAACTTGCTCCGTCATTCTTTTTCGGGTTATTTTGGAATAGAGGATCTTCAAAAGGAGCGATCATTGGAATTATCATTGGGTTTGCAGTAATAATGTACACCTACTTATGGCCTTTTATCGCCATAGAAATTTTAGAAAACCCCATCTTGTTGACTCCTTCCCTATTTGGTGTTGAATTTTTACATCCTCACTACATCATGGGAATTGATTATTTAACACCGATGACGCACGCATTGTATTTAAGTTTATTGATGAATTGCTGTGTTTATCTTTATTTCTCCTTGTTTTTTAAAGGGAATTACAGAGAACGAAACTACGGAGAAGTATTTGTTAATGCGGACGATTTAGACGAGAATAGTGACACATCGTTAGTATGGGATGGAAAAGCATACATGGAAGATATTCAATCAATTTTAGTGCGTTTCCTTGGTGAAAAGAGAACAAAAAGAGCAGTAACAATTTTCCGTAAAAGGTATAAGATTAGCGAAGATGAAATACTCGCAGATGCGCGTTTCATTAATTTCTCAGAAAAATTATTGACCGGAGCCGTGGGAAGTGCTTCAGCAAAAATTCTAATTGCAAAAGTGGCGAATGAAAAACCAGTCTCTTTACCCAATGTATTAAAAATTCTACAAGAAAGTAAAGAAGCTTTCTCCTCTAGTAAATTGTTCGAAAGTCAGTCCATTGAATTACGAAAACTTACTGAAGAGTTGAGAAAAGCGAATGAGGCCCTGATTTTCCAAGACAAGCAAAAAGATAATTTTTTAGATACAGTAGCCCATGAATTAAAAACGCCCATTACATCCATTTATGCCAGTGCGGAAATATTGCAAGAAGACACCGAAGTTCCACAAGAAATTAGACAACAATTTCTCAATAATATATTAGCAGATGCAAAGCGTTTAACAAGGTTAATCAATGACATTCTCGACTTAGAAAAATTAGCCTCTGGAAGAGAAAAGCTCGATATTCAAAAAATGGATATTAGCAAAACAATAGAAAGTGCTATTCCTTCATTTGACGCAATAAAATTAAGGAGAAACTTAAAAATTAATCGTTTAACCATAGATTCGTATGAAATTGAACATGATCGTGAAAAAATAACTCAGGTACTCACGAATATCATTTCAAATGCATTAAAGTTTATTCAGAATAAAGTTGGTGAGATAAGCATTTCTGGGAAAATAGATAAATCTACTGCTTCCTACCGCATTGAAATCGCTGATAATGGTCCTGGAATACCTCAGCAAGATGTTCCTTTTGTCTTTGATAAATTTTATCAATCACAAGATCAAACACTAAAAAAACCAAAAGGGAGTGGATTTGGATTAGCAATAAGTAAACAAATTATTGAAATTCATAATGGGAAAATTAATGTGGATAAGCTATATTCAGCAGGAACAAAAATAGTAATTGAAATTCCACTTAAAAAAGACAAATATGAGTAAAATATTAATTGTAGATGATGAGCCAAACATAGTGATGACTCTAGAATACGCGCTCAAAAAGAAAGGATTTGAGGTTTTTATTGCCCGAGATGGTGATGAGGCCATCGAATTGATTAAGACAATTGAGCCAAACTTGGTTTTATTAGATATTATGATGCCCAAAGTTGATGGTTTCGAGGTACTAGAATTTGTAAAATCAGATAAACAATTTAACCAAACCAAAGTCATTTTTGTAAGTGCGAAAAACAAAGCTTCAGACGTAGAAAAAGGAATCCAATTGGGTGCGTCAGATTACTTAACAAAACCTTTTTCAGTGAAAAAATTAACAGAAAAGATTGAACATATTTTAAAATAAAAAAGATGAGTTATTCAGAAGAAAAAACAAGAAGTGAGAAAGAAGCCAATGAATTTTGGCTAGACGAAGCCAAACGTTTAAGTTGGTATAAACAGCCAACAAAAGGGTACTCCGAAGGAGAAGATGGAAGTTCGAATTGGTTTACGGATGGAAAATTAAACATGAGTTATCTATGTATAGACAAGCATATTGAGGACGGTTTTGGAGACCAAATCGCGGTGATTTATGATTCTGCCGTTCGACAAAAGCAAGTCAAACATACATTTAATCAAGTCCATGAAAAAGTTGCAAAACTGGCAAGTGGATTGAGAAGTTTAGGAGTTGAAAAAGGAGATACTGTGGTAATTTACATGCCCATGATTTCTCACGCACTTTTCAGTATGTTGGCTTGTGCTAGAATTGGAGCAATTCACTCTGTAGTTTTTGGCGGATTCGCACCAGATGAATTAGCTGCACGTATTGACGATGCAAAACCAAAAGTGCTTATCACCGCATCATCAGGAATTGAAGTTGACCGATTAATTGCGTACAAACCAATGGTGGATGAAGCCATTGAAAAAGCAAAACACAAACCGGAAAAAGTTGTGATCTACAACCGAAAATTGGGGGTAGAATCCGAGCATAAATCTTATGATGTAGATTACAATGAATTGGTCATGAAAAGTGAACCAATAGAGGCAGTTCCTGTAAAAGCTGATCACCCACTTTACATTTTATATACTTCTGGAACAACAGGAACACCAAAAGGTGTTGTTCGCGACACTGGAGGTTATGCCACAGCCTTACATTTTTCAATGCGTACAATTTACGATGCAAAACCAGGAGAAGTATTCTGGGCTGCATCTGACGTTGGTTGGGTTGTTGGGCACAGTTACATTGTTTATGGGGCGCTATTAAATAGAAACACCACCATTATTTACGAAGGAAAACCAGTTCGTACTCCGGATGCGGGTTCTTTTTGGCGTGTTATCGAAGATCACAAGGTAAATGTGATGTTTACAGCACCAACAGCATTTAGAGCAATTAAAAAAGAGGATCCAAACGGAGATTTAATTAAAAAATATGACATTTCTTCATTGAAATATCAATTTTTGGCGGGTGAACGTTGCGATACTGCAACGTTAAGATGGTCCGAAAAAATGTTGCAAGTTCCTGTTATTGATCACTGGTGGCAAACAGAATCTGGTTGGCCAATCGTAGCGAATTTTATGGGACTAGAGAAATTCCCGGTAAAAGAAGGTTCTGTTGGTAAATCTGTACCGGGTTACAATGTCCAAGTGCTGAACGAAGCCGGAGAATTAGCACCAAAAGGTGAGGAAGGATATTTAACTATTCAAAAGCCACTTCCGCCAGGTTTTATGCCAATTTTATGGAAAGCCAAAGAGCGAACTCAAGCAGCCTATTATGAAAGATTCGAAGATTATTACTTTTCAGGTGATGGAGGATTCGTTGATGCCGATGACTACGTTTATGTAACTGGTAGAATTGATGATGTAATAAACGTTGCTGGACATAGATTATCAACCGCACAATTGGAAGAGGTTGTTGCTAGCCATGAATCAGTTGCCGAATGTGCTGTAATTGGAATTGACGACACACTTAAGGGACAAATTCCTTTAGCGATTGTTGTGCCTAAAATTGGTGAAGAATACAATGAAAGCTTCCAATTAGAAACCGAAGTTGTTCAAATTGTGCGTGATGTAGTTGGACCAGTGGCTTGTTTGAAAAAAGTAATTGTTGTCAAACGTTTACCTAAAACACGAAGCGGTAAAATATTGCGTCAAACATTACGTAAAATCGTGGATGGAAAAGACTACGTGATTCCTTCAACTATTGAAGAACCAATGGTGATTTCAGAATTAATCGAAATCTTTTCTCAAGAAAAAATTGGTGCTTTCGCTAAGGATAAAAACACTTTAGTGAATTCTTTAAAAGCATTAACTGACTCTTATTACAATGTAGATTCATTAGAAAAATACATTGATCTTAACCGAATTTCTCAAAGCGATCCAGAAAGTTTTTGGAGCACTATCGCCGAAAGAAATTTCTCATGGAGAAAGAAATGGGACAAAGTTCTTGACTGGAATAAAGAAGAATCTACGGTGAAATGGTTTGAAGGTGCAAAATTGAACATTACAGAAAACTGTATCGATAGACATTTAGCATCAAAAGGAGATAAAACAGCTATTATTTGGGAGTCGAATGACCCAACAGAAGCCGCACAACATATTTCTTATAAAGAATTGTCCATCCGTGTAAATAAAATGGCCAATGTGCTAAAAAATAATGGCGCTAAAAAAGGGGATAGAATTTGTATTTATCTACCGATGATTCCTGAGTTATCTGTAGCATTATTGGCTTGTGCTAGAATTGGAGCGATCCATTCAGTGGTATTCGCAGGATTCTCTGCAGCTGCCGTAGCTTCAAGAATTAACGATGCTGATTGTAAAATGGTCATTACATCTGATGGTTCATATCGAGGAGCTAAAAAATTAAATTTGAAATCGATTGTTGATGAAGCATTGGAAAATTGCCCAATTGTAGAAACAGTTCTTGTTGCTAACCGTACGAATCTTGACGTAGAAATGAAAGCTGGTCGTGACAGATGGTTAGAAAAAGAATTGAGTTACGCCGAGGAAACATGTGAAGCAGAAGAAATGGATGCAGAAGATCCTTTATTCGTTCTTTATACTTCTGGAAGTACAGGAAAACCAAAAGGAATGGTTCACACTACGGCCGGATACATGGTTTACACTGCATTTTCTTTTAAAAATGTGTTCCAATATAAAGACGGTGATATTTATTGGTGTACAGCTGATATTGGTTGGATAACCGGACACAGTTATATTTTATATGGTCCATTGTTAAACGGTGCCACAACAATAATCTTCGAAGGAGTGCCTTCTTATCCTGATTACGGACGTTTCTGGGAAATCATAGAGAAGTATAAGGTGAATCAATTTTATACAGCTCCAACGGCAATTCGTGCACTTGCAAATCAAGACATTGATTTTGTGAACAAACACGATTTATCATCATTGAAAGTATTGGGATCAGTTGGGGAACCAATAAATGAAGAAGCATGGCACTGGTACAACGACAATATTGGTAAGAAAAAAGCACCAATTGTTGATACTTGGTGGCAAACAGAAACAGGTGGAATTATGATTTCTCCTATTCCATTCGTTACACCTACAAAACCGACATTTGCTACTTTACCTTTGCCTGGAATTCAACCAGCGTTAATGGATGAAGAAGGGAAAGAAATTCAAGGAAATAGTACAGCAGGAAGACTTTGTATTAAGTTCCCTTGGCCTAGTATGGCGCGAACAGTTTATGGCGATCACCAAAGGTATATCGATACCTATTTCTCTGCTTACAAAGGAATGTATTTCACTGGAGACGGAGCTTTGAGAGATGAAGTTGGTTACTATAGAATTACTGGTCGTGTGGATGATGTTGTGATTGTTTCTGGACACAATTTAGGAACAGCTCCAATCGAAAACGCGATTAATGAACACCCTGCAGTGGCTGAATCAGCAATTATTGGTTTCCCTCACGATATCAAAGGGAATGCGCTTGCAGGATTCATTATATTGAAAGATGAAACAAGAAATCCGGAGAATCTACAAAAAGAGATCAACAATCTAATTTCTAGCAGTATAGGTCCAATTGCAAAACTGGATAGAATTCACTTCGTATCTGGATTACCGAAAACCCGAAGTGGTAAAATTATGAGAAGGATTTTAAGAAAAGTTTCTTCCAATGAAATGGAGAACTTAGGGGATACTTCTACTCTACTTGATCCATCAATTGTGGATGAGATTATTGAAAAAGTGAAAGAAGTTCTTTAGTCTTTGCAAGAAAACTCCAAATACTGCGTTATGCTTGTTTTAAATTTCAGTCATTTATAAAGATAAACTCCTAAAAATTAAAAACTTCACAAGCCTTGTCTTTGAAGCTTTCTTATCAAAGACTTGAAAAACGCTAGTTTTCTTGCCGACACTATTTAGAGGAAAAAGTGTTTTGATGGAATGATATAAACTCAAATTCCCCGTTCTATGATTAGTTCGGGGATTTTTTATGGGTAGAAAAGTTTAAGCCTCAAATTAAAAAGAGATTCCTCTGTTGGAAAACTTTTGATTCCCTCCATTTTCAGGATAACAATTCTATTAAAAATTAAAAAGGGGGTTTTCCCAATGACACTTTAGCAAAAAAAGAGCCGTTCCTTACGAAACGGCTCTCTTCAAACTGTAGTTGTTGGTCTTATTTTTTAATCAATCTGTGTTGTGAAACAGTATTTGAAAATGTTTTTACTTTCACAATATAAACTCCTTTGTTCCAGTTTAAGGTTGAAACAGTCGCCATATTGTTGTTGAAGAAGTTAGAATTATAAACCACTTGTCCTGTAACGTCATAAATAGTAACATTTTGTAATCTATCAACAGATGAAATATTAAATACATCAGTTGTTGGATTTGGGTAAAGATTTAATTCCTTTACTGACGAAATATTTTCAGTAGATAAATTTCCATTCACTGTACCTTTCAAAGTAATGTTATCGTATCTATTGTTTCCGTTATCTTGATCAGTATTTCCAACCCAAGTAATTTTAATTTGGAAATCCGCATTGTTGTTAACAGCAGCTATTCCATCAAAGTCAACTGAAACCAATTCATATGTTTCTTCAATATCGAAAGTAGATGCAGTTAATCCAGCTTGAGTGAAAGTTGCTCCACCATCTGTGCTATATTCAATAACATTTTGCAACATTCCTGAACCAGAACGGTGAATTACATATTCGAAAATAACATCCTCTACTCCTGCAGTAGACATGTTAAAAATCAATGAACGACCTTCAGATCGATTTCTTACACGCGCCGCAATTCCTTCAGTTTCTCCTTGTTGTAGATTAATTGAAGAACCTGTATCGTAATCATCGATATCTCTATTGCTAGAACCAGTATAAACCATATTTGGAGTAAAGTTTGGCATCAAAGAGAAGTCAGCAGCAATTGTATTTACATCCGCTGTAGAAGCATCAAGGTTGTTAAAGTGCCAGTAATAAATTAAGTCTGAAGTTTGAGTTGCTACTGGAGTTCCCGAAATAGAGAAGTTATCAATTCTGTTGTTTCCACTAGTGTTCTCAATTCCTACACCCGCAGCAACAATTTTAAATTGAACTTGGTCATTATCATCTAAACCAGCCACAGTACTAAGATCGAAAGTTTTTAACTCCCAGTCAGCTACAACATCTAATTCATTCACAGGGTAAGTAGCATCAACTTGAGTCCATGTTGTTCCGTTATCAGTTGAGTAATGGAATTCTTGCTCTTGTGCTCCGCTTCCAGTTCTTACCGTTGCGAAATTCACAATAATTCCTTCATAACCTGAAGTAGCAGATGTGATAATTAATTCTTTGGCATCTGAAGGGTTTCTTAAACGTAAAACTGCTCCGTCATCGGCAATTTCTCCTTGTTGTAAGTTAAGGTTTGAAACTGGATCATCTGTTCGGTAAGTTCTAACATCCCAATACCCACCTGTGCCAACGTAGTCCATTTCTCCCATCAAACCAGAAACGGTAAAATCTGCTTGCAATGGTGCTACGAATTGATCGTCTCCTCCAACATCAACAAGTTCATTTTCTGCATTGTTAAAATGCCAGTAATACATAAGGGTTTCATTCTGCGATTGAGCAAAAAATGTCATTGCAAAGGAAAGGACTAAAAGTAATTGTTTTTTCATAATTTTTAATTTTTGTACAAAAGTACTGAGAACTAAAAACCACTGATTAACTAAAAATTAAGAAGGTATTAATTTAAATGCTTATCGGATACTTTACCAATAGACCAAAAACTATAAAACAATTTCAGTTTGAATTAAATTCAAAATTACAAACCTAAATTTCAAGCCGATGAAACGGTAAGAGATTGTGTGAGTTGACTCTATTGGTGGGAATGAATCCCCAACTAATTGAAATTATAAAATATGGAAAATTAAGGCGACAAGATTATCCTAAAAGTTGTCCCCTTCCCTACTTCTGAATTTAAAATCTTTAATCTTCCTTTGTGGTATTCATGTATGATTCTTTTGGCGAGTGGTAAACCTAATCCCCAACCGCGCTTTTTGGTTGTGAATCCTGGTTGGAAAACACTTCTTTGTTGAGCTATTGTCATTCCCTTACCAGTGTCGCTTATATCGATGAGTATTTGCCCATTAATTTGATTAATGCTGATGTCTAATTTACCAACACCTTCCATCGCATCAATGGCATTTTTACTGATGTTTTCTATCACCCATTCAAATAATGCAGCATTGTGCGGAATATTAATTTCATCATCTGATGAAGTAAAAGTGAGTTCTACTTTTTGTGGAAAACGCGTTCTGAAATAATCTAAGAAATGAGTTGTCGTTTTTACAATATCTAAATCATTCAGTTGTGTACTGGCACCAATTTTTGAAAAACGATCTGTTACCTGTGAAAGTCTTTCAACATCTTTGTTCATTTCCTTTGAAATATCTTCCATGTTGTCCATGCCTTCTAGGAGTTGTACCCATGCCATTAATGACGAAATTGGGGTTCCTAATTGGTGAGCTGTTTCTTTGGCCATTCCCGCCCAAACTTTGTTTTGTTCTGCTTTTCTGAATGTACTAAAAATGATGTAGCCGATTAGTATAAATAGGAAAATTATTCCAAACTGAATAAATGGAAAATACTGTAATTGAACCAGTTCAGGACTCGTAGCATAAAAAACATAACTCACTTCATTTTCAGAAAAACGAATTTTAATTGGAATATTTTCTTCTGACAACTCGTTTAATCTAATAGTCAATTCTTGACCATTGAGTGTGTCTTTGAGTAAATTTGAAGCAATAACCTTTTGTTTTGAACTATCTGTCAGAACAACAGGAACAAGTTCTGCATTTTCAATTAATTCTGTATTAAAAGCTTGAAAAAGTGAGTCTCTTTCTTCCTCCAAACGCAAAATATTTCGTGAATCATTATAGAAATAAGTCATGAATAAGTCATCATAAACTTCAATCGTAAATGAAGGGTTAATTTTTTCCCAACTATAGGCCAATTTAACCAAGGTATCTGTAAACAATTTTTCAATTTCTTTCTCGCTTTTTTCAGGAAAACCTGTTGAAAGTTCTTCTTTTGAAAGTTGAATATTTATAAAAGTCGAAACAGAATTTTCTTGATCCAAAACGATTACCGGAATATCATCATTTCTGTTGATAATTTTTAGAGGAAATTCATACGATTGTTGACTATCAAGTGAAGTTTTACGCGAAATTTCTTTTGTTGCATCAATCCACAATTGCATTTCGCTCAACTCTTTTTTACGCAATTCCTCGAAAGAATTATTGGTCAAGCGCACGAGTTCAGCACGTTTTTTTATTGCATCAGCCCATTGAGTTACACGTTCTCGTTCTCGTTTAGCAACTTCATTCACAATTTTATTGGAGGCATACAATGAGGCACCAACTAAAGCTAGAGCGATAAAAAGCAACGCAATTTTCCATTTTTGTTTATTTGAATAGAGCTTCATTTATTGGGTTTTTCTGTTGTTATAACGTTCTAAAATTGGTTATCATATTTAAAAAATAATTTTTCCGAATCCTCCCCCCAGCCCCCTCCGAAGGGGGAGACGTAATCAACTCACATTTAGGAACTAGAAATTTAACCCCTATTATCAATTAGTAAAAAGTAAAATCAGTTCCAATGAAGGTAGCTTATTTGTAAACCTCTCTCCCTGCCGATTTTTATCGGCACCCAAGCTGCTGCGAGATTTCATCCCGTTGCTGCATATTTTCATCTATCCTTCAAAAAAGGCATTTTTTTCCTCACCTCTTTCAGTGTCTCACTTTCTAATTCTTCATTCACCACATGTTCATCATGAGAAACCAAGCTTACAATCATTCCTGAAGGAGCAATAATACATGAATCGCCTGAATAGTTTAAACCATTCTTGTCCTCTCCTACTCTATTCACACCAATCACATAAGATTGATTTTCTATCGCTCTTGCTTGCAACAAAGTTCTCCAATGTAAACTGCGTTTTTCTGGCCAATTCGCAACATTTATGAGTAAATCGTATTCAAATTGGTCATCTTTCACTGAATTTCGAGAAATTTCCGGAAATCTCAAGTCATAGCAAACTTGCAATAAAACCTTCCAACCTTTATATTCAAAAATGGTATTTTCTGTTCCAGCTGTATAGGTTTCGTCTTCTTTTGCCAAGCCAAATAATTTACGCTTGTTGTATTGTTGAATTGATCCATCTGCTTGAATAAAAACCATACGGTTATTATATTCCTTCCCATCTTTAATAATCAACGAAGCGGTCACAGCACAATCATATTTCGCCGCCATTTTTTTCAACCATTGTACACTTTCGCCATCAATAGATTCGGCCATTTCAACAGCATTCATCGTAAATGCAGTTTGAAACATTTCGGGTAAAACGACAATATCTGTTGGCAGTTGAACTTCTTTTAACATCGTTTCGTAATGCGATAGATTGGCTTTTTTATCTTCCCAAACTTGATCACATTGAATCAAACTTACTTTTAAATCTTGCATAATTTTTCTGTCGCTTTAATAATAGTTTCCTCGTCTTTTGCAAAACAAAAACGAATCAAATGATCGTCATGTTGGTCTTTATTGAAACCTGAAACTGGAATCACCGCCACTCCATGTTTTTGAGTCATTTCTGTAGCAAAATCAACATCGCCTAAGTTACTAATTTCATTGTATCGTGCCACTTGAAAATACGTTCCTTGGCAATCCAAGAGTTCAAATCGACTATTTTTCATCAATCCACGAAAGAAATCACGTTTTTTCTGGTAAAATTCACCCAATTGAGATAAATCTGCTTGAGGTAAATAATTTGACAATGTTTGTTGCGCTGTGCTGTTCACACAAAAAACAACATATTGATGAATTTTTTTCACCTCCTCCATTAAGAATTTTGGAGCAACGAGATAACCAATTTTCCAACCCGTTACGTGAAAGGTTTTTCCAAAAGATGAAACAATAAACGATCGTTCTCGAATTGCTTTTCGGGTATTAACAGAAATGTGTTTTTGTTCGAAATGAATGAATTCATACACCTCATCCGAAAGTAAATAAACATGTGGATTCCTTTCCATGATGAGCTCAATAGCTTGCATATCTGCTTCAGAAAAAACTGTTCCTCCTGGATTGTGAGGGTTATTAATAATCAATAATTTTGTTTTTGCAGAAATAGCGTCTTCAACTTTGTTCCAATCCACGGAGAAGTCAGCTTCCATATTAACATGAATTGGCTTCCCTCCTGCTAATTCAACAGAAGGCGCATAACAGTCATAGGATGGGTCTAAAACTATTGCCTCATCTTCACGATGAATAATGGCTTGAATTACCGTATAAATTGCCTGTGTTGCTCCAGAAGTAACCAAAACCTCTTCTTCCGGGTTAACATTTCTACCATAGTGTTTGGAAACCTTCTCACTGATTTCAACCAATAAACGAGGCGAACCTGGCATTGGCATATATTGGTGGTATTCTCCTTCTATTACTTTCTTATAGTTCTCAACCAATTCTGGCGCTACGGGAAAATTTGGAAAACCTTGTGATAAATTTATTGCGTTATGTTCTGCCGCCATTTTGGACATCACACTAAAAATAGTAGTTCCAACATGGGGTAATTTTGATTTTATTTTGCTCATTTACTTTGTAAATTGTTCGAGCATTAAAGTAATGAAATCTTTTGGTTTGGTGTTTTTTTTGGTTTGAATTGTAATTGGAGCTTTACATTAAGACAAAAGGGAAACACGATATGAAATATTTTAACGTCCCTACAGGACTTCAAAAAAACCATAACATAAAGCCAAGGACTTCTGTCCTTGGCTAATAAATGTCGTCCCTTTGGGACTTATAAAAGTTTGGCTTAAAGAAAAACTGTCTGATTTAGCAGAATTACATGTAAAAACACAAAAGGTAAAACCTCTGAGGTTACACACTCAAATCTCTTGTTTTTCTCCCTCTCCCTGAATTCTGTTCCTACATTGGAATATTACCATGCTTTTTCGCAGGTAATTCTTCTTTTTTGTTTTCTAAAATCTTGAATGCATTCGCAATTCTACTTCTTGTTTCTGATGGTTTGATTACATCATCAATGATTCCACGTTCTGCTGCTCTATATGGATTAGCGAACATTTCTGCGTATTCTGCTTCTTTCTCTGCTAACTTGGCAACTGGATCTTCTGCCGCTGCAATTTCGCGACGGAAAATAATTTCTGCTGCTCCTTTTGCTCCCATTACTGCAATTTCTGCCGTTGGCCATGCAAAATTGAAATCTGCACCGATGTTTTTAGAATTCATTACATCAAACGCTCCTCCGTATGCTTTACGCGTAATAACGGTCACACGTGGAACAGTTGCTTCACTGAATGCAAATAAAAGCTTGGCTCCGTGCGAAATAATTCCGTTCCATTCTTGATCTGTTCCTGGTAAGAATCCTGGTACATCTTCGAAAGTTAATAATGGAATATTGAACGCATCACAGAAACGTACAAAACGCGCTCCTTTTCTTGAAGAATCAATGTCTAAAACTCCTGCCAAAGAAATTGGTTGATTGGCAACAATACCAATCGTTCTTCCTTCAATACGCGCAAAACCTACAACGATATTTGTAGCGAAATCTTTGTGTACTTCTCTGAAAGAATCGTCATCAATTGTGTGCTCTATTACCTCACGAATATCGTAAGGCATATTGTTATTTTCTGGTAAAATAGAAGCAATTGTTTCTAACTTCTTTTCATCATAATGAAAGTTCTTTTTGTGTGGCGCCAATGATTGCCAGTTCTGAGGTAAATACGTCATTAAGTCACGCACTTCTTTTAAAACTGTTACATCGTTTGGACTTGTAAAGTGATTCACACCAGATTTCTCAGCGTGTGCTTTTGCTCCACCTAAATCTTCCGAAGTTACTTCTTCGTGTGTAACTGTTTTTACAACGTTTGGTCCTGTTACGAACATATACGAAGTGTCTTCTACCATGAAAACAAAATCCGTTAATGCTGGTGAATAAACCGCTCCACCCGCACATGGTCCCATAATTACACTCAATTGTGGAATTACACCAGATGCTCTTGTGTTTCTGTAGAAAATATCAGCGTAACCAGCCAATGAAACAACACCTTCTTGAATCCTTGCTCCTCCTGAATCATTCAACCCAATAATTGGTGTTTGACTCTTCATTGCAAGGTCCATAATTTTACAAATTTTCTCTGCATACGTTTCAGAAAGCGAACCTCCTAAAACAGTAAAATCTTGAGAAAAAACATAAATTGGTCGGCCATGAATAGTTCCATAACCTGTTACAACTCCATCTCCAGGGTATTTTTCTTTGTCTAATCCAAAATCCTTTGACCGGTGTTCAACGAACATTCCCATTTCTTGAAATGAGTTTTCATCCAACAAAAGTGTAATTCGCTCGCGAGCAGTTAGTTTACCTTTCTTATGTTGGCTGTCAATTCTGTGTTGACCTCCACCTAACATTGCTTCTTCGCGTTTTTCTATTAACTTTTTATTGATGTCTTCCATAATATCTTCTTTCTGTACTTTCTTAGATAGGCGTTAAATATCGTAAGATTTTTTTAATTGAGATTGATAATGATAAATGAAAGGTTAAAATCTAAATAATAAAGATTAATCCAGAATAAATTTCATCGGCAACCTACATTTCGTTCTTTTTTCAATAGGTTTCCAATCCTCCATTGAATTTACTACTCTCAAAGCTTCAGACTTCAGGTCTTTTTTATGCTTTCTACTACAAGATTTACATTCTATTTTTTCAACCTTGGCGTTTGTTATTTCGCCGGTAGTTTCAACAATAAAAGTTACAATCAATCGAGCTGAATCAGCTACCACATTCTTCTGAATATTTTCCTTCTCGCTTTGTGAATACGCTGAAAAGGAAAGTAGGAATGAAAACACAATGAAAATATTTTTTAATATCGGTTTCATATTTCTCTATTTATGATTTTGCTCACTTGATTTGCTTTATCAACAATCATGAAGTGTCCTCCCCCATCGATGATAATTCCGTTTTTTCCTTTTGGAGGAAGTATTCTGTCTTTTGAACCACCAATTTTAATCAGGTTTTCTAATTTATTCGTGTTTTTCCAACTCACTAATTCCAAAACGGCCCATTTGGCGAAAGTTAAATTTGTATCATCTAGAATTGAATACAACAATTCCTTGTTCTCTGCACTGAATAAAAATCGTGCAATTGGTTTTGGAGGCATAAACATCCATTTTGGAAGGAGCTTCAAAAAGAAAACGCTGCCTGGTAGTTTAAAAAAGCTTCTCAATTCATTTTTCCTTTCAACCGATGAAATTAAAACAGTAAATTTTGGGTTTAAAATTTTACTCATTTCAACAGCCACTAACCCACCAAAACTTAGTCCTAAAATTCCAAAATGTTCTTCTTTGTCAATTCCATATTCTACAATCAGTCGTTTGGAATAATCAATAATTGACTCTTTTGAACTAGGTTCAAGCCATAAAACAGGAATTAATTCATGTTCAAGCTCCAAAAACTTGAAGACTCTTTCATCCGCTCCTAGACCGCTGAGTGCAAATATTTTCATGTTGTTTTCTGAGTTAAGAATATATGTTTTGGATTTAAAGCTCTTTAACTTTTATTGTTCCATTTCTGTAAAACTCAACTGCATTTTGAAGAATACTATTTATCAAATCAATGGGTAAATCAGCGTTCGGATCTATGGGTAAAGTTTTCATGCGTTTTCGATCTCCTTGAATCAATTCAGGGAAATCCAATCGAGCACCTTCCACCATCAATAAATACGGATGATTCGTTTTTTTATCGACCATTAGAAAGCAAAACATTCTGTTTTTATAGCAAAAACATGGTGAATTCCATTTTCTAGTTTCACTCACATTTTCATCTTGTTCTAAGATAAAATCGCGTAATGCGAGCATGCAACTTTTGTTGGGCTCTTCTCTTTTTAGGTAATAATCGTGTAGTTCTTCGCTCATTGAAAATGGATTCTGATTTTAGGGCACCTCTAAAAACTCTACTTTGGTTGCTAACTTGTTCTTTTTTCCAAATACTTCATTACCGAAATACTCATTTAGCCCAGCTAAACTCCGTTTTCAGCGCCTAGTATTTGAATAAAATAACTTCCTTATCATTCCAAACAGAGTTATTAGAGATGCCCTGTAAATTTAAGGATTAATTCTAAACCATAAAAAAACGGTTTGAGAAACTCCCAAACCGTTTTTAAATAAAATTTTGACTTAAAATCAGCTATCGATTTTTAAAAAATCTCCATCCATATTGAATTCTAAATCCATTTCATTGTCCAATTCAATTTGTTGGTTTTTATCGTCTAATTCCCAATCTGTAATGAAATTTGTTGGGTAATTTACTTCAACATAAGCGCTGATTTTCGTTGGAATAACACTCTTCGGAAGTTCAGAAACCCCATCGATCTCAATAATTTCTTTTTTTCTATTGAACTCTAAAGAAATACTTCCTTCCAATATTACATCGTAAGTCTTGGTGAAACCATCTTTATCCTCAATGCTCTGAATGATTACATTATTTGGAAAATGAGTTGTCACATATTCACTGATTTCACTTGGCAAATCGCCTGAACCAATAATCTCTTCTTTATTACAACTGGTTAATACAGCCAGCACAACCAATAAACTTAATACTTGTTTCATTTCTTTTTTTATTATTCGTTTTTTAACCAAGATTAAAACGGAATCACTTTTCCATCTTTAGAGAAAAGAACATCCATTTCTTCTTGTCCTTTTTCTAACTCTACCCTGTAAGTTTCAACTCCATTTATTACTATTTTCTTTGCGTCATCAATACGATAGTCACTATATTTTGTTTTTATAGAATTTAATACTGATTTAGGAAAGTCTGAATTATTAATATCTTGTGTATAGCGAATCATTTTTCCATCTGCACTGTACCAAGCTTCATAATCTGAATTCCAACTAATTTCGAATTCAACATTATATGTTTCCCCTTTCAATTCCCATTCAATATCATTTGCTTTTGGGAATTCTTTCTTGAAATTATTTAGAATAACAGAAGGAACTTGACTTTGTGGAATGTCTTGTGCAAAAACAGCACTTGATCCAAAAATTAATACCGCGAATAACTGAACTACTTTACTTTTCATCTTACTTTTTTTTAAATTTATACTACAAATCTATGCCATGAATCTGGAAAGAATTTGGAATTTATGACTAAGCCAGGATATTTTTAAAATTAATCGAAAAACGATGTTCATCATTGACAAAACTGTATTCAATTTTCAACTGATAAGAATAACAAATCGCTTCACTTAATGACAATCCTAAACCTGTACTATCTAACTTAGACTGATCTTTTTCAAACCTATTAAAAATACGATTTGAATTTAAAGCTGACGCTAATCCTGAATTAATAATTATAAATTCCTCATCACTAATTTGAATACTTATTCTGCCCTTCTTTTTATTGTGAGAAATAGCATTTTTAATCAGATTAGAAAGTAAAATTCCAGCAAGAGAGGCATTCATTTTTATTTTCAAATCAGTTGCTAAATCTAACTCCAATTTTATTCCTTTAAATTCCAATAAGTCCTCATAATTCGACAAATAATCTGTCGTTAATGCGTTTACTGAAATGACATTCTGCTCAATAAATTGATTGTTCTCAATTTTCGTCAATAATAGAAGAGAACTATTCAAACGTTTTAAACGATCGGTAATTGAAATCACTTTAACTATTGCTTCGGCGTCTTCTTCGCTTAGACTATTTGACTCAAGTAACAATTCTAATTTTCCAATAATTATTGCAATTGGAGTTTGGAGTTCATGAGAAGCATTTTCCGTAAACTCTTTTTGTGATTGAAATGCTTTTTTAGAATGGTTGATTAAGGTATTTGAAGCTTCTTGTAATTGAATGAACTCTTTAATATTTGAATTTGCTTCAATGGGATTTTTGTTCTTTTCTAAACGATAGGTTTTTAACTGATTAAGAATGTCATAAAATGGATTCCAAACTTTACGTAGTACAAAATTATTCACAACTACAATACTGACTATCAGAATAATAAACAACCAAACAACGCTCCAGAAAGAATCTTCAATCAAGTCATCTTCTTCAACCAAAGAAGAAATAACTGTGATTCGATAATAGTCATTTTCATGTTCAAAAGCAGAATGCAAAACACGAACGGGTTCTAGGTCATTTTCATTGATGCGGTACATCATCGTGTCCTTGTAAATATCTCGATATGCAAGTGCCGATTCTTTAGAAACAGGATGAATTTTGAAGTTATTTCCACTAAATTCATCTTGAAAAAGGAGAGAAGGATCACTGTGCGTTTTCATTAATATCAGCAGTCGATTGTTATCTAGTCCATCATCAATACTGTCTCTGATTTCATCCTTCAGATTGAAATAAAAAATGAATGACCACACACCAATAATGATGAAAAACACCAAGGAAAGATAAATTAAAGATCGATTTAAGAGTTTCATTTTTCAATTAATTTATATCCAATTCCATAAATGGTTTCAATATTCACTTTAGCACCAGCTTGATCAAGTTTTTTCCTCAAATTCTTTATTTGATAATAAATAAAATCAAAATTATCTGCTTGGTCAATATGGTCTCCCCAAACATATTCTGCCAAGGCTGTTTTTGTTACTAGACGGTCTTTATTGCTCATGAAATAATTCAAAATGTCGAATTCCTTTTTATTTAGATGGACTAATTCTGCACCAATTAAAAGGGATCTCTCCTGAATGTTTAAGTTCACATTTCCAACTTCAATACAATCCTTTCCATTAAAGTTTTTTCTTCTTAAAACAGCCTTAATTCTCGCCGTTAATTCAGCAATATGGAATGGTTTTGTAAGATAATCATCAGCGCCTAGTGCCAAGCCTTTGACCTTGTCATCTAAGGAGTTTTTAGCTGAAACAATTATTACATTTTCGGATTTACCCATTTTTTTAAGCTCTTCCAAAAGATCTAGACCATTGCCATTTGGGAGCATTATATCCAGTAAAATACAATCGTAATCATAAATTGAAATTTTGTCTAAAGCCGAAGTAAAATCTTCAGCGCTTTCCACAATATATTTCTCTTTTAAAAGCGATTCTTTGATTGTTTCACGTAAATCTACTTCGTCCTCGATGATCAATATCTTCATATTGTAAATTTAATACTTCGACAAGTATACCATGCAAATTTGGAAAGAATTGGGAATTTTAACTCATGGTATGAATAAATGTTTTGCTTTCAATAAATATTCAAGTACGTAACTTCTCAAGGACTATTCACCGCATATTTAAGGGGAATAAGCTACTTATTCACCGCAAAGCAAAAATTAATTTGAATTTAATCTTAAGGTCTAAACTCAAAAAAGCCCAGACATTACTGTCTAGGCTCCCTATATAGAATTAATTTCTACTATTGTTTTTTCAACAAATCTCTGATCTCAGTTAAAAGAACCTCTTCTTTTGAAGGTGCCGCTGGAGCTGCTGGAGCTGCCTCTTCCTTTTTTGCCATTCTTTCTTTCATATTGTTATATGCCTTAACCACCATAAATATTGCAAAAGCAACAATTAAAAATGTAATGATTGTGTTGATGAAAACACCGTAAGTAATTGCTACTTCCGCAGTTCCGTCACCAGCTCCTTCCGCTGTTTCCAATACCTCAGCTTGAAGTACATATTTTAATTCTGAAAAATCTACACCACCCAATAATTTACCAATTGGAGGCATCAAAATATCATTCACAAAAGATTTAACAATAGCTCCAAAATATGTGGCCATAATAAGACCAACCGCCATTTCTACTACATTACCCTTGGCAATAAACTTTTTAAATTCCTTCATTTTTTAATTGTTTTAGTTAAACATTTAGATAAATACCATTGCTCTTTTAAAGCTTTAATTCCTTTATTAATTATAAATCTGATCCAAGAATTAAGGATGTTGATGTCTAATATACAGAGGCTTCATAGTGTAAAAATAATAATATAATTAAGTTAGGTTATAAAATCCTATAATTAATAAGTGTCTAATTTTTTTAGTATACGCTTCGATAACAACAACTTGATCTCAACCAACATTTCTTTTCTCTATTTGTTATAAAAGGAGCGAAGATGTATTATTTTTGTTTTCAAATGCACCAAGAATGAAATATTGCAATGATCCCTTTAATCGTACGCGATTAAAAACAAACGAGGTAACTGTAGGAAAATTAGGAATTGGAGGGAAAAACCCGATTAGAATTCAATCTATGACTACCAAAGACACGATGGATACCGAAGGTTCTATTGAGGAATCTATCCGTATGATTGATGTCGGTTGCGAATTGGTGCGATTAACCGCTCCCTCGAAAAAGGAAGCGTATAATTTGGCTGAAATTAAAAAAGGATTGATTGAACGAGGTTACGACACACCCTTGGTTGCAGACATTCATTTTACACCAAATGCCGCTGAAATTGCTGCTGGAATTGTAGAAAAAGTGCGTGTTAATCCGGGGAATTACGCCGACAAAAAGAAATTCGAGGAAATTGAATATACCGACACAAGCTACCGTGAAGAATTACTAAGAATAGAGGAGAAATTCACTCCATTGGTGCTCTTATGTAAGGAAAACGGAACGGCCATGCGTATTGGAACGAATCACGGTTCACTTTCTGATCGAATTTTAAGTCGTTTTGGTGATACACCAGAAGGAATGGTGGAATCTGCAATGGAGTTCATTCATATTTGTCAGAAAAACGATTTCCATGATTTCGTTATTTCCATGAAAGCGAGTAACACTTTAGTGATGGTGCAAGCTTACCGTTTTTTAGTGGCGAGAATGCTAGACGAAGGAAAAGTTTATCCTTTACACTTGGGTGTGACAGAAGCAGGAGATGGGGAAGACGGCAGAATAAAATCTGCTGTTGGAATCGGTGCTTTATTAGAAGACGGTCTTGGAGATACCATTCGTGTTTCTTTAACGGAAGCTCCTGAAGCTGAAATCCCTGTAGCTGAAAAACTTGCTCAAAATTATAAAATAGATGGAGTAGAAGAGTTCAAAAACGACATTCAATTGCCATATGACCCATTAGTTTATAAAAGGAGGGAAGCCATGGAAATCACCAATATTGGTGATAAAAATCATCCAATTGTTTTTGCTGATTTAAGTGAGAAAGAAACCATTTCTCAAGCTAATTTCTTTGGTTTTGGTTATAACTATTCAAAAACTCTCGACAAATGGACCATGCAAGATTTGGCCGCTGATTATGTTTTTATTGGTGATCAATCAGTTGATTTTGAAATCCCAGGAATGCTAGGTGTTGTTACTAATTCAGAAAACTGGGAGAATAACTATTCAGCTAAAAAACATTTTTATCCACTTTACAATTCTATTCCTACCGATGGATTCAAGCATAAAAAATTGAACTTCTTAAACTGGGATCCTAGAAATACAGAAGAAATTGATCAAATTCAATTCATGAATGATGTGGTTTTAATTATTGAAGCCCCATCGGAAAACTTCACCCAAGTAATGCGTAATTTTTACCGTACTTTGGTGTTGCACAACATAGATTTACCGGTAGTTTTAAAGCACACCACATCAACCAAAGATTTAGAAGCATTTCAACTGTGGCAATCTGCCAAATTAGGAAGTGTTTTAATTGATGGATTTGGTGATGGAGTATGGATTAACTCAACAGAAAAAGTATCACCACAACTCATTAATTCAACGAGTTTTGGAATTCTCCAAGCTACAAGAACACGTATTTCCAAAACAGAATATATTTCTTGTCCATCATGTGGTAGAACGCTCTTCGACTTACAAGAAACGACAGCAAAAATCAGAAAAAACACTTCACACTTGAAAGGTTTAAAGATTGGAATTATGGGTTGTATTGTAAATGGTCCCGGAGAAATGGCAGACGCCGATTACGGATACGTTGGAACACGTCCAGGAAAGATTCACTTGTACAAAGAAAAGACAGTCGTAAAGAAAAATGTGCCAGAGGAAGAAGCCGTTGATGCTTTGATTCAGTTGATTAAAGAAAATGGAGATTGGGTAGAGCCAAAGGAGGATTAGAGGACGATTTGTTGTAGGGGCGGTTTGCAAACCGTCCCTACGATAACCCATCAAATTAACCCCCATTTCTTTACATAATTACTCAAAATCAACCCTTATTTCATTACAAGAATTATATAAAATTACCCCCATTATGTTACAAATAATGGTTTGTTTTGCATGTGGTGCGGACGCTTTGCAAACCGTCCGTACCACATTCCAAAACAACATTTCCAAATTATTGAAAACATATTGTAAAAGGCAAAACCATCTTCGTTCGCACCCTTACACCATTAACTTCGGCAGGAATCCAATTTGGCATATTTTTAATGACCTCGATATATGCATTATCCAGTTCGTTTACGCTTTCTTTTCTCGATTTTACCTTTTCAATAGAACCATCCATATTGATAATAAATTCTATAACAATTCTTCCATTCGGAACAGTTTCAAATTCAATTTTAGGGTATTCTAAATTTTCTCGAATGTATTTCATCATTTCAGTTGGCCCTCCAGGAAATTTAGCTTCAACATCTGGATAAAGCACGATAGTAGTGTCGGTTTTTTCTTGAGAAAAGAGGAGTAAGGGAGTGAATAAAATTAAAATAAAAAATGAATTCATAAGAGTTGTATTAAAGTGTAAAACTGTGATAAGTTAATAAACAAAGTAATTAATAAGGTCTAAAGTTAACTGGAAAACGGACTATAGACTTTGCTTTTCCATACTTATTCTCTGCGGGAATCCAATCAGGCATGTTTTTAACTACTCTTAATAACTCTCCATCTAGCTCCTCCGATATGCCTTTTAAAATTTTTGCATTCTTTATTGATCCATCAATTTCAACTGTAATTTCAACAAAGGCTCTTCCATAAGGAGATTCATTAATAGATGATTTCGGAAATTGAAAACTCTCTCTGATATATTTGTTCAATTCTTCAGGTCCTCCAGAAAAAGAAGCTTCATTATAACTAATATATTCTACAATATTCGAAGTGTCTTTTTGAACTGAAATCGTGTCGCAATTACCAATAGTTTCAGAAATAACAGGATTTCCACTTTGCGAAAAGAGGACAAAGGGAGCCAGAAGCATTGATATTAAGATATACTTTTTCATTTTTTCGAATGCTAATCTTCGATTCTAAATTAAATTCCTGACCTAAAGATACAGAAAGCATTCCATAATTTAAATATCCATGAAGCTTAACTATTCTAATAGTAAAGAAGGTTTGTTTTGCATGTGGTACGGACGATTTTCTTTGGATGTGGTACGGACGGTTTGCAAACCGTCCTTACGACATTCCA
Source organism: Brumimicrobium mesophilum (assembly GCF_003025005.1). Lineage (GTDB taxonomy): Bacteria > Bacteroidota > Bacteroidia > Flavobacteriales_D > Crocinitomicaceae > Brumimicrobium > Brumimicrobium mesophilum. Next base: position 40,689 of record NZ_PVSS01000013.1, read on the forward strand.
AACAACAACTCAACATCATTCTTATCAAAAGATTTCTTCTCTGTATCCACACGAATAATATCTGCAGCAACGGTCTTTTTCTTATCTTGCAATTGAACAATTTTTTCTTCGATAGTATCTCTGCAAATCATGCGATAGGCCATTACTTTTTTGTCTTGTCCAATACGGTAACAACGGTCAATTGCCTGACTTTCAACAGCTGGATTCCACCACGGATCAATTAAATACACGTAATCTGCCTCTGTAAGGTTCAACCCTGTTCCTCCAGCTTTTAAACTGATCAGAAACACTCTGATTTCATCGTTATTTTGAAAATTATTGACCTTTTCCTCACGATTTCTTGTTTTTCCATCCAAGTATTCGAAAAGAATGCCTTCTTGCTCTAAACGCGCTTTAACGAGGTGTAGCATTCCCACAAATTGCGAAAACACCAAAATCTTGTGATTATTTACTTTCTCGGTTAAATGACGCACCAATTCATCCAATTTTGCAGATTCATTTCCATAATCTTTATTCTTGTCGGCAAGGGCAGTAGAATTACAAATCTGACGCAATTTTGTTAATCCCTGAAGAATGTACATCTGTGATTTATTGATTCCTTCTTCTTCGATTTGTTGCTGTAATTTCTGTTTGAAATATTCTTTGTAATGGTCATACACTTTTCTTTGGGCTTTCCCCATTTCACAATAAATAACCACTTCTGTTTTGGAAGGTAATTCTTTTGCCACTTGAGTCTTCGTTCTTCTTAAAAGAAACGGATGAATCATTCTAGCCAATAAATCCGAAGTGTATTCATCTTGGTCCTTATCAATTGCCTCAGAAAATGTCGATTTGAAATGCTTGATACTTCCAAAAATCCCTGGATTTAAAAAACTAAACTGACTGTATAAATCAAAAGTGTTGTTTTCGATTGGTGTTCCTGTCAACGCTAATCTGTTCTTGCTTTTTAATAAACGAACGGCTTTGAAACGTTGAGATTGCGGATTTTTAATCGCCTGACTCTCATCAAGAATTACATAATTATATTCAATTTCAATATGCGTTTCAATGTCTTTGATAATTGAACCATAAGTTGTTAATACAACATCGTGTTTCGGAATTTTTTTAATTAAATCCGCTCTATTTGGTCCAATAAAACTCAATACTTTCAATTTCGGAGCGAATTTTTCCAATTCAGCCAGCCAATTAAACATTAACGAAGTGGGTGCGATGACCAAATGGGGTAGGGAAGTACCATTGGAATTTTCATTTTTCAAGTACTGCAAAAACGCTATGGTTTGAAGCGTTTTTCCTAATCCCATATCATCCGCTAAGCAACCGCCCAACTTATTTTCATGTAAGAAAACCAACCAATTTAATCCCTCATGTTGGTAATCTCTTAAAGTTGCTTTTATTCCTTTTGGTTTGGGAATAGATTTTAAATCTTTTAGGTTATGTAAACTCTTTTTCTTCTGATATAATTCTTCTAAAAACTTAGGCGCATTTGTTTCTTCTTCATACAATTCATCAATGATGTTAAATTGAAAATTTGAGATTTCAATCTTGTCTTTTTTGACGTTTCCTAGTTTGAAATATTTCTTATATTTTTCTATCCATTCCTTAGGTAAAATACCGATAGAACCATCTTTCAATTCAACGTAATTGGTTTGTTTAAGAATTGACTTTTGAATTTGCTTCAAATCCGCTGTTTGACCTCCAAAACCAACTTTAATTTCCATGTCAAACCAATCAGTTCCAGAGCTTAAGCCAATTGAAAAAGAAGGTTTATTTAAATTATAACGAATTGATTTTAAGTCATTTAACCCAAACACCCGAACATTGTTCGCTTTTAACTTATCGATAACTTCCATTAACCACATCGCATCTAAAGCCTCATCCACTGTGAGGTAAAAGTAATTTGATTGGTGTTCAAATTTCGGATGTAATTCTTTAAATTCAGATAAGAATTCACTTTCAAAATCTTCATCTCTACTTTGGTAAGTTAAAGCTCCTTTGTTGCCCCAAACTTTTTCTTTACTACTTGGAGAAACTAAAGTTTTATCGTACTGAATTAAAGGTTGTAGCACAACATATTCCCCATCTTCATCCGACAAATAAACATGTTTTTCTATTTCCGATTCTTCCTCAATTTTCGCTGATTTCATTCCGGCGAAATCAATATCAAAAACATTAGAAAAAGGTTCAATGATAAATTCTCTTAAATGATCAATCCCTTTTTGTAACACATTCATTTGAGGTTTGTGAAAAGCACGCATCAATGAATAAGCAACTTCAGGATTACTGATGACATAAAAAACCTCACCTAACACAATTCCGAAAGGGGTGATGAGTATTTTGTTTGAAGCAATTCCATAAGTCTGATTGTCAATTTTCACTTTAAAATCAAGCTGATAAAATGGTTTTTTGTTCATGATTTTCAAGATCGGTGTGATCTTATCATGAGAAATCGTTAACTCAGTAGTATGTTTTTTAACAAAAGATTTTCTGCTTTTTCGCAAATACAAAACCTGTTCAGGATAGCTTTCAATAATAGAGGAGAAGTGACTAATCATTTTTTTAACTTGATCTAAGCTAAAATCATTGTTACTGGAATCAGAAAAAACACTTGCCAGTTGAACCCCTTTAATAATAATCCCTTGAAATTTCTTATCCTCAACTAGAGATAGAGATTCAGTAATTGTGTATTCGGAAATCTCTCTGAATTTTGTACTTAATTTGGTTTTGAATTTATCCAATTTTCCTGTAAAAGCGAACACATCAGAAAGTTCATTTCGTGACTTTTCCAAACCGATTCCCACACCGAATGAAGCATTTTCTTCTGTTGAACTTGGGAGAAAAAATGCTTTTCTATCCTCCTTGAAAAGTTCAAAGAAAGTATCATCTGACCCAACAATATTTTTGATTTTCTCAGTTACTTTTACACCATTTGTCGAAATTTCAATATCAAAAATTTCTTCAAATTCAAGTAATCCATCAAACCTAGAAGCTTCCATTGTTCTTTGCTTGAAACGCTCAAGAAAGTTCTCCGTGAAGTAATCTTTTCCGAATTTCTTAAAGAATTCCTTCAGAAAAACCATTTTATGACTGCAAGGTGTTCCAAGTTTACAAGAACATTTTAGCGCCATAAGCTCATTCGACCTATTGAAAGTAAGCGAAAGTTGGTAATCGTTTCTGAAATCCTGATAAACGCCATCAATTCTGTTTTTGTTCACAGAAGTTATTGTTAAAGGACTATAGTAATTCGTTCGGCTAGCGAACTCCATTCGGTTTAACTCATCTACATCTATAATTCCATTTTCATGTGGTATAGTTGTCGTAGGAGAGATAAAGGGTGTTTTCACGATTATATGTGCCATATCAACCGCCTCGTCCTCAATAAGGTCTATTAGATGGCTTAATGAAGCAACTTCATGCTTACATATCCCGGGACCGTTGTATGGGCAACTACAAGACGTTTTTATACTATAGTAGTTTTTTAAGTCAATAAAAACATCATAAGGTTCAATTTCAGAGCCACTGCACTCAAAAAGAAAGGTATTTTCTTTGTTTGAAATTAAAGAAGGATAATAGTTAAATGATCTTTTAATAATTTCAAACTTGGCATTTTTGTTCAGAAATTGTCTGAGCTTATCTATAATTATTTCTGATTCACTTAACATCAAGTATATATAATTTGAACAGGAATATTGAACATACAAAAGCAGTTATATGTTGATATTATCCATTCAGTTTTAGAAAAAAGAATTTAAAAGTAACTCAAATATACAAATTGATTTTCGTGGATTTGAGTATAAACAATATTTCCAGTTTGAATAAAACAGAATTAAAGGAATTAGAATAGGGGATATGGAGAAAAAAATAGGCCTATCCATTTATAGACCAAGTACTAGCTCAATATTCTCAGATTCAAAAATGAAATAAATATATTACAGGAATTGCTGTAAACGGCTCAATAAAACATATTGTTCTTCAGAAAGGTTTTCAAACTTTACATCTAAAAACATTATGCTTCTATCATCTTCATCAACGGTCCACGACTTTGGTTTTAAGTCTTTCTTCCCATCATAATCGATAGTCCGTAATACATAGCGAATACAATTTAACTGAGCAATTAATTTATTATTGGCGTTCATTATTACCCACGGCGCTCCTTCCCACGAAGTTTTTTCGAACATTTTTTCTTTGTATTGGGTATAAGTTTGCCAATGTTCTACGGATTCTAAATCATTTTCTGAAAGTTTCCAATACTTTAAGTCATGATTTCTACGAATTTCAAAGCGTGTAGCTTGAGTATTAATATTAATAGACAAATAAAACTTTATAATAGTCACGCCTTGATCCACGAGATCTTGTTCCCATTTTACCACTCGTTTCATAAAGTATTTATACTGATTATCAGTACAATAACCCATAGTTGGCTGAATTAATGCTCTAGAATACCATGATCTATCGAAAAAGACAATTTCTCCCTCTCTTGGAAATACATCCTTATAGGTATTTAACCAATTAAGATTTTGCTTTTCGGATGGAACGCCCAACTCTACAACCCTAAAATGATTGGTCATTAAATGCTCTGAAATACGACGAATAGCGGCTCCTTTTCCCGCGGCATCTCTCCCTTCGAATACAATAGCCACCTTTTTTTTATGCTTCAACATCCATTCCTGAAGCTTCAAAAGTTCCTTCTGCAAACGAAATTTTTCTTTATGAAACTGACTATTCGTCAAAGAATCATAATCTGAGTTTAAATAAATACTATTGCCCTTATCCATATTCAAAAGTAAAGTCTCATGATTAATCTAATGTTAAGTAGATATTAAGAATAGATTACATAATTATTTATTTTTTCAACACCTAAAAATCATTCATTTAAAGAATTCAAATACATTGTATATATCATTCCATCTGCTAATCCCACTTTAGGAACAGTAATACTTTTTGTCTTAAGTATTTTAATGATAAATAAATATATATCCAAAGCAGGAACAATAGTATCGGCACGATCTGGCTTTAAATTGAATTTATTAATTCTTTCATTTAAACTCAACTTTCTAAGCTCATTACGTAATTTTCTAATTTTCTTTATTGAAGTAGGCTTCATGAATTGACCTTTCAGAAGTTTATGTGCTTTATTAATGTTACCTCCAGTAGCAAAAACTTTGTGCTCACCGGAAACATCAATATTATCATTCAACCATTTCTTAATATCTAGCCAACATTGCTTAGATACTTTCTCCTTTAACATTCTAACAGTTCCGATATTAAATGATTCAGAATTGATTTTTTCTCCTTTCTCAAAAACACTGATTTCGGTAGAACCACCACCCACATCAATTACAATATAAGAAGCATTTTCTTCTTTATTTAGTAACGAAAAAGTTGAGAAAATTATATCCGCTTCTTGGTGACCAGAAATAATTTCCATGTTCAAGCCGACCTCTTTATCTATGTAATTCTTAACTTCTAATGCATTTTTAGCTTCTCTCATTGCTGAAGTAGCACAAACACGGAGGTCTTTAACATCAAAAACTTCCGCAACCAATTTAAAAGCTTGCATAGACTTTTTAAATTCGATTATTTTACTTTCCGATATATATCCTGAATCAAAAACTTCTACTCCAAGTCTTAATGGAATTCGAATATAAGAATGCTTGTGGACCAGTCCATCCGTAAAATTAAAATCAACCTCACCAATCAATAGTCGAGTTGCATTTGTTCCTATGTCAATTGCTCCAAATTTCATAATAGTCTAAAAATAGATAAAAACTGCTTGTATAGATATTGAACAATATTAAATAAAAATCAATAAGAGGCTTCTCACATTTTTATAAAAAATTCAATTGATTAAAAGTAGAAAAATAATTACAGATTAAAAAGTTTGGAAAATCTTCTAGTTCACATTTGCAAAGAATAATTGGCCAAAAATCAAAATTTAAAGAAAAAACACTGATTTCGGTCAAAAAACTGCCTCTCAGAATCCTCGAATCTCAAAAAACTCAACACTCAATATACCAACCTTGTAGAAACGCGCTAAAAACAGCCTTAAAATGCGAAAAACGGACTCACGCCCGTTTTATCATAATAAATATTAGAAGATTTTGAATTTTTCCGCTTAACAGCCAAACAGTACACAATTTCAGTTTCTTTTTTCAAATACATAAACTTGACTTGAGTAACCATATTTTTTTGCTTTCATATTTGAAACGAAGCCTTGCAAAACTCCAAGCAAAGAAAAGCGATTTTTATATTTTTCTGATAGCATAGAAACATAGTAGGCATCATATTTCATTGGAATTACTTTTTTAAGGTCGAAACCAAATTCAGCCAGTAATTTTGAAATATCTCTTTCAGTAAAATGGTAGAGGTGACGTGGTACATCATAAGCTGCCCAATCCTCTTTATAATAACGTGCGTCATAAGAGCTCATATTTGGAACTGCAATAAAAAACTTTCCGTTACTTTTAAGTATTTCTTCAATACGCTTTAAGTCTTTTCGTAGATCATAAACATGTTCTAAAACATGCCACATTGTAACAACATCGAAACTATTTTCGTCAATATTATAAAGTTCTTCTTGTGAACTACTTCGCACATGGTTGTTTTTATGAGCGAATTCTCTAGCATCAGCATCAGGCTCCAAACCTATTCCTACAAAACCAGCATCGTTTACCGTCTTCAAAAAATGACCAGTTCCAGAACCTATATCTAATAATTCTTTACCATTCGTTTCGTTTTTGATCCACTTTACTTTTTCCTTTAAAGTTATTTCACGAACAGTATTGTAAAGGAAATTAATCATTCCTTTTTTATTCGAACTGTGTGAAATATACTCTTCAGATTTATAATATTCACCGATTTTATCTGGAGTTGGAATTGGATTTGTAAAGTGAAATCCACAAGAATTACATTCTACAATCAGAAATTTCTCTTTGGTAATCATATGATCTTTTACCTCAAGAAAATCTTTAAAACTGTTGTTTTCACAAACCGGACAACTATTAATGGAGTTCATTCTATACTTAATTATAAATGTTTCACGTGAAACTAACGACCTAAATAAATCAAAAGCACATTCACATCACTCGGAGAAATACCGCTTATTCTTGATGCTTGTCCAATCGTACTAGGGTTAATACTTGACAATTTATTTACTGCTTCAGCACTCAAACTACTCAGTTTTTCATATTCTAAACCTTCTGGAATAACAACATCCTCCAATCGATTTAACTTATTCGCAACGTCCTGCTCACGACTAATATAACCATCATACTTCAACTGAATTTCTACTTGTTCAAGTACTTCCTTGGACAAATCCTTTGTAAACTCACGTAGTTGACTACTGATTTCTAACATCTGATTCATGCCTAAATTTGGACGTGTAATCAATTGCGAAAGCTTCACTTGTTGAGTAATAGGGGAAGATTTTACACCTTCCAAAACAGGATTTGCCTCAGCAGGTGTGACCCCAATTTTTGTCAATTGCTTCTTCAATTGCTTTATATCTTCCACTTTCTTATTCACAGAGTCCATGCGATCATCATCGATCATCCCAATTAAATGCGCGATAGAAGAAAGCCTTAAATCAGCATTATCTTGTCTTAAAAGGATACGATATTCAGCACGAGAAGTAAACATTCTGTATGGCTCATCTGTACCTTTAGTAATCAAATCATCAATTAAAACAGAAATATAAGCATCAGAACGATTCAAAATAAAAGCTTCTTTTCCTTGAACCTTTTTAGCCGCATTTATTCCTGCCATTAAACCTTGACAAGCTGCCTCTTCATACCCCGTTGTACCGTTAATTTGGCCCGCGAAATACAAACCAGAAACCAATTTGGTTTCCAAAGTATGTTTCAATTGGGTAGGAGGGAAGTAATCATATTCAATGGCATATCCTGGTCTAAACATCTTGACATTTTCAAATCCAGGAATAGTTTTTAAGGCTTTCATTTGAACCTCTTCTGGAAGACTTGTACTGAATCCATTCACATAAATTTCAACAGTATCCCATCCTTCAGGTTCAACAAACAATTGATGTCTTTCGCGCTCAGCAAACCTAGAAATCTTATCTTCAATACTCGGACAATACCTTGGACCTTTAGATTTAATTGCACCATTAAACATAGGTGAACGATCAAATCCAGTTCTTAAAATATCGTGAGTTTCCTGATTTGTGTAAGTAACGTGACATGGGCGCTGAGAAGTTAGCGCTTCGGTTTCATCCGTAAAACTAAACTTTCCAGTTACATCATCACCTCCTTGAATCTCCATCTTAGAATAATCTAAGGAGCGACCATCCACTCTTGGAGGAGTTCCAGTTTTCATTCTTCCAGCCTCAAAACCCAACTTGATTAAGTCTTCAGTTATGCCAGTAGAAGCACTTTCACCGGCTCTTCCTCCACCATAATTTTTCTCGCCTAAATGAATCATTCCATTCATAAAAGTTCCACTTGTTAAGACAACAGATTTACCAGAAATTTCCATCCCCATTCGGGTTTTAACTCCGGTAACTACACCATCTTTTGTAGTGATTCCAACAACCATATCCTGCCAGAAATCAACATTAAGATTTCTCTCCAACATTAATCTCCATTCCTCAGCAAAACGCATACGATCATTCTGCGTACGTGGAGACCACATGGCAGGACCTTTACTCATATTTAACATTCGGAATTGGATAGCGGTTTTGTCTGAAATAATTCCAGACCCGCCACCAAGGGCATCAATCTCACGCAGAATCTGTCCTTTTGCAACACCACCCATGGCAGGATTGCAAGACATTTGAGCGATTGTATTCATATTCATTGTAACAACTAGGGTAGAAGCCCCAAGCTTTCCTGCAGAGTTTGCGGCTTCACAACCAGCGTGTCCTGCACCTACAACAATAACATCATATTCTTTTAGCATAACTATCTTGTTTCACGTGGAACAAAATTACAACAGTGACAGATAGTAATCCTCTTTTTTTCGCATTATCTCGATTTCTTTTGGTGTTTTATCACCATAACCACACAAATGAAGTAATCCATGCACCAAAACGCGATTCAATTCTGTTTCACGTGAAACATTATATTCCTTCGCATTTTCTTCCACACGGTCCAAAGAAATAAGTAAATCACCACTTAATATGTCGTGAACGCAGTAATCAAAAGTGATTATATCTGTATAAAAATCGTGATTTAAAAAGCGGATATTTTGATCTAATAGCCAATCGTCACTACCCAAAACTATAGACAACTCTGCCAAGGTTAACTCCTCTTGTTCTGCAATATATTCAAACCAATTTTGCACGTGACTAAGATCGGGAGCATCCACATCTAAAAAATCAAACTCTATCATTTTAGGATTTAAATGTAAGTGTAACTTCAGCGCCGTTATTTTCAAAAGCGACATTATCTGCTAAGGATTTCATTAAAAAAATTCCTCGTCCACTTTCTTTTTCTATGTTTTCTGGGGCGGTAGGGTCGGGGAGGTTATCGAAGGCAAAACCTTCTCCAGCATCTTTGATGGTAAAACAAAGTTCATCTGAATTTCGCTTTACAGAAACAAATACTTTCTTATTTGTATCCTCCAAATTTCCATGTTGAATTGCATTGTTGACAGCTTCTGTTACAGCAATCAAAATGTTTCCATAGTGGTCTTCATGCACTCCATTTTCACGACAAATTGTGTCGACTAATGATTCAGCGACACTTATGTTTTTGATATCCGATGTAAAGGATACTGATTCAATTTCTTTATAACTTGCTTCCATTTACTATAATATATGGAACAAAAGAAGTCCTTAGTTTACATTCAAGAAATAAGCATTTGCTTTCTCTTTATAGTACTTACTAAATGACGGATCTAAAGTTCTTAGTAACTCAATTTGTTTTTCTTTCTGATTCTTATACTCCAAAAACTCAATTTGGTTACCAATCTCTTGATCTTTTCCTGAATTACTTTCTCGCTGCTCATCTAAACCTCTCTCTTGCATCGCTTTCTCGCTTTCCAATAGTCTGGTCATTATCTTTTGCTGACGATCAATTAACTCACTTGTCCACTCCTTATTGATCAATTGTTTCTCCTGTTCTTCAAGTTCTTTTATCAGTTCATTCAATTTATTTCCATCACCGCTGCCATCCTTGTTCATTTCCTCACGCAATTCTGATAGCTTCTTTTGCATAGCATTTTGTTGAGCAGCCATTTTTGCCGCTTGTTGAGAATTCATTGGTAACATTCCCCCCGGTTTACTACCTGGCTTTGAACCTCCAGGATTACTTCCTTTCTTTAAACTGTTCAATTGCTTTTTAAGCATTTCCTTCATGCCCTCCATATCACCAGGCTGACCCTGTCCTGGTTTTCCTTGACCTGGTTTTCCTTGACCTGGCTTATCACAACTTCCTTTGCCTTGCATTTCTGCCATAGAAGCTTGAGCATTCACGAGTGTTTCATTTAAGAACAGTGCAAGATTATTGATGTTGGTCATAGCAAATTGCTGTTTAACTCCCAGCTCTCTACTTTGTCGCTCTCCAATATGCGTTGGAATATATTTATAATGCTTCTCAAGTTCACCAACTTCTTGTTCTATGAAAGTTGAAATTTTAGGAATTCTATTAGCTAAGGCTCTTAAACTATCTTTAACCGGCTTAAGGTTATCAATTATCCTTCGTTGTTCTTTACCTAATGACACAAACTTTGGATCGTAACTATCAGTTTGTTTAAACGCCTCCATATTTTCTTCTTGATCAAAACTAAGACGCATTAAATTCTCCAACAAAGCTCTTAGCGCATCCAAATCCTCTTCCATTTGTTCCTCCTGACTAGATTGCATTTGAGCGGCCATTTGCGAGGCCATTTCCTCCATCTTCTCACTGGCTTTCTTTTGTTTTTCTCCAGCTTTTGAATTTTCTCCTTCTTGAATATTTTCTTTAGCTCCTTTCATTTCTTCCGAAACCTCCTCGCCAGCATCATCTAAATCGTCTAATGAAAAAGGACGATCTAACTCTTCGTTCTTTTCCAACATTTCTTCCAAGTCCTTTTTTACATCTTCAAACTTCTTGTTTAAATCTTCTTGCTTTTCAGAAGCTTCTTCCTTGTTCATTCCCGACTCTAAGTCTTCTTTTAACTTGTCTTGATCTTTGGCCAATTCTTCCAATGATTTTTGAAGATCTTCAACGCGTTCTTCAACATCCATTTTCTTCAACATTTCCATCGTACGATCCAATTGCCTATCCATTTCCTCAGCAGTCATTTCACCTTCATCCATTTTTTCCATGAGGTCTTTGGTATCATTCTGCTTCAACATTTCTTCTAATTCCTTCAACAATTCTTTTAACTCATCATCCATCAGAGACTCCAACATTTCTTCTATCTCCTTTTGTTTTTCCATCAGTTTTTCATCCATAGGACTCAATTTAGATTTCTCTTCAAAAGAAGATTTCATTTTGTCTTTTAATTGTTCTAATTTGTTTTTTAAAGACTCTTGTTGCTCTTGCAAACTCTCAACTTGCTTTTGTTGTTGCCAAGATGATTTCTTAGAATTCGCCATCTCCTTTTTCAATTGATTGATCTGCTCTTTGAATTCTTGACTTTCTCTAATCAATTCTTTCAATTCCTCTTTGGAATCGTCCTTATCACTCTTACGTTGTTCTTGTAATTGCTCCAAAGAAGGTGTATTATACTGAAATACGCTTGATTTGGTCGCTTTGGGGCCACGCACACCATCATTATCATAAACAGTAAAGAAATAGGTCACATTATCTTCTAGTTCCAAAGCCAACTGATCAATATTGAAAGTCATAGAAAATGGAGATTGACTTCCACTAATTCCAGGAACTGAAATTATTTCCTTTATTTCCTCACCACTTTTCCTGGTAATCCTATAATTAAAAACAACCTTTGTTAATCCATAATCATCTTTCACATTTCCTGAAAAATAAATCTTGTTTTTCTGAACAGAATCATTTCTACTATTTAAAGAAATGCTTGGGTACTCATCTTTAATTACATCAATATTATATTCCGATGAATCGAAAACAGCCAATTCTTGATTTTCTAAAATGAAAGCAACCGAAGAAGATTTTAAAGCTTTTTGTTGAAATCTAAATCCAGACTTTCCTTCAAACTGAAGTGTTGTATCCGCAGAAATGATTTTTAAAGATTTAGTGTTTTTCGTAATTCCATTCCAAGTCACTTGTGTTCCTTCTGGTAAAATTAAATCACCGGGATTTTCGATTGTTTCCGAAGCACGATTTAGATAACTCGGATAATCCAAATCAACTTTTAAATGTCCTAATGAAGTTCTTTTGACAACATCAACAGTAAAGGTTTTTGAAACCGCATTGGCAGCTTTAAAACGAAATGGTAAGTCATCATTCAAATTACTTAAAGAATAAGCTGCTATATTATTTGCCGTTTTTTCCATTAGAAAAGTTCCTTCATCACTTTCCAAATAAACACGATCCGGAATTGCTTTTCCTGGATTAGGCGTTAACAAAACCTCAATTCTCACAGAAGTTCCTTCCTCAACCATTAAATTTTTATTTGTCAATTCAAATGTAAAATCTGGAGCAATTTCAAAGACTTGATTGTATTTAATTAATCGCTGAGTACTGTCACTAAAAAAATTGGGTGCCATAATTCCAATTAAAATTACAGTCGTTAAAATAGGCACAAAATAACGAAGGAACTTTTTGTTGGCAGAATAATCAATTGCAGAAGCAAAACTTAAAGTATTTAGTTGCTTAGAATTTTGCTGAATACTCGCTTGTAGAAAATCGATGTTTTTTGGTTGCGTTGAAGTTGATTCTTGTAATTGAAGTGTATTTAGAAGTTTGTCATTTACCGAAGGGAAAAAATCACCAATAATATTAGCCGCTTGAAATCGACTAATTCTTTTTCCGAAAGAAAAGAGCTTTGAAAGTGGAACAATAAAATACTTAATTAGAACATATCCATTTAAAACTATAAATGAAAAGAAGAGAAAAGCACGAACAAAAGAATTGAAGCGACCGATATATTCTAGTCCACTAACCAATAAGAAAGTAGTCAAAAAGATAATACCAAATAGAAACAAACCTTTAATCATAAGATTCTTATAGTACTTACGTATGAAGGCATCAACTTGGTTTATTAAGTCATCAAAAGTTCCCATTATAATTTTAAAATATTGAAATAAAGTATATAAGTAAGTATAAATCTACGAAATGTAGAAGAAAACCTAACAAGAGAACGAATAAAAGCGGGATTAGTTTCTTTTCATTGTGTTGAATTAACAATTTCAAACAATAAAAACCGTAAAAAATCAAAATAAATCTAATTTTTAAAGGGAAGAAGACTTAAACGCTGAGGAATCAATTATCTTTGCATAAAAATTTAGAATTTATGTCTGATAAACCAGTTCGCGTAAGATTTGCACCGTCTCCAACAGGACCTTTACACATGGGTGGAGTTAGAACAGCATTATATAATTATCTATATGCTAAAAAACACAATGGAACCTTTATCCTTCGTATTGAAGATACTGACCAAACTCGTTTTGTAGAAGGAGCAGAAGATTATATCATTGAGGCTTTAAAATGGTGTGGTATTACCATTGATGAAGGTCAGAGTGTAGGAGGTGAATATGGACCATATAAACAATCTGAGAGACAAGAAATGTATAAACCATACGCTGAACAATTGATAGCGAATGGGAAGGCATATTATGCTTTTGATACAGCTGAAGATTTGGATAAAATGCGTAAGCAAGCCATTCAAATGAAAATGCCGAACTGGCAATATAATTCCTTAACGAGAAGTTCTATGCAAAACTCTTTGACTTTGCCAGAAGATGAAGTTCAAAGAAAATTAGAAAATGGAGATCCTTATGTAATTCGTTTTCAAATGCCGCGTAACATCGATGTTCGATTTGAAGATGAAATTAGAGGATGGGTTGTTGTAAACACAAATAACGTAGATGACAAAGTTCTGTTTAAAAGTGATGGAATGCCAACTTATCATTTGGCGAATATTGTAGATGATCACGAAATGAAAATCACGCATGTTATTCGTGGAGAAGAGTGGTTACCATCTGCACCATTACACGTTTTGTTATACGAAGCATTTGAATGGGAGGCACCAAAATTTGCGCATTTACCTTTGTTGCTGCGTCCTGATGGAAACGGAAAACTATCGAAAAGAGATGGTGACCGATTAGGATTCCCTGTTTTTCCAATTGACTGGTTGGCTGTTGATGGAGAAAAATACTCTGGTTACAGAGAACAAGGTTATTTGCCAGGTGCATTTATCAACATGTTGGCATTCTTAGGATGGAATCCTGGTACAACACAAGAGATATTCTCATTAGAGCAATTGGTTGAGGCTTTTTCTTTAGAAAGAGTAAGTAAAGCAGGAGCTAAATTTGATGCCGACAAAACAAAGTGGTTCCAACAACAATATTTACGCGCAGAATCTGAAAGTTCATTAGCGAAAATGCTACGTGAAGAAGTTGGTGAAGCTATTTCTGATGTAAGCGATGCTTATTTAGAGCAAGCTTGTCATTTGATGAAAGAACGCGCAACATTTGTTGAAGACATTTATACAGAAGGACAGTATCTTTTCGAAAATCCAACAGAATTTGATGAGAAAACATTGAAGAAAAAGTGGAAAGATGGAGCAGAAGATTTAATGAATGAATGGGCTAAGGAATTAGGTTCAATCGAAGAATTTACTTCAGAAAATATCGAGAAATCATTCAAAGCCTTCTTGGAAGCTAAAGAAATGGGAATTGGAAAAGTTCTTCCATTGTTCAGATTAGCATTAACAGGAAAAGGGATGGGACCAAGTATGTTTGAAATTACAGCTTTACTTGGAAAAGAAGAAAGTTTGAAAAGAAAGGAAACTAACATTCCAGCGATTGTAAAACTAAAAGGATAAATGCAAAACATAATAGAGGTAAACGGAATAAAGCTATATGCTTTCCATGGTTGCTTAGACGAAGAAGGAAAAATAGGTGGAAATTATACCGTTGATATCACAATTACAACTGATTTTTCTGCCTCATTTGAATCTGATGAATTATCTGACACTGTTGATTATGTAAAAATTAATCAAGTGGTGAGAGAAGAAATGGCCATTCGATCTAAGTTGATTGAGCATGTTGGATATCGCATTAGTGAACGTTTAAAAAATGAAATTACAGGAGTCATAAAATCTAGAGTTAAAGTCATAAAGCATTGTCCACCAATTGGTGGCGATGTGGATGATGTGGCGATAATTATTGAGCGTGAATAGAAAAAGTTCAAGGTTCTTAATTTTCTCTAAATTCTCAACTTCAATTCAAATTATATTCATATATTTGCAGTCCTGTAAAAAGGTCCTGTGGCCGAGTGGCTTAGGCAATGGTCTGCAAAACCATCTACAGCAGTTCGAATCTGCTCGGGACCTCTTTAAACCCTTAACTATCAATTAGTTGAGGGTTTTTTTATGAATAAAAGGTTCATGTTTTGATTAATTTACATAATAATTAGTTATATTGAACTGCTAAATAAATGTTACTGATAGCAAACAAATACTTATTTTTGTTGAAAGCTATACTAAAACTAAATACTAATTATGTCCGACAAAAGTTTTATCGTTCCTCACGATTTTTCAGAGGTAGCAAATTGCGCACTAAACCACGCAATTACAACAGCATCAGTTGTTGGAGCTAAAGTTTATCTACTTCACGTTGTTTCTAAGAACAAAGAAATAGCAGACGCTGAGTTAAAACTAAGAGCAATTGCGGCTGCACAGGCATCAAAAAACATAGAAATAATACCTACAGTAAGGGTGGGAACAATCTTTGAAGACATCGGAGATTTTGCTGCTGAGCACCATGCCGAATTAATTTTTATGGGAACTCATGGTGCATCAGGATGGCAACACATTGCCGGCTCACATGCATTAAAAGTAATTACTCACTCTACTGTTCCATTTGTAATTGTACAACAAAAAACATTGGGTGAAAACGGATATGATGATATTGTTGTTCCTCTCGATTTACACAAAGAGACGAAACAAAAATTGGCCATCGTTGCCTCAATGGCGAAATTCTTTAAATCTAGAGTTCATGTAATCACACCAAATGAAACAGATGAATTCTTGAAAAACAAAGTAACAGCAAACATTCTTTTCGCAAAACGTTTCTTTGAAGAAAGAGAAATTGAAATGACAGCTACTTTAGCACCAAGCAGTGGTTTTGATAAAGAAGTTGTAAAATTAGCTGTTGAAAAAGACGCTGATTTAATTGCAATTATGAATCAAAATAAGAGTAACTATTTAGGTGCTTTTGGTTCTAATTACGAGCAATATATGATTACAAACGACGCACAAATCCCAACTTTGGTAGTTAACCCTATTGAAACTCCTTACGGAAGTAGTATTCTATTTCAATAAGAGAATTATAACATATTAAATATAGAGAAAGATCGCTTAGGCGGTCTTTTTTTTGTTGTTACGATTTACAAACACGCAACACCATACAGTTTGAAACTAGCGTTAGCATGCAGTTAGAAACTCGCTATATCGGAAGGGGAAAAATAGTTCAATAAATTATATTAATTATTTCAGTAAACTTTAAGCCTTTTATTGGCTGGTAGAGGACGGTTTACAAACCGTCCGTACCAGATGTGGAAATGTGATAAATGAAATTTGAGAAAAAGCTATATTCGAAATTAGCCGAAATAGATGATGAGAAATGCTGGAATTAAATTTAGAGGAAAATTCTTAATATAAATCAATCCTTGTAATTGTCTTCTTCAAGTTTCCTTTTGATATCCTCCAAATTGCTTCTTTTCTTATCCAAACGCGTCTCTATTGACGTTTTGGTGAAGTATCTATGGTTGGTCAGGAAAGCTACTTGCATTTGATCCCATTTGCGATCGCTATCTATCTTCCCGTGTTCTCTAAGTTCTCTTCTTAATCGATCGGCAATTTCATGAAAATCATCTCTTCCTAAATAATCTAAATCAGCATCACAAATGATTTCTTCCAAATTATTCTTTGGTTTATGTGGTACTTGAGTAACGAAAATTAATTCTTTAATTCTTTCAATATGTGCTTCAGTATATCCAAATTTGGGCAAAATTTCAGCTGCCATTCTTGCTCCAATTGGTTCATTTCTTTCATATTGTTCTACAAAACCCGCATCATGATAAGACGCGGCAGATTTCAACAAAAATAAATCTTCATCCGTAATCCCTTCACCAATTGCTATTCTTTCAGCCTGTCTAGTGACATCTTTGGAATGACTGTAAGAATGATAATGTAATTTAGGACTTAATTCTCTTTTCAATTTGGATAAAATAAAGCGCTCAGCTTTATAATAATTAATCTTACTGAAATGATGAAGATTCACTAACTTTTGAAATGATTTATTTGGTTCAACTCCTAATCCATCAATTGAAAGCTCAGGTTTTATAGAAATCACCTCATACATTAAAATTTTGTTTCCGCTTTTAGTGGCTACTTTACCGATTCTATTGCATTCAAAATAAGGTTCAATTTGATCAAAAGTATCTTGAGAAACAGCTATTTTTTCAGGTTCGCACAGTTGTTCCATTCTTTGCGCTCTATTTACGGTGTTTCCCCAGACGTCATAAGCATAGCGCTTCGTTCCAATTACTCCTGCAGAAACAGGCCCTGTATTAATTCCTATGCGCAATTTCCAATAAGGTTCTCCTTTCTTTTCTTGTTGGGCTTTAAAATCCAACATATAGAACTTAATTTGAACAGCTGCCAGCGTAGTATTGATTGGATTAGTTTTATTCCGAATGGGAACACCTCCAGCGCACATGTATGCATCTCCAATCGTTTTAATTTTCTCTAGATCGTTCTTATCAATAATACTGTCAAACTTTCTAAAATGCATATCTAAAATAGAAACTAAATCCTTAGCATCCATCTCTTCAGCAATTTTAGAAAAGCCAACAAAGTCTGTAAACATAATTGAAACCTTACTGAAATCACGTGCAGCAGATCGTCCATCTTTTTTCAACTGACTTGCAGTTTCTTTTGGTAAAATATTATTCAACAAACGTTCAGACTTGTCTTTTTCCCTTTCTAGTTCTTCAGTTTGAACAACTAAACGCTTCTTTTGCTGTTCAATTTTCTCATTCATTTTCCTTAATTCCCGCGTTCGTTCAGCAATTCTCATTTCCAATCTTACTTGCTGCCTGCGTTCTTTATCAATACTTTTCCTAACTCTGTACAAAATAAATAGACCTACTACAATTATAATAATTACAATAAACCACCATTTAAGCCAAAATGGACCTTCCACCTCAATGGTTATACTTGCAGGGTATTTTGACCAACTTCCATTGGTATTTCGGGCATAAATGAAGAGCTGATAAACTCCTGGTGCAATACTGGTAAAACGCAATTCATTGGAGGAGCCCAATTCTTCTTCCACCTCGTCATCGCCCGTCATTACGTATTTATATTCGATACGCTCAGGATTACTCAAGTCATTGGCAAAAAACCTTAGTTTTAAACTTCGCTTATTATACGGAATAACGATACGATCTGTAAAAGCAATACTCTGCGTTAAAATTCCATTTTCCACAGGAAATAAAGCTTTATTTTCAAGTTCAATTCCAGAAAAATATACACGAATATTCTTATTAATTTGAAAAGCCTCTTCTGGTTTAACATAATTAAAACCCTGAATACCACCAAAATAAACTTCTCCATTCTTAGAGGTAAACCCAGCACCGAAATTCAATTCATTGCTCATTAAACCATCTTTTTCAGAAAAAGTAAAAAAGTTTTCTGTTTTAGTATTTAAAGCTATAATTCCTTTGTTTGTTGAAAGCCAAATATATTCTGGATCTTTTCCTGTAGCTTCAATTCCATAAATAACATTATTGGGTAAACCATTTGACTTGTTGTATTGAGTAATATTATTTTCTGATTTACTAAATCTAAACAAACCATCACCCATTGTTCCCAACCAAAATTCAGTCTCATTTATTTGAAATATATCCGTAAAATAATCCTTCGATATTGAATTTAAAGATGAAAATTCATGCTTTGAGGAGGCTATTAGCTGATTGTTTTTTTCTTCAATTAAATAAATACCTCCAGAAGATGGAGCAGCATAAAAATGGTTACCCTTTCTAAAGACCAATCTACACGGACCAGGTCCAATAGTATTGCGAACATCTTCTTGATTAAATAAATACTTAAAAGAACGTTCTTTTAAATCAAAAAGAATTACTCCAGCACGAGTACCTATTAAAAATTGATGTTCCTTTTTATATTTTTGAATTGTATAAGTAATATCAAAATCTCGAGAAATATTTGCCCCATGTTTTAGCTTTTCAAAAACATATTCTTTTGGATTATTTTGATCAATAGTGAGTAGAAATAAACCATCAGAACAACCAACTAAAAGTTTGTTTTCGCTAAGCACTTGGATATTAAAAGTTAGTGAACTTTCATTGTTTTTTATTCTCCTATAATAATGATAATAAGTGTGCGATGTTCTATCAAAAGCAGAAACACCATGATCGGCTGCGATGTATAAGTACTTTTGATTTTCAGATTCAGCAAAACCCCAAATATTCTGAGAAGGTAAGCCCTTATTTAGATCTACAGAAACTCCAACTCCTTTAAAACCAACTGATTCTGGATTAAAACTACTTAAACCCCGTTGAGAAGTTATCCATATAACTCCTTGATTATCCTTAAATAAACTGGTTAATTTATTTGAAACTATGGCTCCTTTTTGAAAAATATCAGCTGAATAATTGATGACATTAATACTGTCATTTTTATCTTTTATAATCTGAAATAATCCCGAATTTTCTGAAGCAACAAGTAATTTATCTTTTGAAAGATAGAGGGCATCCAAAATATTCACGTTTGGCAGAGCAGAAAAAAGAGTTTGTAAAGGTAAAAATGAGTTATCTGTATCCTCTAAATATAAAATTCCTTCATTTGTTGCAATAACAACATCATGTATGGGTGATTCTATAAAACCATTTATCTTAAAATCTGAAGGGTTTTTAGCATTTGAATCAATTAACTTTCTATTTTTAAATTTAGAATCTGTTACTAAAACTCCTTCAAATTCACTAACAAAAATTAGTGTGTTGTTCTTATAGCGAATATCAATAATTCGAGAATTAAAAGTGTTTTCATTTACAAGTTTAAAGTATAATAATTCCGGATCAAACTTGTAAATTTTTCCATAAGCCGTTCCAACCCAAATATTTCCATTTGCATCTTCTGTTATTGAAGTTACTTCTAATCTTTGATTGGTTTCTAATTGATAGGAGGAAAAATTTACAGATTTTGGATTGTATTTTGTGAGTCCGTTATTGGTACCAAACCACATGTTTCCAATACGATCGGTAAAACTAGTATTGATATACTCATTGTTAATATCATGTCCTTTATCTGCTGAAAAAACCTCAAAACTCTTTCCATTAAATCTATTGATACCATCTTGCGTACCTAACCAAAGGGCACCTAATTTATCTTGAATAATACAAGAAACGGTACTCTGGGAAAGTCCCTCATTAATGGTATAATTTTTAAACTGTATGTGATCTTGAGCCTTAAGGGATAAATAAGGACTCAAAAAAATCACATACAGCAAAAAACTTTTAAAAAGTAATTTGTTATTCATTTAGTCAGTGTAAAAACACTTAAAGGTTAATCCTAGTTTGGATTTCCTGCGGCAATGTTAGCGCTTTCCATATCTCTATCAAACAGATACAAACCTCCCTTATCTTTACCTATTAATTTCAATTTATCCATGATGTTGCGCGCCAAAGCTTCTTCTTCAAGTTGCTCAGAAACATACCATTGAATAAAATTATGTGTTGTGTAATCCTTTTCGCTTAAACACGCATCAACAATATTATTGATACTTTCAGTTACTTTCACTTCATGATCCAAAATCGCTTGAAAGATTAATTCAATTGAATCAAAACTTACATCCGGTTTATAAATCGCTGGAATAACCGCTTTTCCACCACGCTCGTTGATAAACTTTACCAACTTCAACATATGTTCACGTTCCTCATCACTATGTGCGTATAAAAACGATGCCGTTCCATTAAACCCTTGATTTTCTGACCAAGAAGCCATTGACAAATAGAGTTGACTTGAAGAATACTCTTTTTCTATCTGATCGTTTAGAAGTTTTTCTATTTTTTTGTTCATTTTCTTATGTTTTAAACAAAAATACGAAATATAAGCTAGTATATAAAACCTAAAAATGTTAGCCAATAAGTAAATATTTAGAAACTATTAACTTTTACATAATAAAGGAAGACCGTTTTTAAACGTGAAATTCATTTATATTTGAAGTAAAATACATTAGATGTCAAAACACAAAATCAAAAAAAAAGGTATACAATCCGCCATACGAAAGATATTCGAGAGACAACCAGATCAAAAATACAATTCCAAAGAGATAAGTGCAATTCTACAAATTACAGATAAAAACATGCGAAAGCTTGTTTTAACCATATTGAATGATTTAAAAAGTGAAAGTTTTCTCAACGAATTTCAAAAGGGATATTTTATACTCAATGACAACTTCTCTAATCAATTTATAGGAACTGTTGATTCTACATCCAGAGGAGCGGCATATATAATTATTCCTGATAGAGATGGGGATATTTATGTTTCACCAGAAAATACAAACAGGGCATTTCATGGAGATGAAGTAGAGGTAGAAATAATTCGCCAAAAAAAGAAAAAGACAGAAGGTAGAATTACAAGAATAATCTCTCGAAAAGCCACTAAATTCGTTGGTACACTTGATGTTAAAAGTAAGTTTGCTTTTCTAATTCTGGATAACAATAAAATTAATATAGACCTATATATACCTTTAGAAAAACTAAAAGGTGCTGTAACTGGTCAAAAAGCAATTGCTAGAATGACTTCTTGGCCAAAAGGAGTAGATAGTCCTTTCGGAGAAATTATTGAGGTGATAGGAATGCCTGGAAATAATGATGCAGAAATGTATTCTATTTTATTCAAAAATGAATTTGAAATAGAATTTCCTCAAGAGGTTGTTCAAGAAGCAGAAGGAGTTGGAATAGAATTGGATCAAGAAGAAGTTAAAAGACGTAAAGATTTACGTGATAAACTAACCTTTACAATTGACCCTTTTGATGCAAAAGATTTTGATGATGCATTATCCTACGAAGTTCTAGAAAATGGAAATGTAGAAGTTGGTGTTCACATTGCTGATGTAAGTCAATATGTGCAACCTGGAACAGCAATGGACGAAGAAGCATTAAAACGTGGAAATTCTGTTTATTTAGAAGATAGAGTAATTCCAATGCTTCCTGAACAGTTGTCCAATTTAGCGTGTTCTCTCCGACCAAATGAAGATAAATTTGCTTTTTCAGCCATTTTTGAATTAGATGATCAAGGAAAAGTATTGAATGAATGGTTTGGAAAAACAGTAATTCATTCTGATTATCGTTTTGCTTACGAAGATGCACAAGAAGTTATAGAAGGTAAAAGTGATACTTTAAAGGATGTGATTTTAGCGATGGACAAAATTGCCAAAACCATTCGAAAAGACAGAATGAAACATGGAGCACTATCTATAGAATCTGAAGAAGTTAGTTTTGTTTTCGACGATAAAGGTATGCCAAATGGAGTAGTGAAAAAAGTTTCTAAAGATGCCAATAAGCTGATTGAGGAATTTATGCTTTTGGCCAATAAAAGGGTAGCATTATTTGTAGGTAAATTGCCGGGCGATAAAGGTTCTAATAATCAATTTATTTATCGTTGCCACGACAAACCATCATTGGAAAAATTAAAAACTTTCTCTGTATTCATTGAAAAATTTGATTATGATTTAGAGTTTGAAAATGTGGATAACGTAGCTCAAAAAATCAATGGATTACTTGAAAAAATAAAGGATACACCAGAATACGGATTGATTCAAACAATGGCAATTCGCTCGATGGCAAAAGCGGTTTATCAAACCAGTAATATTGGTCATTATGGTTTAGCTTTTGAGTACTATACACACTTTACATCACCAATTAGAAGATATGCAGATTTAGTTGTTCACCGTTTATTGCAAGATAAATTAGACAACAAACAAAAAAACTACGGAAATACGCTCAACGAAATTTCCAAGCATATTTCTGCACAAGAAAGAAAAGCGATAGAATCAGAAAGAGAATCAAATAAATTTTTCCAAGCGAAGTTTTTACAAGATAAAGTAGGAAATGAATATGAAGGAACTGTTTCTGGATTAGCTGATTTTGGAATGTTTGTGAGAATAAACGAAAACCATTGTGAAGGTATGATTACAATGCAGTCTTTACCTAATGGAAGCTACCATTTTGATAATGATAAGTTTCAAATCGTAGGAAGAAGAAATGATGATGTTTTCAATTTCGGAGACCAAGTGAAAGTGAAGGTTATTGGAGTTGATATGTTGAAAAAACAGGTGGATTTGGAATTGATTGAATAAGGAGGTTATGTAGGGACGATTTGCAAATCGTCCTTACACATCCCAAATCATTCCTATCCACTACAAGCAATCTTATTTACCCTATTTTGATGTCTTCCACCTTCAAAATCCATGGTTAGAAATTTCTCTACCATTTTAATGGCTAACTCTTCAGAAACAAATCTTGCAGGAAGAGCTATAATATTAGCATCGTTATGTTGTCTAGCTAATTCAGCCAATTCTTCAGTCCAAGTTAAAGCACTTCTTATTCCTTGATGTTTGTTCACAGTCATATTAATACCGTTACCACTTCCACAAATAACAATTCCTAAAGTACCTTCATTTTCTTGGACATGATTAGCAACAGGATGGCCAAAGTCTGGATAATCTATACTTTCTTCAGTATATGTTCCATAATCCTTAAATTCGTAACCAAGTTCTGTGAAATGCTTTTTTATCGCTTCTTTTAGCTGAACACCAGCATGATCGGCGCCAATTGGAATAATTTTAGAGTTTGTCATAATCAAGAGTTTTTTACAAAATTACGTAATTAACAATAGGGTGTAATTATTAACAATGACTTTTTTTAAAATTCTTTAAGTCCTGATTCTACTAGGTTTAAAAAATGAAGTTATTGACAGAGATATTAACATAACATTAATTCATTGTTAACTACTTTCAATAACTTTCGTTTGCTTATTAAAATAATTATTCTAAACCAAAATAGATTTGACAAAAACAATAGTAAGTTATTACTTTTTACATATAATTATAAACACCCAAAATGAATCAATATTTTTAGTTTTCAGAAAATACTTTTACAATTTTTAGAAATCAACAGTAATGTTAACAACTCTACAAATAGCTATTTAGTAGGCATTTAAAAAAATAATAGATGTGTACAAGTGTGGAAATATTGTTTACAAGTTAGGAAACAAGAAAACAAAGAAAAAGTAATGAACCGTATTAACAGTACTATAATAATAGTAAAAGGCTTTTTAAAAAATTTTCTTTAAATTAATTATATACTCTTTAAGAAAAAAAAGTTCAGTTTTGAAAATCAAAAAAAATATACTATCTTCTTTTAAATTGATTCAAATATCAGTTAGATAATTGATAAACAGTACTTTTAATTTTATAACCTAAAAAAAAAACAGCTATTTTATAACTAGATTTGAAACTTAAACGAATAGATTTTGTAAGTTTACCACACTTAGCAAAAAGTAAAATAATATGTCCAAAATAAAAGTTTTAGTTGTCGAAGACGAATCTATTGTTTCAAAAGATATTCAACACAGTCTAAAAAGATTAGGGTACCTTATTTCTGGTGCCTCTGCAACAGGTGAAAAAGCGGTGTTACTTGCCGATAGTGAACAGCCAGATATTGTTTTGATGGATATCATGCTAAAAGGAGAAATGAACGGTATAGAGGCGGCTGAAATAATAAAAAGGGAACATGGTATTCCTGTAATATTTTTAACAGCTTATGCAGATGAAGCAACGATTGCTAAAGCAAAAATTACAGAACCTTTTGGATATATCATAAAACCATTTAAAGAAATTGATTTACATACTTCGATTGAAATGGCTTTATATAAGCATAAAAAGGAAAAAGAAGTTGAAAAGGAGCGCGATCTACTTTATTCTATAGTTGAAAGTAAAAGTTCAAACGAATTTATTTTTGTTAAATCGAATTCTCGTTTAGTTAAATTAAATACGGAAGAAATTTTTTATGTAGAAGCACTAAAAGATTATGTTGTAATTAATACTATAGATGATAGATATACAATTCATTCGACTATGAAGGATATTGATAAAAAATTAGGCGATAAGGAATTTATCAGGGTTCATCGCTCTTTTATTGTTCGACTTGATAAAATAGCTTCAATAGAATATCCTAATCTACAATTAGAAAACGAGAAAAAAACAATTCCAATTGGTGGATCGTATAAGGATAAATTAGTGAAAAGAATTAATTTGATTTGATTTGTAAATCTTAAAATTCTAAATTTCATAGGGTTATATTGATTCTTCCGTAAGATTTATGGAAGAATTTTTTTTTGTGAATTATTGAATTCGCTTAATTATTTTGAATTAAGTTAAAATATTATTCTTGAGTAATATCTTATCATTTTTACAGTTTAATAGGTTGTAAACAATTACAATTTTATTAATCTAAATTTTTATCATGAGAACCTTATTTATAACTACTATTTTATCTTTCTTTTTAGTGTTTTCTTCACAAGCTCAATCCTTAGAACCAACAGAATTTTCTCAACCAACCAAAGGAGATTATATTCTTGGTGGAACTTTAGGTTTTAATTTAAATACGACACCTATTTTAGGAGTTCAAAGCAGAAGCTTAAGATTTTTAATTGCACCTAGTTTCGGCAAATTTATATCAGATAAATACCTAATTAGAGGAGGTTTAGGATATAGTCATTCAAGTAATTATTATGGATCTTCTAGTTTTGAAAATATAGCAGGTAGAACGAATTCATTTAGTTTAAGATTTGGAGTAACTCGCTTTTATCCAATTGTTGACAAGCTTTATTTCACGCTTGAAGGATATATTGGTGGAGGTCTTGTTTTGGATAATTTTTCAAATGGTAATTTAAATACAAACTCTACAAATGCAACAATTGGTGTTTCGCCAGGATTAACCTATTTTATTAATAACAGATGGATGATAAATTCAAGTATGGGAGTTGTAAATTATAAAGTATCTGGCGGTAGCGGAGTGAATACACACACTATCAATGCAGATTTATCAGCCAATTCATTCAGACTTGGTGTGAGTTATATTTTCAAAGGAAAGAACAGAGAGTAATTGTATTTACTCTTGAAGTAATTTTTCAATTAATTCTTTGGTTTTCATTTTATACTCTGTGTATATTTCTCCTGTTCCTGGACCATTAAAACCTGTGTGAATTTTTACCACTTCATCATATTTATTGATGAATATTGAGGTTGGAAATGAAGAGATTTTATTGAGCATATTGAAATCTTTCGAGGTTGCCTCTTTGGAAGCTTGACCACCAACTAAAACGGTATAACTCACTTCTTTGTTTTTAGTGAAACGATTTATTCTTTGAACTTTTTCTTCAAAAGACAAAGGTGTTTCATAGGCAACGCCAATTATTTCTAGACCTAAATGATTGTATTCTTCATATAATTCATTGTAGAACACTGTTTCATCCATACAATTTGGGCACCAAGTCCCTAAAATTTGTACAATCACTACTTTGTTTTGCAATTTTTTGTTTGGATAAACATATTCTTTTCCTTCTAAAGTTTGAAAATTAAATTTAAAATCATCTTTCACCATATAAGTTAACGAATCAGGATTTTTAAGTTGAAAATCTTCATTTTTAAATCCTATCCAGTTGGTTTTCCAATGATTTCCAGAGAGAAATTCACCTCTCAAGGTATCATCTTGTAAAGTAGCATTAAACATGAAAATATGTGCTCCATCAAAGGTTGAAAGTTTTAGTTCATTGTTTATAATAGAACCACTTAAAAAACGATAGTCACCAGTTTCTGTTAGAAAAGTTCCTGAAATACTGTGGTTACTTTGTTCAAATTTTCCTATTGCAGGATATTCACTTGATGAATTTGAATTAAAAGCGATTTGCCAATTCCCATCAATATTTTGATAATCATCGCCTAAATCTACTGTACCAAAAGATTCATGAAATTTTGCAGTTAATGCTATTCTCGAATGGTTTTTACGATCAGGATTGACAAAATATCCTGATAATTTATTTTCGTTTAAAGAATCAATTTTAAAGATTAAATAGTTTGGATAGCTAGAGAAGTAGATTTTTAAACTGTCATTTTCAAATGTTAAAGGATTCATTTCAACCCTTTCTTTTCCATTTTTGATAACTATTTCTTGATTGTTATCTACCTCAAAATTAAAGGGTAACTCATTATTTTCTGGAAGGTGTAATTTACCTATCCATGAACCTTCTTTAATTTCTGATGCGCTCGAGAAAAGATGAGTAAAAAGAAATAACGCAAGTACAACAACATGTTTATAATTCATTTTTAATAATTTCTGTTGCTCAAAAATAAGAGCATCTTTTTATTGATGCAACCTTTTATGTAATATTGTGGTCTTTAATGCGAAGTGAGAAAATGGATGATGAAACTCTTGTACAGAATTGTATTTCTGGAAACGGTGAAGCGCAACGTGAGTTGTTTGATCGTTTTTCCCCATTAATGTTAGGGGTTGCAATGCGTTATATCAAAGATAAATCACGCGCAGAAGATGTACTTCAAGACGGGTTTATCAAGGTATTTAAAAATATTCATCGATTTGAAAATAAAGGTTCTTTGGAAGGATGGATTAGGAGAATTATTGTGAACACTGCTTTAGATCAAATTAGAAAGAATAAGAAAAGTCAAAATAATTTACAATTAGACGATTCAAATTTTGAAATTGTTCAGAAAAGTGATGCAATAGGAAAACTAGAAGCTGAAGTTTTAATGAAAATTATTCAGCAGCTTCCAGATGGTTACCGTGTTGTTTTCAACATGTTTGCGATTGAAGGATATAGTCATAAGGAGATTGCTAAAGAATTAAAAATTTCTGAAAGTACTTCCAAGTCACAATATTCTCGTGCCAAATCTGTACTTCGAGATACTTTAAAAAAATACAACATTGAGCGATAAAGATGAAATAAAGGAATTGTTCCAAAAAGAACTGGGAAACTACCAAGCGAAGGTAAATCCTAATTTATGGAATGGAATTCAAGCTGGTCTAGGAAGTGCAGGAACTGCCGCTGGAGTGGGTTCGTCTTTGGGTTTAATTGGTAAAATTGCTATTGGAATATCAGTTGTCGCTGCGATTACGGTGGGAACTATTTTGGTAGTGAACAACGATGAAAATTCTCCAAAATCTGATAAAATAGTAACAGATTTAAAAACAGAAGATTCAGTTACTAAAGAAAAAATAGAGGATTTAAAGTTAAAAGAAGAAGTAGTAAAGGAAAATACAAATGAAATTGATGTTTCAGTTGACAATGATATTCAACTCGAGGATCCAAAAGAATATGGAATAGAAAATACAGAAGAAATTTCAAATTCTAAATCTGTTAAAAAAGAGGAGCAATTTATAGAACAACCATCGAATGAATTGTTACCTAAAAATACAGAGCTTACTACAGAAAAAAACGTTCAAAAATCACAATCAAATCCAGTTGAGAAAATTGTTAATTCAACACCTGTTAATAATGAAACAACTATAGAAAAAGAAGCATTTGTTTCAGAATTATCAGAAGTTCAAGCTATGGTTATGAAACAAAGTAATCAATATGTTTCATTCAAAACAGAAGGAATTCCGAATAATGCTTATGTGGTTTGGAATTTTGATGATGGAACGATAGATAGAAACTATAATCCAGAACATTTTTATACTAAAGCAGGAACTTATAATGTGACTTGTACAGTTACAACAGATCAAGAAGAAGTCGTAAAAAATATTCAAATCGAAATTAAAATTAGTGCAGAAATTGGTGATTTACCTAACGTTTTTACACCTAATGGAGATGGAAATAATGATGAGTTTTTTGTTACTTGTAAAAACATTAAAAACTTCCAACTGACAATTATTGATCAACAACAAAATATTATTTACACTACAAATGATGTTGATTTCCGTTGGACAGGAATTGATAAAAATGGTCAAATAGTAAAAGAAGGAATTTACTATTACATTTTAGTTGCTGAAGATGAAGCTGGAAATACGATAAATAAATATCAGCAATTGCATTTGCAGAGGTAGGTTGTAAAAATTGTTCTATACTTTTTCATTTAAAGTACTATCTAGCTATAATGAGAATTATGTCATAATTGTAGTTGTCATGGAATTGTACCGAAAAGAATTCCAATTGAATAAAATTCCTTAAGAATGGATATTAATTCAATTAAAATATAAAGCACATTCTGATTGTTAATGCCTATCCGATGCTTTACCCTTAAATTTTTACAATCCATTAAGCTGGTGATTTTGATTAAGCTGTCAATTAGCAAGATTCTTTACAAATTTCTAATTGCAACAATTTATAAAACTGAAGCTACACTTCCCGATAAGCAATTATTATTATTTGACTTCGGTGAATTTTGCTTTACTAGAGAAATTTAGGAGAGGTATTTTTCTTTATTATCATTAGGATGATATCCTAAAATAATCTATTTTAGATACTTAGTGTATTTACTATGAGGAAATTAACCACAACTTTTCTTATTTTATTGATCAGTTTATTTTCGAATTCTCAAAAAAATGAATTCAATCAACCGAAATCCTATAAATGGATGCTTGGATTATTTTGGAACAATGTTTTTGATTCTGGTTTAGGATCACAACAATTTCTACAAATTAGGAAAAACCATTGATAAAGATACGCTAGTTTAAGGTCATTTTTTTTCATTCAATACTCATTTAAAATACAGTTTAGGTGCTCATATGGAACAACAAAGGTTCGATTTATTTCTACTTGCAGGATTAGGTTATACAGGAAGAGAAACCAATAAACCTCAAAGCACATTAGGTGGAATTATTGGCTTAGGTTTTAATTTTTTTATTGCTCAAGGAGTAGGTATTCAAATGCGAGGAATTGGAAATTTTAATTTGTTAGCAAGTGCATCGAATTTCACTCATGTTCATTTCGGACTCGTCTATAAATATTCTGATTATTCTCGCTATTCAAATTTTTCCAAAAGAAAATACCATTGGAGTACTAAAAAAGCCAGATATTAAAAACAGTAATCTTCAATATATTTAAGTTCGCGCTTCATTGGTATTTATACAATATATTCTCTAAACAATTGTTATTTTTGTAAGTACGCCTTTATTCAAATAGGTGTTCTATCTTTCAATAAAAGATGATACAAAAACAAAGAGAATGCAAAACAAAAAATCAAAAGATACTTTAATTTTAAAGACAGACAGAAAACCTATCCGTGTTGGAATTTCAATTGGTGATATCAATGGAATTGGTCCAGAGGTGATTATTAAAGCATTGAGGAATTCTGATATTTTAATGGATTGTACACCAATTATTTATGGTTCTACAAAGACAATGTCATTTCATAAAAAAGCAATTAATGATGATTTATTTAATTATCAAAGAGTACCCGATGCTGCAAATGCACAAGACAGAAAAATAAGTATTGTTCCTTGTTGGAATGAAGTGGTAGATATTCAATTAGGAAAGGCCAACGAAACAGGAGGAAAATATGCTTTTAAATCTTTAGAAAGAGCTACGCAAGATTTAGCAGCTGGAAAAATTGATGTGTTGGTTACTGCGCCTATATCAAAAGAAACAATTCACATGGCTGGATTTAAATTTCCTGGTCACACGGAATATTTAGCGGATTTATCAGGAGCAGATGATGCATTGATGATGATGGTTTCAGGTGATTTACGTGTTGCTTTGGTAACAAGTCATATTCCTCTGAAACAAGTGATTCAGGAAGTTACACAAGAGAAAGTATTGGCTAAAATTCAAGAATTAGAAAAAAGTTTAAAGAAAGATTTTGGTATCGTTCGACCACGAATTGCAGTATTAGGGTTGAACCCACATGCCGGTGAAAAAGGAGAAATGGGAACAGAAGAATCTGAACAAATTACTCCAGCTATTCAAAAAGCAATGGAAGAAGGAATTTTAACTTTTGGACCTTATCCAGCTGATGGTTTCTTTGGAAGTCGCCAGTATGCAAATTTTGACGGCGTTTTATCAATGTATCACGATCAGGGTTTAACAGGATTCAAATCTTTGGCATTTAATGACGGAGTTAATTTTACAGCAGGATTACCTATCGTAAGAACTTCACCAGATCATGGAACAGCTTTCGACATAGCAGGAAAAGATGAAGCACATGAACAGTCAATGCGCAGTGCGATTTATTTAGCTGTAGATATTTACAGAACAAGAAAATTTGTGAAGGAAATGAATGAAAATCCGCTAAAAAGTCGTCCGGTAAGAGAAGAGAGAAAATCGAAATTTTTCTAGTAGAGTCGTAAAATAACCCAAAACAAATTAAAAAATGAGTTTAAATCTTGAACTTTTAGGAGCTATTTGTCAAGCACCAGGTGCCCCAGGCTATGAGCAAAAAATCAGGTCATTAATTTTAGAAGAAATTCGTCCACTTGTTGATGAGGTAGAACTCGACAACATGGGAAATATTTACGCCATAAAACGCGGAAAATCTGATAAAAAAGTAATGATTGGTGCCCACATGGATGAGATTGGTTTCATTGTAACGCACATCGATGAAAAAGGATTTATTCGTTTTCATACTTTGGGTGGATTTGATCCAAAAACACTAACAGCTCAACGTGTTTTAATTCACGGAAGAGAAGATGTAATGGGAGTGATGGCAGCAAAGCCAATTCATGTGATGACACCGGAAGAGCGTAATAAAAATCCTAAAACAACAGATTTTTTTATCGATACAGGACGTTCAAAGGAAGAAGTTGAAGAATTGATTCAAATTGGTGATCCAATCACAAGAGAGCGTTCTTTTGTAGAAATGGGAGACTGCGTCAATTCTAAATCTTTAGACAATCGTTTGGCGGTTTTTATCTTAATTGAGACTTTAAAAAACTTAAAAGATAAAGAAGTACCTTATGACATTTACGGCGTTTTTACGGTTCAAGAAGAAGTTGGAATTCGGGGAGCAAATGTAGCGGCATTAAAAATTAATCCAGATTTTGGATTTGGTTTAGACACAACAATCGCTTATGATTTACCGGGAGCTTCAGCCCACGAGAAAATTACTTCTTTGGGTGAAGGAACCGCCATTAAAATTATGGATGCTTCTACAATTGCCGATTACCGCATGGTAGAATACATGAAAAAAACGGCAAATGGTCACAATATAAAATGGCAACCAGAGATTTTAACTGCAGGAGGAACAGATACAGCGGGAATTCAGCGAATGACAGCCGGAGGATCGATTGCAGGAGCTATTTCTATTCCAACAAGGCATTTACACCAAGTGATTGAAATGGCGCACAAGGAAGACATTCAACGCAGTATTGATTTGTTGATTGCTTGTGTTTCGGAAATTGATACTTTCGATTGGAGTTTTAAGTAGAATTACGATAAATCACGAAATAATTATACGAAAAGAGATTCACCTAGTGAGTCTCTTTTTTTTGATGTTAGAATTGTAAAAGGTTTGGCAGTGAATGATTAGAAACGATTATTATCTCAATTGAACACAAATAGGATTAAAAACAGTAGTTTGATGTGTGGTATTAATTTATTATGTTTGGTAGAAATATAGGTTGGTTATAGACTATGGTCGATAGCCAATTGTTGTGCCACATTAGAAAAAACTTAAATGGAAAAAATATATTTAAAGAATTATAAAGGATTTAAACAACAATTTGTTGATTTAGAGGATATTAATTTTCTAGTTGGAGAAAACAGCACAGGAAAAACTTCTTTCTTGAAAATTATTAATCTTTTATCTAGTTCAGAATTCTGGTACAACTACGAGTTTAACAACAATGAAGTTGAATTAGGTTATTTTGAGGAAATAATAAATAAAAGAGCAGAGGATAAATTTTTTCAAATCGGAATTGAAAAACCACATTTCGATGATGTTGATAAGAAACAAAATAAAAAAACATTCAGGGTCATTTTTGAATTTACAGAAGAGAAATCTGTTCCAATACTTACACAAGCAAAAGTACAAATAGAGACACAGGATGTATTAATTAAGTTTACAAAAAAACAAATTACTTACCGTGTAAAAAATTCGGGTATCACAGAATTTGAAGATTGGGCTTTAGACTTTAAATTCCCTCAAAAGTATAAGAGAATTAATATTCCTCAGAAACAAATTCCAATATCAATTTTAATAAGGCTCATTGAGAGTGAAATCAGGAAAAATGATAATGAATTTAATTTTCGAGGTTCTTTTGGACGAGAAATGCTTTATTCAAATTACAAATGGCTAGCGCCAATTAGAGCAAAAGCAAAAAGAACTTATGAATCATACAAAATCAAATTCTCACCAGAAGGCGAACATATACCATCAATTCTTCGTCAGATTTTAGGAAACAGAACAAGCACAGAGAAAACTAAAATAATTACTAGTTTAGAATCTTTTGGTAAGAATAGTAATTTATTTGATAAAATTGAAATACGAGAATTAGGAAAAAAGAATAGCTCACCATTTGAAATTATAGTAAAATATAAAGACATTGAAATTAAACTTCCTAATGTAGGTTATGGTGTATCTCAGTCATTACCATTAATTATTGAGGTTTTGTCTACAAAGAAAACTTGTTTTTCAATTCAACAACCAGAGGTTCACCTACATCCAAAAGCACAATCTGCATTTGGTAGTTTTTTATATAATGCTGTGAAAAACGACCAAAATAAGTTTATAATTGAAACTCATAGTGATTTTACTATAAACAGATTGAGGTATAAACTTCATACATCAAAAAAAGAGGTGGCTTTCAATACAAAAGTTTTGTTTTTTGAAAGAAATTCTGAGGGTAATACAATTACTAACATTAAAATAAACAAAGATGGCTCATATTCTGAAAAAGTCCCGACTAGTTACAGAGACTTTTTTATTGATGAGGAACTTAAATTATTAGAATTATAATTTAAGTATGGCAATAATTATAGACGCAAACTGTGTTGCTAATGTATTTTCAAAATCATCTGCAAAACACTCAGATTTCAAGCCAGTACTTGAATGGATTTTATTAGGCAAAGGACTAATGATATATGGAGGTAGTCAATATCGAAAAGAAATGGCTAAAACTTCAAAATACCTACCCATTATTAGACTACTTAAAGATTTTGGTAAAGCTTTAGAAGGTTGCCAAGATGAAATTGACGAATACCAAAAGAAAGTAGAAGATTTGAGAGACAATGCTGATTTTGACGACCCTCATTTACCTGCAATTGTTGTAATCACAAAGTGTAGACTAATATGCTCAGAGGATACACGGTCAATTCCTTTTGTAACAGATAAGAAATATTATCCTAAAAGTTTTTCAATACCAGCTTATTATACTTCAGAAAAAAACAAAAATTTATTAACTGATAGGTATGTCGATAAGAGTTTAAAACCATTATGTAAATTAAACAAAATGACAAGTGAACGCATATCTAAATTACTAAAATAACGTGGTACGATAACTAAGTATTCGGCGTGCCGATTACGCCCTACGGTTGTGAGATCGCTTCGCTAAGTTGGCCAATATTTAGACAAACTCAATAGAACCATTTCGATAAACTCAATGGAGCCTGCTGAACTACGTAGTACTCATGAATACCTTTAAAAAACAATCAAGAAATGAATAATACCATGTTGACAGCCTGTCCCGTATTTTAATCGGGAGATCAGGATTTCCCTATGAGGAATACGATTTAATACTGTATTATTTGAAAAATTAACTTGCTGATTTACGTCTTGTTTATGAACGTGCAATTACTTTATACTTCCTCATTTAACCAGTTCTGAATCCAATGAAATATCCATCGAAATAGAATGAATATTTTAGTTTTCTTTAGCGATGCTTAGTCAAACTCTACTTATCAATAATTTTCTACACTTCGACCAAGTAGCTTCTTGATTGAATCACAAGTTTATTTTTCTATCTTTGGTTAGTGGCAGAAAACAACAGATAAAACGCTTTTAAGTTGTGAAACCATAAAAACTCAATGAAACAGATTACTTTGATATTGACCTTATTTATTTCTTTCAGTTCTTGGGGACAGGAAATAGACATTGAAATAGAATCAATCCTTTTTAGCTGTTTGGTAAAGAGTTATAATGAGCAGAAAGTCAATATTCAACAGGAACTTGTCGAGCTCGAAAAGTATCTAATTACCAGCAAATCACTTAAATCTTCATCAGGACAATCATATTTTGATTTTTACAATGAAATAATTGAACTCAACGATATTCCGGCAACTTTGGACTATGATAGATTTGAGAACATTTACAAATTGACACCCAACGAATTTTATTCTACTGATTGTTTAGAACAACTCCAACAGCTTGATTCAACAAGCCTTGCAAATTCAAAATATAGCCAAATGAGGCTTGCGATACAAAATGCAGCACAAAACGAAGTTTCACCTTCAACTATTGCCAAAGCTATAACCAGCGTTCTGGAGTCTTCTGACTTTGATAGGCAGTATTATAGAGCTGTTGCGCTATTGACAATTGCATATACAGCCAATGCAGAAGTAGGGTTTAACATAAAATTAAAAACTAATAGTGATGCAGAAATTGAGACATACGAATCAATATTTGTGACATTGACAGAAAAGGACCAAATTATTGTGAATGAAAACGAGATAAGTCGAGAAGAACTAAAAACTATCCTAAGTAAGTTTATTAAGACAAATGGCTCAAATCACGTAATTATCTTTCGAGCGGATAATGGAACTTCCTATGACTATTACTTAAAAGTACAAAATCAAATTGCCTTGGTTTATTACGAACTTAGAAATGAATTAGCCATTACAAAATATAATCAAACGTTAAATGAATTAGCTGAAGACAAACAGAATGAGATTAAACAGACTTACCCGAAAAGAATAAAAGAATACATGACAGAGCATTAGCTAACGCTCGATCGAAGTTAAGTATTCACTTTAAAATTAATTAAAGATGCACTGGATATTCTTAGAATATAATATCACAAAACAAGAATTACTTTTAGATTTGAAAGAAGTATTCAAAAACGAAGAGTTTTCTTTTCTTGATGAACCAAATTCAGAAGGAATACCAATAGAACTTTATGGAAACCAATCGTTTCTTAAAAGCCACATTGAATTATTTATTGATGAAGAAAATAAGGGATTCAATTATGCAGATAAATTGGCAGAGTTTCTTTCAAATAAATATGATTGTGATTCTGTGCGTGAACTTCATTCAAAGATTGCCTTTATTGAGTTTAATGATAAGCATGCTATACAGTTTTATTCAGTACTTAACAGAAACGGAAAGAAATACATAATCGAGGATGATGGAATTCTTGAGGAAGGTTTTAAGATAAAAATAAATAGAGAGGTAAAAATTAATTACAACACTATATGAAAGCATAAAAACGTATTTTACACTCAACAGTTACAATCATGAAAAATCTACTCATCATAATGACATTAATCTGTCTTTCAAACTTTAGTTTTGCACAAGCTTCTGATTTTAACTTTGAAAAAACAGCCTGTGTAGAACCTTTGTCGGCTGAATATCAATTAATTTATGATAGCCTTTTACCAAAAGAAAATTGGAAAAAGGTAAAATTTACAAATGATTGCGTTGAAATGCTGTATTATATCCGAAATTTTGAAGATGAAGCGAAAAGAAATGCCAATATCAATTGGGATAGAGGATATGTAAGATCAATAAAGTGGATTCGGTGGAATCTATGTAAACAGACAGATTTATTTGCTGAAGAAATAAAAGATGAAATAGAAAGTGATTTAAAGAGACTCAGAAGATTTCGAAAACCATATACAGAAAATGACATTTATGTAAGACTTAATAGAAGGGTTATAGAATACTACCTTAATTCTTTTGAATGACATAGCTCAATAACTTATGATGCATCCTTTTGGAGGATACCAAATTTTCAATAAGCAGCATAAATGAAACTCTATTTCCTCACTCTTACCAAGGAAATATATGAATATATAAAATCCTTGACCATTTAAAGTTCTTTTTAACCAAAAACAACATTGGAACTATTACGAGTAAAATAACCCATCCTATTGCTATTTCTGGTAGGAAGAAATGATAAAGGAGATAGGTGATAAGACCTTGAAAAATAGACAAAGCATAACCAAGGTACATTGCGCCAATAAAATATCCGGGTTCGCGCTCAAAACGATAATCACATGCTGAACAGCGATCGTTCATTTTTGGAATGTTTAAAATTGCTGTTTTTTCTTCAAAAACATGACCTTTTCCACAGTTTGGACATTTTTCACGATAAACAGCAGCAACAAAATTTACGACCTTCTTTACTTTATTCATGCGACAAAATTACAACGAACAGATCTTTATTGGTTCGTATTATATACGCCAACAATAGCATTATTCAGACATTTATTATATTTGTTTTATGAAAGAAGGTTTTCCTGTTTACAGCATACAAAATTTCGAGACTATTGATAGTCGAGATGTTTTCTATGTAAACTACTTGAGTGATCATGTAAAAACACATCATTTTACTGAGTTTCCACATAAACATGATTTTTATTTAACAGTATTAATTACACATGGGAGTGGTAAACATGAAATCGATTTTGAATCTTACGATGTTGTTCCAGGAACAGTATTTATGCTCAAACCGGGTCAGATGCATTTTTGGAAGTTTTCATCTGATATTGAGGGTTTTATCTTTTTTCATAATTCTATATTTTTTGATGAAGGACATTTAACGACAGGAATAAAAGATTTTGAATTCTTTTCCTCTCTTCAGAATCCACCGGTGGTTTATTTAAAACAACAAGTTGTACCTTTAATAGTAGGATTTATGCGTGATCTTGTTGCAGAATACACGCAAGAACGTTACCATAAGTGGTCGAAGATTCGTTCGTTGATTAATCTCATTTATATTGAAATTGGAAGAAGCTACGTCCCGATTTACCACATTGAAAGTTTGACTTATTTGAAAAAGGTGAGACAGTTTGAAGATTTGATTGAATTAAATTTCAAATTCATGAAATTTCCGAAAGACTATGCTTCATTATTAAATATTTCTGAAAAGCACCTCAATAGAATCGTAAAGAATTGCTTAAATAAAACAAGTGGTGCCATGATTCAAGATAGGGTTTTGTTGGAAGCTAAAAGGATGTTGATGCATTCGCAATTGAATGTGTCAGAAATTAGCGATGAACTTGGATTTAGTGAAAGTTCTTACTTCATTCGCTTTTTTAAATCGAAAACAGGAAATACTCCGCTCAATTTTGTACAGCAATACATGCAACAGTAAATACTTGATTACTTGAAAGAAGATATAAAACAACAGGTAGTAGGTCAGCAGATCATAAAAGTGACTTACTTCGAATTAAATGATACTCAACAGCCATTTTATTTTGATGGCTTCGACAATTTTGATTTGGGAATTGAGATTGAATTTTCCAATGGGTTTCACCTTCATATCGGTTGGAAGGAACAATGATCAACATGAAATTGGGACAGGAAAATACATTCCAATTAAGCGGCTGACACCTTACAAAGAAATTAATGCAACAAAAAGATGGTCATCATGTCTCCACTCAATAATTCAAGATTTTGAGGTCATATATGTGAATGAAGAATGGAAGATTCCCGCGCAATGCACATTTAGTTTTATCAATTCTGAAAAATTTTCAATAGTCCTGGGAGGAGAACTAAATAAAGACAATTCGTTACCGCTGCCTTTGCAATACGAGGAAATATGTGAAATCTATGTTTTTCATGATAAAAATCTACCTGAAATAAAATGGGTTGAATTGTTTCCACCAGATTACCTAGAAAACGAAGCAAATAATAAGCAATATGACACCGAAAGCGATAAAACAGGATGTAGTTCACGTTTTATTGGAGGTATAATACTTTTTATTTTCCTTGTCATAATTCTTATAAAAATGGGACTAGACAGGTAGAAATTGCTCTAATTTATACCAGACATTTTGTTCTTTTAAACATAATGCTTAGCGGGTGCTTTTCCACTTGTTTAATAAGTTACTACAAAAAGAATACATTATTACATGAGTCAAGTCTTAAAAGATCAAGCAAACAAAATTCCGCTAGAAATCAATTGTATTTCTAGTAAAGAAAAAGGGCAATAAATGCAAATTTCTTCGTTAATCAATAGCGATTTTGATGAAGGTGATTTGCTAAGTTTAGAAATGAAAGTTGAAAAAATAATTGGATCCATTAATTTATTAAATGTGGTTAATAAATAACTTTTAATGCTAGAATTTTAAACATTTTAA
This sequence comes from Brumimicrobium mesophilum, assembly GCF_003025005.1. Taxonomy (GTDB): domain Bacteria; phylum Bacteroidota; class Bacteroidia; order Flavobacteriales_D; family Crocinitomicaceae; genus Brumimicrobium; species Brumimicrobium mesophilum. The sequence continues at coordinate 80,109 of NZ_PVSS01000013.1, forward strand.
TCGGATGATTTTAGCGTAAAAAATTTTAAGTTCAACCGTATTTCATTCAAATAGTTACTAGATCGAAAAATATTTTTAAATTTATAATATTATTGCTACTGTACATTGTTAATCGCTAATTGTAATGAAAAAAATACCGTATAATTTATATATACATTTTGAAAAATTGAATTCTTTTTTTGAAGAAAGTACTGATAGAAAAGAAGTTTTTTTGAGGTGCGGAATGGCATCAATAGAGTTTTCAACATTTTTATTGGGAAATACGCTAAATAAAGATAAAATATACAATGCTGATAAAATAACTGATATTTTAAAAGGAATAGAATCACAATTTAAAATATTAAGTTCTGGAGATTTTAGTAAAGGAGAAAAAGGATTTCAGAACAGTTTTTCAGATAATATTGACAATCTAAAACTAGTAGGTGAAGAATTCGCTGGAGTTATAGATAGAATTAGCGCTAATTATTTCGAACTTTCTAAAAAAGTTGAAATGGGACTTGATGGTCCTATGAATGGCATAAGAAAGCATTTTAATTTATCAGAAATCACAGTAGAAAATTATGATGTAAGGGTTTATATGGATTACCCTAATGTTGTAAAAATGCTTAGAATTAATGAATTAGAATATTTTAATTCAGAGGACACATTGTTTATGGTGACCCATCAAATTTCTGAATGTTGGTTTAAAATAGGGGTGAATGAACTACAAACTATACATTCATTAATTCAAGATTCTGGATTTGATCATCCAAAAATTGGACATCATTTTAATGTTTCATACGAGGTGTTACTCTACTTGTCTGAACATATTTTAATTTTGGAACATATGGTTTTAGCTGAGTACCATCCATTAAGAGTTGCCCTAAGGGGTGCAAGTGGTGGTCAATCTCAACAGGCTCCTGGTTTGTTTTATTTTTCAAGATTAATCTTTGATAAGTATTTGAAGCACCTTGAAAATGAAAATAAAAGTATTGTTGAAGTGCTAGAAAAACCAGAGGAAAACACTGTTTCTGTAGCTGTTTTAAATAATTTTTCAAAGCTTGAACGTTCATTAAAGAATTTCTTTTTTCAGCATTATATACTTTCTTCAAATATAATTGGTTCTCAATCTTTCGGTTCTATTGGTTTTGACCTAGTGTCATTAGTTGATAAATTTGTTGAACCTATTTTCAAAGAAATAGATCAAGCAAAATATGATTTAACATTAAAAACTAACTATCAATATGGAAATAGTGCGGGAATTTTAGTGCTTGAAAAGGAAGGTCCAACACCAGAAAATGCGGAAAAACATACTTCTAATGTGGATACAATAGATTCCACAGTGAATAACTATTTTGATGCAATTAGCCGATTTGATCAAGAAGGTTGGATTGGATTATTTTCTGAGGATGGTTATATCGAAGATCCTATTGGAAGTCGTCCTTACATTGGACATAAGGAGTTAGCGATTTTCTTCAAGGGAGTAATTAGATTTTTCACAGAGTTTAGTATGGAAATTGAAAGCAAGAAATTCGAAGAAGAGTCTATAAAAGTAAGTTGGAACACCAAAGCCACAAGTTATAATGGGAAGGAAATCATTTATAAAGGAGTAGAAGAATTTAAAATTAATGAAGCCGGTAAAATAATGTCAGCTCAAGTAGAATGGGATCCTTCTGTTATTGCAGACCAACTTTAATAAAAAGAGCTTAAAATCAGTTAATTACATATTTTACAAATAGCGTTTAGATATTTTGAAAATATGATTATATTTAAGAATTATTAGAATGAATATTTATAATACTAAAAGCTGAAACTATCTGATTTATAGTATCTTTGTAAAACTAAATTGTTAATGTACGCACAATCAATGGAAAGATATAATTCAATAGAAAATCTTAAATTATTAAGTGAAAGCGCTTTAGAAAGTTCTTTAGCAGGATTTTGGGATTGGAATATGTTGACCAATGAGGAATACCTTAGTCCTCGATTTAAGGAAATGTTTGGATATGCAGAATCTGAGATGGAAAATTCTCCTGATGCATGGCAAGAAATCGCATTTCAGGAAGACCTACCTAGTATGTATGAATCCTTGGAGAATCATATAAAATCAAAAGGTAAAATTCCATTTAACGTTATTGTACGTTATTATCATAAAAATGGGAGTACTGTTTGGGTTAGATGTAATGGTAAAGTTGTTGAATGGGGAGATGATGATAATCCTGTTCGTGTGATTGGTTGTCATGTTGATATTACAGAAGAAAAGAAACAAGAATTACAGCTAAAAAAAGCAATTAAAGAACGCGATATTTTACTTCAGGAAGTTCACCATCGTGTTAAAAACAATCTTCAGTTGATTTTAAGTTTATCGCGGTTGAAAGATAAAAACGGTAAGGTTGAAACCCATGAAATTGAAGACTCAATAAATTCGATTGCCATGGCTTATGAAGCCATTTATAAAACTGAAGATTTAGATATAGTTCATATCGATACTTATATAAAGCAGATTATCACACCTCTAATTCAAAAACGTGATATTAAGCTTAATATTGAATCTATAGATTTTAAACAAAATATTGACTTTTTAATTCCAATTGGGTTAATTATTACTGAATTGGTGAATAATTCATTGAAACATGGGAAGCCAACATACGATGCAATGAATATCATTATTACTATTGAAAAGGAAGACAATATACTTAAATTGAATTATTGTGACGATGGCGTTGGTTATGGCGATGGCTTGATTTCTATTCAAGAAGGAAATTCATTCGGAATTGCAATCATTGATGGCCTCATCGATCAGTTGAATGGTTCAATTAGGTTATATGATAATAAAGGAGCGTGTGCAGAATTACAAATAGATTTGACTAAAGATAGTATCTAAAACAGCTCCTTTTTAATTTTCTAATTTGTGAAATTGCAGGAAAAATGTTAGTTTCAAAATTGAAGGGATAACTTGAATTTTCTCTAAGAACTAAATTTATGAAGGAAAAAAAATTCCTTAAAGGAATTTTACGCATTTGGATTGTTTGTCTCGCAATCGGTTTGATTTCAGCATATTTCGGTCAATTTCAAGAGCAAAAACTAATTTTAATTGTTAGTGCTATTGTCTTACCATTTTACTACGTGATAAAAATCTATTGGTTGGATAAGGAGAAAACCAGCAAAGCTTAGGTTTCTAATTCTAATCGTAAAGTTTATATTTGGCTCAAACCTTATAAATAAAGTATCATAAACAAGGTAATATTGTTAGTAATTGGGCTTGTTGACTTATATTGTAGGACAATTATTAAATGAAAAGTAACGAATGTTAATCTTGGTTGAATTATCTTTCACCCACCCAAAACCTCCAAATACTTCCCGAAATTCGCTTTTACAGAATATTCTTCAACAATCGTTTTTCGTCCTTGCTGACCAATTAATTTTCGTTTTTCAACATCGGTCAACAACTCTACTAAACGTGTTTTCCATTCCTCAGGAGAACTACATAAATAGCCGTTTTTGCCATCTTTTACGATTTTGGTATTGACACCCACGGGAGATAAAATGGTTGGAATTCCGAGCGCCATATATTGCAATGCTTTGAAACCACATTTACCATTTGACCATTGGTCTTCTACAAGTGGCATAACTCCAATTTGGAATGTTGCAAGGTCTTTAATTTCGGTTGCTTTATTCCATGGAATGAAATCCAAAGACTTGAGATTAAACTGAGGTTTTTCATTTGAAATTACACGAAAAATGAAGTCATGTTCTTTTTCTAATTCTGCTAAAATAGGAACCAAATCTTCTAAATAACGCAAGGTGGTTTGTGTTCCTGTCCAGCCAATTACAATGGGCGAATGATTGTAATCTGTAATTAAATTGTGATGATTTTCTAAATCTATCGTTGTAGGAATTACCGTAATATTTGAATTAAATGAACTGGCATATTGGGCTAAATAATCGTTTCCAACTGTTAATTGATCTGCCCATTTCATGCAATAATTAACTTTCCAATATCCTTTTAACCAATGTACTTTTGCATTGACTTCACTGTAATTGGGTAACCAAATGGCATCATCGAAATCGTAAATATATTTCTTGCGAAGCACTTTCGATACAAACCACTCAAAAATTGGCGGACCAACATGCGACATTTCTCGGTGAACAAATAGAATGTCTGCTTTCTTTAACTTAAGAATAGAAATTGCACGTTTGAAAAAACTTCCCAACATTCCCAATCCTTTTTTTACGAAATTTCCTTCGAGGTAAAGCAATTTCCATGTCTTTGCGTCTAAAAAGCTTTCATAAACAATTTCGTATCCTTCTTTTTCGAGTAAAGGCAAATACTGTTCAAAACGAAAACGTTGAGAAGGAGCAGTTCCTTTTGGGTAAGGAGCAAATATGACGATTCTTGGTTTCATAAGTTTAATTTACCATTCAAGGACAACCTTTCCTGTTGATTTTCCGGAAGCTAAAAACTCATGAGCCTCACAAATTTTTTTCGCTGGATAAACAGCACCCACTTGTGGCTCCAATTCGCCTTCAATGGCCATGCACATCACTTCTTCTAAACAGTATTGTAAAGTTAAAGGTTTAAAATCTCCAACTTTCAACATATTTATTCCAATAATACTTTTGGCTTGCATCATTAACCCAATAGGAATAACAAATCCCATTTTTCGAATGAAGTTTAATTTTGAAAAGATTCCCCATTTTTTACCTGACATTTCACTACCGCCAAATAGAATGAGTGTTCCGGTTAACCCTAATAATTTCCAATCTTTTTTGAAAGTAGAACCTCCAATCGGGTTAAAAGAAACGTGTAATATTTTATCTTTTAATATGGTTTTCACTTGCTCAGCGTAATCACTTTTATTGTAGTTTACAATATGATCGGCACCTAAGCTTTTTAAATATGGAATTTTCGAATCGCTTCCTGTCTTAGCTATAATCTCAACTCCTTTCTTCTTTAGAATTTGAATTAAAGCCGTTCCAACACCACCTGCGGCAGAGTGAATAAGTACACAATCTCCTTTTTGTACGTTGGTTGCTATATTGCTCATGTAATACGCCGTAACATATTGCGTTGCGATACATAAAGCTTTATTTCCATCATAATCACCGATTTCAGTAACCGCAAAATGTTTCGTGTTTACGCACTGACTATATCCGCCAAATCGGGTGAAAGCAACAACACGTTTTCCCATTAAATCTTGTGGAGCATCTTTTCCAACTTTCGTGACTTCACCGACAACTTCATAACCTAAAACACACGGCAGAGGAGGAGCTTCTTTATAATTTCCTTCTCTCGCCATGACATCGGCATAATTAATTCCGAAACGCTCAACGGAAATTTGAACTTCGTCCTTTTGAGGTTCAGGAATAATCAATTCAGTGAAATTAAACGCCTCTTTTGGTTCGCCAAACTTGGTGAGTTGGATAGATAATTTAGTCATTTTTATTCTCTTTTCCTTTTGCACTGATTACGATTACGATTTCTCCTTTTGGAGGAGTTTCTTCAAAGTAAGCGAGTAATTCTTGTGCTGTTCCTCGGTGAAAAGTCTCAAACATTTTTGAAATTTCTCGCGCTACACAAATTTGTCTGTCTGGTGCTAGGAATTCGACCATTTCCTTCAACGCCTTTTTCAAACGATGAGGTGATTCATATAACACAACCGATCTTGGTTCTTCAGCGATTGCTTTCCATTTTGTTTGACGTCCTTTCTTATGTGGAAGAAAACCTTCAAAAATGAAACTATCACACGGAAATCCGCAACCTACAATTGCAGGAATAATTGCAGAAGCACCTGGTAAACACACTACATTTATGTCGTTTTCGATACAGGCTCGCACCAATAAAAAACCTGGATCAGAAATTGAAGGAGTTCCAGCATCAGAAACGATGGCCGCTGATTTTGCAGATTTAATTTGATCAATCATTCGCTCAACCGTTTTGTGTTCGTTGTGAATGTGATGCGAAATTAATTGATTTGAAATTTCGTAATGCTTTAACAATTGTCCTGTTGTTCTTGTGTCTTCAGCCAAAATAAAATCAGCTTCTTTTAACACACGAATAGCGCGTATAGTGATGTCTTCTAGATTTCCTATTGGAGTGGGAACAACGTATAATGTACTCATAATTTATCTTGTTAAAACGATCAAATCGTATATGCAGGTGTGAAATTTAAAAGCATAAAGGTAAACAATAAATGTAGAAAAGTGAACGTGTTTTTTGTGATGATGGAGCACGGACTTTAGCGACTGATTTTAATTAGGAATTTAAAGGGAATCAGTTTTCATTTTTAGAATATCATGTCATTTTTTCAAAGAATCAAGCTCCTTTTCACTTGAAAGCTTAATTTTGAGCAGTAACACATTATTATGTATAACAAATTGATTTGATGAAAAACCCGTTTTCATATTTATTACAACTAAAAAGCTATACGGTTTTAAGTGCTCTTTTTGTGAGCGTTTTGTTGTTGTATTGGGGTTATGCCGACAGCAATTTTGAGTTGGTAGAAATGAATAAACTCATCATTAGTCAAGCAACGGCAGATGGAATTTCTATTCAAAGTAGAATTGATTTATTCTATGGATTGATTTTTCGACTGGTGATTTTATTGTTGGTTAACCTGACCTTATTTCAATTTATTTTTCAGCGCATTAAAATCAAAAAACACCAAGAAAGCGTTTTACTTTTATTGAGTGCCACAGGAATATCAATTCTTATGCTTCAAGTGATCGGAATTCAAACGGAAGCGCTGATTCACTTTGTTTTCTTTTTGTTGATTTATAAAATCGTCATTTATGGTTTAGCCAATAGTGATTTTAAATTGACTAAAATATTCAAAGCAGAAGTGCTCAGTAATTCAATTTTGGCGTATGGATTCTTAACTTATTTCGCGGTTTTATATTTGACAGGAACTCAGCAATTCTTATTGATTTATACTTTGTCTGTTGTTGTTTCATCAACTGTTTTTCTCTTGCTAAAAAGCTATTCTAAAATTTCATTACGTAAAATAAATAGCTTCATTTTTCCTATAGTTTTTGTTTCCATTCTTTCATTTTTATCTGTTGAATTAACGATTCTTCAATATCAAAAAGGACATGATTTTTTAGGCTACAGAAAGATGTTTTTGTTGCTTTTTGTGGTTGTTTCAATTGTGTTTTACAGTTTGACTTTCTTAAGAAAGAAACAACTTAAAAGTGCTTCTCTTATTTTCAAAAAGTATTTAGCTCCTTCCGTAATCATTGCTTTTTGTTTGTTGGTTTATTATTTCCCAATTGTTCAATTAAATACGGAAGTTTTCGAACTTGGAAATCCTGCAAATGCGATAATGAATATCTTTAAATTCAATGAAATACCTTTTGTGGATTTCATGAGTTCACACATGTTTTCGGAGCAATGTTATGGCATAATTTATTCACTTATTTTTGGATATAGCAATAATTTAGATTTTCAGATTTACTTCTTTTTCAATCGATTACTCTTTCTTTTAGTGGCTTATTTCGTAATGAATAAACTGTTTAAAAAGCCTGCTTTTTCTCTTTTATTTGTACTCGTTTTCCCATTCTTAACTGAAGTTTTTTCAAATGATTTAGTCTTTTGTTTATTGCCGTTTTTCATAATCCAGTACATTGTAAAAGAATCCAAAACGAAACTTTATTTCTATTTATTTGCTTCAATTATCTTACTCATCGTTTGGAAAATTGATACAGGTTATGCGGCTTTGGTTTCTACTTTCTTCTATCTTTTATTCTTAGGAATTACGCAATCAATTACCATCAATTGGAAGCATTTATTGAAAGGAATTGCACTTACATTCTCTTTTGTTTTCGCTTTACTTTTACTGGCGATTCTATTGCGAGGAGGAGAATACATTTTGGATAATTTCAGAAATGCATTGCACTACGTAAGCGGAAATCAAGCGCACGGATACTCAGAAATAGCACACAGTTATCCGCATCAATTTTACATTTCATATTTCTTTTTACCACTTATTTCTGTGCTTTCAGTTTTGTATATTGTTTACCTTTTTTGGAAAAAAGAAATGCTTCTTTCTACAACAAAAGGAGATAAATTAATTTTACATTCTTCCTTATTTTTCTTCTTAATTTCTTTAGCGAATGCACAGCGTGGAATTGTGAGACACGGTTATGTAGAAACCAATGACGGAGCAATTATCACTACATTTTATCTCGCTTTAGCCCTTTTATTGGTGTTTTTAACCAGAAATTATGTTTCGAAAAACAAATTGACATTCTTTTATGTGGCTTGTTTTTCTCTATTTATCATTTTCAGGTTTTTCCCTTATCAACCGGAATATGGAACTTTTGATCGAGCGATAAAGCAAAATGCTTTTATTTCTTTGAATGTTGATATCGCAGCGAAAACAGATTTACGTCGTACAATTCCGGACCATGGTTTTTATGAAAGTAAACTCAAGGAATTTAAAAACTTTGTAGATGATAATTTAACGAAAGATGAAACTTTCTTAGACTTTTCAAATACTCCGATGATGTACTATTATGCTGGAAAGAAAGTCCCAGGATATTTCTGTCAGAATCTTCAAAATAGTATTGATGATTATTCTCAAATTCATTTGTTGAATACCTTGAATCCGAAGGATGTTCCGGTCGTAATATTCTCGTCTTATCCGGCGAGTTGGTTTGATATAACAGACGGAATCCCGAACAGTATGCGCTATTATTTGGTGGCAGAATACATTTATCAAAACTATGAACCGTATGCTATTCTCAGCGATAAACGGATTTGGATTGCGAAGGATTTTGAAATTAAAAAGGATGATGCTAAGGTAAAGGATACAGTTTCAAATATCCCTGTTGAATACAATTACAAAAAAACGGCGCACTTTATTCATGACTTTTATGAAAGAAGTAATTTCGAAGATTTAGAGAAAGTAAAGGAATTTAAATTAGAAAATGAAGGTTCAATTTCAATTAAAAACTTAGCTAATTTAGCTCCTCATGCATACATTCTATTTGATTTTGAAGAAGGATTTGAGACGGCAGTGAATGAGTTTGTCTTAGAAGATTCCTTGGGAAATAAGCTCGACTTGTTTAAGTTTGAAATCAATAATAAACTTGGAAATAAATATATGATTCGTGTTTCAAATAGCGTACATTGGCACAATGGAAATGTGGATTCATTCAAGTTTGCGAATGAACAAATGTCAGGACTAAGAAGCATTTCACTTTATAAAGATACACGATTTGAAGACTAAACATCAATTGGCATTAGACAATTATCTCATCAAACCTATTGCGTTTTTGATGAATTTTTTGGTGCGAATTGTCGGGAAAATTCTAAGTATTGATCATAATCTTGACAGAGATTTCAAGCACATTGTGGTGTGTAAATTCAAAGGAATGGGAAGTATTATTCAAGCCACTCCAATGCTAGAAGCTTTGCGAAAACAATTTCCAGATGCTGAAATTACCTTTGTTTCTACGAAAGCCAACAAAACGGTTTTAGAGAAAATTAAACACATCGATTCTGTTGTTTGTTTGGATGATAAAAATGCATTTAAACTGATTTCAACTACTTTTTCATCGCTGTTTAAGTTGATGAGAAAACGTCCGGATGTTTATATTGATTTAGAAATTTACTCGAACTTCAGTACATTATTTACCTTGTTTACTTTCTCGAAAAACAGAATTGGTTTTTATTTAAGATCGAGTTCTTTCAATATGGGAATTTACACACACATGATGTTTTTCAATAATAATGTGCCGATTTCAGAGGTTTATTTGCAGATTTCACGTCTTTTTGGAGTAAATCACACAAAAAACGAATTATATCCTTTAAACAAGAATACGCCAATTTATGACCGAATTCCAAAAAGCAAATACATTATCATCAATCCAAATGCCTCAGATTTAAGATTGGAACGAAGATGGGGAGCAGATAAGTTTAATCAACTTGTTTTGAAATTGGTTGAACATTATCCTGACATGGAAATTTTAATTGTTGGAAGTAAAGGAGAACGTCCTTACAGTGAAAAAACACTTGAGGGAATCAATCATCCGAGGGTGAAAAATGTGGCTGGAAAAACATCAATTGATGAATTAATTGCCTTGATTCACAATGCAACTTTAGTCATTACGAATGACACCGGACCAATGCATATTGCGTTTGCGTGCAAGACTCCAACAGTTTGTTTGTTCGGGCCTTGTTCTCCAGATCAATACGGAGGAAACGAATACACAACTGTGATTTACAAGAAAGTTTTCTGTAGTCCTTGTGTGCATGATTTTAATATTTCGCCTTGCAATGGAGACAATGTTTGCATGAAATTAATTACAGTGGACGAAGTATTTTCAAAGGCGAAAATTCATTTGGATGAGAAATTTATTCCAGATTTAGAAAATAAAAACAAGACGATTTATTACAGTGATCAAGGTCAGAAAACTTTGGGGTTAGTAAGAAGAACCTTGTAATAGCCCAAATAAATCATGCTGAAACTATTAAAATTACACACAAAAACAGAAATTAAGATTGTAGATCTTGTTTCACATTTGTTCTTTTTTCTATTGGCTGCTTTAGCTATTTTTTACCGAGAGGAACGATTGATTTCTGATGCAGGTTACTACTTTTTCAGGGTGGTAAACAATGAATCATTTTGGGTTGAACACGATCGCTATATTCTCATTCTTTCTCAGATTTCGCCTTGGTTGGGCAGTAACATTGGCTTAGAATTGGGCGCGATAGTGCTGATTTCCTCCCTTGGACACATCTTATTTTATTACGGAATTTACCTCATTACGAGATATGTATACAAAGAACTTTACTCCGGACTTTTCCTTCTTTCAATTCAACTTTTAGGGATTACTTCAGGCTTTTTTGTGCCCATGTTTGAATTCTATTATGCGATGGGACTTTTGGTTTTGTTCTATATAATTTTCAAAAATTCTCAACATAAATACAGACACATTGTCTTAATGATTTTGGCTTTTTTCATTATCACAGCACACTTTTATGCGATCATTTTAATGGTTTATGTTTTTTGGATTTACGCCTTAGAAAACAAAGATTTTAGGGTAAAGAAATATTTACCTTATGCTCTTTTGGTCTTGCTGTTTATTGTGTTAAAACCATTTGTAATTAGTGATTATGAAAAAGGGAAATCTGCAGATTTTCTCATCAATTTAGAGCATAACGTTTACAATTTTGAATACTTAAAAGCATGGTTGTCCTATATTTTTACCAACTATTGGGATTGGGCATTATTGGTTTTATTAACCGGTGGACTGATGCTATTTAAAAAGAAATATTTACTTTTTTTTAGTTATACATTTTTCCTCGTCGTTTTGATCATGATGGTCAATGTTTCGTCTTATGGATTTGATTTATCACGCTACAAAGAACAAGTAAATTTCTCACTCATGTACTTGGCCGGATTCACTTTTGTGTATTCGTTTAAACTGCTTTGTGGAAATACGACGAAATATGTTTTGCTTGCTTTAATTTCGGTGATATTCATTTTTAGGCTTCAAAATATTTGGGATGACGGTAAGTATTTCAGAAACCGATTGGATGAATTGAAAAGCATAATTGAGCTTACACAAGAAAAGGAGGGGACTAAATTTGTGATCAATCAAGATGATTTAATGTATGATGCAAATTGGTCTTATCCGTTGGAAACACTCATTTATAGCTCAATTTACTTTGATAAGTGTGTGACAATAGCCATTGATGATGATTATTATTTCGAGCAGAACAATGAGAAATTGAAGCCATCAGAATACATGTTCAGAAGATGGGAAATTTATGATTTATCGCGTTTAAATTCGAAGTTTTTCAAATTGGATAATTCAGAATATACACGAATTGTGATAGGGGAAGAGTAGGTTTTTTATTCGAAATATTCCTAGTTCAATAAAAAACTATCTAAAATTTGCTCACCAACTTCTTTAAATTCTTTGAACTGATCTTTTTCTGTAGTGAAAGTTAAAACGTAGGCAGTCCCATCCAATAAGAAAGTATAAACCTCAAAGATTAAATCAAATTGGCCCTGTTCTCCAGAAAAAATCAATTTGTGAAAAGTCAAATCACCATTATCTATTCTTTCACTTTCAATGACTTTTCCGTTATTGATATACTTTTTTAATTGAGATGTAGAAATTTCAATGTATTGATCCATGTCAATGTCATAGGCTGAAATATCTTCAGTAACGAGATTTATATTCTCTCTAAATTCATCTTTTTCATCGCTTAAAGGACTGAATAAAATGAAAATTGTTCCCATCGTTCCAGCTTCATTTAACACCCAACTTTCAGGATAATCAATTGAAAAACCCTCTTTATCTAGAGTTTTCCATTCTTGAGAATAGATTGAATTAGAAAATATTGAAATTAAGATAAATGTTAGAGATAAGCGTAGATTTTTCATTTAAATGAGTTTGAATTGTAATTCTTAAAAGTAACAGATTAAAGTGAATAAAAGAGATTTTTCTACTAATAAAGTGCAAAAACTTCATCAGTATTCACATAAATAATTTTCACCTTATGGTTTTCTGTCAGCTCTGCATTTTCTTGAACAGTTTTGATTAAGTTTTTACTTTGTCTTCCCATAAATCTATTCCAGTGTACCAATACAATGTAATCATATCCATCAAGTGAGATTTTTTCTGATTGCGGAAGATTTTGAACGAATTCTAAATGTTTATCAAGTGGCAAAATACTGTCAATAGGAGCTTGTTCTTTAGGTGGAAAAGTGGTCATTATTTCATTTCTATCCCAGTTTAAATTCGGAAAACCACCAGAATAACAATTGATTTGGAAAGAGGATAAATGTCCATTTTTATCATAATACAAAGCTTGTGAAGGCTGCAAATGGTTTTTAATCTGCAAACTATACTTCAATGTGTCGAAGGTGTACAAATAGGAAACATAAGCTGTATCTAATTTGTAATTATCAGCTAATGGAACATTGTATTTTTCTGCAACTTCAGCAATCTCATCGTTTGAAATAGCTGCTATATTGTTCATACCATACATTTTCAAGATGATAGGAGAACAGCCTGTTAAACTGTAAGCTAGAATTAAAATCAAGATGATATTTTGCAGTTTCATAGCATTAATTTTGATAATTCTAAAGGTATTGATTAAAATGGTGTAACCAAAAACAGCAACATTATTTCTAAAGTTGCTGTTGGATCAATAGTTATTAAACCTTTAAATTTTTTCTCTTTTATTTTTCTTCAAAGGAAGCCAAGGATAAACTTGGAATTTGCGCGACAAAGTAAAGTACAATCCTGAACCTATGCTGGATTGACTGTATCTGTAATTTGTTTCAACACCATTGTCCATCACAGTAATTCGACTTTCTTGTTGTTGAACAATTCTGCCACTTAGAAGATAAGAAACATCAAATGAGAATAAATGGAAATCATCTTTTGTGCTGAAATCAATTCCTAATCCAAACTTAACGTAGGGTGAAATACCGCGATGAATTTCAATTTTACTTACATAATCCGTCAAGAAAACGTCAGGTTTTATTTGATGCATTTCATCGTTTCCATAGCTTTCGTTATTTATTCCAAATCCGAAGTCATCCTTGCCCAAAAGTCCCAGTCCATTTGCACTTCCATTTCCACTATAATTAGTATTACCACTAGGGTTAAGTAAAATACCTATTCCTGACATGCTTCGAAAAGCTATTGTTCCTTTTTGGTTTTTCCAGAAGTTATTGTGATAATCGGCAGATATTCTCCAATAATGAATACTTACTGTATTGTGTGAATAAGTATTACTCGTGTAGTTTTCTCCTGTTTCATAATCGTTGAAAATTGAATTGGTTAACAGGCTTCTACCAATGCTAGAATGATCTGATGAAAAGCCTAATTCTATGAAATGTTTTTCTTTTATTTGAATTCCTGCGTTTATTCCTAAATCCACATGTCCATCCAAAAACATAGAACGGTTTACAAACGTAAAATGTTCGTTAGTAATTGAATTATGAGAATTCATTTGATGTCCTGTTCCAAAAGTGCTTTTGTTTGTCTTCATATTCGCGGTTGGACGCAAATAGAGCGCAACTTGAGAATTTAGGTTTGTTCCAATGGATAAAAGCAGTCCTAAAAGAGCAGTTTTTGATAGGTTTGAACGTAAAGTGGATTTAAAAATGGAGCTTTTCATAGTAGTTATAAATTATTCAAAGTTATGTCTATACAAAACGAAAGTAAACTTGGTTTAATTGTAAATTGATGCGATAATTATAACTATAAATTTTATCCTTTATTGTTAGAAAAAGTAATTATCCTTAAACAGTTTTTTATGTTTATTCGTGTTGTGTTGAGTATCTACTCTCTTCAATCTCTCTTGCTGTTTCTTTCTCACCCATTCTAGTAGCAAGCACACTAATAATCAAAATTTGAAAAGCATGAAACAACATCAGTGGCAACAACATTAATCCCATTATACTCGATTGACCAAACAAAGCTTCAGAAAAGACTGTTCCGTGAACAAGTGACTTTTTCGTTCCGCAAAATTGAGCTGTAATTCTGTCTTCTCGGTTGAAATGTAATCGTTTTCCTATCCATCCAGTGATGAAAAACACCAAGAAGAAAAGTGTGATTACAAGTGCGGCCATGAGGATTAAATCGAAGAAACTTACGCTACTAAAAACCTTTTCTTCAAACGAGTGAACGAAACTTTTATAAATGATAATTAGAATTATACTCTTGTCGAATAGACTTAGTCCACGGCTGTTTTTTCGGGCAAATTCACCAAGGTATTTTCTCAGTAACAATCCTAAAATAAGAGGCAATAGAATTTCCATTCCTAATTGCGCATAAATAGCAGAGAAATCGTATGTGATTTCCGTTTGTTGAATGAAAGAAGTCATCCACAATGGAGTAATAATAATTCCAATAATTCCCGAAATACTGGCATTAAAAATAGCCGCTGGAATATTTCCTTTGGCCAATGAAACCATCACCACAGAAGAAGAAACGGTAGAAGGTAAAGCTGCCAAAAAGAGTATGGAAAGCCATAACATTTCTTGATTTGTGTCTTTCACCAATGGATAGAAAACAACAACAATCAATGGAAATAAAATGAAAGTAGTTGATTGAACAACGATATGAAGCTTCCAGTTTTTTAAACCACTTTTTATAGCTTCTGTGGAGAGTTTTAATCCATAGAAAAAGAAAATGAGAGATATTCCAATACTAGCGATGGTATCTAACGGAATAGCACTTCCAGAAGCACCCATTTGCGGAAAGAAATACGCTACAACAATACTTATGATGATGGCAATTACGAATTTGTCTATTTTCATGGTTGCAAAGATAAAAATTAACCGCGGTGATTGCAGAGAATTTCTTAATAGGAGGGAAGAAAAAAGCCATAGTTAGATGGACAACCGTGGTGTTGGGAGGGTTATGCAGAGAACGCCTTTGGCCCTTATTCAAAAACAGTTTATATAACTGTAATTAATTATTCCGGCATTCTTAGACTCAAGTTTGAATTTTTATAAATCAAGGTATGTTTAATGTGTTTCAACCATTTCTGCCCAAAAAAACACTATAATTGCAATTCTTAAAACTACTTACTGTTATGAATAACGATAGACAAGAAGCTTTCCGAATTGCAAAAGAAAAAATGCTTTTGAAAAAAGAAATGGAAGCGAAGGAAGACAAAGAATTTTACGAGCGAATTACCTCAGGAACACAATGGCTGATATTCAAAGGTGTTGTAGTTTTTTGTACGCTTATGGCTTTGTTTACAACAGTGGACTTTTTATTTGATGGTCCTAACAAAAAAATAGCAGAAGAAGCTTGTAAAATTGATGGAAACCGGGAGTATAGATGGCACGCAGTTTTAGATGTAGAAGGTTATATGTTTACACCTCATTATGAAAACTGGAGTGACCGTGTTGAAAATAGTATTGAAATGACTTATTCACCTATTTTTCGAGTTGGGAAGAAGTTAAGTTACGATATTCAAGAAAAAGATTCCCCGATAAGATGGCATGAAGAGTATAGAAGGAGGTCTGTTTTTAATTGGTTTCCTATCGTTCAAATCATTATGTTGCTTCCACTATTTACTTTCATTTATAAACGACAAAAACCTTGGTTTAATTTTGCAAGAATAACATCAATGATTATTATTTTTCCAGGTACATTAATGGTGATTTATTTCGCAACGTTTTGATAAATTGGAACCATATATAATCACTTCTGGGTAAAACATAAAAATTGCCTTTAAAATTTAAAAATAGAAATGCCATTCTTCAATTGTAGGATGGCTTTTTGTGTTTTTTAGAATAGCTTCTTAAATCTGAAAAATAGAATGATTTATTTAAAATGGGGGAAAACCCTAGTTCAATTATAATTATATGGGCCTAAATTTACACTATATATGAAACCAAATCCGTTGTCAGACACAGGTAAATTATGATTGTCAAATAAGCTTTAGAGATAATCAAATGAAAATTTTAAACTGTTAACTGAAATAGAAAATAATTCAGTTGAATTTGTTCCAAAATGAGCTATATATTCTGGAACCATCCATCATACATTAATAGAAGGCCAATTTAATGTATTAAATGCTAAAGGTAGAGTAAACCTAATTTTTCTGGAGTTTTACAAACGACCCAAAATAATCATGTATTGGTGTAAAACAATCCGGTTTTTATTAAACCATGCTCAACCTACAACAAAGTTAATTACTTGTCCTATCACATTTTGGTTCTTTCGAGACGATAAATTCAGTTCAAAGGAAATCTTCAATTTATCAATAGAACAAAAAAATTGACTTGAACTTTAAGTACATCCTTTATTAATTTTTAAACATACAATTATGTCTATTTCTCAAGAAAATATCAATACTATAAATTTCGGCAGTATTTCGGCGGCAGGAGCTGATTACAGAACCTTAGAAAACCCACAAATCGGTGAGGCGTTGAATTTGGCAAAAAATCTTTCACCAACTCGGGCATATCGATTGGCCAGAGGAGTACTTGCAACTGTAAGTGATCGCGACAATTATATCTCCGAAGCAGGAGACATGGTCAGTTGGGCTAAACAAGGAAACAGCGAAGACCGAACGATGGTTTGTCGCGCCATTCGGAACGATGGAGGAACAGGAGGAGAGATTTTTCTTATCCATCAAATTTCTGGAATGACCCGTTCCGAAGCTCGACCTTTCATGCTCGATTATTTCGACTCAGGCGGAGATATGAAACCTATTATAAAATGGTTATCTGCTGCTGGATCTGTCTTGCAAAAACATCGCGTTAAAGATGATAATACTGCTGGAGTTGTTATCAATGCTATCGGAAATGCTGCTGAAGATGCGTTTGAATGGGTAGGAGATACAGTGGGGGACGCGATAGATTCAATTGGTGAAGCAATTTCGAGTGTTGTTGACGCTGTAGTAAATGCCGGTAGAGCGATCGGAGAGTTTATTGAAGGAGTTGTTAGTTGGACAGTTTCGGAAGTCGGTGACCTTATCAGTGCTCTTGTTGAAGCAGGTCAAGGACTTTTGGAAATCATAACTGCAGCGGTAGAAGCCAGTATTGAATTGACGCGAAAATTTGTTCGTGCAATGATTGATATTGGATACTCGGTTGGACAGATTTTAGTTGAGGCTGCAACTTTAGTTGGTGATGGACTTCGTTTGGTTGTTGATGCACTTATGGTCGCTGGTCAGGCAGTTGCTAATGTAGTAGTCTGGGCTGTGAATCAAGTTGGAGATATTGCTCAACGAACGATTCAGGCATTGCTTGATGTTGGACGTTCAGTTCTTCAAATTGTTCGCTCTGTGGTAAATATGACAGCTGAAATTCTACGTGCAACCGTTGAGGCAATTATTGCCACTGGTCGCACAATTGGACAGTTATTGGTGACAGCCATTACTCAACCTCAGAACTTTTTCGATGCGCTTGTTAGGGCCGGTCGTAGTATTGTAAATAATATAGGTGAACTGTTCGACTCAGTAGTTAACTCAGTGGCCAATGGAATTCAACAAGTTGCTGAGTCATTGGCAAGAATAGGGCATAGCTTACTTGATTTGGCCTCATGGGCGGTTGATCGTGGAGCACAAATTGTGAAAGATGTGGTTAGCGGAATTCTCTCCGCAGGAAAAATGGTAATCGACCTCATGACGGCTATTGCGAGCAGAACAGTTGCTTTCATTGCTGATGTAACCAAAGCATTGATTGACATCGGTCATACAGTAATAAACTTGACCAAAGACGTTATTACACTTGGTTTGGATACCCTGAGAAGATTTTTAAACGGATTAAAAAGAATTGCAGATGGTTTGGTTCGATTTGCTGTAGAGGTGGCAAGACTAACTTATCGTGCTGCAGAGGCATTTATTGGGGCAATGATTGACGTTGGGTTAGCTGTTGCAGAAATTATGGCGACCACCGTTTCCGGAACTTATTGGATGTTTAGACGAGTTGTTAATGCCGTTATTCGTCGTACCGGACGTTTTGGTCAAATCTTAGATTGGGTATTGACGCAAGCCGAAAATCGTTTTTCTGAATTATGGGAAGATGCTTTACAAGCTGCTCGATTCGCTGGACAAAGTATTAATGAAGCAGTAGCATGGGCCGTTGAACAAAGTGATGAAGCATTTGAAGCCATCCTCAATGGTTGGGAAACTATGGGTGAAAGATTGTCTGACTTTTATAATGAAGCCATCGATTTGGCACAATCTGGTGTGGAAGACGTGTTTGAAAGAATTGGTCGCGCAACAGTTCGACTCGAAAATTCAGTTTTGTATGCTTTTAAATTCCTTGAAAAAGATTTTTTACCGGGAATGGCAGACTTTATGAAAGGTTTACTCGATACGGGTTATGAATTAACAGAATTAGTCATCGATTTAAGCAATCTAACAGCACAAGCCGCTATCCGAGGTTTCAGAGAATTGATTGATCTTGGTCATACTTTCTCTGATTTACTTGCAGCAACGATGCGTAATCCAGAAAATGCATTAGATAATTTACTTACAGCCTTAGACGAAACAGGAATGAGTTTGAGGGATATTTACCAAACGGTAATTGTAGAAACTTCTGGTGAATACGAGGCGGCCGTAACCGAAACACTTCGCGACTTAGGACGTCCTCTTCGTCAAATGTTAGACGCAGCAGTCGAGGTAGGATTTGGAGCTATCGGCACAGTGGTTGGAACTTTACTCAACCTACTTGCAAGCTACCGTCCGATGACTAATGAAGAAATTGCCACTGCTCAATTGGTATATGGAGATACCTTTGATTACAGTCGAATTTATTTCAGTCAAGAAAGCTTGAGCAATGATATTATTTTTGCAATTCAGGATTGGAATTTGGACCCTTCATCGGAGTCAAGTCGAGCATTTGTGACAAATAGTTTAGTAAATTTCGATATAAACGATGGACAAATAACCAATGCCACTATGATTCATGAGTTGTGTCATGTATGGCAATTTCAAGAAACGGGACCATTTTATATGGCTGAAGCAGTTCATGCACAAGAATGGGGTGATGGCTACAATTATGGTTATAACAATTCAGCAAATGGTGATGGAGG
Source organism: Brumimicrobium mesophilum (assembly GCF_003025005.1). Classification (GTDB taxonomy): domain Bacteria; phylum Bacteroidota; class Bacteroidia; order Flavobacteriales_D; family Crocinitomicaceae; genus Brumimicrobium; species Brumimicrobium mesophilum. The sequence goes on from NZ_PVSS01000013.1 coordinate 99,618, forward strand.
TGAAGATGATTTATTAGCCGTATTTACAGATAATCCTGGATTTACCAATGCTCAAGCTTTCGAAGAATTTAACAGAGAACAACAGGCGGATATCCTCGAACATTTCTATGTGCGACTATATGAGGAATCGCCAGCATTAGATGTTGAAGCTTGGAGACCATTTCATAATTTAGTACATAGCTAATGGATTGGATAAAGTTATATCACGAATGTGAACAAGTAACGGCGGTTAAGGAAAAGGCCTTAACCGACCCAAGTAATTCTTTGATTACTTTAGAACCTCAAAGAGTGATTTTGGCGATGTGGAAAGAAACATATTTACGCAGGTCGAATACGCTACAAATAGGTTTGGAAAAAGCTTTTGGTGAAAATGGTGTAGCCAGATGGACAGCAGACCTTGTTGGTCGACAGGATTTGAGTCAGCGCTTAGCAACACACCGAATTCCTTTAGCCTTTTATTTAGGTCATGGACATGAGCGTGGATGGTCGGGTTATCGAGGTTTAAGAATTCATCACATGCAAAAACCTGCTGAACCTATTGGTTTAGTAGTGAGTTTATCTTGCCGATCGCTGGATTTTGGGCATCAACTAGTGGAAAAAGGTTACGCTCAATCATTTTTAGGGTCTGATCAAGCAATGAAAGTTGCCGGATTAACGAAATTAGTTGCCGTTATTGCGAATGTATTTGCAGAGAATGGAAGCCTATTGAAGACAGTTGAAGAATTTTTAATTATTACGGATAAATATGTTTCGATATCAACTAGCGATGAACTAAAAGAAGCATGGTCACAACTTCAACTTCTTGGTCCAAAAACAACTCAGATTTAACACATTTGAATGTAACAAAATAATGGGGACGACTGAACGGGTGTAACTTGAATTATATTTTTACTTAAGCCTATTTTAAGGGATATATTTGGTAATAATTTGATTGGATGTAGGAAAAATTCATAGATTTATAAAATGAAAGCCGACTTATGAAATTCGCTTACCATTACAAATACCTTTCTAATCATTACAGCAATATTTGTTGGGTTTAAATTACTCATGGGATTGTCCGGAGGAATAGATAATGCAGCTCATATCGGTGGATTAATAAGTGGCTTTATTGCCGGATTAATTTTATCTCCAATTCTGAAACAGCAAACGAAAAAGAACTAAACATATGATCATAATGATATAGTTTGTTTTAGCATCTTAATCCATTTCACCGAAAAACCACTTTAACGGCAGATATGAAACTCGACTATGCTCAATAAAATCCACAGATTACTAAATTTTAGACTTTTGATACATATAAAGAGTTAAATTGAAATTGATTATGTGAATAATTAAACACTCTATTATGACCAAAGCACTATTATTGATATTACTTTCGTTTAATATTCTTCTTGTCTTTGCTCAAAACACATCTCAAGGAGTCATTTTAGATGGAGAAAAAAAAGTACCAGTTGAGTACGCTAAAATAAGAATTAAGAACACTTATTCAGGCGTGATGACCAATGTTGATGGAGCATTTAGGTTAAGCCATTCAGAAAATGATTCATTGATCATTTCTCATGTTTTTTACAATAAACAAACGATTAGTGTCAATTATTTCAAAACGCACGACACACTTTTCCTTTATCAGAAAATTCAAAATCTTCCCGAAGCAACTATCATCGGTTCGAAAGGTGAAATGTATGATTTGGTGATTGCAGCACGTGAGAATCTGTCACAAATTGAGCAGGATCAATTTAAAGCCTTCCTTTCAATTGAAAGTTATGATAATCAAACGCCTATTGAAATGATTCAAGCATATTATAATGCAGAAGTTAATGCAAATGGTATATCTGATCTACAACTAAAGACGGGAAGAATAGGATTAAACGCTAGGAATAATCAATATTTCGTGAGTTTGGGAACATCCAATATTTTGCTTCGAAATAAACTCTTAAGTTCAAAACAGAATAAACTTCCTCTGACTCCTCTTCAGGTTTCAAAAAGAAAATTGAGGAAAAAATATCGTATTCATTTTATTTCAGTTGAAAACGGATTGCATAAATATCATTTAGTACCTCATGAGTCAAAAGAAGAATTATTTGAAGCATATCTTTATATAAATAAAGGGGAAGAACGGATTTATCGCATTGAATATGCCGCAGATAATATTGTCAAAATCCCATTTGTTCCAATTAATCCGACAGATAGCCTAGACTCTATTAATGTTGAACTTACTTATAATTATAGTTATACATCTTCGAAAGGGGCACTGGACAATATCGAGATGAACTATGATTTCATTTATAAAGATCAATATGAAAGTAGAAAGATTAACTCCCATTGTTTACTCCTTCTTTACGACAATCACTCCTTGTTTAAACTACCTTTTGGAACTTATAATGCGACTGCTAAATCAGACTATGAAAAAATTACTTTTCAACCTTTTAATGAACTTTTTTGGAAGAATAACGAAGTAATTTGTCCGAGTAAAAAAGCGATTGAAAATGAAATTTTCTTTCAGAAAAATGGAGTGTTAATTAATCTCGATAGCTTAAAAAACAATAACGATGCGTTACAAAATAAGGTCAAATTTTGGGAGTCTAAAAGAATGTTTTTAGATGAATTAAATGGAGGTTTTAATGTCGCTTTGAGTCAAGAGGGTTTAAGAAGTTTTCATAATTTTAGAACACTATCTGATATGTATAATTTAGATGCGAAAATATTCTTAGACCAGAATAAATTTGGGACCTCAACTCAGTACATCTTAAAAACAATTATTAATCTTGATGAGAGCTTCTATTATCTCAAAAAAGGAAAGAATACCATTTGTTTTATCAATCTATATTTCGATATTTTTGAGGTTCATAGGAGAAGGTTGGAAGGCACTCTAAATCAATATAAATGGAGAGATAATCAGGTTGATTCTTTATATCAAGAAGCAATGGGCAAGCTAAAAATCGATTTAGATCAATTTGTGAGAAATGCTAACCGAGGTCAGAATGAAACTGAATTAATGAAGTACATTGAATACATTAAAAATGAATTATCAATAGACAATTCACTTTTAATTGAAGATAAAGAATTATTATCTGATTATGATATGGTTGAAGTAAAAGATGAGTTAGTTTCAAAATACAACTATGGAAGCGCGTTATTAAAGATTGGTGAATTTCAAAAAGCACTTATTGTTTTAAGTGAAGTAGAAAAAGAAGGAGACGAACATCCATGGCTATTTTATAATATGGGAATTTGTTACTTGGAGCTTGAACAACAAGGTATGGCATGCAAATATTTTTTCAAAAGCGAAGAAAATGGAGAAATACTGGATGATTCGATAAAGAAGAAACTCTGCTCAGAATAGGGTAGCAGTAGGGACGGTTTGCATTTCCACAATCAAATCATCATTATACACCACCGTTCCTTCTTTGATGTAGATTTTCTTGATTTTTCCATCCACATTTACACAAATCGTCGTTCCCATTTTCATGACTTCAATCACGAATAAACCTTGGTTTTTGCTTACTTTATCTCCTTCTTTTACCAAAATGGAAGATAATGAACCGTGAAGAGGTGCACCTACTTCATTTGGATTGTTTTTATCTACTTTTTGATGAACAACTTTCTCGACCGCAATGGCATTATCTTTAGTATCAGTACTTCTTGTTTGTCCATTGAATATGAAGAATACAGATGAACTAAAAGTAGCTTGGTCGCAACTTCAACTCCTAGGTCCAAAAACAACTCCGATATAAAACAATTGAATAGCAAAATGATGCGGAGACTGAACAGATGTAATTTGAAGTGTATTTGAATTCTTAAACCTATTTTATGAGGGATATATTTGATTTTTGGTTATAATTTGGTGGGATGTAGGAAAAATTCATAGTTTTATAATTTAGTGCGAAATACTACTTTTGAAAATCGCATGAAGTCCAATCTGATTTATAAAAGAACCAAATGAAAGACATAAAGATATCTCCTGAATTTAAAACTCAGTCCACTAAAGCGATTTCATCCATAATCCTTTTTATCCTTACCTACTTACTGATGTTAATTCTTGCAATTGGATTAACAACATTGTGTGTTTATGGAGGGTTCATGTTGATCGTACTTGTACCGAATTTTATTACCATAATATTAGGAATAGGTTTAGCAAGTTTAGGTATTCTTGTATTGTTCTTCTTATTGAAATTTATATTCAAATCTCACAAAATAGACCGTTCGCATCTAACTGAAATTAAGAAAGTTGATGAACCAAAACTTTTTGAACTTATTGATGAGTTAGTAAATGAAGTTGGTACTAAATTCCCTAAAAAAGTCTATCTTTCTCCTGAGGTGAATGCATCAGTATTTTATGATTCTAGTCTTTGGAGTATGTTTTTTCCTATCAAAAAAAACCTACAAATTGGTTTAGGTTTGGTGAATACTGTTTCAAAATCAGAACTAAAAGCAATTTTAAGTCATGAATTCGGACATTTCTCGCAAAAAACGATGAAGGTTGGAAGTTATGTTTACAATGTGAATCAAGTAATTTATAATCTTTTATTTGATAATGATTCTTACGATAACCTGATAAAAAACTGGGCCAATGCAAGTGGATATTTTTACATTTTTGTAATCGTTTCATTAAAAATTATTGAAGGAATAAAATGGATTCTCAGACAAATTTATAGTGTTTTAAATAAAAATTATATGGCATTGTCTAGAGAAATGGAATTTCACGCGGATGAAATAGCAGCTAATGTTACCGGTTTTGAACCATTAAAAAGTTCGCTGCTCAGACTTTCTTTATCGGACCATTCTTTTAATAATGTAATGGCTTTTTATGAAAGAAAAATTCCCGATAATCAAAAATCTGAAAATATTTTTAGAGATCACTTATTTGTAACAAATTTTCTTGCCAAAGAAAGTAATATTGAAATCACAAGCGGTTTACCTCAAATTTCAGAGAACGAATTGAACAAATTTAATAAGTCAAAATTGGTTATACAAGATCAATGGGCGTCGCATCCAAGTACTGAAGACCGAATTGCAATGCTAGAAAAAACAGGGTTATCTGCAAAAAGTATAGATATTGAATCTGCCAACCTTTTATTTTCTGATTATGAACTAACCCAAAAAGAAATTACGCATAAAATTTTTAAGGATGTAGTTTATCCAGGACAGTGTTCTGTGATCCCTTTTGAGCTATTCGTATCAAATTTTAAGGAAGAGTTTTTAAAAAATACCTTTCCAAAAATATATAACGGTTACTATGACAATAAAAACCCTTTGTATTTTGATCTTGAGGGTGTTGATCATAACTTAGAGGAAGTCAAACTTGAAGAGTTGTTTTCAGACAGTAAAGTGGAATTAGTTTATACAGCTTTATCATTACAAAGTGATATAGAAACAGTAAAACAAATTTCTGAAAAAACTGCTGACATCAAAACTTTTGATTACGATGGAATTAAATATTCCAAAAAAGACTGTAAAAGTTTAGTTTTTCAACTAGAAAAGGAGCTTGAAGTTTTAAATGAAAAGATTAAAATAAATGATATTGAAATTTTCAAATATTTCCAACGTGAAGAGTTAAAAGCTAATTTGCAACCTTCATTAGAAAACTTATACAATCAATTTTTCAACTATGACAAAGAATTTGATGTTAAATATGAGGTATATAAGCAGCTCTCAAACGAATTGCAGTTTGTTAATTATACAATACCAATTGAAAATATAAATGCCAATTTTAAAAATATTGAACCCCTAGAAGACCGTTTAAAAAGCGGGATTATTGAATTACTAGAAAGTCAAGATTATCAGAATGAAATAACTAAAGAGATAAGAGAAAATTTTGAATTATACCTATCCAAAAAATGGTACTATATTGGAATTGAAAATTATTTTGACGAGAATTTAGCCATCCTTTTTTCAGCAATTAATAATTATGCCTTTTTATTGTCAAGAGGCTACATTGTGAACAAGCAGAAGTTATTGAACTATCAATTAGAGACGATAAAGGGTGTGCACATTAACGGACGTTAATAATGCTGGATATTGATATAGGTGAGTGAATATTGAAAAATTGATAAAAAAACATCGCGTTAAGGTGATTAAAAAATTTAGCACATAATTAGAAAGAGGTTAAAATTCAGTCCTTTTTTCAAGAATGAATGAAGAGTATTGTTATCTTTAGTGCTCAAAGCTTGACTGATAAATTTTTGACTTCTCTCATAGAGATTTATCTTTTTAACTACATTGAAACTTAACTCTATTCATAATATAGAGATGTAATAATCCTAACGACTAGGGCAATATTAAATTTTAAAATCAAATAAATGGATGCACAAAAAGTAGACATGTTTATCATGTCAAATGGAAAATTCTTTGAAAGTCACCAAATGAACACAATTAGAGATGGACTTCTAGCAGCTGACGATTCAAAATGGGCTGTAATTTCATCTACTCAATTTACAGATCCAACAACTTCACTAATCATTTCAATTTTAGCAGGTAGTTTGGGAATAGATAGATTTCTGATTGGAGATACGGGAATGGGAATTGGAAAACTATTAACTTGTGGTGGTTTCGGAATTTGGACAATTATTGATTGGTTCATGATTCAGAATGCAACAAGAGATAAAAACATTCAAAAACTACATAAAGTATTGTAAGAATGATCAATAGAAACAAGCTGTATTCAATAATACTTGTGGCTTGTTTTGCGGGGTATATTTGGCTTGTTTTTAGTGTCACAAAAACCATTTCGGAAAAAGAATCCACTGGTGTTTGCGTAATCAAAAACTTAACAAATATACCTTGCCCATCATGTGGAACTACTCGTTCAGTAGTTTCATTAACAAAGGGTGAGTTTATTGGTGCATTGAACGCTAATCCAATAGGCTACTTGGTTGCTGTAATTATGCTTATTGCTCCAGTTTGGGTTGCTTCGGATTTAATTAGAGGAACTAAAACTTTATATGTTTTTTATCAAAAAATAGAAACTTATTTAAAAAGACCAAAGGTTGCAATTCCATTGATTTTACTTGTTATTATTAATTGGATTTGGAACATCATAAAAGGACTATGATACAAATAAAACAATTTAGTTATGTGCCTGGCGAACATGAATCAGAAGCTGCCTCAAGTAGCTACCTGATGTCTTTAATTGCTATTATTGTTGGTCTCCCACTACCAATAGTAAATCTTATCGCGACATTGATATTTTACTTAGGAAATAGGAAGTCAACATATTTTGTTCGTTGGCATTGCACTCAAGCACTATTATCTCAACTTTCAATGCTATTCATAAACAGTATTGCTTTTTGGTGGTCAATAACCATTATTCTTAATGAAGAAGTAATTTCGAATAATTACATCGCTTATCTATTTGTTGTAATAGTTTTTAATTTGACTGAATTCATCACAACTATTTATTCTGCTATTCAAACAAGGAAGGGAATTCATGTTGAATGGTGGTTTTATGGAGCATTGACTAATTTAATTTGTAAAGATAAATCATGAAAAAAATTCTTGCACAAGGGTCAATTATAATTCTTCTATTTTTAGGAGCGTGGTTTGGTTTAAATCAGATAGACTGGGTAAAGATCTTTAAAGTTGAAAAGATAACTAACAAAACAGAAGAAAAGTTGGGTGAATTCTTTTTAGAAACTTTTGAAAACTCAGAAGAAGAAATCCAAAACATTCATTTATTGAATTCTATTGATACAATCGTAAATCATATCTGTAGTTCTAATAATATTGATAGAGAATCGATAAAGTTTCATGTGTTTAATAATCCTGAAATCAATGCTTTTGCGTTGCCAGACGGTCATTTAATAATTAACAGCGGATTAATACTTAATTCGGATAATCAAGAAGAATTGATTGGAGTTATTTGTCACGAAATAGCGCACATTGAGTTAAATCATGTGATGAAAAAACTAATTAAAGAAGTCGGACTTTCAACTTTAATATCAATGACAACGGGGAATAGTGGGGCGGTAATTCTAAAAGAAACAGCAGGAATGCTTTCTTCATCTGCATTTGATAGAACTTTAGAAAAAGATGCTGATTTAAAAGCTGTTGAATATTTAATTAACGCAAACTTAAATCCAGAACCCTTTGCCAATTTTCTCTATAAGTTATCAGACAATGAGCATGAAGCGTCAGAATATTTAACATGGATCAGCACGCACCCTGACTCAAAGGAAAGAGCCGAATATGTTCTAGAACATAGCAAAAACCAATCAATATATTATGAATCTGTTCTTTCTTCCAGTACTTGGGAAAAAATGAAAATTGAATTGAACGAATGATTTACTTGTAATTTAATATTAGTGCGATTTGAGTTGATTATTTCAAAAACTTCCCGTACTGAAACACCCTAAAATCTATTGTGGTCATTTTTGGATTGTCAGCTTTCAATTTTTTATACAATTCCATGCTTCCAACGGCTCTATTGGCTGCTCCTGAAGGTGCGGTCAAAGAAACGGTTTTAATCACTCGATTTTCCAATTGAAAAGTGTGCACTTTTGGAACTGTTTCATTTAGTCTTTTGAGTTGAATTTCTGGATAATCTTTAATGTGTTTTCTAAAGAAATATTCTGGTCCATTTTTAGAGTTTCCGCCGGTAAATAGAAGGGTATCCACATTTTGTTGCTCTCTTAAAAGTGGAATCATTTGACGTAATTCAGCATTTTGAATTCCTATGTCTGAAGCGTCAATTTTATCTCTAAAAGCACATTCAACCATATCACAAATTCCGATTTTATGATCGTTAAAAAAATCCATGCGTTGTTGAATTGCTCTTCCCGTGTTTTCATAAACAAGGTTCAAATCAAAAATTTTATCTATGATTTGCCACAACTGACCGTCCCGACTACCATAACAAAAATCAACATCGTCGGGCTTTAATTCTCCCGTCGTGAATCGAGGAGGAGGGAGCGTACCGACAATTAACTTGGTGGCGCCTTGCGGAATAAATGGAGGATATGGATGTTGATGTTTGAACATTTTATAGTTAAGATGTTGGTGCAGTGTTTGTGTTGGGACGGTTTGCAAATTTTTGAAGAAGTACGGACGGTTTGTAAACCGTCCCACATAATTCAAGCAAACCGTCCCTACTCTCCACTCAATACTGTCCTACTCCATTTCCACAATCAAGTCATCACTATGCACCATCGTTCCTTCTTTGATGTATATTTTCTTGATTTTTCCATCCACGTTGGCACAAATCGTTGTTCCCATTTTCATGGCTTCAATCACAAATAAACCTTGGTTTTTGCTTACTTTATCTCCTTCTTTTACCATGATAGAAGATAATGAACCCTGAAGAGGTGCACCTACTTCATTTGGATTGGTTTTATCTACTTTTTGATGAACAACTTTCTCAACCGTAATGGTATTGTCCTTAATGTCAGTNAACCGTAATGGTATTGTCCTTAATGTCAGTACTTCTTGTTTGTCCATTAATTTTGAAGAATACAGTTTTTTCTCCGTCAGAATTGGCTTCCGTAACTGAAATTAATTCAATCAACAGTGTTTTTCCTTTGTCTAATTCTATGATGATTTCTTCTCCAGGTTTAAGTCCGTAAAAGAAGTTTTTGGTTGGAATTTGCATCACTTTTCCAAACTTGATATAGTGGTTATATAAATCCGTAAATACTTTCGGATAGAGTTTGTAAGACAAGAAATCAGTGATTTCTAAATCTCTGTCCATTCCGGTATCAAACTGTTCTTTGAATTCTGCAAATTCTTTCTCGAAATCAATTGGTTCAAGGTGAGCATTCGGACGATCTGTGTATGGTTTTTCATCACGTAAAATGATTTTCTGAATGTCCTTTGGGAATCCTCCAACAGGCTGACCTAAATCTCCCTTAAAGAAGCTTTTTACTGATTCTGGGAATGATAAAGTCTCTCCTTTTTCCATGAAATCCTCAATCGTTAAGTTGTTACTTACAAGATATTGTGCCATATCTCCAACAACTTTGGAACTTGGAGTTACTTTAATGATGTTCCCAAAGAGATGATTCACTTTCGTGTACATATCCGTTATTTCTGTAAATCTATCCTTTAATCCCAAAGATTCTGCTTGTGGAATTAAGTTTGAATATTGACCACCTGGAATCTCATGTGTAAACACTTCACCAGTTCCAGATTTTAATCCAGATTCGAAAGGATAATAGTAATCGCGAACATCCGACCAATACGTAGAGTATTCATTCAATTTTGGAATGTCCAATTTATTTTCTCGTGGTTGAAAACGCATTGCTTCCGCCACTGAGTTAAAGTTGGGTTGTGAAGTCAATCCACTTAAACCACCCAAAGCAACATCTACAACGTCAACTCCAGCTTCAATGGCCTTGATGTAAGTTGCAGATTGAATGGATGAGGTGTCGTGCGTATGTAAATGAATTGGAATTTTAATTTCGGATTTTAACGCTGTAATTAACTCCGTGGCAGCATAAGGCTTTAATAAACCAGCCATGTCTTTAATCGCCAAAATATGTGCACCAGCGTCTTCAATTTCTTTGGCTAAATCTATATAGTATTTTAAGTTGTATTTAGTTTCTTTCGGATTCAGAATATCACCTGTGTAACACATCGCTCCTTCGGCTAAACCTTGAGTGTTTTTGCGCACGTGTTCGATGGCTGGACCAATAGATTTCATCCAGTTTTGAGAATCGAAAATTCGGAAAATATCTACTCCGTTTTCCCAAGCTTCTTTAACGAATCGCTCAATTAGATTATCAGGATAGGCTGTGTACCCAACGCCATTTGAACCACGCAATAACATTTGGAAGAGAATATTCGGCATTGCTTCTCTCAAAACACGTAAACGTTCCCATGGATTTTCATGTAAGAAGCGCATACAAACATCGAATGTTGCTCCACCCCAAACTTCCATACTGAAAACTTCTGGGTGATTCCTTGCGAATCCTTTGGCTACTTTTTCTAAATCGTAAGTACGCATTCTGGTCGCCAATAAACTTTGGTGAGCATCACGCATTGTGGTGTCAGTGTAGTGAATTTTCTTTTCATTACTCAACCATTTTGAGAAACCTTCCGGACCCAATTCTGTCAATAAATCTTTTGTTCCTTTCGGGAAAGTTGCGTTAGCATCAAATTTGGGAACAGTTGGTTTAATGAGTTTCTTATTTGGATCGATGAGTTTTACATCTGGATTTCCATTTACAATCACATCACCTAAGAAATTAAGTAATTTTGTTGCTCTATTCCTAGGTTCCTTAATTTTGAAAAGTTCTGGTGTATTCGCAATATAGTTTACCGTGACTTTTCCATCTCGGAAGGTTGGATCGCTTAAAATATTATCTAAAAATGCCATGTTGGTTTTTACACCACGCACTCTAAATTCTGCCAGTGCTCTTCTCATTTTACGACAAGCACCATCTAAAGTTCTACTGTTGGCCGTAATTTTTGTTAGCATTGAATCGAAGAAAGGTGAAATTGTTACACCTTGATAAACACTTCCTGCATCCAGACGAATTCCAAATCCGCTACCACTTCTATAGGTTGTAATTGTTCCGTAATCTGGTTTAAAATCGTTTTTAGGATCTTCAGTTGTGATTCTACATTGAACAGCAAAACCGTTAACTTTAATGGATTCCTGATCATAAATTTTAATCTGTTCATCGGTTAATTTATAACCTCCTGCTATGAATATTTGTGATTTTACAATGTCAATTCCAGTTACAACTTCGGTAACTGTATGCTCCACTTGAATTCGTGGATTCACCTCAATAAAGTAAATGCTTTGGTCTTCATCAACCAAAAATTCGACTGTTCCAGCATTACTATAATTCACTGCTTTCCCAATATCTAATGCATATTTATAAAGTTTTTGCTTCACTTCTTCATTCAAATGAACGGAAGGTGCAATTTCAATTACTTTTTGATATCGTCTTTGTACAGAACAGTCACGCTCAAACATGTGTACTAAATTCCCGTGTTCATCTCCTAAAATTTGAACTTCGATGTGTTTAGGGTTTTGAACATATTTTTCGATGAATACGGTATCATCACCAAAAGCAGTTTTAGCTTCACGTTTTGAATCCGGATAGGCTTTTTTCAATTCTTCCCTGTTCTGAATCACACGCATTCCACGTCCACCACCACCAGAAGCAGCTTTTAACATTACAGGATATCCAATTTTCTCGGCTTCTTCGATCGCGATTTCAACCGTAGTTAAATCATTTTTATTGCTTTCTATTATTGGAATTCCATTGTCAATGGCCACTTTTTTTGCCATTACTTTGTCACCCAAAGATTTTAGCACAGACACATCAGGACCAATAAAAATGATTCCGTTGTCTTTACAAGCTTGAGCGAAGGCGGAATTTTCAGATAAGAAACCATAACCTGGATGAATTGCATCTATGTTGTTATCAACCGCTACTTGAATAATTTTGTCAATATCAAGATAGGGTTTTATAGGGTCATCATCTTCTCCTATTTGGTATGCTTCATCTGCTTTATATCTGTGTAAAGAATAACGGTCTTCAAAAGTGTAAATTCCTACTGTTCTTAGGCCGATTTCCGTACAAGATCGAAATATTCGTATAGCAATTTCTCCACGGTTGGCAACAAGTACTTTTTTAATTTTCATCTCTTAAAAATTTAATATTTAGCGATCAATATGAATGATTTGCTTAATATCGTGATTTTAAAGCAGACAATATCTTTTAGTTCTTGTTTTTCACTTTTTTTGGAGAATTATATAAGATTTTCTAATGAAAATTCTACAAAATGACTCAAATTTTTAAATTTTCTGTTCTTTCTCTTTTCTCTTTTTCTTATCAACTTTATCTGGGTTTCCAAACAAGAAGTTGATTCCTAGATTCGCATGAAAATTAGTATATTTTTGTGGATTAATGAATCCTAGAATATTATTCGAAGATACAAAAAACTGAACCGGACCTCCTCGCAATGATAATCCTGCTCCAACGTCACCAAAAGATTTAGAATATTGAGCATAATTTACAGTTGCACTCAGCCAATGGCGCAATTTAACTGTTCCTGAAACAATTGCAGTTGCTCTATAATTTGATTTTAAAATTTCATTATAAAGTGTTACACCAACCGAAAAGCTTTTGGATAAATTATATGCTCCCGATAAATAAAAACGGGTTGTTAAGCCTGTTCTGTATTCGCTATCACTTTCTTCTTGTGAGAAAATATCCGTTAATGAATCTTCAATTTCTGTGAATAAAGCATCCGTTGTATCATTGATATACTTATTTACATCAATTCCTTCAAATCTGTAATTGAAATCGTCAATATTGAAGGTTGCATTATCGGTTTTCCAGTCTATAAAACCTAAGTCTATCACACTTGCTGATACTTTAAACTTATCTGAGAATTTATAAACAGCCCCCAAGTCAAATGCAAGTCCGAAATTCTTGAAATTGTATGCGTTATCTATCGGTAGGGAATTATCAGATGACAAAGTATCATATAGTGGTTTAATACCAGATGTATTTAATGTGGCAGATCCATCGATGGTTAAATCGAAAGTAGTTGCGTTTGTATGCAAGCCCAAAGCAGTTTTACGCGTATTCACATTTACAACTCCAGAAAGTAGTTTCACTCTAGCTCCAACAGCAAGTTTTTCATTTATCTCTCTATTGAATCCAACAGCATATTCAATGTAGGAGTTCAAATTGATTTCAGTTCCATCAAAATTAGCCCTTTCACCTAATAAAGTTTTACCATTTCCTTCTATTGCTAATTTGAAAAAGTCTTTGTTATAGATGAAATTTGCATTCATACGGCTGGTAACCCCAAAACTGAAATAACTCTTCTTAAGTCTAATACCAAAAGCAAAAATCTCATTGTTACTTTCAAAAGTTAAAAAGTTTTTATCTTTCATTTTATCAATTGCATTCTCTGGAGAAATTTGCAATGAATCATCTTGTGGACGTTCAACCAAAATATCATTTAGTGTGAAGCCACTATTAGAGGCAGTAAAATTTTGAGAAGGCAAGAGGGGGAAACTCACATAAACTCGTGCAGAGGGTTTAAATGCAGGATTCAAATAATGAGATTGTGCTGTCTTGTCTAAAGTATAATAACTGTAATTACTTTGGGCATACATATTTCCACCCAAAAATAGGAGTAGAATTGTTAGAATAAAAGAACTTTGTGAAGTTTTTAATGTATTCATAGTTATTGATTTAGGTGTTATAACTCGATTTTTCCTTGAACTTGAATTCCCAATCTGAAATCTAAGTTATAATGATCATAAAATTTCACTAGTTGACCACTTAGGCCGTTGTATGTTTGAGAAACCGCATTGAAAAGAATGTATTTAACATTTTGCATTTGCTGAATTTCTTGCTCATTTAAGTTTATGTCGGTAATTTTTTGAGCGCGTTCATTTACTTTTCCAGTATTGTCAACAGATGCCGATAAAACAACCGATTCAGGAGTATTAAATGCTGTAAAAAGAGGAGCATAGTTTTCGTCCAAAAACGTAATTTGAGACTTTAAATCAACAGGGAATCCATTGTCAACATTTAATCTAAACATTACCGATTCCAATTGTGTAAGATCTTCCTCAAATTCAAACTCTAGGGTGTCCTTAAATTCAAAACCATAAGCTGAACCTTCTAGTGGCATTTCAACTTCTGTACGAATATTTAATTGACTTTGATCGGTTATAAAATTCAATGGAGTGGTACTTCCATTTGGGTTTGATAATACAGAACCTTGGTAAACAAAATACTTAGGAACTGATGATATGATATTAGATAAATTTCCAGTGTTGCTTGTGTTTAGTTCTAACATTGAAATTGAACTTTGCCCCATTGAAGCTGGACGGGTGATATCAAAAAAACTTGGAAAACCAGTAAGTGGGTATTCATTACCATTCTCAACATCAACTGTTTTTAGATCAGCGAAATTTACACGAATCGGAAATCCAAAAGAATTTTCTGCATAGAAATTAATTTTTGGATTTACAATTTCAAAATAACCATTGTTTGAGTTTTCAAATATTTTTAAAAGAACACTATCTCCCGGAATTCCCAAGTCATTTTGACCAAAATAACCAATTGCGTTGTTAAAGTCTAAATTGGTAATTGAAAAATCGATTGTTATGTCTTCATTCCCTGTAATCGGCTCACCAGTACCTGTAATGGTGGTTTCCATATTAACACTTATTTCATTGAATGGAGCGCTTCCTAATGTGAAATCTCCTAAAACATTCGTTAAATCAAAAGTGGCTGTTCCAGAATGGGGCACCGAACCAGAATAAGTGAGAGAGATTGTTTCTGAAATTGGACTACCATTAAAATTGAGCGCAGGAAAGGTGATTTTACATGTAATATCATGCGAAATGTTTGCTGATATGTTTATACTTATCATTCCAGACTTGAAGTCTACTTGGTGTAATTCTGCAGTTCCAGCATTAAAAGTGATGTCTTCATTATTGTTTGAAGTTACAGAACCGATAAATGTAGGACTAGCAGGGACGTTTAATTGAGAGAAATCTAATACAGCAGTTTCACTCATGTCCTGTAATTGCAAGATAGAGTTAGCACCAATTGAAAAAATATCTGATTTATAAACCAGCGCTATTGCTCCGGTATTAGCATCAACAACAACTAAATCTGTACTATCAGTATGGGCAAGAATATCAGCTGCACTGAAGTTTGAATGGGCTATTGGAACGGCAAAATTTGGATTCCAAGCACCTTGAGCTATTTTATCAAATTCTAGCTTCTCACAGCTTGAAAACAGTAAAATACCAACACAGCAGAGGTGTAAAAGGGTTCGGTTTAAGAGTTTCATAATTCGTGTTTTTGGTTAACTATCTACAAAAATAAAAATAATTAGCACTAGTAAAATAGTTTTTTAGGCTAACTTTTATGTAATCGGTGAAATTCTAAGGATCAAAATTCAAAGATTAATGGAATTATTACCTAACAAAACGTATCTTTTCCAATTCATTATAGAAATGATAAAAGCGGTATAGATGAGCATCAATTGGGTTTTATTAATTATTGGAGGATTGTTTGAAACAGGGTTTGCTATTAGTTTAGGAAAAGCTCAGCAAACTACAGGAAAAGAATTGTGGATTTGGGCCATTGCTTTTGCAATTTGCGTGAGTCTAAGTATGTATTTACTCTATAAGTCAATGGGAGGTGAGCATGCGATCCCTGTGGGAACAGCTTATGCCGTTTGGGGAGCAATTGGAGCCATCGGTACTGTGATTGCAGGGATATTTCTTTTTAAAGAACCTATTACTTTTTGGAGATTGTTTTTCTTAATGACTTTAGTTATCTCTGTTGTTGGACTTCAAATTGTAAGTAGTAAACCAGGATAAGTAGCCACAATTAGTTTTTGTTCCTAGAATAAAACACTTACATTCGTAAAGATTAATCACTATTATTAATTCAATTTATTAAACATGAATTTTATTAAAATTACTGTTCTTTTTATTATCACTATTTACCTGGTTGGATGTAAAAAAGAAAATAAAGATGATATCCTTGTGGAAAAGGAAAATGTTGAATGCACTCATCCTGAATTGCCAGGTGAATATTTTCCAGCATACCCTAATTCATGGTGGAACTACATCAATTTGAACAACGAAATAGTTGAAATTGAAATTTCTTCAAATTATCAAGATTGTGAGGGCGCGTGTAGACCTGTTCTTCAAAACATTAATAAATGTATACAAGATAACTCTTTAATTCAAAGGTTTTATGCTGGACAAGGAGTAAGTTCAACAATCGAATCTCCAATATATTCTACAGTTTTAGATTCTGTATTAATTTGTCCTATTTCATTTTCTACCTTTGAACAACAAGATGTTTTCTTGAATTCGAGTGACGTGCGATACAGAAGAAAAGCAACCACTTTGGATACAACTATTTCAGTCAATTCAACGATTTATGAGAATGTTCTCGTGATGTATGAATTCCATGAATTCGATGCTCTACACCGATATTATGATTACTTTTCTAAGGATATAGGTCTAATTAAACGTGACTCCGTGAATGCTCAAGATGCATCAGATTTGATCGAAATATTAAGACTGGAAAATTATCATATTGAAAATTAAAGTATTTGTAATCGCAATTTATAAAGTGATAACATTTGATTATTTTAGCTCCTATTATGACGGAACTAGAACTTTATATCCACTCCAGTTTTGGAATTCTAGAAAAGAAGGAGTTGTCAAAAATTAGTGAACTTTTTGAATATTCTAAGCTGAAAAAGGGTGATTTCTTATTGGAATCAGGTCAAAAGTGCAATAAATTAAGTTTCATACAAAGCGGATTATTGCGAATGTTTGCTTTGGTAGACGGAAATGAAATAACGCAATGGATATCTACAAAAGGTTATTTCGCAACTGATTTAGCAAGCTTTGTACATGAAAAATCTTCTCGTCTTGCAATTCATGCATTGGTTGACACTGAATTGTATTCAATTTCCAAGGAGAACTATGATAAAATTGGCGAAATTGTACCTCAATGGCATGCATTAGAAAAACAATTTATAATCAATTGTTTTATTACTTTAGAAGACCGTGTATTTAGTCATTTGTCGATGTCGGCAGAGCAACGTTACCAATTATTTTTCGAAAATAATAAGACATTATTTAATGAAGTTCCCTTACAGTATATCGCCTCCATGTTAGGCATGACCCCAGAAACATTCAGTCGAATAAGAAAAAATAATATTTCTTAAACTCTTGATATTTGTCAAGAGGATTTTGTATTCATTTAGAAACCTTTGTATTGAATTTAAATCAATGCAAATAAATGAAGACAAAAGAAATTAAAACTAAAATTGTAATTAAAGCAAGTAAAGAGAAAGTTTGGAAAGCGCTCACAAATTTCAGGGATTATCCTAAGTGGAATCCTTTTATTCAAACCATAGAGGGTGATTTAAAAGTGGGAAGTAAATTGAAAGTAAAAATCGTTCCACCAAATTCTAAAGGTATGACTTTTAAACCAAATATCATAAAATTGGAAGAGCAGAAAAAGTTATTTTGGTTAGGTCATTTAATAATTAAAGGTCTCTTTGATGGCCAACATCAATTTGAATTAATTGAAAATAAAGATGGTACAACAACTTTAATACAAAACGAGATTTTTAAAGGATTGTTAATTCCATTTTTTGGTGAAAAATTTGAGTCTAGCACTAGAGCCGGATTTAATTTGATGAATTCTAAATTGAAAGAAAAAATTGAGATTTTCGACAATTTGTAAATTATAATTGTACATTTAGTATGCATTTAACACACTGTTATGCAGGAAACAAGAAAATACTAACTAAATAATCATGAAAACATTACTATCTCAATCAGAAAGCGAAACATTATTAAAAACTTTAAAGGCTAGGTTTGAAGCTCACATGAATAGACATGAAAATTTGGAATGGTCTAAAATTTCAGAAAGGCTACAAGAAAAGCAGGATAAATTGTATTCTCTTCACCAAATGGAAGAAACAGGGGGTGAACCAGATGTTGTCGGATATGACGATAATGAAGACAAATATATATTCTTCGACTGTTCGGTTGAAAGCCCTAGAAATAGGAGGAGTTTACCTTATGACAGAGATGCTGTTTCGCTAAGAACCAAAGACAGACCAAAATATAATGCAGTAGAGCTTGCCGATTTAATGGGAATAGATATTCTTACAGAAGAAGAGTATAAAAAATTGCAGGAATTAGGACGATTTGATGCCAAGTCTTCTAGTTGGATTCATACACCAAGTGAAATTACAAAACTAGGAGGCTCACTGTTTTGTGATGTTCATTATGGTAGGGTTTTTACTTACCATAACAATGCACAATTATTTTATGCCTCAAGAGGTTTTAGAGGTGTTTTGAAGGTGTAATTTGTAATTGATTGTAAGAAGAGCTGTAACTGTATTCTCTCCTAAGTAGTTAATCCTTAGGGTTTGGCGATTCTTTTAATTTAAGATTTCTACCTACTTCTCTTCTTACAATCATTTTTTGAATAAATAAATTACTAGGAATGGTGATTAAAGCTCCTTCACTATTTTTAACGGTAACAAAGAAAATTCCAACATCACTAATTCTACCTACAACAGGATGATCAACATCAAAAATTTCTATTTTATCTCCGATTTTTGCTGGATGATTGAAAAAGATGATAAGAGTAGCTGTTATGTTCGATATAATTGACCATTGAGCAAAAAATGCTATTCCTAAAACGGTTAGTAATGAAGTAACAAAGAACATTAATTCCGATTGCTCTACTCCCCAAATAAGTAATAAAAGTGTAACACTTATTGCCATCAATATCAAATGAATAATTTTCTTGATGATTTTAACTCTAGTCTTTGATTTTGAGAATTTTAATGCTGCTTTGTTGGTTGCTTTTTTGGTAATGTATTTTAGAACAATATATGAGAAAATGATAATTGCAGTCTCAATAATATGTAAAGTATATTCTTCCATTTTCTATGTTTATTTTAAATCAAATGTAGTGCTTTAAACGAGATTTTAAAAATTGATCTGAAGGAACTTCTTAAAGAAAGGTTAATGCTTTTTGAGGCCAAATAAAAGAGCCATTTCCAAAGAAATGGCTCTTAAACTAAAATATCCAATACTATATATAGATTCTATTCTTATAACTTTTTATTGAGGCTAGACCAACCACCACCATTGTAAGCTTCGAACCCTGCGCTTTTTAACATGCTTTTTGCACTTCCGCTGCGCATTCCAGACATACAACAAGTAATAATAACCTGATCTTTCTTTAAACTATTCAATTGACCTTTTAATTCTTGTAAAGGAATATTTCTTGAACCTTTAATATGTCCACTTTTAAATTCTCCCGGATTACGAACATCAATAATTAGCGCTCCGTTTTTTTTCAATTCAGCCAAATCAACTTTTGGTCCTCCACCGAATAATCTACTTAAGAATCCCATGATTATGAGTTTTGAGATTGTTGGAAATTTACCTCCATCCAGCCACCACCGTTCTCACATGCGATGCCATTTGCTTTCAAATACTGCTCTGCTTGTCCACTTCTGTTTCCAGAAGCACAACAAAGAATAGGGTTATCCATTGCTCTAATTTCTTCTATACGGTCTGGAACCTCTTGTAGGGGAATATTTATGCTTCCCGCAACATTTCCTCCCATAAATTCCATCTCTGATCGTACATCTATAATTACTCTTTTATTGCTCATCTTTTTTATGTTAAGTTTCAAATACCTTGCAAATGTATATATTGAAAGGTCATTTTACCGTTACTTTTGATACATAAGCACGATATTATTCTTAGTTTATTATCTTGAAATTAACAAATTTCTCAAGAACTTCCGGTATTTCGATTCCCTCAGGTGTTTGATAATTTTCCAGTAAAGCAGCCAAAACTCTTGGTAAAGCTAAAGCACTACCATTTAATGTATGACAAAGTTGTGTTTTCTTATTTTCGTTCTTGAATCTTAATTTTAATCTATTCGCTTGGAATGTTTCGAAAAGTGAAACAGAACTAACTTCTAACCATTTTTCTTGTGCTGCTGAATAAACTTCAAAATCATAAGTAATCGCAGAAGTAAATCCTAAATCTCCACCACAAAGGCGTAAAACTCGGTATTGTAATCCTAATTTTTCTAATAATCCTTTTACGTGATTAACCATTTCTTCCAATGCCTTTTGAGAATTGTCAGGGTGCTCGATGCGAACTAATTCAACTTTATCAAATTGATGTAAACGATTCAACCCTCTAACATCACTTCCGTAAGAACCTGCTTCTCTTCTAAAGTTAGGTGTATATCCCGTCATTTTTACTGAAAATTTTTCGTCCTTTAGAATTACATCACGGTAAATATTCGTTAATGGAACCTCAGAAGTAGGAATTAAGAATAAATTATCCTTTGAATCATGGTACATTTGACCTTCCTTATCTGGTAATTGACCAGTTCCAATTCCACTCGCCTCATTCACCATCAATGGTGGAATATATTCTGTATAACCTGCTTTTTCTGCCTCTGATAAAAAGAAATTAATCAAAGCGCGTTGAATTTTTGCTCCTTTTCCTTTGTAAAATGGAAAACCAGCACCAGTTACTTTAACACCCAACTCAAAGTCGATAATGTCATATTTCTTAGCCAATTCCCAATGAGGTAATGGTGTTCCAGAAAATTGAACTTTTTGTCCAACCTCTTCAACAGTGATATTGTCATCTTCAGATTTTCCTGCAGGAACAATTCCTTGAGGAACATTTGGCACTTCGTAAAGTAAAGCCTGAATTTTCTCTTCTAGCTGACTTACTTCATCTTTAAGCGTTTGTTCTTGACTTTTTAGCTTTGCAGTTTCTTCTTTGGCCGCATTTGCTTCCTCAATTTTTCCTGTACCCATTAATTTTCCAATCTCTTTTGAGATTTTATTACTGTCGGATTGAACTGATTCTAGTTCAGTTTTTTTAGCACGCCATGACTCATCAAGCGAAGTAATTTCGTTTAGCTGTGGGCTGAAGTCTACGCCACGTTTTTTTAATCCTTCAATGAGGATGTCTTTTTCTGCTCTAATCCTTGTAATTTCCAACATAATGTTTCATTTTCAAAAGCGTAAATTTAATAGTAATTGATTGAATAATTCGGTATCGACTAAGAATTCTTTTAGACTGTTTTTTTATTGAATAGGGCTGAAGCAACTAGCACTTAAATTATAGGTTTTTTTTAGCTTTCAATTGATGATCTACTCAAAATTTTTGTTTACAACTCACTTATGATTAATTTTATCCGAGAATATTAGGGTTTCGGGTTTATCTATAACCAAATTCTCTATAATTTCGAATTGATATTTTTACACTATTTTATGAAGAATTTTTTTAAAAGTCTTACTTTTTATATTGGTATATCGATCATTGTTGTTAGCAATGTTCAGTCTCAATGTACCCAATATTCAAGTCCGCAACTTGGAAATGATACAATTTTATGTCCTGGAAATAGCTTACAATTCGACTTGTCTGGATTGCAAAATAGTCCAATAATTACTTGGGATGATGGAACTTCAGCACCAATCAGAACAGTTTCAACAGATGGAACGTACTTTGTGGAAGCGAAATATCTTTCAAATAATATAGTATTAAATGGAGATTTTAGTCTAGGGAATACTAATTTTCTTACGGATTACATTGTCGGAACAGGTGGAACTTGGGGTTTGTTGTCAAATCCAGGAACATACGCTATTAGTACATCACCTAATTTGGTTCATAATAATTTTAGCTTTTGTCAAGACCATACCACGGGAACAGGAAATATGATGATCGTGAATGGTGCCAACATTACAGGAACAAGTGTTTGGTGTCAAACTGTGAACGTAACGCCTAATACAGACTATGAATTTAGTGCTTGGATTGCGAATGCCTTAAATGATCCTAATGTTGCACAGCTTCAATTTACAATAAACAATGTGAACTTAGGAACGCCTTTTTCAACTACTGCAACTGCTTGTAATTGGAATCAATTTTTTGAAGTATGGAATTCAGGATTAAATACAACAGCAGAAATTTGTATAACCAATTTGAATAGTACAGGTGGAGGAAATGATTTCTCCCTAGATGATATTTCATTTGCTCCAATATGTACATTCTATGATACAATTGATGTAGTGTATAATTCAATCCCGGTTTTTACGCTTCCTACAGCTATAGATGAGTGTGTTGGAACAACCGTAACCTTAGACGCTGAAAATGCAGGTTTTGATTTTAATTGGACAACAGGAGATAATACACAGACAATTCAAGTAAATACTTCAGGCAATTATTCCGTTACTGTTTCTGACAGTGGTTATTGTGAAGCGGATCAGGATTTTGTGGTTACTTTTCATCTTCCTCCAAATGCTGGTGTCGATAATTCGTTTTCTTTCTGTGATTCGGATTTAAATGTCGATTTATTTACCTTGCTTGACCCCACGATTGACGCAACGGGTTCATGGTATAATCAAAATGGAATTGAAATTATCGGAGGTCAACTTGATGTGAGTCAATTGGCGGGAGTCAGTGCATATGATTATGTTTTGACAGGTTCATTTTGTCCATCTGATACAGCTGTTTTTACATTAGATTTTAAAGTATTTAAAAACGCCGGAGCAGATATGAATGAACATT
>NZ_PVSS01000014.1 GCF_003025005.1 Brumimicrobium mesophilum
CATCTGTTACAGTTAAAGTATAACTCCCACTTGATAAAGCACTCAAATCCAAAGTTGTGGCAGCAGATAAAGTCCAGCTATAAGTCAATGTTCCAGAACCTCCAGAAGCTATAATACCAGTAATTGAACCATCGTTTCCATTGCACGATTCATCAGTTATAATTAAATTAGTTTCATCAATCACAATTGGTGAAGGTGAATTAATTGTGAAAGGTCCAACGGTTGCAGCACATCCATTTGCATCAGTCACAACTAAAGTATAATTCCCACCGACTGCATTGTTGAGATCAGCACTTGGTGTTACAATTCCATTCCATTCGTAAGTTAAAGGGGCTGTTCCACCAGAAGTCGTAATTCCTATAATACTTCCGTTATTTCCGTTACAAGTTTCATCATTTATCGCTAAACCAACTGAATTTATTGAAGGGCCGGGTGAAGAAGGAATAACAAAAGGTCCAACGGTTTCAGAACAACCAGATAAATCAGAAACAGTTAAAGTATATGAACCGCCTACAGAATTTAATAAATCTAATGACGTTGAATTGACCCCATTCCATTCGTAAATCAATGGAGCGATTCCACCACTGACCGTTAACCCCGTAATTGCCCCATCATTTCCAGCACACGTTTCCGGAGAAATTAGTGGAGGTATTCCTGAAATCGTGATTTCTGGGGAAACCACAATAGTAACTGGAACCCTAAATGTACCGGGACAAGAACCTGCATAAAATGTTATTGTTGTGCTTAATGGCGGAGTTGTAAAAGTAGACCCAGCATTTAGGAAATTTCCACCTACCTCTGAATCAAACCAACTAACAAGTGGACCAGGTAAAGTATTCCCTATAATTCCTGCAGTAATTACAGCCGATTCACCCTCACAAATTGTATCATCTGTTAATACTATATCGTAAAATGAAGTGGACTGTGAAGCCATTCCTGCAGCTCCTCCTGTTGCTCCATTTACAGGAAATAGTGTCATGTAACTTGAATTGGTAACACCAGCAAAACCACCGGAAACGTTTTCATTTGGAGAACCAACAGAAAAGGCAATTAATCCACCTGCACCTCCACCACCAGGACCGTCAGCTTGATTTGCATTATTAAAAAGACCAAACTTCAGAAATTGATCTCCACCGTTTCCTCCTTTTGCTTCCAAGTTTATAGTTGAAGGAAGAGGGTTAATATTATTGATGATTACTGAACCACCACCTCCTGCTCCACCAGCTCCATCATCACCATTTTTTTGTCCAAAGCCTGGATTTGCTACCGCCATTGCATTTCTTCCATTTCCGCCATTGGCTGAAATCGTTCCATTACCCGTAACATTTCCGTATAAATTTAAAAATACTGCACCACCGCCTCTTCCACCCCAACCGGCGTAAGTATTGTTTCCATGACCACCGCCACCACCGCCACCTAAAAAAGCACGATCTTCGTCATACGTTAGTGGATGACCACCAACACCTCCTGAAATCCTTCTATAATCTATACCCCATAAGGAATTATGAGGCCCCGTAATAAGTGGATTATTGTTAGTTTCCGCATGCGAATATCCACCTCGACCACCTCCGGAAGAAGGCAAAGAAACCATATTTGGGTCTTCTAAATTCCAAGCCTGATTATACGCATTTGCAGGACCTTGATCAACTACTCCATAGCCATAGTAATTTCCTGTTCCAACGTTAGAACCTCCACCACCACCAGCATTGTGATAACCTCCACCTCCTCCAGCATTAGCTATTGCTCCATAACCATATCTCGTTGACAATAAATCATATACTGTATTTCCTCCGTAAATCCCTTCTCCTTTTTCTGACCCTTGTATTGGATCAAATGACCCCATATATCCACGATCTTGAATATTAGAAATACTTCCTGGACCACCAGATGTGGAAGCATTGTTAACCGGATGACCACCTCTAAATCCAGAAGAATCCGCTGTTATCTCGCCTGACCCCATTATATTTAATGTTCCATTTACTTCCATCGACAATACTCCACCAGTTACTCCATCCCAATGAGTCGCAACTATACTTGTATTGTTTGAAACGGTCAAATCATTAAATCTTGGAATCCTGATAACTTGAGTTTTATTATTTGAACCCGTTGAGAAATTTTTGGTTAAGGGACATGACAAAGTAATAGTTTGTGTTCCACTGATCGATTTCACTTCTACAAACTCATAATTACCTGTATTATCATAAGTTAAGACATCCCCAAACTCAATAAAACTAAATGGTAAGCCATTGGTTATAAAAGAGCTTTGCACCACATAGCTCCCTCCCCAAGAAACTGTAGGAGTTACATCAATATCAATTGTACCACCTTGAACTTGATAAATAAGTAATAAGTCTCCAGGTGATAGAGGACCAGAAAAGTTTGCTCCAGTTAAGGCATTATTATTTACAGAAATTGAATTGCTTGGTGCAGTAGCATTGGAAATTAAAAAAGTAAATGTATTTACTATTTCATCTTGTGCAGAGCTTGTATAACTTCCATCTTTACCCCTTTGAGAAAACCCCAAAAAAGCTATCATAAAAATAAGTAGTGAAATTTGAAATTTATACATTTTGTAAAATTATCATTTCTTATCCATTTGGACGTATTTGAAATATTTATGAATGACTAAATTAAGTAAAGATTCAAATAAAAGTAAATTCATACTTCTAAAAAACATTTTAAAATTCCTATTTTAGGTGGAAATAAAATATTTACCTCTATTTATAGATGAAGAAAAAGATTAAAAAAAGAAGGAACAAAAGTAGCCAATTGAAAAAGACTGGTATGTCTCCTGGTACATTTTTGTTTACAGGGGAACAAAAGGTAGACAATACTACTTTGCAATTAATCACCTATGACAAATCTGACATTGAAGAAAAATATTTTACAAATATGGAAGCGCTTTTGACTCAAATGTCAAATACGAATCAAATGTCGTGGTTAAATGTTATTGGACTACACGAAGTAGAAGTAATCAGCAAAATAGCGGAACATTTTCAATTACATAGGCTATCAGGAGAAGACATTTTAAGTGTTGGTCAGAGACCTAAATTAGACGAATATGATGATTACATTCATATTGTAGCAAAAATGTTTAGGATTGAAGATGAAAACATTGAAGATGAACAAGTAACGATATTATTCGCAGAAGGATTGTTGATCACTTTTCAAGAAAAGGAAGGCGATGTTTTTAATGGTGTAAGAGAAAGGTTATTTGAATCAAAAGGTCAAATAAGACATCGAAAAACTGATTACCTGGCTTATGCTTTATTGGACTCTATAGTAGATCATTATTTTATAGCAATAGAACATTTTGGAAATGTCATTGATGAATTAGAGTTAGAATTATTAGAAAATCCATCAGATCAAATTTTACCACAGTTACATGAAGTCAGAAGAGAGGCTTCATACATAAGGAGATCTGTTTTTCCTATGAGGGAAACTGTAAGTCGCTTTGAAAAATTGGAGGTGCCTTACATGCACAAAGAGACGAAACTATTTATTCGGGATTTATACGATCATACGTTACAAGTTATTGAATCCTTAACCGTATTTAAGGATACTGTAGGAAGTTTGATGGATTTATACATGAACAGTATCTCTTATCGCATGAATAATGTAATGAAAGTCCTCACAATTGTATCTACAATTTTTATCCCATTAACCTTTATAGCAGGAGTTTATGGAATGAATTTTTTAGTTATGCCAGAATTGGAGTATAAATATGGCTATTATTACGCTTTGATTGCGATGGCTGTATTAACTTTGCTAATGATAATTTACTTTAAACGCAAAAAATGGCTTTAAAAAAGAAAGACAAACCCATTAAGAAGGTAAAACCTATTATAGGAAAAGACGATATCGCGGACATGCCTAAGTTTAATTTACAAAATGTGAACGTAAAAATTGATTCAGGAGCCTATACATCCACAATTCATTGTTCAGATATTGAAAAAACAGATAAAGGATTGAGGGTAATATTCCTTGATGAAAACGAATCAGGATATACTGGAGAATATGTGTACTTCGAAGAATATGAAAAGAAAAAAGTACGCAGTTCAAGCGGAGAAATGCAATTGAGATACATCATTATGGGAAACATAGTTTTATTTGGAAAAAAACATTCAACAGAATTTACACTTTCTAAACGAGATTTAATGAGATATCCTGTACTTTTGGGAAGGAAGCTATTATCTAATCGCTTCATGATAGATACAACATTATCAAACGAATCATACAAACATAAAACAACAATTACAAAGTAATGAAAATTGCAATATTAAGCAGAAATGCTAATTTATATTCAACTAGAAGACTAGTAGAAGCATGTAAAAAAAATGGTCATCATGTGGAAGTTATTGACCACTTAAAATGTAACATTCTAATTGAAGAAGAGCTTCCAAGGATTTACTATGTAGATCGTTATCTTGAAGGTTTTGACGCTGTAATTCCTAGAATTGGAGCATCAGTTACTTTTTATGGCACTGCAGTTGTTAGGCAGTTTGAAATGATGAGTGTTTTTACAACTGTTAAATCAAGAGGCCTAGCAGATTCGAGAGATAAACTTCGCTCTTTACAATTGTTAACTAAATCAGGTATTGGCTTACCTAAAACAGTGTTTACTAACTATTCAAAGAATGTGGAAAGCATCATTGAATCAGCTGGTGGCGTTCCAATAGTAATAAAATTGTTGGAAGGAACACAAGGATTGGGAGTAGTTTTAGCAGATTCCAAAAAAGCAGCAACATCTGTTCTTGAAGCCTTTAATGGATTAAAAGCACGTGTAATCGTTCAGGAATTTATCAAAGAATCAGGTGGTGCAGACATCAGAGCATTTGTAGTTGATGGAAAAGTTGTTGGAGCAATGAAGCGACAAGGTAAGCAAGGTGAGTTCAGGTCTAATCTTCACAGAGGAGGGTCATCTCACGTTATTGAGTTATCTGAGGCTGAAGAAAAAGCTGCAATCAGTTCAGCTAAGGCATTGAATTTAGGAGTTGCAGGAGTTGATATGCTTCAATCTAGTCGTGGTCCATTGGTATTAGAAGTAAATTCTTCACCGGGATTAGAAGGAATTGAAAATGCAACACATTTAGATATTGCTAATGAAATAATTAAATATATAGAAAGAAGCGCTAAATAATGAAAAAAGCAAAACCCTTAAAGAGAGCTCCCTTCAAATTATTGGGTCATTCAATTGAGCCTGGTAAAACTACGAGAATAACTTTGGAGGTTGCAAAATTGCATACCAACACCCCTATTCAAATTCCAGTAATAGTAAGTCACGCCAATAAAACTGGACCAATATTACTTTTACTTGCTGGTTTACATGGTGATGAAATCAATGGAATTGAAGCTGTTAGGCAAATCATTAAAAAAGGTTGGCATAAACCGAATTACGGTACAGTAATATGTATTCCCGTTTTCAATATTTTCGGATTTTTAAATTTATCAAGAGAGTTTCCAGATGGTAGAGACTTGAATCGTGTGTTTCCTGGTACCAAAAATGGATCATTGGCAAGTCAATTCGCTTATATTTTTATGAAAGAAATAGCACCATTGACAGATGTCATTATTGATTTTCACACTGGTGCTTCACAAAGAAATAATTTCCCTCAAACTAGGGCAGATTTTAGAGATAAAGGATCACGAGAATTGTGTGATGTTTTTGCAGCTCCATTTACTATTGATTCAGCAGTTTTAGCCAAATCAATTCGAAATTCTGTAACCAAATTGGGGAAAAAATATATTTTATTTGAAGGAGGAAAAGCCAATAGAATTGAAAATTTCGTTGTAAACACTGCTATAAATGGAACTTTAAGGGTAATGCAGCATTTAGGGATGAGATATTTCGATGTAGAAGACAATGAAGAGCCAAGTCATGTAATTAAGAGAACAAAATGGATAAGAGCAAGTAGTTCTGGAGTTTTAAACTTGAGGGTTGAAAACGGTCAATATGTTGAGAAAGGCAGTGTTTTGGCTATTATTTCAGATCCTTTTGGGAAATTTGAACGCTCTGTAAAATCTCCAACGAACGGCTTTATTTTCAATGTAAACGAAATTCCATTGGTCAATAAAGGTGATGCAATTTTTAATATTGGAAAACGTGACCCTAAGCCCGTTGTTGTGGCAGAAAAGAAGGTAGAAAACTAATAAAAAACGCATAAGGAATTATTCCAGCTTGAGTTTCCAGCATTGATTCGGGTAGTAATGCTACGCATAAAATGCTAATTATTCCTATTCTCCAAGCCCTGTAATTGTCTGGTTTCCTCTTAAGGTAGCTTGTTACAATTGAAAGTAACAAAAATAAACTTCCAAAGATTCCCAATGCGATATGGGAATTAAAGAATTGATTGTGACTATTCAGTTTTTGTTTTGCAACTCCCGTATAACCTTTATCAAAATTTCTTTGAATTAATTCATCTTTAATATCTCCTGTACCTACACCCCACCAAAAATTCTCCTTGATTAATTCTAAGGATGAATCCCAAACCATGATTCTTGATGCAGTACTTTCGGGATGTTCCTTATCAAAACTATCGATTGATGCATTCATAGAGTTAATGGCAAGGTTTAAACGTCCTGTTATACTAGGAGCTAAATAAAAAACAGATGCTATACCAACGGCTAATACTGCTATCGAAACTGGTAGAATCCATTTGTTATTAAACTTTTTGAACAAAGAAATAACCGCCCAAATACTCACAAAGAATAAAAGGATAAAACCAACTTTAGAACCTGATAGAAAAACAAAAGCAATCATTATTAAAGCTCCAGTAAGGTTTAAAAAAAATGATTTTTTATTTTCTGATTCAATCATGAGTTTTAGCAAAAAGAAATAAGCTAAAATCAAATAAACTGCCCAGTATCCACGGTGCATTAGATGAGATAAATGTTCTCCAGAAATATAATAAACATGCAAGTGTCGTAAAAAGACCTCAGAAGATAAGTAAACGTTATATAGTATAGAAATAAAGGCACCAATGATGAATACTTTCACAAATAATTTCCAATTTACCTTTACACTGTAAAGCATAAAAAATAATGGTAAAACCCCTAAAGAAGCTTTCATTCCTAGGTCCATATTCGCAAATTTCATATTTTCAGAATGAATAAGACCAACTAAATGCAATAAATAGAAGCCTAAAATCCAAATACCCGGATTGCGCCATGAGAATTGTGATTTTAAATAAGATAAATCAATTTTAGGACGGCGGATCAATTGTTCAACAATGATCAAAGCAACTGCAACGCCAAGCATTTTTGGACTTAAAGGAATGAAAAAAGCCATAAAGTAAACCCCAATAGGTCCTTCACTGAATAACTTCCTTAAATTATTTATTAATTTACTCATAAATTTTAAGATTTTTGCTACCTATAAACGAATCGATATGTAATTGTTCCTTCTTGCTTTTTTGGCGCACTCGAAGTGTAATTAAATCTTGATTTCATTGCATATTCTCTTGCTTTTTCCAACATACATGGTGTAGCTCCTTGACTCTGTTCTTCGATAACTGAGGCTCCAATGACCTCACCTCCGACATCAACTGAAATTGCTATTGTAACGATTCCATTTACATTCCCACAAGTATAACCTGGGTTTCGTACATTCCAATCATTATGATTTAATGGATGACGATTGATTAGCGAAAATGAAACCATCGTCTTACCTCCTATTGCCTCAGTACTTGAGTTACTTCCTTGTCCAGCATCTTTTTTTGGAGGTTTATTGCCTTCATTTTTTATTGCTGTGGATACTTTAGTTTTTTTACCCTCCTTTTCTTCGCGGGCTTTCTGAATTTGATCTTTTATGCTTTGCTCATAATCTCGCTCTAATTGTTCAGCACCAGTTTTGCTATAAGTTGACGTGTATTTGGTATTTTCATCCTGACTGGTTTTACGCGTATCATTTTGATCACGCACAAAAGCTGTGACTTTCTCTTGAGGTTGAAGCAAACTTTGTTCTTCTGGTGTTTGAATTTGATCAGGATCTATTTGAATATCATCAATAGATTCATCTTTGGCATTTCGGAATTCCCAAGGTTCAAAAAGAACAGCTTCTTTGTATGTAGCGACTTGAAAGTACACAAATATCCCTACATGAATTGCAAGGGTTA
The DNA here is from genome assembly GCF_003025005.1 of Brumimicrobium mesophilum. Classification (GTDB taxonomy): domain Bacteria; phylum Bacteroidota; class Bacteroidia; order Flavobacteriales_D; family Crocinitomicaceae; genus Brumimicrobium; species Brumimicrobium mesophilum. The sequence goes on from NZ_PVSS01000014.1 coordinate 8,115, forward strand.
TTAATATACCAAATTTATGGCGCTCAATAAAATCAAGTAAATTGTTCATTAATCTTGTAAACTAATTATTCTGTTATTATTTACTTCGTAATAGGTAACATTCTGTCCTTTAATCAATTGAAATAAATTTGGAGAAAGCTCTTGAATTCGGTCATAATTGGATGCAACAACAGTTTCATTCGAAATAGTCAAAAGTCCATAAAATCCAGCTTGTTTAACCAATAAAATATCATTTGACATTCTTTTTATAGATTCAAACGCTATGGGGATAATTTCTTCATTTTCTAAACCAATTACTCCCATTAAATCGTCTCTTTCTACAATTGCTCCACCGTTTACAAATCCATAAGCATATGAGTACTGATACTTTATTTTCAAATAAACGTCTTTATTTGAGTATCCCCAACCATCACCTTTTGTAATAGGAATTAACTCCCCAAAAGTTCCAATTCCTGTAAAAATTGCTGGAAGTACTGATTTTCCCAGACTATCCATCATTGCGAATTTTCCATTTCTTTTTATAACGACGTGACCATTTTCAAATTGTGCAAATTGCGTATAATTTGAATAAGGAGTATGTTCCATTGGAATAATAATTTTCCCTTTGCCATCGATATAGCCATATTGACCATTTTTTTCGATAATTGCTCGATTGTTTTTCAAAACTCCAATTTGATCAAAACTTTCTGCAAACAAATATTCACCATTGGCATACATTAGATTTACACTATCTCTCGTTTCATGTATAAAAATCGAATCTTTGAAATGCTTTAAGCTTCCATTTTCAACCGAGACAACAAATGAACCGTCCTTTTTAATATATCCTTTCTCTTCATTCTTTCTTACCAAAGCCATACCCTTATCAAATGAAAAGGCTTCATCATACATTGTAGAAAAGGCTAAAGAACCATCTAAGGTGTAGTATTGAAAACCTTTCTCTTCCTGCACATAAGCCAACCCCTCTGAAAACACTCCAATATCTTTATACTTTGGATTTAAGATATATGTTCCAGAAACATCAATTATTCCATACTTGTCATTTTCCAAAACAATGGCTCTACCTTGATCGAAATCCATTGCCTCTTCATATTTATAATCAATAAGCAGAACCCCATCTTTATTAATGTAACCATAAATCCCATTCTTTGCCACTACGGCCAACCCATTATTAAATTCACCTGCAAATTCGTATTTAGCCGGTATTACTACATTACCGCTCTCGTCCATAAATCCATATTGCTCATTTTTTATGAATTGGAATATTTTCTTGCCAACAAGTTTTAAATCTTGCTGTATTAAATCTTGGAAAGGAAAATCTGAATAATCATTAGAAAACTTCTCAATTGTTTCCTTTTTGTAATCTGCTATGGATAAGCGATACAAACTGGTCCAAGCGTCATTAATAAATGGATTTTTTGGAAAACTGCGAATAAAAGTCCTGTATTCTGCAATTGTTCCTGCTTTGGTTTCTAACGAGTAAATTTGGAATTCTGCATCCCTAACAAGCGGATTATCTGGAAATTTATTAATAAAATCAACATAACTCTGTGTAAGGCCTTCTATTATTGTTTCATCAAATTGAGCACGAAATAATAGAGTTTGCGCCTTATTTTCCCATTTTTCGTTCTGATATTTTTTCAGGAATTCAATATAGGCTGTACTTGAACCTATTGACTTCGCATTCAGGAAAGCCAAAGAATCTCTTCTCTGTTCGGCTAATTCTTTAAAGACAGACCAAGGGTATTTTGCAATAAAACCTTGATAAGCCAAAACTGTATTTTCATCAACCGTTTTGTTAAAAGCTAAATCACTAATTTCTTTCCTGTGTAGTTTTGCCTTCTCTAAACTAAAATCAAGTTTTTCTTTCCATTTAATTTGAGTTTTCTCCTTCGACTCTTTAAACGATTCTACGGAAAGTAAACTATAATGGTATGCAGAGTCCAAATTGTGGAAAGGATTATCATTTCTAAAATAGATTACACTTAAACCATAGGACGCTGGAGACTTTTCTTTTTGAATAGATTTTTCAAAGTTCTTTTTTGCCTCAAAATAGTTGAAAGAATCAAGCGATTCAAATCCCTTTTGAATTTTACAAGAACCTAGAGTAATGAGGAATAGTCCAAGTGAAGATAAGAATATATATTTGTATCGCGTCATTTCGTTTTAATATAGCGCAAAGGTAAACATATCCATCCAAAATAGAACTTCCATTGAACAAAGGAAAAACCTTTTTTATGAATTCTTATCAAGAAATTGGGATTGCGGAGGTATAAAATGTGGGTTGGAAAAGAAAATGATTAAATGGAGTTAAGGTAACTGAATAAAAAAACTTCATATTATCAATATTTTACCTGTTTAGAAGAAAAACAAAACATATATCACCAAAGTCACCACAACGGAAGCCACCAAGTTCAATAATACTCCATACCTCACCATTTCTTTTATTCGAATTAAATTTGAGGAATAAACGATAGCGTTTGGCGGCGTGGCAACTGGCAACATAAACGCGCAACTTGCACTTAATGCAACTCCTGCTGAAATTCCCAATAATGGTAAATCTAGCTCAATAGCAAATTTTCCTATCAACGGGATAAGTAAACTTACGAGCGCCAAATTCGACATTAATTCTGTGGCGAAAAGTGCAACGCTAAAAATGACCAAGAGTAAAACTATAACAGGGAATTTAGCCAATGGTTTCATATTTTCAACTAAAAAAGACACCACATTTGCCTCGGCCAATATCGCAGCTAGGGCCATTCCACCACCAAAAAGGAAGAGAATTCCCCAAGGTAATCTATTGAGATCTTCCCAAATAAGCAGTGCTCGTTTTTCGGTTGATGGCAAAATAAACAACAAAATAGCTCCAGAAAGAGCAATTACGGTATCGTTTATTTTAATAGGCATTATTTCATTTAAAAAAGTTCTACCCATCCAAAAAGTAACAACTGTAAGAAATAAAAAAAGCACTCTTTTTTGATTGGCATCTAATTTTCGTTCCGCTATTCTAGGCATTTCAAAATTGGCCTTTCTAATGAAAAAGTAACGTAAAGTAAGGTATGACAACACCATCATAATAACCATAAAAGGTGTTCCAATCATGAACCATTCAAAAAAACTAATCGATAAATTAAACTCTTGTTCTAAAATTCCAGCCATTTGAATATTAGGTGGCGTACCTATCAAAGTTGCCGTTCCTCCAATATTCGCAGAAAAAGCAATACTCAACAATAAACCTACAGCAAACAACCGTTTTTCTCTAAACCTTGGAATAGAATTAATGACTGCAATGGCAATCGGCAGCATCATCAACGTAGTTGCCGTATTACTGATCCACATACTCAACAAAGCAGTTGAAAACATAAATCCTCCTAAAATTCTATTCGGTGTTCGCCCGAATAATCGCAATATAGTAAAAGCAATTTGTTCGTGTAATTTCCATTTTTCAATTCCCAATGCCAAAATAAAACCTCCTAAAAACAGAAATATCATCTGATTCCCATAAGATTGTGCCAAGATATCATTAGGGATTAATTCAAAAGGAACACCAACTGCTATGGGCAACAAAGCAGTCACATAAAGAGGAACTGGTTGAAAAATCCACCAATAAACCATCCATAGGGCCAAACCAAGTGCTGAACTATCGAATGCAGAAATATCGAATTGTCGAATGCCGAAAAACAAGACTATTCCGATTATAAAATGTAAATATTTCACTAGATTATGAGTGTTATTATATTGGTTTCTATGCTTATCCCCTCAGAATATTCAAGGCTTAATTGAACAAAAATAATCAAATTCTATTTGCAATTTTAGTTTCTTATTAATTCGATAGAAATCTTCTTATTTTTACATTTCAAAACAAATAAAAATGAAATACTTCATCCTCCTTACATTAATGCTTGCTTTGGGTTCTTGTTATAAAGGAAAAAGCGTTGACCTGATCATTCATAACGCCAAAGTGCACATTATGAATGACAAACTTGAAATTGCAGAAGCTATTGCGATAAAGGATGGAGAAATTGTTGAAGTTGGTCCAGAAAGACAAATTTTGAATAAATATTCTGCTGAAACCACAATTAACGCGCAGTCTAAAGATGTTTTCCCTGGTTTCCATGATGCACATGGACATATCATGAGTTTGGCCAAACAAAAACTCAATGTTGATTTGCGCGACACCCGTTCTTACTACGAGGTGATTTCAAAATTAGAAAAGCATCAAAACAAGAATAACCAAGAAGTTCTAATTGGAAGAGGTTGGGATCAAAGTATGTGGAATGAAAAAGAATTGCCAAATAATGATTTATTAAATGAAGCGTTTCCGACTATTCCTGTTGCATTAACAAGAATAGATGGTCATGCGATGCTTGTGAACAAAGCTATGTTGGGTCATGTTGGAATTACAGATACAACGATTGTAGATGGTGGTGTAATCAAACTAGAAAACGGAAAACTTACAGGAATTCTTCTGGATCACGCTTTAGATTTGGTAAATTTCAAATTGCCAAAACCTAATAAAGAACAATTGAAGAAGGCGATTCTTCAAATTCAAGATGAACTTTTAGCCGCTGGAATAACCCATGTTCACGAAGCAGGACTATATAAAGAAGATCTGGATATATTTATAGACTTAGCCACAGAAAATTCTTTGCAAATTTACGTTTATGCCATGTTACTCCCAACCAAAGAAAATATTCAATTCGCTAAGGAAAATGCCTATTACAAAAACAATCGCCTTTCAGTTCGTAGTTTTAAAGTAATCGCTGATGGCGCACTAGGTTCACATGGCGCATGTCTAATTGAACCTTATTCAGATGATTCATCAACAACTGGAATTCTGCTAAAATCACCAGAAGAAATTATGGACATTTTCACCCTTGCAAAAGATTTAAAGTACCAGGTCAATACTCATTGTATTGGAGACTCTGCCAATCGTTTGGTTTTGAACATCATCGACACTTTGATGAATGACGTACAAGATCATCGATGGAGAATTGAACATGCTCAAATCGTAAAACCATCTGACTATAAACTATTTAGTTCAGCAAGAGTTCTTCCTTCAGTTCAACCAACTCATGCCACTTCAGACCAACGTTGGGCAGCACATCATATAGGAAAAGAACGTTTAAACAACGGTGCCTATGCTTACAATAGTCTGCACAAGCACTCAGGGATGATATTATTTGGAACAGATTTCCCTATTGAACATTATGATCCTTTTGCCACCATTCATGCTGCAGTTCAAAGAAAAAATTCGAACGATGAACCTATTGAAGGTTTTTTAAAAGATGAAGCTGTTTCTTTACCAACGACTTTAAAAGCGATGACATTATGGGCTGCTTACGGATGTTTTGCTGAATCTGAGGTAGGAACTTTGGAAAAAGGGAAAATTGCTAATATTTCTATTTTCGACCAAAATGTGACGAGTACTGAGAAGTTTTTACCAAACTATTCTTGGGTTACAATTGTTGATGGTAAAATTGTGCATGACATGCGTTGATTTTCAAATCCATTAGGTGAAGAAATATAAAATCAATAAATTTACTTGAATTAATTCTTAATGGAACTAAACTTTAAAATAATGAAAACTTTTGCTTTACTTCTGTTCAATAGTTTCATTTTTCTATTTGTTAATTTTAGTCATGCCCAATTTGGTTTTATTTTCAGCGACAGCATTCAAGTTAAAAAAGGGGGCAACACATTAGAGTTTCCTTGGGCAGGCGGATTAAATCATGCTCAATTCTCAACTATTGATGTAGATTTTGATGGAATGGAAGATTTATTCATTTTCGATCGAAGCGCAAATCAAATTCGTATATTCAAAACAGTTCTGCTTAATGGTGTTAAAAGCTATCAGTATTTAAACAACACCAGAGATTTATTCCCTAAAGATATACGCTATAAGGCTACGATGGTAGACTTCAATGGAGATGGTAAAAAAGACATTTTCACTTATGGCATTGGAGGTGTAAAAGTTTATCGAAATATTGGAAATGCTGCAATTGGATTACAATGGATCTTGGAAAAATCAGTTCTACAATCAATTTATTCAAATGGTAACTTATCCAACCTTTATGTAAGTTCGATAGATATTCCTGCCTTTACAGATGTAGATGGAGATGGCGATACAGATGTATTAACCTTTAATATTGGAGGGCAACAGGTAGAATATCATAAAAATACATCCATGGAAAATTATGGGATTCCTGATTCTCTAGAATTTCAACTTGAAGATGCATGTTGGGGAAAATTCATTGAAAGTGACACTGATAATAATATCCAACTAAATTCAAACGTTGGGCCTTGCGATCCTTCTAATATTACTTTTCCTCAAAATGGAGTTCGGCATGCGGGCTCAAGTTTGTTAGCCCTTGATTTAAATAATGACAATGCTCTAGATTTGATTCTGGGCGATGTTTCACATTATAACTTAACTTCTTTGACCAATGGAGCACTGCCGAATGAAGAGGCTTTAATGACAGCTCAAGACCCAAATTTCCCAAGCAACACCACTCCAGTAAATCTTCCAATTTTCCCAGCTCCTTTTTATATTGATGTGAACCATGACGGAATAAAGGATTTGGTAATTGGCACAAATGCTAGTGGAGGTTCAGAAAACTTAGAAAGTGTTTGGTATTACCAGAATCTAGGTTCGAATTCTAATCCAAATTTTTCTTATGTCAAAAAGAATTTTCTTCAAGATCAAATGATAGAAAATGGAAAGGGTTCTATTCCTGTTTTAATTGATTTAAACAATGATGGATTGAAGGATTTATTGGTGGCTTCAAATTTTAGATTTTTAGATCCCGCAGATAAAATTTCGAAAATTCAGTATTATCAAAATACAGGTACTGTTGATACGCCTGCGTTCACTTTTATTTCAGACGATTGGCTTTCACTGTCAAACGGAGGGTACGGTTTGAGAATGCATCCAGCTTTTGGAGATTTAAATGGAAATGGGCAAGTTGAAATGATTATAGGAACTTCAGCCGGAAATCTTCATTTATACAACAAAACTGGGAATGGTCCAGAAAATTTTGTGTTGGATCAAATTAACATGACTGACAATTTAGGTCAAGTTATTCAAGTAGGTGCTTTCGCATCTCCACAAATTTTTGACCTCAACAACGATGGTTTATTGGATATTATTATTGGAGAGAAAAATGCCGGATTAACATTTTATAAAAATATTGGAACTCCTACACTACCGTCTTTTGAATTAATTACAAATGACTTAGGTCAAATAGACATGGGGGAACAATTTATTCCTGATAATTATTCTGTTCCAGCTTTTGTTCGACACAATGACACAACCCATTTATTTATTGGAAACAGAAAAGGATCAATATATTACTATAGGGAAATCGATGAAAACTTAGAAGATGGAGATTCATTTTCATTATTGTCAGATAATTATTCTTTCATAAATACAGGAGCTTATTCTGCACCTTTTATTGATAAAATACATTCTGATGGCAGGTATAGCATGTTTGTAGGAACGGATTTAGGTGGAATTTGGTCATATATCGCTGGTACTTCAAGTGATCTAATTTTATCAATTAACGAATTAGAAAAAATTGATAAGAAAATTAACATTCACCCTAACCCTAGCAAAACTGGACTATTTACAATTAATTTAGGTGAAATTGATCAAGGGTTAAATATAGGAGTTTACGATAATTTAGGTCAGCTGATTAAAGAAAGTAAACAACTTTGGGGACACGCACACTTGGATTTATCCAATTCAGCGAAAGGGGTTTATACTGTCATTTTTAAAAGTACGACGCAATTTGTTTCCACAAAAAGAATTGTGATTCAATGATTTTTTCACCCTATAGAGGCCCAATGCATTACGCATCAACGGGGTGAAAAAAAAATTACAATTCCACTACTTCTAAAAATCCATCTTGTATTTCAAATTGACCTTCTAAATCCGGTGCTGAATCAAATATTCCAAACATGGTAGAACCAGAACCTGTCATTGCCGCATAGCTAGCTCCTAAATCATACAACTTAGCTTTTATTGATTTTAACTCTGGAAAAGCCATTAGAGAAGGTTCTTCAAAATCATTCTCTAAAGTTTCCTTCCAATTTGGAATTGGTTCATTTAAAATATCCTCCAGTAGATAAATTGGCGTTTTTGGATTTATTCTTCCATACGCATCTGCAGTACTAAAATGCAAGCCAACATTCACCAAAACTAATGTTTTACCTTTCAAATCTAAATCAAAAGGTGTGAGTTTATCTCCTTTACCGGTGGCTATTTGTGGTATGGCTTCAATAAAAAACGGGCAATCTGAGCCCAATTTAGCAGCTCTATTTTTTAAATCCTCTGTACTTAATCCCAATAAAAATAATTCATTCAGAACTTTTAAAGCGTAAGCACCATTCGAAGACCCACCACCTAAACCTCCACCCATTGGAATATTTTTGTACAAATAAATTGAAACAGGAGGAATATCAAATTCGTCTTTCAAGATTTCATAAGCACGAACAACCAAATTTTTACTTTTATCGCCTGGAATAGCTAATCCACCAGATTCAAATTGAAATTTTTCAGCTGGTACAATTTCTAGAACATCCTTAACTGGAACAGGATACATCAATGAATTTATCTCATGAAAACCATCTTTTCTTTTAGAAAGAATGTGCAATCCGAGGTTTATTTTGCATATTGGGAATGATATCATAGTTACAAATGTAGAAATAGCTATTAATTTTTTGTAACTTTCACCGCTCAAAAGAATATAAAAAATGTCAATATACTTAGATTTCGAAGAACCATTGAAAGCATTAGAGGACCAAATTGCAAAAGCGCAAGAAATTGGACAAGATGCAGAATTAGACATGACTGATAAAATCAAAGCTTTAGAATTAAAGCTAGAGGAGAAAACCGTTGAGATTTTTTCTAATCTTACGCCTTGGCAAAGAGTACAATTATCACGTCATCCAGAAAGACCTTATACATTAGCTTATATAGATGCAATTACCCATGGTGATTTCCAAGAACTACACGGAGACAGAAACGTTGGTGATGACAAAGCCATGGTAGGTGGCTGGGGTTCAATTGATGGAAAAACAGTAATGTTTATTGGTCAACAAAAAGGAATGAACACCAAAATGCGTCAATACCGTAATTTTGGAATGGCCAATCCGGAAGGATACAGAAAAGCCTTGCGCTTAATGAAAATGGCTGAAAAGTTCAATAAACCAATTGTAACTTTTATTGATACACCTGGTGCATTTCCAGGTTTAGAAGCTGAAGAGCGTGGTCAAGGTGAAGCAATTGCAAGAAATATTTACGAAATGATGAACATAAAAGTTCCTATCATTTGTATTATTATTGGTGAGGGTGCTTCTGGTGGAGCATTAGGAATTGGTGTGGGAGACAAAGTAATCATGCTTGAAAACACATGGTATTCTGTAATTTCTCCAGAATCTTGTTCATCAATTCTTTGGAGATCTTGGGATTACAAAGAAAAAGCAGCAGAAGCATTGAAATTGACTTCTGAAGACATGAAAAGATTGAAGCTTGTTGACGGAATTATTAAAGAACCTATAAACGGAGCGCATAGAAATAAGGAAGAGATGTTTGCTACAGTAAAACGTGAAGTAAAACGCCAAATCACTTTATTATCTAAATTAGAACCTTTAGAACGTTGCGAAAAAAGAATGAATAAATTTATAGATATGGGTGTTTATAAGTAAACGAACCCCATGATTACACTTAAAGCTTCAACTTAATGTTGAAGCTTTTTTTTTGTTTCAATATTCTTATAGATGAAATTTAAAAATGGCCACAGGATTATAAAGTGCCTACTTTTACAAGATTTTGGGTACCTACTCTATCTAAAACACCTCCTTTATTATAAACATTTTTTATCTTTGTAATTCATAAACACAGAAAATATGTTCGGAAAAGATATGATGGCAAAATTGCAGAAAATGCAAGAACAAGCGCAATTGTCAAAAGAGAAATTAGATACCATAATCGTTCATGGAGAAGCGGGCGGAAATCTGATTGAAGTTGAAATGAATGGAAATAGAAAATTGACGAAACTTTCTATCAATTCTGATTTGAATCAAATGGAAAAAGAAGATTTAGAAGACCTGTTAAGTGTAGCTCTAAATCGCGCAATTCAAGCTGCTGATGCCGCAAATGAAAAAGAAATGGCAAATTCTGCTAAAGGATTAATACCAGGAATGTAATGACAAGAGAGGAAATTCGTAACCACTATCGTGCTCTAAGAAAAGAGTTAACTCCTGAGCAATGTATTTATTATTCTCAGCAGATTGCTAATAATTTTCTGAGAAATTGGAGATTTACCGACAAGTTAATTCATTGTTTTCTGCCAATACATCGCTTAATGGAGGTGGATACGATTCCTCTAATAAAAAGATTGAGACTTAAAAATCAAGTATGTATTCCTGTTTCAAACTTTGATAAAAACAACATGACGCATAAAATCTTGGATGAACACACTCAATTCCAGGACAATGCGTACGGAATAGCTGAACCTCAAACAGGAAAAGATGTTGATGTTAAAGAAATTCAGGTAGTTATTGTTCCACTTTTAGCCGTTGACCAGCACGGAAATAGATTGGGTTACGGTAAAGGATTTTATGATAGATTTTTAGCTGAATGTTCTCCAGAAACTATTTTTATTGGTTTTACGATGTTTGATATTCATGATGATCTTACGGAAATTGACGAATTTGACATCCCTTTACATTTTGTAGTAACACCTAAAGGAATTCTACAAACGACAGCTGAACAACCTATATCGAATGGATAACTAACAAATCAGAGGACCTTCTTAAATAAAATCGAAAAATTTGTGGATTGGTTGAAAGGGTTCCGCTACTTGAAGTGAAACCCAATTTGTGAATTGTCAACTTTACTTTATTTAGGTAATACTCAATATTGCCTGTTGGGTATTATTTAATTGAATAATGTCTCCTACTTTTTTATGTAACAACAGTTTTCCTAATGGTGAAGCTGTTGAAATTGCATATATAATTTGATTCTGAATTTCAATTTTCCCCAAACTTAAACCTAAGAAATAAAATCCCTTATCTGTTTCGACAAAACTACCAGAAATCACTTTCTCAGATTTCTCTAAAACCGGTAACCTACTCAATTCATTTTTAAACAATTTCGCTTGGTGGATACTGGCCTCAGCATTATCCATTTCTTGTTGCATCATAGCCCTACTGGTTTCATATTTATCTCCAGCACTGCTTTTAGTGTCATTATTACGTGATTCTAACGCATCATTGTATGCCTGATTAGATAAAGCCAGTCTTTCTTCCAAAACTTCTTCAATCGCTTTAATTACTTCTTTTTTTATGGCTTCCATATTTTTCTAATATCGATATTTTTAACTGAAATGATATTGAATTACTACTGTTATATTGTTAAAAAGTCTTTATAAAAGTCGGGATAAGATTTATCTATGGCATTTGGACTATCAATAAAAATCGAGCTTTTAGCAGCAATACTAAATAAACTCATCGCCATTGCAATACGGTGATCATTATGCGATGAAAAAGTAACTTCTTCTGAAATACTTTGATTTTCATTGCCATAAATAATCATTTCATCCGCTATTAACTCAATCTTCACTCCTATTTTAAAAAATTCCTTTTGCAAAGTGATTCCTCGATCACTTTCTTTATGTTTTAACCTATTTACTCCTTTAATCCTAGATCTACCATTACAGTATGCTGCCAAAACAGCTAAAGGAGGAAACAAATCTGGACATTCAGTGGCATCAAATTCAAAGTGATTCAATTCGCTTTTTTCAACATATAAATCTCCTTTTTTCCAATTCACTCTTGCACCAGCCAATTTTACAGCATCTAAAATTGATTTATCTCCTTGACGAGAATTTTCAGAAAGACCAGAGAGTTTAACTTTACCTCCTATTGCAGCAGCTACAACATGAAATGAAGCCGCGCTCCAATCTCCTTCCACTTTATAATTTATAGGCTTATCCAGACTTTGATTTCCTTTAATATTAAAAGTTTTAAAATTTTCATGTTCGACTTTCAATCCAAAAAAACGCATTAAATCGATTGTCATTTCGATATAAGGTTTACTTTTTAGATTACGCACTTGTATCCTTGTATCTGAATTTAAAAATGGTGCTACGATTAATAAACCTGTCAAGAATTGTGAGCTAATACTTCCATCGATTTCAACGTTGAGATTTGTAACTTCTCCTGAGATCGACAAGGGCAATTTCAACTCATTACTTTTAATCACTTTCCCAAATGGTTCTAATCCATCAATGACCATTTCCATTGTTCGCTGGAGAATTGAGCCTTCACCATTGAGAAGAAACTCCTGTTCAAACAGCAATGAGAAAGCACTAAATAAGCGGGTGCTTAAACCAGATTCTTTACTATTTATGAAAACTTCTTCTTTAGAATCAAAATTTATTCCCTTTAAAAAGCGTAATTCTGCGCCATTTCGAGAGAATTTTGCTCCAATTGATTTAACAATACCTTGCGCAGCTATTACATCATCACTATTGGTCAAATTATGAATTACTACACTTGAACTAGATAATGATGCCAAAGCAATTGCCCGTTGTGCATAGCTTTTGGATGAAGGAATATTTATTTCACCTTCAATACATTTTTTTGGTAGAATCTCCATTTTCAACATGGTTACGAAGATAAGAAAGTACCAGAAATACCAACTTCTAAAATCAAATTTCGAATAAATTAAGCAAAAATTGAACTTTGACGAGTTATGTCAATAAAACCAAATAAATCTAATCATATTCACCAAATCTGACTAACTTTACCATAAATAAATCAAAATCTCCATTCTAAAACCTACTTGTATGAATAATCTAAAAACACTACTTTCAATCGCACTTTTTAGTTTTATATTCTTAGCATCCTGTAATAAAAAAGAAACTGCGGAAAAAGATTTTCAAACATCTCTCCAAAATATAGCAGATAGTATTTACCAAAGTTTTAATACAGAATGGGGAATAGATAATGCTGGAATTCATTTTTATATTTCTGGGCTCTCCGGGTCTTTTATGGCTTCAAGCAATATTACTCCAAAACCTAGTCCTGACTCTCATTTTCGTGTAGCAAGTATTACAAAAACCTTTACAGCAGCTTCAATAATGTTGCTTCATCAACAAGGGGAGTTAAATATAAACGACACCATAACCTCCTATTTACCAAACACATCAAATTTTGATATCCCGAATAAAAACATAATTACGATCAAGCAACTTCTTCAGCACCGGTCCGGGGTTTTTGATGTGTCAAATAATGATATTCCTGCTACTGTTTCTGCTCCATATGCAGGAATGAAATATGAAGATTATATTAGAAATCAAAATGATTTACATAGCTTCACATTTGAAGAAATGATTGGAGTAAATGCCGAGCACCAATTAAGTACGGCCTTACCCGATGATGGATTTTACTATTCAAACACAGGCTATAATATTTTAGGAAGAATAATAGAGGAAGTTTCAGGCATTAGTTATAGTGAGTTTATTGCCGAAAAATTCACGATTCCTCTAGGTTTAACAGGCACTTACAGTCCTTGGCAAGGAAGCGAAGTTGAAATGCAAACACCTTATATAAATTCCTATTTTTATATGGTTGGAGAAACACCTATAGAAACTTCACAAAATAATGTTTCCATTCATGTAGCTGAAGGAAATATTGTATCAACTCCAGAAGACATTACCAAATGGATAAAACTATTATTGACCGGTAATGCAGGAATAAATTCTTCAAATGTGGCATTGATGAAAGAAATGGAAATAGCGGATGAGGGGCATGGTCTTTATGGTTTAGGATTAATATATGACGATTTGGGATACGGACACAATGGAATACATCAAAGCTACGTCTCTTCAACAAGATACAATCCAAACAATGGAATATCTATTTTGGTCTCTGCAAATTTCATAAGGTTTGATCCGGCAGTTGGACAAGAAAGCATTTTTGAATTAGCTTATGCACTTCGCGATGCAATGCATGTTGTAGTTGAAGAATATCAAAAATAAAACTGCCGCCCATTTTAAGAGGCGACAGTTCAGCATTATTTAAGAATTTATACTAGCTGTTTATTTTCCAGCTTTCTTCGCACGTTTTTCTTCTTTTTTCTCTTTTGGAGTTTTTAAAGGTGCTTTTTTTTCAGTTTTCTTTGCATCTTGACTTTTTGCCATGATCTTAAAGTTTAATTGTTAGTTACAATTGACAACAGTCATTTCGTTGTCATTCACAAACCAATTTTACGACAATTTTCGATATAAAAAGAAAGTTGATGAAAATATATTTAAATGCTTTCACTTTGAATTTAATTTAACATTTATAAACTCCAGTTCTTACACAAATCCAATTGGTGGGAATTCATCCCCCACTAATTGAAATTATGAGTTGTCAAAAGTGGTTTCAACCACTTACTTTAATAGATTTAAGCTATTTCTCTACTGGCGAAGTATCCAATCGGCATTTATTTCTTTTAGATTCTTTCAATTAACAGATAAATTGAGACTAAAAATCAACAAAAAAAGCCTCAACAAAATTGTCGAGGCTTCAATATTAAATATGTTTATTTTCTATTTTTTTTCTTCTTCGAAGTTAGCCAAACGATAAGCTATTCCAAGTCCAATTACTTGTTTAAATTGGGTTCTAGGCCCAACGTTTCCGTCTCTATCCGTGATGGCAATATCATCATCATAAATTACATTCAGCTGTAAATTTGCCGAAAACCATTTATTCACTTTAAAATCAAGAATTACCTCTCCATTCACATCAATATTCCCAGGGTTTTCTTGGTAATTAGAGAATAATTCAAGTCGAGATCTCAAACCAATATTTTCCATTAACTCCTTTTTATAGATTATACGGAAATATGCTCCTAATTCCGCTCTGAAGTTTTCACCAGATTTTATTAAATCACCCATACTATTAAATTCAGCCGGTGCTACACCAAAAGCTCCAGAGTCTGCCAAAACTTGATCTTGAACAAAAGTTAATTTAGCAGATAACGGAGAAAGAAATACTTTTAAATTTTCATTAGGAATATATTCAATACCCAAAGATATGTTAGCATATCCCGGTGCCATAATCGTTGAAGAACGAACAGAATCTTCTGGATTAGAAAAACCATCTAAAAATTGAGTTCTAAACCCTCCTAATAGTGAAACATACCAAGGATCTTTCAAACCGTAAGAAACTGTTGATTGAATATCTATAACATCATCCGTTTTTTCTATGGCTTCATCAAAATATTGAATTCCACCAAGACCAGTAGATAATGTTGTAGCCCATCTGATTCTGTCTTTTTTATAATCCGCAGAAGCATTGATAAAACCTAATCCTGAAATATTGTTACGTCCACCACTTGCCCAATTTGTAAAAGTTGATTGTGTAACGTTCAAAGCAAATTTACTTTCAAGTTTCCAATTACTTGTTTTTGGAACTAAAACAATAGTATCCATCTGTGCATTAATAGTTGGTGCAGCGAAAATGCTAATCAAACCGACTAATGAAATCATTTTAAAATTCATTAATTAAATTTTATGTAGTTAATATATATTAAAAAATTCGGAGCAAAAGTAGTTATTAATATCCTAATTAGCCGATTAAAGGACGTTTAAAGTACTTAATCACTTAAAAAGATGGGGAAAGGTGAAGAATTTTGTACATTCGTAGCAATTAAAAAAAAATTACAGAATCATGAAAGAAGTTTATATTATTTCAGCTGTTCGTACACCTATTGGAAGTTTTCTTGGTGGATTATCGACGGTTTCAGCTACACAATTAGGAGCAACAGCCATTAAAGGAGCAATTTCAAAAGCTAACATCAAACCTGAAGACATCAATGAAGTTTTTATGGGTAATGTGCTTTCTGCAAATTTAGGTCAAGCACCTGCTCGTCAAGCATCAATGTTTGCCGGTATTTCTGATCAAGTTCCTGCCACAACAATTAATAAAGTTTGTGCTTCTGGAATGAAAGCTTTGTCTTTAGCTGCACAAACCATTCTTTCGGGTGACAATCATATTGTTGTTGCTGGTGGAATGGAAAACATGAGTCAAGTTCCTCATTATCTAAATGGACGTAATGGTCAAAAGTTAGGTGATATGAAAATGGTTGATGGAATGGTTAAAGATGGTTTAACTGACGTTTATGGTCAAGTTCACATGGGATCTTGCGCCGACGAATGTGCAACAGAATATAAATTTTCTCGTGAAGACCAAGATAATTTTGCTATTAACTCATACGAAAAAGCTGCAAAAGCTTGGGAAGATGGTAAATTCAAAGAGGAAGTAGTTCCTGTAGAAGTACCACAAAGAAGAGGAGAGCCAGTTGTTGTATCGGAAGATGAAGAATATTCTAATGTAAAAATGGATAAAATTTCATCATTACGTCCGGCCTTCAATAAAGAAGGAACTGTAACGGCTGCAAATGCTTCTACATTAAATGATGGAGCTTCTGCATTAATTCTAGCTTCAAAAGAAGCTGTAGAAAAGCACGGTTTGAAACCAATCGCAAAGATTGTTGGATATGCTGATGCTTCTCAAGAACCAAAATGGTTCACTACAGCTCCAGCAAAAGCTTTACCAATTGCATTGGACAAAGCAGGAGTTTCTAAAGATGATATTGACTTTTGGGAATTGAACGAAGCTTTCTCTGTTGTTGGTTTAGCCAATACAAAGATTTTAGGTATTGACCCAGCAAAAGTTGATGTGAATGGTGGTGCTGTAGCACTAGGACATCCTCTTGGAAATTCTGGATCTAGAATTATTGTAACTTTGATTAACGTTCTGAAACAAAACGGTGGTAAATATGGAGCTGCTGGAATTTGTAACGGTGGTGGTGGTGCTTCTGCTATGGTAATAGAGAATATAGATTAATAAAATTAGATATAGATAAGGGCGATTTACAAATCGCCCCTATATTAAACCAAAAAAGCAGACCTAGGTCTGCTTTTTTAATATTATAATATCATACTTTAACCAGCCATGTGCGCAAAACTGCTCTTCTTAATAGATCTAGGCCAAGCTTTTCTTAATTCTCCTAATGAGTTAATTAATGGATCAAAAATGAGTACTTCACTACGATTACTTAATTCTGAAAAATGAATTTGTTTTAGCTCCTCTCCTTCTTGAATGGTAACCTGCATTCTATCAAAAAAGTTAATTCCCATCTTTCCTCCTAAATCTTTCATTTTGTGAACAGATGCATCTACTGAGCAGCCCGATGGTGGTACTAATGAATCATTTACTGCTACAACTGCAAAATATGGATTTAATACTTTCGCTCCAGCCCATAATTTATTTCCATGAGCAGCCCATCCATCAACGAAGGATGATAGTTGATTCTCTAGTTGTGACATCTCTTCCCCATTCAAAGCTCTATCGCTTTGATACAACCAAATTTTTGATTGATCGGGAAACTGAATAAATAAATCTTCGTTTGAAATCTCCATAAATATTGATTATAAATCTGCCGCAGTAGCAATTAACTCTGCAACATCAATGACTTGAATATTATTCTCTTGATCTTTATTTTTGACACCGTCAGTCATCATCGTATTACAGAATGGACAACCTGTAGCAATGATATTCGGTTTTACTTCCATTGCTTCTTCGGTTCGTTTTACATTAACTTCTTTATCTCCTTTTTCAGCTTCTTTAAACATTTGGGCACCTCCTGCACCACAACAAAGTCCTTTAGCTTTACAGTTCCTCATTTCCACCAATTCGGCATCTAACTTACTTAGCATTTCTCGTGGTGCTTCATAAACATTATTACCGCGGCCCAAATAGCAAGGATCATGGAAAGTGATTTTCTTACCTTTGAATGTATCTCCTCCAGCCACTTGCAATCTTCCTTCTTCAATTAATGACTGTATCAATTGCGTGTGGTGAACTACATCATAATTCCCACCCAATTCAGGATATTCGTTTTTCATTGTATTAAAACAATGAGGACATCCAGTTACAATTTTCTTAATTTCATATCCATTTAAAACTTCAATGTTTTGCATCGCTTGCATCTGAAAAACAAACTCATTTCCAGCACGCTTTGCAGGATCACCTGTGCAAGACTCCTCTGCTCCAAGAACAGCAAATTTAACTTCGCATTTATTAAGTATCTTAACAATTGCCTTGGTTATTTTCTTTGCTCTATCATCAAAACTACCAGAACAACCTACCCAGAATAAAATTTCAGGAACTTCTCCGTTCGCTGTCATTTCCGCCATTGTCGGTACTTTCATCAAATCGCTCATATAACTATCTTTGTAATCTGTTTATAATCTTATTTCTCTTCTCTCCAATTCAACCTGTCTTCAGGACTAAACTGCCAAGGTGCTCCATTGTTTTCAATGTTCGAAATCATTCCAGCCAATTCATTTGGCACTTTTGATTCTTCCATCACTAAGTAACGGCGCATATCCATGATAATCGATAAAGGGTCTATATTCACCGGACAAGATTCAACGCAGGCGTTACACGAAGTACATGCCCATAACTCTTCCTCGGTGATATAATCATTTAACAAACTTTTCCCATCATCATAGTCTTTTCCATTCTTCCTTAAACCTTCCCCTTTCTCTTCCAATCGGTCTCTGGTGTCCATCATTATTTTACGAGGAGAAAGCAATTTACCCGTTTGATTTGCCGGGCAACTAGAAGTACATCTACCACATTCAGTACAAGTGTATGAATCCAATAAATTTTTCCATGTTAAATCTTCAACATCTTTAGCACCAAACCTTTGAACCACTGCATCTTCATCCCCTTCTTCAGGAACTGCATACGGATCAGCATCTGGGTCCATCATTAATTTCACTTCTTTCATCACAGCCTCCATGTTGTTGAACTGACCTTGAGGTTTAAGGTTAGAGAAATAAGTATTTGGAAATGCCAATATTATATGGAAATGCTTTGAGAATGGTAAATAGTTTAAAAAAGTAAAAACCATCAATATGTGTCCCCACCAACCTATTCTTTCTACGATAATTAACGAGGATTCACTCATTCCACCGAATAGAGCTGGACCAACAAATTGAGAAATAGCAAAACCAAATGATTGATCTCCTAAATTCTCAGCGTGAGAAAGGCCTTGTGAATATAGGACTTCATCCGCCCCATTCATCATAAAAATGAAAGTAACAAGAATCAACTCCATTACAAGAATCATGTTTCCATCAATCTTAGGCCATCCTTTCATTTCTTTCATATTGAAACGAGGTATTTTGAGCAAATTTCTTCTGGCCAAAAATATAAATGTAGCCACAAAAGCTAAAACTGAAAGTACTTCTATAAATGAGATAATGAATGTATAAAAACCACCTAAAGCTTCTCTAAAAACCCTATGTTCTCCAGTTAAACCATCAGCGATAATCTCTAACAACTCAATCTGTGTTACAACAAATGCAACATATAGGCAAAGGTGAAGAATAGCCGGAATTGGTTTTTTAAACATTTTTTTCTGACCTAGCGCTATAAGCGACATAACCTTTAAACGTTCTCCTTTATTATCAGACCGATCCACATCGCGTCCCATTAAAATATTAGTTCGAATTTTATTTACATTCATTGCAAAAAATCCAAACCCCAGAAGCAATAAAACTGCGAATATTATAATTGAAATCATAAATTAGTATTTAATGTTTATTGAATAGTATCAAGCAAATTCTTCAATTTAAGCTCTTCATCTTTTGTAATTGGTACACCTTTAGTCTTTGAGCCAAAAACAGAGAAATGGATGTATCGTTCTGGATGAACTTTAATGTCGTCAACTAAATTTTGTAAGCGCTCATTCGTTTCATTCAATTCATCATATAATTTCTCATCATTCAATAATTTTCCAAGCGTACCATTTCCTTCAGAAGCCTCTTCTAATAAACCATTAAGGTTTTTCAGAGTTATTGTTGCCTCACCAATAGCGGATTTAAAATCTACCGTCATCAATGTATCAGAAATTTGAACCATATTTCCAACCACTTTCTGAATTTCAGCATTTGTTTCTTGGAAATTTTCTGTAATATTTTCAACATTATCAAAAATACGACCTAATTTGGCTTTTTCATCCAATATCATATTGTCGATATTATAAGCCACACGTCCAAATCTAGAAATTGCAATTTTCACTTCGTTTAAACCTTGGTCTAAAGTGTGGGCAGCTGATGTATCCCAAAATACAGTAATCGAATTCACGATATTATCAATTGAAGTTATTAGGCTTTCCATCTTTCTTTTAATAGGAAGTAACTCTGACTCGATTTGTTCTGTTATTTCTTGACTTACTGTCCCATCAAGTGTATCACCAATTTCATGATATCCCTTTTCAGCAATAAAGTTTTGCTCGATATGCACTCCAGTACTTAAAACACCTGGAACAATTTTAATTCCAGAACCTCTGGCTAAACTAAGCCCTTCAGTGTGTACATTGAATTTCACCAAAACTCTTTTGTTTGGATCAGTAAAATTATTAGGGTTAACAAGATCTACAGTTAAAACTTTTCCTACTTCTACCCCATTTAAGGTAACAGATGATGATGGAGTCAATGCTCCAGAAGTTGGGAAATAGGCGTAATAGACATCATCTCCTCCGAAAAAACTATTTCCTTTGAGGTAATTCACCCCGAAAACCAGTAATGCTGTAGATAATATTACTGCTAAACCTATTTTAAATTCTTTTGAGACTTTCAATACTTATGATTTTGTGCTAAAATAAAGAGAATAAATTAATAATTACAGTACTAAAGTAATAGAAATTCTACTGCTTTGCCAATTTTATGGCTTCAGCAATTGGAATTCTTTCGCCATTTTTGAATCCAACGACAAATGCGTGTTTAAATCCTAAATTTTGCATTTCTACTTTATACTTGTTTGCAGTATCAAAATCATTCTCAAACAATCCAGCTGTATATTTGTACAACCCATCTTGTTTATACTCTTTAACTGCCACATTATTAAATCGTTTGTGATTCACAGAAAGTGGTTCTCGTGAAGTCTCTACTTGAACTTTAAAATAAACCTTATCTTTTTCTTCTTTAAAAACAACCTTTTCACCGGCATCGTTTTCCTTTATATCTTTGATTGAAGCTTCAAATCCTTCTCCATTTTCTACCAAAGTATTAACACCTTCTATTTCAGAAACATACTCTTGAAAAGCTTTAAAAATAACATTGGCCATTTTAATTTGATTCACAGGATCATTTAAAAACTTTTCTTCAGAGGAATTAGTTAAAAATCCAGTTTCAATTAATACACTTGGCATTGTTGTTTTATACAATACAATGAATCCAGCTTGCTTAACTCCTCTATCACGTCGGTCAATCCCTCTAAATTGTGCTTGAATTTTAGAAGCTAAATTTATACTTTGATTCAAAAAAACACTTAATTGCAATTGTCTGGCAATAATGGCATCAGGTGTTAATTCGAAATCTTTGTACTTCTCTTCGCTATTTTCTTCAAAAAGAATTGTGCTATTTTCACGTTCCGCTACCTGTTGTTGACTTTCAGACCTATGCAAACCTAAGACATAAGTCTCTGTTCCATATGCGGCAGATCCAGCTGCATTAGCATGTATAGAAATAAATACATCTGCGTTTTTTTCATTGGCGATTTTTGCACGTTGATCCAATTCGACAAATTCATCTGAATCTCGTGTAAATATCACGTTAATATCAGGATACTTGCTTTTAATGTATTCACCAAGCTTCAAACCAATTGCTAGAACAACAGTTTTTTCATTGGTAATTCCACCATGACAACCTGGATCTTTTCCTCCGTGTCCAGGATCAATAACCACGGTTTTTATCCCACTAGACAACACGTCATCAAGATTTCCTTGGGCGAACATTGGATGAACTGACCAAAGAAGCGTAAATAATACTATTGTTTTAAATATTTTTGACCACACAACAATGTAATTTTTTAGATTTGCATCCGTTAAGTTTATCTATACATACAAATTTACAAGTTACTATTGAGCAAAAAATATTCCATAAGGCATTTTTTCGTCGTTGGATTGTTAATAATTCTATTAGCTCCTTCTTTTTATGCCCAAGATTCTCTTCGAACTGAAGATAAAAAACGCATCTATAAAACCAAAGATGTGTTAGACTCTCGTGTGTCCTATTCATGTACAGACTCAATTGTTGCAAATTTAAAAACCAATAAGATTTCAATTTACGGTGATGCTCGAATAGAATATGAAGGCATTGTAATGACCGCTGATTTAATTGAATTAGATACTGATAAAAGTGAAATTTATGCGATATACACGCTTGATGAAGAGGGTAATCGTGTTGGAATTCCAAAATTTGAAGAAGGAACTCAATCATTTACCGCTGCAACAATGCGTTATAATTTTAAATCCGAAAAAGGATTTATTGAAGAATTAAAGACCAAACAAGAAGAAATGTACCTCCAAATGGGAGTGGCAAAACGTCAAAAAAATGAACAAGTCCATTTCATTAAAGGTAAATTTACGACTTGTGAGTTAGACGATCCACATTTTCATTTTCAACTTTCTAAAGCCGTCATGGTTCCTAATAAAAGAATTGCCACAGGACCGGTTAATTTATGGGTGAAAGGAATTCCAACTCCACTCGGTTTGCCTTTCAGTATGATTCCAACAAAAAGTCAAGAAGAAGAACAAAATGGTTTTATATTTCCAATGTTTACTCCAGTTTCGCAATATGGTTTTGGATTTCAAAATTTAGGATACTATTTTCCCTTGAAAGGATCAGATCTTATTCAAACTACTCTATATGGAACTTTATATTCGAGAGGAACATTCGAAGTAAGAAATCAAACGGATTATAAAAAGCGATACAAATTTCAAGGAAATTTCAATCTTCAGTACAGTAGCTTTAGACAATCATTTCCAATAGATACAGTCCGAAATCAAAAAATTGTCGTTCAATGGAGGCACCAACAAGAGGCAAAAGCAAATCCTTTTTGGCGATTTAATTCAAATGTTAACTTTCAATCAGATAATTCAGGAAAAACAGATTTAGATCCTCTTAGTCAACAATACTTTCAGAATAATTTCAATTCTGACATCAACTTAATTCGAAGTTTTCCCAGCAAACCAGTTACAATTGGTTTAAAGGCAGCATTAAAACAAAACTCTGCATCTCAAAACATTGATGTTGACCTACCAACATTAAATGTTAATGTGAACCGTTTTTTCCCTTTTAAGGGATTAAGAAAAAGTGCAATTGGAGATGAAAAATTCTATGAAAAGATAGGTTTCACCTATGCCTTAGAAGCAAAAAACACAGCCCTATTTGGAGATAGTTTATTAACAGATAAACGATTTGACTTAATCCAAAATACTTTTCAGAATGGAATTCAACACAATTTTGGTTCAAGCTATCCCTTAAAACTATTCAACCAAGTTGTAACACTTAACACCACAGCGCAATACAATTTAAGAATGAATTTTCAATCAATCGATAAACGATATATAGATTCATCCAATTTGATTATTAATGATACATTGTCTGGACTAGGACTTTCACATGATGCCGCTTTTGCTACTGAGCTTTCTACAAATTTATATGCATATTACAGTTTCATTGGAAATAGTGGAATGAAAATGCGTCATGTAATAACTCCGCGTATTTCCTTTCGCTACCAACCGAATATTAGCTCATATAAAGCCGAATATTTAGGTCCAGAAAAAGAATCTGTTTATTACTCTCCTTATGAAAATAGTGTTTACAGGGAAAGTTTTGGGAGAGATGTTGGAGTTATAAGTTATTCTTTAAATAATACTTTCGAATTAAAACACCGCAATAAAAACGATACAATTGAAGATGAGTTTACGAAAACGAGAATCATAGATGCATTTGGAATAAGTGGAAATTATGATTTCTTTAAAGACTCCTTAAAATTATCAGATATTAAATTCGACTTGAGAATTGCACCTATTAAAGGATTGAGTATTGTATCAGGGGCCTCATTTTCTCCTTATGCATGGGACGATAACGAAATTTCTTACGATGAGTTTGCTATCGACAACGGACAAGGTTTAGCGCGATTAACCAGAGCAAACATTTCAACAACATACACGTTCACAGCCGATGAATCGAGGGATGAAATAAATAAAACCCAAGAATTAATGGGAGATCATTGGGGTGCAGATTTTCAATATTATGCATTGAATCCACATGAAGTTATTAATTTTGAGATTCCTTGGAAAATAAACTTAACCCACACTTTCTTTCTTGATTTAAACACCTCCAATCCAGAAGAACGCTACAGCCAAAATCAAAATATTGTTGTATCAGGAGATGTCAGTTTTACAGAAAGATGGAAGTTAGGTCTAAACTCAAGTTACGATTTAAAAATGCAGGAATTAACCCAAACAAGATTATCATTAAGTAGAGACATGCATTGCTGGCAACTTTCCTTCTTTTGGACTCCAATTGGAGGACAACAAAGCTTCTTAGTTCGTTTTAACGCTACTTCGGCCCTATTCCAAAGTGCTAAATTGGAATTGCGTAAACCACCGGAATTTCTTTGATAATGGTTAATTCTCTTTCGGATTTGACGTTCGAGGAATTATTGGCAGTTAAACAAACAATTGAAAGTTCACATTACCTTTCATCTACTTTCCATATGCGAACAAAGCCGTTGTAAATTTGTTTTATAGATACCTTTAGGAATATAAATTTGACCAAAATATTAAAGAGTTAATTAGAGCTGCTATTTTTATTACTTATTTTTAAATTTAGTTAATATTTACTATTTCTGTTAAAGAAGATTTTATATATTGAAAAAAATTAAAAGTTCAACACATAGAAACCATGGCTATCGACTTATCATTCGAAAACAAAAGAAAACCACGCAAAGGACGCGTTCTAATTTCTGACCCATTTTCTAAAGACGATTATTTTGGTCGTTCGGTGGTGTACATGTGCGATTATAATAGTGAAGGAACTTTTGGATTTGTTTTAACCAACTATTTAGATCTTGATCTATCTGAAGTTGCTAAAAATTTCCCTGATGTTGGTGCTAACATTAGTATTGGCGGACCTGTTCAAACAGAAAACATTTTCTTTATTCATACATTAGGTGATCAGTTACCTGGTAGTATTGAAGTAGATGATGGGATCTATATTGGTGGAGATTATGACCTTTTATCGAAACAATTGAAAGAGGGAAAAGCTGATCCTTCTAAAGTTCGTTTCTTTTTAGGTTACTCTGGATGGGACGCAGGTCAATTAGAAGAAGAAATTAATCAAAATAATTGGATTGTAGCACCAGTTTTAAATCCATTAGAAATTATGGACACTTCAATTAATGACATCTGGCAAAGATTCATGAAAAGAGAAGGGAAAAAGTATGATATATTGTCTAGAGCTCCTTTGGATTTTAATGACAATTAAGATAAAAGTATTGAATAGGGAGTACAACGTAGTATGAACGAAGTACTCAAAACTCTAGCCGACCTACTCAAGACTTTAAACTCAATACTGATTTAATATAACGCCATCAACAGACCGAGTGTTTCTGATGTCTCTACTTTTGTAGCTATACCATAAGAACTTTTCACTGACATATCTTTTCCAACATTAAGTTTCAAATCATCCAATCTCTTTACTTCATCATTTCTTCCTATTGGGGATTGAACCTCCATCATTTCCTCAAGAAAAACATCCTCGGTTTGAAGGTTATTCTCCATTTGAATTACCTGAGGATTATGTTCATTTGTTGAAGTAGGTATGTCGAAAGAACTTTCTTCCATCTTTACTTTCAATTCATTTTCCAAATCTTCACCCACCTCTTCCACTTTATTATCCGATTGTGAATTTGATTTTTCTTTAGAAGAAGTGTGTTTTACTTTATCCAAAACTTCAAGCTTTTCAATTTTTAGTTGACTTTCATTCATAGCATATTGCGCTTTTTCATCTTGCCATAAAAATGGGATTATTAGCAATATTACTAACGCAACCATTGCCAGTTGAAATGCGGGCTTCTTGAAAAAAGATGTCTCACTTGGAAAGAAGAAGACTGAGAATTTATTCCAAATCGATTCATTTTTCTTGCCATGTTTTGCCGCGAAACGATCTTTCAGTCTATTCTTCACCTCTGGCGACAAATTAGCTTGTTTACCTTGACTCAAGGTTGACACAGCTTGAAAAGTTCGTTTTAATGCATCAAACTCTTCTTCATTTTCAGCCCAGTCTTTGATCAACGACCTTTCTGTTTGAGTCAATTCAAAATATCTTTTCTCTGTAATTATATTTTTTATCAAATCTTCCATCTTATTCTTCATTAATAGGATTATACATCTGCAAAGCTCCAGCGATTTTCTTAGTTGCATAAAATAAGCGCGACTTTACAGTTCCTTCATTGATATCCATTATTTCTGCAACTTCTTTAACCGACAAACCATCTATATGGCGCATCACAAAAACTTCTCGGTGTTTATCTTCTAGTTTATACATTGCTTTTTCTAAATCCGAACTAAAGTTCTTTTCATTCAACTGTTCTTCTATCGGCTGATTATTCCCAGCAACCTGCAAATCAGATGAAATACCATTATTTGTATTGGAGCGAACAGCCATTTTTTTGTATTCATTAATACACATATTATTGGCAACAGAATAAATCCAAGTTTTAAAACTTCTCGAAGGATCAAAAAGTTCTGGACGATCTATCAACTTAGCAAATAAATCATGCATGAAGTCTTCTCCTTTTTCTTTATCATGCTTCAGTTTTCGAGTAAAATAATAGGCCAACTTTGAACCATAGCGTTGATAGACCTCGTCAAAAGCGCGTTCATCACCTTTGCCCATTAGTCTAACCAATTGCTCATCAGTTTGTTTTCTATAGTTAACTCTAAATATTCCCATTCTATTTTTTCAAGAGCGCTTTGACTTGATTTATTTTATTCGATTTTTGTCCAATTAATATTATCAATTTTTCTAATTCCTGCATATCTTCAACATTTTTTAAGTCACTTCTGAAGATGTAATCATTTCTTACTGAAAATAAATACGGAAGGTAATTTGCTAAAATCTGTCCATCTTTAGCCTGGGCTACATGATTCAAAATTTCGTTTTTTAGAGTATTTTCATAATAATTCAAATTATAATAAACATCATTCTTCCTGTCAAAAGAGAAGCCCAAACCTACTGTATTGATCTGCTTACCATTTTTCAAATAAGGTTGAGGAACAGATCCTGCAACAATAATATTTTTAGTAGAGTTCATTTGAATAAAAATTTTAAAAAACTCCGTATCTACCATCTCGCGTTTAGGTATTTTAAACCCTTTCGATTGCAATCGGTTTCTATACTCCTTACTTTGTAGATGATCTAAACTTATAATTTCCACATCATTTCTAACATTATTTATTTTTTGTTGAATTAGCATTGGGTAAGTATCAGATTCTCCATGACTTAACACAACTGAATTAGTAGGAAGAGATTTAAGTACGTTTGTCGCGTAAACATCTAAATCAGAGGAAAAAACACGTTGAGAATTTAGGCGTCTTAAGTATTTAACTAGGTCTTTCTCATTGTTCATTATATAAGAATATGCACTAAACTCTTTCAAAAGAGCGGCATCATTTGGGTTTATTTTCTCTGCTTTCTTTAAACTCTCAACACGCGAGAAATCATAATTACCAACCTGATAATTCAATAAATGATATTCAAAACTATTAGCATTCAATCTCTTCACTTCTTTTAATTGAATCTCCAATTGTTTCTGTTGTTTATCTGTAGGTGTTTTACTTGTTGTAGATAATGATAAAACTCTCAAATCCGTTTGTAAAGTATTTACATTACTCAAAAAAACTTCTCTTTGAGAAGCGAAAGGTTTTGCCTTTATTGATTCAGTTTCAACTTCTTCTAATTCTTGAATTATTTTGTTTGACTTCTTTTCCACCTCGATAGAATTATTCTGATTTCTAGTTGGTGTTTCCACCTGAGCAACGGAAACCAGTGAAAAAAAGACGAATAAAAGGAGTATTTTATACATAATGATGCTTATTTTTATAACTGTACATCTTTGTTTAAGATTGGTTCAAATAAATAATTCATTACGAATTATTCAAACACGAATTTAGTGAATAAGGTACCAATTGCTGCGGGATTACAATATAAAATTAGCCCTAATTGAAAAAGAGCATGATTACAAAGAAAGAATTTACTACAATGTCGTTACAAGAACGCTATGAAATACTCAAAAAACATGGTGAATATGCTGGTGTTCGACAATTAGGAGATCATCGGGTACACTTGTATGCCGTTTCTAGTTTCTTTGTTGAAATGTGGATTCTATTTTGCATTAATGAAATTCGATGGATAGAAATTCAAGAAAATCAATCGATATTAAACGAATACACGGATAGAATTGATTTGAAGAAAAATCTTGGAATTTAGATAATTACGAACGGCTTTAGCCCTCAACGAAGTTAACTACTACTGCTAAAATAATTAATGGTACTGTACAGTCCACTTGTAAATCGCCCTAATTAATCCGAAATTATTTTACCATTTTCTTTCGCACTACTCCTTCAGAAGTTTCTACTGAGATGAAATAAATTCCAGAATAAAGATTTGAAACAATTACTGAATGTTTTGTTTTTGAATCTACAACTTCCTCATTTAATACTAATTGACCAAAAGAATTGAAAATTTCAACTTTCTGAATGATTGCATTTCCAGTTGATAAATTGATAACGTCCATCATTGGATTTGGATAAACAGATAAATTGATTTCTTCCGTTTTAACTGATAATGGATCTTCCACTCTCACATTAATACTATCTAAATACAATTTAAAACCATTGAATGTAGTATTCACGAAAGCAATATAAACATCTTCGCCTGCATAATCATCTAAAAGTTCAGTGTGACTTGTCCAGATTGGAGCTTCATTACTCACAACAGTGATAGTATCTGTAAAATCTGCAATCGTATTTCCAGTAACAGAAATCATCACTTTGTATGAATCTGGGAAAGAAGGATCATGTGATAAACCACTCCAAGAAAGATAATTCCCAAATGACGACAAAGTTATTTGTGGAGTGATTAACCAGCGGTCGGCTCTATCCACAGGACTAAAATAGGAAGTACTTGAAACTGTTCCATTAGATGCGTCCATCGGATCCTCTTTTAGAATCCAAGCACTAGTATATTCTTGTACATCTTGCGCAACAGTGTTACCATCATTATCAATTATCGAAAAATTAGAAGGAAAAGTTGGTAAATCAAAATTTTCGTCCAAAATTGTTGTTTGTCCATATAAAGTTGAACCTACTATAACCGCTAAAATTGTAAAAATACACTTCATCTAATGAATTCATTTTATTTAAGCAACTTGCTTAAAATTTGATGTACAAATGTAACAAATTCAATAGACAAAGTTTGTATTCAGATTGAGATATCGTTAAAGTATGTGTTTTTTCTATAGGCAATTATTAAGAAAGTGAGATTATTAAAAATAGGGCAACAGCAGACATGCCCGCTGTGCCCCAAAATCCAATTGATTTCCAATAAACAAC
The DNA here is from genome assembly GCF_003025005.1 of Brumimicrobium mesophilum. Taxonomy (GTDB): domain Bacteria; phylum Bacteroidota; class Bacteroidia; order Flavobacteriales_D; family Crocinitomicaceae; genus Brumimicrobium; species Brumimicrobium mesophilum. The sequence goes on from NZ_PVSS01000014.1 coordinate 37,651, forward strand.
AGGTTCCTTGTGTACATTTTTAAGAATAGCATCAAAGTCCTGGTTTTTTCGGATTTCCTCGGAGGGAATTTTCCATCGATTATAAACTAATTTTCGTTTCATAAGCGTATATTTTTATTAAATGATTTCTTGAGCTTTTCAAGAGCTCTGAATGTTTTAACTTTTGCATTATTTTCTTTCACATCAATAATTTCTCCAATTTCTCTATATGGTCTGTCTTCAAAATAACGCAACTCAATCAATTGTAATTCTGACTCATTCAAACCTTTTAAGGCATTAAACAAACGTTTTTTATTAATTGAATTGGTTTCTTCTTCAAAAACCTCCATAAATGTAGCCACTTGAATATCATCAATATTAATTGCACGTTTCGCTTTTTTATCTCTAAAAGATTGATTTAATTCACTTTTAGCAATGCGATACAACCATGAAGCCAAGGGTACTCCACGAAATTCAAACTTTTTTAAGTTATGAATTGCTTTTAAAAATACCTGGGATGTTACATCATAAGCCGATTGCTTATCGTCCATTCGTTGATAAACATAACGGAAAATTTGTTCGTGATATTTCTCATACAAAGGAGCGAAATTTTTCGGATTTTCTTTTGCTTTTGTTATCCACTCTTGCTCTTGACTAAGCATTTGAGTTGAGTGGTGATAAATGGGGTTTACACTTCTCATGGTTTCAAATTTGGGTTTATATGGGTTTATTAAAGTTGCTTGCAGACAACTTTGAACACTTATAGAATGAAATTTTAAATTCCAAAGTAAAGTGCTTTTCACATATATTAACGCCTGATTAAATAATTTATTGTGGTTTGGAATTACAGAAAATATATTTCAACAAAAAAAGTGGACCCTACACTTGAGTAGAATCCACTTTAAATTATGTTTAAACTAAAAAAAAGGATTACAATAAAAGCTTCCCTCTTCTAATTCCAGTACTAATTACAATAATAAGTCGTATTTATATCATTAGGAATTGGACTACAAAAATTCAATGCATTTGTATATTGTCCATTACATAATTCTTTTGTAGAATTTTGGTTAAGCGCTCTCCAATTCCCATTAAAAGAAGGTTTATACTGAGTTGCTGTTACACGTGAAGAAAATATTCCTAATGCTCCATCAACATTTGAATATGTTGGTTTATTTTGAGCTAATGAAGAACTAGGTTCGTTTGTTAACATGTAAGTATACAAATCTCTTGAACCTGCAGTTATCACGATTTTCATTCCTTCAACTTGTCGTTTAGTCACATTCGGGTCAACAGCAATTTTACTTTGTAACAACTGGTAAAAACGTTCTCCACTTGGTAAAAAAGTTGCAGAACCATTTGTAGAACTGTTATTTACTGATTCTCCTAGTTCCATAAGTACAGTTTTAACTTCACTATTGCTCCCAACAAACTCTCTATAATCAAACTCTAACCTTCCTTTAAAAATTGACGCTTCAGGAGATGTTGAATACTTAATCTGCGTAGTTCTATAACCATTCAAAGGAACGTTATTTTCAGCAAAACCAAAGGAGATATTAATATTTGGATATTCTATACCAACGCCTTTAACCAACTCTGTTTGTCCTTCAACAATATGGTTTCCATTGTCAATGTCAATATTCAATCGATAAAATGCATCTTCATCTAAATAAACAGTTTGTCCATTAACCACATTTTCATCACCTCTAAAAAAGTACAATTTTTGCTCAGGACCATAAAAAGCTCCTTCATCTTTATTATTAATAACTGTATCCTCTAAAGTCCAAGTTTTTTGAACACTTCCGTTCTTGATTTCTTCAACCGTGGCTACAACATTATCGAAATAGGACAATTCAGCATCTTTTGCAAACTCATTTGCGTTTCCTTCCTTCAAAAAAGTTCGATTTAGTTTTAAAAATTGGAATTCTTGACCTTGGTCAAGCAAGAAATGTACGATTGGAGTTTCCTCGTATTCACCGTTAACACTAAACTTTGTTTCACAACTCGCTAAGAAAGTAAGACTTAAACCAAAAAAGAATATTTTTTTAAACATATATATAGCTTTGAAAAAGATAAAATTAAGAAAAAAATACGGCTAAAGAGTTACCAATCACTCATTAATCCACACTAATCAAATAGTAAATATGATTATTTCACGCGATTCATCCCCATAGCTTTCAACATCCATGTAGGCAGTGCTTTTTTGGGGTTTCTATTTTTTAGATTAATATACCAACCCAACTTTTTCATTACTGGAACTTTATGCGTCTCAACAAATTCTATCCATGAACCATCTGGATCTTCAATATATGAGAATCTTCCACCTGCTTCACCCATATCGAAAGTTGAACCACTATCAACAGTGAAAGGAAAACCTGCAGCTTCGCATTCTTTTTGAAGTTCATCCATATTTCTCACATCAAAACACAAGTGAATGAATCCCCAATCTCCCCAGAAACGGTCTTTAAATATCTTCTTAGCGTCTGTTCTTTCAATTGCTTGAACTAATTCAATTTTCGTTGGGCCTAATAATGGAGCAAAAGGTCCTTCACGTTTTTCTGGATGCGATAATAAAACACGACGTACTTTCTTATCTCCATGAGGTAAATCAGAAAAGCAATCAAAAACATCAGTTTCATCGTATTCCACAGTTGAATATCCAAGAATATCAGCATAGAGTTTTTTAGCAGCAGCAATATCACTAACACCAATCATAACTCCAGCAGCTCCTCCTGTTTTTCCTTCAAATTTTGTTTTTTGGAAAACAGTATGTTCTTGAACTACATTGAAAATGTTTCCATTTGGATCTTCTACAAAGAAATGAGGTTCGCCATGAGGAGTCTTTTTTAAATCCCCTAATACTTTCGCACCTTTAGATTTCATAAATTCGTAAGACGCCTTGACATCTCTTGACTTAATACGACAAATATATAATCCTAAATCACCTAATTGAATTTCGAATTTCGCTTTTTCGGTATCTCGGCTTGTATATTGCCAAATTTCGAATCCACCACCTCCTTCCATGGAAAGCGCTAAAGTTGCAGTTCTAGCTTGAACCTTGTCACCCGTATATCTTGTCATTAAAGGAGCTTCAGCAGCTTCTTCAAAAATCCGAACATCTACTCCAAAGAATTTACGGTACCATTTCCATATTTCTTGAACATCTGGAACACCAATTCCAATTTGTTGAATTCCACAGATAATTTTCTCCATTTTTTTGCATTATTTTGACTTCGCAAATTTAAGATTCTTTTCCATATAGAAAAACACCCTCCAATAGCAAACGGAATACGAAATAACAATTCCAATTATACCATACCCCATTTGGTCGACAATTAACCATTGATAATTCACAATTAAAAAACTATTTTTACAAAATGTTCAGTGCTTTCGCATATTACGTATTCATTTATCCTTTGTCTTTACTGCCATTGCGGGTGATGTATTTATTTACTGATTTCTTTTATTTGTTATTGATTTCTGTAATTCCTTATCGCAGGAGTGTAGTGCGTGGGAATATTGAGAGATCTTTTCCAGAGAAATCAACTAAAGAAAAAAGGAAAATTGAGCGTCAATTCTATCGTCACCTAACAGATTTATTGGCTGAGGGGGCGAAAAATTTAAGTATTTCCGAAAAACAATTATTGAAACGTTTTAAGGTTGAGAATCCTGAAATAATGGAAGAACTATATGCGAAAAACAAGGATGTTTTATTGGTTTCTGGACATTACAATAACTGGGAATGGCTAATAACAGGGCAAAATTTGTTATTTAAACATCAAGCAGTGGGAATAGGAATGCCATTGAGCAATGGATTTTGGGATAAAAAATTAAATGCCCGAAGATCAAGATTTGGGATGAAGGTTATTCATGCGAAAATTGTTCATGAATTTTTAAAATCAAATTCCGCTACGATTTCAACACTCATTTTAGCTGATCAATCGCCAGGAAATTCCAAAAAATGTTATTGGATGGAATTCTTGAACCAAACATCGGGAATCATTTTTGGACCTGAAATGCTCGCAAATCAATATGATCAAGCTGTCGTATACTTTAGTTTGCATAAAGTAAAACGCGGTCATTATTCAATGCAATTAAAGGAAATCACCTCTACTCCAAGGGAGTTAGAATATGGCGAAATTACAGAACGATTTGCTCATTTGTTGGAGGAAACAATTAATGAAGCTCCTCAATATTGGATTTGGTCTCACAAACGATGGAAAAGAGATATTCCAGCTGATCTAAAAGAACTTAGAGCTCAACAAATTCAGAAATTTAATGATAGATTCCGTTCTAATTAAATATGGAAACAATTTCTATAATCTTAGGCACAATCATCCTCTCATTAGCAATTGGAATTACAGGATTTTCTTTACTAAAGAGAGGTCACAAAAAACAAAAAGATGCTTATCCAAAGCTATGGGATAAATTTCAAAAATTGAAAAACGAAAATTCCAATGTTCAATCAAAAGAAATTATTGAAATAGCTAACCAATTAATTTACAATAATGCTATCCCTACAAAACATTTAGAAATCATTCTAGAATTTGCTAAGGAAATGGAAATTAGATATCCTGAATTTAAAGCTTTAAAATTAAATGCTTATGATAAGTGGGTTCATCGTTCCCAGGGACGAGGAGGTAATTTTTAATACAAAAAGGAGCGAAAACACATTCGTTCTCACTCCTTTTTACAAATTATCTCAATATAACTGAGAACTTCAAAAAGAATCTATTTTTTATCAACTCTAATCCCCTTATCATTAAATACCATTGTTGACATTGCACCATCCTTTTTAACATTTACTTCATAAGTTTTGGTTCCATCAGCATGTTCTAAAACAAAAGCTCTCTCAAAAGTATAAGATAAGTATTTTTCACCTTTAAGAGTTTCTGAAATTGATGGAGGCAATAACGCCAATTTCACTTCTTCTCGTTCCACTATCTCACTGGTTTCAGTTGAATTTAGACCATCCTGATTCATAGAATCTGAATACATTAAATCTTGTTCTTCCTCCATTTCATAATAATCAGAGTTTGATGAATTCATATCCTCATCATTATCATCATTCAGAATCATTGTATCTACTGACATATCGGACCTTGACATATCATCTTCTGAACCAGATTCACAAGACGAACTGATCAATGCTCCAGCTAAAACTCCCGTTAATGCAATTTTCGTTAATTTCATATCTTTTTATTTTAGTTAATACGATAATGAAAATACAAAAGACAATTCATTATTCCTAACTAGCTGATTAATATAGTTTTTACTAAATTTAAGGTTTATCAGAATATTTCAAAAAAAACAATACAAACATAATCACGACAATAAAACCCATAACCACATAACAACCAGAAAGTTAACTGCAGCCATAGAATTTATTACTTTGGAAAACCTCACTTTTTCTTATTAATAAAACAAGAATATACTATTGAAAATATGACCAAAACTTTAACAATTGTTTTAAAATTTAGTTAGATAGAAATACCTAATTAAGAGCAATTCGATGGCAATAAAATTATTTCAAAGGAACATTTAAAAAATTATTAATTATGGCTTTGCCGTGTTCACTTAAAACTGATTCAGGATGAAATTGAACACCATAAAGATTGAATTTCTTGTGTCTTAAGGACATAATTCTCTTATTATCATCAATCGCTGTAATGACCAAGTCATTTGGGAAGTGAGTAGTAGATATAATCCAACTGTGGTATCTTCCAACTTGAAATTTATTTGGCAAACCTAAATAAAGCTTCTCCTCATCATCAATAACCGTTAATTGTGTAGACACCCCATGGTAAACATGTGATAAATTTTCTAATTTTCCACCGAAAACCTCTCCTATTGCTTGCATTCCTAAACAAACTCCAAGAATTTTCTTTGAACTAGCATATTTTTGAATCAGAGACTTTAATATACCCGCATTTTCAGGCAACCCTGGACCTGGTGACAAAACTATTGTATCGTATTTCTCAACCTCGTCAAGTGAAATTTCGTTATTTCTATATACATCAGCATCATAATCACCACTGGATTCAATATAATGAACCAAGTTATAGGTAAACGAATCATAATTGTCTAAAACAAGGATTTTTTTCTTCACTTGCCAAATATAAAAATTTAAAAAGATGAAATATTTGGAATTACATATTAGAAATCGAGAATTAAGTAAAATAAAATAGTTTAACAATAAGTGAATTACCTTACCTCCACCATTCAATAGGACTTACAGAAGAAATTATTTTAATCGTGCATATTTTTTGAAATTATCAATTGACAATTATCCATTATCAATTATCAAATCCGTAACTTTGAAATGTAAAAATCCGCTCCCATGTACATAGTTTTTGATACTGAAACAACAGGTTTACCTAAAAATTGGAACCTTCCATATACTGACACCGACAATTGGCCAAGATGTATTCAAATTGCCTGGCAATTGCACGATGAAAAAGGTCAGCTTGTTGAGTCAAAAGACTTCTTAATTCGTCCAGATGGTTTTGATATTCCTTACGATTCGGAGAGAATTCACGGAATTTCTACACTTTTAGCTGAAACTGAAGGTGTTCCTCTTCGTGAAATGATGGAAGAATTCAACAAGGACTTGGAGCGTTCTCAGTTTATTGTTGGGCAGAATGTTGGTTTCGATATCAACGTTATGGGTTCTGAATTTGTACGATTGAACATGGAAACGCCAATGCATGACATGCCAATATTGGATACATGTACGGAAACTACAGCTCAGTTATGTCGTATTCCTGGAGGTCGAGGTGGAAAATTCAAGTTACCCACATTAACTGAATTACATCAGCACTTATTTGACGTTCCTTTTGGAGAGGCGCATAATGCAACTGCCGATGTTGAAGCAACTGCTCGCTCTTTCTTCGAATTGGTGAGAAGACGCGTATTCACAGCTCAAGAACTTCAAGCAGAAGAAGCATATATTGAGGAATATTTAGATGCTAATCCAGATGTTATTCAACCCGTTGGACTGACGCACTTAAATTTGAAACAAAAAAGTGAAGCACTAAAAGCCCAACATGAAACTCAAGAGGAAGTTTCCCAAGCGGAAATAGAAGAAGGACTTGAAATATTAGCAGAAACTCAGTTTGTTCACCTTCATAATCACTCTCAGTTTTCAGTTTTGCAATCTACGAGTAACATCAAAGATTTAATTAAGAAAACTGCGGAATACAATATGCCTGCTGTTGCCTTAACAGACACCGGAAATATGATGGCTGCCTTTCACTTTGAAAAGCACATTACAAATTTCAATAAAGCTGTAAGAAAGGAACGTGAAGAGGCTGAAAAAGAAGGCAGAACATACAAACAGAATGAAATTACACCAATTATAGGTTGTGAATTTAATATTTGTGAAGACCACCTTAACAAAACAGTAAAGGACAATGGATTTCAGGTTGTCTTGCTTGCGAAGAACAAAAAAGGGTACCACAATGTTGCGAAAATGTCTTCTATTGCCTTCACTGAAGGTAAATATTACGTTCCGCGAATTGATAAAAACGTAGTTGAAAAATACAAAGGAGATATCATTGTACTTTCTGGAAATATGTATGGTGAAATTCCATCTAAAATCCTGAACGTTGGTGAAAAGCAAGCTGAAGAAGCAGTTATTTGGTGGAAAGAGCAATTTGGAGATGATTTCTACTTGGAATTAATGCGTCATGACCAGGAAGATGAAAGACGTGTCAATGAAGTATTATTACGATTTGCAAAAACGCATAATGTGAAACTCGTAGCCACAAATAATACTTTCTATTTGAATAAAAGTGATGCTGCTGTTCATGATATTTTATTGTGTATTAAAGATGGTGAAATGGTGGAAACGCCAAAAGGTAGAGGTCGAGGTTTCCGATATGGACTTCCAAACGACAACTACTATTTCAAGTCACCAGATGAAATGAAAGAATTGTTTGCAGATTTACCTCAAGCAATAGAAAACACAATGGAAATAGCCAACAAATGTGAGAAATACACTTTGGCCAGTGATATATTATTGCCCGCATTCGATATTCCTGAAGAATTTACTGATCCTTTAGATTTAGAAGATGGAGGAAAAAGAGGAGAAAATAATTACTTGCGTCACTTAACGTATGAAGGAGCAAAACCTAGATATAAGGAAATTACGGATGAAGTTAGAGAAAGGATAGATTTTGAGTTATCAGTAATTGAAAATACTGGTTATCCTGGATATTTCTTGATTGTACAAGATTTTTGTCATGCCGCACGAGACATGGGAATTATCGTTGGACCAGGTAGGGGTTCTGCAGCAGGTTCTGTAGTTGCCTATTGTAATGGTATTACGAATGTAGACCCTATTGCTTACGATCTACTTTTCGAGCGTTTCCTTAATCCTGACCGTGTATCAATGCCCGATATAGATATTGACTTCGACGATGAAGGTCGTGGTAGAATTATTCAATGGGTAATTGATAAGTATGGCGCTAATCAAGTGGCTCAAATTATCACCTATGGAACGATGGCGGCAAAATCATCGATTAGAGATACCTCTCGTGTTTTGAATCTTCCACTCTTCGAAGCTGATAGATTAGCCAAGTTAATTCCAGATACTTCTTTGAAGAATATTTTTGGCATGGATGCAGCAGATTTATCTGTAAAATTAAAAGAAAACCAGGAAAGTATCACAATGGCCAATCAGCTAATTGATATTTCAAAAGGTACCGACTTACCCGCGCGGGTACTTGGAAGCGCTCGTAGATTAGAAGGAAATGTAAGAAATACAGGAATCCATGCTTGTGGGGTAATCATTACACCTAGCGACATCACAGAATATGTACCTGTTGCATTGGCTAAAGACTCTGAGATGTATTGTACGCAATACGATAACTCTGTCGTTGAGGAAGCCGGTCTACTTAAAATGGATTTCTTAGGATTAAAGACCCTTACTTTAATTAAAGATGCTGTTGCATTCGTTAAAGATATACATGATATAGATTTAATTCCTGATGACTTTCCTTTAGATGATCTAAAAACATATGAACTCTTCCAACGAGGTGAAACTGTGGGAGTTTTCCAATATGAGTCTCCAGGAATGCAGAAATACATGAGGGAACTTAAGCCATCAGTATTTGCAGATTTAATTGCAATGAATGCCTTATATCGTCCAGGACCAATAGAGTATATTCCTGACTTTATTAAACGTAAAAATGGAGAACAAGAAATTGTTTATGACATTGAAGATTCAAAGGAATACTTGGAGGAAACCTATGGAATTACTGTATATCAAGAGCAAGTGATGCTGCTTTCTCAAAAATTAGGTGGATTTACCAAAGGTGAAGCAGATACACTTCGTAAAGCTATGGGTAAAAAGCAACTGAGCTTACTAGCTGAACTAAAACCAAAGTTTTTAAATCAAGGTGCAGAATTAGGACATAATAAAGGGAAATTAGAAAAAATATGGCATGACTGGGAGGCTTTCGCATCTTATGCATTTAACAAATCTCACTCCACTTGTTATGCCTGGATTGCCTACCAAACAGCTTATTTAAAAGCCAATTATCCAGCAGAATATATGGCTTCCGTGTTGAGTAACAACATGAATGACATCAAACAGGTAACATTCTTCATGGAGGAATGTAAGCGAATGGGATTAGATGTTTTAGGACCAGATGTTAATGAGTCAAACTACAAATTTACAGTGAATTCGAAAGGAGCTGTTCGTTTTGGTTTAGGAGCTATTAAAGGTGTTGGTAACGGACCAGTGGATGCAATTGTTGAGGAAAGAAAAGAAAATGGACCTTTTAGGGATATTTTTGATATTACAAAACGCGTAAATTTAAGAAAATGTAATAAGAAAGCATTTGAAGGCTTGGCACTTTCTGGTGCTTTAGACTCATTTTCAAATGTTCACAGAGCACAATATTTCGTGGAAGAAAACAACAGAACTTTTTTAGCGAATGCTATTAAATTCGGAAGTAACCATCAAGAAAGTGCGAACTCTAATCAAGTTAGTCTTTTTGGTGAAGGATCTGGTGTTGAAACTCCTGCTCCAAAAATTCCTATGGTTGCAGAATGGTCTTCTCTTCAAAAATTGAATAAAGAAAAAGAAGTTGTTGGAATTTACATTTCGGGTCATCCGCTTGATGATTATAGAATTGATATTGATTCTTTCTGTAATGGGAACGTAGAATACATTAACAACCTGGAGGAATACAAGAATTTAGAATTTACTGTTGCAGCAATTATCACGGAGGTTGAACACCGACATACAAGAAAAGGTGACCCATTTGGAACCTTAATGATCGAAGATTATAACGATTCAACTAAATTATTTTTGTTCCGAGAGGATTATGGAAAATTTAGAGATTACATGGTTGAAGGTTCATTTATTTTCATGACAGGTAAAGTAATGTCAAAACGATGGAATCAAAATGAATTTGAATTTAAGATTCAAAAGATTGATTTCCTTTCAAGTTTACGAGATCAAAAAGCAAGTGCTTTAGAATTATCTGTTCCATTAACCGATATTAGTCATACACTAATTGAAGACATTGACAATATTTTTAAGGAGAACGAAGGAAAATTCCAAGTAAAGTTTAAAATTTATGATACAGTAAATAAACTTGAAATTGAAATGCCATCACGTTCGCTGAAAATTGATATTAACGAGAATGTTTTAAAGACATTGAATTCAAAGAATATTGAATATAAGTTGATTTGATTTGGATTGTTGCATTTTTTCATGTTCTTGTAGAGGCGTAATGCATTATTCCTCAACAAGAATATGAAAATCACCTCATCAAGTACATTTTTCCCCAATTCTTTTTGAAGTATTGATCTGCACCTGTTTCTCTATGTTTGATATCTTCACCGTTGATTTTGGCTTTCATTCGGTACAAATAAACACCATTCGCCAATGGATCTCCAAATTCATCTCTACCATCCCAAGCATATTCTGTGATGTTTCTACCAATTCTAATAAATCCTAATTCATCTTCGGTAATTTCTCGAACAATTCTTCCAGTTACCGTCATAATTTGGATAATCATGTCTTCAGGAACTTCAGTACCAGTTAACGTAAACACAAATCTAGTAGATGTAGAAAATGGATTAGGGTAATTCATTAAATGAGTTATCGTTGACTCTAAAATCACTTCAAATTGAATTCGGTATTCAATATCTCCAGAAAGATTTCCAGAGTTATCAGATCCCTGAACCATCAATTCATATACTCCACTTTCTTCAAATTCTGCGTTGTAGATAATTTCGAACCTTAAATCTGTACCATTCGCAGGAATCCAAGTCAAAATTTGATTTCCATTTCCATCGATAAAAGGAACACGTTTTTGATCACCATTCGGATGCGTTAAGAAAATTCCAAAATTACTCGTATCCGCATCATTATTCATCATTAAGAATGGATTTTCATCTTTTAAACCAATGACTATTTCCGCTTTTGGACTTACAATATCGCCGTTCAAAATATGTTCACCATCAAAAGTAACATCCAAAATAGGATTGACGTCATCCACTTTTAAGAAGAATGAAATTTGCAATAGATTATTGAAATGCGCCAATTCTGGTTGATCCTTTAATTGATTATTAACCCCTTTATTGTATGGGTTAACTTCCATCCAAAAGGTGTTTTCACCCGATAAACCTTGAGTTGAAAATTGCACAGTATCTCTTAAAACCTGCCCTGGTCTCAAAGAATCTTGACGCATATAATTAATAGGATGTTTAACTTGATTTTTATCTGTTATCCAATAATTCACCAATAATGAATCCATTGATAAATCACTTATATTTTTCACATCAACTGCAAAAGACATTTCAATACCTTCTTGCAATGAATCTCCTTGATCGGGTAAAAATGCATATCCAGCTGAACCATCAATTGCGGCTTCAGGCAGAGGTTGATATAATACATGCCATCTGTCCACTTGCGCTGGAGTTAGTGTTATTTTATCATAATACTTAGCTTGCAATTGCAGATATGGGTAGTCATTTGCAGAAAGAATAGTATTGAAATTTTGGATAGAATCGTTGTTGGAAAACACAGTATCAATCTCAATTTGGAATTGTTTATTGTGATCGTACCCCTTAATAACTAACCTAGTAGAATCATTCACAGGAGTTTCCATAGAGCTTTGTTTCCAATAAATGGTTTGCCATTCCGCTGCCGGACCAATTAAAGTAGAAGACTCTATTCCACTACCTACTGAACCAGAAAAGGTATTTGCTAAACTAATGAATTCCCCTGAATTTTGAGCATGAATAGTCATGGCCGTACTTGGATCCCCTTTTTCATAAATAAAAATAAAGGCTCTATCAGGTGATGAAGGTGACATTCCAGTTGCACCAGCATTTTGTAAAGTCGTAAATAAACTTGGGTGAATGGATTGCCATTGACTATACAAAGCTCGCATTGTAGTATATATCACTATGAAATGTCCATCTGGAACTTCATTCGCAATCATATTTTCAAATGCTTGAAGTTGTGATGCAGAGTTTTGACGAAAAATAAAATAATTCTCTACACGAGTTCTACATGAAGCACCATTGTTAGCATTTCCAAATTGATTATTTACATTAACCCCGTTATAAAAACTTCCCCACGGAGCTTGGGTAGAAGGGTCAACAACACCTACATGTAAGGAAGGTGAAGTTGTACATAAACCATATTCTGCATCTTGCCCATTTACAGACCACAATGTGGAGTTATATTTGAAAACTGAATTTGAATTATCATAAACTTGAGCAGCTAACTCTATTTGTTGTGTTGCGAATTCTCTTTTTCTTGGAGTTCTTTCATAAGAAACTCCATTAAAATCACTGTTTTTAAATTGAAAGAAATGATCTTGTCCCCAACCCGTTTTATTTGGAATATATTGGAAAGAATGCTCTGTCCAACTATAAACACTTGAATCTATAGAAACCCTCCAAAAATAAGCTACGCTATCTTCTAAAATCAAGGGAGAATTGGAATTATTTGAAACCCTCCTCCAATCATTTGGGAAAACTTCTTTTACACCACCAGTTCCACTTTTTACAGCATATTTTAGAAATGGACTATTAAATAAATCAGTCGTATCAATTTCAAAACGATAAGTATTAAAAGAAGCTATGGGATTAATCGTTGAAGCTTTCAGAACTATAGAGTCATTTGGTACAACTGCATAATTATATGGCAATACAGGCATTATTCCGTCAATATTTAGAAAGTAATCAATTTTAACTTCATTATTTTGAAATTCATCGTACTGTTCTGGAACAAAAGATGGTAAATCTGCTTGAATTGTAAATTGATTCACTCCAGAACCTATTGAAGCTTGCAAGGGCATATTGAATTGAATAGTATCTCGATAATTCAATCCATATATTGATAAATTATAAACCGAATCAATAGCTGAATTAGGAAAACCTCTAGTTATTGTCAATCCAAATGTATCGGTTACGCTTCTACCAAGATTTGTGAGAACAACATTTACTGTAATTGAATCAGTAGACAAATTAACTTGAGAAGGAGTAAAATAAACATCTTGAATTGTTAAATCAATTTCAGGCTTAGCATGCCAATTCAATTTGATCATTGGGTCAGCATGTAATATCATTTGCATTGCCGTTACCTCAGTCAAGAAACTAGGATTTACAATTTCTAAATTGCGTATTGTCGTGGACATTTGAGCCCCCAAAGATGCGCCATAATTATCTGGACTCATTTGTCTATATAACTCCGCAGAATATAGATTCAAATAAGAAGCATATCCTAATTTAGAAGAGGAAAGAAAGCCTATGGCACCTAAATCCTCTAAAAGGACAAAACTCTCGGCCGTAGAACTATTATCTGATTTAAAAATATCTCCAGTGTAGCATCCGTTTCCAATTACCATCGGATATTTCCCAGTATTATTCCAATTTTCAGGATCGTCAATATTTTGATCGAATCCATCACCTGTGGCATGTCCAAAGAAAGTCATTAATGAAACTCCATTTTCTAGTAATTCACGCACTTCAGAAGATTGTACAGGATTAAATGGATTTGAAGTTTCTTTAAAATATGAAGTAACATTCCCTCCGTAATCTGGACCTTCAATGGAATTTTTCATACCATTAAGGTAAGATTGCAAAAGTGACTGTTCCTGAGATGTTGAACCACCTCCAAAATGGATAACTTGTTTTTGCCATTCTTTTAACTCTTTATTATAAACAGCATTTTGATTTTGCGTAGCTTCAAAAATCTTAACTTTTTGCAAATACATATTCAACTGTTCATTGTTATTGGCTGCAATTCTACCTGTTGGAATTTCAGGTTTCATGCTGATGGATCCATTCCATTTGGCAGTTATACAAATATCACTAGAAGGAGAACCATAACTTGGTACAATATTCAAACTGTTCACCGCAGCATTCTTTCTCGGTGCCCCTGCTGAACTTGTGTTTGGATCACTGGCCTCTGAAATCGCCTTACCTGCTATAAATAATGCTACAGGTTTTAAAGTTGAAATGTTGTAAATATGATTAATAGCGCGACGACTTCCTAAAATATGTTTTGGAACTCCCCCTCCATATTGCATCCATGCATCGTTCACTTCTAACATCACAACATTATATCCTCCTCCATTTGGAGTTTTACGGTAAGAAGAATATTGGGTCGCAGAAGATAACATTTGCTGATTATATAATAAAATATATGCCGCTTCAACGTTAATTTGACTATAATCCGTAAAAACTCCAGTTCCATTTACGGCCGAAATTGAATTAATCTCTTTAATATCAGCATCTGAGGTAATAATTAATTTTTGATTTGCACCATTCACTGAATTTGGAATTAAAACTTGCCAAACTCCCCCATTGTTTGTGATCGGAATTTTCCGAGCATTTAGATTTCCAAAAACATAAGCAGTAGGATTAATTAAATTAGAAGCTGAAATATCTAATCTACTTTTTGCTTGAGTGCCCGCACTACGAACTTCCCAGTCAATAGATGTTTCATTTGAATTAGGTATACGAGGATATTCAACAGAGACATAACTCACAGATTGAAAATCCGTTGAAGCTCCTTGATCACCTATAATTTTAAAAAATGCATTGGTTGTTCCATTCGAAAGAATACTTGGGTTGAAATTCTTATTAACTGAAGTCTGCCTATAACCTATAAAAATTTCATCATGCATTTCCGTCCCACTCGAACCAAGTTCCCATCTTAAATGATGATTTCCTGACCCTGAAAAACTAGCATTTGAATTGGCATTAGATTTAGCATGGAAACTTGCATCTGGAGCTCCAACCCCAGTATAAACATCAGGTGTTGGAACTGGAATAGTTAAAGTATAATTAGAGGCCCCATTATAATTTGGTCCGCCCCAACCTTCACCTGCAGAGAAAAATGAACTATAAGATGAGTATGCCGAAAAACCACCATAATATTGCACATGATAATCTAAAATAGACTTTTCAAGAACATAAGATGAAGGAGAATAAATTGAATAATTGACATCTGTTTCAATTAAAAATCGTTTAGCAGTACCTGTAGTCCACGTTAAAAAATAGTATAACGAATCATTATATAATGAATAAGCTGGATTCCCAATATCGTCTGGGGAGTTATACAGTAATGAATCTAGCCATCCATCATTAGACTCTGCATAAAATTCAATGTAATCTCCTACATTAATAACATTATCTCCATTGTCATTCACAAATAGAGGAAGCTCTTTTTCCTTACCGAAAATTTGAAATTTATTCGCTGCTATAGTATTCACTGGAACACCTGCATTAACCAATGTTTGATATGAAAGTTGGTAAACACCATCCTCTGCCACTCCAAACTTGTAATATTTTTGGTTGTAGTCTATCCATTCATTCCCATATGGCTGAGCCCATACGAATGTTATGGTTAGAAAAACTGATAATAAGGTAGTTATTATACGCATACAGCGATTTAAAAAGTTTAAAGTTAGCTATTTAAACCCGAATTTAAGTGAAATTACGTGAGAAAACAAAGCTTCTGACTGATTTCCGATATTCGTGAAAGCATAGTCTAGGGTTATCCCTTTAAATGTAACACCTAAACCTATATTTGGTTGAAAAACTAAAGTTTCATTGTCATTAAAGTCCTTGATATATTGAAAGTTATTCACTCCTGTTCTAACAGCAACAATATCTCTCCAGCCTATTTCTAAGCCCATCACCGGATCTATTGAAACAACACCAGATTTGATTAAAGTATTTCTTCTTCCGTCTGTTGTAATTGAAGCATTTATTTCTGGAGAGATAGTAATATCTTGCCATCCAATATCAATTTTTCTTTTTGCTGCTAAAATTAATCTTGGTAAAGTCAACTCTAAACCATTTTCTGGAATTTCGTTTCCCGTTTCTAAGAAAACCTCTTGCATATCGGAATCGAGGTTAAAAATCCACGCATTGAACGTTGAAGTAACATCTCTAGCCATCGCTCCAAAAAACCATTTTTGATTAACGTTATATTGCATTCCCGCATCGATTCCAAAGCCCCAACTTCTAGCAAAATCTCCAGCTCGTCGATGTACAACTTTAACTGTTCCACCAACACTAAGTCCTTCAACACCTAACTTTCTACCATAAGAGAAAAGGAATCCGTAATCTGCAGCCGTAAAAACAGTAATTCTATCGTAATCAATATTTCCTTCATTATCAATCAATTGAGTAGTATTAGGAATATCGTCTACCCCAAAACGAATTGCGGCGAAACCAACCGCACTTTTATCATCAATTTTGTGTGCCAATCCCATATAATCGTATTTCGCAATTCCAGCAAAATATTCTGAGTGCATTAAACCAACATCAAATTTGTTTTTCACGCCTGTTAGTCCTGCAGGATTCCAATAAACAGAAGTTACATCATCTACACCAGCTACCATGGCATTTCCCATTCCAAGTGATCGTGCTCCAACACCAATTTGTAAAAATTCGTTTGAATATTTAGGTGCAATAGTCTCATCTTGTGCAAAAACAGAAGTTTGTAGCATCAATAAAGACAAGGTGATAATCCAAAAGTTATTTCTCATAGTCTAAACAATAGCGCAAATTTGCATAAAATATTGTGTAACTTAATAACTTTTATTAACAGAATCTATATTAATGATAAAATGGAACACTTTCAATCAGGAATTAAACAAAATTAGACCTAAAACAAACGCCATTAAAACATTATTTGTTTCTTTGTCCACATGTTTACAGTAGCAAATATTTTAACTGGTTTCAATCTATTATTTGGTGTTTCCAGTATCATCTTCACATTTTCAGGGAGATTAGAGTTAGCAGTTTTAGCAATCATTGCTGGGGCTTTATGTGATTTCCTTGACGGATTTGTCGCGCGTTTAATGAAACAACCAAGTGAATTAGGAAAGCAATTAGATTCTTTAGCTGATTTGGTTACATTCGGAGTAGCTCCTGGACTAATCGTTTTTGTACTTTTGATTTTATCAGGTGCATGGGATATTATTCTTGAAAGTGGCGGAGGAATTAACGAATTGTGGATAGAAGGAACAATGGGCTTTAGCGTTCAATTATGGATTTCAGTTTTCTTGAATGATTTGGTTGGCAACAATTCCCCATTTCTACCTAATCATTTTTATGGATGGTACAAAGTGATGCCTTTCTTTGCATTATTGATTCCTTTCATGAGTATGTTCCGTTTAGCAAAATTCAACCTAGACGTAAGACAAGCAACAGGATTTATTGGTTTACCTACTCCGGCAAATAGTTTATTTTTTGCCTCTTTTGCCTTGTTATTATGGGATGGATTTGGTCAAGACAATTGGAAAACCGTTTTATCCATGACATTCATTAAAGACCAAATGTTATTGTCCTTAGTCATTTTGTTCTCCATTCTTTTAGTTGCTGAAATACCTTTATTTGCATTAAAATTCAAGTCCTTCAAATGGAAAGGAAACGAAATTAGATATTCATTCCTTCTGGCTTCATTGGTTTTAATACTGATTTTATGGGTTTGGGCAATACCAATTATTGTACTCATGTATATTTTGCTTTCGGTGGTGAATAATATGGTTTTGAAGAAAAATAGCTAGAGTTAATGACATTCTATTCCCATATCCCTTAGTATTTCAGGCAATTAAACAAGGTTTTGAATTAAACTAAATAATTTTGAGAAACAACAAAATAATATCATTTGTTCTCCCTTTTACTTTTATAATACTAGGCTGTTCAACACAACAACTATTTTCAATAAAAGAGGTTGAAAATGACTTTATTTATAAAGATAAAATTCAGGAATTCAACAAAGACTCAATAAGTAATTTTCTAAAATTAATGGAGCAGGATATGAATAAACCTAAAGCCATCCTTAATGAATTACACCTCTCAATTTTTCAAAATCCTAAAGATGTCGATTCAATTATTACAGAACAAACTTATTTCCTTTATAACATTCAATCATTAACTACTAAGAGAACTCGGATTACTGTGATTGGAACTAACGATAATTGGATAAATGAAATTACTTTACTCTCATTCAATAAATTTGGACGACTTTGTAATAAATCAATATTAGCTGAACTAGGTGGTGACCAAGATTACTTTATTGAGAGTCAAAGCAAATTACAAAATGACTCAACTTACATAAAAACTATCAAGAATTTCAAATACGATATAAACACCAATAGTAATAAGCTTATAAATCAATTTCAAGACACAGTTAATATAAAACAGGGTAATAAATAATCACAAGTTTTGATAATCGGATTTGATCAACCATTATATTGCGCTATGAAAATCAATACTAAATTTTGTAAGTTAACCCTAAGTATATTTATTATTATTTTAATTAATGGATGCTCTTCATATAGTGAGGATGAACAAGAATTAATCAAAACATTGGAAAATAAATATGAATGTAAAATTGAGGTAAAAAAAGAAGAAGACCTTATAATCATTATCTTTTCCAAATGTGTGATAGATGAAAAAAAAAGAGGAGAAATCTCTTCTAACAGCTCTTTGTCAGCATTAAATACACTTTCTAAAATTAATGATTTTACAAAAGTGAAAATTATATTCCCTGAAAATGCCTATTTTGAATATAAGATAAATGATTTGGTAGAAGTGAATAAATCTCTAGATTTATATTATCTAACATTTGAAGAGCTAAAAAGTAAAAAATACGAACCTGTATATAATAAATTGTGGTCCGAGATACGAAAAACAACTACACTAGAAGATTTTATATCTTATATTCAAACAGTAGATAAAAAAGCTAATTTTGCACAACTTGAGTTTAAAGAGTTTAAATTTGGAGATATGAAAGAAGATAATTTAGAAATATCTTTCATAAGGTTTATTGGGCAATTCAAAAATAAAAAAGATGAAAGTTTTATATTTGAACTTTTCATTCCAACCAAGGGAAATGATGAAATCTACGGCTTGTTGATTGAAACTTTATAGAAACAAATTAGTATACTCAGCTACCACACAACTCCGTTCGCTTAGTAGTCCTCAAGTATCAAGCGAGAGCTTAAGAAGCTTGAAACAATAAATTTAGAATTTTAATAATATAGTATCACAACTTGAATAAAATGAATAATTATAGAATGTTTAAAATTCAAATAATAATACTTCTTTGTCTTGTGTTTGGTATTAAAGAATGTTTTTCTCAAACTAAAAAACAAATAACGAGTGATTTAATCAACATAGAAAACATAGTCGAGGCCAAGACCTACTCCAAGCTGCATCCCACCTGGTTAGCAAATATTTATACAATTTCAGAGTTAGATACTTCTAAAAGATTCCATGATATTACAAAAGCTCCATTGATGGAAACGTTTTACTGGCATGATATTAAAACTAATATTAATTTCATGGCTAAGGTAATAGATACCATAACACAGCATGTTTGGGATGCTAGATTTATCTACTTAGATAAAAACAAATTAGAAGCCTCTAAAATCGACTCATTTATTGATGTAATAACTGATAGTTATAAAAATGGTGAGTCATTTCAATCCCTATTTGCAAAATACCATATGGGTCCTGATCCCATTAGTAAATTAGAATTGATTAAAGAGGGAGATTTATTACCAGAACTTGATTTAAAAACTAAAGAAGCCAATCAAGGAGATATTTTCACTGCCTATCTCCCAACTTTAAACTGTTATCTCATCGTATTAAAAACAGTCGACGAACGACCTATAAGGTTTAAGAGAGTACTTGTTACTAAGTTTGTTGATTAGCCCTCCTCGCATTCGTACGTCTTTATTCGCATGGTTGTCTTAATCCCCCAGGAGCTTGAGAATTAATATTGAATTCCCTAAGATTCTATTTTATTTCCTTACCATTTAACTCAATTAGTCTGCGGTTATCATAAAGTCCTTTTTCAACAATCTGTTTATCATGGATTATGAAGTAACCATACCTATAAACTCCAAGGTAAGATTCCCATTCATTGCCAAAAGGTTCATAGTCTTGACCAAAATTAGTTCTATTGAGACTTCTAGCCTCTTTGTATAAGGTGACAGTTAGTTTATCATTCTCTTCCACCTCGTCAAGAACTAAACTATCGATTAATATTCTATTTTGTTGAGTATATAGATTGTCACCTCCTAAAACCATAACAAGGTTTTGGGATTTATCAATAAAACATTTCGCATAGAACTCAGGAGGAAAAGGAATTAACTCAATCCTATCTTTCTGACAGGATTGTAAAAGCATTGTTAAAAGGATAAAATTAAACACTCTCATCAGCAATATTAAAAATTAAAAATGATTTTCTATTTTCATCAAAATTGAATGAAAAGAATTTTGCCTAAAATTTCATTTATGAAATTTCCCTAGGTTGGTACGGACGTTTTGCAAAACGTCCACCTACCAAGCCTATCAATAGCTCAAAAAGATTTGATCAAGAAGGTTTTTTCTCTTTTAAATTAGACTATTTAATAAAATCAACCTACTTTAATAAAAAAGGCCATTATTCCAAAAATGAAAGTAGTTAATCCTCCTACTAATGTCATTGGAAACAACCATTTCACACTTTTCTTTAAATAGGCAATTCTGGAGGAAACAAGAATTTCAATTAGACCGACAATTACTACATAAATTGAAGCGATTTTTATGCTAAAAAACATTACTCCAAGAAGAAATAGACCAAACATCATCATTATTAAACCCAATAAGAAAAACAGAGGTAATCGCCAGGGACTCTCCAGCTTATCAAATCTTTTAACATAAGTGCTATATACCGAATACGCTCCTACACCTATTGAAATAATTGCAGAATAAAAAAAATTTGAATCTGTTTTTAAATGTCCAGAATAAACCTTGTCTAGCACCAAAAAGTAACCAAAAAATATAAAAACAATGCTACCAAAAAGTATCATCGATTTTCGCCATTCGTCAGCTACCTCATTATTCCAAAAATAAAGTATAAAGCAAACTCCAAATAACCCTAAGCCTAACAATACAAGTTCATTTAGTGTAATCATCAAAAAATATTTAATTTTATTGCCTATTTTAAATAAAAAATGGTTACATCGCGTTTAAAAAACACCATGTAACCATTCATATAATTAATTTTACTACTTAATCAACTTCTCAATCTCAACATGCAATCCAATTCCTCTCAATTTATTTCCTTGAGCAACAATTATCCCATCTCCATCGATTAAGAATGAATGTGGAATAGAACGCACATTATATTTTTGCGTTACATCCTTTGACTTATCCCAAACGTGTCCATCCCATTTCAAATTGTCTTTTTTAATTGCATCCTTCCATGGTTGTTCTGCTCTATCTAAAGAAACGCTTAGAATAACAAATCCTTTTCCATTTTCGAATTTTGAGTTTTTATATTTTTCGTATGCTTCTACAATATTTGGATTTTCTTTTCTACAAGGTCCACACCAAGAAGCCCAGAAATCAAGTAGAACAACTTGCCCTTTATAATCGTCTAACGCCACCATTTCTCCTTCGGGATTCAACAATGTAAAACCTATTGCTCGCATTCCATTCTTAGGTTGTGCAAAAAGCATGAATGGTAAAAAACCAACGAGGATTAAAACTAAATTCTTCATAATACAATTTATTCTTTTAATGAGGCAAGCAAAATATACCGAAAGCCAGGTTAACCCTAAAAATGGGAACGATAGAACGGAATACTTAACAATTTGATTTGCTAATTAGCAAGAACTATACCCTTCTGATATCTGCTCCGAGATTATTCAAACGAATATCTATATCTTGGTATCCTCTGTCGATTTGCTCGATATTGTGAATTACACTTTTACCTTCAGCAGATAAAGCTGCAATCAACAAAGAAACTCCAGCTCTAATATCAGGTGAAGTCATTTGAATTCCACGCAAATTATTTTGTCTGTTCATTCCAATAACGGTTGCTCTGTGAGGATCACATAAAATGATTTGAGCTCCCATATCTATTAATTTATCGACAAAGAATAAACGCGATTCAAACATTTTTTGATGGACAAGTACACTACCTTTGGCTTGTGTTGCGACAACTAAAATAATACTCAACAAATCTGGAGTAAATCCTGGCCAAGGTGCATCAGAAACCGTTAGAATAGAGCCATCAATGAAAGTATCAATTTCATAAGATTCTTGCGCAGGAACAAAAATATCATCTCCTCGGCGTTCTAAATTGATTCCTAAACGTTTAAAAATCGTTGGAATAATTCCAAGGTGTTCGTACCCAACATCTTTGATTGTAATTTCTGATTGGGTCATTGCTGCCAATCCAATAAAACTACCAATTTCAATCATATCTGGAAGAATTCTGTGGTAACATCCACCCAATTCCTTTACTCCTTCAATGTGCAATAAGTTACTTCCAACACCTGTAATTTTAGCACCCATATTGTTGAGCATTTTACACAACTGTTGTAAATATGGTTCACACGCGGCATTATAAATTGATGTTTTACCTTTTGCTAGAGCAGCTGCCATCACGATATTTGCAGTTCCAGTCACAGAAGCCTCATCCATATGAATATAAACCCCTTCTAATTTTTCTGCTTCAACAGTATAGAAATGTTCTTTAGAATCAAAATTGAAATTCGCCCCCAATTTAATCAATCCCTCAAAATGTGTATCCAGTCTTCTTCTTCCTATTTTATCTCCTCCTGGCTTAGGCATAAATGCTTTTCCAAAACGAGCCAATAAAGGTCCAATGATCATTACAGAACCTCTCAAACCACTGGCACGATCTTTAAAATCTTCTGATTTCAAATAATCTAAATCTAAATCTTTGGCTTGGAAAATATAAGTTCCTTTTTCAACTTTTTCAATCTTTACTCCCATTGCTTGGAGTAGACTGATCAGTTTATTGACATCAATAATATCGGGAAGATTAGATATAGTTACTTTTTCTGGTGTTAGTAAAACCGCACAAAGAATCTGCAAAGCTTCGTTCTTTGCTCCTTGTGGAATTACTTCTCCTTTTAACTTCTTACCTCCGTGAATTTCAAATGATGCCATAATTTTTATTTTCTACGTTTTTTAGATTTGTGTTTTTTCATCGGCTTTTTAGGAGTTACCCCAACCGTTTTTAGGATTGTATTCGTAGGCTTTAAAAGACTAATATCTTTCAATTTAAGTTGTCCTTTTGATAACTCTCTTAAGTGTGAAGTTATTGCACTGTTCTCCACATTTTGTGTGTGAAAAGTCAAATAATTCTTCTTCAACAGATTCGCCAACAATTCAGTTAGGTAATCTTTTTCTTCCTGATCCTCTACTGTGACAGTCTCCTTAATCATTCTCTCAGCGTAATAGCCAAAATGACCATATTTACTACTATTTCGAGGATATTTCATGATTTTAGGACGCTCAGAAAGAGTTTCTGGTTCTGGAATTTCATAAGGAGAGTCTACATCAATTTCAAAATTACTCATTATGTACATGTGTGTCCATAACTTGTGAGTGTAATCTTCAACATCTCTCAAATGCGGATTCAATTGACCCATCACATCAATAATAGCGCGTGCGGCCAAATTACGTTCTTCCCTTGATTCAATCTGCTTAGCAAAATTGATCATGTTCTGAACATTTCGTCCGTATTCTTGAATATGTAATTGTGCCCGTTCTGTATTGTATGAGAGGGCATTCATTGAGTATTCTTCCAAAATAAATTTGTTTTAAAAATAAGGTAAAACCTTAAATTGATGGTGGTTTATCCAAAAAATACAATCGTTAGGATAACTCCTAGTAAAAAGACTGTATATAACGATGCTAATGCAACGGTTGAATCATCAAAATAATTTCTCTTAGACATAATATTGTTGTTTTGGGGTAAAAATAGTAAATCTTATTTAAATAAAACAGCCTAAAAAAAGGAAAAACTGTTGGGATGATGTTTTTTATTTCAAAAATATAACTTCTGGAATTGGGGGGACAGGTTTTCTCACCAATTTCCTTCCTCTTTTCCATAATTGCCACTCCTCTACGGAACCAGATTCAAATTCTACCAATAGTGAATAATACATTTTAGTTTCAACAATAACTTTATAGCTTGCCGCTATATTTTGTTTGGGTGTTTTTAACCATAATTCATTATAAGCTAAGGTCAGTTCATGTTCAGCTGCAGGAACTACAACCGGCTCACCATTCATGCTTACTTCAAAAGCTTCTTGCCTTCCTTCATACCTACCTAAATGTTTTTTCGGGAATAATCTGTCACCATTTCCACAAGAGCTCATGAAGAAAATTATTAAACCGTAAAATAGGAAGTTGCGCATTTATTCATTTTTAAAGGTCTAAGATAAATATATAATTTGAACCGCTACAAATTCATTTCAAATTAAAGGAGTATCAATATTACTTAATTAATAAAATCAACTATTTTTACCCTTTAAAATTGACAATTCATGGAGCAATATCATCATCTTTTAAAGCATATCCTTGATAATGGAACTGATCGAGGAGATAGAACGGGAACGGGAACACGGTCGGTATTTGGCCACCAAATGCGCTTTGATTTAAGCAAAGGTTTTCCTGTTGTCACAACTAAAAAATTGCATTTACGTTCTATCATTCATGAACTTTTATGGTTTATAACTGGTGATACAAACATCAAATACTTAAAAGAAAATAAAGTTTCTATTTGGGATGAGTGGGCGGATGAAAATGGAGATTTAGGTCCTGTTTATGGTCACCAATGGCGTTCTTGGCCTGATGGAAATGGTGGAACGATTGATCAAATATCAAATTTGGTGGAGCAGATTAAAAACAACCCCAATTCACGTAGACATATTGTAAGCGCATGGAACGTTGCCGATGTTGAAAAAATGGCTTTGCCTCCTTGCCATCTGTTGTTCCAATTTTATGTTGCAGATGGAAAATTAAGTTGTCAGTTATATCAACGCTCTGCAGACACATTCTTAGGTGTTCCTTTTAATATCGCAAGTTACGCCCTTTTCACAATGATGATGGCTCAAGTTTGTGGATTGGAACCTGGAGATTTTGTGCATACTATGGGAGATACACATTTATATTCAAACCACTTTGAACAAGCGGAATTACAACTTTCTAGAGAGATTTTACCGCTACCAACAATGAAAATAAATCCAGATGTAAAAAGCATATTCGACTTTAAATATGAAGATTTCGAATTGGTAGGTTACGAACCACATCCTCACATTAAAGCTCAAGTAGCTGTATAATATTTCAATCGAGATTGACTATTTAAAATACACCATTTATGAATTACTCGCTGATTGTAGCCATGGGAAAACACCGAGAAATCGGGAAAGACAATGATTTATTGTGGAGGTTACCACGTGACATGAAGTTTTTTAAAGCAACTACCGAAGGTCACACCGTGGTAATGGGACGAAAAAATTGGGAGTCTATTCCAGAGAAATTTCGCCCACTTCCAAATCGTAAGAATATTGTTGTTTCCAGAAATCCTGACTACGAAGCAGATGGAGCAATTGTGATTTCTGATTTAAAAGAAATTCCAACACATTTTAATGTTGAATCTGATAAGAAATGTTTTTTTATTGGAGGTGCGCAGATATACAAGTTGGCTTTGGAACAGGGCTTAATCAATGAAATGTATATCACACAAGTGCATGAAACATTCGAAGCCGATACTTATTTTCCATTCGTAAATTGGGACGGTTGGGACGAAGAAGAACTTTTTGAATTCGAAAAAGACGATAAAAATCCGCATTCATTTACTGTAACAAAATATACACGATAATCCATGAAAGTTTGCATTGCCGAGAAACCGAGTGTCGCTAAAGACATTGCTAATACTATTGGGGCTACCCAGCGTAAAGACGGTTATTATGAAGGCAATGGATATCAAGTAACATGGACTTTTGGACATCTTTGTACCTTAAAAGAACCTAGAGATTACGTTGAAGATTGGAGATATTGGAATTTAAGACACCTTCCAATGGTGCCTTCAAAATTCGGGGTAAAAGTCATCGAAGATGAAGGAATTCAACGACAATTTCATATCGTAAAAAGATTATTGGTTGCTGCAACAGAAATCATAAACTGTGGTGATGCCGGACAAGAAGGAGAAGTGATCCAACGATGGGTTTTTCTTAAATCAGGAACAAAAGCTCCAATTAAACGGTTATGGATTAGTTCCTTGACCGAAGAAGCAATTAAGGAAGGATTTGATAATTTAAAAGACAATAAACTTTTTGATAATTTATATGCAGCTGGGAGTGCTAGGTCAATTGGAGATTGGCTTTTAGGAATCAATGCAACACGATTATTCACCAAGAAATTTGCACTGCAACGACAAGTCCTTTCAATAGGAAGAGTGCAAACTCCTACCCTTGCAATGATTGTGAATCGTCATTTGGAAATTGAAAACTTTAAACCTAAGGATTATTGGGAATTGCGTACCGTATATCGTGAAACCGAATTCAATAGTGTTTTAAGTAAAATAAAAAAGCAAGAAAAAGCAGAATACGCCTTAAGTAAAATTAAGGATGAACCTTTCGAAATTACTTCATTTGAACAAAAAGAAGGTAAAGAAAAACCGCCAAGATTATTTGACTTGACAGCTTTACAAGTTGAAGCGAATAAGAAACAAGGTTATTCTGCAGACCAAACATTGAAGTTGATTCAAAGTTTATATGAAAAGAAATTAGTTACTTATCCTAGGGTTGATACAACTTATCTTCCGGATGATGTTTATCCAAAAATCCCTGGAATTTTAAAGAACTTAACTTATTATTCGGAATTAACCGCTCCATTATTGGAGAAAAAACTTCCTAAAAGTAAGCAGGTTTTTGACAATAAGAAGGTAACAGATCACCATGCGATTATTCCAACTGGAGTAAAAGTGAGTGGTGTCACAGCTGAGGAACAAAGAATTTATGACACCATAACTAGGCGTTTTATTTCAGTTTTTTATCCCGACTGTATCGTGAGTAATACAACAGTTTTAGGTGAGGTGTTAAAATTAGAATTCAAAGCTACAGGAAAGCAGATTTTATCTCCAGGATGGCGAATAGTGTATCAAAAAGACGATGCTAAATCGAAGAATAAAGATGAAAACTTGATGCCCGTGTTTGTAAAAGGGGAAAAAGGGCCGCATGAAGCAAGAATAGATCAAAAACAAACTTCACCACCAAAACCGTTCACTGAAGCAACATTATTGCGTTCGATGGAAACCGCTGGACGTCAAGTTGACAACGAAGAAGCGCGAGAATTAATGAAGGATAACGGTATTGGAAGACCTTCTACCCGAGCAAACATTATAGAAACCCTTTTTAGAAGAAGATACATTGAACGTTCGAAGAAAAATATTTTAGCTACACATACGGGAATAGATTTAATTCAAGTGATTGATAATGAAACCCTAAAATCCCCCGAATTAACTGGAGATTGGGAACGAAAGTTGAGGTTAATTGAAAAAGGAGAATATCAACCTGCACAGTTCAAACAAGAATTGATTGAAATGGTGGTGAACCTTACAAATGAAGTTCTTTTCAATACTGGAAAAAAAGCCATTCGCATTATGGATGACTCTAAAGAAGAAGAGAAAAAAGCCAAACCGAAAAAGAAGAGAGCCAAAACCATAAAAGTTGATATTACAGAATTAGAATGTCCAAGTTGTAAAAAACAAGGCTTTTTGGAAGGTAAGAAAGCTTACGGTTGCGCTCATTATAAAGAAGGTTGTAGATTTGTTATTCCTTTTGAATTTATGGGGAAAAAGTTAAGCAACAAGCAATTAAATGACTTAATAACAAAAGGGAAAACAACTAAAATAAAAGGATTTAAAAAATTAGGAAGCGAAGAAACTATTGATGGAAAATTAGAATTGACCTCTGATTTCAACGTTACTTTAAATTCCAATTAAAAAAAACAAAACATTTTACCATGATAAGAATAGCACTTTCTGTATTGACTTTAGCCGTTTTAATTTTTCTCCATAATTCAATTATCTCAACTGGACTAGAGTTTAAATTATCTTTTACTTTTTCTAAAATTCTTCCTTATATGTTAGAGTTTTTTGCGGTGTGTTTAATTATTTTTAATGTTTACCGCCAATTTTTAATGGGAACATCACTAACAATTAGGAGACTGGTGAGTATTCTTATTCTTTTTGGTGGTTCTGGAATTGCATTTGCAGTAAACCCAATCTATGAAGGTGATTTTAGTCACCAATATCGTGAAGTAGCATTATATGGTGAAAATGCAGATACATTTCAGCGTGGACTGACCATGATTGCTTTACCAGGATGTCCATTTTGCTTTGAAAAATTAGAAGAAATGAAAAGAGTTAAGGCCATTTATCCTGAACTTCCAATGTATGTTTTGGTGGTCAACGATGATGAACTTGCTGCAGAAAATTATAGAGAAGCAAGCGAAGGTATGATTGAAGTTGAACTTTTCCCAAAATCGACTTTATTGAGAAATATTGTTGGAGATGGTTATCCAAATATGATGTATAACTCAGGGAATAAAGGATCTAAATTAATTAATTGGAACAATAGTGGTTTTGGTAGTGCGAGTTGGGACTTTATACTTGAAGAGGAAGGGCTTTAGAAGTTAACCGAATTTTTTTTAACCGCTAAGGACGCAAAGGTTTCGCTGAGAGCGCCTGTGGCACTTTTTTCATTAAAACATAGGATTGCATCCTATGTTAACATACACCATCCCTTTGGGATTTTCATTTTCATACCTTGCGGCCTTTGCGAAAAACTCAGCTGCCTCTGCGGTTAAACCTACCAAATAGTCAACTGCTGAACTTCATTTTCTGATTCATCCACATCAAAAGCACTTATAGAAACTCCAATTAATCGCAATGGAACTCCTGGGACAATTGCTTCTTTCATCAATTCGGTGAGTTTTTCACGGATTTCAACCTTGTCGGTCACAAAATCGGGTTCTGTAATGGAGCGCGTGATGGTTTCGAATTCGTAATTTCTGATTTTCAATGTAACTGATCTTCCTTTTACTCCATGTTTTTCATACCGTGTCCACCATTTATCAAAGACCTGAGAGAATTTCTCATTAATATCGATTTCTCCAATCACATCTTTTGAAAAAGTCATTTCTGCTCCAACACTTTTTCTTACTCTTTCGGATTGAACTTCGCGATGATCTATTCCTCTAGCGATATCAAACAAGAATCCACCTGTTTTACCAAACAATTGTTGCAATTCCCACTTAGAATAAGGCAATAAATCTGCTCCTTTAAAAATGTCATTGGTTTTCATTTTTTCTGCGGTAACTTTCCCTACCCCAAAAAAATCCTCAATTGGAAGTTCTTCCATAAAAGTCGCTCCTTCTTCTGGAGTAATCACAAAAAGTCCATCTGGTTTGTCTTGATCTGAAGCGATTTTTGCTAAAAACTTATTGTAAGAAACTCCAGCTGAGGCAATCAAATCGAGTTCATTTCGAATGTCGTTTTTAATTTGCTGTGCAATTAAGGTGGCTGATCGCATTTCATATTTGGAATAAGTCACATCTAAAAATGCTTCGTCCAAGGAAAGTGGCTCTATGATCGATGTGTAACGACTAAATATTTCATTGATTTCTTTTGAGACAGCCTGGTATTTTTCAAAGGTAGGTTTCACGAATAACAAGGTAGGACACTTTCGCAAGGCAACACGAGAGGGCATAGCAGAACGCACGCCAAACTTTCGCGCCTCGTAACTTGCTGCAGCTATCACTCCTCTACCATCTGAACCACCAACAGCCAAAGGTTTTCCACGTAAATCTGGATTATCACGTTGTTCCACAGAAGCATAAAACGCATCCATATCAATATGAATTATTTTACGTATTTCTTCCTTACTCATTTTCGTCCTCTGGCGCTATGATTCTTTTAATATCATCTTCAGTTTTGTCTAATTTCTTACGACAGAAATCGACTAATTCTTTCGCCTCGATTACCGTTTCTGACAGATTATCGATTTTTACCTCCTTCAACTCCAAAGCCCCAACAATCTCTTTTAACCGCTGCAATGCTTCTTCGTAGGTTGTTTTATCCGTTATTTTCATGTTTTATATCTTTTTTCGTCACGATTTTACTCGTGATTAAATAATTTGAAGAAAGCGTTTTCATCTCGTCTCCTATTTTCACTTCTCTATTTTTGACGTCTTGATCATCAATAGTAGAAATCGTATAACCTGATTCCAAAATTTTCAAAGGATTTAATAAAGCCAATAATTCTTCTTGATTTCCAAAAACAATGCGTTCTCTATCAATAATCTGCTGACTCAACAATTGAACTGAAGAAAGCACTTGGCTTAAATTCACCTCTTTTTCTCTTTCGATTTTTTGTTGTGCGAAATCTGAAATTCTATCTAACAATCTCTCCAGTTGACTTCCCTCCTGCTGAACTAAACGTTGTAAATGAGAAGAAGTTCGGTGACTCAATACCGCCAAAATATCTTTCCCTTCGTACAACAAAGTCCTACTTTTCTGTAGGATTTCATATTCTTTTTCTTGGAAAGTACTGCGCCAATAATGAATCAATTCTCTACTGTAATGAGATAAATAATTGTTGTAATGCGTAAATTCTTCCTTACTTTCGCTTAACAACTGCAATGATAATTGAATAGATTTATCATGCAATTCCCGCATTATTTCCTTAAAAGAACTAATCGCATAATGAATATGTCTTGCCACAGCTGTTGGTGTAATAAAAGTAACACGGGCCACTAAATCGGACACCACCTCATCGTTTTCATGTCCAATTCCAGTTATAACTGGTAAACGTGAATTACAAATTGCTTTAGAAATTTCATAATCATCGAAAAGCGCCAAATCCATTTTACTCCCTCCACCTCTTAAAATCACAATAACGTCAGCATCATGGCGACTGGCATCTTTAATGGCAGCTACAATTTCTTTTACGGCAGCATCACCTTGAACACGCACTGGAAATTCCTTAATAACGAATTTATTATAGTCGTGATTAATCAGTAATTCCTGTTGAAAATCTCTATAACCAGAGGTATTTGGAGAACCAATCAAAGCGATGCGTTTAATAATCGTTGGCAGTCGGATTTGTTTTTGAAGATCAAAAATTTCTTCTTTCTTCAATCTTTTAATCACCTCTTGGCGTTTGCGTTCAATCTCGCCGTAAGAATATGCCGGATCAATTCCACGAATTTTTAATTTCAATCCATAAATCGTGTGAAATTCAATTTTGACATTAATCAATATTTTATTTCCTGGTTGAAGAATACCCAGTACTTCATTTAATCCAATTTGTTCAACAATATTTCTATAATTAGAAGCCCAAATCGTTGCGAAACTTCTTGCGGTTGTTGAATCATTGATACTGTCAGCTAACTCAATATAAAAATGCCCACTTTTCTGATTGATTTTTATCAACTCTGCAGTGATCCAAAAATCACGTTTCGAAAACGTATCCCAAATGTGCTTTTCGAAGGACTGATTGAGTTGCGTAAGTGAATATATTTTTCTTTGCTCAGACATTAGAATAAAGGTAGTAAGAATAATTGCGAATATTGAATTATCAATTACGAATTATTTAAAAAGATGAAAATTTGGGTTGGAATTTGATTAGGATTTCGTCAAATAAATTATTGTACAGTTTACTTTCCATAGATGGAATGTTGTAACCTAAGAATTAAAAATATCCCGAATTGATTATCAATGGAATAGTTGATAATATAACTCACTAATTACTTAGCACAAGAAATCCTAAATCTAGAACATTTCTCTTTTGACTTTGTTGTTTAAGGAAACAATTAATAGCATGAAAAACTATCTAATAATTGGAGGCTCTTCTGGAATTGGAGCTGCTGTGACAGATATATTGTCGAAAAATAACAACGCAATATTCGCGACATACAATTCTAATTCAAATAATCCAGACACTGAACTGATTAAATATCATCATTTAGATGTTTTGGATTCAGCATTTGATTTTGATTTCCTTCCTGAAATACTTGACGGTATGGTCTACTGTCCGGGTAGCATTAATCTCAAACCATTTTCGCGAATAAAGCCCGATGATTTTCTAACAGACTTCAATTTGCAGGTCAATGGTGCTATTTCTGTTCTGCAAAAAGTATTGCCACGATTAAAGAAATCAGAGTTAGCAAGTGTAATTATGTTTTCCACTGTCGCAGTACAAAATGGATTTAATTTTCATTCCCAAGTTGCGGCATCAAAGGGAGCAATAGAAGGATTAACCAGATCCTTAGCCGCTGAATTTGCTCCAAAAATTAGATTTAATGCAATAGCACCTTCATTAACTGACACAAAATTAGCAAGTAAGTTATTGAGCTCTGAAGAGAAAAAAGAAGTCAATGCAGAGCGTCATCCTATGAAAAAAATTGGAAGTGCTCAGGACATTGCAGAAATGGCCGTATTTTTATTATCGGATAAAGCAAAGTGGATTACAGGTCAAATTATCCATGTAGATGGAGGAATGTCAACTATAAAAAATTAAAAATGGAAATGGAAAAAATGAATACTAGGGATGTGATTTTAGAAAATTACACAAAATATGTCTTAACACATAATGAAAAACCAAAGAGCGTTTATGCTTTTACAGCTGACAACAATATGGAAGAAGCTGAGTTTTATAAGTATTTTGGTTCATTTAAGGCAATAGATTCCGCCGTCTTTGTTGATCTATTCAAGAACACACTCAATTTGTTATCTCAAGATGAAGATTTCCAACAAGGTGATGCAAAACATAAACTATTGAGCTATTACTTTACATTTTTCGAAATGTTGACTGCCAATAGAAGCTTGGTAACCTATATTTTACACCAAGATGAAAATAAACTCAAGGTTTTAAAAACCTTAGATGGATTAAAAGAGGAATACACTCAATTTGTAGAATCATTGGACATTAAACCAATCGACATGATCGTAGATAATTTAGCCAACGTTGTTGATAAAGGTCTATCTAAAGCTTCATACGGCCAATTGCTTTTCATTATGAAATTTTGGTTGAACGATACTTCTCCATCATTTGAGAAAACTGATGTTTTAATTGAAAAAACAATGCATGCCGGATTTGAAGTTATCAACACCAAACCAATTAATGCCTTTGTAGATTTAGGAAAGTTTTTATGGAAAGAAGGAATGGGTAAAAAATAAAATATCAGGAAATGAAATCGATAGACAAAATACCAACTTCAAAAATTCAACGGGCAACTAAAATGGCGTCCACTGGAGCGAAAATTGGTGTTAATTACTTAAAATATTACGGAGAAAAGCTGGTTGGATCCGAGGAGAAAGCAAAAGCCAAACTTGATGAATCCAATGCTTCTGATATTTATGACAGTTTAAAAAACTTGAAAGGAAGCGCCTTAAAAATGGCTCAAATGATGAGTATGGACAAGACCATGCTGCCTCAAGCTTATGTTGAAAAATTTTCCTTGTCTCAATTTTCTGTTCCTCCATTATCAGCCGCTTTGGTTAGGAAAACCTTTAAACGCTATTTTGGTAAAGACACAGAAGAACTCTTTGATAAATTCAATTTCGAAGCCATTAACGCAGCAAGTATTGGTCAAGTTCATCAAGCTGAAAAGAATGGTGAAAAATTAGCTGTAAAAATTCAATATCCGGGAGTTGCTGACAGTATTGGCAGTGATTTATCTATGGTGAAACCAATTGCCTTGCGCATGTTGAACATAAAAGCCAAGGATGCCGACCGTTATTTCCATGAAGTTGAAGAAAAATTGATGGAAGAAACGAATTACACCTTGGAATTAGAACAAAGTAATGCGGTTTCTAAAGCATGTAGACACATTCCAAATTTACATTTCCCTCGATATTATGGTGAATTGTCAAACGATAAAATCTTGACAATGGATTGGATGGAAGGTGTTCAAATTTCTGAATTTTCTAAAAATAACAACTCACCAGAAAAAGCGAATAAAATAGGACAAGCTCTTTGGGATTTTTATATGTATCAAATCCACATCGTTAGAAAAGTACATGCAGATCCTCATCCTGGGAACTTTATGGTTTCGCCAAATGATGAGTTGATAGCTATTGATTTTGGATGCATGAAAGAAGTGCCAGAAGATTTTTATTTTCCTTATTTTGAATTAACTAAACCTGAAATATTAAATAACCCAACTTCATTCGAAAAACAATTATATGCTTTGGAAATTTTGAAAGAAACCGATTCAGAAAAGGAAAAAGTATTTTTCTCACAAATTTTTAAAGAACTTTTGGGATTGTTTGCTCTGCCATTTCATCATGAAGAATTTGATTTTTCTGACCCAACATTTTTCAATCAAATTGCAAATATGGCCGATAAATTTTCAAAAGATGATGCATTAAGAAAAGTAGATGCCGGAAGAGGTTCCAAACATTTTATTTATATCAACAGGGCCTTTTTTGGATTGTATAGTTTAATGAATGAATTGAAATCGAATAAAATTGTGGTGAATAATTATTTATCATTTGAAGAATGATTGGAAGAGAATTAATCGCGGAGGTTTTGCAGAGTACGATTGCAAAACGTCCGTACAAAAGCAAAAAAAGCGAAATCAATTGACTTCGCTTTTTTATAATTCGTAATTTATAATTATTAATTCGTAATTATCTATTTAATAAGTCCGATTTCTCTTAATCGTTCCATTAAATATTCTCCTCCAGTAATATCTTCATAAGCTTTCGGGTTTTCTTCATCGATGCAAGAAGGTAGGCAGTTTAATGGCATTTCTGATCTTGGATGTAAGAAGAAAGGCACAGAATATCTGCTTGTTCCTAAATTTTCCTTAGAAGGATTAATCACACGGTGAGTTGTAGATTTTAGTTTATTGTTTGTTAAACGTTGTAACATATCCCCAACATTTACAACAATATGATCTTGAATAGATGTTACAGAAACCCATTCGTTTTGTTTATTCAATACTTGAAGTCCATCTGCAGAAGCACCAACTAAAAGTGTAATTAAATTGATGTCTTCATGTTCACCTGCTCTCACTGCTCCCTCTTCAATATCACCTAAAATTGGTGGATAATGAATAGGACGTAAAATACTATTTCCATTGTGAATATGTTCATTAAAATAGTTTTCATCTAATCCTAAATGAAGTGCAATCGCCCTTAACAAATGTCTTCCTGTATCTTCAAAAGCTTTATATGAAGCTTTTCCAACTTTCAAAAAATCAGGTTGTTCTTCAACATTTACATTCTCAGGATATTGTTTGCCAATCGGATCATTGTCTTCAACGAACTGACCAAAATGCCAAAACTCTTTTAAATCTCCAGCTGTTTTTCCTTTGGCGTGTTCCGTTCCAAAAGGTGTGTAACCTCGCTGACCTCCTATTCCTGGAATATTGTATTTATTTTTAATGGCTTCATCTTGACCAAAGAATTCTTCCATTTGAGCATAAAGATTATCAATTAAATCTTTTGAAATACCATGATTTTTAACTGCTACGAAACCAATGTCTTCATATGCTGTACCTAATTTATTTATAAAGTCTTGTTGTTGTTTTTCATCACCTGATAAAAATTCAGATAAATCAACAGAAGGAATACCTTGTGGATTGCTCATAATTTCTTTGTTTTAAACAAAAATAATAATATTTCTCTTAACAGAATTATAGTTTAAAGTATTGAGATGAGCTTAGAAAAACTAGATCCTGTCCACTCTATATTGAATACTCAATACTGTTTTCCAAACTCACTTCTGATTTAAAACATATTCCTTCGCGGCTTCGTATTGTATTTCGAACTCAGCTTCTTCGCTCATCTGGTACATTTCCATCTCTGAAGCAAGCATATCCTGAATTTGAAGTTGCTCAAAATACTTTTTTGCATGAACAACATGAATTAAAAAGCGTTTACCTACCAACTGAACTTCTTCAAATGTAGTAAAAGACGTAACTTTGTAAAAAGACTTATTGTCAAAACGTTTTCTATATTGGGGAAAGTCCATAATTTTGTATCATAAATTTAGAACACAAATGTATATTAATTCGGAACATAAAAAAGCACAAGAGTTATTGGATGAACAAAAGTTTGAAAAATCTTTGCTTGCATTTAACAACGCTTTAGAATTAAATCCTAACCATCCAGACATTCTTTCTCACAGAGGAGTTCTCTATTTACACATGAATGAGAAGAAAAAGTGTCTTGACGACCTTGAATTATCACTTAGATTAGACGATGGTTATGGATATCGCTATGCTGCATTGGCGTATGCACAAGATTACTTTGGTGATTTAGACAAAGCAATAGAATTATACGAAAAGGCCGTTCAAGTTGATCCAGATGATGCTGTAGCATACAATAACTTAGGATTGTTGATGGAAAAAAGAGGTTATCAACAAAAAGCCAAAGAAAATTTTGAGAGGGCAGATAAATTATCTCAAATTGAAGACGGTATGCTTGATAAAATGGAAGAATTAGAAAGAATTGAAGAAAATTTCCACATTAATAAAAGTGAGTCAAAAAATGACGAGAAAAAACCAGAAAATCCTCTTCCAAAACCTGGTACTCAATTAAAGGGTGAACCTTTGCAACCCACTAAAATAAAAACAGATCCACCAAAAACTTTTGGGTCGGTTTCAAAAGATTTGGTAACTGACAAAACTGTATTTAAAGAGTTTATAGCTTTTATAAAAAATGGATTTAAATTAAAAAAATGACCAAAAAAGAAAAGGCCAAATTTATAATGGAAGAGTTGGATAAAGTGTACCCTACTACTCCAGTTCCACTAGATCACAAAGATCCTTTTACTTTATTAATTGCTGTACTTTTATCGGCACAATGTACAGATGTGCGTGTGAATCAAATTACACCTTATCTATTTGCAAAGGCTGATAATCCTTACGACATGGTAAAACTTTCTGTTGAAGAAATCCGTGAAATTATTAAGCCATGTGGATTATCACCTCGAAAATCTAAAGCAATTCATGAATTATCACAAATTCTAATTGACAAGCATGACGGAATTGTTCCTGACAATTACGAAGATTTAGAATTTTTGCCTGGTGTTGGACATAAGACAGCGTCAGTTGTCATGTCACAAGCTTTTGGTTATCCTGCGTTTCCTGTCGACACGCATATCCATAGATTATTGTACCGTTGGGGAATTACAAATGGGAAAAACGTGACACAAACCGAAATTGATGCCAAGAAGATATTTCCAGAGGAGCATTGGAATAAATTACACTTGCAAATTATATTTTACGGTAGAAGTCACTCTCCAGCACGTAGTCCGAAATTAAGTGTGGATTACATTACCGAGGCAATTGGAACAAAAAAGGTACTGAAGGATTATAAGCCATAAATAATTATTAGTGGTTAATTATTTATGGTTAGCGCCCAGAATTACGAATTTTAAGGCTTGTACTTCACTAAATTGTGTTGATCGTTTTATCGAATTAAATTAACGAAGAAATCAAATCAATTAGAAACTAGATTTATGAAACATCATTTCTAACATTTATTAATAATTGTTTTACTCTGAATGTTTCAAAATTATTCGTAATTCGTAATTATTTCATTCATAATTAATCCTTATATTTCGCTCATGGCAGAACAAATTCAACGTGAATATTTAGAACAGTTTGGAAATCTTGAGGTCCTTGCAAAACAAATTGTTGAAGGCTTTATTACTGGACTGCATAAAAGTCCTTTTCATGGGTTCTCCGTTGAATTTGCAGAACACCGATTGTACAACACTGGAGAATCCACAAAACATGTAGATTGGAAACTGTTTGCCCGAACAGATAAACTTTTTACAAAAAAATACGAGGAAGAAACCAATTTACGTTGTCAGTTCGTTTTGGACACATCTAGTTCTATGTACTTTCAGCACGATGATAATTGGTCGAAGTTAAAATACAGTATTTACGGAATCGCATCATTAATGGAATTATTAAAACGCCAAAGAGATGCTGTTGGACTATCGCTTTTTACGGATAAATTAAATTTACATACAGAGAATAAATCCTCTAATACACATCACCGCTATATTTTTTCAGAATTAGAAAAGCTTCTTCATAATTACGAAGCCAAAGAAGCGAAAACAACTGAAGCCGTTCAAGTTTTACATGACATTGCAGAACTTTGTAAACGTCGTAGTTTAGTTGTTGTATTTTCTGACATGTTAAACGACCCTGAAAATAAGGACAAACTTTTTGAAGCGCTTCAACATTTAAAGCACAACAAACATGAAGTAATTTTATTTCACGTAGTTGACAAAGAAAAGGAGATTGACTTCCAATTTGAAAATCGTCCTTACACTTTAGTTGACATGGAAACTGGAGAACAAATGAAATTATTACCTGGTGAAATAAAAGAACATTACATAGAGCAAGTCGGAGAATATTTCAAGGAGTTAGAGCAAAAATGCGGTGCTTATGGCATTGAATTTCATGAATTAGACACCAATCAACCATTAAATGAACTATTAGTTCAGTTTTTGAATAAACGTGGGAAAATGCGTTAATTGAATTGAAAATTCATAATTGAAAATTCAAACATTCAAGGGTTCAACACCATCCGGAGATGCAATGTAGGGACGTTTGCAAAACGTCCGTAATCATTGTTTCAACCATTTTAAATTGGTAATTATCCCCTTTTGTGAAAAAAAAGCCCCAACATTTCTGCTGAGGCTTCCTTAAAATATATTTTAGAATTCTAGTTCTTATACATAGTTGCTTTTACCGCTTTGATAATTCTATTCACATTTGGTAATGCTTCTTCCATCAATGGCGGAGAGAATGGGAATGGAGTATCAGATTGCGTAACTCTCATCACAGGAGCATCAAGATAATCGAATGCATAACGCTGTAAATGATAAGCTATTTCAGAAGAAATTGAAGCTAATGGCCAAGATTCTTCAACCACCACACAACGGTTAGTTTTTTTGATTGATTCAACCACAGTATCATAATCGATTGGTCTTACAGTACGCAAATCAATTACTTCAACTAAGATTCCTTCTTTCTTTAATTCTTCAGCTGCTTTAAATAC
The DNA here is from genome assembly GCF_003025005.1 of Brumimicrobium mesophilum. GTDB lineage: Bacteria > Bacteroidota > Bacteroidia > Flavobacteriales_D > Crocinitomicaceae > Brumimicrobium > Brumimicrobium mesophilum. The sequence continues at coordinate 77,027 of NZ_PVSS01000014.1, forward strand.
TTCTTTGATTATTTTACCAAAAGTTACAATAGTAACATCTTTACCTTTTGATTTAACATCAGCAACTCCGATTGGAATAAGGTATTCTCCTTCTGGAATTTCACCTTTATCACCATACATTTTCTCAGATTCCAAGAAAACGATTGGACTTTCGTCACGAATTGCAGATTTTAATAATCCTTTTGCATCTGCAGGGTTTGAAGGAGTAACAACTTTAATACCTGGTACATGTGCATAGAATGATTCAAATGCCTGTGAATGCGTAGCTGCTAACTGTCCAGCTGTTCCATTACCACCTCTAAAAACAATAGGACAATGGTATTGACCACCAGACATTTGTAACATTTTTGCAGCACTATTAATAATTTGGTCAGCTGCCAAAATAGCGAAGTTCCATGTCATGAACTCTACAATTGGACGCAAACCGTTCATTGAAGCACCTACTGCTATACCTGTAAATCCAAGTTCAGCAATCGGAGTATCAATAACTCTTCTGGCTCCAAACTCGTCTAACATTCCTTGTGAAACTTTATATGCACCATTATATTCGGCAACTTCTTCTCCCATTAGGAATACATTCTCATCACGACGCATCTCTTCTGACATCGCTTCCCTAAGGGCTTCTCTAAATTGAACTGTCTTCATTATTAAGTCTAATATTTTCCTTTTTAATAAAAGTAAATTTAACGTGGGTAAAACTAAGAATTTTTGCGTTGAACCTTAAAGAATCATCATCTTTTTTCTGTAAATAATCTAAGGTTAAGCGGAAACAGTTATTTTTACTATTCATAATTTAGATCCATAAATCAAATAACATATAATACATCATGAAAAAGATAGGACTACTTACATCGGGTGGTGACGCTCCAGGAATGAATGCAGCTATACGTGCAATTACAAAAACTGCAATGCATTTTGGGATTCAAGTTGTTGGTATCCGAGATGGTTTTGAAGGCTTGATGGAAGGTCGATTCATTAATATGAAATACACCGATGTTGATAATATTATCCAACGTGGAGGAACAATTTTAGGTTCTGCCCGAAGTCTAGAATTTAAAGACAAAGAAAAACGGAAACAGGCACTAGAAAATGTGATTGAAGCCGGAATTGAAGGTTTGATTGTAATTGGAGGTGATGGATCCTTTCGTGGTGCTCATGTACTAGCACAAGAAGTAAATATACCTGTTATTGGTATCCCAGGAACAATTGACAATGATTTATATGGAACAGAAGCGACGATTGGATATGATACAGCTTTGAACACAATTGTAGCGGCCGTAGACAAAATTCGTGATACTGCATCTTCCCATAAACGTATCTTCTTTGTGGAAGTTATGGGTCGAGATTCGGGATTCCTGGCTTTAAACTCCGCCATTGCATCAGGAGCTGAATCGGTCTTAATTCCAGAAACAATTACCGATATTGAAGCAATTGCCAATCAAATAAAATCTCAAAACAAAGGACGCAGAAGTAGTATTATCATAGTTGCAGAAGGAGATGAAGAAGGAGGTGCAATGGACATTATGCGAAAAATAAAACCTCATCTCGAAGACTTCGAACTAAGAACTACAATTTTAGGTCACATCCAAAGAGGTGGTTCTCCCTCCTATTTTGACAGAGCTTTGGCTACACGCTCAGGAATAAAAGCTGTTGAATTATTATTAGCTGGGGAAACTGAAAAAATGGTAGGGATTAAAGCAGATGAAATGATTACCATTGACTTAATAGACGCAATTGAAAAAAATGCAACTCCAAAAGTGGAAAGAGAAGAACTTTTAGCAAAACTTCTTACCAAATAATTTTTGATGATTTTATTTTTTTTTGCAGTCAACCTATAAATATTGGATACCGTAGGCCAGTATTAAAAAGGTAACAATCTGCATCCAACATGATCGTTAATCTTCTAGCAAATCAACTGGTTCAATAATTTTCACATCGGGTAAATTATTTTCAATAAACGCAATTCCTTTTTCTGCATTACCCTTTAAATTCGGAAGATGTAAAATGATTTTTTGGTCATTTTGAACATTAAATTCAATTGCTGAAATCCCAATTCCTGATTTATTTATTTTGATGCTTTGAATCTCACTTTTAGAAATCGAAATGTCATCATAAATAATTGTCTCCTTTTCTACTTTAAGAATTACAGATTTACGTGCAAATATTTGAGCCAAAATTAATGTAATGGTCAGTAATATTAATCCCAGAAATATAACAGCATATTGATGTCCTCCGTACATTTGAATGAGAACAGGAATTAACATCCACATTGGAGAAAGTAAAGCAATAAAAAGATAGAGCTTCTTTAATTGAATAGAATACAGTTGAATGCTCATAATTAATTTTTAATTATCAATAGTCAATTGTTCGCGAAATTGAGCTTCAAATAATACGACAAACGCTTTCAGCTTTCATATTGATATTCTACAAGATTACACCATCCGAACAGTTAAACCCACAATTAACTTAAGTGTAATTCGCAATCAATTAAGGCGTAGTTGAACTCACTGGTAAAACTTTACCATTAAAGAATTTCGGGGCATTGTAAGCAAAATCAACAATATACTCAGCCATTTCAGAAGCAGAAATTGGCGCCTTTAATCCAGGGAAAGCTTCCTCTAACATTTCGGTTTGAGTTGCTCCCAAGCACAAACAATTCATTTTGATTTTTGTGTCTTTATACTCCTCAGCAAAAAGTTCTGTAAAACTAGTTATTCCAGACTTAGAGGTCGAGTAAGCAGATAATCCAGGGAATTTCACACTACCTTGAAAAGCGCCCATTGTTGAAATATTCACAATGTGACCACCTTTCTCTAACATTTTACTCACCATAAATTGTGTGGCATGCATCACTCCTATGGCATTGGTTTGATAACATGCATTAATGTCTGCTCTCGATAATTCAAGAAAAGGCTTGTTGACCAATTTCCCTGCGTTATTTACTACAATATCAACCATAGGAAATTGATCTAGCGTTTTTGCCATGTCAACATGCAAATTCTCAGACATCAAATCGATGAATCCACTGTGAATATTTTCAGCTTGGAAATTTGATTTCATCGCTTCAATATTCCTTGATAAAGCAATAACAGTATTTGACTTTTCTTTCGCAAATTGAACAACCAATTCTTTCCCAATCCCCCTACTCGCGCCAATAACAACAATTACCTTATTCGTCATAACTTACAATTAATTCTTCGCTATTTGGATGTGCTTGACAAGTCAAAATGTAACCTTCCTCTACTTCTTTATCAGTTAAAGAATAGTTTTGATCCATAGTTGCAGAACCTTTCAATATTTTCGCTTTACAAGTACAGCAAATTCCACCACGACAAGAATAAGGTGCATCTATTCCATGTCCCTCAGCTTCTTTCAATACTGTATCGCCATCAGAAGCCAAATCGAAATGCTCTTCTTCCTCATCAAGAATTACGGTTACTTTTGATATTCCAGTGAAATTAGAAACGACAGCCTTTTTAACTGGTTCCATTAATACCGGAGTAGTAAATAATTCATAGAACATTTTATCATCTGAAACTCCAAATTTCTTTAATGCATTTTGCGCATTAATAATCACTGGTTCTGGTCCACATAAGTAGAATCCATTTGACTTTAAGATATCTAAATCACTTTTGATGATTTCAGTAATCACTTCTTCGGTCATCATTCCGTGTAAGAATCCTTCTTTTTCCTGTTCAGAGAAAATATGAGTAGTTTTTACTTTTTCTGGCGATAATAAACTAATTTCTTCCTCGAACATAATGGATTTGTCATTTCTATTGGCATAGAATAAGTTCAAATGACCTTCCTTCGTGTTGTTTATTAGTTTTGCTATAGATAGCACAGGAGTAATTCCACTTCCGGCAGCAAAGGCAACATAATCACCTTCAACTTTAGCCATTTTAAAATTCCCCATTGGGAAACCTACTTCAATTTCATCTCCAACTTTAGCTTCATCATTAAAAAAAGATGAAACAATTCCTTTTTCCACCTTTTTAATTCCAATGGCCAAAGGTTCGTTCACATCACTACAAATAGAATATGAGCGATTTTCAGCTTTACCATTGATATTCATCTTAAGGTTCAAATATTGACCAGGTATGTAATTATACTTTAAAGTCAAGTTCTCAGGAACCTCAAAAATAACCTTTACAGCATCATCGGTTAAGCGATCGATTTGCTTAATTTTCAGTACAGCACTTGTTTGTACCTTTTTATCTTTCTTACTGGTATCGGTCTCTTTTTTACCCCCAAACATTTTTTTAAACAAACTCATAATCTAACTTTATAATAATTATTCATCAAAAGAAACCACTAAAGTTTCACTAACTGGATGTGCTTGACAAGTCAAAATATATCCTGCTTCCACTTCATCCTTTTCTAGGGCATAATTAACATCCATACGTGCTTTACCTTCTAAAACTTTTGCCTTACAAGTACAACACACACCTCCTTTACATGAAAAAGGAACATCTCCACCTGCTTTAGCTGCAGCATCAAGAATACTTTCACCCTCACTGTCCAAATTCAACAGAATTTCTTCTCCATCGAGAATTACCTTAATATTAGCATCAACCTTATCAGCTGAAACCATATTCGGTAAAGGTTTCTTTTGTGTTTGTGTAGGAGAAGTAAACAATTCAAAATGAACTTTCTTTGGATCAAAACCAGCTTCTTCAAAAACATCTTTCACAGCATAAATTGTTGGTTCAGGACCACACACAAAAACTTCGTCTGTATCTTGACCTTCCAAAACAGCTTTATAAATTAGCTCAATCTGATTTTTATCCAATAAACCTTCCTGCAGTTTATTTCCAATTTTTTCACTACTAAATACATGCATCAAACTAAATTTGTCCATGTAGCGATTTTTTAATTCTTCCAATTCATCACGGAAAATAATGTGATCAACACCACGATTTCCATAGATTAAAGTAATGTGACTTTTTTTAGCAGTGTGTAAAATTGTTTTAATCAATGACATTACAGGAGTAATTCCACTTCCTCCGGCAAAAAACACAAATGATTTATCTGTATTTTCATCAATATCTGCAGTAAAGGTTCCCATTGGAGTCATCACTTCGATTTCTTCACCTACCTTCAATTCGTCATTGGCAAAGGATGAAAACTTTCCGAGCACCATTTTTTTCACGGCAACACGCAACTCATTTTCCTGAAGACCAGTACATATCGAATAAGACCTTCTAATATCTTCACCATCAATTGTGGTTCTAAAAGTCAGGTATTGACCTGGAGTATATTTATAATTATCTGCTAATTCAGTTGGAACTGATAAAGCAATCGATACGGCATCGTTAGTTTCCTGACGAATGTCCTTAATTTTTAAAGTGTGAAATCTTGGATTCATAATTTTCAATTTCTATGCTTACAAATTTAACAACTAAGCTGCATTATACACTAAAACACTCAATTTATTTGTAAGTGATTAAATATTCTAAAACTAGTTTTCCTTCTAAACGAAGTTAATTTCATCAATTCACCTGAATTATTAAAATTTATTTTTCACCCCTATTTATTTGAAATTGAACAATATGACTATACACCTCCAAGCATTATAATAACCAATAAGTAATACATACGCAAAGGTTAAGAACTTAACGAAAATAATTCTACAGATTTAAAGCCAATTTTCTTGGATTCCGACGTTAAAAATCATATCTTAAACTGAACAAAAATTATCATTAGCATATATGAACTTCATATTCGGAGTCATTTTACAAGGTTAAAACATTAGAAGCTTAACTTGTAATGTTTACAAATAGTATTCAATCTAAAAGTAGAATCAAATAACAGCACCTTAAATGGTAAAAAATTTATAAATTTGTAGAGAGTGTTTTTTAAATAAAACATTGCTCAAAAAACTAATAACATGGAAAAAGAAAATTTAGAAGCATTAGACAGAAATTTTCAGGACAAGATTGATCGCGAGATTAGAATTGAACCTAAAGATTATATGCCTGACGCATACCGAAAAACCTTAATTCGTCAGATATCACAACATGCCCATTCGGAAATTGTAGGACAACTTCCAGAAGCAAACTGGGTTACTCGTGCACCAAACTTGAGAAGAAAAGCTGTTTTATTGGCTAAAATTCAAGATGAAGCTGGACATGGATTATATTTATACAGCGCAGTGGAGACTTTAGGAGCAGATCGTGAAGACACCATTGATGACTTGAATGAAGGTCGAGCTAAATATTCAAGTATTTTCAATTACCCAACATTGTCTTGGGCTGATATGGGAATGGTTGGTTGGTTAGTTGATGGTGCTGCTATAATGAATCAAGTTCCTCTTTGTAGGTGTTCATATGGACCATATGCTCGTGCAATGGTACGTGTATGTAAGGAAGAATCGTTTCACCAACGTCAAGGATTTGAAATCGTTACTCAGTTAGCGAATGGAACTCCAGAGCAAAAGGAAATGGCTCAAGAGTCATTGAATAGATGGTGGTGGCCAGCGTTAATGATGTTTGGTCCTAATGATGCAGACTCTACGCACACTGCACAATCGATGGCTTGGAAAATCAAAAGAAACACCAATGATGAATTAAGACAAATGTTTGTGGATGCAACTGTTCCACAAGCAGATTTAATTGGATTAAAAATTCCAGATAAAGATCTTAAATTCAACGAAGAAACTGGTCATTATGACTTTGGTGAAATCGATTGGGATGAATTTTGGCAAGTAGTTAAAGGATATGGACATTGTAACAATGAACGTGTAACTGCTCGTAAAAAAGCCAAGGAAGATGGAGCATGGGTCAGAGAAGCTGCGAATGTTTATGCTGAAAAAAGAGCTCAACGAAATAAAAAAGTTTCTTAATTGAACTTTACAAATATTTAAGACAAACAATTATGAGTAAAAAAGAATGGCCACTTTGGGAAGTTTTTATCCGAAGTAAACAAGGATTAAGTCACAAACATGCAGGTAGTCTAAGAGCTGCAGATGCTGAAATGGCAGTAAACAATGCACGCGATGTTTACACACGAAGAAGTGAAGGAATTAGTATTTGGGTTGTTGAATCAGTTAATGTTGTAGCCTCAGATCCTTCTGAAGCAGGACCAATGTTTGAACCAGCAAATTCGAAAGCATACCGTCACCCAACTTTTTATGAAGTGCCAGAAGGAATTAAACACATGTAAGCCAAGAAAATGACAAAACAAGAAGCATTATTTGAATTTTTACTGCGAAAAGCAGATGACAGTTTGATACTTGGACATCGTCTCTCTGAATGGTGCGGACATGGACCAATACTAGAAGAAGATATTGCATTGACAAACATTTCACTTGATTTAATTGGTCAGGCAACAGAACTTTATAAATACGCAGCCGAAGTTGAGGGTAAAGGAAGAACCGAAGATGATTTGGCTTTCTTACGTATCGAAAGAGAATACAAAAACGTATTGCTTGTCGAGCAGGTAAATGGAGATTTCGGGAAAACTATTGTTCGTCAATTTTTCTTTGATCACTTTGAACACTTATTGTATGAAGGTTTAATGAACAGTAAAGACGAAAGAATTTCTGCGATTGCAACCAAGACAATTAAGGAAATAAAGTATCATATTAGACATTCAAGTGAATGGGTCATTCGATTAGGTGATGGAACTGAAGAGTCACATAACCGTGTACAAGCATCCGTTACCGATTTGTCGCGTTATATGAACGAATTATTTTATCAAGACGAAGTCGATGAAACTTTGATAAAGGAAGGAATTATTCCAGATGTTAAGGATTTCAGAGTTGAATATGAAAACAATATTGAAAAAATACTTGAAGAAGCAACCTTGAGTTTGCCAGAAGAAAAATGGCAATTGTCGGGTGGTAGAAAAGGAGTTCACTCAGAGCATTTAGGGTATTTGTTAACTGAATTGCAATATATGCAAAGGACTTATCCAGGGATGGAATGGTAGAATCACTTACGAATTACGAATGTTTGAACTACGAATTATTTCGTAATAAGCTGAACTCAACAATTCGTAATTCGTAATTTAATAATTCGTAATTAATATGACAGAGGAAGATATTTGGGGAATGTTAGAGGACGTTACGGATCCTGAAGTTCCTGTATTGACTGTTGTGGACCTTGGAGTTGTACGTGATGTTTTATTTGTAAGCGATAACCATTGGAAGATAATCATTACTCCAACTTATACTGGTTGCCCTGCAATGCAAGTAATTGAAGAAGATATCAAAACAAGGTTAGCCAAGGAAAATATTACTGTTGATGTTGAATTAGTTCTTTCTCCAGCTTGGACCACAGATTGGTTAAGTGAAAATGGTCGCAGGAAATTGGAAGAATATGGAATCACTCCTCCACAAGATGAAGGAGATAAATCTGTTCTTTTTGGAGAAAAACCTGTGATTCCTTGTCCTTTGTGTAAATCTAAAAATACGCGTTTGGTTTCACAATTTGGTTCGACGGCTTGCAAAGCACATTACCAATGTAATGAATGTCAAGAGCCTTTTGATTATTTTAAATGTTTGAAGTAAGTAATTAATTAATATACAAAATTATGAAAATGATGAAAATTTTAACAGCTACAGGAATGTTTTTCCTAGGAGGAATGATGTTTACTGCATGTGGTTCAGAAGGTACCAATGGACAAGAACAAACAGCTGAAAAAGAAGTTTACCAATGCCCTATGGACTGCGAGGATGGAAAAACATATGATCATGAAGGTCAATGTCCACTTTGCGAGATGGATTTGAAGAAGATTGATGCATAATGATATTGGATTTTAGGGGCGGATGCAAACCGCCCTTAAAGACCATCCCCAATAAAGTTCACTTCTATTACACTACCTATCCCTTACCGATTTATCGACATTCTCTCCCGGTTGATGCTAATCAGCATCAATACTCACACTTTGAATCTCAATCTTCCTTTCACTGGCTGCAGCTCTAGAGTAAACTGAGTTTTTTTGGTCGTTTGGATTATCGCTCACGATTTTATCGGATTGATCCTCACCAAAAGGAATTTGAACAATAATTAAAACCCCACCATTTTCAGCTGATTTATTTAAATATTTACTAAAGAAACCATTGTCATAGGCGTTTAAATAGTTTACCATAGAGGCAATTCTTCTTTTGGTAAGATTCACATTGTAATCGTTTTTAGCTAGAGGACTTGCAAATCCTTTAACGGTCAATTCTATTTTTCGTCCTTTTTCTAGTTCAATTTGTAATAATTCTATGAATTGATTTAAATCTTGAACTCCCTGTTTTACAAATTCAGTAAAGAAATCTTCGATATCATCTTTAGCATCATCGCTTTTCTCTCCTTTTAAACCGTCGGAATATTTCTTTTTGTATTCATCAGTCATAGCGATATAATCATTGTAACTATCCAAATAATTCACATTCGAAACCGTATCTGTAGAACGTGGATTCGGCACATCATTATGAAAATACAAAGTAACAGGCAACCTACTGTTTAATTCTTCAAGTGTTTCTTCAATTGTTGGAGGTAAATCAATTAATGGTTTTCTGACACTGAAAATATCACTACAACACGTGGGATTCTTGCTGTAATTACTTCCTATTCGGTTCGAACTAAAAAACGCAGAGTCACTTGAAGAAGTTTGGAAGTAATATAAATCGTTAGCAGGAGAATTGATTGGTTCCATCATATTTTCAGGATCCTCAAAAGCAGTGTTGTATTTCGATTTAAATACGTCTTGACCTCCAAAACCATCGTACCAAGAACTACTAAAGAAAAGTGTTTGAGTTTTACTGTCCCAAAATGGCGACAATTCATTATCTATTGTGTTTAAGGCACGAATATTAATTGGCTTTTGATATTGGTTGCCGTTTTTAACAAAACTGTACCACAAATCCATACCTCCACTACCTCCCTCTCTATCAGATACATAAAACAAAACTTCACTATTTTCCCATTTTCCAATAAAGGGCATTGTTGTATTCGAATTTTCTGTGTTAATTATTGTACCTAAGGTATCAACATCAACGAATTGTTCTCCTTCGACATAGGCAACTAGAATTTTGCATTTGTAATTCTGTCCGCTATCAGCGCAATAACTAAAGTAGAAGCGCTTTCCATCTAAACTAAAACTGCCATTTCCAGTATGTGCATTTTCGAAGGCTAACTCTTCGATGCGTTTTTCTGTATCAAATTGATCTTCGTTTATCTTGGAAACATACAAATTAGTATGGTAGGATAAATCGTAAACTTCCTCACTTGTACTAATAGAATCTGCACGTAATGATGAAAACACGAGTTGATTATTGTGAATTCTGTGACCAAACTCAGCATTTGGTGTATTAATATGTTCTGGTAAGGATTGGAAAACTAATTTAGAAGAATCTCCTTGATTGGCTTTTGCCCATACACAAGATTCAATTTCAGCTCTGCTTTTTTTATATAAATAACCTCTTCTGTCGTTGCGGTATTTCTTTTTTCCAAGCTTAAAAACATCCAATGCTTTGTCGTATTGTCCAGTTTGTTTTAACATCAAACCATATTGTAATAAACTCGCTGGATAGATTTCTGCACCTTCCCTTCCGTAAACTTTTCCATAATAAAAAGCAGCTTTAGGATAATCTTTATAGGCCCTTAAAGTTTCAGCGTATTCCCACAAAGTATTGATCGTATTTGAATCAATCTTCATGGCTTTTTCGTAATACTGTAAAGCATAAACGTAATCTCCTTCTATGAATTTCTCTTGAGCAAATTCTAAATATTTTTTTAGTTCTTGCTGGGCAAAAGTTACTGTCGAAAGAAACAGTAGAAAGAATATTATATAAAATCTGGACATACTCTATGTTTTATAACCTTAGGGTTAAATCTTGTAATAATATAACGTAAACTAAATTCAACTCCACCTCTACCTCTGCTTGCTGGAGTTAAACTCGAAGTATTGATATCATATGAAATTCCTCCCCACCAGTTTTGGTATTCCATTCCTGCGGAAACGAAAAAAGCATCGTTACTTCGCATATAGACTCCTGCCATTACAGAACGATAATTTCCTAAACGGTCTTCTAAAATATATCTCACTTGAGATCCTAACACCAATTCTCTATATTTCCCTTGTAAATTCAATTGAATACTCGGTAAAATATCCCAATCGAAGCCAATTTCATATTCCGCTTGGGTAAAGAAGTTAAAACGCATATCTCTTTTGACCTCATCTCCAAAAAATCCTTGGTTAGGTCTATTGATATTGAACAACCCTACTCCAGCAATAATTCTTTCCCGTTTTCCTTTTTGATATTCATAAGCTGCCCCAATTCCCCAAGTGAAATTTGTCCTTTTTTGAGATTGAAATACTTCATTGCTTGGAATGGACCCATCGAATTGTTGTCCGTTCCATTGATTGTCAAACGTAAAAGCGGAAGCATCAAAAGAACGGAAATTGATTCCCATTTGAACTCCTGGTCTGAAAAGATGAGTTGAATCTGCAGTAAGTTTAAACACGTATGATACTGAAGGTTGAAATTCAATTGTTCGAAAAGAACCATCTCCGGCAACATCATTTGTAAAAAATGCACCTACATTAAAATTATTAAAAACTTGTTTTGCCTCACCTGAAAGAGACAATGTTTGGAAAGGTGCTGTTACACTTCTCCATTGATCTCGGTAATTAGCATGAATACGATAATCACCATTGAAACGTCCAACATTTGCTGGATTTTGGAATACAGGATTATGATCATATTGCGACCAGTGAATGTCTTGTGATTGAACAAAATTCGACCACAACAATAAAACAAATATGTATTTAATCGTTTTCACTTATCGAATGAGTGTAATATTTCCTTTGATTAAAAAATCTTGTCCATCAATACAAATTCCTTCCAAATAGTAATCATAAACATCAGGATCTAATTTCTTCCCTTTATAAGTTCCGTCCCAACCATCGTGCAATGTTTCTGTTTCGTAAACCATTTCTCCCCAACGGTCAAAAATTCTAAAGACAATTTCTTCTACAATTAAGCTCCTTACAAACAGGACATCATTTTCTCCATCACCATTTGGGGTAAATGCATTTGGCACATATACAAAAGGTTCGACACAAGTAAAGTTGAAAGACTTCACGGTAACAGAGGAAGTTTTGGTGCAAATTCCATCAGAAACTGAAACTGTAAAAGTTGTTGTTTCCGTAACGAAAGCATTCGTTTCTTGCGCATTGGGATTTTCTAAACCATCTGTTGGAGACCATGAATAAGAATAGCCATCAGGTTCAGCAGTTAATATTACGTTTGTACCAATGGGAACATTTGTTTCAGAAGCCGAAGCATTCACCGTTGAAGGATCGATATTGCTAACAGAAACCAGAATAGAGTCAAACACAACACAACCATTATCGGCAATAGCCGTGACATAAATATATTGCGTGACACTGGGTTGTACAGTTACGCTATTTGATCCTTCTCCTGATACAATTACAGAATCAGGCATCCAATCAAAATTCACAAAATTAACTCCACTTGAGTTACTGGAAGCGGTAATGACAGTTTCATCTCCTAAGCACAAATTGGTAACTCCATCCAAGTTTAAACTTGCACTTGTAAAGGAGAATTGTACACTATCGATAGCGTTACAAGTTCCATTTGAGGCGGTGATATAATACCAGCCATCTACAGGATTATTTATTTGCAGGACAGAATCCAAAACAGAAGTATTTAATGTATCGGTAAACTGATTATTCGAAGACCAAACAAATGAATTGGCAGTTCCGTTGGTTAAGGCTGTCAAAATGATGGTATCAGGTTCACACAAACTAATGTCAGCTAAATTTTGCAAGTCAACTTCAGGTAAAACTTCTATTGTAATAAAAGCTGTATCTGTAATTAAGCAAATTGAATCAGTAACAGTCAACATCACTTCATAAGTTCCAGGCTGATCATAGGTAACAACAGGATCGAGTGTTGTAGAATCCAATTCACCATTTCCAAAATCCCATAAATAACTATCGGATTCGGATGAAAAATTATCAAAAGTTACAGTAAAAGGAGCACATCCTATTTCAGAATTAGCGGTAAACTCGGCATTAGGAATTAAGTTGAAATCAAATTTAAAGGTTAACGCATTACAGTTATTGGCCAAGTTTTGACTTGACCAAGCTCCAGGTGTTGTTGGAAAATCACTAAATCCTCCACAGCCTCCACAAACTCCTTGGTAGACCACTCCATTTTTGTCGAAACGACTTGTTCCACCATCCACATGTTCCTTTGAAGATGGACTCCCTAAATAGGACCCATACAATAAACTGTTGAATTCTCTTTCAATTACCATCAAATAAAAATCATATCCACTTGGCGGTGCACTTTGAAAAGCATCTTGTGTTATAGGCATTCCTGAAATTGAAGGTGTTCCAGGAAAAACACTTCCTCCCCACCCAGAAACATACATATTTCCGCAAATATCGACCAAAAAAGCAGCGGGCGAAATATCAAAAGCTGTACTTCCGCTACCAAAAACAGTAGAACTTTCTATGATTGATAAATTCGGGTCTAATTTGGCAATAAACTGACTTGAATTGGCATTTGAATATGGTGCGTTGATCACTGGGAATGACCCTCCATTACTTTGTCCTAAAACAAAAACATTATCTAACCTGTCAATTTCAACAAAAAACACTTGATCATAATTTGATGTTCCTATATATGTTGAATGGGTTAGGTTAAAACCGTTTGGAGACAATTTCCCGATAAATCCATCCGCTTCTCCACCAGCATTAGCGGACTGATAAACACCAGCCGTACTATTCAAATCTAGAGAAGTTGTTCCACCACCAAATACAATATTGTAGCTCGAATCAATTTTCACAGAGTAAACCGCATCTGCCTCTGCCCCCCCATAATAACTAGAAAACAACAGTGAAGAAAAATCATTTTTCAATTTAAAAATAACCCCATCTTGTTGACCACCCAAGGTAGATTGAAAAGCATTACTCAAAGGGAAGTTTGTAGAACGCGAACAAGAACCTACAATAATGTTGTTTACAGAATCAAGCATTATTTCTCCACGGAATTGATCACCATAATTAGTTGTCAAACTATCATAAGCGCCAGGATTTGGATAATTTCCCGCGCTAATCATATAATTAACACCATCATTTTTATCACCACCAACATAAGTTGAACCCAATAAATTGTGACCATTTGCACTAAATTTCGCAACATAAATATCCGTCCCTACAAGACCAAAATTAGTTCCATTTGAAGAAATAGAAATTGGAGTTCCACCACCATGCGTAGTTTGAAAACCATTCACAATTGGGAAGTCTAAGGAGGAAGTTGAACCAAAAGCATAAATATTGTCATTTTGATCACAAATTAAGGAATGAGGAACATCCGTTCCTTGGGAATTGTCACCTCCTCCATAAAATGTGGCCCAAAGCATATTCGTGCCATCTTCAGAATACTTGGCTATAAAAGCATCGGTAGTAATTGTTCCCACATTAGTTACCGTAAAATTAGAATTTACATCAAATGCATTCGGATCTGGCATAGGGTGGGAATTTCCATAAATTGTTCCTCCGGTGAAAGCAGAGCCATCATAACCATAGGTTGCTGTCATTCCAAAATTATCTGAAACTGCTCCGTTGAATGTTGCAAAAACCAGAGTTGGATCAATTACTAAATCTACTCTTTTATTGAAATCTCCTAATTGAAAGACCACATAATTCTCAACAAGCTCATATTCACATGAAATTTCAATGATTTTTCCATTCACTATTTGGTAAGCGTAGGGTTTTTCTTCAATGATATTTCCTAATTCAGTTTTGACAACTAAGTTACCTTCTCTATCAATTTTCAAATCATCCTGATAAGAATATTTCAATTTAATTTGATTTGGATTTACATCTGGCGCAACTATAAATTCATATTTGATTTGTTTCTCTTGCTCTATAAATCGTAAATCAATTCCTTTATATAAATTCTTTAAAGTAAATTCTTCAAATCCATGAACGTCAGAAGCCCATTTAGATTCGTCTTTACCTAAAAAGTAATTGTAATAATGCTCAGTCGCTCCTTTTTTCTCAACTTCCTTTACCTCAAGTGCATCAACAAAACGCAGTTCAACTAATTTCTCTTTGAATGTTATATTTTCTTTAAATTCCTTTTTAGCAAAGTGCGCTTCTTGCAATTGAGAATAATCTTGAAGTTGAAATAAAACGCGTCCTTGTTCCACCCACATATTTCCGCCTTCAACTTTATTTTTGAAGAAAACGTGATCGGCCCATTGCCCTTTATTTTCGAGAAATGCATGATGGACAGAATGAGAATGAGATATTTCTTGTGTTTTCCCAGCAAAACTGAGAAGAAGAATGTATAGGAATAGCGTAAATCGATACATAAAGCTAAAGTAATGAATTGTTTTTAGAATACGTATTGTGCAGGAGAATTTAGGGTTGGGATATTTGTTCTAAAGTCTGTCAGTAATGAGCCAACTAAGTTTCTCTCATTAAGTTTTGTTTAGAGTTTTAACCACATCTCCCATAATCCCTCTCCAAAGAAGGAGACTGAAGATCCCTCCGATTTGAAGATTAAGAATAGATAAGAAAATTAAGCTTAGACTAAACTTTTAACAATAACCTCAGGCTTTTCGACTCTATTTATATCGACCACGAGTTGCAAACTCACGGCAGCGCTATAAATAGTTTTATGTTTAAATAATTCCATATGTCTCCCTTGTCAGTAAGGAATTCAACTTAAAACTGTCAGATTTAGGACAAGATGTCAGTTAAAAGAAGTATAAAACATTCAAAACGTGTCAAAATGGATGAATATTTCGAACATTTTTCGATGGCACAAGAATTGAGAATAGGGGAATGAGTTTATAAACAAAAACTAGAATAAACAAAAATTGATATGGGAAAAATAATTGGAATTGACTTAGGTACTACCAACTCTTGTGTTTCAGTGATGGAAGGTAACGAGCCAGTAGTAATTACAAACGCTGAAGGTAAGCGTACAACACCTTCAATCGTTGCATTTGTTGAAGGAGGAGAACGTAAAGTTGGTGACCCAGCTAAGCGTCAAGCCATTACAAATCCAACAAAGACTATTTCTTCAATTAAAAGATTCATGGGTGCAACTTATGATGAAGCTAATAACGAAGACGGAAGAATGTCATACGAAATAGTAAAAGGAGATAACAACACACCACGTGTTAAAATAGATGACCGTACATATACACCACAAGAAATTTCGGCAATGATTCTTCAAAAAATGAAGAAAACGGCTGAAGATTACTTAGGTCAAGAAGTTACAGAAGCAGTAGTAACTGTTCCTGCTTACTTTAATGACTCTCAACGTCAAGCGACGAAAGAGGCTGGTGAGATTGCAGGTTTAACAATCAAAAGAATTATCAACGAGCCAACAGCAGCAGCTTTAGCTTACGGATTAGATAAAAAGAACGTAGACCAAAAAGTTGCAGTATTTGACTTTGGAGGTGGTACTTTCGATATGTCAATCCTAGAATTAGGAGACGGTGTTTTCGAAGTATTGTCAACAGATGGTGATACACGTTTAGGAGGTGACGACGTTGATGAGAGAATCATTCAATGGTTAGCTGACGAATTTAAAGGAGACGAAGGAATTGACTTGAGAAAAGACCCAATGGCACTTCAACGTTTGAAAGAAGCAGCAGAGAAAGCGAAAATTGAACTTTCTTCTTCTAATTCAACAGAAATCAACTTGCCATACATTATGCCAGTTGACGGAATTCCTAAGCACTTAGTGAGAACTTTACCAAGAGCTAAATTTGAACAATTAATTGGTGACATCGTAGAAAGAACAATCGCTCCATGTCGTAAGGCATTAAAAAGCGCTGGTTTAACTATCGATGATATCGATGAAGTAATCTTAGTAGGTGGATCTACACGTATTCCTATGATTCAGGATGCAGTGAAGAACTTATTCAAGAAAGATCCTTCAAAAGGAGTTAACCCTGACGAAGTTGTTGCAATTGGAGCAGCTATTCAAGGTGGTGTTTTAACTGGAGAGGTGAAAGACGTATTGTTATTAGACGTTATTCCACTTTCTTTAGGAATTGAAACAATGGGTGGTGTTTTAACGAAATTAATCGAAGCAAACACAACTATTCCAACAAAGAAATCACAAACTTTCTCTACAGCAGCAGATAACCAGCCTTCAGTAGATATTCACGTTCTTCAAGGTGAGCGTTCAATGGCAACTGACAACAAGACATTAGGTCGTTTCCAATTGACAGACATTCCACCAGCAAGAAGAGGTGAGCCACAAATTGAGGTAATCTTTGATATCGATGCAAACGGAATTATGAACATTTCTGCAAAAGATAAAGGAACTGGAAAAGAGCAATCAATTAAAATTGAAGCGTCTTCAGGATTGAGCGAGGAAGAAATCGAAAAGATGAAAAACGAAGCTCAAGCAAACGAAGCAGCTGACAAGAAGAAATTAGAAGAAGTTGAAGCTATTAATAAAGCGGATTCACAAATCTTCCAAACTGAACGTCAATTGTCTGAGTACGGAGATAAAATTCCAGCTGAGAAAAAACAACCAATTGAAGATGCTTTAGCTGCATTAAAAACAGCTTTCGAAGCAAAAGATATTGAGAAAATCAATTACGCTTCTGAAAAACTTAACACTGTATTCCAAGCAGCATCTGAAGAGATGTACAAGCAAGGTGGTGAAGAAGGAGCAGCAGACCAAGGAGCAGCAGATGCAGAAAACGCAGCTGGTGACGACGAGGTAACTGATGTTGACTTCGAAGAAGTTGAAGAAGATAAAAAATAAGCTTAACTTTTTATAAGCAATTGGAGGTCGTTCGAAAGAGCGGCCTCTTTTTTTTTGGACTCACCTGCGGTGGTGGTGGAAGGTTTAAAAGATAACCGCAAAGAGACACAGAGGTTTTCGCAAAGGGATGCGGAGGTTTTGTTTAGGTGTGGTAAGTTGAGGACTCAGAGAAGAGTTCACCTGCGGTGGAAGAAGGTTTAGAAAAGGTAACCGCAAAGAGACGCAGAGGTTTTCGCAAAGGGATGCGGAGGTTTTGTTTAGGTGTGGCAAGTTGAAGACTCAGAGAAGAGTTCACCTGCGGTGGTGGTGGAAGGTTTAAAAGGTAACCGCAAAGAGACGCAGAGGTTTTCGTAAAGAAACGAAGAGATTGTATTTACCTTCGGTAAATTGAGGACGCAGAGAAGAGAGTCACCTGCGGTGAGTTTTTACACGAAGGAAAAAGGCGATGCACAGAAGAAAAGTTCAATATCCTATAGACATGAATAAATATTTTCATTTTTCTAGTAGAGCATTTTGATCAAAAAATCGAGACATTACAGATTGAATATATTTATTTAGAGCTCGAAATTAAGTCAAATCAAGAATGAATTATCCTTTTATTCAAAAATCACAAATAAAAAACCACTCCTACATCTCCCTGTTTACAGCAATTCTAGACAGTTTTTGTTTTTATACCTAAGAAACTTATGTATAAAATTTGTTTACCTAAGATTCTTATGTATATTTGTCTTATGTATACATCAGAATTAATAAAAGGAACATTAAAGACAATTATCTTAAACCTGTTAAAGGAACGAGGTAAAATGTACGGTTATGAAATTACTCAAACAGTAAAAGAAATGACTAATGGTAAAATCCAAATCACAGAAGGAGCCTTATACCCTACTCTTCATTCATTAGAAAAAAAGGGAGATATAGGATTTGAAAAGGAGTACATTGGGAAGAGAGTGCGAAAATATTATACACTTACTGACCAAGGACAGAAAACGGCTCAAGTTAAGGTGAACGAATTTGCCGACTTCATCGAAACAATGAAGTATTTATTAGACATTGATTCAAAAACGAGTAATGCATAAAATTACAGAAGTTGAAATAGATTTCATTTTAGAGGATATTAAAGCCAATGGAGTTGTTATTGAAGATCTGCAATACAACTTACTTGATCACATTTGCTGTATCATCGAGAATGAGAAATCTGATAGTGAAGACTTTTATGAATTCTATAAAAAAATCATGCCTCGGTTTTTCAAAAAGGATTTAAAGGAAATCCAGGAAGAGACCGAGATTTTATTAAAATTCAAAAATTATTACGCCATGAAAAATACATTGAAAATAACAGGTTTTACAATTGCAGTTTTCACCATTTTAGGAGCTTTTTTAAAATCATTCCACCTTCCTGGTGCTGCAGTGGTAATAATTTTAGCAGGAGGACTTTTTAGTCTTGTCTTCTTACCCTTACTCATTGTTCTAAAGTTTAGAGATGAGGAGAGTAAAACGGATAAATGGGTATTTAGTTTGGGCTTTTTACTCGCAATAGTTATGACCATTGGAATTCTATTTAAACTCATGCATTGGCCTTACGCAAACATTCTAATGTTTTCTGGAGTTATTGCTTTTACTTTCACCTATGTTCCACTCTACTACATTACGCGTATAAAGCGCCCAGAACTCAGATTTAACACTATAATTAATTCTGTTTTAATGGTTGCTTGCGGAGGAATGTTGTTTGCGCTACAGAATTTAGGCTACAGTTCAAAAACAAATAATCAGCAAGAGATTTATGAAGAATATTATGATCAGAAAATCGAAACATTAGAAAATACAAATCAAGAATTGTACAATATCATCGACACAAACAAAATCGAAATTTCTTTATTAAAAAAGCATTCAAGATCGATTATTAAATCTGTTAATGAGATAAGGCAGAAATTAAACACAAAAGTGGATTTCTCCTACACTGATTTGCAGTCAAAGTTGACTGAATATAATGACTTTATGGATAAACATTCTTCAGCTGAAAAAAAGATTGAAATCAATGATTTATTAAAAAAGGAAACCAATTACAGCATTTTAGATGATCTCTTAAACCATATTCAACTGCAAGTTGTAAACAATGAGAATTCTCTTTTGAATAAGTGGAGTTAAAAAATAAACTTTCTTTAAATGAACTGAGGTCGTTTGGAAGGACGGCCTTTTTATTTCAAGTTTAAGGGGGAGAAAGGTTACCCACAAAGGTATGCAAAAGTTTTCGCTAAGGACTTAGAGGCTATATTTAACTTTGGCAAATTGAGAACGTTGAGCTGAATTCACTTGTAGTGAGTTTTTTGCACGGAGGAAAAAGGAGTGTTTTCACGAAGGTACACGGAGGTTTGTTGTGGTTGAGATAATTTGAAGAGAAAGAAAAGTGAGACACATGAGAAGTGCTGGATGGTGTAGAAAAAGAAACCGCAAAGGTACACTGAGGTTTTACACAAAGAAACGCAGAGGTTATTTACCTACGGCAAATTGAGAACGCAAAGAAGAGTTCACCTGCGGTGAGGTGTTTTTACACGGAGAAAAAAGGAGGGTTTTCACGAAGGTACACGGAGGTTTGTTGTGGTTGAGGTAATTTGAAGAGAAAGAAAAGTGAGACACATGAGAAGTGCTGGATGGTGTAGAAAAAGAAACCGCAAAGGTACACTGAGGTTTTACACAAAGAAACGCAGAGGTTATTTACCTACGGCAAATTGAGAACGCAAAGAAGAGTTCACCTGCGGTGAGGTGTTTTTACACGGAGAAAAAAGGAGGGTTTTCACGAAGGTACACGGAGGTTTGTTGTGGTTGAGATAATTTGAAGAGAAAGAAAAGTGAGACACATGAGAAGTGCTGGATGGTGTAGAAAAAGAAACCGCAAAGGTACACTGAGGTTTTACACAAAGAAACGCAGAGGTTATTTACCTACGGCAAATTGAGAACGCAAAGAAGAGTTCACCTGCGGTGAGGTGTTTTTACACGGAGGAAAAAGGAGGGTTTTCACAGAGAGACACGGAGTAAGATCGAAACACTGTTTTCTAAGTAATGGAAATTTTAATCAATTGTAAACCCTGATAAATCGACCAAGAAAATAATGAAGATTATTAAAAGTAATGACATGATTATTGAACTCATTAAAGCTAGTAAAAAAGATGAAATATAAATTAAAGTTTTATTGCTCTTAAACTTACTTTTTAATCTTCGAGAAATCCAAAGATAACAAGGTATAGTGAGCGCAATTACACATATCGAAAAAAATCCTTGAATAAGAAATCCTACTAAAATAGCTGCTTGAAGTAATATCATTTGTTTATTTTAAGAGTGTCTTTATTTTCATCTATTTTTTAATGACTCATTTAATGCCTTCATTAAAAAATCCGCTATTTCATTTTGTTGGACTGTCAATTTATGTCTATTGGTTTTATGAGACTTCTCAAAGGCATTTTTAAAATCATACCAACCATCTGTCAAACCGTTTAGATATCTCTGAGCCTCTTTAAATTCAGTTGTAATTTCAATTTTATTATCAGAATCTAATTGTTCAATCAACTCGTCGAATAATTCCCAATAGTCTTTCCAACCTGTTAGCGAGTATTCCTTCATTGCTTAATTTTCGGTAGGGTCAAAACCATACATAAAGTTATTTAAATGTCCTCCAGAACTTTCAAGACCAACAATATCCATTAGCTCTTCAAAATACGAGCATAATCTTTCTCTATCTTCTGTATCAAGTTGAAGGTAAATTTCATCAAAACGTTGTAGTCCATTCTTAATGGCGTCTTGATATTCTTTATCTGTAGCAGTTCCTTTATCAGCAAGATTTCTAAAGTCGTCAGATGCAAGGTTAGTTTTCTCGGTCAATATTGAATTTAGTGACGGGTCGCTAATGCCTGGATAAAATAATTTATCATCCTGTAGAAATTTATCTTTGTTTTTAAATTCTTCAAATTCTGTCATTGCGTTTTCAGGTGTTTTGATTTGTCCTTGTCCACAAGATGTAAAAAGAAGCAAAGTCAGTCCGAATAATATGATTGTTATTTGTCTCATGGACGTTTTTTTAAATACCGTATAAGATATTAGTACCCAAGTAAGTAAAGAAAATACCACCCTAAACCTCTCACAGAAATGCGTTTAAAAGTATACCCTCTCCCCGATCTTATTACACAAATCTAAATAATCACATTGATTTATGAAGAGTATTGTCCAATTTTTAGAAGTATAATCACACCTTTTTGTATTGAATCCCTATGTTTTTTTTTTGGACTTCAAATCCGCCACCTAGGGTAGCATTCAAGATCAAGTAAATGAAGTCGAGGTTTACTTGGATTTATTGATGGTTAATTGTTGGCTGCTGGCTTTTTTTCATTTAAAGTGCATTTTCATTCCCTCGTGAGTGGCTTTAAATCCTAAATCTTCATAGAATTTAATTGCTTTTGGCCGTTTCTTGTCTGTTGTTAATTGAAGTAAATGAGCATTTCGTTCCTTTGCCCTTTCAATAGCCCATTCAAACATTGTTTTTCCTATTCCAAGTCCTCTTTGGTCTTTTCTAATTCTTACAGCTTCTATTTGCGCTCGAATTCCGCCACGATAAGTCAAATATTGAATAAATGACAATTGCATGGTCCCTATAATTACAGAATTTTCGTTCTCTACAACAATCAGTTCCTGATTTTGGTCAGAATCTATATTTTCGAATGCGACAAGATATTCAGACGGTAACGGAATTTGAAAGTTTTCTCTTGTCGTCCCGAGTTCATCGTCCGCAATCATTTCCACAATTTTGTCAACGTCATTTTTGATTGCTTTTCTAAATTTCATTCTTCAGTTCGGTTTTTTAGCTTGTTGCTAACGTTTTGCAAATAGGCACATGCGGCTACCACTTATGAACGTTCGCCGCTGGTGATTATTTGATGTTATTGCACGTATCTTATTTATATGGTATCCTTAGTTCTTAATTATTTTTTCCGTCTTCAATAGTCCAAGTTTCTCTATGGTCCTTCAAGTTGGTATTTATTGAAATCCGGTTATTTTTATCAAACTCAAAAATAACAAGACGATCCCTGTAGTCATAAATTGAGCCACTTGTTTCTCTTATTTGCCTAATTATTTTTGTTCCTTTTTCATTAGTGTATATCTGCATGTTATTCCAAGAGTTTCTTTCATTTTTCTCAAATACAATAATATTATTCCATATTGCTCCAAATATGAAAAGCAAAGAAAGTAGACCTAAAGTTACGTAAGTTGTAAACTTCAGTAAGCTATGATTTAACTTCTTGACTTGTTTAAAAAGTGTGAATAGCAAAAAGAAAATAAGAGTAAATGAGAGTATGCGAAAGATTGATTCAATCTTAGGGTTCTGAACTTCAAACGGAATACCAGTATAGATAAAAATAAAAAGTACTAATATACCAATCAATATTTTGAATAATGGTTTCATCATGGTCTATATGCTACAACAATTGGCTTTACACATTGCGCATATTCAGCCTTTGTGATTACTCCAAATTTAATAATTCAATTGGACTTTTGATATTTTTCAACTGATTTGTTATTACTCGCCTATTTACTTCTATCCTTCTACCTTGAGGCCGATTAAAAATTGAATAGATCTTAAATCTGTTCCAAATTCTAAATGATAAGTTGCAAAGCTATGTCCAAAATGTGAAGGGATGGCTTTTGAAATTTAAGAGTTAATTCTGGGGTTAAGAGGTCCACCATCAAAATTGAAAGCAAACAATGAATTTTAAACAAATAGCAGTCTGCTCTTTAAAATCTATAACGCATACGGACAGCTATTTCTATGCTTTAAATGAAAGCTTTTGTCAAAATCAATACTTAAAACCGCATTATCTCAGCAAATCAGAAGCTAAAAAGTGTTCCTGTTTGACAAAACAGCTTATTTTTAAGAATAGAAAGTCCAATTTTTAGAAATACAATCACACCATTTGGTATTGAATTCCCATAGTTTTTTTTTAGGCTTCGAACCCGCCACCAAAGGCAGAGCTCAAGATCAAGAGTAAAGAATTCAAGGTTTACTTGGATTTATTGATGATTAATTGTTGGGTACTGGCTTTTTCTTTATAGTTATCCAATCTGCTTTAATATCCAAGTTTTTGAGGTCAGACTGGACTTCCAATTCAGGATAGTCTCCAACTGTTGTTTCGTCAGTCATAAATACAAAATCCCAATTGTTAGTTGTATCAGAAATGTATTCCCACCCATTCATTAAATCTTGATTGACTTTTACTTGGGGGTACTTTTCTGAAATCAGTTTTACAGTCGAATTTGGGTTGAGTCCGTTAGTTGTCGTCAAATTAGGTGAAGCCGCTATTATTAGTAAAACTGTCTCCGTATTAAGTGTCGGAATTAGTCCAAATGCTACTTTATCTTGGTCATAGTATAAGTAAGCTGGACTTCCACCACCGTAACCGAAACTAGTTGCCTGTCCGACTTCTTTTCTAAGTCCTTCGAATTTTTGTTCTGCTTCTGATATCGTCATACCGAGTTTGATTTCTCCAAGTTGTCCGTTTTTAATTTCAAACTCTTGGTAGTCGAAGGTCAAGACTTCCGAAAGTTCATCAGTTGTCGATTCAGATTTTGTCTGTTTTGGTTGTTCTGACTTCTTTTTTTTGTCCGCAGGTTGGTTACAAGACCAAATTACTGTCAGAAATATTATAAATATTATTTGTCGTTTCATATTTTACTTGTGCCTAACGCTCTGTGCATGCGGCGTACATCCGTCTAGGACGTATGAACGTTATTCACTTTGTTAGCGGCTGCTTTCATTTATTTAATTCAAATTTTTCAAAATTATCTCCATTCTGCCTGTAGACTCCGTCATTATTTGTTCCCAACCAAATTGTCCCGTATTTGTCTTCATAAATAGAAATCAACAAAACGCTTTCTGTTCCATTATGAATTTCTTGGTTTGTGAGTCTATTCCCATCATATCTCCAAATACCACCTCTATAAGTTGTCATCCATAAATCACCTTCACTATCAGATATTCCAGAATTGAAATAAAGAATTTTATCTTTCACTATTTCTTTGGGTAAATCTACAGCCTTCACCTTTTCATACCCTTTATTTAGATCAGGATTAATTTTGTACTTATTATAAAAATTAGATAGCCAGAAATATCCGTCTTTATCTTGAATCATTGAGCGTACACCAGGTACTCTTCCGTCTGGAAGAATTGAGAGCTCCTTCTCTCCAATCCATAAAAACGATTTTCCATCAAATCGAAATGCACCTGCTTTAATCGTACCAAACCAAATATTTCCATCTTTATCTCTATCAATACCATAAACAGCATAAGGGCTGTATTTCATTTCTTCAAGAGACATATTAGAATCTAAATTAAATAATAAAGAATCTTGCTTAGGAAGCGATAAATCGTGAAGCCATTCCCCGTCAAAGCGATATAAATAATCACCAATTCCATTAAACCACAAATCAGTTGGTTCATTTTTCCATTTACTATTTGGTGGCTTTATAACTTTTAGTGTAGTTAATTTTGTTCCATCAAACTTACTTACACCTTTTACCGTTTCTATATAAATATTACCCTTTGTATCTTCTTGAATTCCCCGAACTTGATTATGAACCAACCCATCATTTGTTGTAATTTGCTTAAGCATTTTTTTTCCATCAAATTGATAAACACCATTTCCGTTGCTTCCAAACCAAAAATCCCCTTTTGTGTCTTGATAAACTGCCCAAATGTGGTTATCAAGGTCTGTAACCCTTTTACCGATTTCAAAAGGTATAATTTCAGCCTTTTTAGGCTCAGGTTTTACTTGTCCATTGCAAGAAATCAAGTTACTTGAAACAAGAATTATTAGGATTAACTTGACAGGATTTATATTCATTTCGATTTTTCTTCTTTTTAGTTGCCGCTAACGTTTGAGGCTTTGCGGCGCCCTGTTTGCTAAATGTTTTATCGAAGATACAAACATTTCATTTACATGAGTGTAAAAATCGAAGGTTTTGACAGGCTGACAGCAAAGGCTGTGTTATAGATATTTGTTTTGTCACGGAAATTATTCCTATATTATAGACCAAGTATTTTACCAAATTATTTTTATTGTGGAAAACTACAAACCTGCCAAAGGGCTAGCTAAATACTGAATAGCCGAAATTACAATTCCTTCTGAATTCAGCACTTCTTGATCGTGTACTAAGTACGAATTTAGGTTGAACAAGAACATAAACTAATAGAAAAATAAGTGGACTAAGTTTCATTCCTAAAGGTGAAAAGGGTAGAAGACTTTTGAAATCAACCGCAAATTAATATCAAACTTAGCGTTTTCAGCTCATTAATAGTCTTGAAAAAAATCAAATGTATGATTCATTTAAAAGTGACAGGCTGAAGTTTCCATTTACCCTCAACTATGAATAAATTGGAACTATTATTGTTAACTTTTAATTCAAAATGTTGAGCATCTATTTTGGTTATTGAATCAACACTCATATTTTCTAAAATTTCATTAAAATGTTTGATTATTTGGTTTTTATCCGTTTCAGAAAAGTAATTACCCGTCCTGATATGATTATCCTCTAAACTGTTAATCATGGATTCTAGTTCATCATTTCTATAAACACATAAATATTTCATAGCATAGATAATATCATCATTTTCAAATGCTGCAATTAGGGAGTTGAACAATTCGACAACACTTGATTGTGGATACATGGATATGTCCTCGTCAATACTTTCAAATTGATCTAATTTTTGATTTTGTGGCTCGATATAATTTAGTTCAGCTTTTCCTTTTGAGAAGGATGCTGTTATATTAATACATGGCACTAGAAAAGAATGATCTGTCGAATCCACTTGTTGCAAGAAATACGGTATCAGAGAATCATGAAGTTCATGTTGGTATTTAGCCATAAATACACCCCATTTGAGCCACTCAGCATCAAAGGGAAGTTTATACCAAATTTTATTCTTAGCATTTTGGTAAAGTTCGTACCTGGCTCCAAGAACAACACCATCACCACTTTTAACTTCGGTAACGAGCGTGTCATTTTGATAATCACCATTAATCACAGTGGTCTTATATATCAAGGTGTCTTGGTAACGTTTTGAATCCGTATTTTCAAACCATTCAATACCAATGAAACACCCATTTTCCCCTATCGTTATACGTTCTTCAATTAAATCAAACTTCACCCACTCATTCCCCTTCGTTCCTGACTTCACAATGTTAGAAGAAGTGAGTTCTTTGTCAGGTTTTATTTCTATCAAAGAAACATCATAAACATGTATTCTAAAATAACCATCGGGATAACCATTATCTGTAATGTACACATTGACGTATTTTAATACCCCAGGAGCTGAATAAATGTTTGGAATATGAACTGCTTGTATAGTTCCATTCTGAGATGTTATTCCATATTGAGGAAATAATTTTCTTGGCTTTTTAGTAACGCCAAGTTTCTTCAATTTATACTTGCCTTTTTTTTGAACAACAGCTACTTCTTCTAATTGTTGTTGTTTTGGAATTAATGGTATTTTACTCGAAGAATGTAAATTTTTTACTGCAATTTTTTTTGTCGCAAAACCAATACTTGAAATGATTAAAGAATCATTATTAAAACGTAATGAATCCAAAAAAAAGTAGCCGTCGTGATTGGAGATTACATATTTATTATTCTTAACGGCACGAATATGAGTAAATGGGACTGGTTCAGAACTCAAACTATCAACAACTTGAATTTGAGCAAGATGATAACCATGAATAATTAAAAAAATAAATAAGGTCAATAATTTTAACATAATATCAGTATTTGAAAATAATTACCTTCAGGTTTTAACAAGGATCATTATACACGGTATGTACCCCTACTTCTAGCCAAAGGAAATACGTCTTAGTAGTTTTACTTCTAATATGTAAGAGGTCATTACAAGGCCACTAACTTTCATAAAGGTATTTATCTAATTAGGTTAAACAAAATAAGTGCAGAGTAAAACTATTATTATTAGATGAGTAATATAAAACTCTCTATTGAACTGAAATTTTATTAGGCTAATCGAATGCTGGGCAAAAGGAGTCTAAGACAAACTACTTTTGATAATAATTTTCTGTTTTTTCCTTTATTTTAAAATGGTGTTCTTATTCTTTAGTGTGTTTACGTTGCTCATAACGTTCGGCACTATGCTTTGTGCCGTCTCTCGAATATACACTTTTCGGCATTAAGCATAGTGTATGTTATAGTGCGTCAAATTGTTAGCCTAAGAGTTTTATCTTCCAGCAGTATTTGTATGCTATTAGCGTCACATCCGATAACCGTTGAATCTGGCATTCCAATATCAACGGAAACACAAAAAGTGTCACCATTTTCTAAATTAAAAACAATACTATGGTCGAAAATAGTTGAATAAAGTGTAGAAGATTCTGCATTAAATGTTTGAGTGTCACGATCGGAATAAATATCAATGCTCTTCAATTTTGAACTACTTTTTAGCTTTATATCGGATGGTTCATGCAGTTCGTAGCGTTTAAATTGCTTGTCTTTTTCATATTTAATATCTCTAGGCTTTGAATTACAATCAACGTGCATCTGCCAGTATAAGCTTTTACCATCTAGTTCATTAGTCCAAAGGTTTAAAAACCCTTTTTCCAAACTAATGGAGAACGAGGATGAGCTAACAAGGTTATTTGATGCGGATATTGATAAGGTCGGTGCAAATACAATGTACAGAGTTTCACCAATAGCAGACCTCAAAGCATCTAAGCTATCATCATTTAGTTTATATGTTAATTCTGTTGTGGGCTTCATGCACTACGTTTTGGGTATGTAACGAATGGCTTTTCGAAGCGAATATCTGTCGCCCGTTGCAGAAAACGAAAAGCGATCTGAGAATGAACGCAAACCACTAAATGCCATTTGTTATATACCTTTTGTTGTGCATTGCCTATTTATAATGTAATTCATTGCTCACTGATGTTGCAAATCGCACTCGTGGTACAATCGCGTGTCTGAATTCAAGTTCTGAACAGTCTGAGTTATTTACATTGAAGTAAAATTCATACTCATCATCCAATATCATAGTTTTAAAGGTTTCTGTGTCTACCACTAAAGTTCCATTTACATTTTTTGATTTTATCGTTGTAGTGAAATAACGGTTTCCAGGTAAAAAATAACCATTACTTGAAAATCCGGAGGAGTTCCCCTTAAATGCATTCTTACCTCTTGTGCCACTTAATAGATTGACCGTGGTGTCATTGTCATCAAAGTATAAATTACCCCAAGATTCAACAATAATTTTAGTTCCATCATGGCTATTTCCTTGAAATGTAGATTTATAGTCATTGTAATTGATAAATAACTCTTCGGACTTGATTCCAGTCAAATTCAAGGAGTCATCTTGAAAATGATTCGAGACTATCTCATTGCTTCTTATAAAGACTTTCTTAAAGGCTAAATCGCCATCTTCCGTTGCATACTCATAGAACAAATGCTCACCATCTTTAAATGGATAAAAATCACCTGTACATTCTTCATTTAGATGAATCAGCGGAGAAAATCGTTTAGTGTCAATCTCATATTTATAAATTGAAGTTTTGTTTTTATCACTAAAATTTTTGTCCCAAACTCTATCTTGAGAAATTAAGAATCCCTTTGAGTTAGGTAACCATTGAATGTCAGTACTTAAGAATCTTTTGGATTTACGCTCATCCTGTACGGTATAAAGTCCTGTACAATCATCAATTGTGAAAAGTACTTTTCCTTTTTTGTCAATAAGTGTTAGCTCTTTATCAGTATAAACTATTGCAAACTCACTATTAGGTGAAACGTAAACCTTTTCTGGTTGTGTTGTCCAAACAGGGTTTTGGTTTTGAATTAATTTACCAGTTGATGAGTAATAAATTTTACCACCCTTAGAATAGAAGAATGGCTTACTTGAATTGAATTCAAAATTATCTAACTTAATTTCAGTTATTTCTGGAGATTCATTTAAATGTGATTTAAAGAAAAACCGCTGCAACAAGAAGTTGACACCAACTAAAAACACACCAAGAATTAAAAGTATTATCAGAAGTTTCTTCATTTTTCTGGTTATGCACAACAATTGGCTATACGCATTGCGCATATATCGCCTATGTGATTACTCCAAATTTAACAATTCTTTTGAACTTTTAATATTTTTTGGTTGCTTTACTGCTATTAAGGTATAAACTTCAGTTGTTTTACTACTGCTGTGCTCCAACAAAGACTGAAAACATCTCAAATCTGTTCCGTTTTCTAATAAATGTGTCGCAAAGCTATATCTTAAAATATGTGGACTTACAATTTTCTTCATTCCTCCTTTCTTTACTAGAAATTGTGTTTAAAGGAACTAGCATCTTCACCGGCCCTGACGGAAACGGAAATCCTGTTGAACTGGTTTGCTCAGCTGTATTCACGAAAAGAGCGACCAACGGAATGCTCCTTTTTGGGGATTTTACAGCGTGGCAAAAACAGGAAACAGATTGGAGATGGAGGCAGAAAAGGACGCTGAAACAATTACGAATTATAAATATTTTAATTACGAATTGTACAACAAACTCATTAAAAAATCAGCAAATTCACAACTTAACGAATTAACGAATCAACAACACAACCAACTCTTAAATTTTAATTATCTTTGCGTTTTCATAATCGTAAAAGAATCATGGCAGATAATCGTTATAATCAAAGAGGTGTTTCCGCAGGGAAAGAAGATGTGCACAATGCAATTGCAAATATTGACAAGGGACTTTTCCCTAAGGCATTTTGTAAAATAGTTCCAGATTTATTGACTGGTAGCGAAGACCACTGTGTTGTAATGCATGCTGACGGTGCTGGAACAAAATCTGCTTTAGCATACATGTACTGGAAAGAAACAGGAGATATTTCTGTTTGGAAAGGTATTGCTCAAGATGCTTTGATTATGAATGTTGACGATTTATTATGTGTTGGAGCTACGGATAACATCCTTGTTTCTTCTACTATCGGGCGTAACAAAAACTTGATTACAGGAGAGGTTCTTTCTGCGTTAATTAATGGTTCTGAAGAATTATTGGCTGATTTACGTGAAATGGGAATCGGAATTGACTCAACTGGTGGTGAAACTGCTGATGTTGGAGATTTGGTTCGTACAATTATCGTAGATTCAACTGTGGTTTGTAGAATGAAACGTGAAGATGTGATTTCTAATCACAACATAAAACCTGGAGATGTAATTGTTGGACTTTCATCGTCTGGACAAGCAACTTACGAAACAGAATACAATGGAGGAATGGGATCGAATGGATTAACTTCTGCTCGTCATGATGTTTTCCATAAATATTTGGCAGAGAAATTCCCAGAGAGTTTTGACCCAAGTGTTCCTGATGATTTAGTGTATAGTGGAAATTACAAATTAACGGATGAAGTTGAAGGTAGTGCGCTTGACGCTGGAAAATTAGTACTTTCTCCAACGCGAACTTACGCTCCAATCATTAAGAAAATTTTAGACAATCACCGTGCAGACGTTCATGGAATGGTTCATTGCAGTGGTGGTGCACAAACTAAAGTATTGCACTTTATAGATAATTTACATATTGTTAAAGATAACCTCTTCCCTATTCCACCGTTATTTAAAGCGATTCACGAAGAATCTGGAACGGATTGGAAAGAGATGTACAAAGTTTTCAATATGGGACACCGAATGGAACTTTACGTACCTGAAGAAATTGCACAGGACATTATTAAGATTTCAGAATCATTTAATGTTGATGCACAAATTGTTGGTCGCGTAGAAGAAAGTGAAAGTAAAAAACTTACGATTACATCGGAATTCGGTACTTTTGAATATTAATCACATTTATGGATAATACATTATTAAGCAAATTAGAAGCTATACATTACCGTTTTAAGGAAGTTGGTCAATTAATCGTTGACCCTGACATTATTTCGGACATGACACGCTATGTTAAGCTGAACAAAGAATACAAAGATTTAGAGGAACTCGACAAAGTTTACGAAGAATATAAAAACGTCTTAGAAAACATCGCTTCGTCACGTGAATTACTTGCAGAGGAGAAAGATCCTGAAATGCGAGAAATGGCGAAAATGGAGCTAGATGAATTAGAGCATCAACGTCCAGAAATGGAGGAAGAAATCAAATTCATGTTGATACCTAAAGATCCAGAAGACGACAAAAACGTGATTATAGAATTGCGTTCTGGAACGGGTGGAGATGAAGCTTGTATTTTCGTTGAAGATATTTACCGTATGTACACCATGTACTTCAAGGAAAGAGGATGGAAAGTTGAAATCATCAACTCCAACGAAGGAACAACTGGTTACAAGGAGGTTTCCATGAACATTGAAGGAGATGGAGTTTATGGAACGATGAAATTTGAATCTGGTGTACACCGTGTTCAACGTGTCCCTGAAACAGAATCTCAAGGTCGTGTTCATACATCTGCCATTACCGTAGCAGTTTTACCTGAAGCGGAAGAAGTAGATGTTCAATTGAATATGGGTGACGTTCGTCGTGATACTTTCCGTGCTTCTGGAGCTGGGGGTCAACACGTAAACAAAACGGATTCAGCCATTCGTTTAACACACGCGCCTTCTGGAATTGTTGTTGAATGTCAAGATGGTCGTTCTCAACACAAAAACTACGATAAAGCCCTTACTGTTTTACGTTCAAGATTATACCAAGTTCAATTGGACAAAATCATGGAAGAACGTGCTGAAAAGCGTAAGTCATTGGTTTCTTCAGGAGATAGATCTGCTAAAATCAGAACTTACAATTATCCTCAAGGTAGAATTACGGATCACCGTATCAACAAAACAATGTACAATCTTTCGTCGTTTATGAACGGAGATATTCAGGAAATGGTTGATTCTTTGAAAATGGCTGAAAATGCTGAGAAATTGAAAGGTGAGGAAGGGATTGCTTAAATAATTACGAATATTTTAATTACGAATTACGAATTTTGGTTAACTCAAAAATATTCAAATGCGTTGCACTAATTGTGTAACGCATTTTTTGATTGTTGGAATTCGATTATTCTGACTCTGCTCTGACTGCACAGGATATTCATTTTGGTAAAATGAATATCTGTCAAAAGAGATCCCTCGGCGTTTCACTTTGTCGGAATAACAGGTGATGGGTTTAGCTAGTCGGGAGAAATGTTACTCAAGCTTCGCTTGAGTAACATTTCTCCCGAAAACCAACAAGATGAGTCGTCATTCCGACAAAATTTTAATTCTTTCATAAGAATTAAAATGCCGAGGAATCTCTTTTATACTCCCTTTGGTCATGAGATCACTTCGCTAAGTGTACAAAACGTTCTTTTCATTGTTGGAATTTTACTTGATTCTAAAATTGAAAGATTGAAGGATTGAAAGATTGAAGGATTGAAGGATTGAAGGATTGAAGGATTGAAAGATTGAAAGATTGAAGGATAAATTTATTAAAATGCGTTACGCTGATTGTGTAACCCATTTTTTTGTTTGTGGGAATTTAATTATTCTGACTCTGTTTTGACTGAAAAGATTATTCATTTTGGTAAAATGAATATCTGTCAAAAGAGACTCCTCGGCGTTTCACTTTATCGGAATGAAAGGTGATGGGTTTAGCTAGTCGGGAGAAATTTTATTTCTTAATTACTTTTTTAACTTCATTTTGGTACTGATCAACAATATGAANTTTATTTCTTAATTACTTTTTTAACTTCATTTTGGTACTGATCAACAATATGAAAAAAGTAAATTCCTCCCCTTACATTTTGTAGGTCAATAATTTCTCCGATTTTATAATTTGTGATATCCTTTACTTTAGCTCCATTCAAACCATACACCGTAATTGTGTTTGCTTTCCCTATTCCAGTAATTTTATATTGTCCACTCGATGGGTTTGGAAAAATATTTATTTGACCAGTTATAAATGGGTTCTTTTTTGGAATTTCGACAATCAAGCCATCAAAATTCTTTCCGCATGAAATATTGTTAGATAAGAATGCATTTCTGATTGAATCTCCTTTTTCAAAAAGAGATTGGAGTGGTGAAGTAATCGCAGTAGAATTTGCTTCATCTCTTGTAAACAAATACGCATAATCAAGGGTTATCATATCTCCTTGACTTATGGATGTTTCGCCAAAACTAGAAAACATTTTTCTATCACCTTCCTCATTGGCAGTTCCTGAACCGTCAATATCCATTTCTGACCAGTTTTCAAAAGGTGGCTGATTTCCACTTGTTCCAAATTGAAAGGTGTCATGTTGCCATGGAAAAACATATTTCGTCGGAACAGAACCGCCAAATCCAAGACCACCATAAGTTATGGGATTTCCTGCTGCGGTTAATCCTTTAGCATTATTAATCCATCCCTCAAAATTCTCATCGCCAGACAAATCAGTTGGAGTAGCTAAATCAGCGTTTGAACCTGAACCAACTAATCTATAATAAGGAACAGAATAAGCCAGTCCACTATATTCATTGTCTATGATTCCATCACCAAAACCTAAACCATTGATAGATTCATTTTCTTCAACTCCAAAATCATCATCAATGCCATTGTCTTCATTTTTAAAACCTTTTAAAATCATTGTTCCAGTTGCAGCTAATCGATCATTAAATCCTACACCATAATTTGAATAGTCCGATAAAGTACCATTATAAAAATAAGTCATTCCTAGATCTGGATTTGTACCTATATAATCATTATTGTATTGACCAATATCACCTTCTTGATAAACACCCATATAAAACTCATTTAAATCAGCTCCTCTGGAGATCACATTTAATTTTCTAAACAATACATTTCTAAATGTTGAAGTTGAATCACAATCAAAATGATAGATGTAGCTATGGAATTCTAATTTTCTATTCTGATTGCCTTCATCCCAATAATGAGAAATGCTAAAAACACATTCATCACCATAAATAATTGGATAATCTCCTTCCATAGGTTCATAAACTCCGTTTTTATTGAAATCAACAAAATCTGCTAATTTTTTCGCTTGACCTTTCGAAGTATTTCCATTACCTGGCCAATTCCTTATTTCCCATACAGGAATATAGTCAACGGTTCCATTTTGAATAGAGTCCAAATGATCAGCAATTATTTGCCTACTTAAATGATAAGAACGATTATATTTTGCTTCCTCAACTTCATCATAGTCTTCTTCATTCGTGCATGGTCCCGGCAATTCACTTGTACCAGTTTGATAGATTAAAGTATTTCCGAATTTATTATTATCGGAATCGACACCAACATAGTTGTCTAAAAGTTCTCGAGATAATCTTTGTTGGTTTTTATAAGTAATTCCTGGGGAAATTCCATTCATTGCAAATGCCCTAGAACCTAAACCAATGTTCATATTCAAATCACAATTTTGAAAATCGAAGGAATTATAATACTCTTCTTTATTTAGAATTAATGTTTCATCGAAACTCTCCAAATATGGAATATAACCTTGAATAAAAGTATCTGATTTAACAACACGTTTGCCATGATTGCTTATTACTCCATCCAAATAGTAATTTTGATCATGCTCCACCACTCTATTTATAAAAACCTGGTTAATTTCTCTTTCCTCCAATTTATTAAATTCCTTATCAAGAATTAATAACGCAGTTGGACCCGACATTTTACCAGAATAGATAACGTAATACTTATTGTCCTTATAAAAAACGAAGTTTTGGTCAGAGCCAAAGGTATATCCCAATTCCAAATCAATGGTTTTGATATAATTTCCTTCAGAATTTATAATGTTAAACACTTCACCATCCGTAATCACAATATCGTTATCGCCATTCACGAAAATTGTAGTTCCTAGCGTGTACTTAAAATGGTAGTTAGGATTTAAATCGATTTTAGTAAATTGATTTTGACCTTCTCTTCTGTAAATAAGAATATTTCTATCATTTACAGCTTGCGTATTGATGAAATACTCTTTGCCTTTCAGCATAAATAATTTTCCCATTTTCTTACCTCTCTCCATGTCATATAAAGTTAGACTATGAGTCGTAACTTCTTCAATCAAGACACTTCCAAAATCAATTATTGACATTGCAATTCGTTTTAACCTTAATCCGCTATTAAGATATGAAACCATCTCACCACCAATTAATTTCGTTTCCATGTAGCCGACTTTGTACAGACCTTCAGAATACTCGATTCCCAATAAATTTCCTGATTCTATTTCTGTTTTTAACCAAACTAATTTTACACCACTGCCATTTTCAATTATTAAAACATAATAGCGATGTACACCTTTATCAAAAATTCCAGAAATAGAATTAATATATCCTACATCATTAGAAAAGGAAGCATCTACATAAATATTCTTCTGAAAATTGATGACTTCACCGTGATCATCAATTTCTTGGGTTGTTAAAATTAACTCATTGTTGGGTGAGATAAACATATTAGTATACAACATTTCATTGTTATTGCTGATATGAAAGAAATTCGAAAAGTAGGAATAAGATGTGGTTGTAATATTTCCATACGACCTGTTGAACTGTGAATAACCAGAATTTAAAGTAAGTAGAGCAAATAAAAATAGTAGTGCTTGTCTCATAATTTAGAATTTCAACTGAACTAATATACGTTATAAAATGATAAAACGTTGGTTAACTTGAAATTATTATTGGGCTAGTTGAATTAAAACTTTACTCATCTCTTAAAGATTTAACTGATTTAAAATTGTGAATTGTATATTTTACAAAATCGTATTAGACATTCATTCTAAATTTATTCATTAATGAAATAATCAGATTATTCAATCGTTAAAATAACTACAATTTTTATACATAAATAATTATCTATATTTGTCAACTACTATTTAACCCACAATAATGAAAGGACTTCTACTTCTATCCATTCTTTTTAGCACATTTTTCGCATTCACCCAAGAAAATGCAACTTTCAGTGGGTCTATTTCAGATTTTAGTTCTGGAGAAGAAATAATTGGAGTACAGATTTATACTTCAGATCATAAATTTGGCGCATTAACCAATGAATATGGGTTCTTTTCTCTCACCTTACCTAAAGGTGAATATTCAATTATTGTTTCCTACTTCGGATACGAAAAGCTGCTGCTTACTTTAGATTTATCAAGTAGCATTCAGAAGAACATTCAGTTAAAATCAAAGCTTCAAGAATTTGAAGAAGTTACAGTATCTGGCACCAAAGAAAATGACAACATAACCAACACTGAAATTGGTGTGGATCGACTTCGCATTGAAGATATTGATAAACTTCCTATGATTTTCGGGGAGAAAGACATCTTAAAAGCGATACAACTTTTACCAGGTGTGAAAGATGAAGGTGAAGGAAGTGCTGGATTTACTGTTCGTGGTGGAGCAGCTGATCAAAATTTGATTCTTTTGGACGAAGCTACAGTTTACAGTGCATCACACCTTTTAGGGTTTTTCTCAACTTTTAATTCGGATGCCATTAAGGATGTTACCTTATACAAAGGAAATCAACCTGCCAACTATGGAGGGCGATTATCTTCTGTTGTTGATATAAAAATGAAAGAAGGAAACAACAAGAAATTTCAAGTAGATGGAGGAATAGGATTGATTGCTTCTCGATTGACAGTACAAGGACCAATCGTGAAAAACAAAGGTTCCTTTATGATTTCTGGAAGAAGAACTTATGCTGATTTCATTGCGAAGGGTTTCTCTAAGGATCTTCGTAAATCGGGTTCTCAGCTTTATTTTTATGATCTGAATGCTAAAGCAAACTATAAGCTAGGTGAAAAGGACCGAATTTTCATTTCAGGATATTTCGGAAGAGATAACTTCATTATAAAAGATAAATCTTATTCTTCTAATGAATTTGGAGAAATATATGAATCTGAAAGTCAGTTTGGACTGCAATGGGGTAATAAAACGGGGACAATTCGATGGAATCATATCATTAACAACAAGCTTTTCTCCAACACCTCTTTAATTTACAGTAATTTCGATTTTCGTATTATTAGTGAGAATAATTATGGAGATGATTACGACATGTATAGAATTTCCTCAATCATCAATGATATTCATTTAAAGCAAGACTTTCAATGGTTTGCCAATTCCAAACATAAATTGAAATTTGGACTAGATGCCATACTTCACCAATCCATTCCTGGAATGGTTGAATCTGAACAAGATAATCAATTCGGTCAATCAAAATTCAAGCGATCAACTACATTACCTAGTTTAGAAATGGCAGCTTATGTTTCAGATGATTTTCAAATAACCAACAAACTAACCGCAACTTATGGATTACGTTTTTCTACTTTTTCTGTGTTAGGAAATGGTGAATCAACATTCACATTTGATAAAGATGGAAGTATAAACGATTCTTTGTTTTTCAGAAAGGGAGAATTTGCAAAAACTTATTACAATATTGAACCTCGTTTAGCACTATCCTACGCGTTTTCTTCGGTAACATCAATCAAAGCTGCTTATGCCAGAAACACGCAAAACATTCATACTCTATCCCCTTCCATTTCTTCCAATCCAATGGATATTATTTTATTTACTTCTTACCATACCAAGCCAAGTATAGCAGATCAAATTGCAGTGGGATGGTTTAGAAATTTTTACGACAACAAGTTGGGTCTAAAAATAGAGTCTTACTTTAAAAAGACACAAAACGAGGTCGATTACAGAAATTCAGCTGATTTTCTTTACACAAAAGCAATTGAAGGAGAATTGCTGTACGGAAAAGGAAGAGCGTATGGATTGGAACTTCAATTAAAGAAAAATAAAGGAGATTTTACGGGTTGGGTTTCCTACTCATTATCAAGAACAGAAAGAAAAATGGAAGGAATAAATTATGGAGAATGGTACAACGCAAGACAAGACAGAACACATGATTTATCTGTAGTGGGAATGTATGACATTAATTCAAAATTGACTTTATCTGCCACATTTGTATTGCATACAGGTAATGCAGTTACTTTCCCAACTGGGTTTTATTATTTAGGAGAAAATTATTATCCATCGACTTCATTTTCTGGAAGAAACCAAGAAAGAATGCCTTTATATCATCGTTTAGATTTGGGATTAACTTGGAAAAAGAAATCTACTGAAAAGTATGAATCAAGTTTCAATTTCTCTCTTTATAATGCTTATGGACAAGCAAATGCTTACATGTTTCAGTTTGAACAAGATTATACAGAAAATGGTCCAGGTCCAATGCAAGCCAGAAAGATATCTCTCTTCAGGTTTGTCCCTTCAATTACGTGGAATTTTAAAATTAAATAACATGAAAAATACAATTTTATATGTTTTTTGTTTGACTTCAATCGTCTTCTTGTCTTCATGTGGAAAAGTTGTCGATTTGGAATACCAAAATAATTATGATCGACTTGTAGTAGAGGCGCTTTTGGTTAAAGATGAAAGCACTCATAAAATAAAAGTTTCTCATGAAATAAATTATTTTGAAACACCAGAATTTAAGCCTGCGGAAGATGTAATTATTACCATTAGTGATGAAAGTGGAAACATTGGCACTTTTTATTATATCGATAGCGGATATTTTGGTTTAGATAATTACAATATTAATTACAATACTAATTATACTTTGAGTTTGAAAGATGGCGATAAGATAGTTGAAGCTTCATGTAAAACCTCCTCTGAAATTATATTAGACACTGTACTCACCACTTATTACGCCTTAGATAATGAGAATTCAACCACCGCATTAAAACCTATATTTATTGATCCTGCTAATGAAAAGAATTATTATTTAACTGGTTTTTCAGAAATAGGATTTACACAAAACAACTATTACTCTAAATATTCCATGTTTACAGATGAATTAATGGATGGACAAACCAACAACAACGCTATTCCTGTCTATTATCAAAGCGGTGACACAATTGAATTTAGATTGAGATCGGTAGATTATTATCGCTATCAATTCATTAAAACCTTTGAGGAATCTTATAATGATGGAGGATTTTTTAATGCATCACCTTCCAACCCTATTTCGAATTTTAAGGATCAAGCTCTTGGATATTTTTCTGTTGAAGTGGAAGAGAGAATGACAGTCTTGATTCCATAACTCACTTACCACAAAATTTCATTATATTTGCCGTTCTTATTTTTTTAAGTAGTAAGTAATGACAAGAGAAAAACTCATCCAAGAAATAAAATCAACGAAATCTTTCCTTTGTGTTGGATTGGATACTGATATGGATCGTATTCCAAAACATTTATTGGATACTGAAGATCCGATTTTTGAATTCAATAAGGAGATTATTGATGCAACGAAAGATTATTGTGTTGCTTACAAACCAAATATTGCTTTTTATGAATGTCTTGGACCAAAAGGATGGGAATCGTTAAAGAAAACTATTGATTATATTCCAAAGAATAAATTTACGATTGCAGATGCAAAACGTGGTGACATTGGAAATACTTCTCGTTACTATGCGAAAACTTTCTTCGAATACATGGATTTTGATGCAGTAACAATTGCACCCTACATGGGAGAGGATTCTATTACTCCATTTTTAGAATATAAGGATAAATGGGTAATTGTTTTGGCATTGACTTCAAATAAAGGAGCATTGGATTTTCAATTCATGACAGACTTGTCAGGAGAAAAACTATATGAACGTGTTTTGAAAAAAACATCTAAATGGGGAACTCCTGAAAATTTAATGTATGTTGTTGGAGCTACCCGAGCAGAAAGCATACAAACCGTGCGTAAAATCGTTCCAAATCACTTTTTCTTAGTTCCTGGTGTTGGAGCACAAGGTGGAAGTTTAGCTGATACATCAAAGTACGGTTGGACAGAAGAATGTGGACTTTTAGTTAATTCTTCTCGTGGAATTATTTATGCTTCAGACGGTGAGGATTTCGCTGAAAAAGCTGGTGAAAAAGCAAAGCAAGTTCAAGGAGAAATGGAAGTTATTTTGAAGGAGAAGGGATTAATTTCTAATGGTTAATTATTAACGTTTATCCGATGAAAATCGGATGGTTAACGTGGCTTGACTCGGAAAAAAAGGAACGCGGAGTTTCGCAAAGAGGCGGAGATTCGCAGAGGGTAAAAGTAAAAGAGGAAAAAAAGGAACGCGGAGTTTCGTGTGGGGGGTTCACCTGCGGTGAGGTTAACACGGAGGTTAATGGAGGGCTTTCACAGAGGTGCACAGAGAAGAGGTGACGTTTGGTGTAGAGGGAAAAGGAGAAAAAAAAGCAGGACTCAGATATTCACAAAGATTAAAGTTGTAATTCAAGCTTAAAAATGGAAGAGTAATTCCCTGCTCTCGCAATGTTTCTCGCTCTGTATCTTTGCTTCAAAAATGAAATGTAAAGCATTGAGAACAAGGAAACATAGAAATCGAAGCCTCGTTAAACAATAGTAATTAAACCTTAATCATTTTTTGCAGTCATTTAAAAGTACATCCTTCGTCATCCAATTCAGTTTCTACTGTAAAATGGCTGAAGTCTTTCTCTTTTAGCAGCTTTTTGACCTTTTCTTTGGTTAAAGTTATTTGTTCAAAAGATTCAATATTCTTCAAACATAAATGCGTTGAAAAAACATGGTGATCTCCATCGAGTGACCATACATGGGTGTGGTGCATATCGAAAACGTGTGGAATAGCAAGAACTTCCTTCTGAATTTCGTCTAAATTAATTTCTTTAGGCACTCCTTGAAGAAAGAAATATAGTGTTTCTTTTAAACGACCAATCACTCCATATAAAATATAAGCCGTTATCGCCAAGGATAAAATGGGATCAATATAAGGAGTTGGGTAAAAATAAATCACAATGGCGGCGATTAGCACAGCTCCCCAACCTAAAACGTCCTCCAACATATGCCAATAAACAACTTTCTCGTTCATACTTTTTGAAGAACGCATTTTAATGACAACTATTCCATTGACCATTACGCCGATTAAAGCAAAAACAATCATTCCCAAAGCATCTGATTCTTCTGGATGAATTAATCGTCCTATCGCAGCATAAATAACAAAACCAGATCCTAAAATAAGAATCACGCTGTTAATTAACGCACCCAATAAAGAATAGCGTGCATATCCAAAAGAATATTTCGAATCAGCTTTTTGTTTGGATTTCTTTTCTAAATACCAAGCAGAACCTAGAGACAAACTATCACCTAAATCATGAATCGCATCGGAGATAATGGCTACACTATTCACGTAAATTCCTCCAATAATTTCGAATATAGAGAAACCAAGGTTCATCCAGAAAGCAAGCTTTAGATTCTTCGTTGATGAATGATCGTGATTATGATTGTGAGCCATATATCAGTTTTGAGGGTGAGTTTAATATAAAATTAAGATAATCTTGAAAAAAAATATACTAAATCGTATAGTTTCATCTCGAAATTTTCCGTCCCCTTCAATAGTGAGATTGTAATATCATTAATTGTAAAGCGAAACAAATTGAAATGCTCCACCATCAAAAAGTCCCTTATCACTAAGTTTTAATTGAGGAATAACCAATAAAGCACAAAATGAAAGGGTCATGTAAGGAGAACTCAATTGAGCACCTAATTCTTTTGAACGTTGATCTAAAAATTCATAGCGCTCTGCTACTTTTTCACCGCTTTCTGTTGTCATAATTCCTGCAACCGGCAAACCTAAGACTTCTTCTTCCGTGCCATTAGCCAGAGAAATTCCGCCTTTTTCTTGAATAATTAAATTTACCGCTTTTTGAATATCCTCATCGTTTGTTCCAACGGCAATGATATTGTGACTGTCATGCGCTACGCAAGAAGCAATTGAACCTTTTTTCAATCCGAAGTTCTTTATAAAAGCCACTGATGGCTTTGCATCAAAATAACGATTGACGACAACAACTTTTAAAATATCATTTTCCACATCAGCGAATAATTCACCGTTTTCAGATTTAAGTGTATGCTCCGTTTCTTTGGTCACCAATTGACCATCTTCAACTACGATAACTCTAACATTATCACTTGTGTTGAGCACTTTTAATTGAGATAATTCTATAGGAGAACAATTGAAGTTATTTGGCATTTCGGCTTCTACTCTAGGAAATTGAACTTCATCATTTTCAAAAACGATATTTCCATCAATGATTGTTTGCTTTACTTTAAAGTCCTTCAAATCTTCAATGATACAGAAGTCTGCTTGATCACCAATTCTTAATTGTCCAACATCCATATTGTAATGTTCGATTGGATTTATACATGCGGCTTGTAAAATATTGAATAAATCACAACCTTTTTCAACTGCACGTGCCACCAATTGGTTAATATGTCCCTCTACAAAATCGTTGGGATGTTTATCGTCTGAACACAACATCGTATCGTTCGGAAATTCATCAATCAAAGTATAAAGTGCTTCAAAATTCTTAGCAGCACTCCCCTCTCGAATTAGAATTTTCATTCCATATTTCAATTTATCGAGGGCTTCTTCCTTCGTAAAACATTCGTGATCGGTTTCAATTCCTGCTTCGATGTATTTTTTAGCATCTTCACCCCTTAATCCCGGTGCGTGACCATCCACTCTTTTGTTTAGACTTTTAGCCAATTCAATTTTCGCCATAACATCTTTATCTCGGAAAAGTACACCCGGATAATTCATCATTTCGGCTAAATAATGCACACGAGGTAAATCAAATATTGCACGAAGATCTTCCAAACCTATCTCAGCTCCTGCCGTTTCAAAAGTCGTAGCAGGAACACAAGAAGGCGCACCAAAAAAGAACTTAAAAGGAGTTTGCCCCCCATTCTTGACCATATATTCAACTCCACTCCTACCCAAAACATTTCCAATTTCATGTGGATCAGAAATCGTGGCTACTGTTCCGTGTTTAACCGCCAATCGTGCAAATTCGGAAGGAATTAACATCGAACTTTCCACATGAACATGCGCATCAATAAACCCCGGAAGAATGTACTGATTTGGAACTTCATCGCAAGGTGTAATGGAACGAATTTTTCCATTTTCGATTTGAATTGAACCTTTGATGATTTGTTTATTTGATATGTCAAGAATATGTCCTTTGAATTCAGTCATCATTTTATTTTTTTATAAAAATAATCAATTAGGGATAATCAATTAGGAATTACGAATTTTGTTTGACTCGGGATTTAAGGTTTCCTTGAATCGGATGATTCCCAAAGAAAATATTTTAGTTGGTTGGATATTATCTCGATGATTCATAAATCGATTGTTAAATAGGTTTTATATCAAATACGAATTACAATTCTATACTAGGAAGAATAAATTACATTCTAAAAAGGTAATGTTAATTCTATTAATCTTTCTTATCTTAGATTAAATCAAGATACCAAAATCACCTTAAAATCAACAAGATGTCGACAGTTAAAGCTAAGATTATAGAATATGAAGGAAAACAGCGAATTGCCGTAGAATTTGAAAACAAGTTAGAATTGATTAATCGATTCAAAAAGCTCCAAGGAAGAAAATGGAGTTCTACCTTAAAGGTTTGGCATTTGCCGGATTCATCGAGGTATCGAGAAATGTTTGAAATTACTTTATTCAAGTATGAAAAGCTATCCAGCGAAGTAATCGAAAGTTTGGCTGTTTTCAAAAAGTATATGATTTATAAAAGATACAGTGAGAATACGATTAAATCATATACTGAGCTACTCATAGTATTTTTTAACTTCTTTCATGAAAAGAGCTTACAGGAAATTAATAATGAAGACTTTGTCTTTTTCAATACTGAATATATAATGAAAA
Organism: Brumimicrobium mesophilum; assembly: GCF_003025005.1. Lineage (GTDB taxonomy): Bacteria > Bacteroidota > Bacteroidia > Flavobacteriales_D > Crocinitomicaceae > Brumimicrobium > Brumimicrobium mesophilum. The sequence goes on from NZ_PVSS01000014.1 coordinate 121,487, forward strand.
GGAAACTTTCCTCCAGCTACCAAAATCAATTGGTAAATGGATTGAAGTTATTTTTTCGAGAAGTTCAAAATCGAACGCTGGAAGTAGATTTAATTCAAAGACCTCGACAAGAGAATAAATTACCCAATGTTTTGAGTAAAGAAGAGGTGAAAGCTATTTTAGATGCGCCAATTAACCTAAAGCACCGCATGATGTTAACATTGATATATGCCTGTGGTTTAAGAAGAGGT
>NZ_PVSS01000015.1 GCF_003025005.1 Brumimicrobium mesophilum
TGCGCCCAAACTTCAGTAATGTTTACATTTACTTCTGTAAAATTAGCAGGGTCATCTGTAAGAAGTACTTTCAATTGTCCTTCCTTTTTTTTATTACATGAAAACGATAAAGCTAACAGTACTACTACAGTGATGATATTTGTTACAATATTTTTCATGAGGATATAGTTTTAATTTTTTTTGTAAATCTATTAAATTTCTTGGTCCATTCCGTTTCATTTCAGAGTATTTAACAATATACTTTGATTTCCCTCCCTGACAACAGCCGAGAGCTTTATGCAGCTTTTTTTATCGCCGGAAAGTATTTTGTGCTTGCGACCTTGGAAGCACACGCAAAAATATTGACTGCTGAAAAGAGTAAAAAAACTAAAGGGCGGAGGGGGAAATGGTGGACAAAAAAAGTAAACACTTGTTGAATAAAAAAAGCCAGATAACTTTGATTATCTGACTCATTTCGTTGTGATATAAAGTAGGAGGGAATCTACTTTTGATTTTACCTAAATTCTAAAATGGATTCGTAGCATGTACTGTTACTTCGGGAACATATGCTCTTTTGTCCATTTCTAAAGTATTGACAATTGTTATTGCTATATCTTCAGGAGTTAATTTGTTTTCTTCCAATGGTCTTTCTGTTCGGTTTTCTTCGTCTCCAAATGCTGTTGGAACTTCACTTGGGTTAACTTGAATAACGCGAATATTGTTTTTTCTAAGTTCTCCTTGCCAGCATTGTGTCATTCCTCTTAATGCAAATTTTGAAGTGGAATAGATTGAACCTGTTGGATAACCTTTCAATGAAGCAGTAGAGGCTATGTTTACAATATTTCCTTCATTTTGTTTGATGAATATTTTAGCTGCTCCTTGTGCTACCATTGCGGCACCAAATACGTTTACTTCATATACTTGCCTTAATTCATCTCTTGTTAATTCAACCAAAGATTTTCGAATTCCGATTCCTGCATTATTAATCAAAACATCTAATCTTCCGAATTCCTTTTCAATAAAAGTATATAATGCATCAATTTCTTCATCTTTCGTGACATCACATTTGAATGGAGTTGCACCAAGTTCATCTGCTACTGACTTTGTTTTATCGTGGTCTCTACCAGTGATTATTACTTTTGCCCCTTTTTCAATAGAAAGCTTAGCCGTTGCTTTACCTAAGCCAGAATTCCCACCAGTGATTAGAACTATCTTGTTTTTTAAATCCATTTTTATGTTGTTTTTGTATATTTTAAATATAAGGTTTAAATAGCGCTTTTGTTTAGAATGAGATTGTAAGATTCGACAATCAATATTAAAAATAAAAATCGGTGATTGAACCAGTCTTAGGCACCCGCATTTCAAAATTAGTCATTTATTGAAACAAAAAAAGGGAACCTTTCGATTCCCTTTTAAATATATTTGTTGAATGTTATTTTAACAATTCAGCCATTTTATCACCAATTTTCGCTGGAGAATCAACAACGTGAATACCACATTCTTTTAAGATTGCTTTTTTCGCTTGAGCAGTGTCTTCATCACCACCAACAATTGCACCTGCGTGACCCATTGTTCTTCCTGCTGGAGCAGTTTCACCTGCGATAAATCCAACAACTGGCTTAGTTCCATGTTCTTTAATCCATCTTGCAGCATTTGCCTCCAAGTTACCACCGATTTCACCAATCATTACGATTCCTTTTGTTTCAGGGTCGTTCATCAGTAATTCAACAGCTTCTTGAGTAGTTGTTCCAATAATTGGGTCACCACCAATACCAATTGCAGTTGTAATTCCTAATCCAGCTTTTACTACTTGGTCAGCAGCTTCGTAAGTTAAAGTTCCAGATTTTGAAACGATACCTACAGAACCTTTTTGGAAAACAAAACCTGGCATAATACCAACTTTAGCTTCTCCCGCTGTAATAACTCCAGGACAGTTAGGTCCAATTAAACGTGTGTCATAAGCAGAGATGTACTCTTTTGCTTTGATCATGTCATTTACTGGGATACCTTCTGTAATACAGATAATCACTTTAATTCCCGCATTTGCAGCTTCCATAATTGCATCAGCAGCGAAAGCTGGTGGCACAAAAATGATAGAAACATCAGCTGCTGTTTTGTCAACTGCATCTTGAACTGTGTTAAATACTGGTTTGTCTAAGTGCTTTTGTCCTCCTTTTCCAGGTGTTACACCTCCTACAACGTTGGTTCCAAATTCAATCATTTGACCTGCGTGGAATGTTCCTTCACTTCCTGTGAAACCTTGGACAATAACTTTTGATTCTTTATTTACTAATACGCTCATGTTCGCGAGATTTTCTACTTTGGTTAATGTCGCCAAAAGTAGAGTTTACAATAGTCAATGACAAGAAAAAACACTAAAATGTTTCGGTTAATTAATAATAAAAGATACTCCAGAAAAAATAAATGTTAAAATTTGAATTTTTATGTTCTGATCAGAAATAAATAGTTAGATTTGCATCAAGGTTATTTTAGTGTAAATAGAATAACCTGGTTTTATAGTTTTAGCATGGTTTAGCAAAAAGAGGAATAAGTGTTTAGCATTTATTCCTCTTTTTCTTTTTAGGAGTTTTTTATAATAACCATCAATCGGTGTTGCAATGAAGGGACGGTTAGTAAACCGTCCGAGATCATTGTCAATTCTCAATTACTTCACCACACTCAATCGTTTTGAGAATACATATTCTTCCTTATTAGTGATAAAGTGGAAATAATAAATCCCGGCTGACCAATTTTCAATAGTAACTTCTTGATTATTTACTAATAGATTGATTTCTTCAACAATTTTCCCGGTAGAAGAGTAGACAATCACCTTATTTATGTCGTCATTCTCTTTTTCTATTGTTATACTCGAAGAAGCAGGATTAGGAAAGAGTTTTATTCCATGCGACAAGATTTGATTGTCTAACCCGACATTTTGAATATTGAAAGAATTGCAGGTTACAACTGTATCACAATCTCCATAAACAGTTAAGCATACATCGTATAAATCTGTTGTTGCGTATGTGTGAGTTGGTTCGAATGCGGTGGATGTATTTCCATCTCCAAAGTCCCATAAATAAGAAACACCGCCTTGTGAGCCATTGGTGAATTCTATAACTAAATCAAATTGATCTGCAGTAAAACCAGCTGTAGGCAAAGGTACATTTGGAGTCAAAACATTGTATTGCGAGGTAATCTCACAACCAATATTGTCAGTTGCAGTAACTTGGTAGTTTCCACTTCCAATATTGTTCCATGTATCTGAATTTGGACCATTGTTCCATTGATATGTGAATCCTGTTCCACCAGAAGCATTAACTGTAATAGAAGCATCTGTTGCATTTTCACAAGTAGGAGGGGTTATGTTTTCATTAATTGATAATTGAGTGTCATAAATAAGTGAGAAATTAACCGTTGTGTCACAACCTGTTGCATCTGTTATTAAGACTGAATAGTTATTGGTGTTTAAATTGCTTATGTTTTCGGAATTCAGTCCATTATTCCACATAAAAGTATAACCTGGAGTACCACCAGAAGTATTAAGAGCAATTGCCCCATCTTGAACTTCATTACATGTTGGGTCAAGAACTGTGGGATTAACAACAATTCCACAAGCTATCCCGCTTCTAATTTCAATGCAATAATCTTCCACTTCACCGAAGTCAAAATTACCACATTCAGCTGGTAATCCTGTAGCTCCAGCACCTTGATAAGCCATTTGAACACGCATTCTAGTTTTGCCTAAAGTAGCTGACGGAGGAATTGTGAAATTGTCATTTACAGCACCTGTTGAAGTCATTCCTTGGTCAAAAAGTAATTCAGAATTGTCGAATACTCCATTTTGATTTATATCTATCCATATTCTCGTGTATTCTTCTAAGGCTTGACCATCAAATCCTGGAGTTAAAGAAAATGGATAGTTTTGACCGATATTTAAATTAAATGAATTGTCATTAAAAATGTAACCATTGTTATCTCCACTGGAAAAAATGTTTCCATCAATTTCAAATTCTTCTATCCATTCATTTTGTACCCCTAAAAGTGCATTTGGCTGATCACCGTTGTTGATACTTGAGATTAAAGTGTTTCCATCTGCTTGAGAAATCATAACTGCAGGAATAGTAACCGTATTACTATTTCCTCCCATATCAATGGTTCCCGGACCATTATTTATGACTATTACGGCAGTAGCACCAGCGTTTTGTGCATTCATTGCTTTCACTGTAAAATTGCAATTTCCTCTTTCTACTATTGCAATATTTCCGTTTAAAGCCGTTCCGTTTATTAAAGCATTACAACCCTCATTAGGAGAAGTTGTTCCGTCATCCACTAATACTAATTCGCCAAAAACATAACCACTTTCAATATCGCCTCCCCAATTGGTAGTTGCTTCAAAAGTGTAGCTTCCGCTAATTGAATTAGGATGATAAACGGTTAAAGTAGGAGTGGAATTAACATTCGCTTCATTTGCACAATATGGTAATTCAATGCAGCTTCCGCATCCAGAAGTTGTAAATGAATAAATCTGTGATGGACTACCTATTTCTCCGTCACAAATTGTAGAAATAGTATATTCATAGCTTGTGCAACTTGTTAAACCAGTAATTAAATATGACGTATCTGGAAATGTATAGTTAGACCAGTTTCCAGAACCAGCTACCTGAATGTTAATTAAATAATCATTGACAACAGCGGTGTCGATAAATGAAATTTTTGCATCATAATCATTTACATTTATGGTGGAAATGTTTGTTGGTGGCATACATGATCCACAAACAATATTCATTAATTCATCCAAAGAGTTTTTGGCATTTATTCTTCCTCCAGTTACTGTTCTTGCTTGTAAGTGTGGTGTTTGATCCACTCCAGCAAACATCGCTTGACGAACTATTTCGGCAGTTCCAGAAGGATCATTTATAGCCATGGTTTCAAGACTTGAACACGGAATACTGTACATTAACCCAACTAATCCTGCGGTTAATGGACATGCAAATGATGTTCCTGAAGTTGATCCATAAGAATTGTTCTGAGAAGTTGTGAAAATGGAAGAACCAGGTGCGGCAACATCAATAGTTTGGTCTCCGTAACCTGCAAAATCAATAATGTCATTGTTATTTGTGGCTGTAACACTAATCATATAATCGCTTGAGCACGTTGTAGGCACATCTCCAAAAGTGTCAACATCTTGATTTTGATTTGTAGTTGCTCCAATGCTTAGAATTCCTGCCTGGCCTAGATCGTCATAAAAGCTACACCAAATTGGGTAGTTTGCAGGGTTTCCACCATCAACTCCCCAAGAAGAGCTTGTTGCTACTACAAAAGCTCCTCTGGCACCATTGGTTTGATTCCACAAAAGTCTTGCACTTAATGCGTAATTGTAAGAAGCTACTATGTTTGCTTCTGTAAACGGACTTGAGTATCCAGCAATATCCATTATTTTTAAATCCCAATTAATTCCTGATACTCCTTGATCGTTATTTCCCTTAGCTCCCATCATTCCTGCACAACTTGTACCGTGGGATCCAGCACCAATATTGTCGTTATTTGTAGAAACATTCCAACCATTGTAATCATCAATGTATCCATTTCCATCGTCATCAACACCATTGTTTGGAATCTCTTCAGTGTTTACCCAATGATTATCACTCAGGTCATCGTGATTTAATAAATCTGCACTTTCTATAAGGGCAACAACAATTTCTTTTCCATTTGGAGTTGTTCCACCAGTTGTAATATCCCACGCTAATTCCGAATCAATATTTGAATGGTGCCATTGTGACCCATAAAACGGATCGTTTGGTGCAGCTCTCAATTCAACTTTTCTGTTGGGTTGCACATATAATATAGAGGATTGTTTTTGTAGTAAACTTAAAACTTCAGCGATATCAGTTTGGGCGTCGTTAAAATCTAGTAACCAAATGTCAGCGTGAGGAGATAAAATGCTTTCTACATTTATTTCAAAATGAGCTGGTGTATTTCTTAGCATGAAATAGGGGTCTTGACCTTTTTGCATTCTCACTAAAACTTGATTTGAAATAGCGTTTTCATATTGTCCATACATTTGTGGAATGGAGATAATAAAAGAAAGAAAAAGAAAAAATGCTGCATTTTTCATAAAATAGAAAATTGTAAACTGTTTTTATTGCATGCAATATAAATTAAAATTTTGTAAGTGTTTGTGGATTTTAGATACTTATCGGTTTATTATAGGTAAGGTGACATTAGTTTGTGCAGAATTAAAAATTAATAATCACCTAAAATGATCTGAAACAAGTTTCAACAAAAGAAATTTTTATATTTGCTCACTCATGGATAGAAAAATCGAAATATCTATTGTTGTTCCTCTTTATAATGAAGTTGAATCACTACCAGAATTGCATAAATGGATAATTTCTGTAATGCAAAAGAACAATTTTACCTACGAAATTATCTTTGTGGATGATGGGAGCAAAGACGGATCTTGGGATGTTGTCATGGAGTTAAAATCTATAGATGAATGTGTTCGAGGAATTAAGTTTCAGCGTAACTACGGAAAGTCTGCTGCACTACAAAAAGGTTTTGAAGCTGTAAAAGGAGAATTTGTAATTACAATGGACGCTGATTTACAAGATTCACCAGAAGAAATTCCAGAGATGGTTCGCATGCTAAAAGAAGACGATTTAGATATGGTTTCTGGATGGAAAAAGAAGAGATTTGATCCTTTGTCCAAAACTATTCCTACAAAATTATATAATTGGACAGCACGAAAACTGACAGGGATTTATTTGCATGATTTTAATTGTGGATTGAAAGCTTATAAATCCATTGTTGTAAAAAGTGTTGAATTGTATGGAGACATGCATCGCTATATTCCAGCCTTGGCCAAGTTTGCAGGTTTTAGTAAGATTGGCGAAAAAGTAGTTCAACATCAGGCACGTAAATTCGGAACAACAAAGTTTGGGTTGAACAGATTCGTAAATGGTCCACTTGATTTACTATCTGTTGTGTTTATTGGAAAGTTTGGTAAAAAACCAATGCACTTTTTTGGAGCAATAGGAACAATTTTATTTTTAATTGGATTCGCTTTTGCATTGTATTTAGGGATTGATAAAATAGTTAGCTTTTTCTCAGATAGTTTGTCTCCATTAATTGCTCAGCGAACAGAATTTTATATCGCTTTAACTGCAATGATTATTGGTAGTCAGTTTTTCCTAGCTGGTTTTATTGCCGAATTAATAGGGAGAAACTCATCATCAAGAAACGTTTACCTCATAGAAACTGAAGTTTAAAAATGCCTGAAATTAAGATTGATTCTTCATGGACACTTTTTCTAGATAGAGATGGGGTGATTAATGAACGTAATTTTGAAGGTTACATCACATCAACTTCGGATTTTAAATTTTTACCTTTTGTTTTTAAGGGTTTAAAAAAAATGTCAAAGCAATTTTCTAGAATTATTGTCGTTACTAATCAGCAAGGATTGGGAAAAGGAATAATGACTGAAACTACACTTGATACAATTCATTATGAAATGTGCAAAGCTTTAAAAGCGGAAGGAATCATTGTGGATAAAGTGTTTTATGCCTCAAATTTAAGAGGTGCAAAAATGGACAGAAGAAAACCAAATGAAGCAATGGGAATTGAAGCCCAGAATGAATTTCCAGAAATAGATTTTAAAAAATCGATTATGGTTGGTGATACTGGGTCGGACCTTCAATTTGGAATGAATCTTGGAATGAAAACTGTACTAATTCATTCAGCGGAAATCGTCACGATTGAACCAGATATTAAAGTAAATAATTTAAATGAACTTGCAGATGTACTCATTTTTTAAATCAATAATTTTTAGTGGAATCCTCACCATTAGTTTTGGGTTTAATTCTTTTGCCCAAATCAATCAGGTTGATGCGCAAGGGAAAAAGCAGGGAGACTGGGTGAAAACTTATGATGATTCTGATGACATACGTTATAAAGGTCAGTTTAAGAATGACAAGCCTGTAGGGAAATTTATCTTTTATTATCCAACAGGACAAGTTCGTTCTATAATAAGCCATGATGAAAATAGTAATCGTTCTGAAGCATTTTATTATGAAACAACAAAAGAATTAATTGCTCACGGAATTTATAAAGGAGAAAAGAAGGACAGTGTTTGGACTCATTTTTTACCTACGGGACATTATAGTTTTACCGAAACCTACAAAAATGGATTGTTGCACGGCGAGCGCATTACGTATTATGGTCGTGAAGCAGTTGAAAATCCCAAAATAAAATTGATTTTAAGAAAAACTAACTTTGAAAATGGAAAGCCAGAAGGGAAGTTCGTCGAATATTTTCCAGATGGTATAATAAAATCTGAAGGTCAGTATTTAGACGGTGCTTTAAATGGTGTGATCTTAAAAAATCATGCGAATGGTAAAACCATGATTGAAGAGCGATGGAAAAATAAGAAGAAGCACGGTTGGTGGATCACTTATGATGAATCAGGAAAAGAATTAGGGCGTATTTATTATAGAAATGGTGTTCAGTTAGAAGGAGATATTCTTACCAAATATTTAGAGAAATTACAAAAGGAAGGAGTTAATCCGAATAATTAGAATATATTTATTACTTTATAATTTAAACCATTCAATTGAAAAAGACAATCATATTTAGTGCATTACTGCTCGGACTGTTTGCTTGCAAGGAGAAAGCTAGTGTTGATTTTGGTTTTGAATACTTTCCAATAAATCAAGGTGCATTTGTTGAATATGAGGTTACTGAAGTTTTTCATGATGTTAACATAATCCCACAACACGATACCAATCGCTACAGATTAAAAACGCTGATTGGAGAAGATGTTTTGGATAATGTAGGAAGGGTAAATCAAAAATTTTTTCAATATCGATATGATTTACAAACTGGAGATTTGATAGATGAACGCGTTTGGACTCGAATATTAGATGGGTCGCGTGGTGAAGTGGTTGAGGAAAATCAGCGTTTAATAAAAATGGTCTTTTCAGTGAAGAATGATGAAGAGTGGGATGTAAATGCCTTTAATTCAATGGACGAACAAGAGGTTTTTTATTCCAACGTTGATGAAAATCAAGTGATTAATGGATTTGATTTTGAAGAGACATGCAAAGTGAATTACGAGGATTTTTTTTCGTTGGTCGATTATCGTGTGAAATACGAAGTCTATGCAAAAGGTGTTGGATTGGTTGAAAAGAATTTCAAAGACTTTACCATTCAAAATTTTGACACTACTGATATTCAGAAAGGCACCGAAGTTTTTTATAAGTTAATTGATTTCGGAGTAGAATAGAGGAGTACTTTTGGAATAGGATTAGTTCAGGCCAGTTCTCTGAGTGCGGGTAAGGTTGAGATAAATCGCACACTAACTGCGGTGAACTCAAACAGTGAAATGAAATATCGCCGCGACTAATTTTTATTAACAAAACAATTTTAGTATAAAAGTAGATGTAATTTAAAATAATACTTGCATATTTTGTTTGATTGCCTTATATTTGCATTCCATTAAAAATGGGGATTGGTTTTTTGCAGAAATGTGAAATAAAATCTTTAAAACCTTGGCTAATAGAGAAAATTTATATTTCTTTGCAGCCGCTTTTGTAATTAGCATAAACTATTTTAAAATATGTCACGAGTTTGTCAGTTAACAGGGAAAAAAGTAATGGTTGGGAACAATGTTTCTCACTCCAACCAAAAAACAAAACGTAAGTTTTACCCTAATTTAGTAAAGAAGAGATTTTATCTTCCAGAAGAGAAAGAGTTTATAACCCTAAGAGTTTCGACTTCGGCGTTACGTACTATCAACAAGAATGGTATTACTGCGTGTGTGAAAGAGGCAAAGGCGAAAGGATATTTAAAATAGTAGATAACTGCATATAGTTATTACACTAGAAAAATAAGAAAATGGCAAAAAAAGGAAATAGAGTTCAGGTTATACTAGAGTGTACTGAGCATAAAGAGTCAGGTAAGCCTGGAACTTCAAGATACATCAGCACTAAGAATAGAAAAAACACGCCAGAGCGTTTGGAATTGAAAAAATTCAACCCTATTCTTAAGAAAATGACAATTCACAAAGAAATTAAATAGTTGAGTTATGGCAAAGAAATCAGTAGCATCTATTCAAACTGGAGGTGGTAAAGCCCACACGAAAGTGATCAAGATGGTGAAAAACGAAAGAGGAGCTTATTCATTCCGTGAATCAATAGTCCTAAATGGAGAGGTACAAGATTGGTTAAAAAACACCAAATAGTATTTGAATACTCTATTTAAATAAATATTTTTAATTAGCTTCTTGCCTCTGGTAGGAAGCTTTTCTTTTTTTATATTATGGCATTATTTGGACTTTTTGGAAAGGATAAAAAGAAGAAGCTTGATGAAGGACTTGAGAAGACCAAAGACAGCTTTTTATCTAAATTAACTCGTACAGTTGTTGGTAAATCCAAAGTTGATGAAGAGGTATTAGATGAACTAGAAGAAGTTCTGATCACTTCTGATGTTGGTGTAAAAACTACGATTAAAATCATACAACGTATTGAAGAACGAGTAAGTAAAGAAAAGTATGTAAATACATCTGAGCTTAAAGGGATTTTGAGAAGTGAAATTGCTTCGCTTTTGGAAGAAAACAATACGAGTGATATCGATTATGATATTCCTACACATCCTGAAAATAATCCACATGTTATAATGGTTGTTGGGGTGAACGGTGTTGGAAAAACAACAACTATCGGTAAGTTGGCTTATCAATTTAAGGACATGGGCAAGAAGGTTGTTCTTGGAGCAGCGGATACATTCCGTGCTGCGGCTGTTGATCAATTGATTATTTGGGCCAACCGAGTTGGGGTTCCAATAGTTGAGCAAGGTATGCAAGCAGATCCAGCTTCTGTAGCTTTTGAAACGCTGGAAGTAGCGAAGTCACAAGGTGCTGATGTGGTAATTATTGATACTGCAGGTAGACTTCACAACAAAGTTAATTTGATGAACGAATTAACTAAGATCAAACGTGTAATGGAGAAAATTATTCCAGGAGCGCCTCATGAAATTTTATTGGTTTTAGATGGTTCAACTGGTCAAAATGCATACGAACAAGCAAAACAGTTTTCATTGGCCACAGAAATCAATGCTTTAGCCATTACAAAATTAGATGGAACAGCCAAAGGTGGTGTTGTAATTGGTATTTCAGACCAAATGAAAATCCCAGTAAAATATATTGGGGTTGGCGAACAAATGAAAGATTTACAGCCATTCAATAAAAAAGAATTTGTAGACTCTTTATTTGGAGAATAAGCAACTATAAAGTCAATATTCCCAAATAAAGTCTTTTTCTTTGCAATTAATTTAAAATCGAAAATAAACAGTAATAATTATATGAAAAAAATGTTTTTTATCCCGTTAGTAGCGTTATTCTTTGCTTGCACATCTTCTCCGAAAGATGCCTCTGAGCTTGATTTAACAGACTTTAAACAAAAAATATCTTATGCACTTGGTGCAGATATGGGTACAAACTTTACGAATGTTCCAGAAGATATTTTTGCGCAGTTAAACAAAGCTGAATTAGAGAATGGATTTTATCAGTACTTAACTAAAGAGAATTTAAAATCTGTTGAATGTAGAGAAATTCTTGAAGCTGCTCTTTCGAATGGAAATGGAATAGATACTACGAAACACAAAATGAGTGAAATTTCTCATTGTTATGGTTCTATTTTCGGAGAAATGTTGAGAAATTCATTAGTTGGAAAAGACGCAATGGATGAAATTAACCCAGATATTGCAAGAATAGGTTTTGCAAATTCTTTGAACAAAACTGATACTTTGATTCCTATTGAAGAACGTCAGCAAATGATTATGAACTTTAACAATGATTTAAACAACTTCGCTGGAGAAGAGTTCATGAATAAAATGGCTAAAAAGCACAAACATGATGTGAAAGAAGAAGGTTATATTCTTTTAGAAAATGCAGAGGGTACAGGAGCGCCAATTGATTTAACTGGTGAGTACAACATTGTTTATACAATGACAAACATAGCGGGAGATACAATTATTTCTACGTTGACTGATCCAAAATTGTCTGATTTAGAAAATGCACAGGTTGTAAATGCGGATGATATAGTTTTTCCAGAAGCATGGAAAATTGCTGCTAAACACATGAAGGTTGGTGGTGATTACACAATTCACACTTCTCATGAATTAGCTTATGGTGAAGAAGGTTTAAGAGCTCCGAATTCTCCAAACTATGTTATTCAACCGTTCTCGGCTGTAACAATCTATTCAAAAGTATTGTCTCAAGGAGAACGTCACGCAGGAGTGAAAGCAAAAGGTATGGAAGTTTTAGAACAAGCTAAGAATCGTCCAAATACTAAGGTTTATCCTGAAGGATTTATTTTAACAACTTTGGAAGAGGGAACTGGACCTAAAGTGAAAAAAGGAGCAGATGTTCAAGCTCATTATATTTTGAGTAATTCCAATGGTGATGTTATAGAAAACAGCTTCATGTCATCATCTCAAAATAATCAACCAGCACCTTCATTTTCTTTGAATGGTGTAGTTAAAGGATGGCAATTGGCTATTCCAGAAATGAAAGAAGGTGGACGTTATAAATTGGTTCTTCCTTATGATTTAGCTTATGGTGAACAAGGAAATCAAAGTATTCAACCATTTGAAACTTTGACATTTGAAATTCAAGTAATAAAATCTGGTGAGCCTGGAACATTAGTTCAACCTCGTCAACCTCAGCAGCAACAACAGTTTTCAGAAGAACAAATGAGACAACTTCAAGAACAGTTGAAAGAACAACAATAATCTTAAAAAATACGAAGTGTTAGATACTTCAAATTCAATTATAGAAAAGGTTCGTCTTCCGATAGGGAAGGGCGAACCTTTTTCTTTTGACATAAAGCGAGACGATTTAATAGATTCCGTTATTTCTGGAAATAAATGGAGGAAGTTGAAATACAATTTGCTTGAAGCAGCGGAAAGAAAAAATGAAGGACTGATTACTTTCGGGGGGCCTTTTTCAAATCATTTAGTGGCCACAGCTAAAGCAGCGAAGGAGTCCAGTTTAAAATCTATAGGAATAGTTAGAGGAGATGAATTATCTTTTAATAGCAATGAAACTTTAAAAGCTTGTCATTCTTTTGGAATGGACTTGGTTTTTATTTCCCGTTCAGATTACAAGGAAAAAGATGAACCTTATTTCATTAAGCAATTGCACAGCGATTATCCAAATTTTTTCCTTGTACCAGAAGGTGGTCGGAGTTATTATGGAGTAATAGGTTGTCAAGAATTGATGTCTGAAACTCTGAATGATTATGATCATATTTATTTATCAGGTGGAACCGGAACAACGGGAGCTGGAATTTTACTTGGTTCCTCTGAAAAATCAGTAGTAAATGTTGTTTCAGCCCTAAAAGGTAGTTTTTTACAGAAAGATATAGAAGGCTTATTGTTGTCAGCTTTAAATGACCAATCTTTTGTTGACTTATTCATGGAAAGGTTAAAGGTGCATAATAGTTCACATTTCGGAGGTTACGCTAAAGTGAACGATGAATTATTTGAATACATCAATTGGATTTATTCGATATTAAATATAAAATTAGATCCGATTTATACGGCAAAAGCATTTTATCAAATGCATAAAGATTTTAAAGAAGGAATAATTTCTCCAGAACAAAAAGTTCTTTTCATTCATACAGGAGGCCTGCAAGGAGCACTTTCTTGGAAAAACAAAATTGATTATTGCAAGTAGATTAAATTATAAAGAGGGTCTAACCAAAGTTAAACCCTCTTTAAAATTATTCAAAATATCTTACTTTAAAACTATTGAGACGTTTAAGGTGTAAGTACCATTTAATCAAAATTTACTTTGATTCAGGTGAGGTGTATTTTTAATATTATTAGTAAATAATTATCAGATTTCATATGTAAATATAATAAAATGTTTTAATTAATATGAATTTATCATCGTTTAATCGATTAAATTTTTAGCTTGGTCGATAAAAAAGTTGTGATTACGCATTCATATTTATAGCAGGGTAATCTTTTTCATTATTAAAATTTCCCTTGCTGAAATTCTTTATTAACCTAGTGGCATCAAAGCTCCTGCAGTGCCTAAAACGATAGATATGATTGTGAAGGCAATACCAAAGATCGTTACGATTGCTACTATTTTCCAATACTTAAGGAAATTAGTAGCAAATTTATCCATATCAAAAGTTCCTCTATCAATGCTCTTGCCAATATTTAATAATAGAGTGGAAACATAAATTACTACGACATAGAGAGCTAAGTAGATCAATCCAATTATCGGATTTGCAACCAATAGAAATACTCCTCCTAAAGCACCCAATGCACCACCTACAATGGCTATAATAGCTACAATTCTAACATAAATCGATGAGTTTTCTAAATTTTCTTTTGCTGTTACAGAAAGTCCTTCATTGTTTTTAAAATCACTGTTTTGATTGTATTCATTAAAATTTTCCATTAATCGTATTTTTTGAGTTTTTATTAATCTTTTAGAAAAATAGCAATTTTATTGGGTTGCCAAGCTTAGACAAAGTTCTTTCTAAAAGCGTTGCGCTAAATTTGTATCTCCTAGATCTGATTAGTTTTCTTCATTATAGAAAGAATGAAGATCAGTTAATGGAATCTTCAACAAGTTTAAGCCATAGTACCTTCAAAAATATCCCAAAATGTTCCTTTTCTTAAGTAAAAGAACACACCAGGTTTTATAATAAAAATGAGACAAAAAAAAGTCCATTTATCAATTCGATAAATGGACTTAAAGATGCTTAGAGCTAGAATTCTAGTCTTCTAAAATCGTAATTTTTTCAATTTTATCACCAACTTTAATTTGGTCTATTACATCCAAACCTTCAGTAACAATTCCAAAACAAGTATGATTTCTGTCTAAATGTGCAGTATTGTTTCTGCTGTGGCATACAAAAAATTGTGATCCTCCAGTATTTCTACCTGCGTGAGCCATTGATAAAACTCCTCTTTCGTGGTGTTGGTTTCCTCCATCTAATTCACAATCGATAGAATAACCAGGTCCACCTGTTCCAGTTCCTTTTGGACATCCTCCTTGAATAACGAAATCAGGAAGAACTCTGTGCCATGTTAAACCATCGTAATACCCTTCTTTGGATAATTTTACGAAGTTCTCTACAGTTTTTGGAGCATCTTGGTCGTAAAAGTCAACCTTCATTTCTCCACGATTTGTTTTTATAATACCTTTCATAATCTTCAATTTTTCTGCAAAGATAATGAATGAAATACTATATTCTAATTTATAAGGAAAATTTGTGAGTTTAAGCATTGCACACGGCTATGACTAGGCGAACAATTGATTTTTAAAACAAGCCTTCTCTATGTTTTTTGAATAAAATCGGAAAATATATTGAACCTTAAAAGTTGCTGAATAGATGAATAATTCATCAATGTTGTTTTATCCTTCTTTCACCCATTTTCGTACAATTAAAATGTAGATTCTTTACATCATTCTATAATCTTAAAAATTTGTCTCATTTGAAAACATTATCCTTTTATCTTTGTCTTTATACAAAGTTAGAGCAGAATATCATTATGGAAAGATTAACAATAGATCGAAGACAAACAGCTTATTTTAGTGATTTAGCAAATCAAATTAATGACAATCAGAAAGCGCTTCAGAAGTATATTCAAGCTCCTTTTAGTTTGGCTAATTTCGAGCAGCAAATTGATTTAAAAAAAGGACATTTTTCAACTTCTCAAAGAGAATTGTTATATAAAGTTGTTGCTCAACAAATGGCTGATTATTCTGATTTTGACAAGGTTAAATATAATGTCGATTTATTAAAAGAACCAAACACTTTTACTGTTACTGCTGGGCATCAATTGAATTTATTTGGAGGACCTCTTTACATTATTTACAAAATAATGGATGCTGTGCGACTGGCAGAAGAGCTAAAGAAAAAATTTCCTTTACAGAACTTTGTGCCTGTATTTTGGTTGGCTACGGAAGATCATGATTTTGAGGAAATCAACCATTTGCATTTATTTCATGATACTTTTTCATGGGAGTCCGATCAAAAAGGACCAGTTGGAAGGTTTTCATTAAATGGAATAGAAGGATTTAAAGAAAGTGTTTTAAGTAAATTCGATAACAATCCAGAATTTGCTGAGTTCATAGATCAGTTTTACAAGACAGGGAGTCTTTCTGATGCAACGACAGCGTTAATGATGAAGCTTTTTGGGGATTATGGTCTAATTACTATAAATGCGGATGATAAAGATTTAAAATCTTCCTTTGCCCCAATAATGAAACGAGAGTTGGAAACTCACTTTTCTGAAAAAGAAGTGCTTAAGACCACAGCGCAACTCGAGGAAGATGGTTTTCATGGACAAGCTATGGCCAGACCTGTGAATTTATTTTATATAAAAGACCAATTAAGGGAAAGAATTATTCCTACGGAAAATGGAGATTTTGAAATAGGGGAAGAATTGGTTTCCAAGGATGATTTATTTAAGAATTTAGAGAAAAATCCTGAACGCTTTTCTCCAAATGTTGTATTACGCCCGCTGTATCAAGAATTTATTTTACCAAACCTTTGTTATTTAGGCGGTGGAGGAGAAATGGCATATTGGCTTCAGTTTAAAGGAATGTTTGATCAAACAGAAGTTCCGTTTCCAATAATAAAAGTACGTAATTCTGTTCAATGGTTTGATAAATCGACGAATAAGAAGATAGAAAAGTTAAACCTTAAATATACAGATGTATTTTCTTCAATTCATGAGGTTAAAAAGCAATATGTTGTTGATAACGCTGAGGAAGAATTAGATTTTAATGAAGTAGAAGAAAAATCTAAAGCCTTAATTTTGGAATTAGAATCTTTAATTGTCTCTTTAGACAAAGGCTTGGAAGGCTACGCTAAAAGTGAAGCAACAAAAATACAGAAACAGGTGCATGGGGTTCAACAAAAGCTCATTCGTCATTCTAAAAAGAAAAACGAAGATGCTATGAAGCAAATCGATGGAATTTATAATCGATTATTCCCAAATAATGGCCTTCAAGAAAGATATGATAATATGATTCCATTCTTAGGGAAATATGGACCTAAAGAATTCGTGAAAATGGTATATGAAATAATTGATCCTGAAGAGGAAGATTTAATTTTAGTTATTGAGGGTTAGATAATTCGTAATTGAAAATTACGAATTATCAATTCGGGTTACCAAGAAAAGTCGTAATTATTCAAAATGTAAGCTCTTTTATGTTAGTTTGAAAAGCCAATTTATTTCTTCAGGACTAACATTTAAGATAAATTGAATAAGTTAATACTAGTGATTAACGATTTATCTTGGTAGCCCTATGATGAAAATTCGTGTGACTTCAAACTATATATTTTCATAAGCTTTCCTTGTGAATATAGATTCAATGCTCAATCAAGAAAGTTAATCTTTAATTTTCAAATGAAATAAATAATTGATTAATCCAACTTCAAATCGAGTACAATTTCAGCATCATAATCATAGCAAGTTTCTTCGCAATTTTCATAGGACGCAGCATTCAGTTTTTCACTATCAATCACCATAATTGTGTCACCATTTTTAACATACTTAGCTGTAGCAGTATATCTTTTACCAACTGGCATTAAGTAATATTCTTCACTCGAATTGGTGGTAAATGTGTCAAATAATTCGCCGTCGTCAAAATAGCCTTCGTAAAAACTAACTTGTATTGGTTGAGCGTTAGGACTTGAAGATAACTCCAACTTTACATATAGTTCTGTAGGTTTAGAAGTGTAACAAATTTGATTTGGATCACATATATCATCTTGAGAATTTGTTTTACTACATGAAACACTCAAGGCAATAAAACCAATGATGACCAACGTATATTTTAAGTGCTTTTTCATTATTCCTCGAGATTATTTGCTGTTTGTTTATTAATAAACACGCTGAATTTAATATTTAACATATGTGGATTGGAGCTAGGGTTTTGGTTTAAATATAAATAACCTAGATTTATTCTGCTGATTTTAGAAAACTGCCAAGATAAACCTGCTCCCGGAGTTATAGCAAAGCCATTGTTTCTGTCTTCACTTAAACCTTTATATGTTCCGTAGAAATATCCAAATTTTGCCATTGCATACAATCCAACTTTACTTGAGTTCATAAACTGAATGAAATAAAACCTTTTTTCTAAGTCAATAGAAAATTGAAACACTTTTTCTTGAAGTTGATAATAAAAGTTGTCAGATTCTTCGAGAAGAACAGTTTTATAATACGGTCGAAAACTTCCGTTTAAGGAGGCACTAAAATCGTAGCCTAATTCTTCAAAACCTAATCCGAAATCCAAAAGAAAATCTTCATGGTTAAATATCGTTCCCATATTTATCCCGAATGAAGGTTGAAAGTAGCTCCCAGCAAATGGATTGGTTAATATTGGTTGCGCTTTGGAATATGTAGGATTAATTGCTAAAAAGCATAACAGTGAAAAACATGTAATTGCTTTTCTAAAATTGTTCAAAACCATATCAATAGTGTATAAAATTTTTTCAATAGTGTAAAAATAAATAAATAATCTATTGTGGTGCAAGCAAAGAACATTCCATTTTTGAAATAGCTTGTCAGGATGTATGGATATTGGGGTTCTAAAGGATTCTATAAATTAAAACCGTCATTCAAGTGAAGAATAGTTTGGGTAAGAATCATTGCCATTATGCCATTCCTCTTTCCTTTTTTATGTTCTCGTAGGCTTCATTTATTCTTTGGAACTTTTCTTTTGCTCCTTTTTGGTACTCTTCTCCCATTGTGGCTACTTTGTCTGGGTGATAGCGTACAGCCATTTTTCGGTAGGCCTTCTTGATTTCGGCATCTTCAGCATCTTTGGTTGTTCCTAAAACCTTGTAATCGCTTTCTGTATCGCGGTGGAACATGTTTTGAACGCTCGTAAAGTCCATGTTTGGAATTCCCATCATGGAAGCAATACGTTGTAAAAGTTGCATTTCTTTATTTGAAACAGAACCATCTGCTTTTGCTATACCAAATAAATAATGAAGTAATTGAACACGCACTTCTGGTTGTGTTCTTGCGCGCACATCATTACAGATATCTTGAATTGGAAGTGCTTGTGGTTGATCAATAAACGTTTTTAACGTTTGCAGGTGGGATGTAGTAAATTGATTTCCGAATTGTTGTTGTAAGAAAGCTTTAACATATTCTAATTCAGACTTCATGATTTTGTCATCCGCTTTCATCACTGCAGCTGATAGCGCCAACAACATAGTTGGAAAGTCATAACGTTGTGTTTGTCTTTGATAGAAATCAAAAATATCTTGGGTAGATCTAAAATTATGTTGTCTTCCCTGACCTTGCTGACCTTGAGTTTCGTTTAAAAAACTAGCTGCACGGGAAAAGTTATCGATGAATGTACCGATTAAAAATCCTAAGAAAGCTCCAAAAAAACGAAATCCCGTTAGGTAAAACCCTAAACCTGCTCCAATCCACTTAAAATATCCTGTCATAACACTAAAAAAAGGAGCAGACTTTAAAACCTGCTCCTCTGAAATTTATACTAATTCTATACTTCTATTTACGAAGTTTGTAAGTGCTTCACCTTTTAACATACCTTGAGAAAGCATTGCTAAATCGGTTAATTGCTTCGCTTTTTGTGAACGTTCATCACCTTTAGCCGCTAAAATACTTGAAATTTTAGGATGGTTGCTATTCACAATCATATTGTAAGTTTCAGGAAAAGCTCCAAAGAATCCTGCACCGCCCATAGCTTGTTGTTCCTTCATTCTTCTAATGAATTCAGGTTGAGTTACCATTATCGGAGCATCAGTTTCAGACATACTTTCAAATTGAACTTTGTACATGTCTTTATTTACAGTTCCTTCAAAAATTGGTTGTAATTCTTTTTGCTCATCTTCACTTAATTTAGAAGGAATATTTTCTTCTTTCTGAATTAATTTATCCAATGTGTCAGCATCAACTCTTGCAAATGTTACGTTTTCTATAGTTGATTCCATTTTTTGAATCCAGTGGGCAACAAGTGGTCCTTGTAATTCAATAACTTTGTAGCCTCTGTCATTTGCAGATTTCACAAAACTAAATTGTTCTTCTTTATTATTAGTGTAAAGGAAAACTGTTTTGTCGTCTTTATCTGTTTGAGTAGCTTTTACTTCTTCCTTGAATTCTTCTGGTGTGTAGAATTTACCATCTGTACATTCCATCATATGGAAAGCTTTTGCTCTATCTGCGAATTTATCGTCAGACAACATTCCATATTCTGAGAAGATACGTAAATCAGCCCATTTTTCTTCAAAGTCCTTACGGTCCTTGTTGAACATTTCTTTCAGCTTATCAGAAACTTTTTTCGAAATGTGAGCACTAATTTTCTTTACGTTACTATCACTTTGTAAATAAGAACGAGAAACATTAAGTGGAATATCTGGAGAATCGATAACACCATGTAAAAGTGTTAAAAATTCTGGTACAATTTCCTCAACACTATCTGTAATGAATACTTGGTTTGAGTACAATTGAATTTTATTCTTTTGAACTTCAACGTTTTCCTTGATCTTAGGGAAATATAAAATTCCCGTTAGATTGAAAGGATAATCTACATTTAAGTGAATGTGGAACAATGGATCTTCAACAGTTGAAGGATATAACTCTCTATAAAATTGAGTGTAATCTTCTTTTTCTAACTCAGCTGGCATTTTTGTCCATGCTGGAGAAGGATTATTGATTTGATCTGGAACTTCGCTAGAAACTTTCTTTACGTTTCCTTCTTCATCTTTTTCGCCTGTTGGATCTTCGATTTGGATTGAACGAGTTCCAAAAATTACAGGTACAGGTAAGAATTTACAGTATTTGTTAAGAATTCCACCAACTCTAGCTTCTTCTAAAAATTCTGCAGATTCTTCGTTAATATGCAATACGATATCTGTTCCTCTGGTCTCTTTCTCCGTCTCTTGAATTGTATACTCAGTCGTTCCATTGCTTTCCCATCTTACTGGTGTTGCATCTTCGTAACGTCCTAAAGTAATAATTTCAACTTTTTCAGCGACCATGAATGCAGAGTAAAACCCTAATCCAAAGTGACCAATAATTGACTCTTTACTGTCTGAATCTTTATATTTTTGAACGAATTCTTCTGCTCCTGAGAATGCGATTTGGTTGATGTATTTATCAATTTCATCAGCAGTCATACCAATTCCATTATCTCTAATAGTTAAGGTTTTGGCTGCTTTGTCTAAAATTACTTCAACTTGTAATTCACCAACTTCTTTATCATATTCTCCATTTTTGGATAATACTTTAAGTTTTTGAGATGCATCCACAGCATTCGAAACCAATTCACGTAAAAATATTTCGTGATCTGAATACAAAAACTTCTTGATGATTGGAAATATATTTTCCGTCTCTACATTAATATGACCTTTTTTCATTCTATTTTAATTTTTTGTTGACGAATGAACATAGTCAATCTTTATGCCATGAGATTTTGACTGTCAAAATGGCAAAGTTTATTTTGGAAGAGAAAAAAAGGGCTTATTTTATTTTATAAGGTTGTATCAAAAACGTACTCAACAAAACAATCGTAATCGAGCTTATCGGCATTAGGATAGCAGCAAAAAGGGGAGTGACATAACCCAGAAAGGCAAATGTAATTCCGAATGTGTTGTAAATCAATGAGAAATACATGCAGATTCTTAGCACCCTTTTAGCATGAAAACCGAACTTAAAGAAGCTTTTAAATTTTTGAATTTTATCACTTTCTATAATAGCATCACATTTTGGTGTGAACCTGAATTCATCTTCTGAGACGCTTATTCCAAGTTCGGCTTCTTCAAGTGCTTCAGAATCGTTTAAACCATCTCCTATAAAAGCTACAACATCACCAGATTCATTAAATCGAATAATGTGATTCTTTTTATCAGTAGGAGAGAGGTTAAAATGCATAGCTATTGGTTGCTCCAAATCTTTGAATAAAATTTCGTCTGTAGCTTTATCTCCTGAAAGTAAAGTAATTTTATAGTCCTTTTGAAGTCTGTTTATTTCATCGATAATCCCTTCCCTTAATTGCGATTGAAATTTAAAGAATCCAACAATTCTGTCATCTACACTGAAATAACTTCCACTTTCTTCAAATATTTCAGTTGCATTAGTGAATTTCGCATTTCCAATTCTTAAGATTTTACCATCTTCGGTTTTGGCTTCAATTCCTTTTCCAGAAACTTCATTGTAATCTGAAATCACGTCGAAATGATCAACTTTATCTTCAAAATAGCGAGTAATACTCTTCGAGTAGGGATGCGTAGATTGTCTTGTTAATGCAAAAATTTGTCCCATTAAATCTTCTGACAATTCTTCACCTTCGTAGTTCACTCCTTCAATTCTATCTTTTGTTAAAGTTCCTGTTTTGTCAAATACAATGTGATTTATACTTTTCAATTTTTGAATTTCGTGACTATTTCTAAAGTACAATCCTGATTTCCCTAACTTCCGCAAAGCATTTCCATATACGAAAGGGAAAGAAATAGCCAGGGCACAAGGACAAGCCACAACTAAAATTGCAGTAACGATTTCCAAAATTCTGCTCGGGTTAACGAAAGCCCAGGTAATTGCAGCAGCTGTTGAGACTACACCTACGATAATCAGAAAATATTTACTTAATAAATTCTCCCTGTTTTGGACGATAGACTTCGTTGTTTTGGCTGATTTATTCCAAATACTTGCAAATTTACTTCTGTTGGTGGTACTCAAAGCCATTACTTGAATCGCAGATCCAATTAATTTACTTCCTGCATAAATTTTGTCACCTTTTTTTAATGTAGCTAAATTAGCTTCACCTGTAATAAAACTTGTGTCGATTACAGCCTTTTCAGAAACTAATTCTGAATCACAAGGAATAATTTCCTCATTGAAAATTTTCAATACATCATCTTTTTCTATGGATTCTATTTTAACAACTTCTTCTTCCTTCGTGATTTTATTAATTCTGTGAACACCCAAAGGGAAATAGGCTTTTGGATCATTGTCAAACGACATGTTTCTATATGTTTTTGATTGAAACCATTTTCCGATCAACAAGAAGAACACAAATCCAGTAAACGAATCCATATAACTGGAACCTTCTTGCATTAATATAGAACTTGTGCTTTTAATGAATAAAATAAGAATTCCAATGGCAATAGGAATATCTAAATTCAATTGGCGGGTTCGAATGGCTGTATATGCGGAAATTAGATATCCGGAAGCAGAATATAAAAGTACTGGGATGGCAACAGCCAAGGTCAAATATGCAGAGAAATTCCTAAAGTTCTCAAACATATCATCCATTCCCAAGTATTCTGGAAATGACCACAGCATAACATTTCCAAATGCAAAGCCAGCAACACCCAATTGCATCAATAATTTCTTGTCGTAACTGCTTTTATTATCCTTTCCTCGACGCAATTCTGGTTTGTAACCTATACTTTCTAATAAAGAAGCTACTTCAGAGAGTTTTCTAGCCTTTTTTATAGATAGCGAAAGTGTTCTTGCAGTAAAATTGGCTTCACTTTCTAAAATGTCAGGATTTAATTTTTGAAGGTTTTCTAATAAATAAATACATGAGCTACAATGAATGGCGGGTAAGAAAAATGTGACCAAATAAAGGTCTTCATTCTGGAATTCAATAAAATCATCAAAAATTTCAGGAACGTCTAAGGCTGTATATTTTGCATCGGTTTCTGAAACAGGTTTGATTCCACTTTGCGCATTAAATTCATAGAATTTATCTAAACCATTATCGCTAAGAATTTCAAAAACCGTTAAACAACCAGAACAACAAAAATCTTTGTCTTCTTTTGAAATTGGTTTTCCAATTATTTTATCTCCGCAATGATAACAACCCATTTTTCAACTAATTATTATACTGATTTACTAAATCTATCTTGTGTTGGAACTTTTTTCGAATAAGGATCCAATGTCATACAAACATTACGAGAAAATGGCTTTCCATCTTCGGTAACGATAATTTCATTTTCATTCCACTCAATAATTTCATCTTTCTGAAATTCATTTAGTGCTTTTTTGAATGCAGAAACATGATTTTTCATCCATTCATCAGCCGCAAAGTTAGTTTCAAATTGACACATCAATTGAGTAATGTGCTCTTTTAAAGTTGCGTCTATTTTTGAGTGAATGTGACCTTTTACGATAGGTAATTCTCCAGCGTCAATCATTTGGTGATAAGAACGTGTGCTTTTAACGTTTTGAGCATAGCCAAAACCATATTCTGAAATAGCAGAAGCTCCCAAACCAATCATTCTGTCGGTTGTGTTGGTGGTGTAACCCATAAAGGTTCTATTTAAAGCTCCGCCTTTCAACGCTTGAGCTAAAATATCTGTTGGTAAAGCAAAGTGGTCCATTCCAATTTCTATATAACCGTTTGCCAGTAATTGTGCTTTAGATTTTTCATATAAATCTCGTTTTTCATCGCCTGAGGGCAAATCTTCTTTAGAAAAACCACGTTGTCCAGTTCCTTTAACCCACGGCACATGCGCATAAGAATAAAGAGAAATAGCATCAGGTTTCAATTGAATTGTTTTTGCAATGGTGTCCATCATGTCAGTCATGGTTTGCATTGGAAGCCCGAATACTAAATCATGACTGATAGAAGTAAAGCCAGCTTTTCGAGAAGCAATCGTTACTTTTTCAACTGTTTCGAAAGGTTGAATTCTGTTGATGGCTTTTTGAACGATTGGACTATAAGATTGAACTCCAAAACTCACTCTTCGGAATCCCAAATCGTATAATGTTTGCAATTGTTCGTCGCTTGTATGGTTTGGGTGACCTTCGAAACTAAATAGTGGATTCGGTCCAGTTTTTACATTTATTACTTCGATTAATCTTCTTAATTGTGCTGCTTTAAAGAAAGTTGGTGTTCCACCTCCTAAATGAATTTCATCAACTTGAATATTTCCACCATTCAACTCTTCATACATTTTCCATTCTTTGATCACTGCGTCAATATAAGGCGCTTCAACACTGTGTTGTTTGGTGATGTGTTTATGACAACCACAAAAAGTACATAAGCTTTCGCAAAAAGGAAGGTGAACATAAACACTTGTGCTGTGGTTCTTGTTTTGTTCGGCTTTTTTGAATATTGGAGCAAATTCAGTCTCCGAAAACTCCATTCTGTTCCAATCTAAAATTGTTGGATACGAAGTGTACCGTGGACTTGATACGTTATATTTATTGATAATATCTTCACTTAACATAATTATTCTTCAACTAAAATTGAAGGCAAATATCGTGCGATATAAGGAGCTTAAAAATGATATAAGTCAGTTTGGTACCACGTATAAATTATGATTGACTAATGGTTTGATTTAAAATATTTAAAACAAAAAAAGATTCAGCTAATAAAGCTGAATCCTAATTATATGTTTAAGTCTGAATAACTTATTCACCCATTATTATGAATGAATACGCTAAACTCTGAAGGTGACAGAGATCTCGGTCAACTTTATTATTACCATAAGTAACAGAATGGATTATAAAAATTCTATCTGAATTATTGTCTTTGAAATATACCCCCCTTAAAACAATAACTACAAAAGACAACATCCAAAAAAAGCCCTAAAAAGCCCAAAAACATTGAAGAGTAACTAAAAAAGGGCTCCTTTATTAAAAAAAGCGAATAGTACAATAACAACGATTCAGTACCTTTTCAGTACCATTTAGAGCGCCATCTACCTCTCCCAAAAGTTAAACAGTACCATTCGGGAGAGAAAACACAACAGAACGCACGTATACGCCACAAAAACGAAATAGTTTTGTGGCTTTTTTTATGCTTTAAACTTAAATTAATGAATGTTTAAATGGAATTATAACAAATCGAGAATAACTCTAAAAAATAGATTAAAACTACATTAAGGACTACATTAAGAACTACACTTTTTTAATAAAATAGATGCCTTTAATAATCAACTTTGCATATTTATGTATGTTTAGGAAGGTTGAAACGTGCCTTTAACGCTCATCTTTATGATGAACTAGTGTTGATAATCAGTTATTTAGTTTTTTAAATTAGTTGATTAAGGGGGGGGTAACGAACAGAAGTGTACTTTTTAAGGCTTTTTCTTGATCAATTCAATCATTTCTGTCAGCAGTTTATTCTCTCTAGTAAGGAAGTCAACTTTGTTGATCAGAAGTTTATTCTCTAACTCTACTTCTTCAACATCTCTCTTTTGTGACAAACTAGAGTAAGTACTAATATTCTCCATTGCTTTAGAAATTCCTGCTCCTTCCATTACCTTATCGTAAGCTCCTCTTATAGTTTGATCAATCTTCAACATTGACCCTTCTCCCCTTAATAACCACTCAACATTTAGGTTTGGAAAATGCTCCCTTATATTAGAGAGTTTATCTTCTCCAATACCTTTTGAAATACTATTAACGTAGCCATTACTGGCTTTAATCAAGGATTCGAACTCTTTAGTTTTTAAATTCTCGTACTTGATAAAACGCTTTAAACGTTCTTTTACACTCATAATCAGGTTGTTAAAGTAATAACGGTGAAATTCATTAGAGAAAAACTCTATTTTACTTGTTAAATAGAGAAAAACTCTATTATATTTGTAAGCAATTAAACACAAATATAATAAATATATGAAATTCACAGAAGAAGATTATACTGATGCGAAAAATGCACACCTAGATAGAGTGAATTTCCTTCGATCACAAATTGCATACGGAGATTGGAAGGAAGTTGTTAAAATTTGTAATGAGTCTGGTGAAGAGATCGGAAGTACAATGCATGCAATTAACATCATAAGAAGTGTGAATTCAAAAAAACACATGGCAGTTTTCAATGCTCTGGAGTCAGTGATAGAGAAAAGATTACAGCAATTCAAATCATGATGCTAAAAGAAAAACCGAAATCAACAATAGATCTGCTCTTAAAAGTAGTAGGACTATTTGGATCTCTAGGAGCCCTCATCCATTTTATGAATTAACACCAACAAAATGCAAAATTCAAATCAAGAGTTACAATACTCTAATCCATACGAATATTACGGTCCTATTTTATGTGTAAAAGCAAGATGGTTGTATAAGGAGGCATGTATTATTACAAAGCACTTATATGATGCACTTAGAGATAGAGGTCATTTAAACGTTGTTCGCCAAGGAAAAGGGAAAGGAAACTACGCATTAGTAGAATTTGAAAGCATTAGAAATGACATTAAAGAACAAATTGAAAATCTTGTAAAACCAATTGAAGAGGTTTACAATGTTCTCGAGGATCTAATAGAACCGGACAACGAAGCGATCAGATATTTCGCTACGCAATACAGAAAACCTGAAGGTGGTTTACTTCCTCCAGCTAAACAACGTGAATACTGTACAAACGCAATCATTCTTAACGCTTGCAAAAAGTTCTATTCTAAGAATGTAGCGAAAAAGAAAAAAGGCTGGATTTGGGATAAACTATCTCAATCGGTTAATGATCTCGACACAGAGAAATATGTTTTCAAACTTCCATCTACTCCCGTAACTCTTAAACGTGCTTTTGCGAGATATGAAAAAGAAAGTTACATGGGATTAGTTCACGGAGGACACGGAAATGATAACCCTCGTAAAATCAACGATGCCATTGAACGCATTATCCTTTCAATTTCAGCGATGAAAAACAAGCCTTTCAATAATTGGATAGTTGAAATGTACATGAGCTTTATGGCTGGCTCTACAGAGATTGTAGACATGCAGACTGGCGAATTATTCAACCCTGAAGATTTTTACCATAAAGGCGCTCCTGTTACCTTCTCGGAGGCGACAGTTTGGAATTACGTTAACGAACCTAATAACCAAGCTTTATTGGCCAAGTATAGAACAGATTCTCACCAATACAATAACAACCACCGTCCACACGTACACCGCCACGCTCCGAAATTCTCACTTTCTAAGATTTCATTAGATGATAGAGATCTGCCTAGAAAATTGAAAAACGGAAAACGTGTGAAAGCTTATTACGCTTACGATGTTGCATCAGGTTGTGTGATCGGAGCATCTTATTCAAGAGATAAAGACACGAAGTTGTTTATTGATTGTATCAAGGACATGCTGCAATTCTTAGGACGTAACAATTACGGAATTCCAATGGAAATGGAAGTTGAACATCACATTGTAAACAACTTCAGAAATGACTTAATGAAGGCAGGAATGGCCTTTCCATTTGTAAGATGGTGTAACCCGGGTAATTCGCAGGAAAAACGCGCGGAACACTTTAACAAGTCAAAAAAGTACGGTTACGAGAAAAGATACCAGGAAGGAATTGGAAGATGGTATGCTAAATCAGAAGCTCATAGAACGATAGTTGAAAAGGTTTTCGATGGTGAAAACAATAACTACAAAGAAAAGCAATTCGACTATGGAGACCTTGTAGCAGACGATATCCACACAATCGAATTATACAACAATGATCTACACCCCAACCAAAGGAAATACAAAGGCAAAACGAGAATGCAAGTATTGGAAGAGAATATCAATCCTAACTGTAATGATTTTGATGATGTGATCTGGTCGAAGTATGTTGGTGATAAAACAACAACTTCAATTAAAAGAAATCAATACATGAGGGTTAATTATCAAGATTATGGAATTCCAAGTATTGATGTAATGAAGCAATTACAACCTAACAATTATGAAGTTGACGCTTACTACATCAGAAATGAGGAAGGAAACATTGACTACGTAGATGTTTTCCAAGGTGAAGAGTACATCTGTAGAGCTGAACCTATTGCAACATTCAATGAGGCAACGGCTGAGCAGACGGATAAAGATAGAGAGAACATGTTACAACAACAGAAATTCATCTCAAGCTATGACGCATCAATCAAGGAAGCATCAAGAAACAAAATCACAAAACTGCAGATCACAGAACAAGTGAAATATCCACGTATTGATCAACCTAAAGAAGAAATTATTCAAGAAGCCTTGGTTATTGATGATTTAGATACGAACGACGATTTTGAAAGGCTAATGGCTTCGAACAATTCTGACGAATGGATTAAGAAATCAAAAGATAGCCTTTACACTGTAAACCAAAGAAACAACGATTAATTATGATAACAACTGAATTTAAACAACGAGTAGTAACGGCAATTACTGAAGATAGACAAAATTATCCATCAGCTGCAAAACAAGCCGTAACATTAGGAATAAGCTCGGCTCAACTATCAAGAATTGCAAAGGGAGAACTTGAGAAAGTGATTTCTAATCCTAACTGGTTAAGCATTGGAAGACGCTTGAACGTATCTCTCCAGGATAGACCAACTTGGAAAGCAGCGAAAACACCAACATTTGAGTTCATATACAATCAATTAACTGATTGCAAGCGTGACTCAGTAAGCGCTTTATTGTGCGATTCTGCGGATATCGGAAAGACATTTACAGCGAAGTTTTTCGTGAAAGAAAACAAAAACGCTGTTTATATCGACTGCTCCCAGGTAAAATCAAAACAGAAATTCGTAAGACAGATCGCTAAGCAATTTGGAGTAATTCACACAGGCCGTTACGCTGATGTTTATGACGATTTAGTTTACTACTTACAATCGATTCCAATGTCAGCGCCTCCTATTATCATAGTGGATGAAGCAGGAGATTTGGAATACCCAGCATTCCTAGAATTGAAAGCATTGTGGAATGCGACCGAGAATATTTGTGCATGGTACATGATGGGAGCTGACGGTTTAAAGGCAAAGATTGAATCTAACCTTGATCGTAAGAAAGTTGGTTTCACCGAAATCCTATCACGATTTGGAGGAAGCTTTCAGAAAGTGTCTCCAGACGGAAAAGAAAACCTTGAAGACTTCAAGAAGTTGCAAATGGGATTAGTTGCCCGAGTGAACTTAGAAGATACTGCAGTTGATTTGAAAAACATCTATAACAAGACTGGAGGATCATTGAGAAAGTTAAGTGCTTACGCTAAAAATCAAAACGGAAATGTCTAAAAAGCAAGCAACATCAATTCAAAAATTTGTCAAGAAGAAATTCAAGGTTATGGCATTCAAAGGAACATGGAAAGAATTACTAGGTACGCCAGCAACCAATGGTTCTTGGATAATCTATGGAGATTCTGGTCACGGAAAAACAACCTTCAGTATGAAACTGATTAAATACTTGTCAAGCTTCAAAAAGTGCGCTTATGTCCCATTAGAGGAAGGTTTACACCTCACGTTTCAAATGGCGGTTAAGGAAGCAAACTTATTGTCATCATCTTCAAGAATTAAGTTATGGGAAGATTACACAGTTGAGGATATAGATGAAGAGCTTTCTAAGCCAAGAGCACCCGAAATCATATTTATTGACTCGGCTCAATATTTCAAGTCAAACGAAAAGTCAGTTAACGAATTAACAAAATTTGAATACAAAGAACTTTCAAAGCGATATCCAAATGTAATATTCATCTACATCTCCCACGCTGAGAAAGGAGATCCAAAAGGAGGACTGGCAAAGTCGATATACTTCGGTTCACATGTCTGCCTCGAAGTAAAGGACTTTTCAGTGTCCCCAATGAAAAACAGATATGGAGGCAAAGTTTCCTTCGACATAAACGAATTATAATGAAAACAAAACAATCACAAGTTACCCGAAGAGTTGCAGAAATGAGCCACACAAAAGAGGCTGTAATGAATGCTATTGGCGCAAGCTTAATAGAATTCAACACTTTCTTATATGACTTAGGTGTGGCAAAGGCTGAACAAAGCATGAAGCATCAAGAATTGGTTAGAATGCCTGAATACTGGAAATGGTTCAGAAATGAATACTTCATGTTTGAAAAGGACCTATTGGAAGACATGACTTACATCCGTGAGGATTTTTTCTCGGGCAATCCTAATCACGTAGCAAACAACAACTACATATATAAACGTGAGATGTGCTTGCTGCTCACAATAGAGAATGTTGACGCATCATTCTACTCATTCATTAAAGAATTCTAATCATGGCACAATCAAGATATATAAACGACGAAAGAAAGCGATTAAACCTCGTGTGTAAACAAATAATTCTCTTAGAAAAAAGCTTAGCGAACTATCGAAAAGTTGACGATTGGTACATGAAAAAATACAGAGATCTAAATGAATTGAGAATATCAAAGAAAACGATCGAGTCACGCATTGAGAATTTCGGAAAGGAAAAAGGACTCTTAGTGCCTTATGTGATTCCTGAAAGATCGACTAAGAATTAATAAACAAGTAACAATTTAAAACCAAAGTATATGAACAACTGGTATGAAGTAAAAGCAAAGTTCGTCAAGCAAATGGATGACGGAAGATTAAAAAGAGTTACAGAGCCGTATCTAATTGATGCAGTGTCGCACATGGAAGCTGAGGAACGAGCTTGGAAAGAAGTTTTAGAGCATGTTGCTGGTGAAGTAATAGTAACCGGAATCACTCCGAAAAACTATAGCGATATCTATGCTTCAGATGAATCATGTGATTTATGGTGGGCATGTGTGGTAGGTTACCGATCTATTGATGGTGATAACGGAAACGAAAAATACATCAAGAGTAACATCCTCGTCGAAGCTGTAAACATTGACACCGCTTTGGAATCATTAAAAACTTTCATAGTCAGCTTCACAGTGGACACATTTATCCACTCAATCAAAGAAACTTCAATAGTTGAAGTTCTACCATACAAACCAAGTAACGATTAACAAAATGGAAACACAAACAAAAGAAAAAAGCATTCACGAAATGACCTCCAAAGAGATTGAGGTCTTTATGAAAAAGAAACGTGCAGCGGAACAGAAAGCATACGAAAAAGAAAAGAAAGAGTACGAAGATGAGCGTGACGCTACTGTACTTGATTTGATTTATAAAGCTGAGGCCGTAAATGAAGCGCTAAAAGAATTCAAAAACACTTGTCACGAAACTTTCGAAGCGCACAAAGAGCGACTTGACAAATACGGAGGTATTAGGTCTAATTCTAAAGGTGGTTTCTCATTAACGCATGCAAATGGAAACATGAAAGCTACTAGGATTAGATCAACTACTCCGCAATGGGATGAGAGAAGCGAAAAAGCGATTGAGCTAATTAGCGACTTCTTGAGAACAACGGTGAAGAAACGAGACGCAAAGCTTTTCGAAATCCTTATCAGCTTCATTCAGAAAAATGACAAGGGAGAGCTTGAGTATGCTAAAGCAATGCACCTCTTCAAGCACAGAGATAAGTACGATGATCCTCGATGGGTGAAAGGCTTGGATTTGATTAACGAATCATTTTCTATTGCTTTCAGATCATACGGTTACACTTTTTCTGTAAAAGACAAAGAAGGAAAATGGGAGAACATAGATATCAACTTTACAAGCTTATAAATATGGGATGGTTCACAAGAAAAAAGCGTGCTGAAATCAGCACGCTTCAACAGAAAAACAGACTACACACGAGACTAAAAAAGGCAATAACACCAAATCAATACATCGTTGATTGTGATATTGAATTTAAAGGTAAAAAAGTGAGTAGAATACAATTCAAAACAAGTGGTAGATCTCGCAAATCAGTCGCTACTGATATTGAGAATGAAATCAAAATCAAAGTGATGAAAGTAAACAGAACTAAAAAGTAAAATCTAAAACACAAGCAAATGGCAATCAAATTCAATCAATATTTCGCAATTGAAAAGCGAATTAAATCATTAGGAGTTGATATTGATCGTGAAGATGTGATTAGTGAATTAACCGGAGGGAAAAAGGATTCCCTTCGGTCACTTACACCACACGAGTATAAAGAGCTCTTATATGCAATGACTAAGACATTAGGCAATGAGGCCAACCGCATGCAAAAAAGTATGGACGCTCAACGCAAGAAGATCATTGCGCACTTAGCAAAGGTTGGTTATACAACTCCTGAAGGAAAAGCCGACATGAAAAGCATTTACAGTTGGGTGTTGAAGTATGGATACTTGCACAAAGGCCTTAATGACTACACAGCCAAGGAGCTTCCTTTTTTAGTTTCCCAGTCACATAATGTCTATAAGAAATTCATTAAAGCCCTTTAATCATGAGAAAACGAAAATCACCACGCATCTGGACACGTGAAGAGGAGGGAATTCTAAAAAATGAATATCCAACAACATCAACTAAGGAGTTGGCAAAGAGACTGAATGTTTCACAGGAGTTGCTAAGATCGAAAGCTAAACGAATGAGCGTAAAGAAAGACGCTTGGACGCATGGCAGACAACCTTGGACAAGGGACCACAAAGAAATGATGACTAAGTACTTCGCAATAACAAAAAGCTCAGATTTAGCAAAAAAAATGAATAGATCAGTCAACTCGGTAAACTCTCAAGCAATTGTGATGGGTATAAGTAAAGATGAAGATTATTTGAAAGAAGTTGCAATTCAAAGAGACTTAGACCTCACCAAAAGAGGAGAAAAAACCCGGTTCAAAAAAGGAAGAGTTTCAAATCGTAAAGGAGTGAAGTTGACTCCAGAACAATTTGCTAAAATGAAACCAAACATGTTCAAAAAAGGACATAAAACACACAATACAAAACCAATTGGTTACTCAAGAATTACCGCCGACGGCTACATCGAAGTAAAAGTCGAGCAACCGAAAAGATTCGAACTCCTTCACCGATTCATGTGGAAAGTTTGGAAAGGTCCAATTCCCGAAGATCACATAATAACATTCAAAGATGGGAATCAAAAGAATTGCAATATCGAGAATCTAATATGTATTAGTAAAGCTGACAACATGAATCGAAACAATATCAACCGATATCCAACAGATTTAAGAGATACGATGTGGCAGATTGGTAGATTAAAATCAAAAATTAAAAAAATTACAAATCAATAAAAACTAGGAATTATGGCAAGAAATAAATTAGAAGACTTAAGAGATCATTTATTCGCTCAAATGGAAAGATTGAATGATGAATCACTTACTCCAGAACAAATTGCGCAGGAAGGAAGTCGTGCGAAATCAATAGCGATGATATCAAGCTCAATTGTAGACACGGCTAAAATTGAAGTCAGATATCTTGAGCTTAACAAAGAAACAGAAATTGAATCACGAAGCCAGTTGTTTAAGGAGGTTAACCCGGAGACACCTGCCGAAAAATTAAAAAGACTCGACTATGTTGGTTAAGCTGGATAAAGAACAAACAAAAGCGCTTCTTTTTGAGCTTAGAAACTTCTCTATTGAGATTTTCAACTCAGAATATGAAGCTCACATAACAGAGGCTGTTCTAAAGATTTTCGTTACGAAATTAATGAAGCAAAGCATGGATTTAAAACCACGACTTAGCATCACATTAGATCCTCCAACAATGAGAGCGCTTCAATTTGTTTTAGCGAGAATAACTCCTCCAAATAGTTACCATCTATATGTAACAACTCAATTATTAACTCAAATAGACATCAAATGCGCTACCTTATAAAATTCCCAAAACACGAAGCTACAGCAATGGTTGAGTATGACATCAACGGCATGCTTGTAAAATATGAGTTAGAACCAGGAGCATTCGGCAAAGAACAATTCGACTTCCTTGCAAAGGTGTTTCCATACAGTTTAAATAGGCTTGAAAAGGGATTGAAATCACTTAAAATGATAGATGTTCGAGAATTGAAAGAAGATATCTCATTCGATGCGTTCTATGATAAATACGCCCATAAGGT
This sequence comes from Brumimicrobium mesophilum, assembly GCF_003025005.1. GTDB lineage: Bacteria > Bacteroidota > Bacteroidia > Flavobacteriales_D > Crocinitomicaceae > Brumimicrobium > Brumimicrobium mesophilum. Next base: position 34,629 of record NZ_PVSS01000015.1, read on the forward strand.
TAGTAAACGATCAAAGGCTGAGAATATCTGGAAACGAATGCCTGATTTAGAGAAAGCGAAAGCGATAAGGCACATTGATCTTTACGAAACACAGCGATTAAAAACAGGCGTAAACAAAAAGTACCCCGAGACTTATTTAAACTCGGAAATCTGGAATAACTGATCAATTACGAATTACAAATTAACAATTAACAATTATGGCAGATAGCAATACAGTGGAGCATTTCGATGCACTAGTAAGGGTTAACCAAAAGGTGTATAGGCATAAGTGTCCAAAAATTAAGGAATACCTTAAAGAACGAAAAAGAAAAGTGAGAATTAATACATCACATTTGACACCTAGTTTTGACAGTCAGTATAAGTGTAACACTTGTAACACAAAAGGAAAATCAAATCCTGAAACGGGATATTGCATAGTTTGCGACACAGATAACTGGGAATTCATCAACAATTAAGAAAATGGAAAACATTGAAATAACACAAAAAGACAAGCTCCACATAGCTGAGTTTGTCTTCGCAGTAGAGTGTGACACATTAATAAAAACTGAATTAACGAGATGCATGATGGCCTTTTATAACTCTAAAATCATTACAGAGAGAGAAAGAGACGTAGTTTCAGCTTATGTAAGTGTCAATTATGCAAAAGCACTTGATCTAATGGGTGACTATCTACTTAGGATATCAGCAGAGCAAGGAGACTTAATTATGAAAGAATATTACGCTGGTAAATTATAAACAATTAAAAATTCAAAAAACAATGATAAAAACAATAGACGACATCACAACTCTAGACATGAATGAGAGCCAAGTTCATGATTTAGCAATTGCAATGGCTACAGGAGACAAAGAACGAATAAAAGAGCTATTCAGCCAAGTCGATAAACGTAAATCAATTTACATAGCCGGAAAGATCACAGGCATGGAGGAAAAGGCGTTTGAACTATTTGGAATGGCTGAAAAGGCATTGGTTGAGTTCGGACACCGAGTAATTAATCCAATGAAATTACCACACGATCATGACAAGACATGGAGCTCTTACATGCGTGAATGTATTCAATATTTAGTAACTGCAGATAGCATCTTTCTATTACCAAACTGGAAAGAAAGCCCAGGAGCAAAAGTTGAGTTTCAAATTGCAACGGCTTTAGAAATGAATGTTTATTTCAAAGTTCAAGAATTAATAAATTAAAATCTATAATTAATGAAAACAATTACAATAACAATATTCCTACTTCTATCCTTAGTAGGTACAGCGCAACACTTATATTTCTCAGATGTCCATCTTTTCGACGTTGACAAGGAAGGGCATGTATTATCACATTCATTTCCTTACACCAATATTGAATTGAAAGTTGAGGACAGTCTTATTCATTACACCGAAATCAATTCATGTGGTACCATCGTGGATGAACGCACTTACACTGTAATCAAGCGTGAGTATGAGAATAAGTTCAATTACTACACCGCTGAGCTTGATGGTGTAACTTATGAAATAGGTTTGCCAACTAAAAATAAATGGATGATTTCAATAGAGGAAATTGGAAATCCTAGAGTAAGATTAATAAGTGCGAGAAATAAATACCTTGTTAAAGGTGAAAACTAAAAACCAATAAAAATGAAAAATCAAAAGATAATTATCGACCTATGGAAAGCTGCAGTAATTGCAGTGTTAACGACAGTAGCGTACATGTTCTACGAAGAAACAATAGTTTCAGTTGTAATTTGGATAGTAATAGGAATATTCGCGATATACTTCTTCATAGTCCACGTGATTGATGTTCCAGACTGGGATAGTCGTGATATCCCCGAATATCGAAAAGACCTCAGAGAATTCGAAGCGAATCAATGTAAAGAAGACAAGTGCCTCCTTACTGATGAGACGCACCTAACTGAAGAAGAATTCTGTGAATTACACTCTCAATTTTATGGTGAAAAAATAGATAAAATCGGCCAATTGAAATGGTGTTGTTTTACAGGGCTTCAATTGAGGGAATACGTTGATCATGCGATTAAGAATAAAAAGCCTAAATAACGGGATGCAGCTAAAAAATAGCGATAGCGACCGTAGGTATTTTTTAGGTGCTGTTAGCACTAGTACGAATTTAAAATCAGAAATATGAATTTACACGATTACGACATAATCATTATCAATTCCAGCGGTGGCAAGGATTCTCTTTGTGCGCTTTGGGAAGTGTGCCGATTGGCTGATGTTCAGGATTTCCCTTTTGAAAAAATGGCTGTCTCGCATCAGGATTTAGGTGATATGGAATGGGCTAGAACAAAAGAACTGGTTAATAGGCAAGCTGATTTATTTGGGCTAAAAACCTACTACTCAAAGCGAAGGGATAAGAACGGATATGAAGAAACGCTTTTGGAGTATGTTGAGAGGCGGGGAAAGTGGCCGAGTAACAAACAGCGCTACTGCACCAGTGATTTCAAACGTGGCCCAGGTGGAAGGGTGGTAACTGCTCTGACAAAACAACTGGGAGAATGCAAAGTGCTGTATGTGTTCGGATTCCGAAAAGATGAAAGCTCTTCCAGAGCGAAAAAAGAAATACTGAAATTGAATAAGCCACTAACCACAAAAAAGCGGACGGTTCACGATTGGTTACCGATACACGACTGGGACAAAGAAATGGTGTGGTCAACTATCAACATACATAACTTACCGTATCATCCAGCTTATGATTTAGGAATGCCACGACTTTCGTGTTGCTTCTGTATATTCAGCCCATTCGATGCACTGGTAGTGGCTGGCAAAGCAAATCCTAAATTACTTGATAGATACATTAAAGTAGAAAAGAAAATCGGTCACACTTTCAGAGATGGCTTTGCAATTGAATCTGTGCGGGAGGCAATTGATAATAATTATGAACCGAAAATCATCAATGACTGGGTTATGTAGCATTGGTGCTAACGAGGGCAAGCATGGTTTGTTTTAAAGTTGATTAACAGATAAATTAAATAGATATGGGAAATATAAAAAGTAAAGATTTAAGAATTGGAAACCTATTGACCTCTAAAAGTTGGGGAGGATATCATCCTGTAAGTGGAATAGAAGTATTTAGGAGTCACTTTGAAGTGAAAATAGGCGGGTATATTCATAAAATATCGGATGACGCTCAGGTAGATTTAGATACGATACCTTTAGATAAAAGTGACTTAATTAAATTTGGATTCGTGAAAGAGGAATGTTTCTATTATAAAAATGGGGTTGCTATAGAAGACGATTTTACATTAGAAGGCTTTGGCGATGTAGAATTGAAATACGTTCATCAACTCCAAAATCTTTACTTTGCCCTTACAGGGGAAGAGTTAGTTATGAAAGATGAACTAACTTTAAAATAAACTACCTCTATCGTTGTGCTCTTTGCTTTTTGGCATTGAGAGACAACATAAGGCTAGGCGCTTTTTTAATGGCGCTTAGCACCTGTTATCAAACCTTAATAGCTGAACTACTTAAAAAGTTTTATAATTTAGTAACCAAAACATCAACAAAATGAAAAAGTTAATTTTTACCCTAGCAACATCCGCATTCCTTTTTTCTTGCGGACCAACAGAATCACTTGAAGATTTAAAAGATGAAAAAATCAAGGTGATTAAAGAAGATACTTACTTGAGTGATTCAATACAAATGAGTTATCTAGACAGAATTACGGAATGCAAAACTAAAGAGTGTATTGAAACAACAGCAGATGAGCATGCTGATAAATCGACAAAAGCCTTTGCATTGGCAATGATTGAAGAGGAAAATAAAAAGAGCTCTTGGGAATACAACTCAACTATTGATGAAATGACAAGTGATAGTTCGTTCTTTGCTAAAATTGCATCAGATAATTTTGCAAACTTGGAATTTCCCTACGGAGGACTGAATTATGCTTCTCTAATGATAAGAAATGTAAACGGAGAAAACAGTATTGTGTTTGCGATTGATAAAGGTCAGTTTAGCACAGATTACAACGTAAGTACTTGGATGGTTAGGTTTGATGATAGAGAGCCGTTAAAATACAGTATTCAAGAGAGTGCTTCAGGGAATTCAACAGTTAGATTTCTTACTCCAGTAAAGTCGTTTATTGAGAATGTAAAGAATTCAGACAGTATGAAAATTCAAGTAAGCTTTTTCCAAGAAGGAAACTTTACCTATAAATTCAAAACATTAGACTTAAAATGGGAACATTAGAAAACGATAACTGGAAAAACATCAGCGTTAAAATCGAAGGACGAGAAGCCTTTGATATTGAAAGCTTCGAATATCCAATTAAAACAGAAAGCTATTTCAACTTACAGGAAAGTGTAACTAGAATCACTCAATTAACGATAGAAGACCAAGAGCGATTAATTAATCTTAAAACTAATGGATACAATATCTCAGAAAAACGATGGCTTATGATAAAAGCTTTTCAAGAAGGTCTGCATAAGGATCGTGAATTAGAAAGCTATTATGAAATGAAAAAAGAAATTTTGAGGACAATGGATCCAATGCAAGTAGTGATTAATAAAAACGGAGGAGTAGAGGTTCAAGCAATCCCTGACTGTTGCTATGCACAGCTTCAAAATCTAAATTACCATATAAACAGAAGGATGTTGGAACTATTGGATATTTATAATCTTTAGGTCTTATTAATTATCAATACAAATAACCCGTATCTTCGCAATCAACAGTATTGCCATATACGAGTTTTAGATTCAATGAAAAGCCTTAGCCGTTCGGTTAAGGCTTTTTTTTATGCTCAATTATTTATGAGCACATTAACTCCTTATATTTGCATTGTACCATACTTCTCAGCTCCTTATGGCATATAATCCAAAAAACAAACTCAAAGCATTCAGAAGGATATTGCAAATCTATTCAGAGGTTAAGCAGGAGGATATTCCTGACACGTTTATTGTTCAAAAAGTATTCCCTAAGCATCACATCTACATCTCTTACCGCACATGGATGACCATCAAAGGCATGAAGCCATCCGAACTTCAATACGAAGGAGATAAAGATTTCGTAGATCCTAACCAACTTTCACTTTTTTGAATTGTCCAAGAATGACCAAAAAAAACCAGTAAATAATGCGAGGTTTTGCGAGATTTAAAGATAATCTCGCAATATTCTAAGACTAGAAGCCTTTCGAATTCTCCAAAAATGACCAAAAAATGAGCAAAAAAGACACAAAACAAACAATCAAAGATCTTAAGAAAAAGCAAAAGCACCACGAAAAGCGAGCAGAGCACTTTGAGAAAAAGGCTAAAGAACTTGAGCAAGAAGAGAAAAGGATTGGTTTTAAATTTTACTAAAGTAATATGAAAACATTCGAAGTACAAAAAAAGGAACAAGACATCATACACTCACGTGCAATGTTGATTATAGATGATCTTAAATCGAAATATCCAAAAGCCAAAGAATACGTAGTCACTAACGAGTATAAGGTCGTTGGACTAGACGATGTTTGGAATGTTAGAATGTATGTGGATGGTGAAGAAGTTAACCATTAATAATTAACCATTAAACATTAAACATTATTTTACCCTATATTTGAATTATGAAAAACACAAAAGCAAAGGAAGGCTGGTTAAATCGGCATGTTGATGGATTACCAACCGGCAAGTGTAAACTAATAATCGACCTCGAGCCTTTCGTGGGGCCAGATGAAAACGCAAACTTTCTATGTTATTGGCATCCTGTGGCGGACAAAGAAATCCATACTAAAGGATATCTAGGCACAGCAACAGTTGGAGAAAACCGAAACGGCATTGGATTTCACGCTTGGGAACAAAATAATAGTGAATTCGTTTATTATAAAATCGTTTAATATGAAAACAAAACTAATCCTTACAATAGAAATCGAAGAGGAATTCTTAGATACTCAATCTCTTTACAGTAAACTTATGGCGTCCGACGGAGTTTTACCAATAAATGAGGTTTTTAGTCCGGGAGCGAAAGTTATTGCAACTCGAGTAAGTAACTTAGTTTCTCCTAGAACAAATTTTGCTAATGCAATAGGAGAATTACATGGGCCAACTACGGCGTTAGAATTAGAGTGCATTATGAGTGGTAGGTCAGAACACAAAGAAGATTAACAACTACAATCGCTCCGCATTCACTTAATATTTGTGAAATAATAGCGTTATAGTTGCGTAGATGCAATTAAAGTATTATAATTGCACTGTTATTACTCAGCAACGAAAAAAGAAATTATTTGTCTTGGGTTGCAAAAAAAGATTAAAGGTCCGGTTTTCCTAGAACTGGGCCTTTTTTTTGTCCGAAAATCGGAATAGGCGTAACACGGGTGTAAGACCTAGGAAGTCTTTTTGGCCGATATTAAATACCTGCTAATACTTTTTTCGCATGAGTAATAACAAACAAAAAAAGGAAGAGGGTAAACTCGTATTCACTATGTACATCACAGTGAAGGGAAAGCGAATTTACCGTAAGAATGGGAAACCATTCTGCTTCCGAGTAAAGTAAACTATTAGGTTTGAACTAGGGTGATTAGGATAAGCCCTAGTTTTTTTAGTTATTTAAACATTATCCGCCTTCCCCCTATAATAAACCGCATATTCCTGCACCCCATCCTCTCTCGGCACTCTACGCCATCCCGTTCGAATCAACTTCCCAAACATCACGTCAGGCTCAAAGCCTTGCACCACCTTATGCACTTCGTCAATAAGAGTCCAAATACTTCTTGCTTGTGTTTTCTGTGTTGTTGGAGCTTGGTAGCTCGTATTGGTTAGTTTCAGGTTGGCAATCCTCAACTCAAGCGAGAACTCACCCATTTGTCTATTCTCAGGCGTTGCAGATCTATCCTTTCCAATATTGGTAAAGTTCGCTGCATTCACATCAATTAATATACAAGGCCATTGCACCGGGAAGTTTGGAGAATAATAATCCAATTGTCCCCAATTCTCATCAACATACTTTGCAGCAGGTACCTCAGTTGCCAACAAATTTTGCGTTGCTGTAATAACTTCAATCATTTCTTGAATTCTTTAATTAAATAATCTCTAATTTCTACCTTCGTGTCCAGGAACACTTCCTCAACCGCTTTGCCAACATTTGGGTGATCTCCGATGAACTGCCTTTGTTCAATCTTTATCTTTTTACCCACCTTCATAAGCGCCATGTTTTTCCATTGTTTCGCCTCAGAACTCATCGCAATATCTCTTTGTGAGCCTTTACCGCTAACTGCTCCTGAAGTCTTGTAATACATCGCCCAAAAAAAGCTTTTCATTTTCTTGGTTACTGTAATTTCTCCTCCTTCATTGTGAATTGAAGCGTACGGGAGAGAAGAGGTGTAAATAATATTATAATTTGAAATTGTTGAATCAATACTCTGCCTCAATGCCCCTGATCGCAACATTAAACTACCTCTATCGTTGTGCATTTTAGTTGGTTTCCAAGCATCATCAAAGAATGCTTTTCGCTCAAAGTTTCTGTCAAACTCATCGTCGAGCTCGAGCTTTACATCCTTTATGAAGTTTTGAATGATCTGTTGCATATTACGATGTTTTAAAAGTTTCAGGATAATCTCGCCTTAAAATCCTAGCGTTAACAATGTGTTGAAGTTGATGAAACGAAGTAACCCACTCACCAATTTCGGAAGAATGTGTCCTTTCTAAATTGATGAATAAATTATGAGCCTTTACAAGTGCATCCATAACCTGCTTCTCTTCATCCGTATATGGTTCTTTAGATTTATCCATAACTTACTTCTTAATTTCCTTTTCTGCAGTAGCTTTTACCGCCTTAGCACCTGCCACTTTGTAGTACGGATGATGTGGAGGGAATGCAACTTTATCCTTGCCCGGATTAAATCGGAAAATCTCCAATCGGTTCTTTCCATCCTTTCCAATTTGGGAGGTTGCATCAGCTCCAAGCTTGTTTGAAATCTTGCTATCCGAAACTTCATACTTCGACTTTCTAACCTCAAAAGCTGTACATCTACATCTCCATCCATTTGGTGGGTAGTATTTTTCCCAAAACTTATCGTCTGCAGGTAAAGTAATTTCGTCAAGAGCTTCATGCTCCAGTCTCACCTTATCATCCTTTGCCGTTCGATACTGAATGTTGTAACGTCCTTTGTTACTTTCAACCTCTGCCCATTTCGCAGACATTTGCGCAGAGCTTCGTGCAAATTCATACTCGGCTTCCAGATAGTTTTGGTTATACTTTTCTTGTATGCTTTTCACATCTTCAGAAAACTTTTGAAAACTCTTCAATTTTCCGTCTTCATCCAACAATAACCTCGATGCTTCACTTAGTTGTGAATGCGTTTTCAATGCAGAAAACACAAATACATCATTTTCCAAACTTGTTAACATTGCTTTTGGGATGACGTTATCCGCAATTCCTTTCTTTAATGCCGTTTTGAAAACCTTATAAGTTGCGTTAATCAACCCCTTATATTTCATGATGTCAGCAGAGACATAAGCACCTGCAGCTAGCAATTTCTTATAAGCTTCTTCAACTTCCTTTAAAGGTGAATTAATTGGCGTTTCATCAGCGTTTAAATTGACTTTCAATTTGTGGCAGTCATCGCAATAATCTGAATAGATTCCCTCCAGTCGCAAATGCAAACTTTCAAAATACTGCTTACTCCCCGACCTAATCGTCGGGGCTAGAGAAAAAGTCCGTCATCAGCTTTAAGCTTTTGAACAACCTCACGCTTACCGATAATCTTAATATCGAATTTCTCTTCTACCCATTCAAGATCTACCTCAGCATATTGCATTACTGCAATAACTTTTTTCCATAGTTCGTCTAAATTTTCAGGTATGTCATAACGCAATTTCACATCACCGGTAATAAATCCAATTCGCTTCAACGCTGGAAGAATAGTTTTATTCCAGTAATCTTGAGCGATCACAATATCTTCCATTACTTTCTCCCAAAGTACATCTTGAGCGCTCTCATCTTTCGAGCGATTTCCATTCACAGTGTCCTGGGCAATTATGGCTCCTGAAATAAGCATGCTCATTTCATTGTTACATAATTTGATTAATTCATTGTAAACGTCTCCAGAACTCGACACACCATCAGCAAATTCAAACTCTTCATGTTCGTCGATGATAAACCAAGCAGCTGCACCCATGTCTGTCATCATTGCCTCGGCACGTTTCAACATTGCAGGATCTCGTGTATCCGTTTTCATGAAACGTGGAGGAATCCCATAAATCTCACACAATTCAGCCCAACAGCTTTGTGCGAAGTCTTTCATTAAAACATGTTTCACAGATTTATTAATGAGACCTCGCTCTTCAGAAACGAACTCCAACAAGAATGTTCCAAACTCACGCATCTCACGGTAAAGGATAAATTTATCATCGTTTACATCAGGATAAAAACGTCCGTTTTGAGGCACTACATTCGCTCTTGGAATGAGTTTCACACTTACTTGCTCAACGTTTTCAATGTCTTTATATTTCCCAATCTCAACGAGTGAATAACCAAAATACAAAGCATTTGCTGCATGCTTTGTCAATTTTCGATAAATACCGGCATCTTTCAATTTCTCGGTTTGCACTTCGTCGATTTCACCGCTTGCAGTTTTCAAATTCCAATCTAAAGAGAACATCTTAGTTTGTCTATTCTCAATTTGAGAGGTCAATAAGCCGTCATCCATCACACGAGTAAAAATGTCTTGCAATGCGAAGTTTCTCGGATCTTCCTCTCGTTCCGTCGCCAAAATTGCCTGATTCCACATCTTTAAATCAATGCGAGTTCTTGCAACCGCTTTTGGTTGAGGGTTCAAAACTCGTCGAGTGATTTCCTTATGAGCGTTGTTTTCAGCTTTCAAGTTTTGAACTGGTTGAATTGTTCCCAATCGCTCATTTATAACTTGCGCCACTTTATTAAATAGTTCCATAATTACTCGTAATTGAATTTAGGTCTCGAACCAAATCGAAACGGTTGATTGTTTTCTCCACTAGGATCAGTTACTGCCGGGTCAACTTGAGGAAGAGATCCAATTGTCATTTTTCCGTCAAGTATCATTTTCAAAGTTTCCAAAGCTCTGTCATAACGCTCCTTGGTTTGCTCATAAATGATATCTGCGTTACATAAATCAACAACGTGCCAAATGGTAACTGTTTTGGTTAAAGACAGAATCAAAGCATTACGGTCAGTTCCTGTAGCTGCGAAGATTGCCTCCACATCATAAACAAGCCTTCCATCATTAAACTCGTGCTTGAAGTTCGGCATTAGATAGCCCTTCACCTCTTCAATAGCAACCTCAATGGCTGTATCAATTATGGTGTCGTCCCCTTCAGTAATTTGGTCAAGGATATAAGCGTACTTATTGGTCTTGAGTTCTAATATTGATAAATACATATCTTAATTTTTAAATGAAATTCGTTTACCTACGATATGCGTAGTTTCTTCCGTTGCAGAATTCTCCTGAAGTTTAAATACGCAACCTTCTAATGCATCTGGACCATCCATTGTTTTTGAAGCAACATCAACATCCAGCATTTGATCTTCCATTCGTTCCATATCGGGAGTGCCTTTTAGTTTTTGGTCGAAAATCAAATCTCCACTCCTGTGGATAGGATCCAATGTTCCTTCAATTCTGTAAAATTTATCAGGCTTATTCCTATTATCTAATGAAAGAGGAAGTCTTGTTTTACGTCTTTTAGCTCGTTTCTTAATTTCAGGATCAATAACCTGTTCATAAAAAGCATCTTGTAAGGAGTTGTTTTCAATCCATCCTCTTCGAATCTGGACATTGTGTTCCATCAAATAATCATTAGCATCATAAAGCCAATCGACAAAGCGTGAGTTGCCCGTTTGATCAAGTCTGATCCAGTAGACGAAATACATGAAGTTTTTATAACCAACTACAATTACACATTTTGCTGAGGCGTTACCTCCGCTCTTGTCTTTGTTCGATGTTGATGGATCTGCATAGAATAGAACCTTCTCACATTTATGAATAGGTGGACATTTACCATACTTAATTTCCTTAAATACTGTACCTTCTTTCAATGGATTATTGAAGTATTCTTTTTGTTGATTTCTGTAGGACATAGGTTTTAACACCCTGTCAATCATTTCCTCTGTATTCTTTTGTGGCCAAGTAGATTTACCTTTCTTGTCCCGAATATTTACAATTTCATATCTATCAGCTTTCTTTCCAAGTTCTGTGATCGTGGTATACTTTCCAATAATGTTTCCTACTGCCATTAAGAGTAGAGGATTAGAAATCGACCGAGTGGCATAAAGTGCTTCAAGTACCCAGTCAACTTTAGCTTTTATTCGTTTCTTATTTCGAACCTCTTCATCTGTATCAATATCATCGATCAAAATAACATCAGGCCTCACAGCTTCGTTTCTAGTTCCACGAGGAGATTGACCTGCACCTAGAGCTCTAAATGCAACTCCTTTCTTGGTGATAAATTCACTCGCAGTCCAACTTCCAACACTTTCTTGCTTTCCGTAATCGTTAATTATACGGTTGTTTGATTCAAGAATAGACTTATAAGGAAGTAGCAAACGTTCAGCATCGGTAGAAGTAGCGGAGACAAGAATAACGTTCTTCTTTTTTCCAGTTACAGTAAGTTTTAAGACGTCCATCATTGTTCTTGCCGATTTTGCCAACTCACGACACCAAGCTCGTACAAGGAAAAACTCAGCGTTTTCCATCACGCATTTAGTTGATGGTTTATGAAATGGAGCTGGCTCACTTAAATAGAAGTTTGGGAAGTAGTATTTATACCACTCCTCGTTATTTCCTTCAAGGCGTTTGATACGCTTGGCTTTGTCTCCTTGACTTTCATCTAAGTCAACAGGGGTAGCTTTGTCAATATTCTTTCTGAACTCCTGCCACTTTTCATAATAGGCCTTGTCGCTGATCTTCTTTGCCATCTACTTCATTTTAGATTGAATGAATAAATCAAAGTGATTAGTAATCTTCTTGGCTTCCTCTAAATCAATCTCACGCACGAAGTCAATAAAGTCTCTTGCAACTTCTACAATTTGACCAATAGAAGTTTCAACCTCCAGCTTTTGAATTGCGCTTGTGATCTTAGAAATTACATCAGCTTCTTTTGCCTCTGCAACCTTATAATCACGTTCTGTAATTTTAAGGTTCAGAAATTCCAATTGATCATACAATTGAGAGATCTGATGTTGCTTTGTGATCAGCATTGATTTCCTCAATTTCTTCCATTCACCTTTTTCAATCCATCGGGAAACTGTTTTTTCTGTCACCTTGACACGTGTTGCGATTTCCTTTTGAGTTAAATTCTCGGAGGTGTACAATGTCTTCGCATAGTCATGTTGTTGTTGTTTCTGCAATCTCATACTACTATTTATATGCAAAGTTGACCTAAATCAATCGGATTTTGAAAAAACGTTGTAAGGGTTGCATGACATTTTGGCGCAATTTGAAAGAATCCGCAATTTTGAAACCTGAACGATTGAACAATCAATTATTAATTCAACTAGAATTTATGCCAAAAAAAGGTGACAGCTTCGTTTTGAACGACGAAAACGAATTGAATAGCTACGGTTTTAGGACTTCAAATGAAGGATTGAACCTAGACAGATTCAAAGACAATCCTGTATTGTTGGATTACCACCGCACTTCTAACGAGTCGGTTATTGGTCGTTGGACAAACATCAGAATCGAAGGATCACTATTGTTAGCTGATCCTGAATTCGACATCGAAGATCCAGCAGCATTGAAAGTAAAAGGAAAGGTTGACCGTGGCTTTATCAAAGGTGCATCAATGGGCTTGACTTTCAGCCATAAGAACATGGAGATTCAACCAGACGGGACCTATCTATTAGGAAAATCCCAATTAATGGAAGGTTCTATCGTGTCCATTCCATCAAATCGTAAATCATTAAAGCTCTATACAGAGGATGGTGATCTAATGACGGAGGAATCTGTCAAATTATCAATTAAGCAAATCAGTAAACCCAAAATAGATATGCCAAAAGTAGCATTAAGTTTTGCTGCATTAACAGCGCTAGGTCTTCAAAGTGATGAAGATTCAGTTGCATTAAGCGCAGCAGTTGAAAAGCTAGCAGGTGAGAAAACCTCACTTACAGCAAAATTAAAAGCTAAAACCAGCGAGCTTGAAGCGTTGGAAAGTAAAGTTGAAGCAGACAACGATGCAAAAGCATTGTCTATGGTTAAGAACGCAATCACAGAAGGTAAAATCACAGCCGACAAAAAGGAGAAGTTCTTAAAAATAGCTAAAGCTGATTTCACATTAGCCGCAGATTTCTTAAGTGAAATTCCAGCGAAAAAAACATTGGCTGGAGAAGTGATTAATTCCACTTCAGGTGGTGACCTTCCAAAAACAATGGATGAGTTCGAGAAATTGTCAACTGAAAAGAAGTTGAGTTTCCAAGCAGATCACCCTGCAGAGTTTGAAAAATTATTCACGCAAAACTAGTAATTATGCCATCATTATTTCCACAAATGTGGCGAACGAGAGTCGCCTTATTATTAAGCTTCACCGATGCAGCTCCTTGGTTGGACGGAATTGAAGAAATCGATACAGAGATTATCGAAGTAGGTTCAGGATCTGCAAGCGAGCAAAACTTGATTCACCTACCATTAGAAAACTTCGATGTAGAGGTTTTATTGAACAACACAACTTATCCATTGGGTACGCAAGCATTTACGGATGACGAAGCAGTTGTGAAGTTGGACAAATGGGAAACGAAAGTTACCAATTTGACTGATGACCAAACTATGGGAGCATCTTATCGCAAAATCGATAACGTTGTGCGTCCACACACTCGAGCGTTGTTGGAAAACAAGTTCATGAAAGCCATTCACGCTTTAGCACCTGCTGTTAACGCAACTGCAACACCTATCATTAAAACGACTGGAACATTGACTGGAGGAAGACGATTGTTTACCTATGAAGATCTTGTAGCCTTAAAGCGTGCGTGTGATACTGCTAAGATGTCTAAAACTGACCGTCGTTTAGTATTGACTTCCAATCACTGGAATGACTTATTGTTAGATCGCGAACGTTTTGCAAATCAATTAAACAACATCAAAGAAGGTGAAGTTGCACCGAAAATTGCAGGTTTCAAAATCTTCCAATATGATGCAAATCCTTTATTCTTTGCTGACGCTGCAAACGCAGGAGCATTAACAAAGCAACCTTTTGGTACAGTGAAAACTGCCACAGATTTCGAAGGATCAGTTGTTTTTGACGGAGGAAACGTGGCTAAGAAAAATGGTTTAACAAAACAATACTTCTCGCCTTCAGCGGCAACGCCAACAAATCCGGTTAATCAATTGAATTACCGTCACTACTTCATGACTTTACCAATTCGTCAGAAGTTTATGGCTGCAATCATTGATGCTGCATCATAGTAATTAACAAGAAAACACACAGAGAGAAAACAGCACCACAATGGGAAAACACAGAATTATATTAGATCCAGGACACGGGGGAGTAAATCCATCGACTGGACAATATGTTACGCCCGGGAAGAGATCATTCCATCCTGTTGATGGTGCTGTTTATTATGAAGGAGAGATAATGCGAGCGTATGCATGCACTTGGGCAAACATCCTTAGAAATGCAGGTTATGAAGTTGTTTTTACGGTTGAGCCTACTGATTATACAGATGTTTCTTTGAACGAAAGAATTCGAAAGGTTAACACTTTTCATGCGCAAAAAAAGAGCATCCTTGTGCCAATTCATTCTAATGGTGTCCGCAATCCAACAGCTCACGGTCATGAAGTTTTCACTTCTCCTGGGGTAACAAACAGCGACCAATTAGCAACCTTTTGGATTGAAGAGTTTGAAGCTATGTTTCCAAACATTCACGTCAGAAAAGACTTCTCCGATGGATATCCTGACAAAGAAGCAAACTTTATGATGCTGACGCTTTCAAATTGCGTTGCCATTTATCTTGAGTTGCTATTTCACACTAATGATGCGGAGGTTAGAATTCTAAGATCACAAGAGTTCAAGGAGAAAACAGGCCAAGCGCTTTTGCGTGCCATCATAAAATACGAGCAATGGTTGAACTAATTATTACGGCAATTATAGCTCCAATAGTGCCAGCTGTCATCGCTTACCTGTTAGGTAGGAAATTGAGACAGAAAAAGGAGGAAGTAGACATTGAAAAGCTACAAGGAAACAATTATAAGATTTACATAGAAAATTACCAGGTAATGCTTGATGACCTTGCGAAAAGAAACGAATTGTCGATTCAGTCAAACAGAGATCAGCGAGCATATTACCACAAGGTAGTTGAAGAATTGAAAACCACAGTAACAGATCTGTCCAATTCAAACAAGCAACTCCATAAAGACATTCAGAAATTAAAACAGGACTACCCATGTCCAGATTGCAAATTAAAACCAAAGACAACGTGCAAAAACTAATATACATATTGCTAACACTTTTGATTCTCACATCATGTGGAAACTCAAGAAACTCGGGGTCAACTATAATTTCAGATAAGACAACTGAAACGACTGTTGATGTCCTAGATAGAGATACTATTTTTAGAATTCCACAAGAAAAAGCATCTCTCTTAGCGAAATTAAGTACCAATTCTAAAGGAGAAATCTCAATTGAGCATCAAACAGTTTCAAATGATTCTGAATCATTATCGGATCCAGTGATCAAGATTGTAGATAACTACATCCACGTCGATTGTGAAAAGAAAGCGCAAGAGCTCTTCGCCCAATGGAAGGAAACGCATAAGCAAACGAAAGTTGTTCAAACCATTACAGAATACTATCCAGTAGAACGAGAAATGACCACCTACGAAACCATTAGTATATGGATGGGTAGGGTTTTTATGCTCATTCTATTGGTATCAATAATCCTGATTCTCGCCAAAGTGAAGAATCCATTTTTTAACAAAAAATCATAGTTATGAATAAAGTTTTTAAAGACAATCCATCACTTAACGAGTTTTATCAAACGACTGATGGTCGCCCTTTTTACGGTGAAAACGCTGCTAAAAATCACGCTAAAACACTAGGCGAAGGAAAAGGAAAAGTTGCGCATATAGTGCGTGAAGTTGAAGTGGAAGCATCTGAGGAAGATGAAAATCCATCACCTGCAGAATACGACATGAGTATGACTCGTCCGCAATTGGATGCAGTGGCTAAAGGTTTTGAAATAAACACTGATGAATTAGGCACGAAGCAAGATGTAATTGATGCTATAGATGCATTTATTAATGGAGTGACTTCAAAAGATTTAGAAGATCCGAAAGATTCAACTGAATCAGTGGATGCATCTGCAAAAACTGAAACGGAAGAAAAAGACACTTCAGACAAAGGAGCTGAAGCAGTAGAAACGAAAAAAACAAAGTAACATGCCATTACCAGGAATAGATATTAGTTTTCAAAACGGAAACCTTGGATCAGTTGTTCCGAGTCCAGACGGTTTACTCGGTTTAGTATGTCACGCTGAGGCAGTAGCTTCAACTTTGGCAAACACAACTCCTTATTTGGTAACGTCAATGAAAGATGTTGCTGCTTTAGGAATTATCGATGATGTTGATAACCACATCGTTTACAAATTCTTATCTGAGTTTTATGCTGAAGGAGGTTCAGGCACACCGCTTTGGATTTACACAATTGCTCGAGACGAAAGCTTAAGCGATCAATTCAAACCTGATGGAACAACTGGAATTGTTCCTGCATCAACATTGTTGGACACAGCAAACGGAGATATCAGAGGTTTAATAGCTCTTTTCAATCCTGATGGAACTTATGTTTCGGATGTTGATGAGGAGATGGAGTCAGAAGTAATTGAATTAGCTGCATTGGCTCAAACATTTGCGGAAGACTATACAGATGATAAGTATGCGCCTTTCTTTGTGCTTACAGAGGGTTACGGCTATACAGGCACGCAAGCAACGTTAACAGATCTTACAGAAAAAGAATACAACCGAGTAGGTATTTTGTTGGGAGATACAGAATCTCGCACAGGAACAACTGCATCAAAAGGTGCAGCGCTTGGTGTTTTGGCAGGTCGTGTTGCAAAAAATGCTGTACAAGTTAACATCGGAAAGGTACGTGATGGAGCTTTAAATCCTCTCGAGATGTTTATAGTTGATGACCTTGTAGAAGTTGCAAATATTGAAGCGTTGAACGATAAAGGTTATATCACATTCAGAAAGCATGTGAGCCGTAGTGGTTATTACTTTACAGATTCACCATTAGCAACTTTACCAAGTGATGACTATAGATTCTTAGAGCGCAGACGAGTAATCGATAAAGCTTACAGAGTTGCTTACTCTTCATTATTAGATTATGTCTTGGAAGACTTGAATGTGAACGCAGACGGTTCTATATCTCCAATCGATGCAAAAACAATTGAGGGAGTTGTTCAGAATGCAATTTTCACAGAAATGACTGCAAATGGAGAATTGTCAACAGATGCGACAAATCCAAACGATTTAGGAGTGATTGTAAAGGTAGACTTAACTCACAATATCACTTCAACATCAAAAATCAAATTGGAATCATTGCAAGTAGCACCAAAAGCCTATGCAAGATATATTGATGTTCCACTCGGTTACATCCCAGTTAGCATTTAGTAATCATCATTAAATAGATAAAAAATGGCATTTAATTCAAGACAATACGAATGGGCAGAGGTAACAGTTATCTTAGGAGGTAAGGATCTCTTGACTATTCGTGCAATCAAATACAAAAAGACTTCTGATAATGAAGCGCTACATGCAAAAGGTAGAAATGCAATTTCTATCCAAAGAGGAAACGTAACTGTTGAGGGTGAAGTATCAATTCTCCAGAGTGAACTTATGGAGCTTGAAGAGTCAGCTCCAAATAAGGATATTCTTCAGCTAGCTCTTGATATGGAGGTGAGTTATTTAGCAAATGGAGTTCTTCGCACAGATAGAGTTACAGGTATTCGTTTCGGTGAATATGAGAAATCATTGACACAAGGAGACAAGTTTATGGAAATTCCTATTCCATTCTTGGCACTTGATGTCGTTCCTGGCGTATAAAAAAATCACTAAAAATTTTCAATAATGGAAAAACCAACTCAAGAAGAAATTAACGCATTGAAAGCCAAGCATGGCGCTTTGCACATGTTAGAAGTAGAAGACAAATGGGCTATTTTGAAAGCTCCGGACAGAAAGACTTTGAGTGCAGCAAGTGCAATAGCGGCAAAAGACCCGATGAAGTTCAACGAAATCATCTTAAAAAACTGCATGGTTGCAGGAGATGAAGAAATTCAAAAAGACGATGCTTACTTTTTAGCTGCATCCAGTAAGATTCCGGAGATCATTGAGATCAAAGAGGCGAAGCTGGAAAAGCTTTAGCGGATGCAAAGATTGATGAACATCGGGACTGGCTACGGGTAATGAACGCATCCCTTATCTACTATATGGGCATTGATCCTGATAGTTTATCGGATGAGGAATGGGCTTGTAAAGTTCAAGAACTCACATTCATCAGAAAACAAGAGAACAAAGGAGGAGGTAATTAGAATTACCTCCTCTTCTAAAAACAAAACGATTTAAACACCAATAATGGCGGATTTAAAATTCATAGTCGAGCTTCAAGACAAGGTTAGCGCAATAGCTGACAAGGTGAATAATGCCATTAATCACACAAAAACGAAGTTGAACGAAACCAGTTCAGCTGCAGAAAAGTTAGGACCTAAAATCAACTCTGCATTTACCGGTGTTTATCAAAAAGCAAAAACTGCAGTAAAAGGTCCAGATGTTTTAGCCAACTCAATTGATGATTTACGTGTCAAGTTGGAAAAGGTGAATAACGTTCGATTCAACACGGTACTTACCAGCGAATTCAAGTCGGCAACTAAAGAAGCTAAAGCTTTAGAAAGACAAATATCAAGGTTGGAGAAAGGAATCTCGAACGCTGGAATAGGCGGTAAAATTGCAAGCTGGAGAAGTGACTTTGCTAATTCAATGCCCGGTGCAGAATTTATTAAAAACCCTTTGACTTTAGCTGGTGCGGCTGTAGGTGGTTTTTGGATGGCAGCCAATAAAGCAATGGGAGCTGGAAAAGAGAAAATGAAGCTTCAAGTGTTATCAGGTTTGAAAGAGATCGGTACAACGCTTTATGATGGTTTAACCAAATTTGCTACAGATACTGTATTTGGAGATGAGCTGTATGATATGGCAGGTCAAATGATGGCCAGCGGAATCAAAAACGCTGATGTTTTGCCAATTATGAAGGAATTGGGTGATATCAGTATGGGAGATGCAAACAAGTTGGGAAGCTTGTCTCTTGCGTTTGCTCAGGTTCAAGGAAAAGGTCATTTAGCAGGTCAAGAATTGAATCAATTGATTAATGCCGGATTTAATCCTCTTCAAGTGATCAGTGAGCAAACTGGTGAAAGTATGGGAGCACTTCGTAAACGAATGGAAGAGGGGGAAATCACAGTTGAAGCTGTAAGAGGTGCTATGCAAAGGGCTACAGGTGAAGGTGGAAAGTTCCACAACATGCTTGATGGTGTAGCTAATACTCCTTATGGTCAACTTGAGAACATAAGAGGTGAGCTTTCACAATTAGCTATTCAAATAGGAAGTGTTTTTATTCCTATTATTTCTAAATTAATGCAAGCATTTTTACAGCTAAACGAAAAGGTAGGCCCTGCAATTAAACCTATTGCAATTGGAATTGGTATTCTTTCAGTATCAATACTTGGATTAGCAGCCGCTCAATGGGTAATGACGACAGCAATATGGGCAAATACAGCAGCTTTATTAGCAAATCCTATTACTTGGGTGGTTGTTGCCGTAGCAGCATTAGTAGCGGCTATTGTAGCAGTTATTCAAAAGTATCATGAATGGGGCGCAGCAATTTTATTGTTGTTAGGGCCTTTAGGTTTTGTTATAAATGCAGTTATGGCTTTATATAACAATTGGGAATCTATCAAAGAAGCTTTTTCTTCAGGCGGAATAATAGCAGGATTAAAACGAATTGGTTTAGTTCTGTTGGATGCCGTTTTATATCCTGTCCAACAACTTTTGACATTGTTGGCGAAGATTCCTGGGCTTACAGATATAGCAACTTCGGGGATAGAAAAAATTGCCAATATCCGTAATAATCTAAACTTAATAGACCCAAAAGCTCCAGCTGAAAAGGTAGAGGCGAAAAATTCATTTACTCAGCAGGAATTATTAATGCAAAATATTACTGCAGGTGGAAATGCAATGGGTAAAAATGCTCCTGAAGCATCGAAAACCAATAAAGCAATTGCAACTGGAGGAACTCGGAACACAACGATAAACTTGAATTTAAGAAACATAATTGAAAATTCAAATATTAGTAAATCAGGCTTTAAAGAGTCTGTTCAAGAATTGGAAACACAAGCAGTTGATGGCTTACTACGAGCATTAGCAATGGCAAATTTAGCAGCAGAATAATGAAATTCAATAGTAACGAAATATTATTAGCGTCTTTGGTTGGTTCAAAAGTAGCCAAGCAAATACCACGTTTTCAAGTCATCCAAAATGAGTTGAGTAAACGTGTGCTTCCTCCTATACCCTTTTTGCCATTGAAAAATGAGAGTGGCGTTGAGGAAGGTTCAAATTATGATTTAAGAGTGAACGCAAACACACCATTGCCAAAGGAAAAACAATTCTTCCCATTGTCTATTAAACGACGAGGAACGAATGATCCTTTCTACACTTTGCCGTATGAGCCAATCATCAATATTAACGGTGCAAACATAATCACCAAGCGCCAAGTTTCAAAAGCGCCAAAATTGATTGGAACGATTAAAGAACATTGGTCACAGGATGATTATCAAATAAATATTGTGGGAACATTAATCGGTGCCCAGGAGACTGGATCACCACAAGAAACTTTTCCACGTGATGATTTTGAGGCATTAAGAGATTATTGTACACATCCAGCAGGATTAGAAGTTCAATGTGAACCTCTTCAACTGTTAGGAATTAACAACATTGTTGTAGAAAGTTTCGACTTCCCATTCTCAAAAGGAGAGAATGTTCAAGCTTACACAATTTCAGCCTTGTCAGATTTTAGTGTTGATTTTTTACTCGAAATAGAAGACTAATGTATTCATTGGATTACGACATATCATTTCAGCACAACGGGAGGAAATTCCAGTTGTATATGCTTGACTCGGTTGAAATCGAATCAGATGCAATGATATTGGCTGACAGTGCCAAAATTGTACTTCCTGAAGCTGTACTTAATCAAGTATTGAATATCAACGATAGAATTGGAAGAGGTGCCGAGGTCAATATTAAGTTAGGTTACGACGGCAACCTGCAGAATGAATTTACAGGATTTGTCCAGGACATAACTACGAACGATTCATCGCTTACAATTCTATGCGAAGATGCGCTATTCTTATTTAGAGTGCCGGTAAAAGATGAATTATTAGTGAATACAAATGTTTCGAAAATCTGCCAAAGTTTGTTGGATCAGGTGAATCCAGAATACACTTTAGTCTGTGATTATGATATCGGATATGAGAAATTCACAATCAATAGAGCTGAGGCTTATGATGTTTTGAAAAAGCTTCAATCGGAAACGAAAGCGAACATCTATT
The DNA here is from genome assembly GCF_003025005.1 of Brumimicrobium mesophilum. Taxonomy (GTDB): domain Bacteria; phylum Bacteroidota; class Bacteroidia; order Flavobacteriales_D; family Crocinitomicaceae; genus Brumimicrobium; species Brumimicrobium mesophilum. Next base: position 56,142 of record NZ_PVSS01000015.1, read on the forward strand.
TCAAGACCGAAGAAAAGGAGTTGCACGTTCATTTTCCATACTCAGAAAGAGATGGAGAAGTGAAATACGCATTCGATAGAAACATCGAGAGTTCTTCTTTAGAATATAAAAAAGCCATAGATCGTAAAGTTGAAATAACAGTTGAGAAAATAGACAAAGACGGAAAGATTACAACAGTAAAATCCGGCACTCCAGGAGGTGAAAAATTCAACATTAAAGTTGGAGAAATGAAAGCTTCGGACATTCAGAAAATAGCCGATGCGGAGTTGATTAAGAGAAGCGCAGATAAGTACGAAGGAAGTTTTAAGGGTTGGTTAATTCCAGTCTGCAGACCAACTTACTCAGCAGACATTGTTGATTTGGACTACCCTGAAAAAGATGGAAGATATTACGTGTCTGCAGTAGCAACTTCGTTTAGTTCTGCTGGAGGAGTTCGAACGATTAAAACAGGAATAAAACTATCATGAGCGAATACGCAAAAATAAAGGAGCTTATTAGAGCTATTGTTGGCGACATGTCCAACCTTCCAATTTTCGGGACAGTTACATCAGTAGACTCTGAAACTTGCACAATAAAGCTTTCTAGCGGGTTGAAAATTCCCGACGTTCGGTTGCGTGCAACTGTTGATGGTTCTACTGACTTTTTAAAGCTCATTCCGAAAATTGGAAGTAAAGCATTGGTACTTTCTATTACTGGAGAATTAGATGATCTAGTAATGATCAAATGCGACGAAACGGAAAAGATTGAATATTCTCAAGATGGATTAATCATCTCTATAGATTCAACGGATAAGAAAATAAGCATTAAGAATGATACAACATCATTGCACGACATATTTGACAAGTTAAGCGCGCTGATCACAAACCTGAAGGTAAATACTCCAGCTGGTCCAAGTGTGGGGTTACTCCCTGATACAATCGCAGAATTGGAAGTATTTGAAACGACATATAATTCACTATTAAAATAGATTGAAATGGCATTGAATAAACCAGTATTGAAAAACGGAATAGTAGCATTACTCACGGAAATGGAGACAAAGAATGTGGATGCTAAGGAAGAATTCGCAACGCAACTATCCAACTTGATAGATGCGTTCGTAAAAAGCGGTACAGTAACAGTTAGCGCAGGAATAGCAGTTACAACTGCAGGAACAGCAACTGCACAAACAGGAGCGACAACTGCGACAGGAACAGGAACAATTAGTTAATTAATAAATAACCAAAATAGAAGTAAGCATGAGAAACATTTTAACATTTTTAGCAGTCATTATAGCAATGACATCCATGGCGCAATTAAAGCCAAGCATTTCCATAACCGATGCCAAGGTTAAGGTTTTTGATTATGAAACCGGAAAGAAAATAAAAACTTACAAATTAGCTGAACTGCTAATTATTGAAACTGAGCGTAAGCGGTTGGAAAAAGTGGTGCGTTACCAAGAAATAGGTTTGTTTGATGAAGTCATAGAGGACATTGTTTACACAGTGGACAAAATGGAGAAAGACGCATCTTATTACTATCTAGAACTTAGTAATAATGGAGAGGTAGTCATGATGCGAATTGCCAGGAGAGAATCGGGTGATGTCCAGATATTGCTTAGAAATGAGTTGTACTACATCAAAGGTACGATAACCACTCGAAATTTATAATCCAATTTAAAAAACGAACCAATGAAGGATTTCGCCATACAAATAGTAGACAGCAATGACCAAGGAAACTACATGGATATCAAAGTAGATCCAATAGTTGATACTAATGGTAAAATCCTTCAAGGTTTGGTTATCGCTCCAACCAAAGAACAAAATGAATTATTAATACTGGCGTGCAACGCAGGAGAAATTAAAAGTAGTCCGACCATTGGTGTGGGATTAGCTGATGCAACACTAGATGAAAATGGAGATTTACTTTCTTTTCGTCATAAAATTAGAAGTAATTATAAACTTGATGGATTATCAATTAAGAAACTTGATTTATATGACATCGATAATGTGAATATTGAAAGCTCATACGAATGAAAATAACAGTAAAAGACAACCAAACGATTTATGATATTGCACTGCAATATGCTGGCTCATTGGAGGCTGTTATAGACATCCTTGAAGTTAATGGCAAAATAGACACTACTCTTTTAATAGGGGAGGAATTAACGATTCCAAGTGTATTGGTGCCAAAAATATCAGAATTCTACTCTTCTTCAAATCTGACTGTAGCAACTTCTTCAACTCCTCTTCAGGTAGATGGATTTGTACCACCTCCAAGTATTAATAGACAGGTGGACATTCTCATTAATGGTACACCATTAATAATAGTTCAAGCACCAACAACGTATGATTTATCACTTGTGGATAGCGTTGGTAGCCAAGTGCAGGTAGACCTTGTTGGTGGTCAAGTTGTTGTTCCAAGTCTTCCTTGTTCAGGTACAGGAGATGCAACTGTGAACATTAGAAAAGAAAACGGTGATCTAATTGAGACCATTCTAGCACCTGTATCAACACCAACAGATTACAATGTGCTGAACAGCGTTATTTCAATTGATAATCATTCTTGGGAAGTTGGAGCTACGGACAACTTAAATCTTCAAGTGGTTGACAGCAATAATGATCCTGTAACTACAACGAAGGTTGGGAATAACTTGGTTGTTGGAGATTTGCCGTGCACACCAATTGTTATTCAACACTCATCCGCTGAGTTAATGTCGACCGGAGTTACTGCGTCAACTGCAGATTATGATGATGGTTTTTACGAAGCTGGAAGAGATTTTTTTGTATTGGATTCTGCTCCTGTTCATTTAGATGGTTCACCAACTGTCAACACAACTACTAATAGATTCACCGATGATTTAGGAGGTCAGAATTATTTGAATAATATAGTTGTAGACTGGAGCACTTGGAATTTTGTTAAGGTTCTAGCCTACTCAAGACATGATACTTCAACTCTTGACACTTACAATAACTTTAGAGTTGCCTCTACAAATTATAGTATTTCTGTATTCACAACGGGCTGGAGATTACCTAATATAACAGAACTATATAATATTTGTTTCTTTGGAAATCCCGACCAAAGATTGGTTTACCCATCGCCTTATAGCGCTGTTTTTAATATTTCGTCTATAGTTTTTTGGTCAAATACGGAGTACAACTCAACTCAGATGTTTTTTCTATCCACAAACGGCGCGTTTCCTATACAAAATAGGCTTAAAACAGATACTAGAAAAGCGTTATACGTGAGAAATATGACACCTGTCGGAACAACTTTAACATGATAAAAATGGCAAAATATAAATTTCCACAATTTGAAATAACAATTGAAAACCCTGTTGTTTCAATATTAGAGCCTCACTTGGAGTATCCAAGTCTAGGTAAGATATCGCTTAATGTATTACTCGAAACTTCATCTGCGAAGAAAAAAGTGTTGTTAGAAGATATTTCATGTATAAATACTTATACAGCAGATTTGATGCAATTAGTGCTAGCTAAATTAGATAAATATAAAATAGAGTAGTAATGAGAACACAGCAAGAAATATTTGAAGAAATAACAACATCCTTCATAAATAACGCAACTATCGTTCAGCGCTATGGATTGGCGGCTGGGCAAACTTATGATGATCAGTTTTCTAAGCTAAGTCTTGAAACTGCTTTATTTACCGTTATAAGCTATTCTATATGGATATTGGAAGGACTATTTGGAAAGCATGTTACTTGGATTAATAATAGAGCTAAAGAAATTCGCACAGGAAATACAGCATGGTATGCCTCTCAGGCATTAAAATACCAACATGGAGATACTTTGGTGTGGAATACAACAACGGAGGTGTACGAATATGCTGTGGAAAACACAACGCTTCAAATTGTTCGATACGCCAAGGCTGTAGATTTAGGAGCTTATGTTTTAATGAAGGTAGCTAAAGAAGGTGTTAATGGCCCCGAGAAATTAAGTGTCCCAGAACTCGACGCTTTTAAGGCCTACATGAATGAGGTTAAATTTGCTGGAGTTGAGCTAGTAATAGTTTCAAGAGATGCTGACGATCTGAAGGTTTACTATAACGTTTTTTACAATCCATTAGTAATGAATGCTGATGGATCCTTGCTGTCTGACCCTTCAATATTCCCGGTTGAAGATGCAATTGTATTATATGCTAAGAATTTAGATTTTGATGCAATGTTCAACATCACTCAATTAACAGATCGTATTCAATTAGCCGATGGAGTTGTTTCTCCAATCTTTGAATCAGCTTCGGGTAAATCAGGTGGTCAGCCTTATTCTGCAATAACTAGTTATTATGAGTCTAACTCAGGTTATATGGCTATTGATCCTGCGTTTAGTTTGTCAACGACAATAACTTATACACCAGCGCCATGATACAATTTGATGTAAATAACATAGTTGAGAACAACATTTCTCCAAGGCTAAGAAAGGTATTTACTTTGGCTTTCTTCAAGGCTTGTGCATCACCATTGGTGGTTAGTTTCTCGACCTTTTATCAATTCTATGAAGATAAGAAATATGAATTACTATTCAACGGGCAAGTAATTTACTTAGAGCATTTATTAAACGATCAATTTGACAATATTAATAGAGGCATTTACATTACGGATGCTCCACAACAGGCTGATCAAATTGTGCTCTATAATGAAAATGAAAACAATGAGGAGACCGTTATTTTTAATATTCCAGAAAATGAACCTCCTATTGTTACTTACAATTATAGTGAGATGTTGGCTTGGCCAGACTTTATTGTCAACATCCCTTCAAGTGTTGTTTTTAATCAAACCCAACTGAAGGCATACGTCAACAAATACAAATTAGCAGGTAAGAATTATATAATAAATATAGTGTAACATGAAATTAATAGAAACAAATCCAAATGGTGGTTATCGTTTTTTCTCTGAAGATGTACGATTCATGAATGAGATTAGTAAGGAGATGGTCGACATGGTAATAAAACCTCTAACGGCAATTCATAACGTTATTATTCTTGGTGGTTGTACAATTACAACATCAGGTTTGAATACTACTATTTCTGAAGGGGTGGTACTTTTCAACGGTGAGTTAATGCGTTTCGACTCTCAGACTTACGTAACACCAACAGGAGCTGACAATGCATATTGGGTGCTTGAGAACAATGTTTTGGAAACAAGGCTTTTCCAAGCAGGAAACACAGTAGATGTTTACCAGGAGAATGTAGCAAAGGTTGAAGTCGGATCTGCAATCCCAGCGAACTCAATCAATGTAGTATCTACGAAGAGGTATTGGGAGGTTGTGAATGATCAGATCGTTCATCCGCCAGCACCATCGGCCTTTGAGGCATTTTATTTCGCAACTTTTGTAGAATTCACTTCTAACCTTATTTTTCTATCAGCTGATCCTAGTGGTCTATCAGTTTCATTTGGAGTGAATAAGCAGTGCTACATAGAATTGAACGAAACGAATACTTCTACAGAGATGAAGTTATCTTCCTTTGGTAGCATGGCGCCTTTGGGGACTATTATACATATTCGTTTTAATGTTGCCCCAGATAACTTCAATAATCCTTTTCAAATCGTTTTGAACAGCACAGTGGTTGGTGGTTTACCTCCTATAACGCTAGCTGGAAATCCAAGTGCAAATGCTGTTTTTGCACCTATACCAGTTGGAACTTTAATTAAGTTTATAAGAACAAATAATGGTTGGGAGATAATGGAGTATTAAAAAATAGAAGACCCCCGCTATACATTCGTCCCCACGAAAATATAAAAGCACATTACATGCACGAGAGCCTTCTTTAAGGTCATATTTGCAGGTAGTGTGCTTTTTTTCGTAGGGACGAGCACAAATTTAATAAAAGTATAGTGATGAAAATAGAAAAATCAAAAAATAAAAAGACACCAATCTCCTACTATGGTGGAAAACAGATGATGCTGCCAAGAATTTTACCAATAATTCCTCAACATAAGATATATGTTGAAGCCTTTTTTGGTGGTGGAGCAGTGTTTTGGTCAAAAGAAGAGTCCGAAGTTGAAGTGATCAACGATTTAAATGGTCAGGTAATTAATTTTTATAGACAATTGAAGTCTAACTCAAGAGAATTAAAAGAACGTGTAGAATCGACTCCTTACTCCCGTGAGAGCTATAAACAAGCTATGGTTGTTTATAATGCACCTTATTTATTTAATGAAGTAACAAGAGCATGGTCGTTTTGGGTTGCTACAGTACAAGGGTTCAGTAATAAAATAGGTTCATGGCGATGCGCACAGAACACCAATAAAGAGTGTAAATTACTTGAGAATAAGAAATTGTTGATCAGTGATGAAACCTCGCAAAGATTGAAACATGTGCAGATAGAGTCTAAGGATGCTATTAAATTAATACTAAAACATGACACTCCTGATACGTTTTTTTATCTTGATCCACCTTATGTTGATAGTAATCAAGGTCATTATGGTGGTTATATGCAGTCTCATTTTGATGAATTACTTGATACATTGAGAACAATAAAGGGTAAGTTTCTGTTGAGTTCATATCCAAATGCAAAACTCAAAGAGCTAACAGATTTAGAAGGATGGAGCAGTATTGGAAATGATCTTCCATTGAGTGCGTCAGCAACAGCTGGTAGACGTAAGGTTGAAATGTTGACGTTTAATTATGATTTAAACGAGGATTAAACGAGGATTAAACGTTGTTTAAAAGCCTATAAATTCAAATTGGAAATTACTTTTTTTTGTACTTTTCATTTTGAATTTATAGTACTTTTGGTTTTTTCGAATATAAATAATTTAAAACTCCGTTTGCTTTTTCCTTACTATTTTCTTCATATTTAATCCAATAGTGCTCAATTGAGTCAATTTGATGTTTACCTATTTTCTTTAACACCATTAAGATGTCTTTGTTTGCCATTTTGACTTCTGAATTAAAATAATCAATCAGTTCTATTTTAATATCATGAATTACTGTAACTGCAATTAATCTAGTCTCATTTTGAGATAAACTACTATCTACAGCTGTAATTCCATAATTTCCTTCTATTGTCGATTGTTCTAACCACCAATTTTTAGGAAGACAGATTTTAAATTTTTCAATAGTATCTTGATAAATAAAGTTATCTGAGTCTAATTGTTCATTAAAACAATCCATAGCCTCATCTATATTAATCTTGAAACCATCTATATTTTTTTCATTTTTACAGCTAAATAGTAAAAGTATTAATGGCAATATATAAAGTTTAGCTTTCATAAGTATTGAAGAAATCACTTATTACTTTCCTGTGTTTTTTCAGACTTTCCATTTCCAATAGTTTCAAAATCAATAATCTCATTCAATTTTTCTCCACCTTTAATTCCAAAGTCCAACGTTCTGATTGGGAAAGGAATCATGATATCTTCTTTGTCGAATGCCTTTTTGATGGCAATTAAAGCTTCACTTTGGCTTTTTAAAAAATCGAGTTGACTTTTAAATTCAACCCAAATCATAATTCTAAAGTCAATTGAACTTCCTCCGAAAGCTAAATAAACCAAGTCAATATCCTTGTCTTTATTGATGTTTGGAGTGTTTTCAACAGCTTTTATCGCAATTTCTCTAACACGTTCTAAGTCTTCACCATAAGAAACCCCAACATCTAAATCAATTCTTTTATAAATGTTTTCAGAATCGTTAATTAATGGATTTTGAAACAACATTTTATTAGGAATGATAACCTCTTGGCCTTGAAAAGATACGATTTCCGTAGTACGAATTCCAATATGCTTTATTATACCGCTGTGTCCTTCACAATGAATAACTTGACCAATTTTAAATGGACGTTTTACGGCCATGAAGAATCCAGCAATAAAGTTGGTTGCAATATCTTGGAATGCAAAACCTAAAGCCAAACCAATTATACCTGCACCAGCAAGCAAGGAGGAAACCGTTTTGTCTAAATTCAATAAGCTTAAGGCAGCAAACGCTCCAACTGCTATAACCAAAAAGTATACAACTTTCGAAACGATTTGAGCAAGGGAGTTATTTTGTAAAGTTCTTTGAAGAAGTTTCTTAATTAGGTTTTTAACTAGTTTTCCTGCGAAAACGAAAGCTACTAATACTAAAACTGCTAACACAAAATTTGGGAGCATTTTAACAAGCAGTTCAGACCAATTGATTAATTTTTCAAGAATAATGTCGTAATATTTTTTAATTTCCATAAAGTGATTTTGATTTCCATATAAATTAACATAATTCTACATGTTGATTCTAAAATTTAAGTTTTTTTAATAGTTCTCATTTATTGAAGATTAACAATCGTGAGTTTGTTAACTAATGTTTGACAGCCTTTTTGAAGTAGTTTCTCCTATTTATGTTGTCGATAGAATAAAGATGAATTCAATTCTAGTTGCCAACATCAAATTTCCCAAGGTAAGACCTCTGTATCCTCTGAATTTTTATTCTTAATGTTCTTACTGTTTTGAATAATTCGCATGATTTTTACAATATCCTCTTTTTTCGTATTTCGTTTGAGATGTAATCCTATAATTTGACGAATTGGAGTGCGGTCAATAATTTTCTTAATATGATTAGGATTTAAATTCAAATACGGAAGGTAATAGTAGGGTATCAAAGTATAACCTCCTTCTTGTTCTACCATTTTGGTTAATAAATGAAGATTTCCACCTTCGTAATTCCATTCTGATTTTTTTGCGCTATCTAACCTGCAGAAATTTATCATTTGCGTTCTTAGGCAGTTTCCAGGAGACAATAGCCAAGGGTGTTCATTTTGCAATTGTTCTAATTCTATAGTTTGACCATTAATAGAAGGAGAATATATAAGGACTTCCTCGTCATATAAAATCTGTTGATCTAGATTCACTTCATCTACAGGTCCCGCCATTATTCCGAAGTCAATTGTCTTGTCCTTTAATGCGGCTAAAAGATTAGGAGAAGTTAATTCACTTATATCTAAATGTACTTCACCAATTTGATCTTGCCATTTTGAATAAAGTTCGGGAACCAAATAGTTAGAGATAGTTGGAATAATCCCTATCCTAATCTCGGATTTATAAGTTCCCTTTAATCTTTGAATTTGAACACCTAATTCGTCGTAAGCTGTTTGAATAGCGGATAAACTAGGATAGAGCTTCTTTCCAGAATCGGTTAATGAAATAGGATTCGTATCACGATTGATGATTTGATACCCTAAAGATTCTTCCGCTTTCTTAAGTTGCATTGACAAGGTTGGTTGGGTAACATGACATGCATCAGCTGCTCTTTGAAAGTTCTTGAATTTAAGTAAAGCGAAAATGTATGAAAGTTGAACTGGAGAAATCATATAGATAAAGTTTATGTAAATATAATATTTATTGATAAAAACAATGATAAAAGAATCTCTATCTTTGTGCTGTGGATAAACTAAATAATTAATATTATGGAAAACGAAAAGAAAAAGTTGACATCGGTATCTGGAAGACCAATTGCTGAAAATCAAAATGTAAAAACTGCAGGAAGAAGAGGTCCAATGTTATTAGAAGACTTTTGGTTTTTGGAAAAATTAGCTCATTTCGATAGAGAGGTGATTCCTGAGAGAAGAATGCATGCTAAAGGCTCTGGGGCTTTTGGAACTTTCACCGTGACTCATGATATTAGTAATTATACCAAGGCTAAAATCTTTTCTGAAGTAGGAAAAAAAACAGAAATGTTTGCACGATTTTCAACGGTTGCCGGAGAAAGAGGTGCTGCAGATGCGGAAAGAGATATCCGTGGATTTGCATTGAAATTTTATACTGAAGAAGGGAATTGGGATTTGGCAGGAAATAATACACCAGTTTTCTTTTTAAAAGATCCATATAAATTTCCAGATTTAAATAAAGCAGTAAAAAGAGATCCTAAGACGAATCTTAGAGATGCAAATAACAATTGGGATTTTTGGACGCTATTACCAGAAGCACTTCACCAAGTAACTATCACGATGAGTGAAAGAGGTATTCCGAAATCATACAGACATATGCACGGTTTTGGAAGTCATACTTTTAGTTTTTTAAATGCGGAAAATGAACGTTTTTGGGTAAAGTTTCACTTTAAATCTGCTCAAGGAATTGAAAACTTAACTGATGCGGAAGCTGAAAAGATTGTAGGAGAAGATAGAGAAAGTAATCAACGTGATTTATTTGATTCAATTGAGAAAGGTGATTTTCCAAAATGGCATTTGAAGGTTCAAATTATGCCAGAAGCAGAAGCCAAAGATTACCGTTTTAATCCATTCGATTTAACTAAAGTTTGGCCTCATGGAGATTACCCTTTAATTGATGTTGGAGTGATGGAGCTGAATAGAAATCCTGAAAATTACTTTGCAGATGTTGAGCAAGTTGCTTTTAACCCTGCAAATGTTGTTCCTGGAATTGGCTTTTCACCAGATAGAATGTTACAAGGTCGTTTGTTCTCTTATGGAGATGCACAGCGTTATAGACTAGGAGTTAACCATTATCAAATTCCTGTAAATAAACCAAAATGTCCATTCCATAATCCGCACAGAGATGGAGCAATGAGAGTAGATGGAAATGAAGGTTCAACGATTCATTATGAACCAAACAGTTATGGTCAATGGTCAGAAAGTAAGGAGCATACTGAACCACCTTTAGGATTAGATGGTGATGCATTTCATTATGACCATAGAGAAGATGATGATTACTATACTCAACCAGGAAACTTGTTTAGATTAATGTCTCCTGAGCAACAAAAAGTTTTGTTTGAAAATACAGCAAGACAAGTTGGAGGGGCAGAGCAATTTATTCAAATAAGACATATAGGAAATTGCTATAAAGCAGATCCTGAATATGGAATTGGTGTTGCTAAAGCATTAGGTTTGGATCCAGATAAATTAGATTTAAAATAAGATGATTAAGTAAAATAAGATGAGTTTAAATTAGGATTAAATGATGTTAATTATCACAATTAATTATGTCTGAAATCCTAATAATTTTTATCTTCATAGCATATTAAAAAGTAAACAATTAATAACAAATAAAAACAAAATAATTATGTCAATAGTAGGAAAAACTTTTCCAGATATCCAAGTGGATGCAATGAACGAAATGGGGGATACTTTTAAGATAAACATCCTTGAGGAAGCAAAGAAAAACAACAAGAAAGTTTGTTTATTCTGGTACCCAAAAGACTTTACTTATGTATGTCCAACAGAGCTTCACGCATTTCAAGCAAAATTGAAAGAGTTTGAAGACAAAAATACAATCGTAATTGGAGCTTCATGTGATACACCAGAAGTTCACTTTGCGTGGTTAAGCACAGCAAAGGATAACGGAGGAATTGAAGGAGTAACTTATCCATTAGTTGCAGATTCTAACCGTAACTTAGCAAACATGTTGGGTATTTTAGATATTCAATCTGAAACTTACAACGAATTAACAGATTCTTTCATCTTAGAAGGGGACAACGTAACTTACCGTGCAACTTATTTAATTGATGAAGAAGGTACAGTATTCCATGAAGGAGTTAACCACATGCCAGTTGGTCGTAACGTAAACGAATACCTTCGTTTGATCGATGCATATTCTCACGTACAAACACATGGTGAAGTTTGTCCAGCTAACTGGGAAGAAGGAAGCACAGCAATGAGTGCAGACAGTAAAGGAACTGCAGAATATTTAAAAAACAACTAAAATGGCATTTGTAGAATTAGATACAGATACTTTACAGGACGAGATTTCTAACAATGAAACTGTTCTTGTGCAATATTCAGCCGGATGGTGTGGAAACTGCCGAATCATGAAGCCTAAGTTTAAGAAATTTGCTCAGGACCATGAAAATGTAAAGTTTATTGTAATTGATGCTGAAAAGAATCCAGATTCAAGAAAGTTAGCGAACGTTGATAATTTACCAACGTTTGCAGCCTTCAAAAATGGAGAGTTAGTTCAGCAAACTCAAACAAATAAAACAGAAGTATTAAAATCTTTTATCGATGAGACTACCAGTAATTAAACACATTTCGACTTTTATTGAGGAGAATGACGAGGATTTCGTGAATGAAACAATTGAAACATTGGAAAACCTTACAGAACTTTCTTCAATGAAAGATGAAGAACTTGACGTAATTGGAGAATTACTTTCCAATATGTACGGCGCAATCGAAGTTAATAAAATGATGCGTGAAGAAGGTGCTTCGCAAAAAGAAGCAGCGAACAAGTTTATGAAGCGTGTTACAGGTTCTATTGATAAATAATCTTATGTAGAGATTAGAATAGATTTTAAAATTTTAATAGAGAGACCATTATTCGTAATGGTCTCTTTTTTTGTTTGAAAAGTCTATATTTTGGCGCGAATTTTTAAAAAAAAATCGTGATAAAATATGATATTTATAAACTGTTAGTTTAATTGCGTATTCCATAGAATAATGGATTTCAATTCTGAAACTAGATGTGATTTTATTATTTTTGCAACTTTAATAGACTTAGACTTAAACTTCAATTCAGCTATGAAACTTTGCTTAGCATTTATTTTCGCTTTACTTATTGGTCAATTTGGTTTTTCACAATGTAATGTATCAATAAATGCATCTTCCAATTCAATTGATTGCGGTGATTGTTTTACATTGACAGCTATTGGTGAAGTCGATACTACGGTTTATCTTGAAGATTTTAACGATGCAACTTTAGAACCTTGGATAACCGTTAGTCCAACATTTGATTATTCAAATCCTTGTGGAGCGCCTCTTGATGGTTCGCCAGCAGTATGGATGGATTCATTAACGGTATATCCTAGAAATATTACTACTCAATCATTCGATTTTTCAACAGGCGGAGTCATTTGTTATGAAATGAAGTATGGAATTCAAGGAGCGTCTGGAGTTTGTGAGGGACCAGATTACGCTACTGAAGGAGTTCGTTTGCAATATTCTATTGATAACGGAAATAGTTGGGTAGAAATCATTAATTATGTACCTTCTCCTTTTACTAGTTTGTATGATCAATGGGACACATATTGTGTGACAATTCCATCTGCCGCAGAAACTTCTAATACTCAGATTAGATGGATTCAATTGTTCTGGTCTTCAATGAGTACGGATTTTTGGGGGATTGATAACATAAGTGTTTCTATACCAGTCGATAATAATCATTATTACGATTGGTTTGGGGATGGAACAATAAATCCAGCAGATACTGTAATTTGCCAAAATACGAGAACAGAAGACTATATAGTTTTATTTTCAAATGGTTTTAACGATACTTGCTCAGCAACTATTACTATTCAAGATACAAGTGCATTGTTGAATGTTGACTTTGCATTGGCAAGCGATACAGTTTGTGTTGGAGATATCGTTTATCTTGATGGATCTACTTCAACTGGAGCAAATACCTATGACTGGAGCTTCAATGGAGCAACCCCGAATACTAGTTCAGGAGCATTGACTTCAATAATTTATAATTCAGCGGGTACTTATTCTATTGAATTAGCGATTGGAAACGATTGTAATGAATCGGATACTATAGTCAAAAACATTGTAGTTGTATCTCAAGCAAATTGCACGAATTCCTTGATTAAAAATGATACCGAATCTTTAAAAATTTACTATAATTCTGATTTCGATAGAGTAGTGGTAAACTCCAAAAAGACAGGTAAAGCTTATATCTTGAATTCAAGTGGACAAAAGCTGGTTGAATCACAATTAATAGGTTTAGGTGAAAATTCAATAGATACAAAAAGCTTAACGAATGGAATTTATATTCTTGTATTTGAAGATGAAAATTCCTTACCTAATATTTTTAAATTTGTGAAATAGAACATTGACAATTTATTTAAAAATGATGGTTTTGGACTCAATTTTATTAAAAAACCTTAAAAAATGAGTCTTAATATCAATTTAATCTTGATTTTTTCGCTATTTAGTATTATATACCTTATCTTGCAGTCGAATCACAATACATTGAGTTATCGGACTAGTAAAAATCGTAAGAAAAAGTAAATTAGAAAACAGATATCACCGTAACATGGGTAGAATTTGTGTTCAAGTAACACGTATTCAAAAACAATTCATGGGTATTCCGTTTGAAACAGTACATAAATATCGCCAAACATATACTGGTGAGGTTAAAGACTGTGAGGAGTGTGTGATTTCAAAAGCAGAATTGAGTTACTAAAATATATATTCCGTTTGGAAACGAAAGGTCAGGCATTTGTCTGGCCTTTTTTTTATGGTGTCTTCAGTAGGTGTCTTCGACGGGCTCAGTCACCCAAAGAGAAAACAGTGCCTTCAATGAGCTCAGTTACCAGCATTGAAATCCATAATGCCATTTGCATTTTACAGGGAATTGGATTCTTTTTTCTTATTTCTCATCACATTTTTTGTGATTTTTAGAGGTGAAACTCGTTGACTGAGCCTGTCGAGGGCAACATTTCAAGTTCACCCATCACAAAAAAGAGGATCACATTTCTGCAATCCTCTTTTGAAAAACTTTAATCTAGTTATAATGTTTTATCCTTTGCCTTTGATTATCGATGCCTTTGATAGGCTCAGTCATCGGATTCCCTTTATTGACTAACCCCTAGAAGGTATCATCATAATCTATCCTTTATAAAAAGGAGTCTTTACGATCTCAGCTGCAAGAGATTTATTTCTTACACCAATAAATATTTCACCACCAACATTCGCAACATCAACAGGAACATATCCCATTCCAATTGCTTTGTCTAATGATGGAGACATTGTACCAGAAGTAACACGTCCAATTTCAACGCCTTCTGCATTTAAAATAGGGTAACCTTGACGTGGAATACCTTTGTCCTTAAGTTCAAAACCAATTAATTTATTTTTAACACCAGCTTCTTTCTCTGCTTGTAAAGCTTCGCTGTTTGTGAAATCTTTTGTGAATTTTGTAACCCAACCTAAACCAGCTTCAAGAGGAGAAGTAGTTTCGTCGATGTCGTTTCCGTATAAACAGAATCCCATTTCTAAACGCAATGTATCACGTGCTCCTAAACCGATTGGTTCAATTCCAAAAGCTTCACCAGCTTCAAAAACTTTATCCCAAACTTGTTTAGCGTCTTTGTTTTTAACGTAGATTTCAAATCCACCACTTCCAGTATAACCCGTTGCTGAAATAATTACGTCCTGAACACCTGCAAATTCATTCTTTTCGAAAGTATAAAATTTGATTCCAGCCAAATCAACTGATGTCAATGATTGCATTGCTTCTGCTGCTTTTGGTCCTTGAATAGCCAATAAACTCCATTCATCAGATTCATTCACCATTTCAGCACCGATATCATTTTTTGATGAAATCCAGTTCCAATCTTTTTCAATGTTTGATGCATTAACTACCAACAAGAATTCTTGATCAGATATTTTGTAAATGAGTAAATCATCAATAATACCACCGTCGTCATTCGGCATATAGCAATATTGCGCCTTTCCAGGAATCAATTTACTTACGTCGTTACTTGTAACTTTTTGAAGTAAAGCTTCTGCTTTCTCACCTTTTATGAAGAACTCACCCATGTGAGAAACATCAAAAACACCCACTTTCGTTCTTACAACTTCGTGTTCGTGTTTTAATCCTGCATAAGATACAGGCATATTGTAACCTGCAAAAGGAACCATTTTTGCTCCTAACTCTGTATGTACTGCTGTTAACGCGGTTTCTTTCATCGAATTGACATTTTGGTTTAAAAGTGCAAATTTAATAATTTATCGATGTTAAAGTTGAAAGAGAGATTAAAAGTACCAGTTGAGTTAATCACTTACTCTTTTCTAGTTTAGGATTCTTCTTTATTGCTTAATAATTTTAAATGTTTTTTGATATTCATTATTATAAACAATTAAAGTATAAACTCCTTTCACTAATTTCTGAATGTTAATGGTTGCTTTTTCATCATTATTGAATTCTTGTTGATCAACTAAAACGAGTCTACCATTCATGTCTAAAATTTCAAATTCTAAAGCTCCTTGATTAGTTTTATTTACAATGTTAATATGGTTTCTGACGGGGTTGGGGAAAACTGAAACATCAAAACTCTGTTCATCGGGTAAAGATAAAAAGTTACAACTTCCCTCAACTTCAATGTAAACATGAGCGGTGTCTGCATCGCATGTTCCTTCAGAAACTATTCGGTAATATTCATAAACATCATCAATGGTTGGTGTTGTAATTATGGATTGACCTAATGGATTAAAACTTACATCAAACCATTCTCCTGGAGAGGAAGCATTAGTTAAGGTGTCAAGATCTATTGGTTCATTGATGCAAGCATAAATTGCATTATTACTTCCAGCATCGTTTTCATTGTGAATTGTTAGGTCCAAAATTAAAGTTGAATCACAACCGTTTGATGCTCCTTCAATGAAGATATAGGAAGCTGTATTATTAGAATTGGTATAAGTGTTTCCGTCAATCCATGTAAAACTTTCACATGCTTCGTGAACATCTGTTGCAATAATTGTAGGACATACCAAGGTTGAGAATGTATGAGGTCCTGTCCATGAGCTTTGATTAATCCCACATTCAGATTGTATGTAAAAATCATAGCTTTCATTTGGTGTTAAACCTGTGATCAAGTATGGATTTGAACTTATAGAGTCTAATGTTGTGATCCCTGTACCCTGGGTAAATCCACTTAAACCATATTCTATGTTCCAATAGTTTGCTGTCCCTGGACTGGTCCAATCTAACTCTATAGCTGTTTGTTCAATATGACTAGCAGTTAAACTGTTAATTGCTAAACAAGCGGGTTCTGGAGCAATAGATAGCGTATAGTCATTTGTCTGACCTGAGGTGAAGAGTCCACATGGCGATGGAGATATCGTCATTACTTTTTTTCCTTGTATTCGCATTCGATAGTCTCCAATACTTGTTCCTGATGGTACATTGATTGTTAAGATTTTCAGATTATTCGCTCCAGCTTCGATGTCCATCAATTCTGATGAGTCAAAAGCCCTATCATTGTTCCAGTCTACCCAAATACTTACAATATATGATCCATACATAAACTCTGTTTCAATTTTGAATGTTTGTCCTTCAAAAGAAGTGAAAAGTTCTGATGTTTCATCGATGTAATCATTAGAAGAAGAGAAGTTCGAATAAGATATGTTGTCTAATGCACCATAAGAGATTATACTCGTAAAAAAAGTACCGGATTGCAAAGAAGTTGGTATACAATATTTATACTCGAATGGACCTTGCCATTCACTGGTGTCACCAGGTCCACAAATTGAACGCACATAAAAATCATAATCTTGGTTTTGTGTTGTATTAAAAGTATATGAGTTTGTTGAAACAATTGATTGTGTATATGTGAAAAAAGGATTTGGAAAGAATCCATGATCTCCATATCGAATTTCCCATTCACTCGCCGCATTAGGGTCTGTCCATCCAATCGTTACATTGGTTGGAGTTGATGCAGTTGCTAAAACGTCTGTAGGAACTAAACATGTAGGTTGAGAAATTACGGATAAATTAAAATCAACTGTTGATCCTACTATAAAGTTACCACAGGAAAAAGGATTGGCTGTTGAGCCTTCTGCTGCACGAATTCTCATTCTGTAATCTCCCGTAGCTGTTCCGTTTGGAACTGTAATGGAATGTGAATGAATTGCGTTGCCTGATTGATAGTCAATTAATTCTGATGATTCAAAAGTGAGATTTCCATTCCAATCGATCCAGATTTTTACACCACAAGGAGATGAACGAAAAGCTGTAGTCAGATCAAAAGTTTGTCCCTCATAGGCTTCAAAAACTTGATTCGTTTCATCGGCGTATCCAGAAGTGGGATTAGAATTTACATTATAATTTATGTCGGAAATTGCTCCTTGAGAATTTATAATTTCGATGTAGCGAGTAAATGAAATACCTAAAGCTTCGCAGTATCGATAGCTAATTGGCCCAGCCCAAATGCTTGTATCACCAACATTACAAATTGAACGGACGTAAAAATCATATTCTTCGCCCGGAATGACTGTTGCGGAATAATTACTATTTGTAATGTTCGAGATCCTATTTCCCGATCCTAATGGTGAGCCCAACTCAACATATTCAATTTGCCATTCCGCGGCATTGTTGTAATCGGTCCAAGAAAAATTAGCGAATCCTGTAGAGGCATTGCTTACATTTAAAAAGTTAGGTGGAATACAAGATGGAGGTGCTAATAGAGTTAAGTTAAAGTCAACAGAAGCTCCATTATTTATTGATCCACATGCAGATGGATTTCCTCCTGGTTCTCCACGAACCCTCATGCGATAATCTCCTGGTGCAACTCCTTGTGGGATTGTGTATGAAAATGTCTGTGAAGTATAACTTGTCGAAGAGATAATATGTTCCGAAACGTCAAATGTAAAATCACTGTTCCAATCTATCCATATATTCACCGTAGGGTTGACACCATCAAAACTATACTTCATTTCTATTGTTTGCGTTTCATAAGTCTCAAAAACAATGGAAGTTGCATCTTCATGTCCTCCTGGAGGAGTTGAGCTAGAAGAATAATAGAGATTGGTTTCAGCATCTAAAGTATTGAAGTAATTAAAATGATCTCCGGAATTAACTGTTGTGGGAACACAATAAGTTTGAGCGATAATGCCCATTCCAAATAATAATGATGTTAGAAATAAAGTAGATTTAATAAATGTAGTATTCATAAAAAGTAATTGTAGCGTTCATAATATGAACGAGATTTTTATAAAAACGTTGCTTCATTTTAATATGAATTCGATAAACATCGGTCATAGGAATTAACAATTTAGCAATAGGCTTATTCGTTTTAAAGCAAACTTTCTTCAGATAAATCCTTTTTGTAAGAATCCACAGATTAGAAATTAAATTCTAATTTTGGACAAAAACAAACAATGCATAAACCAAAAGCAGTTTTCAATTGGAGTGGGGGAAAAGATTCCGCATTGGCGCTTCAAAAAGTTCTTCAAGAAAATAATTTTGAAGTTATTGCTTTGTTGACCACTTTTAATGAAGCGGATGAATCTTCTTCTGGACATTCCGTTCCTTTGAAATTTATCCAAAAGCAAGCAGAAAGTATTGGAATTCCCCTTTATCCTGTGATGATTGATAAAAGTCCTAATGATTATGAAAATAAAATGTTGAAAGTGGTGGAGCATTTTAAGCAAGAAGGAGTTGCCCATTTTATTTTTGGAGATTTGTACTTGGACGAAATTAAAACTTACAGAGAAAACAAGTTGAATCCGTATGGTATTGAAGTGGTGGAACCCATTTGGGGACAATCACCAGAAGAGACCATTAAACAGTTTTTAAAATCAGGCCTCAAAGCCAAAATAGTAACAACACAAGGTGATAAACTAGGAAAGTCGTTTGTCGGTAGAGATGTTACCGAAAAACTTATTGAAGATTTACCAGAAGATGTTGATGTATGTGGAGAAAATGGAGAATACCACACTTTTGTTTATTCGGGAAGTATTTTTAAAAAAGAAGTTGATATTGAAATTGAAGAAACTTATAAACTTTCTTTCGATGTTAAATTAGAATCAGGCGAAGTGAATACATACGAATATTGGCAAGCGAAGTTTGATTAAAATATAAAAAAAACATACTTCGATTTGTGAAAATTACAATAAAGTTTGGTTCGAAGTGTTTCCCACTTCGGAGGGGGCTGGGGGGAGGGAAATAAAATGGTTTTACTTATTTAAAATGGGTTTTGAAAAAAACCTCTCTTAATTCCTCTCCAAAGATGGAAATAAAATGACCTCTGTTTTTATAATTTAGTTTCATTGTTTAACTTCTTTTGAAAAATAAACCAACACCTTCGAATATTGGCAAACGAAGATTAAGTAATCTCCAAGAATTTTCTATTTTTAACCCAATGATTTTACTTCGAATTTTATTATTGCCTTTTTCTCTAATCTATGGCTCAATCACAGCGATTAGAAATTGGCAATTCGATAAAAACATCAAACCAGTAACAAAAGTAAATTCTACTGTTATTTCTGTGGGGAATCTTTCAGTAGGAGGAACTGGGAAAACTCCGCATGTTGAGTTTTTGCTCAAAAAACTATCTGAAAAGTTCAAAACTGCTGCACTTTCACGTGGTTATGGACGTCAATCGAAGGGTTTCGTGAAAGTGAATGCCAATTCTGATGTAACGAACGTGGGAGATGAAGCATTAAGTTATGCACAGAAATTTGAAGGGAAAGTGAATGTCGCTGTTTGCGAAAAAAGGGTAGAAGGAGCTCATAGAATTTTGGAAAATCACCCCGACACAGAAGTGATAGTTTTGGATGATGCTTACCAACACAGGTACATTTATAGAGATTGTAATATTTTACTAACAGAATTTAACAAACCGTTTTTCAAGGATTATGTTTTACCTGCGGGTCGCTTAAGAGAGTTTAAAACAGGAAGAAACCGGGCTGATATTGTTGTTGTAACTAAGTCTCCCAATCATTTGTCTGATGCGGAAAAAGCAAGATTTAAGTCAAAGTTGAAAATGAAGTCAAGCATGCCAATATTCTTTTCTTCAATAGATTACGGTAGTCTGGTGGACTTGAAAACGAAAGAAGAAGTCTCAGCTCCAAAGGAAATCTTATTAGTGACAGGAATAGGGAATCCTCAACCATTAATTGAACATTTAGAAATCAATTCAAAAGTCACGCATTTAAAGTTTGGAGACCATCACGATTACACGATGAAGGATATTGAGAAAATTCACAAATTATTTGGTAACTTTGCGATTGCTGAAAAAATCATTGTCACGACAGAAAAAGATGCTGTGAGATTAATGAATTCAGGGGTAAAAGAGGCTTTGCGGTCATTTCCTTGGTATTATCAAGCTATGACAGTGAAAATAGAGGACGAAAATAAATTATTAAAGAAAATATATAGCTATGTTAAATCAAATCAATGAAGCAGTTAAATACCTTCAGTCACAAACTGATGTAAAACCACAAATAGGAGTTATTTTGGGAACTGGATTAGGTGGATTGGTGAATGAAATCAATATCACAAATCAAATTTCTTACGAAGATATTCCTCATTTTCCTGTTTCTACCGTAGAAGGGCATAGTGGAAGATTAATTTTTGGAGAATTAGGAGGGAAACAAGTGATGGCTATGCAAGGTCGTTTTCATTTTTATGAAGGTTATTCTTTGCAACAATGTACTTTTCCAGTTCGTGTGATGAATGCTTTAGGAATTGAGCGTTTGGTTGTCAGTAATGCATCAGGAGGAGTAAATCCAGATTTCGAAATTGGTGAAATTATGTTCATTAATGATCACATTAACCTTTTCCCTGGAAATCCATTAATTGGAAAAAACATTGATGAGTTAGGCCCACGTTTCCCAGATATGAGCGACGCTTATGATGCGGATATGATTGAATTGGCAGAAAAAATTGCAGGTGAATTTGACATCCGTGTTGCAAAAGGAATTTATGCTGGTTTAACTGGACCAACTTTAGAAACACCGGCAGAATATAAAATGATTAATATTCTTGGAGCAGATGCTGTTGGAATGTCTACAGTTCCTGAGATTATTGTTGCAAGACACATGGGAATTCCTTGTTTTGCTGTTTCAATTGTTACGGATTTAGGAGTTGAAGGAAAGATTGTTAAAGTAACAATGCAGGATGTGATTGACGTGGCTAATCGTCAAGAGCCCAAAATGACAAAAATTATTAAAGAGTTAATCGCTCGAGTTTAAACATATTTTTTTACAGAATAAATGGTAACAGAAGAGGTAAAAGCAACATATGAAGCGGTAATTGGACTTGAGGTTCATGCTCAAATGTTAACGAAAACCAAAGCATATTCTAGCGATGCTAATGAATACGGAGCGCGACCAAACACAAATGTGAGCGCCATTACTTTGGGTCATCCAGGAACTCTTCCGAAGATGAACAAGAAAACAATTGAATTTGCAATTAAGCTAGGTTTGGCTTTAAATTGTGAGATTGCAGAAAATCAGCATTTCGATCGTAAGAATTACTACTATCCAGATTTACCGAAAGGTTATCAAATTACTCAAGATAAAACGCCAATTTGCGCTAAAGGTTGGGTTGATTTACAAATGGAGAATGGAGTGACCAAACATGTTGGAATTACGCGTATTCACATGGAGGAAGATACTGGGAAAAGTATTCACGACGTTGATGTTTATGATACTTTGGTCGATTTAAATCGTGCTGGAACACCCTTACTTGAAATCGTGACTGAGCCAGATATGAGAAGCGGTGACGAAGCTTATGTTTACTTGACGGAAATCCGTCAGTTGGTACGTTATTTGGAGATTTGTGACGGAAACATGGAAGAAGGAAACTTACGTTGTGATGCCAACGTTTCTGTTCGAAAAAGAGGAGCAAAAGAGTACGGAAGAAGAGTAGAGGTGAAAAACATGAACTCTATGCGAAATGTGCAACGTGCAATTAATTTCGAAATTGACCGTCACATCGAAGCAATTGAAAATGGTGAAGAAATAGCACAAGAGACCCGTTCTTTTGATGCGGTAAATTTGAGAACGATTTCTATGCGAACGAAAGAGGACGCAAATGATTACCGTTTCTTTCCAGAGCCGGATTTACAACCTTTGTATGTTTCAAAAGAACAAATTGAAGTAATTAGAGCAGAAATGCCTGTTTTACCTAAAGCTCTTTATGAAAAATATACGAAAGAATTAAAATTGTCAGATTACGACGCTACAAATATTATTTCAACAAAACCATTTGCTGAATATTTTGAAGCGTTGATCAAACATACAAAGAACTATAAATCAGCCTCCAACTGGATGAATGGAGATGTGCGTTCTTATTTGAATCAAAGAGGATCAAATATTGAAGACTTTCCAATACAACCAGTGAAATTGGCCGAATTGATTGAACTAATTGATAGTGGAATGGTTTCTAATACAGTAGCTGGACAAAAAATATTCCCAGCATTATTAGACAAGCCTGATGAATCACCGAAGAAAATTGCTGAAGAGTTGAATTTAATTCAAGACAGTGATGAAGATTCTATTTCTGCGGTAATTAAAGAGGTAATAAAACAACACCCAGCCGAATCAGAACGTTATAAAAACGGAGAAAAGCAATTGGTCGGATTTTTTATGGGGCAAGTAATGAAAGCATCAGGTGGTAAAGCGGATCCAAAATCTGCAAACAAACTAATGCGTCAACTTTTAGATGAAAATTAATATGATAAAAAAAAGTATATATGTTTTTGCAATGAGCGCCTTGTTCTTTGCATGTAATTCAGAGGAAGAATCAGAAACGCCAGAGGTTTCTAATGATACTAATTCTGAAATATCAACAAAAAATGATTCTGGTCAAATGATGAAAGACCCGAATGCGGTTCCCAACGTTACACTAGAAGGTGTGGTTAAAAATGGAGGAAATGCGACTTTAGTGTTGGAAGCAAGTACAGATCGTGGTCAAATTGTAATTAATAAAACGACGACAGATGCCAACGGAAATTTCAAATTGAAAGGTGCCATTGAATCTATGGGACTTTACCAATTGCGCGTAGATGGAGTTGTTCAACAAGGTCAAGATCCTAAAGTTATACCTATGACTTTGGTTCCAAATGATGAATTAATACTTGAGTTAGATTTCAATACTTTCAATAGATCAGTGATTTACAAGGGGACTGAATGGGCTGAACCATTGAATGGATATATGGATAAAATGAAAGATTTTATCGATTGGCAAATGTCAATTGTGAATCCTCAAGAATATGATCAAGAGAAATTGATGAAAATGGTGATGGAGAAAAAAGCTCCAATGGATAAATATATTGTCAAAGAAATTCGCAAAGATTCAGATAATCCTGCACATATTCTTTTGATGACTAATTTGATGCCTATGATGGGGTTTGAGAATTATGACACCAAAAATATAGATGTATTAAAAACACTTCACAAAGGATTTGAAGAATCTTATCCAGGTCACCCAATGACAGTGAACATTGGTTCTCAAGTAGCTCAATTGGAGAAACAAATGAGAGATTTTAAAGATTTTAAAGAAAACAATATAGCTCCGGACATTGTATTACCAAATCCAGAAGGTAAGGAAATGAAACTTTCTTCTTTGCGTGGAAAGTATGTTCTCATTGATTTTTGGGCTTCATGGTGTGGACCTTGTAGAGTAGAGAATCCTAATGTTGTTCGTTTATACAATAAATACAAAGGAGATAAATTTGAAATTTTCAGTGTTTCTTTAGATAAGGATGGAGAAAAATGGAAAAAAGCCATTGAGGCAGATGGATTAATTTGGGATTATCATGTAAGTGAATTGACAGGTTGGGAAACTGATTTGGTTCAAAAATATCAGTTTAATGGTATTCCGCATACAGTTTTGATAGACCCTAACGGTAAAATAATTGCAGAAAAATTAAGAGGACCAACTTTAGAAAGTAAGTTGCAGGAGCTCTTTGGAAAATAAAAAACAAAAAATATGATACGTACAATCACTTTATTAATTTTTACTTTACTAACATCTTTAGGTTTTTCTCAGGAGAAATTTTCCTTTGTTTTAAAAGGGCAAATCTTCAATACAGACAGTGACACCTTACGTTTGTATCAAAATTTAAATGGTGAAAACATTGTTGTTGCTTCAATTGATATTGATGAAAAGGGATTCTTTGAAAAGAAAATTCCTTTACAACACAAAGATTATTATATTCTAAGTTTAGAAAACAATCAAGGAATTAATATTATTGTTGAAGGGGCTGATACGATAAAAGTTTACGGAGATGGCTCAGATGTGGTGAATTTTATAAATGTGGTTGGTTCTCAATCCAGTACTTCGTTGATGGATTTCATGAAAATAAGTGCACGATATCAAGCAGATTTGGATTCTACAAATAACTATTTAAAAGCCAATATGGATAAGAGGGAGGAAGTTCAAAAGGATTTTCAGCCGATATATCAGGCTTTTATATCTCAAAGACAACAATTTATGAGGGCAAACGCAAATTCAGCAGCCCTAATAGGAGTAATTCCAACAATCAATCCTGAGCAAGAGTTTGAATTATATGAAAACATTGTAAGTCAATTGGAAGTTGGATTTAGTGAAAGTCCAACGATACAAAGAATAGCTAAAGAATTTGAGGTGAAAAAGGCCCAAAGAATAGCTAACATGCCTTTGGCACCGGGCTCGGAAGTGAAAGAAATTTCATTGCCAAATCCAGAAGGGAAAATTGTAAATTTATCTGATTACAAAGGAAAAGTTGTTTTAATCGATTTTTGGGCCGCTTGGTGTGGACCATGTCGTCGTGAAAACCCAAATGTTGTGAAGCTTTATAACCAATATAACAAGCAAGGTTTTGAAGTTTTCTCGGTTTCATTAGATAAAGACAAAGCAAAATGGTTAGCTGCAATTGAACAAGATGGATTAATTTGGGATGCTCATGTTTCTGATTTAAAAGGTTGGCAATCTGTAGCTTCTCAAGCTTATAATGTTTCTTCCATACCATTTACAGTTTTGATCGACAAGGAAGGTAAGGTGATTGGTACAAATCTTAGAGGAACAGGATTAGAAAGTGCGTTAGAGCAAATATTTGAATAATTCCTGATATTGAAATGTCCAACCCCAATAAAAAGATATATTTTGCTTCCGATTTTCACCTTGGAGTTCCAACTGCTGAAAAAAGTTTAGCACGTGAGAAATTGGTTGTTCAATGGCTCGATGAGGTAAAAGTGGATGCCGAAGCAATCTATTTGGTAGGTGATATATTTGACTTTTGGTTTGAATATAAGCACGCTATTCCTAAAGGTTTTGTGCGATTGCAAGGAAAGATTGCAGAACTCACCGATAGCGGAATTTCTGTTCATTTCTTTACAGGAAATCACGACATGTGGATGTTTGGTTACCATGAAGAAGAATTGGGTATCAAAATGCACCGAGATCCTTTCATTTTCGAAGCTCAAGGCAAGAGAATTTACATTGGTCATGGTGATGGCTTAGGTCCTGGAGATCATGGCTACAAATTCATCAAGAAAGTATTTTCAAATCGTTTTTTTCAATGGTGCTTTGCAAGGATTCATCCAAATTTAGGAATTGGAGTGGCCAATTATTTCTCTAGATCGAGCAGAGCAAAAGCTGGTGATACAGATGAAAAATATTTAGGTGATGACAAGGAGTGGTTGGCTATTTATTCGAAAGAAATTCTTGAAAAAGAAGACATCGACTATTTCATTTTTGGGCACCGTCATTTACCAATTGCAATGTCACTGAATGAAAAAAGTAAATACTTCAATTTAGGAGATTGGATAAAATATTATACTTATGGAGTGCTAGAAAATGGTGAATTTCATTTGAAAACATATCCAGATAATCATGCGTTCTTGTTTTCTAAAGATTGATTTTAATTTCTTCCATTTATTTTTTCTACATTGTGAAGTAATTACAGGTTAAGTAGTAGAATAGAGTAGGTAATTCTTTTATTCCAAACTAAAATTCATCTGGTTAACTCAGCATTTAAACACTATCATTTATGATGAAATCTAAAATTATTTTGGGAGGATTATTTATCCTATCATTTTCTACAGTTCTCTTTGCACAAACACAAGGAATAGCCTACACCGCAGTTGGAAAAGGAGTAGCGACAACTTTTGTTACCGATTACCATTCCTTAGGAATAAATAGCTCATCATTGGGATGGGGAACTGGTTTTGAAGGCAAGCGTTTTACTATTGGAACAACAGAATTTTCTGCAGGAATTTCTAGTCCGACCTTAAATAAAACACGTTTAAAGAATGCATTAACAAGTGTGAAAAATCAGATTTCTGATGGAGA
Organism: Brumimicrobium mesophilum; assembly: GCF_003025005.1. GTDB lineage: Bacteria > Bacteroidota > Bacteroidia > Flavobacteriales_D > Crocinitomicaceae > Brumimicrobium > Brumimicrobium mesophilum. Next base: position 82,834 of record NZ_PVSS01000015.1, read on the forward strand.
AAGTTTCGATTATGAGCAACAAAGAGAAGCAGTCGCGGAGTTTTCAGAATCAGGTATTAGTGTTAATGCAGGTTATAATTGGTTCGGAGCTTCATTCCAGAGCGAAATACTTGGAGGAATTGCAATTTCAGTTAATGAAGATATCAATTGGTTTTCTCAACTCAATGAACAATCAACAGACTTAATTTTTCGGGGAAAGTATTCAGATTATTATGATTCTTTGGTTGTTGTTTTTCAGGGAGATACCTCGACAATTGCCAATTCAGAAAATATTTCTCAAGATTCACTTGCAGCTGTAATTGAAGGGGTTAGAGATAATCCTTTGTTAATTAGTCAAATTACGGATGGTTCTCGTATCAAATTTTCATGGAACCGTAATTTCAATATAGGGTATGGACGAAAAGTTTTCGGAAACAGAGAGACTTTCGCTTTATATGCTGGAGTTGGTGCAAGATTTATACAATCTATCGCGATGTTTGATGTTGAATCAAACAGTTCTGGATTGAGTGCGAGTTCTTCACTTTCTCCTTTTTTTAATGTCAAATATGACAGCCTTACGAATTCATCAAATAGTGGATTTCTTCCAGAATCTGTTGGAAAAGGATATGGTTTGGACTTTTCCGCAAGTGTTATACTCTTTGATAGAATTAAAATTGCTACGGCGGTAAACAATGTTGGTAGCGTTAAATATACCAGAGATGTTTATTCAGTAAATGACACCTTATTGTCTTCGTCAACTTTAAGTGGAATTGAAAACACAGGTTCGCAAGAAATAATAAGTCAGCTTTCCAATCAAGATGGTTTGTTTGAATTGGAAGAACAACAAGATATCGAAGTGGCAAATGCTGCAACATTTAGGTTAGGAGGGAGCATTTCTTTTATTAATGATAAACTACATGTTGGCGTTGATTTTGTAGCACCGTTTGACAGGAATGCACCTGGAAGTTTACAAAATGCCGTTTTCTCAGTAGGTGGTGATATCCGACCAGTGAAATGGCTGCAATTATCCATGGGATATTTTGGAGGAGGAGTTTATGCAAATAGCATCCCTGTAGGAATTAATTTTATACTCGGAAATGGTAGATACGAATTTGGAATTTCATCTAGAGATGCAGTTTCGTTCTTCTCGAAAGATGGTCATAGTTTGTCGAGTGCTTTTGGAGTAGCACGGTTTAGATTTTAATTGAATTGATAATCAGGATAGCGTAGAAGAATTTGGCCCCAATCACGTTTACCATTAACCTTTTATCATTAGAATTTACGTATTTCAATTCCTTTGCCAATTCGAATCATTCTGTTGATAATCAGTCGAATATCTCGGTCCTCATCGTAGCGGTCAATTGCATCTTTCCATGTTTCTATTGATCTGTCGTTCAGTTTTTTGGGTAGGAAGCCATAGCCTGCAAAAGTTCCTCTTTCGACCATGATTAGTCCTAACTCTTCTGGATTGCGGCCTTTGTCGATAATGAAGAAATTCTCAAGTTCGAAATTAAGACGATCAATTAAACTATTGACACGTTGATTATATTCTTCAGGTGCTTCTTCACCAATACATGCACCTTTGCATTGTTTGATTTGATATTGAAAACAGGAATTTGCTGTCGGGTAAAGTCCAACGAGTTTCTTGCATAACTTATATTCTTCTACAGCTCTTTCCAAAAAAATGCCTCCTTCATTTCTGTTAGAAAATGTTGTAATTGGCGGATCAGTTCTTTTCTTGACTTGATCCAAATGTAAATTGATATAGCCTTTGCCATCTTCAAAAGCATATAGACCAAATGGATACTTGTCTTTGCGCAATTGTCTGTTGAAATGTGGTTTGTGTTTCTTTATTAAATTCGATTCATGGATTAATGCGATGGCCTCAGAACCTGTAATGTCATATTCAACACGCACAATTTCCTTGGACATGTTAATGCCTTTTTTCGTCTTTACGTTCTTCAAATGCTGTTGAACACGACTTTTAATGTTCTTACTTTTTCCAATATAAATTAAGCGACTGTCTTCATCAAAGAATTTATAAACTCCAGTTAATTTTGGAATTTCATCAATGGCATCAAAATTTAAACCAGGGTGCAAATGTTTTGGAACTTTATCCGATTGAATGAGTCCAAGTAACTTCTCTTGATCTTTTTGATACAATAAATGAAAAAGTTCAACGGTTGCTAATGCATCTCCATGTGCACGGTGTCTTCCAACCAATGGAATTCCTAATTCATCAGTCAATTTCCCTAAACTGTAGGATGCATGGCCAGGAATAATTTGACGCGAAGATTTTACGGTACACAAATACTCCATGCGAAATTCAAATCCTAAAGAACGGTACTCACTGCGCAAAACATTATAATCGAAACCTACGTTATGCGCCACAAAAACGGCATCACCAATAAATTCAATAATTTGTTTTGCCAACTCATAGAATTTTGGTGAATCTTCCACCATTTCATCATTGATTCCGGTCAATTGCGAAATAAAAAAGGGTATAGGTCGCTCTGGATCTACCAACGAAGTAAATTCATCTATGATTTTTTCTCCGTCCGTTAAGAAAATTGAGAATTCAGTTATTTTGGAGTTTCTAATCGAACCACCCGTGGTTTCTAAATCTGTAATTGCAAAAAGCATTTTGTAAAAATAAGTAAATTGAAGGGAAAGAACTTATCTATTCAAAAAATGAAATAACATATATTCATAAGAATCTCCTTTTAGTTTGTCTATTTGTGCGATACTTACTTTATTGAACCCTATTCTGATGATGGAATAGCGAGTGGATCTCTTTTGTTGCTGCTTTGAAAATTACATTCTTGACTTTTCGCGAAATATCAGTTGAAAAATTATTTTTTCGCAAAGTTTGAAATATGGTCTTCTAACATTTTCTAAAAAAAAATCGAACCTTTTTCAAACAACTGTGTATTACGGGAAAACGAGATATTATGAAAAAAGCAATGATTTTAATGACCATCCTATTCGGGACATTTTTTATTGGCGCCCAAGAGGAGCCTCAAACAGTTCATTCTGTAATTAAGGAAAGAAAAAGTTTTGAATGGTACACCAATCAATATTCACTTTGGGAAAAGGAGGTTAAAAAGAACAAGAAGAATGGTGAGGCTTGGATTAATTTATATACTGCTGCCAGAATGGCTAGACTTTCAGCTCAGGAGAATGAGCAAACTATGGCTTGGCATAAAACGGAGGCAGACGTGATTCAGAAAATGGGTAAATCGATTAAAGGAACTTATGAATATTATAGTCTTTTGGCTTGGTATACTAATGTTTGGGAGGCGAAAGACAAGGCCGAAGAGGATAAAATTATTGGTTATTCTCTAAAAGCGTTTGAATTGAAGCCGAATAGTCCCGATGTTTATCCTAATTTGATGAATATTTATGAGATTTCTAGACCGAATAAGAAGAAACAAAAAGAATTGTCGGTTCTATGGAAAGCTTCTGGTGATCACACTCCCAAATTAATGGCGCTTTCTTATAATGCTTTAATGAATACTAAGAAAAATGCGATTTTATTAACAGGTGGTGACAATGATACATATCCATTGTGGATTGTGCAACATGCCGATGATTATAGAAATGATGTGAATGTTTGGAATGTTTACCTGTTGAGTATAACGGATTACAGAAATCGGGTTTTTGCAGAAAATGGTATACCAGAATTGGAGGGTCAAATATATGAAACAGCTAAAATTGTGGAGCATATCATCAAACACAAAGGAGGAAGGGAGCTCTATTTTTATAATAAAGGAATTGTTGCGAGTGACACATCAATTTTCGAAAAGTTGTATAATGTAGGCGTGATTTATCAATATTCAGAACAGTCGTTTAATAATTCAGCGCTGATTGTAGATCATTTTGAAAATAAATTTATTGTAGATCAATTGAAATATGATTATTACATCAGTGAATTTGCTCAAAAGGACAAAGACTGGGGTTATGCTTATTTGCCGGGATTAGTTTCTCTTTATCAACATTATGATTTAGTAGGTAATAAAGAAAAAGCGGAAACAACGAAGTCAATTATTTTACATTTAGGAGAAGACTTTGCTAAATTAGAGGATATAAAACAAGAAATAGGCCTTGACTAATTCAAATTATATTACAGATGAACAGCTGATGTCGTCTCTTCAAAAAGGGGACGAATCGGCGTTTACAATATTGTATGAACGGTATAGCAATCGCATCTTGTATTTTATGTTTAAAATGTTGAGAAATGACGAAGCCAAAGCTCAGGATTTTACGCAAGATGTTTTTATGAAAGTCATAGAAAAAGCAGACCAATTTGATACGAATAAATCCTTTAAAACTTGGATTTTTACAGTAGCTGCGAATCATTGTAAGAATTACTTTCGAAGCAATAAACAGCTATTTGATATTGATTCTTCCAATAATTCGCTTGTTTATGACGATTCAATTGAGGAGAATTACGATCAAAAAGAATTTAAAAGACGTTTGGATATTGAGGTGAATAAATTGAGTTACAAATTTAAAGAAACCTTTATCCTGCGTTATTTCGAGGATTTAAAACTCAAGGAAATCGCCGAAATTATGGATTGTCCGGTTGGTACAATTAAATCCCGATTGAACCATGTGACTCAAATTTTAGCGAAGAAATTAAAAGTTTACAAAGTGTTATTTGACTCAAGTCAGGTAATTGAAAAAACGAAAGAATATGAAGACTAAACTAACAGAATTAATCGAGCGAAAGTCATTTAATGAACTGACGAAAGAGGAGCAGAACTTTGTCTTATCGGAGATTTCTGAACAAGAGTTTAATGAAAAGCACGAATTGATTTCTCAAGTGAAGGGAGAGTTAAAATCTGAAGCAAGTCAACTCAAAGCAAAGGACAGTATTCATTTGAATGCATTGGCAGCTTTGAGAGAGAAGAAGGATAGGGAGAGTGTTGAGGAGAGTGATAAAGAGAAAGGTGGAGCTGGCTTTTTTGCATTTAAAATTCCTTTGTGGACTGCTATTGCTGCTGTTTTTATGATTTTTATTCTTTCGACACCTATTTTTATCAATTCAGAATTTGATCAAAACAAGAACGATGAATTATTGGCATTAGTGGATACTGTTTACGTTGATAAAATAATCCGCGATACGATTGAAATTACTCAGCCCGCTGATACTGTTGTGAAAATGATTTACACTTCGAGAGATGCTTCGGATGAGATTACGGAGCTTCCTGCGACAATTGAATCCTTGGATATTAAGGTTAATGAAACTTCAGGTGAAATTATTCAATACAATTCACAAAGTTCAATGAGTATGGGAAGCTATACAAGTACTTTTGATTTTAAAAGCTCAGATACTGGAGAAAGCTTGTCAGAGGATAAAATAGGGAGAGTTCTTTTGAGGATTGAGTAGTGTGAGTAGAGAGTGGAATTGGTTAATCTGCTTCGGGGTTGGGTTTTTGGTTTTAATGATTGATATTCTAATAAAAAGGGATTCCTCAGGTTTAATAAATCTTTCGGAAAGACGATGTTCAGGGGTGGACTTTGGGGAAAAAATGCTCAAGCTCCGCTTGAGCATTTTTTCCCCACCCGCAACTAGCGAAAGTCCGTCATTCCGAAAATGCACAGCATTGAGGAATCCCTTTTTCTCGCAATTAGAACAAAACAACTTTTCGATAATGCGCAGCATTGAGGAATTCAAAAACCACCTAAACACTTATATACAAGTCTGATAGGCGCATTCTTTGAAAAATTGGGATTTTCCTATTCTACTTTCAAGCCTATATTAAAAGAGATTCCTCAGGTTTTTCAAACCTATCGGAATGACGATGTTTCAGGGGGGCTTTGGGATAAAATTTTGCTCAAGCGCAGCTTGAGCAAAATTTTATCCCCGTACTATATGCAAAAAGCCGTCATTCCGAAAATGCACAGCATTGAGGAATCCCTTTTTCTCGCAATTAGAGCAAAACAACTTTTCGATAATGCGCAGCATTGAGGAATTCAAAAACCACCTAAACACTTATATACAAGTCTGATAGGCGCATTCTTTGAAAAATTGGGATTTTCCTATTCTACTTTCAAGCCTATATTAAAAGAGATTCCTCAGGTTTTTCAAACCTATCGGAATGACGATGTTTCAGGGGGGCTTTGGGATAAAATTTTGCTCAAGCGCAGCTTGAGCAAAATTTTATCCCCGTACTATATGCAAAAAGCCGTCATTCCGAAAATGCACAGCATTGAGGAATCCCTTTTTCTCGCAATTAGAGCAAAACAACTTTTCGATAATGCGCAGCATTGAGGAATTCAAAAACCACCGAAACACTTATATACAATTCTGATAGGCGCATTCTTTCATAATTGTGATTTTTCTGTTCTACTTTCAAGCCCATAAAAAAAAGAGATTCCTCCGGTTTTTCAAACCTATCGGAATGACGATGTTCCAGGGGGGCTTTGGGATAAAATTTTGCTCAAGCGCAGCTTGAGCAAAATTTTATCCCCGTACTATATGCAAAAAGCCGTCATTCCGAAAATGCACAGCATTGAGGAATCCCTTTTTCTCGCAACTAGAGCAAAACAACTTTTCGATAATGCGCAGCATTGAGGAATTCAAAAACCACCGAAACACTTATATACAATTCTGATAGGCGCATTCTTTCATAATTGTGATTTTTCTGTTCTACTTTCAAGCCCATAAAAAAAAGAGATTCCTCCGGTTTTTCAAACCTATCGGAATGACGATGTTCCAGGGGGGCTTTGGGATAAAATTTTGCTCAAGCGCAGCTTGAGCAAAATTTTATCCCCGTACTATATGCAAAAAGCCGTCATTCCGAAAATGCACAGCTTTGAGGAATCCCTTTTTCTCGCAATTAGAGCAAAACAACTTTTGAATAACGCACAGCATTGAGGAATCCAAAATCTACCGAAACACTTTTATACAAGTGCGATAGGCGATTAATTTTTATATTGGGATTATTTGGAAGGACGAGGAATCCCTTTTCAGTTAGTTTGCCAAATTCGTTGATGGTGAAGTATTTTGGGTTAAAAGTTAGAAATAACTGATATTATTTACTATCTTAATATAATGAAAACCCCTAAAACATTCTTTGTTTACATGCTATCTAACTATAATAATAAATTACTTTACATTGGTTTTACTAGTGATTTGGCGCAAAGAGTGCATAAGCATAAAACCGGATTCTACGATGGCTTCACCAAGAAGTACAACATAAAACGATTGCTTTATTTTGAAACATATCCAAATGCCGAAGCCGCTATTACTAGAGAAAAACAAATTAAAAGTTATAATAGATCTAAAAAGAACAAATTGATTGATGATGTTAATCCTCAATGGAGGGAAATAAAAGCTCCGATAAATAACTTTTAATTTTCACAAGATGGCTTTGTATAAAGAAAAAAGAGATTCCTCAGATTTAAAAAATCTTTCGGAATGACGATGTTCAGGGGTGGACTTTGGGGAAAAAATGCTCAAGCTCCGCTTGAGCATTTTTTCCCCACCCGCAACTAGCGAAAGTCCGTCATTCCGACAATGCGAAGCGTTGAGGAATCCCTTTTTGGTTGGCCCAAAGGCGTGATGCTTGTCAATTAAAAGGTAATGTCATTCGATGGAATCCCTTTTTTGTTGGTTTGGAAGTTTGGTGCTTGTCAATTCTGGAGAGGGAATTGAAAGGAATCTCTTTTTTGCCAGTCTAATTGAGCCGTGGCTGAACATTTATGGGAACTGTAATTCATGAAAAACGCATTATTTCAATCAAAAAGAGATTCCTCAGGTTTTTCAAACCTATCGGAATGACGATGTTCCAGGGGGGCTTTGGGATAAAATTTTGCTCAAGCGCAGCTTGAGCAAAATTTTATCCCCGTACTATATGCAAAAAGCCGTCATTCCGAAAATGCACAGCATTGAGGAATCCCTTTTTCTCGCAATTAGAGCAAAACAACTTTTGAATAACGCACAGCATTGAGGAATCCCTTTTTCTCGCAACCAGAGTAAAACAACTTTTGAATAACGCACAGCATTGAGGAATCCCTTTTTCTCTCAATTAGAACAAAACAACTTTTGAATTAAGCACAGCATTGAAGAATCCCTTTTTCTCGCAATTAGAACAAACTACCATTCCTATAACGCGAAACATTTAAGAATTCCTTTTTTTTCGGTATGAAAGGTGTTCAGGATTGATTTTAGGATCTAAATATTCAGAGATATGTGTGATTTCTAATGGTCTGGCAGTCACGTGGTCCTCTATTTTTGGGTTCCCTAATTTTTTTCTCATTGTTTTTCTCTAAAATGAAATTTGCAAACCATACATTAAGTGAGTGATGGAATTCTATGTTTCTGGAATTGTAAAATAACTTCATATTCACCCGTAAAAACATTCATTATTAAATCAAATATCAATTCCTATCGAATCACGACCTTCTTTCGGCTTATTTCTGTTGAATTTTCTTTGTTAAGGACTGAGAAGAAATAAATGCCAGGATTTAAATCAGAGACATCGCAGGTATATTTTTTTTCCAAATCCAATAGAGGGATTGATCTCTTAAGTTCTCCCTGAAGATTATAGATTTTTAATTCCCCGTTTTTAATAGGTTCGGTAATTTCTAAGTTGACAACACCTGAAGCTGGATTGGGGTAGAATTTTACATCTAAAACAGGGATTGTTAAAACAGTGTTCGAAGTGTCTATTATTTCTTCATAAACATGAATTACTGGGTAGTTGGTATTGTAAAAAGTACTTCCATTTCCTAAATTACGTAATTGATAGTATCCTATTTGTGCATTGTTTAATGAGGATGTAGATACATAATGAAAATTACCCAATTCAGCAGTGTAATTTTGAGCTTCCAGCAAGGAATCATTAAAAAACCATTGAATTGTATCAAATGTTGGGTACATGGTAGATAACTCGTTTACATATCGCCAATCCATCCAAATTTCTTTATTTACGTTGAAAGCAATTTTAAATGTATCCAAATAAGTGGTAGTGTCTTGCCCTGGAAACATTGTGTAAAAGCGTTCTTCTGCATATTCATTTTCATATCCATATCGAAAACAATCAGATACCTCAATTCCTCTTTGCTGAGAAAAACTTCCAAAACTTAATAATAAAAAAGAAATGATTGTTATTGATTTCATAAAGTGTGCTTTTGTACTTATTTGAACGAATTAATTTACGTTTTATTGTCTTTAATAAAACCCTACGAAGTCAAACAGTTTCATGCACTGCAAAAGAGGAAATAATATACAGTCTATAACAGAAAACTAAATGTAAAAAATCATTAAAATCCATTTAAACTCTTTTATTTCAAAAAATATCTTTTAAATTTAGAATAGGATTAATTAAAACAGAAAAACTATGGGTGATACTAAAAAGAACGAAAAGATTCCTAAAGATAGGGAAGAAGCTGAAAAATTTTATGGAGACGAAGCAAATAATCAATTAAAGAAAAAAGATTTAGATCGATTAAAGCATAAACAAGGAAAAGACGAAAGACCTTCAAATAAAAATCGTTCGAAAAGCAATGTATTAACTCATCCTAGAGATGAAGATGATGAATCTTATGAGATTGATCATAATAAAAAGAATTCTAAGAAGAAATAAAATTTAATACTTCTTGTAGAGTTACCGATTCCTTTCAATTCATTTTGGAAGGATTTTTTTTGAAAAAAACTTTACCTTTTAATTAGTTCAGAAGAACTTTTAATGTTTATTGATGTTTTCTTACATAATAAATAAAATCCGTGACGATAATTAAAGAATGGGAGCTGTCTACCATAAATTTCTTTTACTTTTGAAATATATACTCTTCGACAATGAAACACATTATAGGTTTAATTTTCAGTATTCTTTGTTTTACGACTGCTTTTGGCCAAAATACTGGTGTCATTACTGGGACTATCATAGATAAAAACCTACAACAGGGTTTGATTGGTGTTTTAATCACATTAACAGGAGAGGATACGATTAAAGGTCGAACAGATTATGATGGCAATTTTAATATTTCCGCACCAGTTGGTCGTTATAATTTAGAAACAAGTTACACAGGTTATCAACCTTTCATTAGTTACAACATCAACGTGAATTCTGGAAATGCACAAGTCTTAGAAATTGAACTGGAAGATAAAATAGAAGAATTTGGTGAAGTAACAATTAACGCATCACAATCTGTTCGTGCAACAGATATGGTGACGCCCTTATCAACTCAAAAATTGACAGCCGAAGAAATTAAAGCAAATCCTGGTGGGAATTTCGATGTATCAAAAGTTATTCAAGTTTTGCCAGGTGTCGCTGGTGGTTCAACTCCAAATAGAAATGACATTATTGTAAGAGGAGGTGGTCCAAGTGAAAATGTATATTATTTGGATGGAATAGAAATTCCAGTTTTAAATCACTTTCAAACACAGGGTGCAAGTGGTGGAGCAACAGGGATTTTGAATGTTTCTTTTATTCGTGAAGTGCAATTGACTTCTTCTGCTTTTGACAGTCGTTATGATAATGCTTTGGCTTCAACAATTGTGATTAAGCAACGTAACGGAAATCCAAACAAGTTAAGTGGGAATTTCCGACTTTCTGGAAGTGAGGCCGCTGTTACGCTCGAAGGACCTTTAGGAAAGAAAACAACATTTATGGCTTCTGCAAGAAGGTCGTATTTGCAATTTTTATTTCAACTTCTAGATTTACCGATTCGACCAGATTATTGGGACTTTCAATACAAGATCAATCACAAAATCAATAAGAAAACAGAATTGAATTTTATCGGAATTGGAGCAATTGATAACTTTAAATTGGCCATTCCAGAAGAAGCTGATGCAAACACAGAGTACATAAATCGAGCGAATCCACTCATTAAACAATGGAATTATACTGTAGGGGCTTCATTGAAACGTTTAATTAACAAAGGTTATTTCACAGTTGCTTTGAGTAGAAATATGTTCTTCAATGGTGCTGACAGATATGCAAATAATGCAACCCTAGCAGGACCAAAATTACTAGAGTTAAAGAGTTTTGAAACCGAAAATAAACTGAGAATAGATTTCAATCAATTTTTGAATGGTTGGAAATTCAGTTATGGGGTAAGTGCGCAATATGTGAAATATGACTTGGATTTATTCAACACTATTCAAGATGAATTACTGGATTCTACAGGAAATGTGATTTCTCCGGCAATTAGTTTCGAAAGGGAATCGGCAATAGATTTCTATAAATTTGGAGCTTATTCCCACTTGAGTAAAAAAATCTTAAATGAAAAACTTTTGATCACAGGAGGTTTACGTTCAGACATGAATACTTTTACTGCTACTGGAACAAATCCATTGAAGACAATTTCTCCTAGAATTTCTTCGAGCTATGCTTTCAATGATAAATGGAATATTTCAGCTTCGTTTGGATCGTATTATAAATTGCCAGTATACACAGCGTTGGGATATCGAGATGAAACCAATATTTTAGCGAATAAAGATTTACAATACATCAATTCAATTCATTATACAATTGGAACACAATTTATTCCTCGAAATGATTTGAGAATTACGTTTGAAGCTTTCTACAAGGATTATAGAGATTATCCAGTTTCTTTGTCCGATGGAATTTCTTTCGCGAATATTGGAACAGATTTTTCAACGGTTGGAAATGACAGTTACAGTTCTGTTGGAAGAGGTCGCGTTTATGGTTTTGAGGCATACATGCAGCAGAAATTAATGAAAAACTTATTTTATGTAATAAGTACAACCGTTTATAAATCTGAATTTACTGGATTAGATGGCGTTTTCAGGCCTTCAACTTGGGATTATGGCTTCGTATTCTCCACAACTTTTGGTTACAAATTCAAAAAGAATTGGGATTTAGGTGTGAAATACCGCATTTCTGGTGGTCAACCTTACACACCATTTGATATAACAGCTTCTCAAGCGAGTTATTTAACAACTGGTGTTGGAACTTTGGACTACTCCCAAATCAACGAAAAACGTTTGCCTGTTTTCCAACAATTGGACATTCGTGTTGACAAGAAATTCAACTTTGACAATGTGAGTTTGACCTTATTTGTAGATATTCAAAATGTATTTCTATACAAAATTCCAAGTACACCAAATTTTACATTTCAACGTAATGAAGACAACACAGGGTTTGAAACCACTGATGGAAACCCAATTGCAGCGGATGGAAGTAATGGAATTCCAGTAGTTTTAGAAAGTAGCTCTGCAACTGTGGTTCCTTCAATCGGATTTATATTTGAATTTTAGAAGTTGTATATTTTTATAGAATTAGATGGGATTATATTTACCTAGGTAAAATTGGATGATTAATTTAGGTGATTATTGAGTTTTTGTTCTTGTTACAATGTAATTTTTATGTAAAACGACGATTTTTTGAACTCAAAACATTTATTAAATTGTAAACAATTACAGTAGTTCTGTAGAAATAGTATATAATTAGTTCACCAAATGAAAATTACCATTTTAACATTTGCCGTTGCAAGTACAATACTTTTTTCTTGTGATATTAAAGAAGAAAGAATTTCCATAGAGAATACTGAAAAAACCGAAAATTCAACTGATGAAGAAGTTCAATTTGACAATAAAGGACATCAATTGGTGTACGACATGGTTCAAAAAGTTGGAAATTATAAAACTTTAAGTGCTAAAAAGGATGTAGCGTATACCTATACCTACAAAACACCGGACAACCAAACGGATATTTCCAATGAGAGATATATTTTTAATGGTGAATTGTCATACGGTAAATATGAACAACACGAAAGAACATTAGCTCAATATAATGGGGCAATTGAGCAAGGATATGATGGAAATGAATTTTGGTTAAAAAACAATGGAGAAATCATTGATGACGAAAAATCTTTGGCAAGAGTAAAATTCAATCGACCAACGAATTTTTATTGGTTTACAATGATGCAGAAATTATTGGATCCAGGATTGAATTATGAATTATTGGAAGAAGTAAATATAGATAATCAAGCTTACGATGTTGTGAAGGTGACTTTTGATGCTCAGGATGATAAACCAACAGATATTTATCAATTGTACATTAACAAGGAAACTCAATTGGTAGATCAATTTTTGTTTACTGTTGCCGATTTCGGAAAAATGGAAGTTCCTAACTTAATGAAACTGAAATATGAAGAAGTAGAGGGGATTTTAATTCCAACGGATAGAAAATACCAAAAATCAACTTGGAACGCAGAAGTTGAAGGTAATCAATGGGTAACAGTAAATTGGTCGAATATTAAATTCAATACTGGATTAACAAAAGCAGATTTTAAAAAAGAAAATGAAATGGGAACAAGCAATAAAACATCTTTAAAGTCGAAACTAGAGGAGAAGAAAGCGAATTTCGAAACAAAAGCATCTGACAATAAAAAAAGAGCATATAGAGAAGGAATAGAATCTGTTGAAAAAAGTGGAATTGTGAGTAGTGCGAAGCAAGTTGGCGATAAAGCTCCAAACTTCACCTTAAATAATGCCTTAGGGAATCCTGTAGAATTAAAGGATGTGCTCAAGAAAGGAAAAGTTGTTTTGACATGGTACAGAGGGGGTTGGTGTCCTTATTGTAATTTAACTTTACACCAATTACAAGAAGAATTACCAAACTTCAAAGCAAATGGAGCGACTTTAATTGCTTTGACGCCTGAACTGCCAGATAATTCAATTTCGACTGCCGAAAAAAATGACTTAGAATTTGAGGTTTTAAGTGATATCGGAAATAAGGTAGCTCATGAATATGGAATCGTTTTCAAATTGACAGATGAAGTTGCAGGAATGTATAACGAATCATTTGATATGAATGCTTACAATGGGGATAAATCAAATGAACTTCCTTTGGCTGCGACTTTTATCATCGATGAGAATGGCGAAATTATCTATGCATTTCTAGATGCTGATTATAGAAATAGAGCAGAGCCAAGTGAAATTACTGAGTTTTTGAAAAATAACTAATCAAATGGACTTATTTCGGTCTTAATTATGCCAATAACTGAGGGTTATGGTTTTATTTAAACACTTTAAAACTTTATAATAAAAATGGAAAACAGTGAATTAATTGAAAAATTCTATACTTCCTTTTCGAAAGGAAACTACAAAGGAATGATAGAATGCTATGATGATAATGTAGTGTTTAAAGATCCTGCTTTTGGAGAGCTCAAAGGTGAAAGAGCCAAGAAAATGTGGGAAATGCTATTGTCATCAAAAACTTCTGGCATAAAAATTTCGTTTAACAATGTTCAAGTAACTTCTGAAAATGGCAAGGCCAATTGGACTGCAAAATATGTTTATGGAAAGTCGAAACGAAAAGTCGTTAATGAAGTGAGTGCTGCGTTTAAATTTAAAGACGGAAAAATCATTGAACACATTGATACTTTCGATTTGTGGAAATGGACTAAACAAGCAATGGGAATACCTGGTTATTTATTAGGTTGGTCTCCGTTTCTCAAGAATAAAATTCAAGCAACAACCAAGAAAAAATTAGATCAGTTTATTGAAAAGTCATAAAACAACTAGATCCATTTTTTCTTGCTGCCCAATTATAAGCATCTGTGTGGGGTTTAAATTTTCCGATAGCTTCGATGCTCATCCTCAAATCAAAATATTCGCTAAGTCCAGCATTTTGAATTGTGTTTCAACACCAATATTTGAAGAATTCGTGAATGAAACCACTTTTTACCCTGCATCTTTTACGTTGCAAGGATTCTTTCACCTCTGGATGTGCAGGAAGTGAACGAATAGGAGTAAGGACATCATCTTGCGCTTCTTTTTCCGTTAAGGCTATATCGTGGTTTGCCACCACCATTTGTAAAGCTGCCGATCCAATAAGTCCAAAATCAGTGTATTGTTGACCCACCGTTGAAACGAGAGAATATTGTAACATCGTTGTTAACCACAATAAAAATGCTTACCCTATAGTTTTTGAAGATTTATGGGAGTTCACAAATATTCCCTCTCCTAAGTTTATGGTTGAAATTTAAGTAAATTTGAATTTTAATAAAATCATAGAAATGAGGGCTAAAAATTTAATAGGTATCACTGCATTTTCAGTTTTTCTGATGAGTTGTAATTCTAAGCAAGAGGTAAACCAAGAAGAAATTACTGCACAAGTTGTAAAGGAGGAAGTAGAATTGGAATCTGACACTTTAACTAAACATTTAAAACCATTTGACGAGAGTTTGCCAACGATTGGATTGTTGATGTATGATGGTGTTTTACAAAGCGAAGTTATTGCTAGCTCTGATGTGTTTGCTAAACCAAATGCAGAAGGAAAACAACTTTTTAACGTCATTACAATAGCCGAAACAGCGCAGCAAATTACAACGGAAGAAGGAATGCACTTTGTACCAGATTATTCGTTTGAAAATTGCCCTGAATTGACCGTTTTATTCGTTCCAAGTGCCTACGATATGTACGCCCAAGTGCACAATGAAAAAATTGTAGATTTTATTCGAACTAAAAACGAAGAAGTAGATTACGTAGTAAGTAATTGTGCTGGAGCGCAATTAATCGGGAAATCTGGAATTACAGACGGTCACAAAATCGTTACTTGGATTGGAGGAGGAGTTCAATTGCAGAAGGATTACCCAAACTTGATTGTTCAAAATGATAGTTTGGTGACTTTCGTTGAAGACGGAAAATTTAGTTCTTCCAATGGGAATTTAGCGAGTTATATTTCAGCTCTCAATTTATTAGAAAAAATGACCAGTGCTGAACAAAGAGAGTTTGTGGAGAGTTATTTATACCTGGACCGACTCCAAAACTGGAAGAAGTAGTCCAAACCAATAAATTTAAAGGTGAAATGGGAAAAAGTAGGTTTGGGAAAATTTCAAAAGGAGAGCGATTAGCACGAATAAAGCGTTCTTCAAATTATAGAGATGGAAAATTTCAAAATAAAAACCATACGCCAGAATTGGCTGAAGGGGAGAATGTTTTCAATTTAATTTATGAAAAGTTATTTAAGAAATTCCCCAACACAAAGCCCATTAATAAAATTCCAAGTACCAAAACGGATTTACATCAACTAGATCCTGCAGAAAATATTCTTGTGTGGTTTGGTCATTCTTCGTATTTTCTTCAAATAGATGGAATCCGGATACTTGTAGACCCCGTTTTGAGTGGAAATGCTTCACCCGTTGCAAAAACGGTTTCCGCTTTTATGGGAACGGACGTTTATTCTGTCTCTGATTTTCCGAAAATCGACTATTTATTTATCTCGCACGACCATTATGATCACTTGGATTATAAAACAATTATTGCATTAAAAGATAAGGTGGAGCAAGTGATTTGTGGACTCGGTGTAGGCGCTCATTTTGAAAGTTGGGGATATGATGCTAAGGTAATCATCGAGAAAGACTGGCATGAAAAATTGGAATTAAAAAATGGAATAACACTTTACATTGAATCTTCTAGGCATTTTTCTGGAAGAGCTTTATCAAGAAATAAATCGCTGTGGGTTTCTTTTGTTTTACATTCGAAATCTACTAAGATATATTTGGGCGGTGACAGTGGATATGACCAACATTTTTCTGAGATTGGCGAGAAATATGGACCTTTTGACCTCGTTATTTTGGAAAATGGTCAATACAATAAGTCTTGGCCATACATTCATTTAACTCCAGATGAGGTGATCAAGGCGGCCAATGATTTAAAGGCGAAAAGAATTTTCCCTGTGCATTCTTCCAAATTCGCGTTGTCTAATCACCCTTGGGATGAACCTTTGAAAAGACTTTCGGCACTCACAAAATCTACGGATTTAACCTTAGTAACACCGATTATTGGTGAAAAATTGAATATTAATAATAAGGAACAGAAGTTTACCGAATGGTGGCTCAATGTTCAATAAAATTAAATAAAAATGAATACAGCGGATTTGCTCAAGCAAGTAGAATTTATCAAAGAGATTGACAAGATTAAATATATACAACGCAAAACGAAATTATTTAACAGTGACAGGTGTGAGAATGATGCGGAACACAGTTGGCACCTCGCGATGATGGCGGTGGTTTTAGCCGAACATGCAAACCAGCCTATCGATGTTTTTAAGGTGGTGAAAATGGTGCTGATTCATGATATTGTTGAAATTGATGCAGGTGATATTTTTATTTATGACACCGAAATTAATCACACGAATACAGAGCAAGAATTAAAGGCAGCTCACCGAATTTTTGGGATTTTACCCGAAAAACAAGCCAAAGAATTCATTTCTATTTGGGAAGAATTTGAAGAAGGTCATAGCGAAGAAGCGAAATTTGCAAGAGCGATGGACAGATTTGAGCCTTTACTTCAAAATGCATCAAACGAAGGAGGAACCTGGCAAGAATTTGATGTTCCTCACGACAAAGTTTACGACAAAGTAAAGGTAATCAATCACGGTTCTACTTCAGTTTGGAATTATGCTGAAAACCTAATTAATGAAAGTGTGGAAAAGGGTATTTTGAGAAGATAGTTTTATCTTTTTTGGTTTATCCATTCCTCTTTTTCGATAAACAAGATTAAAACCGTAATTATATTAAGTTTGTTACCAATTAATATGGTAAAAGAACAAACGATGAATCCTGATTTTAAAGAATTCCTATTAAAAACTACCCAAGCAAAAGACTGCAAAGAAATTGTAATGATTCAGTCTTTGTGGAGTGGTTATGGAAAAATCTCTAGAATTCAATTGGACGGAGCAGCGATTGAAACTGTTGTGGTTAAACACATTTCACTAAGGAAAGCCAATGCTCACCCAAGAGGATGGAATACGGATAATTCGCACAATCGAAAAGTAAAATCTTACGAAGTTGAAACGATTTGGTATGAAAATTATAATCAGCGCTGCACAGTTGATTGTCGAACACCAAAGTTTCTAGGTTCATTTTCACAGGACCAAGATCAATGGATAATCTTGGAAGATTTGGATGCTCAATTCCCAGCACGCGAGCAACATTTGTCACTTTGCGAGGTAAAAGTGTGTTTAAAATGGTTGGCGAACTTCCACGCAACTTTCTTGAATGAAACTCCAAAAGATTTATGGGAAATAGGAACTTATTGGCATTTAGCCACCCGACCAGACGAATTTGCTCAAATGCAAGCTTCGGAATTAAAGAACAACGCCAAAATCATCGATGAAATCTTAAACAATTGTCAATACCAAACTTTGGTACATGGTGATGCTAAAGTGGCGAATTTTTGTTTTTCGAATGATGGACATTCAGTTGCAGCTGTCGATTTTCAATACATAGGTGGAGGATGTGGAATGAAAGATGTGACTTACTTTTTAGGCAGTTGTCTCTCCGGCAACGAATGCGAAAAACATGAAACGGAGTTATTGGATTTCTACTTTGGGGAATTAGAAATTGCGAGTAGAGATAAAATCAATAAAGCGGAATACAGCAAACTAGAGCAGGAGTGGAGAAGGATGTATCAGATTGCCTCTGCAGATTTCACACGATTTTTGTTGGGTTGGATGCCGAGTCATGAGAAATTGAATGCATACACTGAAAAGTTGACGAAAGAGGTTTTGGAAAGCTTTTAGAATTGGTCGAGAATTTGGGATTAAAAGTTTGAGGAAAGTTTGTATATTGTGCAGGAATAACTTTACCAAAAGGTGTATAAAGCCAACAAACGGTTGATAGGTTGGTGGACTGATGGTAGGGGTATAAACAAGTTACCTGTAATTTAAAACAACCACCGAGAATGATAATAAGTAAAGTAATAAGTTATAAAAATGCTTGGCAAAGTTTAATTGCAGAACATCAGGAGGAACTTGATGAGATATTAGAAGTTCTACCTCAATTTATTAATGATTATGTTACAAAAAAAGAATCTAATGAAAGGGGATTTACCAGCCATAGAGACATTTGGAGTGAACTTCTTGAACAGAAAGATTGGATAATTGCGGATACTTCATTTTATCTTGAAGATGGCCAACGAATTTTTGTTGGAAATTTAGGACCAATTAAGAACGAAGTTAGCGCGTATATTTCATTTGGACATATCGATTTTGCTAACAGATGGCTTTTTCAACAGACCACACTAGCAGGTAAATATGATATAGCAAAAATACCTATTTTATTAGTACCAACTTCAGAATTTGGGAGCAGACAAGAAGATAGATTTTTTAAAAGACTTTCATTTGAACAATATCAGAGGCAAATCCTTCCTCTTACACCTTTAAGTCACGCTTATCCTTTTTTAATTCTTGGCTATACCGACCAAAATGAACTGTTTGAAACAGAAATCTATGAATTAGAATCAGACCCACTAATTTCCAATGAAAATGTAGTAATTGATAGGTGTATAGAATTTCCGCCAGAATATTATCAAGCTGGTCTGAACATCCTAAACTTTTTTGGCACTTATATTAGAGAACAATATCCTGACCAAGATGCGAAAATCAAAATAGAGCAGAATGATAAAATAGTAAGACTAATCATTGAAACAAGTGATGGAGAAACTGAAGTGATTGAAAAAGCACTTCAAGAATATCAACTTGTAGTTACTGGACAAAAATTACCTGAAGAAGTTACCAAAAACGAACGACTGATATTAGAACTAAAAAATGAATTACGTTTAGCAAAATATAGAGTGGAAACCCAACAGGATATTATGCTAGTTCAAACAGGGCAAATTGATAAATTAATGAACATTTTAGGTCAAGGTTTGACGAATAAAAGTCCAATTCACATTGATTTTAAACCTGTAATTACTTTAGACAATAAAGTCTTGAATAATCAAAATGTTACATCCGTTATATCAGATATTAGCGACTTAAAATTACTGCTTGGCACATCAAGTCCTGAATATTTAGAACTACAAAATTTGGAAGGCTCTCTAACAGCAATTGAAAAAGAAACTAATCCTGAAGTTGTTAAAAATTCAACTGCGATGCAGAAATTGAAAAAGTTCATTGATACCATTTCAGAAGGCAATGAACAAGTTGCGAAAGTTTTAGAAACCACGGAAACGGGAATTGACCTTGTAAGGAATCTTGCTGGGAAATATAATAGTATAGCAGAATGGTGTGGATTGCCACAAGTTCCTAGAATATTTACGAAATAAACTACAGGTAACAATGTATATAAAAAATAGGCGAAACAGTAATAAATTCAAGGCTTTTGGCTCGTATCAAAGTTCGTGCTTAACCGAAAGTTTCGTGCTTCGAAATCGCCTACTTTTCATATACTAACCGTTAGCATTCATTAAAGAAACTAGAAAAATCGCTTATGCCAAAAAATAAGGATGCATACTCAAGATATAAAATAATAGATCAATATTTAAGACAAGTTGAATTTTCAAAATCCTCTCGATTATCTGAAATTTGCTCAGACAAATTAGGAATACCTATTTCCATCAGGACAATTCAAAAAGACATTCAAGATTTAATTGAAGATAGTGCGCTTCAAATATATGCTCCAATAAAATACAGTAATAAACAAAAAGCATATTATTATCCAGAAAATGTAGATGATATTTTTCCTGCTATTGAATTAAATGATGAAGAAATTAGCGCATTGCTTTTTTACGGTATGGTTAATAATCAATATAATAGCCTTGGTATTTTTCAAGAAATATCGAGTGCAATAGAAAAGGTTTTAAATTCTGCGAATATCAAAACAAATATTAAAGAGACTGAAACTGGTACACCATTAATATTAACAGAAAAAACACTTCCTTTAAAAGGTAGTGAACTGTTAATAAAAATACTGCAAGCTCTTAAGCAAAAAAGGCAAATTATATTTGAATACCATAAATTTGGTGGAGAAGTAAAAGAAAGAACTATTTCGCCATACTTATTAAAAGAAGACAAACATATGTGGTACGTGATTGGCTTTTATGAAAAAAGAGAAAATATAATCACTTTTGCTGTAGACAGAATGTCAAAGGTTAGAATTCTAGATAAACCTATTATCAGAAATCATTTTAATCCAGATAATTATTTTAAGTATTCTTTTGGTATTACTGTTCCCGAAGAGAAACCAATTGAAATAATTCTTTTATTTACACAGTATCAAGGACACTATATAAAAACATTACCCATTCATGACACACAAAAAATTTTAAGTGACAATAATGAAGGATTAAAAATCTCTATTATGGTCAAACCAACTTACGAGTTTTACTCAAAAGTACTCAGCTACGGAAATGATGTAAAAATTATTGATCCACAATCAATTGCAATCGAACTAAAAAGCAAAATAGAAGATGCTTTAAAACTTTATTTAAAATAAATTCAATAGCGCAAATAGCTTGCGCCATGATGTTATTAATTTGTAGTATTAAAATAATTAATTTTAAAATTTAATATTATGAGTTCAGAAAATAATAAAAAAGTTGATGCTCCTGGGCAAAACAAAGAGTACCAAATTTTTGTAAATGGTACTCCAGAAGAGTGGACTGGAAAAGAAATATCGTTTGAACAGGTTGTTAAATTAGCCTTCCCAAATGCTTCTTTTGAAAGTTCTAAAGGATACTCAGTTGTATACAAAAAAGCTGAAAATGGAAAAGAAGGATCTTTAGTATTTGAAGATTCTGTTAAAGTTAAATCTGAAATGGAATTCGATGTCTACCCAACTAATAGATCATAATGAAGACTTAAAACGTCTCAAAGACGAGGGGTTTGTTTTGGAATTTCGACCAGGTTATTTACTTGTTCATAGGATTCCTTATTTTAATTTAGCTAAAGAAATTAAATATGGGATTCTAGTTATTAGATTACATCTAGCAGGTGATAAAACAATAAAGAACATCGAACACACAGCTTTCTTTGTTGGTGAAGCACCTTGTGACAGAAATGGAGCTATACTAAATAACATTTTAAATAATAGTAATAAAAGACAACTATTTGATAATTTAGTCGCTGATCATTATTTTTCGGCAAAACCTCAAATTAATAATGGAAAATATAAGGATCACTATGAAAAAGTCAGTACGTATGTCGGTTTAATTAGTAGTCATCCTAAATCAGTTGATAGTAATATTACTGAAAAAGGAAATAAAATAATTAATTCTTCGGAGTCTTCTGTATTTAATTATTTAGATACAAATTCAAATAAACCAGAATTAAGTTCTCTTAATAGTAAATTTAGAGAACAAAAAATTGGGATAATTGGTCTAGGTGGAACAGGTTCATATTTGTTGGATTTAATTTGTAAAGTACCAGTTAAGGAAATACATATATTCGATGGAGATTGGTTCTACAATAACAACGCATTTCGAGCTCCTGGTGCTCCAAGTAAAGAAGAGTTAATTTCTCCTCAGAAGAAAACATCATATTTTTATGAAATATATTCTAAAATGAATAATTCAATTATTGAACATGATTACTATGTTACTAATGAAAGCCTAAAAGAATTTGATGATTTCAATTTTGTTTTCCTCTGTGTTGATAGAGGTAATATAAGAAAAGAAGTAGTTAAATATCTTGAATCTAAAAATATTTCATTTATCGATATTGGTATGGGAATAAATAAAATTGGTAATTCTTTAGGTGGTATGCTAAGAGTAACAGCAAGCACTCCCAAAAAAAGGAATCATGTATGGGATAAAAATCGAATTCCTTTTTCTGATGATTTAGAAAATGAATATAATTCAAATATTCAGATAGCAGAACTCAACTGTCTAAATGCAACATTGGCAGTGATAAAATGGAAAAAACTTCTTGGATATTATCAGGACACCACATTAGAATATAATTCGTTCTATTTATTAGGATCAAACCATAGTATTAATGAAGATAAGGAAAATGAATCATAAGTTTGTAGAATATATTCCAAAAGAAATTGAAGAAAACATTTTATATGTTTCTACAAGGTTTAAAACTGTAGTTCATAAATGTCCGTGCGAATGTAAGGAAAAAATAGTCACTCCTTTATCTCCTGCTGCATGGGAGTTAACTTTTAATGGAGAGACTATTTCACTTTATCCTTCAATTGGAAACTGGAAACTTACTTGTAAATCACATTATTGGATTAAGAATAATGAAGTTGAATGGTCATATAATTTTTCTGAGAAAAACATGAAACAAGTTGATGAACAAGATAAATATGACCGAGAAGCTTATTTACAAAATAAGGTTGAACATAAGAATTATGACAAGAAAAAAACAATATGGGATTTCTTTAAATGGAAATAACGAATGCTAACACCGGCTAAAATTAATACGGGTTTTGGTGCTTACTCAAAGTTTTGTGTATATTTACTAAGTCGCCAAATCCTTTTTGATTTGGCTTTGTAATAGAAAAATAAAACCAAAAAAAAGGCTTCGGCTTAGTCCGTGCTCGAAAAGGCTCTGCTTCTTTTCTTCCCGTACTAATCCTAGCCAAAACCGTTATGCGTAATTTAAGACCATGATAAAATATTATTTAATTCTATTAGTCACTGCCTTATTTCTTAATTCTTGCAATCAAGGAGTAGAAATAAACTCACTTGAAGATTTACAGAAAACCTTGAAGCCAAAGACGGAGAGGTTTGCAATTAATCCAAATCAAGATAATTTTATTGAAGGTGAAAAAGGAACAGTACTTTATTTCCCATCAAATTTATTTGTATATGATGATGGCTCGCCTGTTACTAGTGAGGTTCTAATTCAATTAAATGAGTTTTATTCAGTTTCCGATATCATTTCAGAAAATTTGTCCACACTCTCTGACTCACTATTACTTGAAACTGGAGGAATGATTAATATATCTGCAACTTTAGAAGGTAAAAAGTTGAAATTAGACCCTTCAAAATCTTATGTTGTTTGTTTTCCAAAAAGAGAGAAGAAAAACATGGAACTCTTTTACGGAGAAAATAACAGCGATAATATTAATTGGAAAGTTGAGAGTATTGCAAATTATGTAGACACCAATTCATATGGATTTAATTATTTGAAAAGTGACACGTCCTTAATAACAGAGTATTTAGGTGTATCAGGTTGGTCTTCCTCCAGTTTTGGCCCTAACGGAAGAGATTGTTCATTTGGTTGGCAAATAAAACATTCTGATAGCACGATTTTCAGATATATTAAAACGTTATACGAAGACTCAACAAAATTAGAGAATCAAATGAAGTCAAGTGATTCTCACGTGAGGATGCATTTTGAAATTGGAGAAGATGGAAAAGTTAAATCAATAAGTCATGATTCTATTACAGCTTTTAATTCAAGAGTTGAAAAAGTGATTATGTCTCTTCCACCTTTCGATATGAATAAAATGTATTGCGCACCGGAGTATGAATATTGGTTAAGCGTTGGTGTAACGGATCAAATTGATCGAGATGAATATCTTGAGAAATTTAACAAAAAATACACTGATTTTAGAAATAAAGCTGTAGAATACATAGACGCTAAAGAACTAGATTATTATGTTCTTTCCGCTACGCAATTAGATTGGATCAATTGTGACAGGTTCATAAACACAGAATCTAAAAAAGAAGATCTATTTGTTTCTGTTGAGAACCCAGAAAAAACAAAAGTAATATTAGTATTCAAGGACTTTAATACTATTATGAATGGAATGCCTAAAGATGGTAAATTCGTATTTAACCAAATACCAATTAGTGAATCTATTACCGTTCTTGCAATAACTCATGCTGATGGAAAATCTAGATTGGCTAAACAAACTACAAATTCAAATAAAGGTAAACTTGAACTGAAGGATTTTAAAACATTCACTTTGGATCAACTGACAGATGAATTAAATAATTTAAATTGATACGCATAACATCAAATAAACACAAGCGGCAAACGTTCACACGTGGTAGCCGCATGTGCCTATTTGAAAACCGTTAAATCGAAAATAGTCCATCGCGTAAAGGACAACCCACCCTCATATTGAACGCTGTATTTTTCAAGATTTTTTCTCAAAACCAAGAACGATAAACAGATAATTTGCAAAATTATTTGTTTTTAAAATCTGTTACGCGTAAACCGTACAAACATCTCTTTTTAGAGTGTTTGTGACGTTGGCACGTCAAACAGATTTTATATAAAAGTTAAGTTATTAGAAGAAGATATTTAATACAAAGAAAGTTTGTTTCACTCCTAATGGTCAGTTAACTTGATCGTTCTAAGGTTTTGAGCAAAGGATCGAAGAGAAAGCTCCAGCTACCAT
>NZ_PVSS01000016.1 GCF_003025005.1 Brumimicrobium mesophilum
CTTTTTGAGGTAATTTATCGAGATTAAGATTGACTTCTTTTATACAAGAAGTTAAAATTGTGAAACATAGGAAAGTAGTAATAATAAACCTCACCATAATTTTTGAATGTAGTTACCCTATTCAACGTAGGATATAATTTCTTATTGTGAGTTGATCAATTCTTAAATTTTCAACTCAAAAATCCCTCATATTTCAAAAAATAAGTAGATTAGCATAATATGATGCTCACAATTTACGCAGATCAGATCACAAGACGCTTGACCTATACTTTGTCGGTAATTTTTGATGATAGAAATATCAATTTCCGATTGGTGAATGACGTTAAAAGTTTTAAGGATGCACCGTTGCCCAAATTGGCTTATTCTGAGGACAGTATATTTGATGAAGACGCAACACTTTATCCTTCGATGATTCTTTTTGAGGAAGAATTAATTCATCACATAGTAGAAAAATCGAATTGGAATGGAGAAGAACTGTTAAGTATAGATGGAGTTTCTGATGTTTTAGGAAGTATTTTCTATGTCATTTCCTTATATGACGATTTTTTAAATGAAGAAACGGATGAACATGATAGAAATATTGGTTCCAAATCGTTGATGTTTAAAATGAAATGGTTGAATAAATTAGTAGTTGAGCGTTGGTCTGAATCATTTATATCTTACATCGAAACACAAAATGCTTGTTCTTTAAGTGCAGCTAAAATTCCATTTAAAGTAATTCCAACTTTCGATATTGATAATGTTTATGCTTATCGATTAAAAAAAGGATGGCGAAAATATATGAGTATTGCCAAAGATTTATTAAAATATAATAAGGATCGTTTGAAAGAACGAAAAGAGGTCTTGGCGGGATTAAAGAAAGACCCTTATGACACTTACGAAATTATCGAAGGTATAGCCAACAGAGGTTTTATTGTAAAAGTTTTCTGGCTATTAGGAGAATATGGGACTTTTGATCGGAATGTAGATTATGATAACGAAGAGCACCGCAGATTAATTTCAGAAGTAAATGAATTTGCAGACGTAGGTTTACACCCTAGCTACCAGTCTAATAAGTCGAGAGTTGTATTAAGAGATGAGAAATTAAGAATTGAAGAGATTTTAGAAAAAGATGTGGCTAACACACGTCAACATTTTTTGAAGGTCAAATTACCTTATACTTTTGCAGATTTGGAAAAGGTAGGTTTTACGGATGATTATTCTCTAGGTTATGCTGATCAAATAGGGTTTAGGGCTGGAATTGCTAGACCATTTGTATTTTATAATTTGAAAGAAAATCGACCTTCTAAATTAAAATTACATCCCATTTCATATATGGATGGAACCTTGAATGAATACATGGAATTAAACATTGACGATGCTATAAAAATGGTAAAAATGTTAAAGTCGGAAGTTCGAACTTATGGAGGAAATTTTGTTGCACTTTGGCACAATGAAACCATTGGTGATTATGGGAAATGGAAGGGTTGGAGTAGAGTTTTAGAGGAAACGCTTAACAAAGATTAGCCCATGTATAAAACCAAAATCAAAATTGCACACCAAAACTTAATTGATTACCATTCGAATTATTCGTTTTTAGGGAGTTGTTTCTCGGAGCACTTGTCTAAAAAAATGTTGAATTCAGGATTTAATGTCCAATCAAATCCTTTTGGTGTAGTTTTTAATCCAATTTCATTAGCAGAGTTAATTTTGAGAAGTGATGAGTGTTTAAAAGATTCAATATTCGAAAGAGATGATGTGGCACTTTCTTGGGTGGCAAACAGTACATGTTTTGCTTATTCTCAGAAAGAATTAAAGTCCAAATTGATTGAATTAAGAAAAGACTTTCTCAGGGTTTTATCCACATCAAAAATTCTATTTGTGACTTTTGGAACTGCTTGGATTTATGAAAAGAAATCTTCCAATCAGATTGTTGCCAATTGTCATAAAGCACCAAAAGAGGATTTTGAAAAGCGATTACTTAGCTCAAACGAGATTATACAAAAGTGGACTGAAGTTATAGAGAAACTAAATACTGCAAGTCAAACTAAAATCATTTTTACGGTGAGTCCAGTTCGTCATACGAAAGATGGAATGATTGAAAACTCACGCAGTAAAGCTATTTTACTAAATGCAGTTCATGAATTGAATGATAAGTTTTCTAATGTTGATTATTTTCCAGCATATGAATTGATGATAGATGAAATGCGAGATTATGCATTTTATGGAAAAGACGGAATTCATCCAAATGAAATAGCGGTTGAAGAAATTTGGACTAGATTTAAAGATACTTATTTTAGTGAGCAAGCAGGTAAGATTTACAAGGAATACGATAAAATAAGGATTTTATTTCAGCATAAAGCTTTGCACCCATCATCGAAAAAAGCCAAGCAATTTCAAGATGAGAGAGAAAAGAAGCTTAAAGAGTTCATGGGAAGATTTGATTTTGTGGATTGTAGTTTTATATCATCACAAAATGAAAACTCACTCTAGCACTAGAAAAGTATAATTTCATTACTTTATAGAAATATTGCCGACCCGAATTCTTTTCTAGGGTTTAATTTTCGCTTTAATCATAACAATCCATCTCCCTTTGTTGGATGAGGGACTCTATCTAGATATTTAGAAGTATAGAAAGGAGCAGAGGTAGTACTTTTCAATTATTAAGAGCATTTCATTAATCAAACTTTAGCGCCTTAATGGGTGAAATTTTAGTCACTACATAAGATGGAATAATCAAAGCTGCGGTGCACAATACAATAGTTCCTATGTTCAACAATCCAATATGCCAGAAATTTAATTCAATGGGCACTGCATCAAGATAATATACTTCAGGATTCAAAGGAATAATTGTAAAGTGGTATTGAAGTAAACATAGTCCAATTCCAACAATGTTACCAAAGATTACTGCCCTAAGAATGATAAAAACCGCTTGGTATAAGAAGAGTTTTCTAATTTCCCAATTTGATGCTCCTATAGCCTTTAATAAACCAATTAATTGTGTTTTCGTGATAATTAATACCAGTAAACCTGATCCCATATTGATTGTTCCTATCAATAACATTAAAACCAAGATGATGATGACATTTAAGTTCAAAAAGTCCAACCACAAGAAAATTTCCTGTTGATCTTCTGAAATTGTTCTCACTCTATATTCAATATTCTCGTCTGTTTCTTGGAAATAAATAGCGCGCTTAATATTCGCTGCTATTTCATCGAGTTTTGCGAAGTCGGTAATTTCAACTTCATATCCACCAATATAATTCTGATGACTTCCTTTGCCATCGAAGTATTCAAATACCATTCTTTTTCCACCTTTAAAATTTATGGCAAACTTTGTCCCAGATTCATTTAAGAATTCTCTTTGAATTTCACCAAACTCTAAATTTTTTGGATAACAAGGTAGGTATTTATTTCCTTCAACTTTAACATGTAAAAAAGCAGTATCTGGAATTGAATTAAGTTCACCAAAACCATCTATAAATGTGTAATAATCTGAGCTGATTAATCGAATCACGGTATCCTTAAAATCGCAATATGTAAAACCTTGTGCGTTTTCATAGCCTTGGCCCCAATCATGACGGTAATTACCATTTCCACCTCGCGTATCAGCATAAACAATTAATTGACCATCGCTTGTTGCAGTGTCGGCCACACGAATAGCGGTTTGAATTCCCCAATCATTTAAGCGCTGAACATTTCTCATGTCACCAATTACAACTTGTTCATCGAATTCTTGAAGTCCCGTTTTGAAAATCCCAGATACTTTATATTTGAGTTTTACTGGAGTTGCCTTAACAAAGAATACATTTACGTCATCACCAACATCAATATTTAGATTTTTGGCAATCTGTGAAGAAATAATTACCTCATTGTGCGGAATAGAATCTTTGACATCTGGCACAATGCCTTCGATGAGGTGCGATTCAAAGAATGTCCAATCGTAGGTTGATCCAACTCCTTTCATAACAATCCCATGAATTTCCTGTTGCACTTGAAAAGTATCAATTCCGTTTACATTGTATCTATTGGTATCAGGATCTGACTGCAATAATGCGGGTTTATAAGCAAAGGATTGAATATTTTTTACACCTTGGATATTCTTTACCGCTTTTTCTAAAGAATCATTGTAAACAATTGGAGCAGATTCAAAAGTTGAATTTTCACCAGCTTTAACAATTGTTGCGTGCGAACCAAACCCAATTACCTTATCTTTGACTTTGTTCTGAAAACCTGTAACTACAGCTAAGGTGATGATGTTGATTACCATAGCCAAAATTATACTCAAGCGAGCAATTCGCGTGATGGGTTGCGAAACTTTTTTATCTTCGCCATTCCCTTTATGGATTTTCTTTGCTATGTAATATATTTTATTCACAATATCTTAAAATGCTTGCTAATGTACTCAATGCGTCTGTTCCTAAAAAGTTTTTTTGTGTTTTTCATCGTTTCTTGTCAAAGCAATTTACCAGCTCAAGAAGCAATGACTTCAAATTCTCCAGAAAAGTTGGAAGTTAAGGAAGAAAAACCAATTATTGTAGGTGCGCAACAAATTGATAGCATCAAAGTTCTTCTGGAGAATAAAAAAGTTGGATTAGTAGGTAATCAAACCAGTAGAGTAGGAGAAACTCACCTTGTTGATACCTTAATTTCTAGCGGAATAAATCTAGTTAAAGTTTATTCTCCTGAACATGGTTTTCGGGGAGAGGCTGACGCTGGAGAACATGTAGCTACAGATAAAGATCCTAAAACTGGATTAACGATTGTTTCAATTTATGGAAGCAATAAAAAACCAAATGCAGCCCAATTGGAAGGAATTGATGTTTTGCTATTCGACCTTCAAGATGTTGGTGCTCGATTCTATACTTATATTTCAACTTTGCATTATATAATGGAAGCTGCTGCAGAAAGTGGAGTGGAGGTTGTTGTTTTAGATCGTCCAAATCCAAATGGTCATTATGTTGACGGTCCAATTCGTAAAGAAGGTTATGAATCTTTTGTAGGAATGCATCCAATTCCTATCGTTCACGGAATGACTGTTGGTGAAATCGCACAAATGATTAATGGTGAGAAATGGTTGAAAAACGGAGTGCAATGTGAATTGAAAGTTGTTCCATGCTTAAATTATGACAGACACATGCCATACACTTTGCCTGTTGCACCTTCGCCAAATTTACGAAGTGATGAAGCAATTCAATTATATCCAGGGCTGTGTTTATTTGAAGGGACAACTTTAAGCGTAGGACGAGGTACAGCAACTCCTTTTGAAGTTTATGGTCATCCAGATTTAAAAGGAAAAGAAGGATTCAACGATACATTTAAACCTGTATCTAGTTTTGGATCAAAAAATCCTAAACACAAAGACCAAACATGTTATGGTGAAAATTTACATGATTACGCCCAAAACGGAAAGGTGAAGCATTTAGAAATTCAATGGCTAATCAAAGCATATAGGGCCATGGAAACAACGGATTTTTTCATTACAAAAAACAGATGGTTTGATATTCTTGCAGGAACAGATCAATTGAGAAAAGATATCATTGCGGGGAAGAGCGAAGAAGAAATCCGAGCAAGCTGGAAAATTGGATTAATGGATTTTATGGAAATGAGGAAAGGGTATTTAATTTACGAATAATTGACAGTTGAAGAAGATAGTTTGCATTAAAACAAAGACTGATATCCAATCATGAGATACATCATTCTTAGGTTGACGGTTTTTCTTTAAAGTCTATAAGTTTCAAGGAAGAGCAAAGAATTATTATTCGACTCAATATGCTCTACTCTTCACCAGTCTATGGCTGTGTTAATTTTCTTTTCTTAAGCTCTAAGAAAATCAGTTTGGGATTTCCACGATATCTTTTTTCAGAAAAGATGGGGTTACTATACCTTAGCTGGTATGCAATAAAAGATATCATTTAAATATTATTTATATTATTCCGTTGTAGACAAATTTTTGGAATTCGTTTTAATCAGTCAAATCTAATTTAGAGCACCTTTTTATTTTATTGAAAATGGTTGAATACGACTTTAATAGAAAAGTAGAATTTTTAAGCTTTAATTGATAGTAGAGTCCAGCATCATGTAGGTGGTTGAAGTTTCGAAAGTGGATTATACCTTTTCTATTGGTTTTTAATGGTTTTTTATAGGATTAACTTTTAATTCGCTTCAATAATATCATTCATTATTTTAGATAATTTTTCGGCACCTTCTTTAGATAAGTGGTCAGCATCATAATAATCTGTGGAAACAAAAGTTGTGTCTGCTAACAAATTTAAATAGGTACAATTGTCGTTTTTAGCTTCTAATTCTTCAGAAATATCAATAACTAATTGAAGTTGTTTAGGTTCCAAATAATCTCTATAAGTTTCGTAGGCTGGTGGTGTAAATAAAATAACCTTTACATTTTGACTTTTACACCATTCTAAAATAGAGTTAACATCTATCATATTTTCAGCATAAGCTTGTTGAGCTAGTTTATTTGTTTCAATATCATGGGTGTGTCGAGCGGCGGCTTCTTTTCCTGATTTATTTAGTCTTTCTTGACTAAAAGGTTTGTTTTTTGATCCCCAGCCTAAATCCGAACTTTGTATTAACTTTTGCTTTTTTACGTAATATTTATAAAGTAGGCCTATAGAAAAATCTATTTTGGTGCTTAAAATGGCAAAATTATCGAAGAATGATTCTGGCTCAATTCCGGCATAAATTGAATAGTAATTTACTCTCCAATCTGCTGCAGAATACTTCAGGTTTCCAAAATATGAGATGTAAGAAACTGGCAGGATAACAGTTTTTAGACTTTTTAAATCTGAAGAATATTTATTTAATATTTCATGATCAAAATGAATGTCTTGAAAAAGATTTGCTGTATTAAATGTATTAGAGCTAAATAATTCAGGGTTTAAACCATAAAAACTATGAGAACTACCTAAAATTAATGTTTCAATTTCTCCTGCATTCTTATCTAAGTAGTCACTTTTTAGCTTGTAATCATTTTGGATATTCCTTAAGCCTATCTCTAAAACAACCGTGATTACGATTATTGGAACTAAGAAGATAGTGAGTTTTTTATAAAACTGCTTCATAGGATTCTTCTAAAATTGGAAATAGATAAATTCTTGCTGCTTGCCCACAAACAAAAACATAACAAGAACAAGAACATAATAAATAGACCATCTAACTGGTCGACTAAATTTATTTAGAGACTTCTCTATTGCATATTGGTCGTTTTTACCGAACCATTCTATTACAAAAAATACAGCCACTAAAAGTAATGTTAGTGCGGCATCTCGCATGTTCATAAAGCGAGGGAAGCTTAATGTAGAAGTTGAGAAAATTTTAGATATATAGTTGAATGCATGTTGAACGCTTTCAGCTCTAAAAATAATCATAGAGAAAGTGATTAAAGCAAAAGTTTTAATCATTCTTAATTTATCTAAAGAGTTGAAAACAAATTTATATTTATATGTCTTGGTTTTGATACTTTTCTTTTTCTTCTTTTTAAGGATGTTAGGTAAGAAAAATATAGCGTGTGTAACTCCCCATAGTATAAAGGTCCAATTTGCACCGTGCCAAAATCCAATGATAATGAATTGTAAGAAGAGTGCTCTTATTTTTACAAACATACTGGTGCTTTTACTATTCCTCACCATAGGGATAAATAAATAGTCTCGAAACCAAGTAGTCAATGATATGTGCCATCTTTGCCATACTTCAGCGAAGTTTCTAGAGAAATATGGGAAAGCAAAGTTTTGTCTCAAGTTTATTCCAAACAATCTTGCCGAACCTATTGCGATATCAGAATAACCTGAGAAATCAGCATATATCTGAATTGTGAAAAAGAAAGCCCCTAAAATTAAAGTACTACCATTGTAGTCTGCTGAATTCGCAAATATTTGGTTAGCAAACACTGCACAATTGTCTGCAATAACCATTTTCTTTATTAACCCCCAAAGAATTTGTCTTAAACCATCAACAGACTTTGAGTAGTCAAATGTTCGTTTATTTGTTATTTGTGGAAGCAGGTTACTCGCTCTTTCAATTGGTCCTGCGACCAATTGAGGAAAGAAACTAACAAATGCGGTAAATGCAAGAAAATCTTTTGTTGGTTCGAGCTTTCTTTTATATACATCAATAGTGTAACTCAGGGTTTGGAAAGTATAAAAACTTATCCCGACAGGAAGAATTATATTCAGTGTGTTGGCTTGGATGGATACTCCAAAAATCGAGAAGACTTCAATGAAATTTTCGATAAAAAAGTTGTAATATTTAAAGAAACCTAAAATTCCAAGGTTTACTGCAACACTCGTCCAAAGTAGAACCTTTCGTTTGGTTAAATGATTTTCTTTCTTTAAAAGTAGCCCAATGGAGTAATCTACTACTGTGCTTAAAAGGATAAGAAATAGAAACTTCCAATCCCAAAGTCCATAAAAAAGGTAGCTGGCTACAACAATTAAAAAGTTTTGTGCTTTTAAACTTTTATTGAATACAAACCAATAAAGTATTAGAACAGTTGGTAAAAATATGGCGAAATCTATAGAGTTAAATAACATTTATTGATATTTAAAATAATTAATTTACAATCCATAATTTAAGGAAATAGGTATATGGTCTCATAAGTTGTGAAATTAGTTTAATTGACTTAGTTTCAATAAAAAATCTTAAAAGACAAAGATAGGTATAATTGAGCTATTGTCAAGCAATTAAAATTAAGAATTAATCAAAATTCAACTTTTTCAAAAAGAACTTATTTCTACGTATAACAGTATTGGAGCTAACATATTTAGAGTCGAACAAATCTTTGATCGCTTTGTTTAATTGTAGATGGTTTAAAATTCAGCAAGTTATCGTATAATTATTAATGTATTTTGACGTAATTTTATCCTAATAACATATTTTAACTTAATTAGATTAAGTTTTGTATTTAAATAACAAACTGATTTATGCTTAAGTATTAATTTTGATAAATTAAAAGTAAACAGATGAAACTAACTATAGTTCTCGTAATTCTAATATCCATATTTTCCTGTACGAAAAAAGATGATCCTTTATTAGAGAAGCCAGTTATTGTGGATATTAATTCTACTCTTACTAGTCCTCCTTTCACAATAACTGCAGCTGGAGTGAAATTTTATGAGAATATACAATATGGTCCTAACACTAGAAATAAGTATGATTTATTTATACCTGAATCAGAATCTCCAACAGGAATAGTCATATTTATACATGGTGGTGGATTCGTTGCCGAAGACAAGAGTTTTGCCTACACAAATCCGAAAGTTAAAAATGTAATAAATGAGCTGCTTTCCGAGAATATTGCCTTTGCAACAATAAATTATAGACTACTCGATACTGATGAAGAGGAGGGTGTTTTAAAATCTGTTAATGACAGTAAAAAAGCACTTCAGTACATCAGGTTTCATGCAGATTCTTACAACATTTCCAAAGAAGATGTTGTTCTAATGGGCGCATCAGCAGGAGCGGGAGCTAGTTTGTGGCTTGCTTTAAGCGATGATATGGCTAATAATACTTTGGTTCCAGATGTCTCAAGTGAATCAACGCGTGTTAAGGGTGTAATTGCAGTTCAAGCACAAGGTAGTTATGATATTATTGAATGGCCTAATTCAATTTTTCAAGAATATTTAGGTGAAGGTTTCAGCTTTGAAACTATTGTTAACTTATTGTCTGATGATGTAATAAATCAGTTTTATGGGGTTGATAGTTTAAATCACGTGTATTCATCAGAGATCGTTCAGGAAAGAATAGAATTATTTAAGTCAGTATACCTCTGACGATCCTGAAATTTATTTAGAGAATGATGCTGTGGATCACGTTTTTCCTTATAATAAAAATTCACTTTTACACCATCCACTTCATTCTAAAATGCTTAGTGAAAAAGCAGCTTCAGTAAATGTTGATTCTCGTGTATATTTACCTACAATGAATATTGATACCAGAAATGGTGAAAGTGCTGTTGATTATGTAATTCGTAAATTGGATGAATAAAATCCATATCAATCTCATTTTTTTTAAGGCTAAGTTACTTGAATGATATCTTGAATTTTATAATTTAAGTAATCTGCACATGAATCAAGAATAACAATCTCAGACCCATGAACTAATTCTCTATTTATGTACTAGTGAAATGGTTATATTCTTCTTTGGAATTGATAATAGAGCTGATTTTTTATATATATTTGGTTTCTAATTTGAAATATATTATGAAGATTTTATTACTGACTTTATCATTCTTAACACTAATTTCATGTTCAGAGTTGTCATCAATTTTGATTGAGGCAGACCCACAAAACCCAACTTCACCAGAACCTACTCAAGGTGGTACAGAAACACCATTTCCAGTATCTGCTTCGGGAGTTACATTTTTAGAAAATATAGAATATGGAACTCATAGTAGAAACAAATTTGATTTATTTATGCCTAAATCTGATCGGCCAACTGGTATTGTGATTTTCATCCATGGTGGAGGTTTTGTTGGAGGAGATAAGAACTTAGCATATACTAATAAAAGCTCAGCATTATTTATAAATGAAATCCTAAAGAAGAATATTGCATTTGCTACTATTAATTACCAACTATTAGTGAAGAACGATGTAGATGGTGTAATGAAATCATTAAATGACACTAAAAAAGCATTGCAATTTATTCGTATGAATGCTCAAACTTATAACTTAAAGAAGAGTGACATAATCCTTATGGGAGGTTCTGCTGGTGCTGGAGCAAGTTTATGGCTTGCTTTGAAGGATGATATGGCCAATTCAGCTAAAAATGAAACTACTTCGGGAGAGTCAACACGAGTTAAAGGTGTAATAGCGATTCAAACTCAAGCAAGTTATGACTTATTGGAGTGGTCAAGCACTGTCTTTAATGAATACAAACCACAAGGTTTTGATTTTAATACTATTTCAACTTTAATTTCAGAGCGAGCGATAAAACAATTTTATGGTGTCAGAAATATGGAGGAAGTAATGTCTCCTAATTTGCAGAAGGAAAGAGATGAACTTGATTTTTTAAGTGAATTAACTTCGGATGATCCTGAATTATATTTAGAGAATACAGCTGTTTCTTATAAGTTTCCTAGTAACGCTAACGCTTTACTGCATCATCCATTGCATTCTAAATTATTGATGGATAAAGCAAACTCAGTGAATGTTAAAACGCGTGTATATCTACCTACCATGAATCTCGATACAAGGGAAGGTGAGGATATGATTGATTTTGTAGTGCGAAAGTTTAAAGAGTAAATTCGTTAACTGGCAATCCTTATAATAAATTGTTTAAAAATATTGAATAAACCGCGAATGGTTATTACTTTCAATTATTCCAGGTATATATATTGATATAATGAAATTTGCAAAAAAACTGTTTAATCAATAATTAAGTTTTTTCTATGTGGTATACATTATCCTTGATAAGATATAGTTAAGCCAAACCAATTCTATAATTAGAGTAGATACTAAATAGGGAAGTAATTTATAGAAAAATCTGTTTCATTAACTTTATCCTTCATGTTGGCTGATGACTATTCTAGGATTAGACAACTTAAAATGAGGAAGAATGCGATGATTTGTGAAATTCAATTCCCTCTTCAAAGCGATTAGTTTTTTTACTTGTTTTAGCTTTTTGTTAAAGGGAATTCCCTATAATAAATGTAGTTTAACATGTTTTAACAATTTATTCAACTCCCCGTCTAGTTTCCATATTTGCTTTTTTTAAAAAAAGTTTTTCCCAATGAATGATGAGATTCTAAGTGTAAAATATCTTATTTTCTCGACAAACTTAATGAAAAAAAAATACACAGATGATTGAATTTTTAAATCTAATTTTTGTTGTCTTTTAGGTTACAATAACTCAATTTTTTATAAAAATAATAAATCTAGTTTTATCGAAAATTAAAAATTAGTTAGATGAAGTTATTTAAGTTTACCATGTTATTTTTTACATTATTTAGTCTTTTTTCTTGTCGGAAAGAAGTGAGTCAAATCAGAAATGAAAAGTCAATTCCTGATTTGAATTTAGATACTAAAGCAATTCCAGTATCAGTCTCTCCATTTTCTATGACAACACCTGGGGTGAGATTTTACAGTGATCTTCCTTATGGAGTTGACGATCGCCATAAGTTTGATTTATTTTTACCTGATTCTGAGGGGAAAATTGGGCTAGTATTATTTATCCATGGTGGAGGATTTACCTCTGGAGATAAGAGCATGGCATATACAAACCCTAGGATAAGAACTTTAATTAAAGATTTAATGGATGATGATATTGCCTTTGTATCTATAAATTATCACTTGCTAGGAATTAATGGACAAGAAGGAGTTCTTAAAACAATGGAAGATTGTAAGCTAGCTTTACAATATCTGCGCCATCATGCGAGAATTTTACATTTAGATACTGACAAAATTGTGCTAGTGGGAGGCTCTGCTGGTGCTGGCGCAAGTTTATGGTTAGGATTAAATGATGATATGGCGGATATGACTTCCCCTAATGGAATTTTGAGAGAAACCACTAGAGTAAAAGGAGTTGTTGCAATTCAAACCCAAGGAAATTACGACCTTGTAAATTGGCATAATACAGTGTTTGATGATTATTTGACACAGGGGTTTAGTTTTCAAACCGTAAAATCGTTGGTTTCAGAGTCATTGATAATGAAATTTTATGGAATAAACCAAATGAGTGAATTAAATACTCCTCAAATAATTCAAGATAGGGCGAATTTAGATTATCTAAATAAACTATCATCGGATGATCCTGAATTATATATTGAAAATACGGGTGTGAGCAACAGTTATCCTACTTACGTTAATTCTCTTTTGCATCATCCTCTTCAAGGTAAAGTTTTGATGGATAAAGCAAATGCAGTAAATTTGAGTACAAAAGTTTATTTACCAACAATGAACATAGATACTAGAAATGGAGAGTCTGTTTATGATTTTATAGTCAGAAAAATCGAAGAGTAGAATAGTTTAATATTTCCAAATATAATTTAGAAAGTAAAAAGGTGCATGTTTTGCGCCTTTTTACTTTAATCACTGGATGTTTTTAAATTAATTAGCTAAAATTTTCCTTTTTTATTCACATAGAAATTGATGCCGCATAACCTTGAGCAATCATTTCATCACCTATGAAAATATCGAAGGCTTGGATATTTAGCTTTTGTGATGTTTTCTTTAAGCGTATCTTTTTACTTTCGATTTCATCGATTGATCTGAATAATTTCAAAGTTCTAAAAAACCATTTATCAGAACTATTACTTTGACTCTCTAAATATATCTTGCAAATTGAAGTTATAATATCTATTGAATGAACAGTATTTAAAGGATTGTTATATGTTATAGAGTCTTCGTTATCATTGATTTTACAATTACTTGAAATATCAGTTTCATCAAGTTCGATTCTTGTTTTGATTTCGTTGTTAATATTTTCGACAATTGAACCATACATTTGAACTTCACCCTTTTTGACTAGAAAATTAATTACTTCCCCGTTCTGTTTTAACTTTTTATCTGAGATATAACAAATCATGTTATAAGAACTAATTTTACGTATATTCAGTTCTAAATAATCCCAATTGTTAAACTCAAGCGAATCAACCGTTTTTATAATCTGCTTGAAGATATCTGTACCGTGAACATATTTCCTATCTCCTTTAAAACTAAACTCTAAATTTACTTCTCTCATTGTCTAAGTTTTACTTGATTTAAAATATTTTTTTTATGGTCTAATGCGAAATTTCCTGATACGGTTGATTTCGTCATGACATTTCTTACAACGACACTTCCGATTAAAACTTTAGCATTGTCACCAATATTAATTCCATCAGAAACAATTGCGCCACCACCAATCCAAACTTCATCGCCTATAATACAGTTTCCCGCTATTCCTGAACCTCCAGAAAGAAAGGTTCTGTTACCAACTTTACTTCCATGTCCAATTACAACACGAGTGCTAATTACTGAGTCATGTCCAATTTTTGTATAAAATGCCTGATAAGGTTTTTGTATTATAGCGCCTGTTAAAACTCGCGTTCTTTCACCGATTTCTACACCTCCTGCATATTTTAACTGAAATAATTTACCATCAATAATTGTACGTTGCATACTGTTTGCTCCAATTACAGCGAATTGTTCTATTTCGCAATTATCTTTAATTACAACATTTGATTCAATTATTGCATAGTCTTTAATCACTACATTTTTACCAATAACCACATTTTCTCCAATTCTTGAGGTTGGTGAAATAATGGCCGATTCATCAATTTTACTATCCTGAAGTGGTTTCATATAATTGTTTTCAATCATGAAATTATGCAGTAAATAGAAGTCATTTTGGGGGTTTTGGCTTATAATTAAACCTTTAGATGGGTTAACAAATTCCGATAGGTCTGTAGTGGTGATAATTGATGAAATATTCGGAATATCATTTATACTTTTTAAGACTTTTAAATCATTAGCATATGCTATTGTATATTCCATATCGGTTTGTCCAACAGCATA
The DNA here is from genome assembly GCF_003025005.1 of Brumimicrobium mesophilum. Lineage (GTDB taxonomy): Bacteria > Bacteroidota > Bacteroidia > Flavobacteriales_D > Crocinitomicaceae > Brumimicrobium > Brumimicrobium mesophilum. The sequence goes on from NZ_PVSS01000016.1 coordinate 14,490, forward strand.
GGTCAATAAAAATTCATTATCTCTTATAATTTGGTCATTTTTGAAATAACTATTAGGTTTCATAGATTGGTTTTAAGTACGAAAATTAGAATATTTGATTCAAGTCTATTGAAAAATAAATATCAAAAGTTAAAATTACAAAAAAAAGAGAAACTAAGTATATTTTAATTCAATGGTTTGGGGATATTCTCTAATTAATATATAATAATAAAAATTGCACTTCGAAAGTTCAAATAATTTAGGTTGTAGGGGTTTATTTTTAATCGCAGCAATAATATTATTAGTACTTATCAAAAATTAGATTCAGAAAATTAGCTAAAATAAAAGAAGAGCACAATAATGTGCTCTTCTTTCTCATACTTATTAATTAACCGATAGTTGAATTAACTATATATTTCCAAAAGCTTACTTACAATCCTTTCTGATGTTTTACCATCCCACATTGGAATGTCTTGAACTTGTTGCCAGTTTGCGCTAAATAGTTTGTTCATTGCCGGAGCAATTGCTTCAGGATTGGTTCCTACCAGTTCATTTGTACCTAAATCCATTGTTTCAGGACGCTCTGTATTGTCTCGCAAGGTCATACATGGAACATTCATTATTGAAGCCTCTTCAGTAATACCACCAGAATCTGTTACTACTGCTTTTGCTTTTTCCACCAAATAGTTGAATTCTAAGTAACTTAAAGGTTCAACCATGTGTAATCGTGGATGAGAAATCCCTAGATTATTTAGAATTTTGGCCGTTCTTGGATGAACAGGGAAAATTAAAGGTAAGTCTTTGGTGTTGTTAATGATTTCGTCCATTAAATCTTTAAGTTTGGTTTCTTCATCTACATTTGCTGGTCGATGTAAGGTCATTACCAAGTATTCTTTTTCTTCAAGATTTAATGTATTCCATACTTCTGGCTTCTGGAAGTGTGGTCGTTGAGCTAATAGTGTATCAATCATTGTATTTCCTACAAAATGAATGCGGTTTTCTTCAACTCCAGCTTTACGTAAATTTTCATTTGCCAATTCTGAAGTTGTAAAGAATTGATCTGTAATAGAATCTGTTAACATTCTATTGATTTCTTCTGGCATGCTTAAGTCACCTGAGCGAATACCAGCTTCAACGTGAACAACTTGAATGTTTAATTTCTTCGCTGCAATACTACAAGCCATTGTAGAAGTAACATCTCCAACAACTAATACAACATCACAAGGGTTTTCTATAAGTTCTTGCTCGAAACGTACCATAATATTGGCTGTTTGTTCAGCTTGTGTTCCACCTCCTGCTTCTAAATTTGCGTTAGGATCAGGAATACCTAATTGCTCAAAAAAGCTTCCAGACATTTTTTTATCATAATGTTGACCTGTATGAACTAATCTGAAATCTATTGCTTTACCTTCCGATTTTGCAACATTTATGGCTTTTATTATGGGTGCAATTTTTACGAAATTTGGACGTGCACCAGCAATGATTGTAATATTTAGCATTTTTTTGTTTTTTCTTTAATTCTACTAATTTCTTCTTTTTTTCTTGAATCATTGAACAAAAGAGAATTAACCTTTTGTTATTTTTTATTCAAGTTTTTCACCTCTAGATGTTTCTAATTCTAGAATGGTCTTTTCGGTAAACCTTTAAACCATTTGTAAACGATTTCACTTTCAGGTTTCAAAATTACCGTAGCAGTAACGATGATTATTTTTATATCAGTGATAAATGATTCGTTTTCTTGATACCATTTTTCAACTTCTCCCTTAAATGGATATATTTTTTGTGAATAGAATTCCCAAGTATCTTCACCTCGGTTTTTTACTTCGGTGATTAACTCCTCTTCATCTCTAAAAATAATTGAACCAATTCCTGTTAATCCTGGTTTAACGTTGTAAATTACCTGTTGAACATGTTTAGGGTAAGCATCAAAACTCACTTTCATTACTGGTCTAGGACCAACAACACTCATGTCACCTTTAAAGATGTTGATAAGCTGAGGAAGTTCATTGATTTTACTTTTACGTAAAAAACCGCCCATTGGTGTAATTCTAGGATCTCTTTTGGTCGTGATCACCCCACCAGACATGTTTGGACTATTCAGCAACATCGTCGCAAATTTCCAAATCAAGAAAGGTTTATTTTTATATCCTATACGTTCTTGTTTATACCAAATATAACCTTCACCAGTAAGTTTAAGACCGATCATTATGGGAATTAATAAGGGGGAAAGTATGATTAATGCTATTCCAGAAGCAAAAATATCAGCAAGACGTTTAAATAGTTTGTACATTTTTTTTATTTAAGATTTAAGTATTCAAAGATTCGAGGATTCAAGTATTTAAGGATTCAATAATTCAATAATTCAAGGATTCAATAATTCAAGTATTTAATAATTCAAGGATTTAAAGATTTAAAGATTCGGAGATTCAAGTATTATTCATTATCCGGATACTCGTTACCTTCATAAGTTATAGGTGGTTCTTTAAATTTTGATCCTTTATAGCTCGAGTTTTTTAAGTAGTTCATAAATAGACTTATTTGTTTTGAAATACTGATTGTAATTGCTTGTAGTTTATCAAATTCATTTTGATTTAAAACTTCAACATCTAAAGCTCTATAAAATTGAGATCTTAATTCACCTGCACTGCCTTTCGAGTAGGAAAGAAAGTTTATAAACTCTTTGTTTCCCCCTCTTTCAAATCCTTCAGCAATGTTATCCATAATACTACCACTAGTTTTGAAAAGGTGATTAATTAAAAATCCATAACTTTTATCATCTTTTCGTGCAAGAATATCAAACATTTCAATATTGAGTTGTCTACTTAATTTCCAAATATTTAGATCTTCGAAACTGCTTACTTTTGCCATGGTTTTTAATTTAAAGATTCAAGTATTCAAAGATTCAAGACGCTACGCTTTTTAAAAATTCAACATTTAGTTATTCAAGGATTCAAGGATTCTAATTTTTGAATTTTTGAATAAAAAAAATCGAAGATTTTTCTTGAATTCTTGAATTCTTGAATTCTTAAATTTTTGAATTTCTCTACATTTTTTGGTCTAAACTCTTTCCTGTTTCGATATGCTCAAAATCAGGTAGGTATTGTTTTAGTAAATCAACAATTGCAGTTTTATCATAATTTCCTGAATCCATTAAATGTTTTAATTCTAAAGTCGTTTTATTAATTTCTTCTTTAGGAAGTTTTCGTGCATTTTTAATTACACCTAGACTTGAGAAAGTTTCTTGATCTACTACATCTGTATCGGTGAAGAATTCTTCATATAATTTCTCTCCAGAAGTATCTGTATCGAAAAAATATACTGGATATGGATCTCCATCTTTAGTTGTTTGCGCTAATTTTTTTGCTTCAACTTCAGATTCACATTCAATGATAGGACGATTTGAAGCTTTAAAGAAATCAACGGTAATCTTCTTGAAGAATGCCATTTCTTCTTCAGCTAATTTAGGGAAGAAAATTTCACCTGAATTACCTAACATACACGCCAACATACAAATTTGACCACTTTCTTCTGGTGAAACAAAGAATCTTTTAACATCAGAAGGGCAGGAGATAGGTTGGTTTTGGAATAATCTTTCAATATAACCGGCCAATAACGATCCATTAGAAAAAGCAACATTTGCAAAACGAGCTGTTGTAATTTGTAACTCATTACTATAAGCCATAATTACCTCTTCCATCAATTTCTTACTTGCTCCCATAACGTTAACTGGGTTAGCAGCTTTGTCTGTAGAAACACAAAAGAAATGTTCCGGTTTTTTGCTTACCAATAAATCTAAAAACTCTTTCGCTTTGAAAACATTATTGTCAATCATCGCTTCAATAGAATACTTATCTTTTTCGCTACGTACATGTTTGTGAGCAGCGAAATTAGCTACAATATGAAATGGACCTTCTGCAAGAAACATTTTCTTAAAAACAGGGTCACCAAAATTCATAGGATAAGTTCTGAAATCTTCTGGAACAAACATATTTGCATCAGAACGCAATGTTCTTGTCAATTCAGTTAGACCATTTTCATTGGTATCTACAACAAATAATTTCCCAGGTTTAAACTTTAAAATAGCTTTTATGTAAGAAGACCCTATCGTTCCTGCACCACCAATTACAAGAACTGATTTACCTTCAATCTTTTTACTTAAAAGGTCTTTATTGGCTTCGATGTCATTTTTAAATAGACTTTCATGTCTTTTGGTAATGTGAGTGTTGATAAAGTTGGGTATGTCTATAATATTCATGTTAATTTATTTATATTCAGTGAAATGGGTTTTAATATGGCGGTTATGTATGTCTCAAAAGTAGTTCAATAATTTAAGTATTCAAAACACTACGTTACTCAAAAATTCAAACGTTTAGTTATTTAATAATTCAATCTATCGGCGTTGAGTTATTTTGACAAACTCACATCGACAAGCTCAGTAATCGAATTCAACAGTTTAATCCTTAAATCTTATTAATTTATACATTCTTGAATTTTTGAATTTGTCAATCCTTGAATTCCTGAATCCTTCAACCGATGTGTTATGCGTATTGTCTTTTTTCTAATTTTTTAGCTGGATTTCCAACAATTGTATAGTTGTCTGGTATATCCTCTAGTACCACTGCGCCAGCACCTACTATTACATCATTTCCAATAGTTACCCCTTGTTTAATAACCGCAGCAGCACCAATAAAGCTTCTTTCACCAATCGTTACGTTTCCAGATAAAACTGCTCCTGGTGCAATATGAGCAAATGCTTTTACCACAGATTCGTGTTCTATGATTGCTCCAGAATTAATAATGCATCCTGTTTCTATTACAGCCAATGCATTTACAACAGCTCTAGCTGAAATCAATGTATTTGTTCCAATAGTCGCTGATTTAGACACAATAGCCCTTGGATGAATTAAAGAAGTGAAGGCATTTTCTTTTTTAGCAGAAATAATGTTGAAGACTTTTTCCCGTGTATGATTGTTACCAATGCTACAGAAGAGTGCCGCATTATATTTTTCAAATTCTTCCTCTTTTCCAAGATAATCCAAATCATACGGGTTTCTTTTCACCTTTTCTAAATCAAAATATCCTAAGATATCATAAACCATCTGAAAGGCAGTTTCAATGCATACATAGGCATGACCAGAATATCCAATGAAGGCAATTTTGTTTTGTGAATTCATAATGAAAGTCTTTAAAATGTAGTAACTTATTAATTAGTTTAACCTAAATTGTTGGATAGATGGTTTTTGGTCAGTTGATTGGAAAAGCTGTAATGTATTTGTTTCAATAGTTCAACACTTTCGTTAGGATTTAGATACTTGATTATTACACCTTCTTTTGAGCAAGTAAATTCTTATACTCCTCCAAAAGCGCTTCCCAAAGTTTAGCTTGTTCAAAACGGTTTACGATCATTTCTCGAGAGTTTGCTCGTAGCTGATTGTATAGTTTGTTGTCATTTAACAAGCGATCCATCGCATTCCTAATTGCGTCGGAATTTTTTACAGGTATAATAAGACCATTTTCTTCTTCTTTTATTATTTCGTTGCATCCGTTGATATCACTAACAATTGATGGTAAACCCATTGCTCCTGCTTGCATTACAACATTAGGAAATCCTTCACGATAACTTGGGAAAGCGAGTGCGTTACTGATCGCAAAGTAAGGACGAACATCCTTTTGATAACCCACAAATATGATATTAGGATTAGATTTTAATTCCTGCATTGTTTCAGGTTTCAATGGGTCCAATTCTTCTTCTAAAAATCCAACCAATAAAAGTTTAGCATTATTGTGAATTTTATCAATATTTTTGAAAGCTTCAATTAATTCATTGATTCCTTTATCTGAGACTAATCGTCCAACGAAAACGAAAACAAAATCATTTTCAGAAATATTTAATTCTTGACGGAGTGTAGAATTTTGTTCTTTGCTAAAAAGGTCAGGAGAGAAGTAAGCAGTGTTGATACCGTTTGAACTTCCTTTACCAATTATTTTGGCCTTATTGTTTGAAATTAACTTCTCATCAATAATAAAATCTTTTAAAACGCTAGAGTTAGGAAATACTTGTGTGGCGCATGAATAGGTCATTTTCTCAACGCTGTTCAAAATCTTACGTTTAAAACCTGTAGCTTCCATAAGTGGTAATCCAGCTACAGTATGTAATCTAATAGGTACTCCAGCTAGTTTAGCAGCTAACATTCCAACTATTCCTGCTTTTGGCGTGTGAGTATGAACTATTTGAGGTTTCTCCTTTTTTAGAAATTTGTATAATTTTCTTACAGCTTTTATGTCTTCTATTGGAGTAATTTCGCGGGTCATTTCTACATGATAAGTAGGGTATTGACAAGTTTCTCCTAGCTTTTTTAAATTTTCCTTCTCAGCCGATATTGCTGTAACATCGAAATGGTCTTGCATGTACTCCAGTTGTCCTTTTAACAGAATTTCTAAAGACAGAGGTATGGTTGTGATACGGATGAGTTTATTCATTTTCATACATTTCAATCATTGTTTTTGAATTAAAATCATGTTTATGATTTAATTTTTTATAATGTTTTAGAATATCTTCGAGATATTTTAAATTTTCGTCAAGTGAATTTCCAAAATTATGAGGATGCCACCATAAATGGTAGTTTTTATTTTGCTTTGCTGCTTTGGTCATTTCTCTTTTGATTCTACTGAATTTTAGAAAATGTACTTTTTTTTCATTTTTAGTATATGGTCTTAAAAATCGACTTGCCGGTAATAATAATATTTCACCATTTTTAACTAAGCTTTTTGAAAATATTGAAGATTTACTTATTTTAGTTAAAGCATCTATTGCTCTGGCAATAGGATATTCCAAATCTTTACCTTGCCAAAACCAAACATCAGGATTTGAACGAACTACCTTAATTCCATTATTTTTAGCAATTTCTATATATTCTAAGTTAAATTGATTTCGTGGTAATACGAGAGATTTTAGCTCTATATTAAACTTATCTCTTGAAATCGCTTGAGCAGCTTTTAAGTCTGCATCAAATTGAAGCATCGTTTGACCAGGTTCGTTACAATAATAATGTTCAAACGAATGAGATGCTAATTCTTGATTAGGCGTTGATATAATTTTTTTAATTAAAGAATGAGCAAAATGATAAGGATCCTCCTTTTCATTGCTCCCAACATCTTTGCTTTCGATGTATGGATAGTAAGAAAGCTTATGATCTAGATAACTAGGTTTTAAATCGGGTGAATATTTAATAATGTCCTCTTTACTTTCTGCGAATAGAAAACCAACTGTTGCCCAAGTTGCATGAATATTGTATTTCTCAAATAATGCTAAAACTAAAGGAATACTCTTCCGTGTATTATCAAAATATGCTTTTCTCTCTGATAGATCCCATTTTTCTGCTCCCCCCCAGTGAAGCTCAAAATCTAATGATATTATGAAGTTTCCTTTTCCCATTATACTGTATCAGAATCTGAATAACTTAAATACCAATTTTCACGATTAGAAATCAGATCTTTAAGGTTCTTGTCAAAAGCTTTGGCTCCAAAATGCAGTTCTATTGGACGTAATTTTTCAGGTAAATTATAGAAACCACTTGACTTATAATTTATATAATTTTCAGAATGTTCCATACCCCATGCCAAAATACAATCAGCATTTTTTTCAATGGCCTCATTACATGCAAACTTCATTAAGTTTTTCGCTAAACTTGAGTATTTAGGATTATAGATGTATTCCATTATGTAGGCTATTTTTCCACCATGCTTTCCTTTTACACAATAGATTATATATCCTATATACTCGTTTTCTTTTGTATACGCATGAGCTATTTGATAATCTTCCAAAGGTTTTTTTAAATATCGCCATTCCATATACTTCTTATTACGGATAACAGCTACTTTAATGTTTCTTGAAAACTTTTCCCAAATATCGTTTACTTCAGATGGGAATTCATTTTTCAAAGAGATTTTAATATCCTTATTAATTCTGCTCTTGCTTGCCATTCTAACATTAGGTAGCCATGAAAGCATCTTTATTTTTTTTGAAAAATACTGTGTATTTAATGGTTTTAGAAGAAATGGAAGGGGATCCATTAAATTCCATCCCAATTTATTCTGATGCCCATGAACTGATTGTCCATTAGGAAAACCAAAAACTAGTTTAACTCCATCTTTTTCTGCATTTTCATAAACATCTTTAGCTAATTTAATAAAAAGTCCTTGTCCTCTAAAATTGACATCGGTCATTGCATCTATAGCTTGAGATCCAAGAAATGTAGATTCTCCAATTTTAAATTCTGACGGTAGAACTGCGTATGTACCTGCAGCTTTTGATTGGTTATTTAAAGCAATATATGCGAATTTCTTTTCAATGGGATTCTCTAATAATTGCCATTTTAATACTTCCCTAATTTTCTTACTACCGTTATTGTCAAAACATTTTTTATATTCATCTAATGTTTCTAATGAAATATTTTTATAAATAAGCTCATCCATAATGTTGCGTAATTATTGTTTTAAGTTTACTAGAATCATTATTCAACTAATTTTTTATATCATTAAATCATCTAAACTGCGAATAATAAACGAATAGCTCGTTATTTAAATAATAGCTAATTATCTATTTTAAACTCTCGTTTTACAGCATCAAATTTTCCATTAGCTCCTAAAGGAATATCTTTTACTATATTTATCCTTATCTCTATATTCCTACCTAATCTGTCTTTAAGGTTATTTATGAATAATTGATTCATTTTTGTAGAGTAGTTCTCATCAATAATTTGATTTACGATTAATAGATTTTTACTTTTTTGAACCAATTGGCTTTTTATAATACCATTTAATCCTTTATAAGCTGTATCCATTCTTCCTACATATCCTTTTTCTTCTGTCCATAAAACATCGTCTTCTCTACCAATTATTTTATCAACATAAAACATTTTACAACCGCACTCACATGTTTGTTGTATTTCAGGCAGTAAAACGGTATCTTCAATATCATATCTAACTAACGGAGTTTTCCAATTTCTAAAGCTTGTTACTACCATTTTAGCTATTTCTCCAGGTTTTGCTTTTTCATTTTTTGAGTTTAGAAATTCAAAAACCCCGGAGTCTTCATTAACATGAAGTCTACCAAATTGACATTCTGTAATTGGAGGACTACCTTCACTAGATGCGTATTGATTATAAACTTTGCAATTAAAAGCATTTTCAATTTCTTCTCTTTGATAATCGTATAGAGTTTCAGCAGTTACAACGAGAGCTTTAGGTGTGAAATTTAATTTTATAGAATTGGAATTAATCTGTTGGGCTATTATATATAAAGCGGATGGATAACCATCAATTAGAATTGGTTTAAACTTATTTAATTTTTTTATGTAATCTTTAATGTTTTCTTTTCTCAAATGATATGTGGACATGAATAACTGCTTTTCAACAATATTATACATCCAAAATGGAGGTTTAGTTCTTTCAGGATTAACAATTAATCTTCCTGAAAATCTAATGTTTTTATCTCCTCTTTTTATATCAATATTTTTATGAAACCTTGTCCAAAGAGCAAACGATCTATTAGTACTTTCTTCGTCTAAATAGGTCTTAGTTGGCGCTCCTGATGTTCCACTTGTAAAACCAATTTCAGAAACTTTACGATTTGGGTGGTTATTTACTAATTCCTCAGCTTTTCTTTTTCTATCTTGCTTTCCTAGAATATTCAATTTTGATAAAACCATATATGGGTCATTATCGATATCATCAAGGGAAATGTTCTTATTTAAAAAATCTTTTTTATAATAGGGAACATATTCGTAACATTCTTTTAATAATTTAATTAACATTTTAGATTGATATTCTAAAATATCTATTCTCTCTAATTTCCATAATGCTTGATATTCCTCTAAATAACCATAATATGGCTTCGAAAATCTATTTTTATTATTTTTTAAGGCAACCAAGTTCAATAGAACTGTTTTTATAAATAAAGGTGAAAATCTATATACTTTATCTTTAATATTTCCCATGTTATAATTTTGAAGTAGAGATTTAAATTTAAGTTTTAACTGTAGGTGGATAATAATTATTTTAACCTTTTTTCGTTTTGGACATTTTTCGAATTACTTTTTAGAACCTTTGCGGGATTTCCTCCTGCAATAACATTGGGTGGTATACTGCTTTTAACTACAGAACCTGCTGCTATTACACTCCCATTACCAATTGTTACCCCTTTTAAAATAATGCAACTAGCACCAATCCATACATTATCTTCTATAATAATATTTTGAGGAAAATCTATAGTATCTATCCTATTTTCTGGACTATCCATTGATGTCAAATGTCCGTTACTATCAATGATATTGCAATTTGCTGCGATCAAACAATTTTCACCAATTGTTATTTTTGACTGGGCATGAATACAGCTTCCATGAATTCTAGTATTTGTTCCTATATGAATTTCTGAATTAATTCCATCAGCAAAAATTTTAACCCCTTTGTACATATTAATGTGATAACCGTAATTCGAAGAATTTAACATAACATTGTTTCCTAAATGTAATTTGGAATTGTTTTTTAAATGAATATAAGGAAATGATTTTACTCTTACTTTACCTTCCATTATAATGTTTTTGTTTAATTTCATTATAATTGGCAGGAAAATCATTCCCAGCAATGTTTTAAAGAATAGATAAGACTTCATAATTTAATAAGAAAAATTAAGGTGAAAATTGAGAAATACCCTCTAATATAATCCAACCTACATTTGCATACCAAAAGGTTGGCGAAAGCACCAAAATAGGAGCCATAATATTAATAAATAGAATACTAAAAGAAAAGACGGGTAGTGACCATAAAATCAATTTTTTTATTTTTATTCCTTTATCAACAGCATATAACTTGCCCAAAAGTAAAATCATAAATAGATGAGCTATATTTAGAAATCGTCCACCAGATGGGACTGAAGAGGCTACGAATGCAATACTATAAAAAAATAAAACGAAAGCTAGTAAGCGTGTGTAGTTGGCTTTATTAACAGTCATTTTATTTATTGATTTGTACATGAAAATTACAACTACAAAAACATAAATTTTAATTCCGTAATCAAAATATTTTTGAACACTCAAAAAGAATGAAGACTCTCTTCTATTGTCTACCAAACTACCTACCTCGGAACTATTAATATATTCCAATCTTTCTCCAACAGCACCAGAAATCAAATCGGATTGGGTCAAAAATCCAAGATTTATTGAATTTGTTGTTAAAACCCAAGACGCAAGAAATGTTAATATGAATGTGTAATATAGAATTGGATGAATACCTTTTTTATTATAAAAATTACCTTCGCTAAGTTTGTACAAAACAAAAACTGGGGCTATGATTATAAAACCATAATGAAATAAAGGAGTGATAATAATCCCAATTACCCAAATTATTTTTTTTTGGATAATACATTTATATAGTGAATAAAATAGTACTACAGATCCAGTGTGAAATCTAAAACCATTAATATTTGTCAACGAGATGAAGGTAAAGAATATTATCGCTAAGATAATTACATTATTGTCGAATCTAGCTCCTCGTTCCTTTACAAAAATCCTCAATGATAAATAGCTGAAAACCCCATATATTCCTCCCGCAAAAGCATATAATACTTTCGGGTTATTAGAGATTAATGAAACAATATAGAAAAGTAATAATCTATACATATCTCTTAATTCTCCATTTTGATACATTGCAGTAATTCTACTAAATGATATGTTATTATCGAAATTAGCAAATGCTTGTGCATATCGGTATGAATCTGCGGAAGTATTGGAAAATGATATTGCATATCCAAAAATCATTGCAAATACTACATAAACAAAAGCACTAGTTTTTGAACGTAGGTTTACTAAAGACAGTAAAAAACCTAAAACAGGTAATATAAAAAGTAAATGAAAACCTAAACCGGCAATTCTTTTTCTCATATTTTAGAACAGGTTTTCTATTTGTTTAATTTGATTGTCCCATGTGAAATCTTTTAGACTAAGATCTGATAGAGGTTCATCAAACTGTCCATTCTTAAAATCAAATAATAATTCTTTAAATAAAAGATAATTTTCTTCTAGGTTAAACTCTAAGGTCTCGAAATTATAACCTAAATTATTTTTTTTGATAATTTGTGAGGATTCTGATTGACTCGGAGCGAAATTAATGATGGGGCGCCTTGCTGCAATATATTCAAAGAGTTTGATTGGAACAGTTTGATAATGTGATTTTAGATTAGCCACAATTAGCCATAAAAAGGAAGAATTATTCATTTGTTCCAAAACCTCAATTCGAGGAATAGTTCCTAGAAACTCTAAACAGCTATATGATTTAAAATTTTTCATTTCTAATTTCATATCTGCTTCAATATTTCCTGCTATTCGAATTTCAACTTCATCTTCTGTAATCAAGTTGTCTTCTATAGCTTTGTCTATGAGTTGCATTAATGTAAATGGAGAGCGTTGGCCATTATAAAAACTTCCGGCATAAAAGAAGCTTAATTTACTTTCTTGCACTGAGAAGTTAGCTGATCCTTTGAATTCTTTATTTTCAAAACCGTTGTAAACACAATTCATTTTATCTCGATACTGAGGGTAAAAATCTTGGTAAGCATTCTGCATTGTTTTTGTTACAAAGGTAATTGCAGCAGCTTCTTTAAGGAATGATGTTTCCATTCTTTTATGTAACTGTGCTTTAATTCCCCTTTTATCGCTCCAGTTTTCGACGTAATTAAAATCACGAAAATCTGCAATCCATTGAATGCTTTTGTTTTTTCTATTGATTAACTGAGCAATTTGATGGCTTGTAACACCTGGTGAAGTAGAAAATACAATATCCGTATCTCTAATAAGTTTTTGATTCTGTTTTAGATAGGTTTTGACATTGGGCGTCCAGAACATTCCTTTGTCTGGAAAAATTAAACGTTGTCCCGTTTTAAAGATTATAGATTTTAGTTTTGAAAGTAAGCTTGTTTTATTGTTCACACTGTCTATTTCTGGACGTAGTTGACTAGCAGAATTTCCAATTTTACTTCTTATTTTTATTATTTCAACTCCATCTAAAGTAGGATCGAATTTTTTATTCTCACCAATTGACAGATCAGGATTATCACAAGTAACGACCTTAACGTTATATTTTTTCTTATCTAAATGTTTGGCCAAAGCATAAGGTCTTTGAGCACCTGCAACATTATTAGGAGGATAAGCATAAGAAATGATAAGTACGTTTTTTTTCATTATGTATCAATTAAAAGTTTAAAGAATTTGCCATAAATACGAAGAGAAAATCACGAGAATTAAAGTCGCTATTTTGAAATCCATTAAAAAATCTACGATGTATTTCCTTATCATTTTCTCATGATTCAATTGTAAAAATTGAATGAATAAGGTAGAGAAAAGTGAAGCCAATACAATACCGAAAATACCCAAATAAGAATACAGAATAAGAGATAAAATCAGGTTCAACGATAACATAGAAACACTATATAGTGTTATATATTTTGTTTGTCCTGATGCAGTAATTAATGCCCCATAGTAATTATTCCTAACCAATCCAATAAGTAAATAAGTTTGGAATATTAATACTGACTCTTGATAATTTTCATTATAAATAAAAAAGATTATTTCCTTTGAAAATATCATTAAAATTAAGAGTAGTGGGTATGTAAAGTAAGATACTTTTTTGGTTGTCGATATCCACAAGTTTTTAGCGTCTTCTTTCTTATCAGAGTTTATTAACTTTACTAGTTTAGGGTAGATATTCTGTGAGAATGCGGCACTAAGCATAGCAAATATAGGTATTTCTAAAGCACCTACTGAAAAAATTGCAAATGTTTCCTTATCCTCAAATATTGAAACAATTGATTTATCTAGATTAACACTAATGGTACCAATAAAGGTGGCTAGATACAGGGGTAAACCTTGCTTAAGAACTTTTTTTATAAAAGCTTTATTAAACCATTTTGGTTTAAAAACTAATTTAGCCTTTTTTATTAAGACATATATTGGGAAGGCATATAAAGCAATAAATAGTAAAACTCCAATTAATAAAAAATGGGATTTTAACTGGTTAAGATAAAAATAAATTATTATTGTTAAAACCAGTGTTAAAAGATAACAGATTAATGTTATCCTAGAATGTAAGGGTACCTTGCTTTCGTTAATATACCCATACCTCAATGTTCTGTTAATATTTGAGGCTAAATATGCAATAGGGAAAAACAGACTAATCAGATAATATTTGTTTAAATCAATCCAATTAAAGTAGTGTAAAGCATTGAATATTATTAGTATTATAGCTAGGAAAAAGCTAATAATAAAAAAGGTTATTAAAGTATTTGAAAATATTACTTTATGTTTTCCTTCTTTGGCTAAATAATATTTATATCCTTCTGGAATTCCGAATGAAAGCAAAGGTATTCCTAAATTGATCAAAAAGAACATTTCTTTCCAATAACCAAATTGCTCTACCGTTAAACTTTTTGAAAAAATAAAGTCAAAAAGAATAAAAAATAATGCAATTATACTTTGTGTAATAGCTAATAGTAAACTACTATAAGTAGATCCCTTTTTGAAATTAGCAAAGGAGTTTTTTATATTCAAAGTTTGATTATTAAATGCAAGTAGATTTTAAAATCATAGGAACTAATTATATCATATTATTGTCTATACCTCTAAATTTCACCCCTCTATCTCAAATGCCTCAAATTTATCAAACTCATCAACTCCATATTCAACTATAGGAAGGTCCAATTTTACCAGAGTTTTATTAGCAAAATCATCCACAAGTTTCATTTCTGCCAAGGTTTTCTTATAAGATTTAACTGAAATTCCTTTTTGGAAGTCTGGGTTAATGTATCTTCTAATTTGTACTCCATCAGTGCAAAAAGTGAGTTGACTAGTGATGTTAGGTTGTTTTATTGATGTTGAATTGTTTACTTCAACTTTTTCATTTAATGTAGCTTGGTATTTCTCTTCCAATGCAATCCATTGATTTTTTAATTCAGTTTTCATATGTTAGTTGTTTATTTGTTGGTTGTTAAATTGTAAAGTTGTTATTCGTGAGGTTGCGGAGCTGTTTATGCAGTTTTTCTGATTGTTTACAGATTTAACATTTCTCCTTGATACCATAGAATAGCTTCTTTTATTCCTTCTTCAATATTATGAGTGGGTTCATATCCCATTAACTCCTTTGCTTTGTCAATTGCTGCTAACGAATGTGGAATGTCTCCTGTTCTTTGTGGCCCATGTTTAATTTCCATGTTTCCTATACTTTCGTCAAATTCAGCTAAGTTTTTCTTTAATAATTCTGTCAGTTGCAGTAGGGTAGTGCGATCACCAACAGCGGTATTGTACACTTGGTTGAGTGCAGCTTTGTTTTCTGTGGTTATTGCCAGTAAATTCATCTGTAAAACATTGTCGATATAGGTGAAATCGCGAGAGTATGTTCCGTCACCATTAATGATTGGACTTTTATGATCCATAAATTGCTTAACAAACAATGGAATTACTGCAGCATATGCCCCATTAGGATCTTGACGTCTTCCGAATACATTAAAATAGCGCAATCCGATTGTGTTTAAACCGTAGGTTGTATAGAAATTATCTGCGTACAATTCATTTACATACTTTGTAATTGCATATGGAGACAAGGGTTTTCCTATAATGTGCTCTACCTTCGGAAGGTTTTCAGAATCACCATAAGTAGAACTGCTTGCTGCATAAATAAAACGCTTAACCTCTGCATCTCTTGCAGCAACTAACATGTTTAGAAAGCCACTTACATTGACATCGTTGGTTGTAATAGGGTCATTTATAGATCGAGGAACAGAACCCAAAGCGGCTTGATGCAAAACAAAATCCTGATCGTTACAAGCTTTATGACAAGTTTCTAAGTCACGAATGTCTCCTTCAATGAAAGTAAAGTTTTCGTTTTTCAAGAATGGTTCAATGTTATACTGGTGTCCAGTTGCGAAATTATCCAGACAAGTTACTTTAGCTCCAATTTCCAAAAGAATTTCACATAGGTTTGATCCAATAAACCCTGCTCCTCCTGTAATGAGGATGTTTTTCTCTTTTAAAACTTGGAATTGTTGTGTATTCATAATCATATTGTAATTTAAGAAGTGACAATGGTACTTCTTGTCATTTTTAAGCTTGATTCAAGTAAGGAATATTAAATGTTGAATTTTCAAACAATTTTTTTCAAATTCGATTTAATATCTACTTTTTTCCACGGCTTCGCCATTATCAGTCACATTGCGAAAAGCAATATGTTGATTAACATAAATAATTTAGGGGTGGTTGTAAATTGCTTAAAATATTAGTTTTCAATTCATTTAGTATAACCGATGAAAACCTAATATTTTTGTTTTTGAAAGCACAAAAGTATGTATTTAATATTGATTATCTTCACATAAACCTCTCCGAAACTTTTTTGTATACCACGTATTAACTAGGTTTCTATTGTAAGTTGTAGAGGGTGAAAGGGTTAGGTTCTAAATTAAATTTACATTATTTTAATCTTTCTAAAAGCTTGATTTCTTGCAATCTGAGGTGCTAACATTCCGGTTGTTTCGACAAATCAGAAGTTGTTTAGGATGAATATTGATTATGTTCTGATAAACTGTTTTTTTAATTGGATTGGCTTGTGGTAGTGTTACGTTTATAATTCTAAAATTTTAAACAAAAAAAAATGGTTAGAAATACAGTTTTGACTACTATATTTTCAACCACTTTATTTAAACAGAATTTTGATTCTGTTATTTATACGTATTGAATGTTAGGAAATTAATTTCGAATTAAATACTGATAGGAAAAATAATTAGAGTGGGAAAAACAAAATCACCTCAAAGAATACATTTAAAAATTGAACGAAGTATTGCTGTAATATTTTTTGACTTCACTGACTAAAAGAGTAAATACATACAATTCCAGAAAATATAGTAAAACTCATGAAAAAGACATTTATTAATTCATATCATTATTGTAATCTATAAAAATATGGTTAATGTAAACAACTATTAACCTTCTATAGCTTAATAATTAATTGTTGTCATTGAAAGGATATCACCATTATTGGCTCTTAGTTGATACTTAGATCTCATAATATAAACTACCGAAAAATCATCTTTCATCCCATGTACTTCTTTTATATTTAATAGGTCACTTTTAAGTAAAAAGCTATCAGTTACCATAGATTTCCCCGAATTCAGCTATTCTTTTGAGTTGATAATTTGATTTATTAAAACTAATATACATTAATAAATATAAGGCTCGTTTCATAATGTATCTCTACATATTGAAATGAGTGGTAATACCATTAATTTTAAATTATACTTTTGGACATTAATTGAATTTGGTTTTTGCAATCAATATTTACAAAATTATTTTTTTTATAAAATTTTATTGCGTTTAAATTTCTACTGGAAACTTCTAATTTTATCTGATGAATACTAGTATATGTGCTACATAGAAAAAACAACTTGTCTAATAATTTCTGTGCAACACCTTGTTTTTGTGAAATAGGGCTGACGCTAATTGTTGTAATAAATGAAAAGTTACAACTGTCGTTTATGTAAAATGCTAATAAACCACTTAATATATTTTCGTGAAAATATTCTATTCTATAAGCATGTTCAAAAATCTTTTTTGAATATGCCTTAATATTTACTCTTTCATCTAAATTAGGAATGAAGTGTTGGTTCATTTTGGTTAAATACTCAATGATATCTTCTTCTGTGGTTGTATCAAGCTTAATCATCACTTTTCTATACTTACATTAATATTCATTTCGCCTTTAATACTAATAAATGAGAATCGGTTAAGACCAAGTATCTTGTGAAATTTTCTCAAACAAAGTCAGTTTTTTAATTTCTCAAACTTTTTCATTAATCAATCATAATAGAATTTAAGCATTCTTTGTATGAATTGCGTTTTACAAGTATTACTATTTTTTTAATTATTTATATGAGTTGGTGAAATTTTATATTTACAGCTTTTAAGTACTATTTTTATATAATTGTATTCCTACAATGATTAAAACAATACTAGTTGGATTATTTTTTCTTGAAAAATTTAGCTGGACTACCTAACCAAATTTCATTAAATGGAATATTTTTATTAACAAAAGCCATACTTCCAGTTACGGAATTATCACCAATTGTTATTCCATGATGAAGAACTGAATTTGTACCGATAAAACAATTTTTTCCAATCTTTGCACCACCAATTGATTCTTTACCTGAGTCTAGATTATTTGTCATAACTCTTGGACAAACATATGTGTTGTCACCAATTTCGCAACCTCTGGCAATTATTGTATCATAGCGTAAGGTAACGTTATCTCCTATCTTACATTCTCCAGAAGTAGAAACTCTAGAATCGATATAACAGTTTTTACCAATGATGGTGTTCTTACGTAATTCAACATAGTTTTTAATAACTGTTCCATCTCCAATTTCAACTCCGTCTTCAATTACGATGTAATTTCCAATTTCAACGTTTTTTCCAATTTTTGCGTACTTTGATATCATATTATTTATTTAATGTTACTTTTTGCTGAAGCTGGGCTTCCTACTATTATTTTATTTGACTCTTTAATATCTTTAACAAGGTTAGCCCCTAATCCAACTAAACTATTTTCAGCAATAGAAATGTTATTTTTAACGGCAGATTTTTGCCCTAAAAATATATTTTTTTCCATATTAACTGAGCTTCCTATGCAAACATGTGTTGCAGTAAAAACATGGTTCTTGATTACAGTGTCGTGTCCAATTGTCGTTTGGGCTAAAAATGTACAATGGTTACCAATTGATACATTCGAATGAATAGCGCAATTTACAAAAATAACATTACCAAAACCCATGTTAACACTTTTAGAAATAAAAGCGGAAGGGTGAATGAAGTTACCCCATTTCTCTGTTGGAATATTATAACTTTTTATAAGAGCCTCTCTTTCAGGCATCTTTAAAGGGTTGTTCATTTGAAATATAAATTTCACATCTTTATATTTTTTATATTTTTCATACAAAGAATTAGTTTTGCATAATATAGGAAAGCCATTTATTTCATCCCCAAAATCTTCGTCATCGAAAGCAAAACCTAAGAATTCTACTTTAGCGTTATGGTTATTTTGTGCATCCCAAATTCCTTCGGCAATATTGACTGCAGTTCCTTTACCTCCAATAATTATGTATTTAGTTCCTTCAATCATTTTTTTACCTTTGTAATTATTCTAAAATAACCTTAATAAATTTTGTGTAATTTGACATTACTTTCTCCAATTCCTTCCTTGTTTTAAACTTTAACACCAATGTGCCTATTGCTTCATTAGCACCAGTAAATGCATTAACTTTATCTCCTTCTTTTATCCAAAGGTCCACTTCTTGAATGTTATTTTTAAGGGAATTATCAATACTTAATTCTTTGAAAACTCCTATTTGATAACTATAGAGTATAATTTCAGCCCAATTTCCATTATAAATTGGGTGATTCACATCGATGATTTCTTCTCCCAAAGCCGCCTTTATAGAAAGTGATATAAGATCAGTTCCTGTAGACATTTTTAAAACTTCAGAAAGTCTGTTACCTCCACCTCTTGGGGATACTTCCATTATATATTGTTTTCCATTTGTGGCTTCTCTAACTTCAATATTATAGATGGAAGATTTCATGTTTAATAGGCTAATTAATCTTTGAAGTTCTAATTTTAAAAATGATTGACTTTCTTCAGCCATAGAAGAAGGCCAACTATATGCAGCGGGTGTATAAGGATTTGGTGAATTGGAATCAAACCGCTGATTAGAGAATGAGACATAACATAAATCACCGTTAATAGAAAAACAATCGGAGTCTGAAGAGAAGCTTTTTCCTTCTAAAAAGTCTTCAATAATAAATGTTTTTGTAGGTGAAAAAGAGAGTGCATTTTCAATTGCATCTATTAATTCATCCTGATTTTCCACTTTCTTGACACCTTTACTTCCTGCGGAATCTACTGGCTTTACAATTACTGGAAATTCAAAATAATCAAGGTTATTAATTGCATCTTTGGCATTTGTATAAGTTTGAGATTTAGGAACGTTAAAGTTATGATTTTCTAAAAACCGTCTAAACAAACCTTTGTTTTGAAGGATTTTTATTGATTCATACGGGCCAGCAGAAGGTAAATTGTATTTTTCGGAAACGTATGCAGCAGTTGTTACTCCAGGATCAACGGCAAAAGACATAATTCCATCTATTTTTAACTTTTGAGCCAAATGTAAAATAGCATCTTTATCTAGAATGCTAATATTATGGAACTCATCAGAATGAGAATGAGCAATGTTTTCAGGCAAGTTATCACAAGTGATTACATGAATTCCCATTTTTTGCGCTGATTTTATTACTGGAATAAGATATCTTAATCCTCCAAGTAACAATAGTTTTTTCATAATTAATTATTTTGGATTCTTAATATTAATCTACTTATTAATCCAACTTCCTCGAAAGTAAGGTCATAGAAAAGGGGGAGACATAAAACTCTTTTTGAAATGTCATCTGTAATCGGCATTCCAATGGACTTAGTATACGGTAGTACATTTGATAGAGCTGGATAAAAATATCTTCGCGTAAATATATCTTGTTTTTCTAGATTTTCTTTAATTTTTAACATTAAAGTTTCACTTTCAAATACAATAGGATAATAGGCATAATTTAAATTCGCACCATTTTGCCATTTAGGTTTAAATGCTTTAACGTTTTCTAATTTTTCATCATATAATTCTGTAAGTTCTCTTCTTTTTTTATGGATGGATTTTATATATTTCATATTAGCTAATCCCATAGCGGCATGGAATTCAGAGTTTTTACCATTAATTCCTAATTCGGCAAAAGACTCTGTTCCTGAAAAACCAAAATTCCTCATAAAGGCAATTTTTTTCAAAAGTTCAGGATCTTTTGTGATAATTAGTCCTCCTTCGGTTGAGTGATACAATTTTGTTGCATGCAAACTACAAATACTAATATCTCCATATTCAAATATTGATTTTCCATGAACCTGCACTCCAAAAGCATGAGCACCATCGTAAATCACTTTTAAATTATGTTTTGCAGCAATTTTTTCAATTTCTAAAACATCACAAGGATTCCCATAAACATGGGTTGCTAGAATTGCTGTTGTTCTATCAGTAATTGCAGCTTCTATTTTAGAAGCATCAATATTTAAAGAGTTTTCATCTATATCAACGAAAACTGGTGTGCAACCTTCCCAAACAATACTGCTAGTAGTAGCAACAAATGAAAAAGGAGTTGTGATAATTTCATCTTTTAATTCTAAAGCCTTAATTGCTATCTGCAAAGCTATGGTTCCATTTGTAACAAATAATAAGTGTTTTAGATTTAAATGATCTTTTAATTTCATTTCCAAATCGGAGGCTAACGGCCCCATGTTTGTCAACCATTGACGTTGCCAAACTCCCTGGAGGTATTCGTTATAATCTTCGAGAGGTGGAAGAAAGGGTTTGGTTATGGGTATCATAGTTTTCTGTTTTTTAAAGCTTCAAAAAAATAATTCCAAGATTTATTTTAATTCCAATAAAGGTAAGAATAATAATTTGTAACAATAATAAATAAGTTTTTCTAAGTTCGAATTTTTTATTGTTTTAAACAAAAAAAAATGGTTAGAAATATAGTTTTTACCTTCTATATTTTTAACCACTTTATTTAAACGGAATTTTGATTCTGTTATTTATACATTGGAAATGTCAGTAAATTAATTCCTAAAGAATTCTTTAATCGTTTCTACAACAGTTTCCAATTGTTCTCTTGTGATTCCAGCAGAGCTAGGAATACTTATACTATTCTCATAAACTGTTGAAGAAACATCTTTTTCATTAAAGTAGATATCATCCTTAAACATCGCCAATTGGTTCATAGGCATCCAA
Source organism: Brumimicrobium mesophilum (assembly GCF_003025005.1). Taxonomy (GTDB): domain Bacteria; phylum Bacteroidota; class Bacteroidia; order Flavobacteriales_D; family Crocinitomicaceae; genus Brumimicrobium; species Brumimicrobium mesophilum. The sequence goes on from NZ_PVSS01000016.1 coordinate 36,388, forward strand.
AATGGTCTTGATTGAACTCCGTTTTTATTTAGATATTCTAATAAATCACGCATGCGAGAAGTACTAAACGTAAATAGCCAACAGTTCGGATTTGTTCCTTCTGGAATTGCTTGGAATTTGATATCTCCAATACCTTCTAATTGTTCGCGGTAGAATGCATCCATTGCTTTCTTCGCTTCTAAAGTTTCATCGAAAGTTTCCATTTGCGCAACTCCAATTGCCGCCAATACATTTACCAAGCGATAATTGTAACCAATTTCGTCGTGGATGTAATCCATCGCACTCACTTTTGCTTGGGTTGTAAGGTGACGTGCTTGTTTAGCGATTTCTTCATCATTTGTAACAATCACACCACCTCCACCTGTGGAGATGATTTTATTCCCATTAAAACTGAAAACTCCGATTTCCCCAAAACTTCCTGAGTGTTTTCCATTATAAGTACTTCCTAATGCTTCAGTACTGTCTTCGATAATAGCTAAATGGTGTTTTTCGGCTATCTCTAGCATTCTATTCATATCACCAATATTACCAAGAACATGAACTGGCATTATAGCGCGAACTCTATTACCTGTAGACTTGTCAAAACTAAACGTACCATTATTGGAAGTTTTAATTTCTGTGTTTTCTTGAAGATATTTCTCCAATAAGTTGAGGTCCATTTGCCAATTATCAGCGTCCACATCAATTAGAATCGGTTGCGCTCCAGTATATTTTATTGCATTCAGGGTTGCAATAAATGTAATGTTTGGTGCTATTACATGGTCATTTTCATTTACTCCTAGAAGTATTTGTGCGATGTGAAGTCCTACTGTACCATTCATGCAAGCCACACCATATTTGGCACCTGCATAATTAGCCACCATTTCTTCGAATTGGTTAACATAACTACCAGCTGAAGAAATCCAACCAGTTTGTAAACAATCAAGGACGTATTTCGATTCGTTTCCTTCGATTTTTGGAATTGATAATGGGATCATTTTTAGTTTATTAGTTTAATATCTATTTATGCTGTTAATTAGCTGAGATCAGAGTAAAAGCTCAAATTTAGCCCTTTTTCATCTGTTAAAGAGGTCGAAATTAGCTATTTTTTGTGAATCTATTGAAAGGAATAGCATTGTTTACTTTTTGAATATTTTATAATACCATTTCTTGAGTACGGTTATATGATAGGCATTCATTAATTCTATGGAGTTTGAAGAAGGAAATGAAATTCTGTTTCTTTGACCATCTTTATATAGATAGTCTGCTGGGGCAGCAATAACATCTAATCCTTTATCCTTAAAAATTTCAATTGCTCTTGGCATATGAAGGGCACTAGTAACAAGGATTATTTTTTTATTTGTTCCAAAAGTGTCTTTAAAGGCGTTCGCTTCTTCAAGGGTTGTTGTTGGCGTTTCTAACATTTTTACCTGCTTCTCATTTACGCCAAGCGAGATGGCAGCTTCTTTACTAAGCCTAGCTAAACTCTTGTCTCCTTCAGCTGAGTATGCCGAAGTTACTAAAATTGAATTATTTAAATGTGTATAAACTCTTATTCCCTCAATTAATCGTTTTAAAGCTTCTGAACTAATATTCATTGTAGAGGGAAGCCTAGGATCTGTTGTGGAACCTGCTCCTAATACAAGTATATGATATACTTGTGAAGAATCAAGTTCACTAAATTCTATAGGGTTGTACTTGCTTTCAATGGAATTAATCAATATTTTGGGTAAGTAAGTTGTAGAAGAAAGTAAGAATAAAACTATACCAGTTATAAGATATGCTTTAAAATATTTAAATGGTTTTTTTCGGTACCATAATGCTATTGAACCCCAAGTTAGGAAATATAAACTTACGTCTGGAATACCCTTTAAAAAGTCAATCACTTGTTTTGATTTTATAATTTACTCACTCCTGAAACGGTCAAAGATGCTGGTTTTTTAGGTAAGTTTTTCAAGCTTCTAAAAACCAATTGAGAATCTTTATTTACGAGAGACCAAAAGGTCAAAAATAGAATTTTAAAATCTACTGTTATTGAGCAATTTTTATAATACCACTGCTCTAAAGCTCCTTTATAAGGGAAAATATACTTTCTGTAATATTCTTTCGGGTCTTTTCCTAAATCTCTGTATTTCGTAACCAGTAATTCTTCATCTCTAAAAATCAGTGAACCAATGCCAGTAATTCCAGGTCTGTTTTTATAAATTATAGATTGAACTTCTGGAGTATAATTTTGAAAACTTCTCAGTAATAAAGGTCTGGGTCCAACCAATGCCATATCACCTTTAATTACATTAAGAATTTGTGGTAATTCGTTGATTTTAGTCATTCTTAAAAACTTACCCACTTTGGTTATTCTGGGATCATTTCTAACTGTTAGGGTTTTGTTTCCAATGTTTGCACTGTCTTTTAACATCGTAGCAAACTTGTATATGAAAAAAGGCTTATTTTTGCGACCTAAACGTTCTTGTAAATAGAAAACCTCGCCTTCTCCATTAAATTTAAGAAGGACAATAATAACTAAAAATAAAGGTGAGATAACCAATAACCCTAATAAAGAGACTATGAAATCAAAAGATCTTTTGATGAAAGAATAGAAAATTGAATTCTTTTTGTTACTCATTTGTATGAAATTATTTTAACACTATAATTTTAAATTCGTCGCTAAATTAACACAATCGCAACAGCTGTGGCATAATCTTTAGCATGAGAAATACTTATTTTTATTGATTCACAATTTATACTTTCACTTTTAAAGTTCGCATAAGGAGCACCTGATGATTTATGCGCGATTGTTATATCCTTAATAAAAATCTCTTCAATTGAGAATGTTGCCTTAACTACTGCTTCCTTAGCACACCAAATACCAGTTAGAGTTTGAGATGGGTTGGCTTTGGAAATTGCATATTCCCACTCAGATGAATTGAACATTTTTTGAAGTAGTCTGTTTTTATGATCAAATAATTTTTTGAATCTTGATATATGTTCTATGTCGATGCCTATCATATATGTATTGAATAGTTCATATTATAAAAACGCTCTATCTATATTAAAATTAGAACTCAACAACCTTGGCAGGTGATCCAAAAACCGTTGTGTTTTTTTTAACTTTTCTGATAATTAGACTTCCCATTCCAATTGTTGAGGAATCTTCAGCAATTGCCCCTTGAATAAATTTGGAGTGAGCACCAACTAAAACCATTTCTTTAACTTCAGATTTTCCAGCAAAAAAGGAAAAAGAGTTGATTTGAGAGTATTTACCAATTCTAACATCGTGCCCCATAATTACAGAGCTTTGTATAAATGCGTAGTCCTCAATAATTGCATCACTAGCTATTACACAATAGGCCTTAATACCAATACCAGTTCCCAACTTAACACTTGGAGAAATTACAGTATTTGGATGGATTAGATTGATAAATTCGCCTCCTTTTTCAAGAATCATTTTAACGCATTTCTTTCTTATTTTGACGTTGCCAATACCACAGAAAAATACATCTCCTTTTTCTATTTTATAATCAGTTATCGTATTAATTATTGGAGCATAACCATCAAATTCAATCTTATCTTCTTTTTCGCTTATGAATCCTTTTAAATTAAAATCTTCATCATTACCGTAGCAATATTTAGCTAAATCGTAAATTTCTCTAGCAAAGGCACCACCACCTAATATTATCAAATTTCTCATCGTATTATTTGAAACTAATTTTGTTTTTTCTAATCAAGCCCCATTTTTGGCTTGAATTAAATTACTTAATAGAGTATCCTCCGTCAATAGTTAATAAACTACCTGTTGTCCAAGTGGAAGCATCTGACATTAAATATATTACTCCGTTTGCTATGTCTTCTGGTTTACCAAATCTACCCATTGGATAATTATTTAGATGCTCCTTTATAGAATCTTGATCTATTCCACTATTCTCTAAAATACTTGTTTGAATAAAACCGGGAAGGATTGCATTCACACGTATTTGTTTTGAAGACAATTCCAAAGCTAAAGACTTAGTGAATGAATTTACTGCTCCTTTTGAAGCAGAATATAATGAATTACCAAGGTTAACATAGTTTGAAGCTACTGAGGAAATAAAACAAATTGAAGCTCCTTTTTTTATCTTTTTTTTACGAAGTAATTTCTGAATTAGAACTACCGAAGAAGTAAAATTAACGTCAAAAACCTCTTGAATTTGTTCTTTTTTAATGAATGCTACGGGTACAGTTTTTACAATACCAGCATTTAAAACAATTCCATCCAATAGTGGTAATCTATCTACAAGCTTTTCAATATCTTCATTACTTTTTAGATCTGCAACTATGAACTGATTATTAGAATTTGTTTTAAGATCATTAAAAGTATCTTCTAATCTTTGACTGTTTCGTCCAGTAATTATCATATTAGCATCCATATTTGAACAACTAAAAGCTATTTCTTTTCCAATTCCAGCAGACGAACCAGTCACAAAAATGGATTTATCTTTAAGTGTAAAAGGATTTATACTCATTAAAATAGTCGTTTAATTTTATTTATAGATAATTCTATCTGGAAGTATAACCTCCATCAATAATATAGTTTTGGCCAGTTATCCATTTGGATGAATCTGACAATAGGAAAATACAAAGATTCGAAACGTCTTTAGGTTCTCCTAACCCCAAAGGAAAACCTTCCTGTCTTTTTAATTTCTCCTCATCATTTAGTGAATCAAGATATTTTACCATCATTGGAGTTAAGATAGTACCTGGAGAAATACAATTTACTGTAATGTTTTTTGGAGCCAGTTCAAGAGCCATAGATTTGGCACCAGCTAATAAAGCTCCTTTAGACGCAGCATAACTTACAACTCCTGGTCTACCTATAACAGCTGTAATTGAGGAAATAAATACAAAACTACTGTGGTCTGCGACATTTTTCTTTTTAGAAACAATTTTGGCTAATTCAAATCCGCTGATGACATTTAGTTTGTACATATCAGCATAATCAGACTCTTTTAATGCTCTAATAGGTAGGGTTTTCTCAATACCAGCAGCATGAACTAACCCGTTAATTTTACCAACTTTTTGAACAGCATCACTAATTATACTTGATAATTGATCTATATTATCTAATAAATCAAGACTATACTTTAGATGTTTATCCCTTGTGTTTTCCTTTGAATGTTTGTTTAATTCATCATAAACTTCCGAAAGCCTGTCGTTGTTTCTACCAAGAATTATAAGTGTAGCACCCATCTTGGCACATTCTATTGCACAATCTCTTCCTAAACCAGAAGACGCTCCTGTGATAACTATGTTTTTATTGATTAGGTTAAATCTGTCCATCTATATTTCTATTAAGTTAGAACATACGATTTTATCTGTTTCAAAGTAAACTGAAGCCCAAGAAAGGCCACTACCAAAACCACAAGCAATTAAATTCAACTTCTTTTCAGAGAGTTGAGTTCTAATTTTATGAACCATAGTTAAAGGAATGGATGCACATGAAGTGTTTCCAAAGCTTTCATATGAAGTAGGAACTCTATCTTCTTCGAATTTTACTTTTTTACTCACTTTATCTACAATCATTTTATTGGCTTGATGCAGAATTAGATAGTCGATATTTTCATTTTCTAATCCATTTTCCTTCATTAATTTTGCTATACTTTTTGGTATAGCAGAAATAGTAAAGGTAAATACTGCTGCTCCGTCCATTATGTATTGCAATTTATTTCTTACAATTCCCTCATCAATTTTTATTGTCTCTAAAGATTGAAGATTTGTTGGATTTCTAAAACCTCCATCAGGTATATGAATAGCTTCAAATTTAGATCCATCAGTTCCTGAATGAATCTTAAAGCCAACACCTCCTTGATCGAATTCAATTGCTGTTGCTGAACCTGCATCTCCGAAAAGTGGATAAGTAGATCTGTCCGTTTTTGATTTCGTTTTAGTTGTTGTTTCACCTACCAGCAATAGTGCTTTCTTGAAATTACCAGTTGAAACTAGGGAACCCATTATTGATAATCCATAAGTCCAAGCAGAACAACCTAGAGAGATGTCAAAAGCATGACATTCTTTAGACAAACCTAACCTGTGTTGTAATACACATGATGTGGCCGGAACGACATAATCAGGTGTTTGGGTAATAAATATTAAACAATCTATTTCCTCTTTATTCCAATTTAAATTAGCAATTAAATCTTCGGCAGCGTGGAAACAAAGGTCAGCACTTGTGATTTCACTTGATGATACTCTTTTTTCAATTATTCCAGTACTTTTTATGAATTTTTCTGCATCTTCTCTATTCGTAAAGGCTATAGATTCAATATTTTTTTCAATATTCTTAGGCACACATGCCGTGATACCAGAAATTTTAACGTTTGGAATTGTTTGAAAAGCCATAACTGCTTGTATTTAATTTTTGAAAATTACTTAGATAAACGTGCTTTTACTTCATCTAATAGTTCACCAACTGTCTCGATCTTTTTGAATTCATCAGTATCAATGATAATTTCATATTCTTCGTCTAGCATGGCAATTGTTGATAAAAAAGCTAAAGAATCCCACTCTTCATATTCTCTAAACTTATCGCTTAAGTTCATTTCTTGCTCTTCCTTTTCTAATACTTCCTTGAATAATTCAATAAATTTTGATTCCATATTTTTGTTTTTATGTTGTTGTTTTAAATCATAATCACTTTCGGGCACACTATGTCAGTGGTTTCAAAATAAATTGAACCCCATGATAGTCCTACACCAAAAGCGCATGTCATTATCTTTAATTTTTCATTTTTGACTTGTTCAGATAACCTTGATACAATTGTTAAAGGTATTGATGAACAAGATGTATTTCCATACTCGTTTAATGAATAAGGAACTTTTTCGCTAGGAATTTTAAGTTTTCTTACAATTTTTTCCAGCATAAATTTATTCGCTTGGTGAAATACAAACTGGTCAACTTCATCCAAGTTAATATTATATTCCTTCGCTAAACCCATTACACTTCTAGGAGCTTTGGTAATTCCAAAAGTAAAAACTGCAGCGCCATCCATAAATGTTTGAAGTCTGTTTCTTTTATTACCATCTTCATCTACAGAGTAGGTTTCAGAATCTTTAGAATAAAAATTTCTAAAACCGCCATCTGGAATAATTATGGCTTCATGGCCTTTTCCATCCGTAGAAGTATGCACCTTAATTCCATCGGCTCCATTAACATATTCAATGGCTGTGGCAGTACCTGCATCTCCAAATAAAGGATACGAACTTTTATCGTAAGGAGACTTAGTCATCGTTGAAGTATCTCCAACTAATAAAATCCCTTTTTTAAAACCACCATTTTGAATTAATCCAGCAATGGTTGCCATTCCATGAATCCATCCTGAACATCCCAATGAGATATCAAGTGTGAAACAATCATTTGAAAGGCCTAATTTATTTTGTAATATGCATGATGTTGCTGGGAAAATATAATCTCCTGTTTGAGAGACAAATATAAGACAGTCAATTTCTGATTTATCCCAATTTAATTCTTCAATTAACTTTTCAGCGGAAGCCAGGCACATATCAGAAGTTCTAATGGAAGTTCCAGTTACAGTATGACGTTGCTTTATTCCAGTCGATTTTATAAAATTCTTAATTTGATCAGGATTACCTAAAAGTTCAAGATTTTCATTAGACTCTATGTTTTTAGGTACACAGGCTGCAAAACCTTGTATTTTTATATTTTTGAAGTGTTGAAAGGCCATTCGAAATAATTATAAATCAAAAGTAATAAAAAAGTCGTAATATTAGTAAGAATCAACGAACTGATTAAACAATGTCAACAATTTGATTTTCTGTAACGTAGATTTGGAGATAATCCAAGATTATTTTTAGTAATATCAAAAATATTTAGTTCTTATAAACATGGTCCAATTGTTCCCAAATGGTTTCTCTGTTAAAGTTTTTGGCCCAAATTGGTCCATTTTGACTATAAGTTATTCTTTGATTTTCGTTATTAAGCATGCTTTCCATGGCTTCTTGAAGCTTAACTTCATCTTTAACAGGGATTAGAATGCCATTATATCCGTTTGAAACAGCATCAACTGTTCCGGTTCCTGTGGTTGAAATTACTGGTACCCCCATAGCAGAAGCCTGAACCAAAACATTTCCGAATCCTTCCCACCAAGCTGGAAGAACAAATACATCCATAATCATCATGAATGGGGGAACTTCATCCTGGAGAATTCTACCGTAATTAATTATTCCTGGATGATTATTGATTTTATCAACTAACGTTTTGTCTTTAATTTGTGTCATTTCGAATGGACCAACTATAAATAATTTGGTCTTCGGATTTGAGTTGTAAATTTTAGAAAATACCTCGTACAATTCATTGATTCCTTTCCTGTCAACTATTCTTCCTAAGAATCCAAAAACAAAAGCGTCTTCTAAATTATATTCTTTGATAAGACTGTCCTTAACATCTTGATATTTTTTAATATCAGGGTTAAATAAATCAAGGTTCACGCCATTACTACTTCCTTTATGTGTAATAATCGTTTTCTCTTTTTTGAATATGTTGTTTTTTAATCCTAATTCTAATACGGAATTACTTATACAAATCACTTTATGGGCTAGGGAAGAGGTTATCTTCTCCATACTTATCAGGATTCTTCTTTTTACACCAGTTTCATGTTCAAATCTAAATCCTCTACATGTATAAATTCTCTTTTTGACACCAACCATTGCACCTGCTATCATTCCTAGCAATGAAACCTTCGGAGTTCCAAAATTGATAATATCCGGTTGAACTTCTTTGAAAATCTTCCTAATTTGTAATAATGTTTTAAAATCTTTGATAGGTGAAATTTCTCTTTCAATATTTATAATCAAGTGTTCGCAACCTTCGTTTTTACAAAATGCTGCAGATCGATCACTTAATGGTCCCATTACATAGGTTTTGTAACCTAATGATTTAAAATGCTTTAATTGGCCTAGCAATAAATTTACAGAACCCTCGGCCGTTATTCCAATGATTAGTTTTTTCATAATGAGTGTTTGTCTTTTTTAAATTTAATACCAAAGTGATTTGCAGTATTTTTAATTTGCAAATCTTTTCCCCCTTTGAACGTATTAGAACTAACTAGTGAATTTTGATGAGTTGATTTAACGGTAACTGGATCTCTATTGTATTTGTTAAAAACAGAAACCTTTATCCCCAATCGAATTAGGTTTATTTTCCACCATACATCATCTGAATTTGGAGACAAATCTAAAATCAGTGATTTGTCAAATAGTATATCATCTAATATTTCTTTTGTTGGTATTAATGTACCGTTTCCACTAGTGTGAAGCAGATTTAAGCCGGGTTCATTAGTTTGGTAATTATGGGTCCAATTTCTATAAGGTAATAATTCTGCATCTTTAAACTTCATTTTATGAACACGTGATGCAGTTATATACTTCGGATGCTTTTTGGAGTGTTCAATGAGGTGCTTAACAATATCCTTATGATAATAAAGATCATCGTCAAACATAATTACTTTGTTTTTTGGATTGTTGGATAAACTGTAATAATACTTTTTATGAGATCTGAGGTCTTCACAAAACTTGATTTCTAATCCTCGATCAGTTAATTTCACTAGGTTTTCCGGGAGATCACTTGTTTTATTAGGGAATTGTTCTTCTGCTAACCATAAAATTATTCTATCTGGTTTAACACTTTGGCGAAGTAAGCATTCAATGCTAATGAAAGTGTATTTTATTCTGGCAGGGAAGCTTGTTAAACTAGCAATTACCTTTTCATTTTCTGGTTTTCCTGAGTTTTCATTCAGACTTGGCTTACTACCTTTCTTATTCAGAAAAATGGGATACCACCAGTCTAAATATAATTTAATTACTTTGGCTATTCCTCTAATAAATGCTTTATAAATTAGAAATCTATTTTCTAACTTGGGCAACGAGTAGTAAAAACTTAATAGAACATTCATAAGTTAGGGTGCAATTAAATCTGCAAATTTTTGGCAAATGATATCATTATCTAGTGTATCATTTATTTTTAAAGCTGAATTACCAATTTTAGTTCTTACTTCTTTCGAATCTATTAACTTTTGAATACAAAATTCAAGATTGTTTTTAGAATTTTCTTCAGCAACTAAGAAGTCTTCATTTGGAATTCCCAAATCCTCAAAAGGAATTGTATCAAAACAAATTGAAGGTAAGCCTGCGGACATTGCCTCGCATAATGCATTTGGAAACCCTTCCAGTACAGAAGGTAGAACGTAAATACTTGCTTCCGATAAATGAAAATCTACATTATTTACTCTTCCAAGAAATTCTACTTCATCTGCAATTTTCAAATCTATAGCAAGTTGTTGCATTTTGGCTAGCAATGGTCCATCCCCACACATCCTTAGTTTAAATCCTTGGCGATTTTCTAATTTCGCAAAAGATTTAATTAATCTATCTGGGGCTTTTTCCCATGCGAATCTTCCAACGTATAAAACAATATTCTTTTTTCCAATATCCTGAACCTGCACTTTCCTGGCTGGATTTGGAATTGTTTTTATGTTCAATTTTTTTCCAAATTTCTCTTCATTCCATTTCGCTGCTCTTGTTGTTTGAGCAATAAATGTAGTGGAAAGGGGATAGGTGTTCTTTTTTAAGATCTTCACATAAGATTTAAACTTATAATCTGGACTTGTCCTATCTGAAATATGAATTTTCTTTTTCAACCTAAGACCCGCAATTAATACCAAAGGATTGAATGTATCGCCAAACGATATTATATTTTCAGCACTGTGTTTTTTAAATTCTTTTCGTAAAAATTTGATGATATATAAATAGTGTGAAACTATATTTCCTCCCTTACCAGGATGTTTTTTACTGGGAACTATGACTTCGACTCTTTTATCCAAATCATAAAAGACCTCTTCATTTTTGCATGAGATGAAAGTAACCTGAAAATCATTTTCAGCAAACCAATTGGCAATGTTAGTAAGTGCTCTTTGTATACCACCTATTCCTAACTTGGGTGAAACAAGTATAATGTTTTTCAAAAAAAAGTTTTTTTTACTGTTAATTTTTTAAGTTACTTATTGATTGGCATTATAAAAATCCGAAATGGTTGGACTATCCATAAATTCAATTTCAGGCCATTTTTTAAGCATTTTAGTCAATAGAAGCTTAAGGTCCTCTAGATTTTTATTTCTTTGATTAATGTCTAATCTTCCACAGAAATTTATTCTATGTGTACCAATTATTGCTGGTTTCCCCCATTTGAAAGCAATTGCTATACTTTCCATACATTTTTCAACCCAATCAATGTTTGCATTAATGCTAGGTTCGAATAAACTATTACGAACAAAATAAAGTTGTCCTAATTTATTCTTTTGTCCTGAATAAGGATATCTCTTTTTGAACGCCGCTCCAGGTGATGGAATGTTTTGTTGGTAAGAACTCTGTAGACCTTGAACATTTTCTGCAAGGAAAGTTTTTTCCACATGTTCATCCCAAACATAACATGGCGCTACAGTTGTCTTTGATTTGATTCCAAATATTTCTTCAAACTGCTTGAGTCCCTCTCTTATGCTCCTTTTTACATAATCGAGTTCAGAATCGTTTTCATAATCATAGGCAGCCATTAAATTTCCTCTTCTATTTTGAGCGCTTTTTTCGTCAATAGAAAAACATCCTCTTTCGAATGCAAAATGATAGCGTTGATCACCGGCTTTAAGAAAATCCATCCATCGCACAACATTTAGGTGTTCTTTGCCATGAAACTGAGGAGTAATTAAATTCTGATTAATTCCACTTTTCAATGTTTCAAAAGCATTTTCACTTCCTGGGTAACTTAGATATGTTTTGTAAAAAGGTTCACTATGGTACTCTTCAAAATTAGTTTCTTTTATTGTATTGAAGTCCGGGTTATTTAAAATGATATTGGCCGTAATTACAGGATTATTTCCATTTTTGTCTTTAAAACTTTTAAGAACATCAAACAGAGATGTGAAATCATCAGATGTCTCTAAAGTATCGAATTTTGAAAAGGCATCTTTAGATCTTATCAATCCCTCTTCTAATAATTCTTGCTTTATAGTATCGTTTGGTATTCTGATGGATCCCCAATCATCGGATTCAAAGACAACAATTTTTTTATTGATTCTACTACCACGAAGATTAATGAGGTGTTTCTTTACAGTTTGTTTCATTATCCTTTTCGGTTACTTATCTTCAAGTAATGTTTTTGCCAATTGTTCACTATTCATAAATTCAACTTCTGGCCATTTTTTAATTATTGTGGTCAACATGTTGTTTAAATCATTTAATGTTCTATCTCTCAAATCAGTTGTAATTCTGCTTGTGTAATTAATTCTATGGCTATTAATAACAGCAGGTTTTCCCCAACGAAAGGCAATTTCAATCTCTTTTAAACATTTGTCTACATAATCTGAGTTTTTGCTTCTACCTGGTTCAAAAGTACAGTTACGTCTCCAAAATACTATCCCATTTTTAGTTTTATCTCCCCATAAATGATTCTTTTTCTTGAGTTTCATGTCTTCTGGGTAAAACTGCTGACCAGCTTGAATTGCTAATACTCCATTGTTCTTCAATACATCAAAAAGATGATTTCCGTAAACTGATTGCGAAGGACAAAATGATATAGAATTGAATCCAAAAATTTCTTTAAATTCTTTTAATCCTTCGGCAGTTCTTTTTTCAATTAACTTTTTGTCACTTTCATTATGATATTCGAAAGCAGCGAGGAAATTTTTCTCTCTCGTAAAATTATCAACTCCAAATACAGAGTCGTGGTTAAATCCAACATGTTCTAAATCATTCGAATCTTTCACTCTTTTGAAATATCTTTCAGGAAATAGATGTTCTTTACCATGAAATTGGGGATACAATAAATTGTTTTTTATTCCCTCTTCCTTCCAAAAACTCAATAGATCAGTTTCATCATATCGATCATAAGTTTCTTTAATTGTTTCAGAATGATAATTGTCGGTCTCTCTTATTTTCTTAAAATCTGGGTTTGATGTTAAAGATAATGCCGTAACAACAGGTGGTTTACCTTTAGAATCCTTGTGTTTAGTTAGCATTTCAAATAAGCTTTCTAAATCTCTTTTTCGTTCTAAACCATCATAAACCAGATATCTATGTTTGGTAATTTGTGGATATTTTTCATGTAATTCATTGTATACACTCTGATCCGCCATTCTAACACTTCCCCAATCATCTGATTCTATAACTACTATTTTTCTTTTGGTTGACCAACCGCGGAAGTTTATATAGTTTTTTGCTGTTTTTTCTTTTAACGAGAGCATGATTGATACTTTTTAAAATTTGGAATATGAGATGATAAAATTATGAATAATATTCACGATTGACTTTATTCTGATTCTTTAATTATGAAAATTAAAACAATTTTTGTCCTTAATAAATAATATTTCTTTTTCGATTTACTGTGATCCTTTTATGTTTTAGTTTAAAGTTTTACAATCCTTTTTATTTAGTTTAAAAGGCTAAAAACCAACTTTTATAAATTTATAGGTCCTGAATATTGTGTTTAATTTATCTATCTATTAATGTGTTGTTTAGAATACTGTATGCTTCAGAAGCGATCATTCTGGAGTACAGTTGAGCTCCTTGTTTGTTTAGATGAAGCTCATCATTAAACATTGATTTATCACTTAAGAATCTTTGATCTTGCAGATGATTTAATACTTGAATATCATTTTTTTTAGCAAGTTCTATTAAAGGCTTGTACAAATTTTCTGGGGTGATCTTAAAATATGGAGACACTGTGAAAACAAATTTAATGTTATTTGTTTTGGCTTTATCAATAAACTTTTGAAGGGTTTCTATTTTTTTTTCGTCCACAGCCAACTTTTCGGCATCTAAAGAATCAATAGTTTTATTCCAATTTCCTGTAAGAACTCTAAATCCTTGTTTGTTATCGCGACCTTGAATTAAATTTCCTGTTAAAATCTTAAAGCTTTTGGAGCTATATTTATATAAATTAGAATTTAATTTAAAAACCTCCTTTTCTCCAGTTAACGATAAAAGTGAGTCAAATTCTGGTGAAACTGAATGGTAAAATGGAGCATGTTCTTTCAGTGCATCTACGCCAAAGATTCCTTCCCCAACATAAATATCCCTGTAATCAATATCTAGGAAAATAACTTTTGGCGTATATCTTTCTAATGTACTGAGTAAAACGCCATAGTGATAATAAATACCTGTTCCTTCTCTCCCACAATTATATGTTGAAATTCCTAAAGTGTCTTTTAATATTGCAGGTATATAATGATAGGCAGCCCTAGAAGATCCAAAAATCAATAATTCTTGGCTGGTTTTATTCATAATATAGTTTTCTTGAAATGCAACTCCTGATTTAGCCGTTTTATATAATTTTCCAAAAACTATACCTGAAGCATAATCAACGCAAAAGACTATTGCAATAAATAGAAAAACCTTATACAGAAATTTTTTGTTTAGTTTTTTCATATCTAAAATTGGAAGTAAATAAACTTATCTGAGTCGAAAACGCCCAACAAAATAATTATACAAAGCAATAATGCCATGGAGAATACTCTAACATATAAATTCTTATTGTTGAGTAATTCAAACTTTTTGGGATAGAATTCATCCGTAAATTCTTTGAAAAACAAAATCATCATAGATACTGCTGCAATAAAGAATATATCCCATTTAATAAATAATTGAGAACCAAAATCAGTAAATATTCTAGTGATAATTTCCCAAGCTTCAGTTAAACTACTAGCTCTAAAAAATATCCAAGCTAAATCAACAAGAATAAAAGTAATTACGATATTGATTAAAACATTAAAGGATAATTTGTTCTTTTCTTTCTTTCTACCTAAACCCAATGCTTTCTCAATAACGATATATAGGCCGTGTAAAGCACCCCAAATTATAAAAGTGAAATTTGCGCCATGCCAGATACCGCTTACAAAAAAAGTTAGAAATAAATTGAAATAAGTTCTCGCTTTTGATTTTCTATTTCCTCCTAATGGGATATATAAATAATCCTTGAACCAAGTTGATAATGAAATATGCCACCTACTCCAAAATGTGGTAATGCTTGTTGCATAATAAGGTCGTCTAAAATTGGTCATGAGTGTAAAACTCATCATCTTCGAAACACCAATAGCTATCAATGAATACCCTGCAAAATCTCCATAAATTTGAAAAGCAAAAAGAAATGAAGCCAAGGCATGAGTAGTTCCACCGTGATTTTCTACATTATTAAAAGCGGCATCTACATACATACCTAAATTGTCTGCTAATACAATTTTTAGAAAAAAGCCCCATAAAACCATTTTAAAACCTGCTGATAGATTTGCAGCAGTAAGTTTTTTCTCTTCCCTAAATTGAGGTAATAGATTTCCTGAGCGCTCAATTGGACCAGCAACTAATTGAGGGAAAAATGTAACAAACATTGCGTAGATACCAATGTGTTTTTCAGACTTTATATCTTTTCGGTATACATCTATTGTGTATCCAACTGCTTGGAAAGTGTAAAATGAAATCCCCACTGGTAGAAGTATATCTAGGTTCGGAACTTCCCATCTCATATTAAAATACTCTAGAGTGGAAAAAACTGTTTCATTAATGAAATTATAATACTTGAATATAAACAGGATTCCGAAATTTGCAAGAATACTAATGGTTAGGTAGGTTTTACGCCTGAGGACATTGTTCGTCTTATCAAGTAAATAACCGCACGTCCATGTACTTAAAATCGAGAAACTTATTAATAACGCATAAACTGGCTCCCAATTCATGTAGAAAAAGTAACTAGCTATTAACAAAAATATCCATCTAAATCGATGTGGCAGCAAAAAATAAATCAGCACCACCGTCGGAAAGAAGATTAAGAAAATTAATGAGTTAAAAAGCATTTATATGATTTGTTTTAGGTGATATATGATGGCATATAAGAAAAAAGTGTATAAATCTTGTATTATGTATTTGCTAAAATGTGAATAAATAATCTTTTTTTTGTGATAAAGGTTATTTTTAACATTGCGAAAAGTTATTTCTAATTTAACTTCTGATCATTCTTGATTGAATTTTTATAGTAATAATGTTATTAGGTTTTATTCCTATGTCAAATGGTAAGGTTACTAAAAAAGTTCGATATCTGCTATTTCTATAGCATTATTCGATTCTATTAGCAAATTCCACTTTTATTTCTACATAAATTAAACAGTCAAGATAAGATTATTGAAATTCAAAGATTCATAAATTTGTATTATCTTAAAAAATAATCAATAAAATATTATATCAATTCGTCAATATTACCTCATTTTAAAATATAGACTTAAGTACTTCAATTAGAGTGGTATCTATAATGAACCAGTTCGTAAAAGGAGAACCAATGAAAAGGAATATTCCAAAATGTTCTATTCCTTCACGAATTCTTAGAATAATGACTAAAAGGGTCGAAAGCTTAAGGAAGGATCTCAATATTGGATGCATCCAAATGTTTTTATTTAAAAAGAATAGAAAAGCTGTCAATAAAATCAAATTTGATAAAATTAGGAATCTTCCTCCAGAAGGAACAACCTGTACCAAGTTGCTAAAGGACATAAAAATCAAGGCCATGTGAAAGAACTCATTCATAAACCTATCCTTAATTTTGTTTTTATAAATAGTATAGAAATAAATTAGAGATGCTACCCCGAATATACTCCATTTCAATGCAAGTGCGGCAGTCTTATAGAAAAATGATTTCGCCTCAGCCTTCATATTAATTACATCCACATATTCGTCACTTAGATATCCTTCTCTAGATTGCATAAACCCTGGTAGAAGTAAAAAATATTTTTTAAATATATCTAGATTTAATTCTCCCAGGAAAAATGTAACCACATACAATGCCATAAGTACAGACATATTCTTGTAAGGAATAAATCTGTAAGCTAAATATATAGCGAAGGGCATAAACATTGAGAAATGTATTAACATAGGCAAGGCCAAATAAACCCATGAAGCCTTAGATTTATCTAAATGTAATGAAACCATTCCATAGAAGAATGCGGCAACAGCAGTCCACATTCGAACACCATTAATACTCCAAAGTGGATTCATAAGGGCCAGAAGGATGAATACCAATAATGCAAGCCCTTTTAGTTTAATATTTAAATGACTCCGAACTATTATTAGAGATTTGAATAGAAAAAAACCAAATACTAGTGAATAAACTCCAAATAGTACCTTTGAATTACCGGTAAATTGGCTAACCAACCAGGTCACTAATGGTTGGTAAATATCAATTGTTGTACTTCCAGCCGAATAGAAACCTTCAAAAAGCTCTACGAGTGTAACATTTTTTATTCTATATTCCTCTAATTCTAAAGCATAGGCTTGTGAATCTCCACCAGCTGTAGAAACAATGAACGAAATTCCGAAAAATATCGATAACAGTAAGTAAGGGAATATATTTGTGTTTTGCTTGAAATTTTTAAATAAATATATAGCGCTAATCATTGGGTTTACCAACCACATTAAAAGAAAAGACTTCTTATCAAATTTAGCCATGCTAAGAAAATTTTAAAAATTGGGTTACCACATTTTCAATACGGTAGCGATTAGGTTCGTTTATCTGGACCTTATTATTATAATTTCCATCTAAAAACTGTAATACTGTGTCTTTATCGAGATTTCCAGTTTGAATTTCTAAGATAGGTTTATCTATTATTGCGTAATCAATCAATTTACTAGGCGTTTGTGCAGTACCAAAATTAGCTAAACTAACTACGAATTGAAATTCAGAAAGAGTGTTTAATAATTCAATTCTAGAGGTAGGTTTATGTAGAACAATTCTTGAGTCTTTTTTAGCAAATGATTCTACAAATTTACTATGTCTGGTAAAGATATGAAATTCAAATAATACTGATTTATCCAAATTAGTTAATAACTCTAAAAGTTCTTTAGGATCTCTTCTATTGAGGGCAAAAGAACCACCATATCCAAAACGAATTATTCCATCATTTATTGTAGCTTTCTTGTCAATATCTTCAAACCGGAATCCTTGAGGAATTACTTTTATTTTAGAATGAAATTCAGGAAAATAACCTCTGTAAGACGTTTCAGTTGGTACGGTGATGAAATCTACTTTTCTCATAAACCATTTTTCTATCCATTTAAAATAGAATGGAGGTTGATAAGTATCATTTTCTTGAATACAATATGGATCTCCGCAATCTGCGAGCCAAACGGGTGCTATGTTTTTTGATTTATCGTTTTTCCAGACAGCTGCAACTCCCCAATGAATAGGATAGGGAACAGCAATTGAAATGAGCAGGTCATAATTGTTTTTTTCTTCTTTTAATTTCCTTTTCACTTTAAAGTAATGCTCAATCTTAGGGAATTCAAAAAATAATGGAAGTAAACGGTTAACACCTTTATTGAATAATGCACCTATCTTACCAAGTCTTTTTAGATTAGGTATTTTCCAAGTTAATTTTCCTAGACTTATATAATCAATTTTATATTCATTGAGAAATGGTTGAATGTTCTCCTTATGAGGTACCATTATTGTTACCTTATGGCCTTGACGAGAAAATTCCTTTGCTAATTCTGTTGCCCGGAAAGATCTTGGGCTTTGAACTGGATAGAATCCACTAGCTATAATTAAAATATTCTTTTTATTCATTGGTTGTTAAATTTTCTACGAAATCCAAGTAATTAAGTAAGATTCAGTAATGCAAAATTATATTTTTTAGATTCTTATCCTAATATTGCTAACTGACTTAATTTAATGATTTAAAAGATTTTTTATGGAATGATGGAAATTTTCACAGTTATATCTTCCGGAATATATTTGGAGATTCTTTTGATTTTTATTGGATTCTACTTCAGTTAGTTTTAAGTTGTTGTTTTCTATGTCTTTAACGAAGTCATCAATTGTAAATACAACAAAACCCTCTTCCTTTAAAGTTTTATAGGTGATGTTTTTCTCATTTAAATATAACTTTGTATTTCTTTTTAGTGCCTCCCATAGATTTCCGAGGGCCATTTGCCTTCTTCCATTCATAACAAATGCATCTGCTTCTTCATATATTTCATTGAATTTATCTAAATTCATAAAATCTTCAATTACTTCAACCTCCTTTATTTCAGCAGCTCTACTTCTAACTGTTTCAGTATAGTGGTCCTTGTAACCATAATTATACAACATTAAGAATTTGTAATTGCCTTTCTTTTTCGATTGATCGATATAATCAAGAATGTCTAAATGGTTATTGTACGCACTTCTGTTATTCCCTAAAATGATTTTGTTACTAACTACAGGTGTGTAACTGCTTGAGGATTTTATAGTTGGTATTCCAATTTGCATAAATGGTGGTAGTTCATTCCATTTACTTTTCAAAAACGCATATTCATCTTTGAACACGCCCAAAAATATATCCGCACGCTCAAATGCAGCTTTCTTTATTTCTGTTTTTACTTTAGCACGATACTTTACTTGAATGGAGGTAAATCTTATCCATTTTTTTGTTTTCAATATAAACCCATCTTTCTTTTCACCACTTAGAATAGGTTGGGTTTTTTCTGAAAAAACGAATTCAGGGATTAAATTATACAATTCAGAACCAAAAAACCTCCATATTACTTTAACTGATTTAGGTAGTCGATTGGCAATATAACTTTTTTGAAAATTTAAACCATATAACACAACAATATCGCTTGATTTACATAATTGAATTATTTTTTTAAATTCATTTCGGGTATATTCGAAATATTGTATTTGATCTTTATAAGGACCTTGGTAAGTATTGTTTTGACCCAATACAATTAATTTATTGTCAAACTTTTTATTATTGAATATTCCAACTCCATTTATGAATTTTACATCGGTATGGACATGATAGATTGTTAATTTCTTATCTAAAATATCAAATAGTGTATTATGAAAATTTTGTTTATTGTACTTCTCAGTGAACTTAATCATTTGGTCTTGATTACTGTTCGCTTGTTCTTTAGAAAGGGAAATATTATTGTTTTCTAGATCTGATGTGAAATTTTCTACTGAAGAAATGTAAAAACCTTCTTCTATTAACCATTGATATACTAAATTATGTTTGTTTAAGTATATTTTAGTGTTTTCTTTAATAGCCGTCCAAATATTTCCCATGGCCATTTGTCTTAAACCATTTAGAACGAATGCGCTAGAATCTGAATATACTTTTTGGAAATCTTCATAGGGTAGAAAATTTTCCACAACCTCAATTTCCTTAATTTTTTTGGCTTGTTTTTTTATTGAACTGGTGTAAAAATTATCTTGTCCATAATTATAAAACATTAAGAATTTAAATTTCTCTTTAAATGGAGAATTCTGAATTTGATCAATTATGTCGCTATGATTGTTGTATGCACTTTTGTTGTTCCCTATTATTATGGTATTGCTTTTAGTATTTCTAAATTCTTTAGCTTTTAGATATGGTCTATAACTAACTTGGAAAAATTCGGGTAGTTCAGGATATATGTTTTTTAAGTATAAATGTTCATTTTTTGAAAGTCCTAAAAAATAATCAATTCGTTTAAAAGCTGCTTTTTCAAATTCTTTATTAGGACTTGCCATGTATTTTATGCTGACCAAATAATTTATTATTTTGTTTTTAAAATTATAAAAGTTGCCATTTTTCTTTTGTTTATCCAGAATGCTATTAGTCCTTTCTGAGTAAACTAGTTCTGGTTTTCTACTGTATAGTTCTGAGCCGAAAAATCGCCAAGCTATTTTAACAGACTTATGTAATCTATTTGCGATATAACTTTTAGGGAAATTCAAATTGTGCATTACTACCATATCTGCATTATTACAGATACTTATGATTTTGTTAAATTCAGATTTTGAAGAGTTGAAGTACTTTACAGATTCACTTAGTTCTCCGTTATAACTGTCTTTTAGACCAATAATAAATATACTGTTTTCAAATTGTTCCCCATAAAATCGATAAGATTCATTTATGAATTTGGTATCTGAATGTATATGAACTATTTTGAATTTTTTCATTATTAAGTGCTATTTTTTTTAAATTTCAATTCTTAGGGATGATGGTGATTTCATATTTTATGTAAAACAGTGAGGCAATTCTTAATTAATGAAAAATTATATATTTTACTACCTTTTTGATTTCGGTACATTGAAATTGTATTCTATTTTGATAAGCTAAATGTCCCTTTTGTTTTGAATAGTTTTTATTGTATTTAGGTTATCCGTCAATGGTAAATTATTAAGTTTTTCTGAAATTTAAGCAGATGAGATTTCTCCCAAATCAAGGCCAAATGACAGAATCCAGTATATCGTAGTTTTGGTGTAAAATTCTAAGTCACATCTTAATAATGCGCCATTCGGCTACTTGTATTAATTGTTGAGATTAAAGAATACATTATTATTAAAAATAATATTTTTTTCATTTTTAGTTATTTTGGACCTTCAATATTGTGTGGCATATGTACTCAACCTCCTCTAAAGTCAAATCATAATAAAGTGGTAAACACATTACTCTTTTTGAAACATCATCAGTAATTTCAAAATATTCTTTATTCAAATAAGGTAAAGTACTTGCAAGTGAAGGATAAAAATATCTACGCACAAATATTTCCTTTCGCTTGAGGTCATCCATACACTTAAGTAATAATTCTTCACTTTCCAAAACGATTGGATAATATGCAAAGTTAATAGTTGCGTTTTTACTCCAAACCGGTTTGTACGCCCTGAATTTTTTTAAGTTTTTATCATAACATTCAGTTAATAATTTCCTTTTTTCATGAATTCTGTCTATATAGTCTAGATTGGTTAGCCCCATTGCAGCATGAAACTCGGAGTTTTTACCATTAATTCCTAATTCAGAAAAAGATACAGAATCTTTAAAACCAAAATTTCTAATTGAAGCTAATTTTTTTAATAATTCTGAATTTTGGGTAACGATTAATCCTCCTTCGCTAGAATGATAAAGTTTTGTTGCATGCAAGCTGCAAGTACTTATATCTCCATATTCAAAAATTGATTTACCATTAATTTTTACTCCAAACGCATGGGCACCATCATATATAACCTTTAAGTTATGTTTTTTTGCAATTTTTTCAATTGCTAAAACATCACATGGATTTCCATAAACATGGGTGGCCAATATTGCAGAAGTTTTATTAGTTATTGAGGCTTCTATTTTGGTTGCATCAATATTCAATGAGTCCTTATCAATATCCACAAAAACCGTTTTACATCCTTCCCAAACTATGCTGCTGGTTGTAGCAATAAATGAGAATGGAGTGGTAATTATTTCCCCTTTTAAATCTAATGCCTTTATTGCCATTTGTAAAGCAATCGTTCCATTTGTTACAAATAAAAGATGTTTAACTTGTAGATGCGTTTTTAATTTTAATTCTAGTTTACTCGCTAAAGGTCCCATGTTAGTCAGCCATTGACGTTGCCATATTCCAGAAAGATAATTACTGTATTCTTCTACTGGAGGTAAAAAGGGTTTCGTTATTGGAATCATTTTCGTTTTTTTATGAGTGAAACTAAATTATTCAGAGCTTCTAATTTCAAGGTGAATGATATCCCTACAAAAAGAACTAATCCTATAAATGCTGGTAAAAAAATACGTAATAAATCATTTAAGTTTGAAAATACATTGGAATCTAGATACCAACCTATAATTCCAACTAATCCTGAAATTATGAAAATAGGAGATATATCTTTCAATTGACTCCATATCTTATATTCTATAAATCTACCCGAATAATATGAATTTATAAACAAAGCTAAAATAGATGAGATTAATTGTCCCCATAATAATGCTATAATCCCATATTGGATGGAAATAATAATTACAATTACCCCTAAAACCTTCTTGGCAATCTCTAATTTTAAGAATAAATCGCTTCTTCCCTTAACCTTTAGTATGTTAAGATTATAAGAATGAATTGGAAATATTATTCCTGAAACACAAAGAATTTGGAAATAAGGTACGGCTGGCAACCATTTTTCGGTAAATAGAAATCTAAATAAAGGTTCCGCCACTACCATTAAGTAAATCATTATTGGTGCTAAAATGAATATTACAGATTGTAAAATCATCTTATATACTTTTTTTAGTCTCACATTATCATTTTGAATTTCCGCAAACATAGGGTATGTAACCTTATTTAGCGAATTTGCAATATTTGTTACAGGTAGGTTTTTCATTGTAACAGCTCTTGTATAGAAACCAACCAAGGCAGGAGCAAAAAATTTCCCAATAATTATTTGATAAATATTTGAGTAAACCGAATTTAGTATCCCCGAAAGCCCTAGTTTATAACTAAAACTGAAATGATATCTGAACCTTCTTTTACTAAACTCAAAACTAGGAATCCATCCACTCCTGAACCAAACTTGAATTGTACTGAGTAGTGACTGTAATATAGCCATGTAAACTAGCGACCAAACTCCAAAGTCCATATACGCCAAAATAACCCCTACTATTCCACTAATGATGAGAGATGGAACTGTCACGGTCATTTGAGTTTTAAAGTTCATCTCCTTAGTTAGTTTTGTGAACTGAACTGCTCCAAAGGCATTAATTACAATTGTTAAACTATAAAATCTGATAATATTCCTTAAAATAGGCTGAGTATAGAAGTCAGCTATAAGCCCAGCGCAAAGGAATATAACTAAATAGAGAATAACACTAACTGAAATATTAAAGTAGAAAACCGTTGAATAATCAATTTGCTGAGGTTTAGGTTGACGAATAAGAGATTGTGTTAACCCAGCATTCAATAAAACTTGAGATAAAGCCATAAAAACGGTAATCATTCCTATTAGTCCAAAGTCTTCTGGAAGAAGAATTCTGGCCAAGAAAATCGAAATAACAAACGTGACAGCTTGATTACTAAACTGCTGAATAAACACCCATAAAACGCCTTGAATAGATTTTTTACGTAAAGACATTTATGATATTATTTTCTTTAAATATTCATAATAATTACCTTTTAAGTTCGCTATGTCATTAGACAAATCTTTTTTATCTATCCACTGATATTTCAGGGCAATCTCCTCTAAACATGCAATTTTTAATCCTGTTCTTTTCTCAACTGCTTTAACAAATTCTGTGGCTTCAGTTAGTGCTTCATGGGTTCCCGTATCTAACCAAGCAAAACCTCTACTCAAGACTTGTAATTTTAAGTTTTCAGCATCTAAATATGCTTGATTCACAGAAGTTATTTCTAATTCACCTCTATGAGATGGCTTTACGTCTTTCGCAATGTCAATGACCGAGTTAGGATAGAAATATAATCCTACAACAGCATAATTAGATTTCGGATCTTTCGGTTTTTCTTCAATACTGATTACATTATTATTGTCATCAAATTCAGCAACACCATATCTTTCAGGGTCGTTCACATAGTTTCCAAAAACAATGGCCTTTCCTTCATTCTCTACTGTTGCTACGGAATCTTTTAAAATTTTCTGTAAGCCCGCTCCATAAAAAATATTATCTCCGAGAACCAAACAAACATCATCATTACCAATGAACTCCTCTCCAAGTATGAATGCTTGTGCTAAACCATCTGGACTAGGTTGCTCCTTATAACTTAATTTTATACCAAGCTTCGAACCGTCACCCAAAAGTTTTTTAAAGTGAGCTAAGTCATGAGGGGTGGAGATGATTAAAATTTCTTTTATTTCTGCTAACATCAAAACCGATAAAGGGTAATATATCATCGGTTTATCATAAATAGGTAAAAGTTGCTTACTTACTGCTAAAGTTAAAGGGTGTAATCTTGTTCCTGATCCACCTGCTAGTATAATTCCTTTCATTTTCTAGTGTTAATTTGTCGGTTCGTAAATTTGTCGGTTCGTAAATTTGTTAATTCGTTTGTTAAATTGAGAATGTCTTTATCCGTAAAGAATTTTTAAATAGACGTATTTCTAGATTTACAGTTGAGTTTTTAAACTTTTATTAAGCGCATAGGGTTGCTTTTTAACCACAAAACTACTTATACTGCTCCTCATAATATTCCTGATAGGCACCGCTAGTAACTCTATTCATCCATTCTTTATTATTCAAATACCAGTCAATTGTTTTACTTAACCCTTCTTCAAATGTTACTGTTGGTTTCCATCCTAATTCTGAATTGATTTTTGAAGCATCAATGGCATATCTTAAATCATGTCCAGGTCTGTCCTTTACGTAAGTGATTAATTTTTCACTTTCACCTGGGGTATGATTTAATTTTTCGTCAATTTGCTTAATTAGTAATTTGATTAAATCGATATTTTTCCATTCATTGAATCCACCAATATTGTATGTTTCTTTTACTTTTCCATCATTTAGAATTAAATCAATTGCTAATGCATGATCAATAACGTAAAGCCAATCTCTGGTGTAATTCCCATCTCCATAAACAGGTAGTGATTTCTTGTTCAAAATATTATTAATAAACAATGGAATCAGTTTTTCAGGGAATTGATTAGGACCATAGTTATTAGAGCAGTTTGAGATAATAAATGGCAATCCATAAGTTTCTCCATAGGCTCTAACAAAGTGATCGCTACTTGCTTTCGAAGCAGAATATGGAGAGTTTGGATCGTAGGAAGTTGTTTCTGTAAATAATCCAGTTTCTCCCAATGTTCCATAAACTTCATCAGTGCTGATATGATAAAACATTTTGTCACTAAAGTCTTCTCGCCATGTTTCTAAGGCTGCGTTTAGAAGATTCATTGTTCCCATCACATTTGTTCTTACAAATGATATCGGATCTGCAATAGATCTGTCTACATGTGATTCTGCAGCCAGATGAATTACAGTGTCAAACTTATATTTATTGAATAATTCAGAAATATTATCTGTATGGTTAATGTCTTCCTTTATGAAAGTGTAATTATTTTCATTTTCAATATCTTTTAAATTCTCCAAATTACCCGCATAGGTAAGTGTATCTAAATTATAAATATGATCATTGGAATATTTTTTTACAAATAAACGAACGACATGAGATCCTATGAAACCTGCACCTCCTGTAATAAGAATTTTTCTAGCCATTTTTTTTAGTTGTATATTTTGTAATTGGTTTGGTGATTTTTAATTAATTCAATTAAGCTCTCGATTTACTATTGTTCTTCTTGTTTTTTTGAAACACCAATTGATGTGTAATTAAAACCTAGATCTAACATAAGTTTTTCATTAAGAATTTTTCTTCCATCAAACACAAAGGCTGGTTTGATTACTGATTCAAAAACTTTTTTCCAATCATACTCAATGAATTCATCCCATTCAGTTAAAACCGCAATAGCGTGAGCATTTTCCATGGCAGAATAAGGCTCATTAACTACTTTAAGGAATCTTCTGTTCTCTTCTGGAGTTCTTGAACCTAAATAATCTAAGTCATCATAAATTCTTTCAGCACTAACCTTAGGATCATAAACTGTAATTTGAGCTTGCTCGTTCAATAAAGCATCTGCAACGTATATAGCAGCAGACTCTCTTGTGTCATTTGTATCTTTCTTAAAAGCCCAACCTAGGAAAGTGATTTTTTTACCTGATACTGTGTTATACAGTGTGCTAACAATATTGTCGGCAAACCTTCTTTTTTGGTGATCATTCATTATAATTACCTGTTCCCAGTAATCAGCAACTTCATTTAAACCATAAGTTTTGGCAATATACACTAAGTTGAGTATGTCTTTTTGAAAACAAGATCCTCCAAAACCGACTGAGGCTTTTAAGAATTTTGGTCCAATTCTACTATCCATACCAATTGCGCGGCTAACTTCTCCAATATTTGCTCCAGTAGCTTCGCATAATTCTGATATAGCGTTGATAGAGGAAACACGTTGTGCTAAAAATGCATTAGCCACAAGTTTTGAAAGTTCTGACGACCAAACATTGGTTGTTAAGATATTCGCTTTAGGAATCCAAGTTGCATAAATATCAACTAAAGAATTCATAGCTTCTTCACCTTCCTCGCTTTCTTCTCCTCCGATTAGAACTCTATCTGGCTCCAATAGATCTTGAACAGCTGTTCCTTCCGCCAAGAATTCAGGATTCGATAAAATCTGAAATTTCACACCATTACCGGTATTATCTAGAATGTCTTTTATAGCTTGTGCAGTTCGAACAGGTAAAGTTGATTTCTCTACAACTATTTTATCTGAAGTTGAAACCCTTGCAATTTGCCTAGCGCACAACTCTATATATTTTAGGTCAGCAGCCATACCTTTACCCTTTCCATAGGTTTTAGTAGGCGTGTTTACTGAAATGAAAATCATTTCCGCTTCATCAATGGCTTTATCTACATCAGTACTGAAAAATAAATTACGCCCTCGAGCTTCATTAACCACCTCCTTTAAACCAGGCTCATAGATTGGTAAATCATTTAAGTCCTCATCATTCCAAGAAGATATTCTTTGTTGATTAATATCAACGACTGTTACCTTAATATTTGGATTTTTTAAAGCTAAAACAGACATTGTTGGTCCCCCAACATATCCAGCACCAATACAGCAAATGTTTTTAATTTTCATTATATTTCTTTGTAATTCAAATTTATATCTATCTGTAATCTGATTTTTTCACAGTTTACATTAATTTTATTTTTAACTTCTCCATTCTAAAATTTTACCAATTAGTCCATTCGTAGATGAATCTGAGTGGGTTGATTGGCTTTTACTTCTAATTGAACTTAATTTATGTGAGGATAACTCTTTTCCTAGTTCAACTCCCCATTGATCAAAACTAAAAATATTCCAAATTATTCCTTTAACGAAAATTTTATGCTCATAAACCGCAAGTAAACTCCCTAAATTATATGGAGTTAATTTTTTTATCAGAATTGAATTGCTCGGTTTATTTCCACTAAAAACTTTATAGTTAATATCGATTTTATCAGAATTTAAATTTTTTTCTAAAACTTCAGCTTTTGTTCTTCCTTTCATTAGCGCCTCAGTTTGAGCTAGCGCATTTGATAGAACTTCATCTTGGTGATCATTAAAGTGGTTTTGACTTTGGACAGAAACTATAAAATCACAGGGTATGAGGGGAGTTCCTTGATGAAGTAATTGGTGAAATGAGTGTTGACCATTTGTACCTGTTTCCCCCCAAACCACAACTCCAGTTTGATAACTAACGGGATCACCATTTCTGTCAATACTTTTGCCATTACTTTCCATTGAACCTTGTTGCAAATAGGATTTGAATTTCGAAAGATAATGATCATATGCTAGAATTGCTTCACTTTGCGCATTATAAAAATTAATGTACCAAATACTCAAAAGCCCCATAATTACAGGAATATTCTTTTCGAATTTCTCTGATTTAAAATGAAGATCAATACTATTGGCTCCTTTAAGAAGTTCCTCGTAATTCTGATAACCAATTGTTAAAGCAATCGGTAAGCCCATTGAACCCCATAAACTAAATCTGCCACAAACCCAATCCCAAATTTTGAAGATATTCTCTTCTTGTATTCCGAACTCCATTGCTTTTTCCTTATTTCCTGTAACAGCAATAAAGTGATTTTTAAGCAGGGCTTCATCCTTACAACTCTCCAAAAACAATTCTCTTATCGAATAAGCATTAGTCATTGTCTCTTGAGTAGTAAACGTTTTGGATGCCACAATAAAAAGAGTTTCTTCAAGCTCTATTTTTTTTAAGACTTCACTCAAATTTGAACCATCAACGTTACTGATAAAGTAAGGTTTAATACTTTCTATTTGATAGGGGCGAAGTGCTTCGGTAACCATTGAAGAACCTAGGTCACTACCTCCAATACCAATGTTAACTATGTAATTAATATTTTTTCCTGAGTAACCTTTCCATTTTTTGGTATGAACAAGTTCACAGAATGACTTTAATTTTTCACGTTCATTTTTTACTATGCAATTTATTTCCTTTCCATCAACAATAAAAGATTCATTTGAAAAACTTCTTAAAGCTGTATGTAATACAGCTCTTTCTTCGGTTTCATTAATGTGTTTTCCATGAAATAATGCATCAATTGCATCTTCAAGTTTACATTCTTTTGCTAGCTCAATTAGTAATTTGAAGGTTTCTTCATTTGCAATATTTTTTGAAAAATCAAAGAGGAAATCTTCTATTTCAAATGATAATTTTTCAAACCTAGAATCATCCGCTTGAAATAAATCGTTCAGATGAACATTTTTATTTTTTAGGAAATGATCCTTTAGCTTCTGCCAAGCCAATGTTTTTGAAGGGTTTATTTTAGGTAACATGTTTTAATTTAGAACTAGAAAGGGGGTATTTGTATTTCTGTTTATTTAATTTTAGAAGTTTGAGGAATTTTTCACTGATAAAAATAACTATTTTAAGTTTTCCCAATACCAGTTTACGGCCTCCTTAATTCCTTGTTCAATTTTATGTGATGGTTCGTAATTTAATAAATTCTTAGCTTTATCTATAGCAGCCAATGAATGTGGAATGTCTCCTTTTCTATTTGGACCATGAGTTATTTCTACACTTCCAATTTTTTTATCAAAATCCGATAAATATTTTTTGAGCAATTCAGTTAATTCAAGAAGAGTAGTGCGGTCACCAACAGCAGTGTTGTAAACTTGATTAACTGCATTTTCATTTTCAGTAGTTAATGCAAGCAAATTCATTTGTAAAACGTTATCAATATAAGTGAAATCACGTGAAAACGTGCCATCACCATTAATAAGTGGACTTTCATAATCCATGAATTGTTTCACAAATAGAGGTATAACGGCAGCATATGCTCCATTGGGATCTTGACGTCTGCCAAAAACGTTGAAATAACGTAACCCAATTGTATCTAATCCATAAGTGGAGAAGAAATTATCAGCATATAATTCATTAACATATTTCGTTATGGCGTAGGGCGAAAGCGGTTTCCCAATTATACTTTCAACTTTAGGCAAATTCTCTGAATCACCGTATGTAGAACTACTGGCAGCATAAACGAATCTTGAAACTTTTGCATCCCTAGATGCTACAAGCATATTTAAGAATCCTCCAACATTTACATCATTTGAAGTAATTGGATCATTAATTGATCTTGGAACAGACCCTAAAGCAGCTTGATGAATAACAAAGTTTTTGCCTTCACATGCTTCATGACAAGTAGCGATATCCCTAATGTCCCCTTCAATTAAACTGAAATTTGAATGATTATGGAAAGACTCAATATTATGTTTGTGTCCGGTTGCGAAATTGTCAAGGCATGTAACTTTTGCTCCAATTTCCAATAATATTTCACAAAGATTTGAGCCAATAAATCCAGCACCACCTGTTATTAAAATTTTCTTGTCTTTTAGCTTTGTGAACTGTTGTATATTCATTTTCTAGTTTCAATGTAGGGCTGATTGTAAATTAATCTTCTAATTTTCAGACAATTCAAAATCATTATGCCTTGTAGCGTATTTTTTTATATGGCTTCGCCCTTATCAGTCACATCTTTTAATTAAATGTGTTTGATTTGGGTAGGGATTAAAATGTTTGTTTATCAGTTAATTACTGTAATTAAATGTTGAATTTTATGGTGTAACCTAAATTTTTTAGGGTCACCCAACACTGATTTCCTGATATTTTTTTTATCACTCCTTTTTTTGATTCACTTCCTAAATTTTCGATATCAATTTCGTTTCCCTCTTGGAGTTTTTCAACTTTAACAAAATTAACTTGATCGCTTTCTATTTCATTGAGAATTTCTATCTCTTGATCACTTACTATGGCTGGTTTTCCCATCCAAAATAGATAACGTAATGAACCAGGAACTTGAAAAACAATATCTCTTTCGTTTTCCAGTAGCTCAACTAAAATCATAGATGGTAATAGTGGAATCTCCACTTTTTTAATGCGATCACTCCATTGACGTCTTTCAATTCTAGTAGGACAATAAGACTTAACACCAATTTTACTCAAATTAGCTTCCACTTTTTTTTCGCATTTAGGTTTCGTTATAAGCACATACCAAGGCATTTGTTAAATCGTTTTTAGGTTGACAAATTTAAACATTATTATTTACATTGTTAGTTGTAGACGCTTAAAAGATTTAGGGCTTATAATAGACCAATCTATTTGAGCATTACAGAGTTAATTTTGATAATTGAACCAATATCACTAATATAATAATGATTCTTTAAAAATGAAAATAAATCTAATCATTTGAAAATGTCAAAATATTATTTCATAAAATGAATAAACTCATCTTGCAAGCTAACCCCTTTATCAATGTTGTACCAGTTTTGTAATTCTACCTTTTGCCTTTCAAAATCAGCTTCTTCTTCCTTTAATTTGTTAAAAAGTAATTGACAATTTACAGGACGGGGCCCCCAAACATGTAAATCCTTCTCGCTGCTATCTCTAATTATTAACTTTGGAATAGCCTTTCCGCCATTAGTTAGGTAACCATCAATCATGAAAGGAGGGGCATCACGTAATACAATCTTCAAAGTTATGTTTGGATTTAACTCCGACATTAAAAAGATGAAGGGATTGTTGTGTGCTGCATCACCACACCAAGGTTCTGTAATTAAATACCAAGTTTGTTTAGTATCAATTCTTTCGATTATAGTTCTTAAATCACTTCTGATACTAGCTGTTTTTAACCATCTTTTTTGTCGACTTCTATTTAATTTTAAGTAGTCTAAATAAGCTGAATCATTATAAGGTGGGGGAGGAGTTTCATGAGCAAGGATATCATCAAATCTTGCTAAATATTCTTTAAAATTTATTGTATTTTCCATCATTTTTATTTTTCGTGAAATAACATATTGATTAATTGAATAGCAAACTTGTAACTATTATGTTTAATTACAAATGACAAAAGTCAGAATAGTGAACATAAATTACCATTAAAGTGTGTTAGTCAAAATTCTTTTTTTACAACATCTAAAACAAATGTGCTTTTTATTTGACTCACATTATCCAAAGCTGCAAGCTTACCAGAAGAGAATTGATGATAGGCTTCTAAGTCTTTAACCATTACTTTCAATAAGAAATCATTCACTCCACCCATTAAATAGCACTCAAGTACTTCGGGAAGTTTACTAATTTCTTCCTTAAAAATTTCTATTTCTTTAAGTTTTTGCACTTCCAATGAAACTGAACAAAATACAAACATCCCGTTATCCAATTTCTTATTGTTAATTACGGCTACATATTTTTCAATAATACCAGATTTCTCTAACTTTTTGATGCGTTCATAAACTGGAGTTTTGGACATGCCAATTGCATGAGCAACTTCTTTTATGCTCAATTTAGCGTTTTCTTTTAGTAAAGTGATGATGTTTTTATCTATGTCGTCTATTGTATTCATGGTAAATTTTTCTTTTCATTCTATTTTCGAATATGATTAAAAGTGCAAATGAACTTATTTTAATTTGAAATTAGGAAAATATTCTAAATTTTATATAATGGTAGATTGGATGTTGTTTATAATTAACTTTGTTTAGAACAAAACTAAGTAAAATGAAAGATAAATTTAAGCCTGAAAGTTTAATGATGAGTTATGGTTATAAACCTGAATTGTCAGAAGGCGCCATAAAATGTCCTATTTTTCAAACATCAACTTTCGTATTTAAAACTGCTGAAGAAGGGAAAGCATTTTTTGAAGTAGCTTATGGATTAAGAAAAAAAGAACAAGATGAAGAACTTGGATTAATTTATAGTCGTATTAATAATCCTAATCTTGAAATTCTAGAAAATCGTTTGTCATTATGGGACAAAGCAGATGACACAGCAGTGTTTGAAAGTGGAATGTCTGCTATAAGCACTGTCATGTTAGAATTTCTTAAACCTGGTGATTTAATTTTATATAGTTCACCTTCTTATGGAGGAACTGATCATTTTATTCATGATTTCTTAAAAAGAATCGGAGTTTCCGCTGTTGCTTTTCATGCTGAGGATACCGAAGAAGAAATAATGGAATTAATAAAAAAAACTGGAAAGGCCGACCGACTAGGTTTGGTATATGTTGAAACACCAGCCAATCCTACAAATGCTATTTTTGATATTGAAATGTGCAACCGAATAGCGGCTAAACATAAAAATGGTGAAAACAAATCTTACGTATGTGTAGATAATACGTATATGGGGCCCGTTTGGTCGAGTCCATTGGAAATGGGAGCTGACCTTGTCGTTTACTCGGCAACTAAGTTTATTGGAGGACACAGTGATTTAATTGCTGGTGCTGTAATGGGGAATTCTGAATTAATGACTAGAGTTAAAACCTTAAGAACATTTTTGGGAAATATGGTTAGTCCTCATACTGCGTGGTTGATGTTGAGAAGTTTAGAGACGCTAAAAATAAGAATGGACAGACAGTCTCAAAATGCTCAATTGGTTGCAAACTTTTTGAATCAACATGATAAAATAGAAAAAGTAAAATATTTGGGTTTAATTTCAGAAAACTCACCGCAATATAAATTGTATAAGAGACAGTATAATGCACCTGGAGCGATGATTTCTCTGTATGTAAAAGGTGGAGAAAAAGAGGCTTTTAAGTTTTTAAACAATGTTAAATTAATTAAGTTGGCTGTGAGCCTAGGTAGTACTGAGAGTTTGGCTCAACATCCAAAAACAATGACGCATTGCGCTCTTGAACCTATTGAAAGAGAGAAAATGGGAGTGACTGCTAATTTAGTTCGTATCTCCATTGGAGTGGAGGACGCTGAAGATATTATCTCTGATGTTTCACAAGCCCTAGATACAATATAGTCATTTTTGAAAAGAAGGAATGGGCAAATATTGTAGATTTTGAATTATATTTATTCATCTTAATCAAACAATATTTGCCTATTTTTTTTGTTTATAGATTAGCTTTTAAAAAATAAAATATCTCCCAAGATGAAATTAATTCTATGCCTTCTCGTTAGTCTTCTTTTCATTAATAATTCAATTGCTCAAAATGGAATAGCGCTTTCAAATGCCGCTTTAGAATTAACACAGAATAAAGTAGTTTACGACCCTAGCTACTATTCCATGGAATATCCAAATGGAGATATTCCTAAAGGAAAAGGTGTTTGTACAGATGTGATAATTCGTGCTTATAGAAAACTTAACATCGATTTGCAAAAAGAAGTTCATGAAGATATGAAAAAGAATTTTTCAGTCTATCCCAAAGATTGGGGGTTAAAATCGACTGACAGAAATATTGATCACAGGCGAGTTCCAAACTTAATGAAGTATTTTGAACGTCAGGGAGCAGAAAAAACTATTTCTGATGATCCAAAAGATTATCTTCCGGGTGATGTGGTAAGTTGGAAACTCCAAAATGGAATGACGCATATTGGAATTGTTATAGATAGAAAATCGAGTGACGGAAAAAGACCATTGATTGTTCATAATATCGGTGCAGGACAAGTAATCGAAGATTGTTTGTTTAGTTTTAAAATTACAGGACATTATGGAACTTTGAAGAATTGACTTGAAGTGCTTGCAGTTATATTTTAAATCCCAATTTCTCCATCATTGCATGAAAATGTTCTGGAAATCCAGCTTCTATTTTTAAATTTTCATCTAAAAATGGATGCCTTAATTCTAAACTCTTTGCATGAAGTAACATTTTTTCAAGTTTAAATTCTTTTAAGAAGAGCGCATTCTGTTTATTGCATCCATGAGGTCTATCGCCAATTATTGGATGTCGCAAATGATTCAAATGTTTTCTTATTTGATGCATTCTTCCTGTTTTCGGAAGTGCTTCAATTATTGAATAACGAGAGGTTTGGAACTTTCCATGAGCTAAAGGAATTTCTATCTGTTGCAATAATCGAAATTTAGTAAAGGCATCTTGTTTTTTTCCAGCTTCATTGATTAAAGGGTGGTCAACTACTATTTCATTTGTAAAAAAACCACGAACAACTGCGATATATGTTTTTTGAGTTTTTTCCTCTTGTAGAACTGTTTGAAATCCATTTACAAACTCTTGTTGTTTAGCAAATAATAAAACACCTGACGTTTTTCTGTCTAATCGATGTATTGGAGTAACATGTTGACCAACTTGATTACGGAGCATTTGCAAAGCAAATTCTTTAACATCTCTTGCTAATTTCGAACGGTGAACAAGCAAACCCGCTGGTTTGTTTATCGCAATGATATAATCATCTTCATATAGGATTTCTAAGTTTGCTTCCATTCGTTATTTTGTGCCGATAAAGATAGTTTTTTTACCCTTTGAGTCAGTCAGTTTTAGATGTTCATTTTGACTGCTTCCTTCATTCGACTATTGTTATATTTATTATTTCATATTCCTATCTACTATCGTTTTAATATTTATATTTATTGTTTTTACTGACAAATGAAGATACTGAAAATAATTACCATAACTCTTGCAGTTCTCGCAATACTATATGTTTCTGCTATATTTACACTTGAGTATTATATTGAAAAACAATTAAAAAAACAAGAGAACTTATCCTATGCAGAATTCGATATGAGTTTTGGAGGGAATTTCGTTTTCAAAAATTTAAAATTTAAAAACGATGTTGTTGAAGTCGAGGCTGAAGATGTAAAATTGTCAATAGGAATTATGAAAATAATTTCTTCTGATACAATTCTAATTAAAAAGTCTTTTGCTAAAAACGTTAAGTTGAACCAGTTCAAATTAGGTGCGGATTCTACTAAAGTTGATTCGAATAAAGAAAAAAAGGATAAAAAAAACACTAAAAAGACTTTCGCTTTAAATAAAGTTCAAATTGAGGGTTTAGATTTTTATTCCATAGAACTAGGGGAAGATGGCGAAAATGATACCTTAACTATGGTTATTGGCGTGGGATTGGAAGCTAACTTAAAAAACTTGAATGATATTCAATTTAGTCAATTAGAAAAGTTAAATGTTAAGTATTTAAGGCAAAATGCCGGAGTTCTCCATGATATTCATGCGAATAATTTGAGTTATCAAAATCATCAATTCGAAATTGATACTTTTAGTTTAATAACCCGTTATTCAAGGGAAGACTACATCAATCACATACCTCAACAAAAAGAACATGTGCAATTAGTTGCCCATAATTTGGTAATAGATAGTATAGATTTTATTCTTAATAAGAATAAATTAGAGAAAATTGTGTTGAATGAAATTCAGATTGACTCCTTTGATTTGGATGTTTATCGCGATAAAACCATTCCAGAATATACTCCACATAAACCAACTTATGGTCAAATGGTTCAAAAGCTCAATTTCAAAATTGATGGGAATGCTTTAGAAGCCAAAAACTCTAGAATTAGATATTCGATGAAGGGAGAAGATGGGGAAGTGAGTACAATTTTATTAAAAGAAGTAAATGCAAAGATTACACATTTACATAATATAAAATCAAAGAATCAAAACGCATTATTGAAAGGTACTTTTTCAGTTAGCCCTGGATCAATTGTTGGAGTCGATATTTCCTATGATCAATTTGCAGCAGTTGAGACATTCATTTTGGATGCACATGCCATGGATGTTGAAACGAATTCCTTAAATAGCATGCTTAGACCTGCAGTGAATGTAGAGCTTAATGGAAAGATCACCGATTTGAAAGCGCACATGGTTTCTAAAGGATCTGCAACTGGTACATTCTCTATTGAATCTCAAGATATAGCAGTTGAAATGTACAATGAGAAGGGAAAGGAGCGTAAAATAATTTCTTTCATGGCAAGCAAATTACTTAGCCCACCTATAGAAAAAAATAGTAAAGTTGTCGATTTTGAACGGGACCCAACGAGATCTATGTGGCGATATGCTTGGTATTTTGTTCTAGAAGGAATGAAGAACACGGTTTTATAGAATTTAACTATTGATTTCTTTCAATTAATGATGAAAGATGTAAAATTAGGATGAGGTTAAATTCGTCTTTTCAAATTACTTTTGTTTGATAGCTTTCTAATTATTGTTCAATTGACATGGATTTTTATCATGAAAGTAAAATATGTCGAAGTATATCTTTATATTAGTCTTTCAAACTTGTAGAAATTCATGGACTTGATTCAGAAAGATATTGCGGCTTATTCATATAGTAAATCATGGCCTGATGCACTCAGATTATTTTTTTGTTTTTGGAATACTGATTTGGTTCACTTTATTCATGACAGAAATCAAAAATACAATTGAAAAATCCAGTAATAACATTGTTTAAAAGAGGGAATAAAAAGCTCTTAATTTTTGGTTCATTGATTTTGTTGTTCCCTATAATATTTGCTTATTTTTCGAATTCCTTGGTTGAGAATACTTCAAATGAAAAAACATTTTCAAGTATAAGTGAGCTTCCATATAATAAAGTTGGAATGGTGCTAGGAACGGCTAAGTATAGAGCCCAAGGTGGTATAAATTTATATTTTAAATATAGAATAAATGCTGCAGTTCAATTGTATGAAAGT
The DNA here is from genome assembly GCF_003025005.1 of Brumimicrobium mesophilum. GTDB lineage: Bacteria > Bacteroidota > Bacteroidia > Flavobacteriales_D > Crocinitomicaceae > Brumimicrobium > Brumimicrobium mesophilum. The sequence continues at coordinate 73,679 of NZ_PVSS01000016.1, forward strand.
GGTAAAATTGAATTTATTTTAGTGAGTGGAGACAATAGTACCAAATATTATAATGAACCCGAAGCATTTAAACAAGAGCTCATTAAAAGAGGGGTTCCTGCCGATAAAATATTCTTAGATTATGCAGGCTTTCGTACGTTGGATTCTGTTGTTCGCGCTATGAAAGTTTTTGGACAGAAGAAGATAACAATTGTTTCTCAAAAGTTTCATAACGAAAGAGCCATATACTTGGCTGAACATTATGGAGTGGAAGCGATTGGCTTTAATGCCAAAGATGTTTCCAAAAATTATGGTTTCAAAACTCAATTGCGTGAATATTTTGCCAGAAGTAAAGCGGTTCTTGATGTGATTTTTAATGTTGAGCCCAAATTCTTGGGAGAGCCGATTAGAATAAATTAATATTATCGAATGAAGCGGTTTATTGTCAAATCTGTGATGAACAAATACTTCCAGGCGGCTTGGGATTTATATTTAGATTCCTTTCCTATTGATGAAAGAAGGGAGTTGGGAGTTCAGAAAAAGATTTTCGAACATGAAGATTATGTTCTTGAAGCATTTATATTTGACGACGAATTTATTGGATTTTTAGCTTGGTGGAGGTTTGACGGCTTACGCTATATTGAGCATATGGCAACTATAGATTCACACCGAGGTAAGGGATATGGTAGTAGAATTTTGAAGAAATTTATTTCTGACTCCAATGAAAAAATTATTTTAGAAGTCGAATTGCCTAATTCAGAAACCAATAAAAGAAGAATTGGTTTTTATGAAAGGTTAGATTTCAAACTTAATCAGTATGAATATCAACAATTACCATACAGAAAAAATGGTTTTCCAATCCAATTATTAATAATGTCCTATCCACATTTAATTGATGAGGTAACTTTGACAAAATTTGAAAATGATTTTAAGGAAAAGTGTTTTCATGGATTTATTACTTGTTAGATACCATAAATCAATTATTTACCAGCTAGTTTAGGTTTATTTTCAGGTATTTTCTATTAATTCAAGGAAATAACATAAGGAAATAAGAAATTGCTTATTTGCGTTGAATAGTTGTATTTCAGTTATTACTTCTAATAACAATCAAAGAATAATTATTTTTGGACAAACACAATTGAGAAAAGCTTCATTGCATCAACAATTATGGAACGATAAAATCGGTGAAAATGCAGAAAATTTATACTTGAAAGGACGATCTATTTGGTTGGAGGCGAAAGTCAATTTTTTATATAAAAATAAGTTCTATAAAAGCGCAAGAGGGAAGTGGACGAGCGTCCGTGTTCCCTCTTGCTAATCAACCTAACCTAACCACCTAAATCATTATAAAGGTACTCAAATTAATTACATTGACAAGTGTAAATTATTTAAAAAGTGTTAAAAGGACGAAAATCAATTGTATTGGTTTTTAATAACGCTAAAAGGTCAATTTTTTGGAAGAATATAATTTCTTGCTATTGGTCCTTCATTCATAATCAGATCAATAATCGAAAGATTAGGGTAAAAAGGGTATTTATCCGAAAAAACTTGAAAATATCTGTGTTGAGGAATAGAAAATTGCTTTTTATCCAACTTTATTCTGGAATCTTCTGGACCATCAGGAATACTGTATTCGTTACTCAATGATATTTCAATTTCCAAATCCAACCAATCCAATAATTGTTTTAGAATTTTTAAGTTGAACAAATGAAGTGTTTCTTCTTCTTGATAAATGAGTTCTTTTATTTGAGGGCCATAATAAAAAAAGTATGGGGCATGTTGATAACTACTTTGCAATGCTTTCCAGTGATCTTTTCTCCAATTGGTGTCGTGGGAAATCTTAATATCTCCTACTTTAGACTTACTTCCATTTGGTCGCATAACGGGTACACTTAGATACATTGGTCCATTGCTCTCCAAAATTTGGGTTCTATTTCTCCACGTTTGCTTTTTATAATGTTCATGTATATCTATTACAATCTCACTGCATTTTGCAATAGATTGAAAATAGGGGATACTTCCAAAATAATTCGTAGAGTAAATCATTACTTAATTGCTGTAAATAATCTGTCCCAACGAACTCCACCATTAGGATCGCTAGAGTACCAAACCATTGATGCTTTTCCAACAATATGATCTTCAGGAACAAATCCCCAAACTCTTGAATCTGCTGAATTGAAGCGATTATCTCCCATCATCCAGTAGTAATTTAGCTCGAAGGTGTAGTTTGTAGCTTCTTTTCCATCAATAAAGTATTTTCCATTTTTTTCTGCGAAGTCGTGAAGTTCATAAGCAGTAATTACTCTTTTATACCATGCCACATTGTGAGCATTCAGCTCAATAGTTTCTCCTTTCTTAGGAATCCAGAAAGATTCAAAATTCGAAACATTGTTGTTGTGATTAAACGATTTAGGATAGTAATCTAAATTACTTACTTTTTCAGCCGAAGATTGCGAAGAAATATCACCTTTTTCTCTATTCACGAGAGTGAAAGTAGCGTCTGGGTAGCTTTTTTCCATTGTTTCTAATTCAGATGCTGTTAAATTCATCACGCTCCCGCTGCCGTAATAATCTCTGTTTATTTCTAAACCAAATTTACTCTTCATCACTCGTGGTGATGGTAAAGAGATGTTAGTCACTTGATATTGTAAGTTTTGAAATTCGAAAATAGGTGCTTTTTCTCCATTCACATATACTTGAGAATTTTCAATCCTTAATGAATCACCCGGTATTCCTATACAGCGTTTTATATAATTCTCTCTTTTATCTACAGGACGATAAACCACCCCATAATGTTCAATCATTCTACCTTCGGATCCCGAGAATGTTCTTTTATTTTCTGCAATTTCAAAACGTGCTTTCTCACGCCAATAGCCAATATTGTCTACGAAATCTTTGTAAATACCGTCAATGATTTTTTGAACATTGTTATCAAGTTTTTGAGCCTCTAACTGCATTACACTATCCAGTGCTGCACCTTCGTATTGACTTGAAAGTTCCTGACTTCTTTTTTGAAGTAAAGCATTGCTATTTGGAATTTTGCTTTTGTCAATTGATTCTTCAAATAACCTTCTTGCTTCACTATTTACGATACCGTGGTAATCGTGTCCCATCAATCCGTTTGGCATTCTTGGGTCGTAAACAGCTGTGTCTCCAGAAGGATAGTTGAATACGACAACATCATAATTCTCAATATCTGCCCAACCCGGAAGTCTAGTATATTCCAATTTTTCAATAGTCGTGTAGGATTTTATGTTTATCCATGGAATAGTGTTGTGTACAAGAGGGAAGGAGAGAGGAGTAACTGGAACTTTTGAGCCATACGCCATTTTATTCACGACTAAGAAGTCTCCCACCAATAGGGTTTTTTCCATCGATCCTGTAGGAATTTGGAAAGGCTCAAATACATAAGTTCTAATGGCACTTGCAGCTACTAATGCAAACAAAATACTATCTCCCCATTCTTTTATTACCGTTTTTCTGCCTTTTTTCTTCTTTTGTAAGAAACCTAATGCATAAGCGACTACATGACCAATAATTGGAAGTGTGAGAAAAAGAACTAAATGATCTCCATTTTTTCTACGTTCAATATCTGTTTGTTTTTCCCAATCTGTCGTGTAAACAGGCTGTGCTGTTTCATCGTTTGCAATTTTTGCCATGAGAATAAAAGGAAAGAAAATTCCTTGAAGGGTATCCGTTAATGAGAAAAATCCGTATTTACGAATGTAACTCACATTAAAAACCATCCACATTACAATATGAATTCCAGGGATTAACATTAAAAATGCCCACCATGCTGGTTGACCTGAAATTTTGGATGCTATCGCATAATTATACCCTGGTATTAATGCTTCCCAAGATTTGCGCCCTGCTTTTGGAAAACTTTTCCACCACATTGCGATATATGGGTAAACAAGAAAAAACAAGAAAAAATATAATGCAGACATTTTTTTTAAATTTTAAGAAAGCTGTAAAACATCTTTCATTGTAAATATTCCTTTTTTATTTTGAATCCATTCAGCCGCAATCACTGCACCTAAAGCAAACCCAGTTCGATTATGAGCTTCGTGCTGGATGGATATGGTATCAATGGCTGATTTATACTCTATAATATGAGTTCCTTTAACATCATGCTCTCTAAGCGCTTTAATTTCAAGATTATTGTCCTCTTGAGAATTTTTCTCACTTAAAGTGCAATACCAATCTGTAAGTTCTTTGTAATTCTTTATCAAATCATCTGCTAAGGTTATGGCTGTTCCACTAGGAGCATCTATTTTCTCTGTATGATGAATTTCAGTAATGCTTGGAGAGTAATCAGTATATTGATGCATCAATTTCGCCAATTGCTCATTCAATTTAAAGAACAAATTAACACCAATACTAAAATTTGATGCATGAACTAATGCGCCATCTTTTTCTTTTAAAGAAGCTTTTACTTTGTCGTAAGAGGAATTCCATCCCGTCGTACCCACAATTGCCGGTATCTTATTATTCAGCAGGAATTCAATATTATCAAGTACAGAGTCTGGTGTTGAAAAATCTATAGCTACATCAGCACTTGAAACCATTTCTTGATTTAATGGGGCAGCATCAGTTGCTTTTCCAATTACTTCATGTCCGCGAGAAATTAAAATCTTTTCAATTTCTTTTCCCATTTTTCCGTAACCTACCAGAACAACTTTCATAAAGTATTATTTTTTTTGAAGTGTTACAAAATTAGTATTCTCTTGCATAATAAGAACTTATTTTAACGAAAATTTAGACTCAAAGATAGTCCCGGAGTCTTGAAATCATGCATTCTAGGTTTTAGGTTAAGTGATAAATCTTTTGAAATGTCAAAGTTTACAAAATGTGCTTCAACATGTGCATCCAATACATTTAATCCGAAAACAGCAATAAAGGCAAAAATCATTAAATCTCTTGATCTTCTGGTGTCTTCAAACAACGTTAAAATCCCTTGATCATCATATTGTGAATATTCTTGAAGATTTGGAGTATCGAACTCTGATCGGAATAAGTATTCAGCTTTTAAATTTCTTTGGGTTATGTGATTCTGAATTGCGAAAAATCCAGTTGCTCCCAATCCTGCATAAATAATTGGAACCTTCCAAAATGCCTTTTTCTTACCTTTTGGCATAGCCAAGTGATTGTAAATTTGACCACCTCCAGGAATTAAAGAATAAAGTGCAGCTTTTTTAGGAGAATGAGTGGTATCTCTTTCTTGAACAACTATCGAAGAGTCATTTTCAAATTTATTGAATTGCTCAGTTTCTTGTGCTGATAAAGTAGCACAAATAAAGAGTAGAAATACAAGAAAAAATCTCATCCTTTTATTCGTTCAGTATTTCGATAATTCTATTTAAGTCTACCTCAGAATTAAAGTTGATAATCAATTTACCATTACCTGTTGGTTGCTTTTTAATTTGAACTTTTGCAGCTACTTTATCTGAAAAATCCTGAGTAAAATCTACTTGTTGATTGGTAACAACAGGCTTGGCTTCCTTCTTTTTAGGTTCCTCTGTTTTGTTTTTTTCCTCACGAAGAATATTCTCCAAATCTCTAACAGAAAGTGATTCATTGACTACTCTATCAAATATTTCTATTTGAAGCGTGTCATCCTCAATTCCAACTAATGCCCTAGCATGTCCCATTGAAATTTCGTTTTCTCTAACCGCCAACTGAATTTTTGCTGGTAATTTTAATAAACGCAGATGATTGGTAATAGAAGTTCTGCTTTTAGAAACTTGCTGAGCTAATTTTTCCTGTGTTAGATTACACTCTTGAATTAAACGGTGGTATGAAAGAGCAACTTCAATTGCATTTAAATCTTGTCGCTGAATATTTTCAACCAAAGCCATCTCAAGCATTGTCTGATCATTCGCAACTCGGATATATGCTGGAATTTCTTTTAAACCTGCTAACTGTGATGCTTTGAAACGTCTCTCACCAGAAATCAATTGATATTTACTTCTGCCTAACTTTCTAACCGTTATAGGTTGAATAATTCCGTGAGTTGCTATGGATTCCTTTAACTCCATCAAAGCACTTTCTTCAAAATGAGTTCTTGGGTTAAAAGGGTTTGCTTCGATCGCACTTATTGGTAACAAGGCAACAGATCCTAAAACAGATGCATCTGATAAATCCTCAGAAGTAATATCTGTTAATGAACTTTCTAATAATGCACTTAATCCTTTTCCTAGTGCTGGACGTTTTTTTTGACTAGAGCTCATCTTCTAATGAAATTTTATTGTTTTCTTCAGCTAATTTTGCGGCTTCTTCTCTTTGAATTATTTCTCTTGCTAAGTTTAAGTAATTCACAGCTCCCTTACTCGTAGCATCGTGCATAATGATTGTAGAACCATGCGACGGTGCTTCGGCAAGATTTGTATTTCTATGAATTACAGTATCAAAAATCAAGTCTTGGAAATGTGTTTTTAATTCTTCAACAACATGATTTGCTAAACGTAATCTAGAATCGTAAAGTGTAATTAAAATCCCTTCAATATCTAAATCTGTGTTTAAACGACCTTGAATAATTTTAATTGTATTTAATAATTTTCCTAATCCCTCTAAAGAATAGTACTCCGATTGTACGGGTACCAAAACTGCATTAGCTGCAGTTAATGCATTTACAGTAATCAATCCTAGAGATGGTGAACAGTCAATTAGGATATAATCATATCTGTCTTTTACTTTTTCCAGCACCTTGCGCATTAAATACTCTCGATTAGGCATGTTGATCATTTCCAATTCTGCACCTACCAAATCGATATGTGAAGGCAGTACATCAAGATTCGGATTTTCTGTTGATAAAATTACTTCTGAAGGGTGAACATCATTGATCAGACAATCATAAATATTACGTGTTTGTCTAGGGTCGAATCCAACTCCTGATGTTGCATTGGCTTGAGGATCTGCATCTACAATTAGAGTTTTATATTCAAGAACTCCAAAGCTGCCTCCTAAATTGACAGCAGTCGTTGTTTTACCAACTCCTCCTTTTTGATTTGCAATTGCAATTATCTTTGCCATGTTATTTATTGTTTTCTAAAGTAAAATTCAAATGAGTGAACAAGATACGGTTTTAAAAATTATCCGTAGGCTTATTTTTTCAAAATAATAGTAACAGAAAATTGTTTGAAATTATCTGTTTATAATTAATGACTTTCAAATCAACGGATGAGAAGCCGCATAATCTAATTTCATGTTTTAAGTACACTTTTATTGATTTATAAAATGCTCTCTATTCATGAAATTAGCATGTTGAAAATACAAATATTTGGCTTTTATTTCTTTATTGCAACATTATTTCTAACTTGTTAATAACTTTGCTGAAATAGATTAATTATTCAATGATTAACCAAATTGGTTTTCTGACTTTTTAGTTAATTGATGACACAATAAATATTGAAAAATCACTGAAAACAGCTCTTTTATTTAAACGTACTAATTCTTTTTATATGATTAAAAAACTTTCTCCATTATTACTAGTTTTCTTTTTATTTGCTTGCAAAGCTGAAAATTCTGCAGAACAACTGAGTGAAAGCTCCAATTCAGAATCCAATGATATTTGGATTGATAAAGAAAATATGGCTGACACTTCTGACTTAAAGGCTACCATTGAAAATGTAACAATTGTGAAGAGTGATCTTGAAAAACGAATGATTAAAGCCGGTTTGGTTGATATTCAATCTGTTGATTCTTCTTTGAAGGTTGATGTGAAATATGCAACTACGGACAATTTCATGGACAAGGTACTCTATGATGGATATGATAAAGTTTATCTTCAACCTATAGTGGCTGAAAGACTTTCAAAAGCTCAAAAAGCCTTGCAAAAAATTGATTCAACATTGACTTTGCTTGTGTTTGATGGAACAAGACCAAGATCTGTTCAGCAAGAAATGTGGGATGCTTTAGATTCTATTCCTTTTAATGATCGGGTGAAATTTGTGAGTAATCCTGTGAATGGAAGCATTCATAATTACGGCTGTGCTGTTGATTTGACTATTATTAATAAATACTCTGGTGGTTGGTTAGATATGGGCGCAGAATATGATGACTTACGAAAAATAGCATATCCAAGACACGAGGCAAAATTTTTAGCTTCTGGAGAATTGACACAATTGCAAGTAGACAATAGAAAATTGTTGAGAAAAGTAATGAGAGCTGGAGGTTTTTGGGTAATTGAAACCGAATGGTGGCATTTTAATGCTTTTTCTAGAACGAAAGCAAATGAAATGTTTGAGATTGTAGAATAATGTTCAGCAAGTAATGAATAGTGAGTATTTAGTAATGAGGTGCTCCAATTCTAATAGTAAAATTGGAGAAAATATTATTCATTTCAGTAAATTTATTTCGAAGCCTCACTTATTGCTCGAAACTCAATACTGTTTTTCTACTAAACATTAAACAACTCTCCGTCTTCTGGTATAAAAACCCGTTTAAAAATACTTTCAGCTTCTTCCTTATGTTTTTCCATTAATTTATAACGTGCAGAAAAATGGCCTAAAATTAACCTTTTAGAATTCGATTTTAGTGCTATTGTGGCCGCTTGTTTTGCAGTAGAATGAAAAGTTGAACTTGCGCGTTCGCTTTCTTTATCTATAAATGTTGCTTCGTGATATAATAAATCTACATCCAGTAAGGAGTCAACTATTGGAGGATGGTAAGCTGTGTCGGAACAAAAAGCATAAGATTTGGAAGGTTTTGGAGCGAAAGTTACGTCGTCGGATTTTACTATTTTCCCATCGTTGTCTTGAATGTCTTCTCCTGAAATTAATTTTTGAATATAGGATATACTCACTCCTGTTTTATCAAAGGCCTCCTTATCTAAACCTCGTTTTCCTGGTTTTTCATTAATGCGATAACCTTGTGTTTGAATGCGGTGGCTTAAAGGAAAAGTAAGGATTTCCAAACACTTATCTTCGAAAACCAAACCACTGGTTTCAGGTTGAACTTCTCTAAAATCAATAGGAAATCCGCTATATAAACCTGATAATTTGAATTGACTTAATAAGAATTCTTTAATGCCTACTGGTCCCACAATTGTGATAGATTCTTTTCTTCCCAATAGTTGCATTGTGCTAATTAAACCAGGCAAACCGAAAACATGGTCACCATGAAGATGAGAAATTAGAATAACTTGAATATTTTGAAATTTAATTTTGAATTTACGCATCTGAATCTGCGTTCCTTCTCCACAATCAATTAATATTGAACGCTGCTGACAACTAACGTATTGTGCTGTTGTACCCCTTTTTAAAGTCGGGACTGCTGCACCTGTTCCAAGAATTGTGACAGTAAAACTCATTAAATTATAAAATCTCTTTTTCTGCTTGATCTAGATTTTCTGTAATGCTAAGCACTCTATGGAGTTGTGCAATTTCGATCATTTTTTTTACGTTTGACTGTAGGCCCGTCAAAATAAATTTCCCATTGGAATTTTTACACAAGCGATTTGCAGATAATAGCGCGCTTAGTCCAGAAGAATCACAATAAGATGAATCTTTAAGGTCTATGATTATATTGCTAACATTTGCTTTATTAATTGTAAGAATTATGGATTTTAATTCAGAAGCATTTGATAAGTTGAGTTTGTCAACTGCTGAAGAAATAATACTGTAATCTGATTTATTTATAACTTTAAAGTTCATTCTAGATTCGTTTTATCAAAAGTAACAAAATTTATCAACGTTCAATCTTTGAAGCAAGTAAGTAAATTACAGCCATTCTGATTGCAACACCGTTTTCAACCTGATTTAAAATAATAGATTGCTTGCTATCGGCAACATCGCTTGTGATTTCGACTCCTCTATTAATAGGACCTGGATGCATCACAACTATTTCTTTTGAAAGGCTGTTCAATAATTTTTTATCTAAACCGTAGAGCATTGTATATTCTCTCAAGGATGGAAAGTATTGAATGTCTTGACGTTCTAATTGTATGCGTAGCATGTTTGCAACATCACACCATTCCAAGGCTTTTCGTAGGTTGTGCTCTACTTTTACTCCTAATTCATGAATGAATTTGGGAATTAGTGTTGTTGGGCCGCAGACCATAACTTCTGCACCTTGTTTTTGTAAGGCATAAATATTCGAAAGAGCAACACGAGAATGTAAAATATCACCAACAATAACGACTTTCTTTCCTTTAACTTCTCCAAGTTTTTCTCTGATAGAGTAGGAGTCTAGTAAAGCTTGTGTTGGATGTTCATGAGTTCCATCTCCCGCATTTATTACTTTAGCATTTACACGCTCTGCTAAGAATTTCGCTGCTCCTGGGTTCGGGTGACGCATTACCACCATATCCACTTTCATTGATAGAATATTGTTTACTGTGTCTACCAATGTTTCCCCTTTTGTAACCGAGCTGCTTGAGGCACTAAAATTCACAACGTCAGCACTCAATCTTTTTTCAGCTAATTCAAAAGAGAGTTTTGTTCTGGTTGAATTTTCAAAAAATACATTCGCTATTGTCGTGTCACGCAATGAAGGAACTTTCTTTATTGGTCGATTGATTACTTCCTTAAATCGGTCAGCAGTTTGAAAAATTATTTCAATATCTCTAGCTGTAAGATCTTCAATTCCAATTAGATGTTCAACACTTAAATTATCCATTATTCTCTTTGGTATATAATATCACTTTATCTTCTCCTTCTATTTCATTCCATTCAACAGAAACTCGTTCAGAAATTAGTGAATCAACAGTTTTTCCAATATAATCAGCTTGAATTGGTAGATGACGCTTAAATCTTCGATCTACAAAAGTGAGTAGTTCAACATTATTTGGCCTACCATATGCCAACATTGCATCTAATCCTGCACGAATTGTTCTTCCAGTGTATAAAACATCATCAATTAAAACGATTTTTTTATTTTCTAAAGAGAAGTCAATATTGGTGACACTAGGAATAAGTGGTGTCTCACGTCTTCTAAAATCATCACGGTGAAATGTAATGTCTAAACTCCCACATTGTATTTCTTTGTCTAGTATCTCTTCAATTAATTTCTTTAATCTATTGAGAACGCTAATACCTCTTGGTTGTAATCCAATTAATACTGTATTAGAAAAATCATCATGATTTTCAATGAGTTGTCGACAGAGCCTTTGAAGGGTGAAATTAAATTGCTTTGCGTTGAGAATTACTTGCGTTTCCATCGAGAGCAAAGATAAAATTAAACTATTAATAATTGAAGGATTTTTTAAATAAAACTAGACCATGAGCTGCAGGCGCGAGGTAGCTTATTTTGATAAAAAAATATTCAGTGAATTTATTGAGGACATAGTTTTAATTTTTGCTTGAACTTTTAAAATCTCTCCCTGATCGCATAAATTAGTATTTAGTTGAAAAAAAACTATTTACCTGTACCCTTGAAAACTATAACGACTGTATATAGCAATATCTTTAAATCTAAGGCTATTGACATGTTTTTTAGGTAAAGTAGGTCATATTTCATACGTTGTAACATTTCATCAACGTTTTCCGCATATCCAAATTTTACTTGTCCCCAAGAGGTTATACCTGGTTTAACTTTGGTGAGTTGTAAAAATTGTGGTTCAACTTCTGCAATTTTATCAATAAAAAATTGACGTTCAGGTCGTGGACCAACCAAGGACATTTCACCGACAATAACATTCCAGAATTGAGGGATTTCATCTAGTCGAACTTTTCTCATGAATTTTCCAATCTTGGTAATTCTGCTATCATTTGTAGATGAAAGTTGTGGTCCTGATTTTTCAGCATCAACAACCATCGTTCGGAATTTTATGATATTGAACGGAATTCCATTTTTTCCTATCCTTTCTTGAAGGAAAAATATAGGTCCTTTGGATGAACTTTTTACCATTACAGCCAATACAATATATACCGGGAGTAGGATCGTTATGGCTACAATTGATGCTGCGATATCTATTAATCTTTTGATCACAAATTGCCAAAAAGGCATGATCTCGTCATTCACTTCGATTAAAACAGCTCCAAAAATGTTTGTCATTTTCACACTTCCGCTCAACAAGTCATACATGTTGGCATTAATCTTGATTTTTATATCTCGGCCTTGAATTCTAGCAATTAAATTCTTTAACCTCTCTTGCTCTGAGGAATCTAAAGCAATGATTACCTCTTCAACATTGTGCTCATCAATAATTTTTTCAAGGTCGTCACTATGTCCTAAATGAGTTAAAAGATTAGAAATATCATTATCTATTCCATTGAGATTTATGAATCCAATAAATTGATTACCTATACCTTTAGGAAGTCCTTCTACTTCCTTATAGATATCTACTGCTTTAGAGCTTCCTCCAATTAATAAAGTTCTAAAACCATCCTTCTTTTGACGAATTTGTTTTACAATGAAATAAGTTACAATTATTCTTGGAGTAAGCGTGGCAACGGAATGAAATGTAAATAGTGCTATTAAAAGATTGTAGTAAAATGTATGACTTGGAATTTCATCATCTAAAATAAGAAAGAAAAATATCGATAAAGTCCCAAGAACAAAAGCAATCATGGAAATGGAAAGTACTCTCATAAAGTACATTCTTCTCATATTGTTATAGGTGCCTAGAAAAAAGTATAGACTTAACCAAAAAATGGGAATCATGATCATCCCTAAGAAAAATCGCTCAGAAGTTTCAAAAGGAACATTTTCGACATAAATCTTTCTATAAAAGAAGAAAATAGCCCAAGCAATTGAGGCTGTGATGAAGTCAATAGAAATGAAAAGTGATTTCCAACGTTTTTGAATCATACTAAAAAACTAAGGGTAAACAAGTTTAATATTGTCTATGTAAAAATAGGTTGAAGTTTCTCCTTCATCTAATACAATTTGAAACCCTGCTTCATTAATAGGTGTGGTTTGTCGGAAGGATATAATCTCTTTTAAATCAATATAAGCATGTTTCCAGAAGGCTTTATTAGGGTCTTGGGAAGTTAGGAGAATATAAGGGTCTGAATAGTAATTTCCATTTCCGTATGAAAGTACGCTTGTTAATAATGAATTACTATTCATATAGTCAAATTCTAAATAAACCTCAGTAGCTAGTTTAGGTAAAACAGTTTCAAATGTGGTGACAAATGAAATTGATGCAGCTGAATCTGTGAGCAGAACTTCACCATATTTATTACCCCATTGTAAAATAGAAGGATTGTCATTTCGACCTATTGTAGCTGTAGATTCAGTAGAAACTTCTAACTGCATACTTGGACTTTCAAAATCTTCGATTAAAAATTTTATGGAATTGTAATATTGTGTTGGAAGATTTAAGGAAACAGTGTCATTCTTTATCAAATTTATAGTTCCATTATATGGCTCCATAAAAGGGTATCTTTTTTTTGTTTCACTAATTCCGTTGTTTATTATACCTGGTAGAATCACAAATTCATGATCTCCATCACCAATAATTGGAATTTTAGCAGGTAATTCAAAAACACCCAAACTTTTTCCATCCATATTTACAAATACTTGGGATAAATCATGACTTAGTTCACCAGTGTTGTTTTGAGCATTTGGATTAGCGGTTAAAACCCATTTATCAATTTTTAACCAAGAAGCATCGGTCGCTTCTTTTTTACAAGAAAATAGTATAATTGATATAAAAATGAATATAAATGTTTGCTTCATTTAGAGTTGTTTTAAAAGGAAACGTTAAATTTTGACGTATATTATTTATTAAGGATAGAACCATTCATTTTTAACTTATCTAGAATTTGTTCTGCCACATGTAAAGCAAGCATCCCATCTTCTAAAGAAACGATTGGTGTCGTATCATTTTTAATACATTCTGCAAAAGTACGAAGTTCTTCCTTAATTGCATTACTTGCCTCAATTTCCGGTTTGTCAAAAATAATTTTCTTGGAAGGTTTCCCATTTCCCATTTCCATCACCATGTCATAAGGACCAGCTTCTCCATCTAATGTCTCCATTTGAACAACTTCCATTTCCTTTTCTAAGAAGTCGACACTAATGTATGCGTCTTTTTGAAAGAATCGAGATTTTCGCATATTCTTTAAAGAAATTCGTGATGCCGTTAAATTAGCAACACATCCATTGTCAAATTCTATTCTGGCATTCGCAATGTCAGGAGTGTCAGATACCACAGCAACTCCAGATGCTGAAATTTTTCGAACTGTGGAATTCACAACACTTAAAATAGCATCAATATCATGGATCATTAAATCCAGTATTACTGGAACATCCGTTCCACGTGGGTTAAATTGAGCTAAACGATGAGTTTCGATAAACATAGGTTGATCAAAATAGGGGATGGCTGCCCTAAAAGCTGGATTAAATCTTTCAACATGACCCACTTGAACTTTCACGTTTGCTTCTTCAGCCAAAGCCAATAATGCACGAGCTTCATAAGTTGTTTGTGTTACAGGTTTTTCAACGAAAACATGAGTTGAACGTTTTATTGCCAATGAAGCTGTCTCAAAATGAGTAGTTGTAGGTGTAACAATATCGACACAATCTACTGCATCAATTAATGATTCAGCTGAAGTGAAAGCTTTGCAGTCAAATTCTTCACTCACAACTTTGGCTTGTTCCGGATTATTATCGAAAATTCCAACCAATTCATAAACGTCCGAAAGTTCTTTTATTAAACGTAAGTGTATTTTTCCTAAATGACCAGTACCAATCAATCCAATTTTTATCATTAATCCATTTTTTTACAAATATAATGCATGCAAGCTAGGATTAATATTCTTTTAGAGGATGTTATTAACACGTTATTTACATTCATTGGAATTGTAAAAGTTGTCTATGTTAATATTTGTTATGCAATTATTTGATTTACAAATGGTTTGATGAGGTGTAAAAAAAAACTCAAAAAAAAATTAAATAAGTTGAATTGAATAACTTTAATTTCATTATATTTGCAACCGATTTGAACAACTGATCAGATTTTAAAAAAGAAATTCAGAATTTTATTTTTATTATCAAGATAAGTATAAAGTTTTAAATGGTGGTTGTAGCTCAGTTGGTTAGAGCATTGGTTTGTGGTACCAAGGGTCGTGGGTTCGAATCCCATCTTCCACCCAAAAAGCTAGTCTAGAAATAGACTAGCTTTTTTTGTTTATAACGTTTTTGCACATGTTTATATGAAATTCAACTATTCGCAAATAGAGTTTTAATGGATGATTTCAATTAACTTAATAATTTTATAAATTTTCTTGGATATTATTAAAGAATATTTGTAATATTGTAGCATCGCAACTCTGCGGGAATCTCAAAAGAACATATAACAACCTTTATAGTTATCTCTTATATTATTATTTCATACAATTAAATGAAAAAAGACGAATTAGCCGGGAAGAAACTCCCTGAATTACGCATTATTGCAAAGACAATAGGTATTAAGAAAGTTGAATCATTTCGTAAATCTGAACTAATTGATTTAATCGCAAATGATGGGCAAGACAATGAAGCCTCTTCGGAAGATAAATTAAGTAAAACCAAGGTTTCTGATGCATCTGAAAGTAAGGGTAAAGAAATTTCACCAGTTAAAAAAGCTGATGTAAAAGAAAAGAAACCGGTTATTGCTTCAGAGAAAAAACAGAATTCAAAAAAACAAAAGGTTGGTTCAACTCTGTTTGATGATTCTGAAAAATCAACTGAAGGAGGTAAGGAAACTATTTCAGAGAAATCTAAAGTAGAATCAAATCAAAAAGCACCTATTAAAAAGGATAGAAAAACTTCAAATGATGCTTCAAAAGAAGAGAAAAAAGAAGAAACACCTCAGAGAAAACCTTTAACGAGTAAAGAGATAAAGGAAATAAGAGAAAAAAGAGCGAGAGAAAATAAGGCCAAAGAGAATAAAAGCGCTGATAACAATAACCAAGGAGAGAATAAGGAGAAGAAAGGTTTTGTAAAAGCGAGTGGCGATTCAAAACAGAATAATCCACGAGGTCCGAAGCATGATAATGCAAAAGCAAATAACAATAATCCAAATAGTAACAACGCAAACAATAATAACCCAAATCACCCAAGTAATCGTAAGGTTGATCAACAAAAAATAAAAGAGAAGAAATACGACTTGTCTGGAATTGTTGCAGCAGAAGGTGTTTTGGAAGTTATGCAGGATGGATTTGGTTTCTTGCGTTCATCAGATTATAATTATTTATCATCTCCGGATGATATTTATGTAAGCCATAGTCAAATTAAATTGTTTGGTTTAAAAACTGGTGATACCGTTTATGGTACTATTCGCCCTCCAAAAGAAGGGGAAAAGTACTTTCCACTTGTAAAGGTTGATTCAATTAATGGGCGTGATCCTGCGTTTATTCGTGACCGTGTTCCATTTCAATATTTAACACCATTATTTCCTGATGAAAAATTCAAATTAACGGGGCATAGACAAGAATCTATGTCTACAAGAATTATGGATTTGTTCGCTCCAATTGGAAAAGGTCAACGTGGAATGATTGTAGCGCAACCAAAAACAGGGAAAACTGTTTTATTAAAAGATGTAGCTAACGCAATCGCGGCAAATCACCCAGAAACATATTTGATTATTTTATTGATCGATGAACGACCTGAAGAGGTTACGGATATGGCAAGAAGTGTAAATGCAGAAGTTATTGCTTCTACATTTGATGAGCCAGCAGATCAACACGTGAAAGTTGCGAACATGGTTTTGGAGAAAGCAAAACGAATGGTAGAATGTGGTCATGATGTTTGTATTTTATTAGATTCTATAACTCGTCTGGCAAGAGCATACAATACTGTTTCACCGGCTTCAGGAAAAGTACTTTCTGGAGGTGTCGATGCCAATGCATTGCAGAAACCAAAGCGTTTCTTCGGAGCTGCACGTAAAATTGAAAATGGAGGTTCGCTTTCTATCATTGCAACTGCTTTAACTGATACTGGTTCCAAAATGGATGAGGTAATTTTTGAAGAGTTTAAAGGGACTGGAAACATGGAACTCCAACTGGATAGAAAAATTGCAAATAGAAGAATTTATCCTGCCATTGACATTCTTACTTCTGGAACAAGAAGAGAAGATTTATTAATGGATAAAGAAACACTTCAGCGTGTTTGGTTATTACGTAAAGTAATTGCAGATATGAATCCAATAGAAGCAATGGAATTCATGAAAAATAACATGAAAGACACCAAAAGCAACGAAGAGTTTTTAGTTTCAATGCACAATACCTAGAATATGAGACCAGCATTAAAGATGGCACTTCTGTTTTCAGGAGCGTGGATCCTATTAAAATTTGTTTTTCAAGCAATAGATATTTTCCAAGAGGATGTTGTAAAACCGGGTTTAATCAATAACTTGTTTCTATTATTGGCAATAAGTTTAGGTTTGTATTTCGAAAAGAAGAAAGAAGGTTTTGGAACCGGTACTCCTTTGTCGGATATAAAAAATGGATTAACGGCCGGAGCTCCATACGTATTGATTGTTTCAGTATTCATGTTCTTTTATTATGACACCATCAATCCTTCATTCATAGAAAATCGAGTATCTGAAAGAATGGATGTCATTTATGAAGAATCTCAGGATGAGGCATACATGGATACATTGAAGCTTCATACTCCTGAATTTCGTGTAATGACAAACGACGAAATTCTTAGAGATATTAAAACGGACACTGAAAGCGCTTTATCTGCTAAAACACTATTCGTATTTTCTTTACTTGGCTTAATGGTTATGGCATTAACTTATGCGATATTCCTTACAGTTATTTACAGAAAAATTCTATTTAGAGATTTTTATCCAAAGGTTTAGGAATTCGAAAATTAAAAGGAATTTTTAGAGGTTTGACTTAGTCAAGCCTCTTTTTATTTGGATCAACTACAACAGCGAAAGTCCAAAAGATTCTTATGAGTATTTTAGTTGATATCAATAAATTTAGGGTTCTTATTCCAATAAAATAGACATTCTTAAAATTAATCAGTTATTTGAAAAAGTTGAGAATATCGATTGAAAATACGACAAAAGACGAAAATTGTATAGCATAAGTCGGAGACCACTATAAATAGGAAGACTATAATTAACAGTTGAAGGTGTCAGTCTAATTCATTTTAATCAACAATAAAATGTAATATCAATTCATCACTACAATTGCCAAGTTCAAAGCTGTTGCAAATGAAACCCATACAAGATATGGAATTAATAAAAAAGCCGAAAGTCTGTCTAATCTATAAAAGTGTCTGATTAGAATAATTATTAATCCCAGAAGAATAAGAATTACTACCAATGCCAGTCCAATCATGTGTAAATTAAAAAAGATGGGAGTCCACGCTAAATTGAAGAGAAAATGAATGATGAAAATTACAATTCCTCTCTTGGCAAATTTAATTATTGTTGGGTAACGTCCAATTGATGCTATTTGCCAAATTATGGCTAATGAACCGCCCATTAAAATGTAAAGAATAGTCCAAGCTGGACCAAATATCCAGTTGGGAGGAGTAAAGAAAGGTTTATTCAATGTAGCATACCAATCTTGAAAATTCGCCATTGAGGATAATCCACTTAAGGCTCCCAAGCCTAAACATGCCAGCGAGCAAGCAAGGATTTTCCACCAAAGTCCATTTTTAAAAGTAGAGGTATTGTGCGGTCCTGAATGTATTTGCATGAGCTTCAATTATATATTTTATTTCTTTTGAATATCCTCCACCCATGCTTGCCACTATAGGTAAATTTAATTCCTTTGCTAACTTAAAAACAATTTCGTCTCTTTGCTTACATCCTTTGATACTTACTCCGAGTCGACCTAATTTATCAGTATCTATTATATCGATTCCTGATTGAAAAAACAAAAAATCTGGAGTGAAAATATTGAGAATTTTATCCAAAGATTGTTCTAGTAGGTAAATATAATCATTATCTTTTATTCCATCCTTTAAAGGAACATCCAAGTCTGAATTTTCCTTTTTTAGAGGATAGTTGTTTTCTCCATGCATACTGAAAGTAAAAACTTCAGGAGTATTTTGAAAAATTTGGGCTGTTCCATTTCCTTGATGAACATCCAAATCTATAATTAATATTTTATTTGCTTTTTTAGTATTCAACAGCCATTTAGCAGCAATCGCTTGGTCGTTTAATAAACAAAATCCTTCACCTCTGTCTGTAAAAGAATGGTGAGTTCCACCAGCGATATTCATAGATACACCATGTTTCAGAGCATACTCTGCACATTCTCTGGTACCTTCCATGATGATTTGCTCGCGAACAATTAAATCATCATTGTGAATAAATCCTGTTTTTCTTTGGGCTTTTCGATCTAATTTTAAATTCAATAAATCATTGTAGTATGTTTCATCATGAACTGAAAGAGCATGTTCTTGACTAATCATTCCAGGACTAAAAAATGCATTTTCTTCAATTGTGCCTTCTAACAGTAGTTGTTGAGGCAATAACTCATACTTTTCCATCGGAAAACGATGTCCTAAAGGTAAAGAATGGGCATAGAATTTATTAAAAGCAATTTTTAACATGATATTACATTGGGGCGACCATTCTCATTAATTCTGCAGCCATAAAAGCTCCAAAAGTTCCTATGAAATATCCAACAACCGCCATTAATACACCAACTGTAGTTAAAGCCGGATGAAAAGCATTTGCAACAATAGGAGCAGAGGCTGCACCACCCACATTGGCTTGACTTCCTACGGCAAGGAAAAAGAATGGAGCTTTAATAATTTTTGCCACAACAATTAATAGAATGGCATGAAATGCCATCCATACCAATCCAACGAAAATCAATAATGGTTTATCAAAAATCATTGAAATATCTACCTTCATCCCGATTGTGGCTACTAAAATATATAAGAATACAGAACCAAATTTTGATGCTCCAGCGCCTTCATAATTCTTTGCTCTGGTAAAACTTAATATTAATCCGTAAATAGTTGAAATAACAACCATCCAGAAGAATTGGCTAGAGAAAGTACTCCCTTTTCCAGAAGTTTCTAAAAAGAAATCTGATAATATAATTCCTAAGAAGTGGGCTAAAGCAACTCCTCCGAATACCAAACCTGTGATGACCATATAATCAGTAAGTGTTGTTTTTCTTTGAACCGAATCTTGGAAATTTTCCACCTTAACTACTAAGTCATCAATTGCGCTGCTGTCTGCCTTTAACCATTTATCAATTTTAGCTTTTTTACCTATTCCAAATAGAATTACAGCCATCCAAATGTTGGCCACAACTATATCTACGAGAATCATTCCGCCAAATAAAGTTTCTTTGTATTTATAGGTTTCAAGCATTGCAGTTTGATTAGCACCACCACCAATCCAACTACCTGCGATTGTAGCTAAGCCTTTCCACGTTGCTTCATTTCCAACTCCACCAACTGTTTCTGGTGATATCATTGAGAAAATCCAAACTGAAAATACACCTCCCAAAATAATTCCAATTGTTCCGGTGAAGAACATGATTAAACTTTTAGAACCTAGTCCCAATAAACTCTTAATATCAGCTGATAGAATGAGTAAAATCAAAGAACCTGGTAATAAATAGCGGCTTGCCATGTAATATAGGTTTGTTGATTCAGGGTCAATTATATTAAATGAAGTTAACGCTGCTGGCACCATATAACACATGAATAGTGCAGGTATAATCGTATAAAAGTTCTTCCATCCTTTACTTTTTAAACTTGATGTAAAGAAAATTAAAGCCAAGACCACAGCTAAGATTCCTAAAACAATGCGGTCATCTGTAATCATTGCATTTTTAGGTGGTTTTGCTAAAAAACTAACTTTTGTGTCTGCTTTATGACCATGAAAACTAAGTTCCTTTCCGTTTTTAAATGCTTTCAACCTTACATGAATCATTTCATCATGTCCTGGATTTTTGAAAAATATATTACCAATTGCATCAACGCGTGTAGAATCGTCATTAAAGAAAACCTTTATGTCGTCTGCACTTTCTAAAATCCTTCTGTCGTCATCGTTAAAGGAGAAAACACCATAAAATGATTCGCTGAATACTTTGATTTCTTTACCAAATCGGTAGGATTCCATCTTATCGAGAACTTCTTGTGGAATTTCTTCTGTGGAGATAAGTAAACTATCTTTTCCACTAACTAATACTTGTTCTTGGGCGTTTGAAAATGATAAAGAATAAATGAATCCTAAAAGTAAAAAGAGAAATTTTTTCATGAAATGTTTCTTGTTATAATTGAGGTCACAAAATAATTAACAAATCTGAAATATGTGCTTATAAAACAAGGTTTATTTGTTTTTGATCGTTATTAAGCCGTTTTGTAGAAATCAAAAAATGATATTCATATTATAACTATAGATCTCACTAATCTGTCAATTCATAAAACTCAACCTTTGTAGCTCCTAATTTTATCAATTTGGCATATAGTAAATTCATTTCTTCTCGTTTTTCATCAATATCTAGGGCATAAAAATCTATTTCTATGCCATCAACCTTAGTCTTCATTTTTCTGTTAATAGGAGTTGTCAGAATGGTTTCCATAATATCTGAATTTAAATCTGAAGAAGAAATTTCTATCTTTAGCTGTATCACTTCTTTTTCAGCAAGACGTATTGCTTCAGTTTTATTTGGTGTATTTTCATTTACTACAGGATATGCAGAATAATAAAGTTTTAAATTTGTAAATTCATTACTGAATGACGTTTCTATGCTGCTGTTTTCAAATATGAAACTTTCAATGTTTTGGGATTTTGAATTGAAGTAGAATAGTTCACCACGTTCATTATATCTTTTTAATTCCTGGATGGGGAATTCTGTATATTGTTTTTTTGAAATTAACATACTGCTTGAGTTTCCATTGTTAATAAATGGTTCTATGCGTTCTTTTTCCGTGTAAAATTTAACAGGAATGTTCTTTATATTGTCCTTGTTATTTTTCTCTAATACTGATTCACCTTTTGTCTTAAGAATATTGTTGGCTTCAGAAATTGAAATTCGTTTCCCTTTATAATAAGCAACAATAAAAGCGTCTTTTATTCCACGCGAAATCGCTTCAGATCTTTGAGGTTTAGCTTCTTCTACCGAGTTGAAAATACCTGAGGAGTAACGGATTTGACCATTCTCTAGTCTTTTGGTTATTAATGGAGTTAAGCTTTTTACTTGTGAAGATGGAACAGGTCTGTTATAAACACCAACTTGAACTGTGTAAAATAGACCCAATCTTTGCTCAACAATTTCTGCCTTTGCAGAACCTAGGGTTTCATTGTACGAACTCTCATCAATTTCATTTGCTCTACTTAAGCCCGATTCAACAGCATTAGAAACCAATTCTTCATTCATGTCCTCAGTTTTGGGAGGAGAACATGCGCCTGAGTTCAGGAGTTGAATAGCGCGGTACACTGGAATGCGTTCTCCATCGCAATAAGCAACTACAAATGCATCCGAATATCCAAATGTTCTAATTTTGTTTCTGGCTTCATTAGCATTGTCTCTATTGTTGAAAATACCGACAACATATCTTATCCAGCCAGAACCAACATCTTCTCCTGTTACAGGGGTGAACTCTTTAAATGTGGAATTCGGAACTGGTTTTTTAAATGCTCCGATTTGTACCCTAAATACCAATCCTTGAATTTGATCTTCTGTATTCTCAATAATAGGAATAGGTCTTTCATCGCTGTAGGTTACCTGATTTTCCTGCAGAACTACAAATCCTGTTTCAATCAATTGCTTGTTTATTTTGTTCTTTTCTCCTTCTTTGATAGGCGAAACATCCCGAGCAATTAAATTTTCTGTTTTACTTCTTAATATCTTATCTGTAGGAAGTGCCTTTTCTAAATCCAATTGATGCTTTTGAACATCTGCTCTTAAGGATTTAATTTCGTTTTTAGTAGTGTTGATGCTAAGTATATAGTTGTCAATTAATTGCTTATCTTCTTCTGAAATTGTTTTGGCTAATTTGATTTTATCATTCAACTTTTTCATTTCATTAAGTAGATCCTCTAATTGTTGTTCTTTAATTCGTAATTCATATTGAGATTGTTGCAGTTTATTAATGAATTTAAGTTGATTATTGTATTCTGGAGATTCTGCAATTTCAACTTCTTCCTTATAGGTGATCGCATTATTGATTGCCGTGTTGGAAACTCCTTTGTTTTCATCTGCCAATTTTTGAGATTTAAATTGATCCAGTAGAAGGTTGTTTTCTACATATTGCGACTGTATCTTGGTTTTAATATTCTCAATTTGCACGATGCTAGAATCAATTTCCTGCTGTTGTAATTGGTTAGATGTTATTTTTAAAGCTGCATAATCATTCTGCTGCTCCTCTAATTCAAGCAATTTTAAATTAAATTGGATTTGTTCTTTCTTTATTTGCTCTTCTGTATAAGTAATTGTTTGAGGATCAATATTGTTTAATTTCTTTTCAGATGCAACACTTTGGATATAGTCAGTAATTTTCTTTTGTTGTTTTGCATCATCGATACTTTTCCGAGCAACTTCTTGAGCTTGTAATGCTTCATTTAGTAATTCGTATTTTTCTTTAGCATCAGCACTTGATTTCGACTTGAAAATCAATTGGTCTATTTTGGATTGATTGAATGCTAAAGCATTGAGATCATCTTGATTTTCGATTTCAGTGTTCTTGATTTGATTTTGCAATTCATCTCTCTCTAAAATTATCTTATTTTGAAGATCTAAGGATACTCCGGTATAAATTTCGCCTTCAATTTTTGAAAGCTGTTTCTTTAATTTAGTTTTTTCATTTGGAACTTCAGTGTTTTTTAACTCAGTTTCAATTGCATTCTTTTCATTTAACAAAGTACTTAGTTTTTCCTTGCTAGAAGGTGTTAGGATTTCTTCTACTTTGTTTGAAATTAAATTACCTGAATCATCCTGCTGTGTATTAGAATTTATGGATACATTGTTTTCAAACTCATCCACTTTATTTTCTACTTTGTTTTCTAGATTCGTTGTTTTCTCTTCAGTTGAAAGATTGTTTTCATTCTTCGATTCAGTATTGTTATTGGCAGTTAGAAAATTATTCTCTAATTCTTCTATTTGTAGGTTATTAGTGTTTAATTTGCTTTCATAGTTCTCTTTAATTTCAGCTAGTTGTTCTAGATTGAAGTGTATAGTTTCAAGTTCATTTTTATTTGCAGCTGATTTTAAATCTGAAAATTCCTTCTTTTGAAGTTCTAATTTCTTTAATAAATTATCAATTTCAACTTGTTCTTTTTTAAGAGCTTCTATTGAAGTCCATGAACTTTCATTATTAGATTCTAAAACTTTTTCTTTATTTGATTCTATTAATTTTTGTTGTTCCTGAAAGGTCTGATTCAATAATTTATATCTTGATTCAGAATCTCCACTTTTATTGATCTTCAATATAGAATAATCAGTTTTAGCTAAACTTTGCTTAGACTTTAAAATCTGAATATTATTCGAATCATCAATTGAATTTGCTTGGCTTTCAATGAGAGAATAATTGTCTAAAACAGCTTTTTGTAGTTCGATATTAATCTCTTGCTGGATTTTGTCTTCAATTTTAGCTAATTTATTTATTGTTTTTATATCATTCTTCAATGAAGGGTTATTCTGTATTTCAGCGATCAGTTGCGCTTTTTCTAAATTAAGCTCATTAAACTTTTCTTCTCCTTTTTCTGAAAACAAGGTCCTTACATTGTTTGGAATTTGTGTTGAGGAATTAAGTACTTCATTATTTCCACTTTCCAGATTTGATTCAGCTAATTCTTCTTCATTGATTTCATTTGAAATTTGGTTTTCCTCTGCAATTACAGCTTCCAATTCATCGATTTCATTTTGGATTTCACTTTCCAATTGCTCCAAAGCCTTATTCTGCGCAACTAGATTTTCGTTATTGGTGTGATCAAGCAAAAGTGTTTCATTTTCTTCTTCCAGCTTTCTAA